>NZ_LSBB01000001.1 GCF_001584335.1 Bacillus atrophaeus
GTTTAGTTTTCAAAGAACTTTGTGTGCCGCTCTTGAAGCGACCATTTAATCATAACATTTCAAACTGTCTGGGTCAATACTTTTTTTCGAAAAGTTTTTGACGCCTGTGCCTTTCTTAAAAGACAACAGAATGAATTATATCATACTTATTCAGACTGTCAAAGACTTTTTTTATTTCTTATTGGATCTTGTTTATCTGTTTATAAAAAAAGAGGCAGCCTTTGATCGGCTGCCTCTTTTTTATTCTTCTTCCGGCTCATCTTCTTCTTGAGTCTCGTCATTCTTTTCTACTAATGCTACTGTGGCCACATGTTCTTGTTCGCCCATACGGATGAGACGAACCCCTTGGGTTACACGGCCTGTTATAGAGATATCTTCAATATCCATTCTGATCAGCACGCCGCTTGCTGTGATGATCATCAGGTCTTCTTCTCCTTTAGTCGCCTTCACCGTAACCAATCGGCCATTGTTTTCTGTAATCTTACATGTTTTAAGTCCCTTGCCTCCGCGGCTCTGGGTTCTGTAATCTTCAGCCGGAGTACGTTTACCGTATCCGTTTTCTGTCACGATGAGGACATGGGAGTCATCTTCTAATATTTCCATTCCGACAACTATATCATCATCAGTCAGTGTTATTCCTTTAACGCCTGCCGCAGTACGTCCCATTTCTCTTACGTCAGATTCCGGGAACCGAATAAGCAAGCCGTTCTTCGTACCGATAATGATTTGTTTTGTGCCGTCTGTGAGACGGACAGCCATCAGCTCATCGTCTTCACGGAGTCCTAAAGCGATAAGACCGTTGTTTCGAATATTTGCGAATTGAGAAAGAGTTGTGCGTTTTGAAATCCCGTGTTTTGTAGTGAAGAATAAGTAGAGCTTCTCATCAAATTCACTTACCGGGATAATCGCGTTAATCCATTCGCCCTTCTCTACTTCAAGCAGGTTTATAATCGGAATTCCTTTTGCAGTTCGTCCGAATTCAGGGATTTCATACCCTTTTGAGCGATAAACTTTCCCCTTATTGGAGAAGAAGAGTATCGTATCATGGGTGGAAGTCGAAATCAGATGCTCTACAAAGTCATCTCCATTCGTCCCCATTCCCTGCACGCCTTTACCTCCGCGTTTTTGACTGCGGTAGGTTGAAGCTGGGAGTCGTTTAATATAGCCATTATGTGTCAGCGTAACGACTATATTTTCTCTTTCTATCAGATCTTCATCTTCAATTGTTTCAAGACCTGCTGTCACAATTTCTGTACGTCTCTTATCATTGAAACGCTCTTTTATCTCTGTCAGCTCTTCACGGATAATCTCTAGCACTTTTTCTTCGTTAGCTAAGATTTCTTTAAGCTCTGCAATTAGTTTAACAAGTGATTGATATTCCTCTTCAATCTTTTCACGTTCCAAGCCGGTTAAACGCTGTAATCTCATATCGAGAATGGCTTGGGCCTGCTTTTCAGTCAGAGAGAACTGTTCGATTAAGCCATTTCTTGCGATCTCAGCCGTTTGAGAATTCCGGATGAGGGAAATGACTGCATCAAGGTGATCAAGGGCTATTCTTAACCCTTCTAAGATATGGGCTCTTGCTTCTGCTTTTCTAAGCTCGTAAGCAGTTCTTCGTCTGATTACCACTTTTTGATGATCAAGATAATGCACCAGACACTGCTTTAAATTTAATACCTTCGGCTCGCCGTCAACAAGCGCCAGCAGGTTAATCCCGAAGGAAGTTTGCAGGGCCGTTTGTTTGTACAGATTGTTCAGGATAACATGTGCATTGGCATCTCGTCTGATTTCAATGACAATCCGCATACCGTTACGGTCAGACTCATCACGCAAATCAGTTATTCCTTCAATTTTCTTATCCCTGACAAGATCAGCAATCTTCTCAATTAGACGCGCTTTATTCACCTGGTAAGGGAGTTCTGTTACTAAAATTCTTTCTTTCCCTGACGGTGTTTCTTCAATTTCTGCTTTTGCCCGAATCGTAATAGAACCTCTTCCGGATTCATACGCCTTGCGGATTCCGCTTCTGCCTAAAATTTGTCCGGCAGTCGGGAAATCCGGCCCAGGAATGAATTCCATCAGCTCTTGGATTGTTATGTCCTTGTTCTCGCTTACGGCAAGCACTCCGTCAATAATTTCTCCAAGCTGGTGCGGCGGTATATTTGTAGCCATTCCGACTGCAATACCGGCTGCTCCATTTACAAGCAGGTTTGGGAATCTTGACGGCATGACAACAGGTTCTCTCTCTGAACCATCATAGTTATCTTGATAATCAATCGTGTCTTTTGTAATGTCTCGCAGAATTTCCATGGCGATCTTAGACATTCTGGCTTCGGTGTACCGCATCGCAGCGGCTGAGTCTCCGTCTACAGAACCAAAGTTTCCATGACCGTCGACAAGCATATAACGGTAGTTGAAGTCCTGCGCCATCCTGACCATGGATTCATATACTGCGGAATCCCCGTGAGGGTGGTACTTACCGATAACTTCTCCGACAATACGCGCAGATTTTTTATACGCCTTGTCACTGGTCATTCCCAGATCATTCATCGCGTACAAAATCCGTCTGTGAACTGGTTTTAAACCGTCACGGACATCCGGAAGAGCCCGGGATACGATAACGCTCATTGCATAATCCAAGAAGGATGTACGCATTTCCTGACTGATATTTATTTCACGAACTTGCGGTGTATTTTGTTCACTCATTAAAAAAACCTCCCTGAAGTATCACATGAAATTATGTGGGAGTAGATCGTCCATTATGATCTTCAATACGATTTCACTATTCTCCATTATATCAATAAACTTATGTTTATACACATTAAATTGCTAGAATATACGGGTTTTGCAAGAATTGCCTGAATATATGTCCCTGCCAAGGGCCGCTTGAGAAAAAAGCCTTATTTCTTATTGGAAACAAGGCTTTCTCATATTAGATATCAAGATTTTTCACGTATCTTGCATTGGCTTCTATAAAGTTTCTGCGCGGTTCTACTTTATCACCCATCAGCATCTCAAACGTTTCGTCCGCATCCATCGCATCTTCCAATGTGACTTGCAGAAGCGTTCTTGTATCAGGATCCATCGTTGTTTCCCAAAGCTGAGTCGCATTCATTTCTCCAAGACCTTTATAACGCTGCAAGCCTGGCTTTGGTGTTTGCGGAAGTGTGCTTAACACTTCCTCAAGCTGCTTATCATTGTAAGCATATTCAACTCTTTTCCCTTGCTGAACTTTATAGAGCGGCGGCTGTGCGATATAAATATAGCCGTTTTCAATAATTTGACGCATATATCTATAAAAGAAAGTCAATAACAATGTTCTGATATGCGCGCCGTCAACATCAGCATCTGTCATAATAACGACTTTATGGTAACGGGCTTTTTCAAGATTGAAATCTTCGCCTATACCGGTTCCGAGCGCGGTGATCATCGAACGAACCTCATTGTTTGAGAGAATTTTATCAAGTCTCGCTTTTTCTACATTCAGAATTTTACCTCTGAGCGGCAGAATCGCTTGGAAATGACGGTCGCGTCCTTGTTTTGCTGAACCGCCCGCAGAGTCTCCCTCTACGATATACAGTTCAGAAATACCCGGATCTTTTGATGAACAGTCTGCCAATTTACCCGGCAAGTTTGAAATTTCAAGCGCACTTTTTCTTCGTGTCAGCTCACGTGCTTTTTTTGCCGCCATACGTGCTCTGGCAGCCATAAGGCCTTTATCAATCACTTTTCGTGCAGAGTCAGGGTTTTCAAACAAAAATGTTTCGAGCGCTTCCGAGAATAGCGCATCTGTAATTGTCCGAGCTTCAGAGTTGCCAAGCTTCGTTTTGGTTTGGCCCTCAAACTGCGGGTCGGGATGTTTGATGGAAATAATCGCTGTTAAGCCTTCCCTCACATCATCTCCGCTTAAATTCGGATCACTTTCTTTGAAAATACCTTTTTTTCTGGCATAGTCATTGATTACACGGGTCAGACCTGTTTTAAAGCCTGCTTCATGTGTACCGCCTTCGTATGTGTTGATATTGTTGGCGAATGAATAGATGTTGCTTGTATAGCTGTCGTTGTATTGCAAAGCGACTTCAACCGTAATTCCGTCCTTCGTGCCCTCAATGTAAATTGGTTCCTCATGAACAACTTCTTTCGAACGGTTTAAATACTCAACATAGCTTTTAATTCCGCCTTCATAGCAGTATTCATTTTTTTGTTCTTTTTCTTCGCGTTTATCTTCAATCGTGATTTTAACGCCCTTTGTTAAGAATGCAAGCTCACGGACACGGCTAGAAAGCAAATCATAATCATATACCGTCGTTTCGGTAAAAATCTCTGGATCCGGAACAAAGTGAGTAATGGTTCCGGTTGTATCTGTTTCACCAATCACTTCAACATCAGCCATAGGAACCCCGCGTTCATATGCCTGGTAATGAATTTTTCCGTCACGGTGAACGGTCACATCCAGGGTCGTTGAAAGTGCGTTTACGACAGAGGCACCCACACCATGCAATCCTCCGGACACTTTATAACCGCTTCCGTCAAATTTACCGCCGGCGTGCAGCACCGTCATGATAACTTCAACCGCTGGACGGCCCATTTTTTCCTGAATGCCGACCGGAATACCGCGGCCGTTATCTCTTACAGTAATGCTGTTATCTTTCTCAATCTCAATATTAATTTCTGAACAATAACCGGCCAGGGCTTCATCTATACTGTTATCGACAATTTCCCATACCAGATGGTGAAGGCCTTTGCTGTTTGTTGATCCGATATACATACCCGGTCTTTTACGAACAGCTTCCAATCCTTCTAATACCTGTATCTGATTTTCATCATAACTATTTTGCTGCTGTTCCATAGCCACGCACATTCACCTACACTTTTCTTAAACAATATATTTATTTTAAAGATCCGCTAAGAATCTATTTCTAACATAAATTGCGCTCGTTTTTTCAGTGTGCTGGAAGATAAGGGGGAGTAATATATATTCTGTATTGTGACTACAATAGACTTTGGTGTGCCGTTTACGGACGGCACTACTTTTTGTTTCTGTTTAGCAAGAAACTCTTCGACAATCGGCGACATGTTTACTTTATAATCAAAAATGCCGACGATGTCCCGTGTGGAAACGACAAAGTCATCACCCAGATGAATATACAATTGCTCACCTCATTTCTTCACTTCACTAACGCACCGTTTTGCACACGGAACATTCCTGCTTGATGTAAGGTTTCGTGATCAATGCCATCTACACTTGTCGTAGTGACAAACGTTTGAACACGGCCTTGGATCGTATGAAGCAAATGCGACTGCCGATAGTCATCCAGCTCACTCAGCACATCATCCAAAAGTAAGATAGGGTATTCTCCGATTTCTTCATGAATCAAGTCAATTTCCGCCAGCTTGAGTGACAATGCCGTTGTCCGCTGCTGCCCCTGAGAACCATATGTTTGCACATCGCGTCCGTTCACATAAAAAAGAACATCATCCCGATGAGGTCCTGACAGCGTTACACCACGCTCAATTTCTTTTTCTCTTAGCTTTGAAAACGCCCTTTGGTAACTATCTCCTATTTTCGACAAGTCTTCGGGATCTGATACCTCAAGAGCCGTCTGATACTTCAGCGTCAGTTCTTCAAGCCCTCTTGAAATTCCCGAATGGATCGGCTGCGCCCATTTTTCAAGCTGCGCTGTAAATTGCAGGCGTTTTACGACAACCTTTGCAGCTGTCTCGATCAGCTGTTCAGTCAGAACGTCGAGCATTGTCTGGTCAGTCTGTTTCCTGCTTTGCAGCTGTTTCAAAAAATGATTTCTTTGCGTAAGAATTTTCTGGTACAGAGAAAGATCGTACAAATAGACTGGAGATACCTGGCCGATTTCCATGTCAAGAAACCGCCGTCTTACTTGCGGGCTGCCCTTTACGAGATTTAAGTCCTCGGGCGCGAACATAATTGTATTCAGCGCTCCTACATACCGGCTCAGTTTTTGCTGTTCGATATGATTGACCTTGCCCTTTTTCCCCTTCTTGGAAATGACAAGCTGCATCGGGATCGACCCGTTTTGCTTCATCACTCTTCCCTCTATTTTAGCATAGTCTTTGTCCCACCGTATAAGTTCTTTGTCATTTGACGTGCGATGTGATTTCGCCATCGACAAAACATAGATCGCTTCCATGAGATTTGTCTTCCCTTGAGCGTTCTCACCGATGATGACATTCACTTTATTTTCAAATTGAAGTTCAGCACGCTCGTAATTACGATAAGACGTTAATTCCAAATTTTGGATATACAAACAATGTCACCTGCTTTAATTGACGACTTGAAATGAACCAAATCCTTCAATCGCCACCACATCTCCAACATACAGTTTTCTGCCGCGGCGGTTATCGGGTTCATTGTTAACGAATACCTCATGCTCGCTCAAAAACCATTTTGCCATGCCGCCTGACTGAATAACATCAGCTAATTTCAAGAATTGGCCAAGCGTGATCATTTCTGTATCAATGGAAATTGGATTTGCCATTATATCGACCTCTTTCAAATATCACTAATATCTAATTGTACTAAAAAATAACGAAATAGGGAAAGGGAAAACTTGTAGGAGCAGGTTCTGAATAGAAAAGCTGCCGGATCGGACCGGCAGCGGAATTGTTTTTGAATTAATAGGTTCTGACTGGCAGGATAAGCTGTACGATCGTTTCATCGTTCGGCGTGCGAATCAGAAACGGTCTCATAGCTCCTGTAAAGCTTACACGAATTTCTGCTCCTTCAAGCACCTTTAATGCATCCAACATATATTTTGGGCTAAAAGAAATATTTAATTCCTCACCCTCGATTTGATCTGCCAAAACGGCCTCAACCACTTTACCGATCTCAGGAGAGTTAGATGAAATCTCAATGGATTCAGCAGGTTTTGCAGAAAGCTTAACCACGTTGTTCCGTCCTTCTCTTGCCAAAAGGGATGCACGATCAATCGCTTGGAGAAATTCTTTTGTATTCACAATGATTTCTGTTTTGCTCTCTTGCGGAATCAGACTTGTCGTGTCGGGATAGTTTCCGTCAAGAAGTCTTGAGAAAAACAAGACATTTTTCGCTTTAAACAACACTTGCGTTTCTGTGATCACGATATCTACAAGTTCTTGATTGTCGTCCAGAATTTTACTCAATTCAGTTAAGCTTTTTCCTGGGATGACTACGTTGTATGAGCTGTCTTCAGGAATATCGAGCTTCGCTTTTCTTAATGCAAGGCGGTGGCTATCCGTAGCGATGCATAATAATTCACCGTTTTCCACTTTCCAGTTTACACCTGTCAAGATTGGGCGTGTTTCTGAGGTGGACACTGCGAATACCGTTTGACGAATCAGGTTTTTTAATAAATCAGTCGGGATTTGAATGGCATGATGTTCTTCGATCTGCGGAAGATGAGGATATTCATCTGCATCCAGACCATTTAAATTAAATTCAGCTTTTCCAGAACGGATAATGGTTAAATACTGATTTTGCACTTCAATCTCCACAGTGGACATCGGCAGTTTCTTTACAATTTCACTGAAAAAACGGGCTTGCAGCACAATACTGCCGGGCTGTTCTATCGTGATGATTTCTTTATCCCCTTCTTCTTTTGGGATAAAGGATTCGATTGAGATATCGGAATCACTTCCTGTGAAGGATACTCCTTCATCGGATGCAACAATCTTAATTCCTGTAAGAATGGGAATCGTCGTTCTGGATGATACTGCTTTTAATACATCCTGGACACTTTCAACTAAACGATCTTTTTGAATCGTGAACTTCATGTTTATCCTCCTAACGGATAATAATATATATATATTTTAAAAATAGTAGAAGTACTAGTAGGGCCTGTGGATTTGTGGATAAGTTGTGAAAAAGACAGGAAACACAGCCTATCCACATGTGGACAGACTGTGCATGACTTAAGAAAAGTTATTCACACTTTCCCGGGTTTATCCTCGGGCCTATTATTTAAGCTGCTCTTTAATTTCTTTTACATGCTGCTGAAGCTGCTCATCATCAAGCATCATTTTTGATATTTTTTCATGAGCATGAATGACAGTTGTGTGATCACGCCCGCCAAATTCTTCCCCGATTTTAGGCAAGGAAGAGTCGGTCATCTCCCTTGAGAGATACATTGCGATTTGCCTTGGGAACGCAACGGACTTTGTACGTTTTTTTGCTTTAAAATCTTCGAGCTTTATATTAAATTGCTGACCTACGATTCGCTGAATTTCTTTTATGGTAATCACTTTCGGTTTTGACGAAGGAATGATATCTTTCAATGCCTCCGCAGCCAGATCAGCGTTTATATCTTTATTGATTAAGGACGAATACGCTACTACCCGTATAAGCGCCCCTTCAAGTTCCCGAATGTTGCTGTCGATTTGATTAGCGATGTAAAGCATCACCTCATTCGGAATATCAAGCCCCTCAGCTTTCGCTTTTTTTCTCAAAATGGCAATCCTTGTTTCAAGATCAGGCGGCGTAATATCCGTAATCAGTCCCCATTCAAAACGAGAGCGTAAGCGATCTTCAAGTGTCGGGATCTCTTTTGGCGGTCTGTCACTGGAAATAACGATTTGTTTGCTTTCTTCGTGCAGCGTGTTAAACGTATGGAAAAACTCTTCTTGGGTTTGTTCTTTTCCCGCTAAAAACTGAATATCATCTATCAAAAGTACATCGACATTTCGATAGCGATTGCGGAAATCGACAGCTTTATTATCACGAATAGAGTTGATGAATTCGTTTGTAAATTTCTCAGAAGACAGATAAACCACTTTGGCAGAAGGATTATGATCTATGACATAATGGCCGATCGCATGCATTAAGTGCGTTTTTCCCAATCCGACGCCCCCATATATAAATAAGGGGTTGTACGCTTTGGCAGGTGCTTCAGCTACAGCTAGAGAAGCGGCATGAGCGAAACGGTTTCCAGATCCGATGACGAATGTGTCAAATGTATATTTAGGGTTGAGCATATTTTGAGGAAAATCAGACGGTTCTTCTTTTGCCACCTTTTTTATTGGAGGTTTTGGCATAAAGTCTTCTTCGTCTTGATTTTGAGGTATGACAAACTTAATGCTCAATTCTTCCCCGGTCAATTCATATATAGTATCTGCAATGAGATGCAAGTATCTGGACTCAAGCCAGTCTCTGGCAAATTCATTTGGAGCGGTGATTGTCAGTGTATCTCCTTGCAGTGCGTGTGCTTTTGTAGATTTCATCCAAGTCTCAAAACTTGGCTTGCTTAATTTTTTTTCAATTTGAACCAAGGCTTGATTCCAAAGGTCTAATATATTCTCCATTTTCCGGCACGTCCCTCCTTTTCTTTGAATTGGGCCAGCTGATTTCTGTTATAGAACACAAAAAAAGAGCAAATGGCGCATACCATTCGTACACATTAAATGTTGAAAACATATAATATAGTAGATAAATAGCTTTTCGACAATTTTCACAGCTTGTGGACAACATTCTACACACCCTGTGTGAAAACAGTCCACATCTTATCCACAGTTTGTGGATAACGGAAAAAGGTGAGTTCAATAATTAAGAGTTAAAACACAAATATAATATCAAAATAAACGAGAGCTTGCAATGGGTCTCATAATCTTATCCACAAACTGTACAAGTTGTTGAAAAAATATTGTCCACAACAGTTAGCAATGTGAAAATGTTGTCGATAACACCTGTGGATATTAAAAAAACGCCAAAAAGATATCCACATGGGGTTTTGAGCCTCAAAAAAATCTGGAGATTCATATTTTTTTCGCTAAATTAAGGAATATGAAAAATAAGGTTTCGAAAGTTAGAAAGGTGTGTTATCCTATTATGGTTGCAAGAAACAAAAGTATTAGTGAAGTTGACAATGAGTAGGTTACGCAAATATAATAAGTAAGACTGTCTTTAACAGCTATTCCTCGAGGGAGGTGTCATAAATGAAAAGAACATTTCAACCGAATAACCGTAAACGCAGTAAAGTTCATGGCTTCAGAAGCCGTATGAGTTCTAAAAACGGACGTCTAGTATTAGCACGCCGCCGCCGTAAAGGCAGAAAAGTATTATCAGCTTAGGCCACTGAATAATGTCAGTGGTCTTTTTTCACGTTAAGAGGGAAAGAAGTTCTATGCGGCGCTGTCAGCTAGAGATGGTTTTTCTCTGGCTTTCAGACGGCCCATATTCTAAATACAGAAATAAAAGTTTTCCGCCAGCCAGTATCGGAGTGAGTCAAAAATGAAGAAGCGAAATCGTTTAAAGAAAAATGAAGATTTTCAAAAGGTGTTTAAGCACGGAACGTCAATGGCGAATCGCCAGTTTGTTTTATATGTGCTTGATCAGCCGGAGGCCGATGAGTTTCGGGCGGGGCTTTCAGTTAGTAAAAAAATCGGAAACGCAGTCGTTCGAAATCGTGTGAAACGTTTAATCCGGCAAGTTTTACAGGATGAGAAAGACAAACTGAAGCAAAAAGACTATATCATTATTGCGAGAAAACCTGCGAGTCAGCTGACCTTTGAGGAAACTAAAAAAAGTCTGCAGCACTTGTTCAGAAAATCCTCTTTATACAAGAAATCTTCAAAATAGTTATTTCCACTGTTATTTGTAGTGTTTTAAAAGCGCTTCCTTCTGGTTGGACTGAAAAATCAACACCATTTAAAACTGAAAGATGCTAAAATACATACAAGTGTGTATTTTTTAGGAGAGTACCTTTGTTATTAAAGATTGATTATAGGAGGAAATGTTGTTGAAAAGGAGAATATGGTTACTACTTAGTATGGTCGGCATGTTAGTGCTTTTAGCTGGGTGTTCGAGTGTAAAAGAGCCGATCACTGCAAATAGTCCGCACTTCTGGGACAAGTACGTTGTGTATCCATTGTCTGAGGTCATCACGTATGTTGCTAAACTGACAGGAGACAACTATGGACTTTCAATTATCATTGTCACAGTTTTAATCCGTTTATTAATTTTGCCGCTGATGATCAAGCAGCTCAGAAGCTCAAAAGCCATGCAGGCATTACAGCCTGAAATGCAGAAGCTTAAAGAAAAATACAGTTCAAAAGATCAAAAAACGCAGCAGCAGCTTCAGCAGGAAACAATGGCTCTTTTTTCCAAGCATGGGGTAAATCCATTAGCGGGATGTTTTCCAATTTTAATTCAAATGCCGATTTTAATTGGTTTCTATCATGCAATTATGAGAACACAGGCAATATCAGAGCATAGCTTCCTATGGTTTGACTTAGGAGAAAAAGATCCTTATTATATTCTCCCAATCGTAGCCGGTGTTGCCACATTTGTGCAGCAAAAGCTTATGATGGCTGGCAATGCGACGCAAAATCCGCAAATGGCGATGATGCTTTGGATTATGCCGATTATGATCATCGTATTTGCCATCAGCTTCCCGGCAGCTCTATCTCTTTATTGGGTAGTCGGAAACCTGTTTATGATTGCGCAAACTTTCCTCATTAAAGGGCCGGATCTTAAAAAAGAACCGGAACCGCAAAAAGCGGGAGGAAAGAAAAAGTGAGGAAGGTGACTGCTGCTGGGCAAAATGTCGATGAAGCAGTACAATCCGGCCTTAAAGAGCTTCAATTAACAAAAGATCAAGTTGAGATCACCGTTATAGATGAAGGAAGTAAAGGCTTTTTAGGGATTTTCGGGAAAAAGCAGGCACTGGTGGAGCTTACTGAAAAAATGGACCCTGTTCAGGAGACGAAGGCTTATCTGGAACAGGTTTGCGAAGCCATTGCCGGTCCGTCACATGTTATGATCAACGAAAGCAAGAAGACAATTACCTTTCAGATAAAGGGTGATAAAGCTGCGCTGCTGATAGGGAAAAGAGGCCAAACCTTAAATGCCCTTGAAACACTGACACAGCTTGTCTTAAACCGCTATTCTGATCAATACTGGCATGTGGTGGTTGATGCGGAAAATTACCGGTTAAAAAGAAAAGATACTTTGCGCCAGCTGGCGGTTCGTTTGGCCGATCAAGTGCTCAAAACGAAAAAGGCGGTTCATTTAGAGCCAATGCCGTCCAGCGAAAGGAAAATCATTCATGACGCCCTTTCAGGTTATGCAAAGCAGATTCATACGTACTCAACAGGTGAAGGCCAGTATCGCCACCTCGTTATTTCCCATAAAAAATAGCATAAAACCGAAGCCCGGACAAAACTGAGGCTTCGGTTTTTTTGCGTTGAAAAACTTGTTTTTCCTATATAATATCACGTTTTTGCCGTTTAAGTTTTTCCTTTTTAGGTGTATGCTGTTGATAAAAAGGAAAGTTAGGAAATAAAATTAATTGTTATTCACATGTGGATAAGTTAAAGTAGTAAGGGATGAATTTCTTTGTCTGTGGATAACGGAATCTTCCACTTCAAACCAAACTATGTTATCTTTGAGTTTTGGCATAATAATATATTTTTTATATAGATGATAGAAAAGATAAAGAGAGGTGAACAGCATGGATACGATTGCGGCGATATCGACACCAATGGGAGAAGGCGCGATTGCGATTGTTCGATTGAGCGGACCGGAAGCTATACAAATCGCTGACAGAATGTATAAGGGGCCGAAGGGGAAAACAATCAGTTCGGCTGAATCTCATACCATTCATTATGGTCATATTGTTGACAGAAGTACGCAGCGGGTCGTTGAAGAGGTCATGGTATCGGTTTTAAGAGCGCCAAGAACATTTACACGAGAAGATGTAATTGAGATTAACTGCCATGGAGGAATTGTGACGGTCAATCAGGTTCTTCAGCTCGCTTTAAGAGAGGGAGCAAGATTAGCCGAACCTGGTGAATTTACTAAACGGGCGTTTTTAAACGGACGAATTGATCTTTCACAGGCTGAAGCCGTTATGGACTTGATCAGAGCAAAAACAGACCGTGCCATGAATGTCGCCATGAATCAAATGGAAGGCCGGCTGTCTGCACTCGTTCGCCGTTTGCGCAATGAACTTTTGGAAACTCTCGCCCATGTTGAGGTAAATATAGATTATCCAGAATACGATGACGTTGAAGAAATGACGCATCAGCTGTTAATTGAGAAGGCAAGCTCCGTCAAGAAGGAAATTGACGCATTGCTGACGACTTCCGAGCAAGGAAAAATTTTGAGAGAAGGACTCTCTACTGTCATTATCGGCCGTCCGAATGTAGGGAAATCATCACTTCTCAACAGCTTGGTCCATGAAACCAAAGCGATTGTCACAGATATCCCGGGAACCACAAGGGATGTTATTGAGGAATATGTCAATGTAAGAGGAGTTCCTCTTCGCCTTGTCGATACCGCAGGCATTCGTGAGACCGAGGATATTGTTGAAAAAATAGGTGTTGAGCGTTCACGACAGGTTTTGAAGGAAGCAGACCTGATTTTACTTGTGCTTAATTATAGTGAAGAACTTTCTGAAGAAGACGTGAAGCTGTTTGAAGCGGTAAAGGGAATGGACGTTATTGTTATTCTGAATAAGACGGACCTTGAGCCTAAGATTGATGCAGATCGTGTTAAGGAGCTGGCAAACGGCCGTCCTGTCGTCACGACATCTCTTTTGAAGGAAGAGGGAATTACCGATTTAGAAGAAGCGATCCAATCACTGTTCTTTACCGGAACGATTGAAAGCGGCGATCTCACCTATGTCAGCAATACCCGCCATATTTCTATTTTGCATGAGGCGAAACGTGCAATTGAAGATGCACTTAATGGCATTGAACAGGATGTCCCTATCGACATGGTGCAAATTGATCTTACAAGATGCTGGGAGCTGCTGGGCGAAATCATTGGTGATGCCGTCCACGAAAGCTTAATTGACCAGCTCTTTTCACAATTTTGTTTAGGGAAATAAAAAGGAGGAACAAAAATCATGGGGTATGAAGCAGGCCAATACGATGTGATCGTTATTGGCGCCGGGCATGCCGGTGTTGAGGCTGCCCTCGCATCAGCGCGTCAAGGTGCCAAAACGCTTGTGTTAACTATCAACCTTGATATGGTTGCTTTTATGCCATGTAATCCGTCTGTCGGCGGCCCCGCGAAAGGGATTGTCGTCCGTGAGATTGATGCGCTTGGCGGAGAAATGGCTAGAAATATAGATAAAACGCATATTCAAATGAGAATGCTGAATACGGGAAAAGGTCCGGCTGTCCGCGCTTTGCGTGCGCAAGCGGATAAATTCCAATATCAGCATGAAATGAAAAATACGCTTGAAAAAGAACCAAATTTAACATTGCTTCAGGGAATTGCGGAACGTTTAATCATTGAAGACGGAGAATGCCGCGGAGTTGTAACGCAAACCGGTGCGCATTATCGGTCAAAAGCTGTTGTGCTGACAACTGGAACATATTTAAGAGGAAGAATTATTTTAGGTGATTTGTCATACTCCAGCGGTCCGAATAATCAACAGCCTTCTATTAAACTTTCTGAGCATTTGGAAGAGCTGGGATTTGATCTTGTTCGTTTTAAAACAGGAACACCGCCGCGTGTCAAAGGCGACTCGATTGATTACAGCAAAACTGAGATTCAGCCGGGAGATGAAGTACCCCGCGCTTTCTCATATGAAACTGTGGAGTATATTACAGACCAACTGCCATGCTGGCTGACATATACGAGTCCTGAGACTCATGAGATTATTGACAACAACCTGCATCGTTCACCGATGTATTCCGGTATGATTAAAGGAACAGGCCCGAGATATTGCCCGTCAATTGAAGATAAAGTGGTTCGGTTTAATGATAAGCCGCGTCACCAGATCTTCCTTGAGCCGGAAGGCAGAAATACGCAAGAAGTCTATGTCCAAGGTTTATCGACAAGTCTTCCGGAGGACGTGCAGCAAAGAATGCTTTCAACGATTCCGGGGCTGGAAAAGGTTCAAATGATGAGAGCGGGCTATGCAATCGAGTATGACGCAATTGTACCGACACAGCTATGGCCGACGCTTGAAACGAAAAAAATCTCTAATCTTTTCACAGCAGGACAAATCAATGGAACGTCCGGTTACGAGGAGGCGGCAGGCCAAGGAATCATGGCAGGCATAAATGCCGGACGGAAGGCCCTTGGTCGAGAAGAAGTCATTCTCAGCCGTTCTGATGCGTATATTGGCGTTTTAATTGATGACCTTGTGACAAAAGGAACAAATGAACCTTATCGTCTTTTGACATCCCGCGCTGAATACAGACTGCTGCTGCGTCATGATAATGCCGACCTTCGTTTAACAGAAATCGGCCATCGCATTGGATTGATTTCAGATGAGCGGTTCCAGTCGTTCCAAACGAAAAAAGCGGCAATCGAAGCAGAGAAAAAGCGTTTGTATTCTGTGATCATCAAGCCGTCTGAAGAAAATCAAAAGTATATCCGTTCTCTTGGCGGAAGCGAATTGAAAGACGGAGTGCGCGGCACAGACTTGATGAAACGTCCTGAAATGAACTATGAATCTGTCACCAAACTTGCGCCGGCTGAAACACAGGTTGCGCCGGAAGTGGCAGAACAAGTAGAAATCCAAGTGAAATATGAAGGATATATTGAAAAGTCACTTCAACAGGTTGAAAAGCTTAAAAAGATGGAAAATAAAAAAATCCCGGATCGAATTGATTATGATGCGATTAAGGGAATTGCAACCGAAGCCCGTCAAAAACTGAAAGAAGTAAGACCTCTATCTGTTGCTCAGGCTTCCCGTATTTCTGGTGTAAATCCAGCGGATATTTCAATTCTTTTGGTCTATTTAGAGCAAGGACGCATTGCGAAGGTAGCCGAATAGAAAGGATGACGGCATGAATATTGAAGAATTCACGTCTGGCTTGGCGGAAAAAGGGATTTCCCTTTCTTCCCGTCAGCTGGAACAATTTGAGTTGTATTATGAGATGCTTGTCGAGTGGAATGAAAAAATCAATCTGACTTCCATAACAGAGAAAAAAGAAGTGTACTTGAAGCACTTTTATGATTCGATTACAGCTGCTTTTTATGTTGATTTTAAACAAGTAAACACAATTTGTGATGTCGGCGCGGGAGCGGGTTTTCCGAGCTTGCCGATTAAAATTTGTTTTCCGCATCTCCAAGTATCCATCGTTGATTCATTAAACAAGAGAATTACGTTTTTGGAAAAGCTGGCTGAAGCTTTACAACTAGAGAATACATCATTTTATCACGACAGAGCGGAAACATTCGGACAGCGCCAAGATCTTCGAGAAAGCTATGATATCGTGACGGCTCGGGCTGTAGCGAGGCTTTCCGTATTAAGCGAACTTTGTCTTCCTCTTGTAAAGAAGAATGGTTTGTTTGTTGCGTTAAAGGCGGCTTCTGCTGAAGAAGAGCTGAAGGCGGGGAAAAAAGCAATTACAACGCTCGGAGGAGAACTGGAGCAAGTCCATTCCTTTAAGCTTCCGTTGGAAGAAAGCGACCGGAACATCATCGTCATGAGAAAGAAAAAAAATACACCTAAGAAATACCCAAGAAAACCCGGGACTCCTAATAAATCGCCAATTGAAGGGTAGTTTAGACAGCATGATGTGACAATACCCTCATCATATCTTCAAAATTGATGAATATACAGCAGGAAAAACCATGAGAAAATAGAATTATAAAAATGGTAGTTTTTAAAGGTGGTGTAGGTACATGAAGCATTCATTCTCTCGTCTCTTCGGTCTTGGTGAGAAAGAAGAGGAACCGGAGATTGCTGAGCATGATACAAACAAAGAAGAGATTCTGGAAATACCGGTAGATGCTATCGTTCCCAACCGTTTTCAACCACGCACCATTTTCTCAGATGAAAAAATCCAAGAATTAGCTATGACTATTCATACACACGGCATTATTCAGCCGATCGTCGTCAGGCATACAGAAGAGGAAGGCCAATATGAACTCATTGCGGGTGAACGCCGCTGGAGAGCGGTACAAACCCTTGAATGGGTGAAAATTCCCGCTATTATCAAGGATTTTTCTGATACGGAAACAGCATCTGTTGCACTGATTGAAAACTTGCAAAGGGAAGAATTGTCTTCTATTGAGGAAGCGCACGCCTATGCAAGGCTTTTAGAGCTTCATGATTTAACACAGGAAGCATTAGCGCAGCGTCTGGGAAAAGGACAGTCTACGATTGCAAATAAACTTCGGTTATTAAAGCTGCCTGAACCGGTTCAGGATGCGATCATGCAGAAGAAAATTACGGAGCGCCATGCCAGAGCGATGATTCCGCTAAAACAGCCTGAGCTCCAAGTCACACTGCTCTCAGAAATTATTGAAAAAAGCCTGAATGTTAAGCAGACGGAAGACCGAGTGGTTAAAATGCTTGAACAAGACCAGCGAAAACCAAAACCGAGACGCAAAGCGTTTAGCAGAGATACAAGAATCGCAATGAATACAATTCGCCAATCGTTGTCTATGGTCGAGGACAGCGGAGTGAAGTTAAATACCGAAGAAGAAGAATTTGAAGAATACATCCAATTGACGATTCGAATTCCAAAGTAAAAAACTCTCCTGGTGAACAGGAGAGTTTTTTAGTAAAAGGAAGTAAATTACTTTTTATGATTTTCTACAATAATATCAGGATTCTTTTCTATGAGCTTTTCTATAAATTGCTTTTGTTCCATAGGGGAAATGACCAAGTGTCCAAAACCCCCTCTGTAATAAATGGTGATGGTCTTCCGAGAGCCAATAAGGCGATATCCGGAAAACAGCTTGTTTTTTTGAATCACCTTATCAATCGAATGATAAGGAATTTTACTTCTGATGAGCCCGGCTTTAATATAAAGATGATGTTCGTCCAGTACATATTTTAAATCAATAAAACTCCAAAGAAGGATAACGTTGAGGAATGTCATCATGCCAAAAATCGTCCAGCTCCATCCGCCGGAATTTCCAAGTATAAAAGGGACAAAAGCATCCGCTTGAATCAGCAAGACAAGAAAAGCCATAATGAGCGATACAGGCAGATCCCGTTTTGTTTTAAAAACCATATATACACCGCCTATCTGTCTTCTATGTAACTTCTTCTTTTTAAATCATCAAAATCCCTTTTTCAGGTCAAAAAAACATAGAAATGAAAGAATGTATAAGAGGGAGCATAGTTTTTATAATGAAATTTCCGAATATATCCTTTCGGAAGAAACAAAAAAATGAAAAAAGTGAAACGCTTTATTCTTTTTTTGTTAAAATAGAGACATGACAGTACATGTTCATGTGAAAGTAGGTGACATCGTGGGGAAAATCATAGCAATTACGAACCAAAAAGGCGGAGTCGGTAAAACAACGACTTCAGTCAACCTTGGAGCGTGTCTAGCTTACATAGGAAAAAGGGTTCTGCTAGTAGATATTGATCCGCAAGGGAATGCAACAAGCGGATTAGGGATTGAGAAAGCCGATGTAGATCATTGTGTGTACGATATTTTAGTAGATGATGCAGATGTAATAGATATAATTAAACCAACTTCAGTGGAGAACTTGGATGTAATTCCCGCGACAATACAGCTTGCGGGAGCAGAAATTGAATTAGTCCCGACTATCTCAAGAGAGGTCAGATTAAAAAGAGCGTTAGAAGCAGTGAAGCAAAACTATGACTATATTATTATTGATTGCCCGCCGTCATTAGGTTTGCTGACAATTAATGCGCTAACCGCTTCAGATTCGGTAGTTATTCCTGTTCAATGTGAATACTATGCTCTTGAAGGTTTAAGCCAGTTATTAAATACAGTACGTCTGGTGCAAAAGCACTTAAATACTGATTTAATGATTGAAGGCGTGTTACTGACGATGCTTGATGCCAGAACAAACCTGGGTATTCAAGTCATAGAAGAGGTTAAGAAGTATTTTAGAGATAAAGTATATCAGACGGTAATTCCTAGAAATGTCCGCCTGAGCGAGGCACCGAGTCACGGTAAGCCCATCATTTTATACGATCCGCGGTCAAGAGGTGCGGAAGTATATTTAGATTTAGCAAAGGAAGTGGCTGCGAATGGCTAAGGGTCTTGGAAAAGGGTTTAACGCGTTGTTTAATGTGTCTGAAGAGACGGTTGAGGAAATCAAAATTAGCGAATTGCGTCCTAATCCTTATCAGCCCAGAAAAACCTTTGACGATGAATCATTAGCTGAATTAAAGGAGTCTGTATTGCAGCATGGAATCCTTCAGCCTATCATTGTCAGAAAATCTTTAAAAGGCTATGATATTGTCGCTGGAGAACGGCGCTTCCGTGCGGCAAAGCTTGCCGGTTTAGATACAGTGCCTGCCATTGTACGCGAATTATCAGAGTCATTGATGAGAGAAATCGCGTTACTGGAAAATCTTCAGCGTGAGGACTTGTCACCGTTGGAAGAAGCTCTTGCTTACGATTCTCTGCTTAAGCATTTAGATGTAACGCAAGAACAACTGGCGAAACGTCTTGGAAAAAGCAGACCTCATATTGCCAACCATTTACGATTGCTGACCCTGCCGGAGGAAATTCAGCAGCTCATTGCCGATGGGACACTTTCAATGGGGCACGGCAGAACATTATTAGGACTGAAAAATAAAAATAAGCTTCAACCGTTAGTTCAAAAAGTGATAGCAGAACAGCTCAATGTCCGCCAGCTTGAACAGATCATTCAACAACTAAATCAGGATGTTTCACGTGAAACAAAGAAAAAGGAACCTCCGAAAGATGCTGTTTTAAAAGAAAGAGAATCTTATTTACAAGATTATTTTGGAACGACAGTCAATATAAAAAGACAAAAGAAAAAAGGTAAAATAGAAATTGAATTTTTCTCTAATGAAGATCTTGACCGCATTCTTGATCTTTTGGCAGAAAAAGATTCTTGAGCAAAGAAACCATCTTCATATAGAGATGGTTTTTTTTATAGCCGTCCTGTAAGCTTCTGAAACGGATTGAGCCGCTCTTGTCTCCACTCTGTCCGGTCTGTTAAACTCAGTCCTTCAGCAAGCACTGTTGCCATACTCATGACCAAATGGAGACGAGTGTTTTGCAGGACAAAGTACTCCATAAATCCGCTCACATTGACTATGCCGTTGATATGAAGATGCCCAACCTCAGGTAAATCTTTTTGCACACCCGCTCCGGGTTTCAAAGGTCCCTCTCCAATTTGGAATGAACCAACGCTTTTTACGCGGCCCAAACACGCATCGACCGCGATAACGAATGGATTTTTATGTAGTTTATGAATCTCACTGAGTTTGTCTTTCATGTTAACAGCATGAACAGGATCAGAAAGTGTTCCGTAAACGTGTAATCTGTTCAATTGCAGCTGTCTCAGCTTCATCCCCACAAGCGGGCCTAATGAATCGCCGGTGGAACGGTCTGTCCCTATACATACCACAACAATGGGTCTGCCGGCAGCTTTGCGTAAGGCCGCGGCGAGAATGGTTTGAATTTGTTTTGCTGCTGTTGAATCCGTATGTGAAACATATTGCTTTACTCGTTCCTGAGAAAAAAGCCCGCCTTTTCGATTCATAGGTTTCACTTCCTTGTCATAGTAGTAACAGTATACGGAAACAAGCTGAAATCTATACCTATGAGGTGATAAAGTTGTGGAAGGCCGGGATGAGGTGGATGCTGCTCATTTTAGGAAGCTTAATCGGTGCCGGATACGCAAGCGGTCAAGAAATATGGCAGTTTTTCGGCGTGGAAAGCGGACTTGCTATTTTTTTATTTACAGTGATGTTCAGTCTCTCGGCTTACGTCGTTATGAAAATAAGCTATAAGGTTCAATCGACGCATTTTCTGCCCGTTCTCGAACATTTAATGGGCCCGCTGCTGGCCAAGATTTATGATGTGCTTATTGTGTTCTATTTATTTTCTACTACAACCGTGATGATTGCGGGCGGCGGAGTTACGCTTCAAATGTACAAGCTTCCCTTTTGGGCGGGTGTCGCATTGCTTTGCGGCGTAACTGTTTGTTTGTTTTTTTGGGATATTAATGGGATCTTATCTGTGAACACAGTTCTCATCCCCATCCTCGTGGCCGGTTTACTGTATGCGTTATTTTCTTTTCAGACAACCCATCATCATACGTGGACGATTGATTTGACCCGGCAATATAATTGGCCGGCAAGTATCACCTTTACGTCTCTGAACATTCTTTCGGTTGTAGCCATCTTATCTTCTGTAGGCAAGGACATGAAAGGGTTGGGAGAAGCGAAAATCGCTAGTGTGGCAAGCGGTCTGATTTTTGGGGTTATTTCATTTGTGTATAATGAAACGTTAGTCGAGCTTGCAGGAAGTCTTTCACAATATGAAATTCCGCTTTTTGCTGTGCTTGAGGGCGCGCCCTATCCCTTATTTTTATGTATGACTGCGGTATTGTGTTTAGCGATCTATACGACGACAGTTGCGGGAGTATTTGGGTTGTCCAGCCGGCTGCTTGCATTTGTCAGGCTTCCGAGATGGATGGTTGTATTTCTTCTCTTAGCCGCGATGGTTCCCTTTACATCTTTCGGTTTTTCTGACTTAATTGCTTTTTTATACCCGATTTATGGATTATTGAACCTTTATTTATTAGTTTGTCTATTATTATACCCTATTTTAAGTAAGTGGAAAAAAATATAAAATTATATTGAAAAAGTGAAATAGTTATCGTATCTTACAGGGATTTTTTTCTTTTCAATGATGATGATTGCTCTTATCATCTGTTTTTTTGTACAATAGAAAAAGCAGTCTATGAAAAGAGGTGAATGGTCTTGGCGGATAAAGACTTTGGCCTGAATGATGTTGTTGAAATGAAAAAACCTCACCCGTGCGGAGCGAACAGATGGAAAATTATACGGATGGGGATGGATATTCGAATTAAGTGTGAGGGATGCTCCCACAGTGTAATGATTCCGAGAAAAGAATTCGAAAGAAAATTAAAAAAAGTATTAGTCAAGCATGAGGAGCCTACTTCATAGAAAGGCTGTCACTCATGCTTTTTCATATAGTACGTAAGGAGAGACGCCGATGAGCATAGTGCATCAATCAGCTTGTCCGCTGAATTGCTGGGATAGCTGTGGATTTTTGGTGACTGTCGAGAATGAAAAGGTGAAAAAAGTGGACGGCGATCCACATCACCCGATAACCGAAGGGAAAATCTGCGGACGCGGGAGAATGCTTGAAACGAAAACGAATGCGCCTGAGCGGCTCCGTTATCCGATGAAAAAGCAAAACGGTGAGTTTGTGCGCATCTCTTGGTACCAGGCATTGGATGAAATTGCGGACAGGATGCAAAAGATTAAGGAGACAGCGGGAACAACGGCAGTTTTGCATAGTCATGATTATGCAAATAACGGACTTTTAAAGGCGCTGGATCAGCGTTTTTTTAATGGTTACGGCGGTGTAACCGAAATTGTCGGAAGTATTTGCTGGGGCTCGGGGATAGAGGCGCAGAGCTGGGATTTCGGCCGATCTTACGGCCATGGCCCTCTGGATATATACAATAGTAAGCATGTCATTGTTTGGGGGAGAAATGTGTCCCGAACCAATATGCACTTATATCATCATCTGCAGCAGGTCAAAAAACAGGGCGCGACTCTCACGGTAATTGATCCGATCTTCAATCCGACTGCTAAGCTTGCAGACCGGTATATTTCTGTAAAGCCCGGTATGGACGGGTGGCTTGCGGCTGGTGTGTTGAAAATTTTAATTCAATCAGGGAAAACAAATGAGGATTTCATTCGCAATCATTCATTCGGTTTTGAAGAGGTGGCATCCTTGCTGGCATCTGTTTCCTTGGAAGAGATTATTGTGAAAACTGAAACATCAATAGAAGAGCTTCAGTATTTGGCGGGTCTTTATGCCGATGGACCGACGGCCACGTTTATGGGGCTCGGAATGCAGCGTTATAAAAACGGCGGCGGAACGATCCGTTGGATTGATGCCCTTGTTGCGGCTAGCGGTAATGTCGGAATTAAGGGAGGCGGCGCAAATTTCGGAAATGTCCAAATTGGAGAAAGCTTTGCGAAGCCGAAGTTGACTCTTCCGGAATTAAAAACTCAATCCCGAACGTTTTCAATGATGACACAGGCAGAAGAGATCTTGACGGCAGCCGATCCTGCAATCGAAATGATAATCGTAACGTGCGGCAATCCGCTTACACAGGTGCCGAATACTAATAAGGTGAAGGAAGCTTTTGAAAAAGTGCCGATGACGGTAGCCATTGATTCGATTTTGACTGATACCGCGAAGCTTTGTGACTACGTCCTGCCGACGGCAACCGTGTTTGAGGAAGAGGATATTTATTATTCAAGTATGTATCATCATTTTGTGCAGTATGGAAAAAAGCTTGTTGAACCGCAGGGAGAAGCAAAGTCTGACAGCTGGATCTGGGCCGAGCTTGCCAAGCGACTTGGATTTGGAGAGATTTTTGAGTATAGCACGGAAGAATTTTTGCAAATGGGCTTGTCCTCTTTAGAAAAAGAGGGCGTGACACTTGAGCGGTTGAAAGAGAAAGGGCACCTTCCCCTCCCTGTGAAAGAAGTGCCGTGGGATGATTATAAGTTTTTGACTCCGAGCGGAAAGTTTGAATTTGTTTCATCCGCTGCAGAGAAAAAAGGCTATAGCGGTCTGCCTCAATTGGACGTGCCTGAAGAGTCTGCATTTCATGACAGCCGACTTGCTGAAAAATACCCTTATACCCTTTTGTCGATTCATCCGCAGCGTTCAAACCATTCCCAGCACGTACCGTTTATTGAAAAGATGCAGCATATTCAGGTTGATATTTCTCCTGATATTGCTGACGAACAGGCGGTGCAGGATGGGGATGTTGTAGTGATATTTAATGAGCGGGGACGTTTGGAGGGAAAGGCTAAGATCATGAAACAGGCCCACCCGAAAACAATCAATATAGATGAAGGCATGTGGTCGGCATTCGGAGGCTCGGTCAATACGCTCACTAAGGATACAAATTCTGATAATGGAATGGGAAGTACGCTTTTTGACTGTCTTGTAGGCATGAAAAAAGCATAATCAGAGGAATTGAGGGGGGCAAAAGGCTTTTTTGCCAGCTTGTCTTTTCCAGGGAACCTCCTTATAATTGCTCTAGGTTCAAAAAACGTTAACACAATGATGGTTTTATATAGAGGAGATGAAAGAATGGCTTTAACAGCTGGAATTGTTGGTTTGCCTAACGTCGGGAAATCAACGTTGTTTAATGCGATTACACAGGCCGGCGCAGAATCTGCCAACTACCCGTTCTGTACAATTGATCCGAACGTCGGGATTGTAGAAGTGCCGGATGAACGCCTTCAAAAGCTGACAGAACTGGTTAATCCGAAAAAAACAGTGCCTACTGCTTTTGAATTCACGGACATTGCCGGAATTGTAAAAGGTGCATCTAAAGGTGAAGGATTGGGAAATAAATTTCTTTCTCATATTCGCCAGGTTGACGCGATCTGCCACGTTGTACGCGCTTTTGCGGATGATAATATTACACACGTTTCAGGAAAGGTAGATCCGATTGATGATATCGAAACGATCAACCTTGAATTGATTCTGGCTGACATGGAGACGGTTGAGAAACGAATCGTTCGCGTCAGCAAACTTGCAAAGCAAAAAGACAAAGATGCGGTTATTGAATTTGATATTTTAACAAAGCTGAAGGAAGCGTTTGAGCAGGAAAAACCGGCGCGCTCAGTGGAATTCACGGAAGAACAGAATAAACTTGTGAAGCAGCTTCACCTTCTTACATCTAAACCGGTACTTTATGTAGCGAACGTCAGTGAAGATGAAGTAGCTGATCCGTCCGGAAATGAATATGTTGCTAAAATTCGTGAATATGCTTCAGGAGAAAAAGCAGAAGTCATCGTGGTTTGTGCAAAGATCGAGTCTGAAATTGCAGAACTTGAAGGCGATGAAAAGCAAATGTTCCTTGAAGAGCTTGGAAT
The DNA here is from genome assembly GCF_001584335.1 of Bacillus atrophaeus. Classification (GTDB taxonomy): domain Bacteria; phylum Bacillota; class Bacilli; order Bacillales; family Bacillaceae; genus Bacillus; species Bacillus atrophaeus. The sequence continues at coordinate 24,822 of NZ_LSBB01000001.1, forward strand.
TGAGGAGTCAGGCCTTGATCAGCTGATTAAAGCGTCATACTCATTGCTTGGTTTGGCAACGTATTTTACAGCAGGCGAGCAGGAAGTAAGAGCCTGGACGTTTAAAAGAGGTATGAAGGCGCCTGAGTGTGCAGGAATCATCCATACTGATTTTGAACGGGGATTTATCCGCGCTGAAACGGTGGCGTATGATGACCTTCTTGATGGAGGCAGCATGGCAGCTGCGAAGGAAGCAGGAAAAGTCCGTCTTGAGGGGAAAGAATACATTGTGAAAGACGGAGATGTCATTCATTTCCGATTTAATGTATAAGCCAGAGTTGTAATAGGACAAGAGCTTTGGTATAATATAAAATTGTGAGTAATAGAATTATTGCTCCTTGCCCATTTAATGGGCCGCTTAGTCCAAAAGGAGGTGCAAACAGATGAGAAAGTACGAAGTTATGTACATTATCCGTCCAAACGTTGATGATGAGTCTAAAAAAGCAGTTGTTGAACGTTTCAACAATGTTTTGACTTCTAACGGTGCGGAGATCACTGGAACAAAAGATTGGGGTAAACGCCGTCTTGCTTACGAAATCAATGATTTCCGTGAGGGTTTTTACCAAATCGTAAATGTTCAGTCTGATGCTGCGGCAGTTCAAGAATTTGACCGTCTAGCTAAGATCAGTGACGATATCATTCGCCACGTTGTTGTAAAAGAAGAAGAATAAGCTAATTGAAATATATAATGTTAAAGGGTGGTCTTTCTTATGCTTAACCGAGTTGTATTAGTCGGAAGACTGACAAAAGACCCAGAGCTTCGTTATACGCCTAACGGTGCGGCTGTTGCCACGTTTACTCTTGCGGTGAATCGTACGTTTACGAATCAGTCAGGAGAACGTGAGGCCGATTTCATTAATTGTGTCACTTGGAGAAGACAAGCCGAAAACGTTGCAAACTTCCTTAAAAAAGGAAGCCTTGCAGGCGTGGATGGCCGTTTACAAACAAGAAATTACGAAAACCAGCAAGGACAGCGCGTCTTCGTGACCGAAGTTCAGGCTGAAAGTGTTCAGTTTCTTGAGCCGAAAAGCGGCGGCGGTTCTGGTTCAGGTGGATACAACGAAGGAAATAGCGGAGGCCAATACTTTGGCGGAGGCCAAAATGATAATCCATTTGGCGGAAATCAAAACAATCAGAAACGAAATCAAGGGAACAGCTTTAATGATGACCCATTTGCCAACGACGGCAAACCGATTGACATCTCAGATGATGATCTTCCGTTCTAATGTGAATATCGCTTAATTTCAAAAGGAAAGGAGGGAAATGACAATGGCAGGAGGACGCAGAGGCGGTCGCGCGAAACGCCGTAAGGTTTGTTACTTCACTTCTAACGGTATTACGCACATCGACTACAAAGACGTAGATCTTCTTAGAAAGTTCGTTTCTGAGCGCGGTAAAATTTTACCACGTCGTGTAACTGGAACAAACGCTAAGTATCAACGTAAACTTACAGCAGCAATCAAACTTTCTCGTCAAATGGCATTACTACCATACGTAACTGGTGAGTAAGCTGAGACGTTTAAAGAGCAAGGACCTTCGGGTTCTTGCTCTTTTTTTAAAAGGAAAAACAACAGATCTTCACAGAGAATATGTTTTAAAGGAAGGAAAGCAATTTGATGTAGAAAGGTGCTATGATTTCATGAAACTATCTGTATTAGTGGATAATAATACTTTTATTGATCGATACTTTTTAGGGGAACCGGCATTATCTTTCTTTATTGAAGAGGGTGATAAACGTATTCTATTTGATACTGGATATTCTGATATCTTTATTAAGAATGCTGAAAAAATGAAAATTGATTTATCGGATTTAGATTTTGTTGCCTTGTCACATGGACATGTAGACCACACTTGGGGATTAACTCATTTAATTAGACTGTACATGGAAGCTAAAAATGAGAATATGATATATAAAACGCCTGCAGTTATAGGACACCCATTAGTATTCGAAAGTAAATTATTTGATTCTATAGGTGAGATAGGAAGTATCTTATCTCATGAAAAGCTAAATAAACACTTTCCTATCCGTTTATCTAAAGAACCAGTATGGCTGACTGATCAATTGGTATTTTTAGGGGAAGTTAAAAGAAAATTCGATTTTGAAGGCAAAGATGCGATTGGGAAAATTGTGACTGAACAAGGTGAAGTTGATGATTTTGTACAGGATGACACAGCCTTAGTATATAAGTCATCGGAAGGGCTGGTTATTATTGTAGGCTGTGCGCATTCCGGAATTTGCAACATTATTGAATATGCTAAAGAAGTATGCCAGGAAGAAAGAATAGCTGATATTATTGGAGGATTTCATTTGTTGGATCCGCCAAAAGAACAGTTGGAGAAAACGGTACAATACATAAAAGAAATTAAACCTGCAGATCTTCATCCTTGTCATTGTACTGATTTAGCCTCTAAAGTAGCACTTTCAACAGTAGCCGATATAAAAGAAGTTGGAGTAGGATTAAAAGTGGAATATGTGTAGCTTTTTGAAAAGCACGATGGATTTTAGATCCTACTTCACGCAAAAGCAGCATGGGTTCAATCCCATGCTGCTTATTTGAGGGAGAGCGCCTTATCCGAATTCTTATTGCTCATTCTTCAATTGAATGTGGTCTAAGCTGTTCTTCCAGTTCGCTTTGATTGCTTTGATGGCGTGATTTATATTTTGGTTTCTAATAGCATCTATTATTTGCAGATGTTCATTATAGGATGTATGCATGGCATCGTTTTGGCTGAAGTAATACATTTCGATTCTTTGTATTTTCGTTTTGAGGCTGATCAGCATCTTTTGCAGCTCCGAGTTATTGGATAGTTGAATGATTTTATCATGAAAAGCATTATCTGCCTCAAGCGCAGTAAATCTATCTCCTGATCCCATGGCATGATGCAGATGTTCATTAAGCTGTTCCAGCTCTTCTAAATCTGCTGATGTCATGTGAGGAAAAGCTTTCTCCATAGCCAAGCTCTCTAATGTCCATACAATTGAATAGATATTTTCTGCATCATTTAAGTCAATTGGAGATACTAATGTCCATCTATTGGCTTTAGTCACCACAAGTCCATCATTTTCTAATTTAAGTAAAGCTTCTCGAATGGGGGTACGGCTGATTCCCAGCGTCTCTGATAAATCTTGATCTCTTAATTTTGCCCCGGGTTCAAGTTTGCCTGTGATGATCCAATCTCGCAGCGTGTTGTATACTTCATCCTTCATAAACGTCCGTTTAAGCTTTGGCTCATTCTTATTAATAGTCAATGTTCAGCACCTCTTCAAAAGGGAGAATTAATATGTAATATACCACATTGAGCCTGAGTATTGTAATACTGGCAGCGCGCCGGGCGGAAAGGTTTATTTGAGTTTTTTTTCTTTGATAGATAAGATCATGATTGTACTTAGAATACAGCATGTTCCTAACCACTCTGATATTCCAAAGGTTACATGCAGCCATATAACTGATAAAAAGGCTGCCGATAATGGTTCTGCACATGCTATGAGACTAGTTTCAGAAGCCGTTAGATATTTTAAGCTTTCTAAGTAACAATAAAAAGCTGTGAGTGTTCCAAATAGGACAATAAATATAACTGCGGCATACGCTGACACAGACCATTGCCCTTCAAACTTCCAAGGCGGATGAATCAAACTTAAACCTAATCCCCCTATTAACATCCCCCATCCTACTACAATAGCAGCTCCCCATTTCGCAAGCAGTTTGTGCGGGTGGAGTGTATAAAAAGCAAGTGCAAACGCTGAGCTAAGGCCCCAAAAAAGCGCCCATCCAGAAATGGAAAGACTATGAATATCCCCATGGGTAACAAGAAAAAATGTTCCTATAATAGCTAAAAAAACAGCGATTAGCTCTTTTACAGTAGGGAGGCGTTTTGAACAAATAGCCACATAACATGTAATGAGTGCAGGGGCTAAGTATTGGAGCACAGTAGCTGTCGCTGCATTTCCGTGCTGGATGGCGGCGAAGTAGGTATATTGAACAGACAACATGCCTAGGATACCAAATAAAACTAGATTTAGCCCATCCATTTTATCCTTCCATACTGCCCATATTCGTTGTTTTTCTTTTCGGTAAGCAAGCCCTAATAATAGAATGCCTGATAATAATAAACGTACGACAGTTAACCACTCTACATTAAAGTGTTGTTGTTGGAAAAGATATTGAGCGACAGTTCCTGATACTCCCCATAAAATGGAGCCTGTAAGTACAAGTGCAATTCCTTTTGTTCGTGAGTGCGATAGTGCTGCGTGTTCACCATTCATTTTTTTCCCTCGCCAATCTTGTTTTTTATCGGTGTCTATTAGAAGATCTGCAAACTTGCAATAAGATTGAATGATTAGTAAAGTGTAATATATTATATACTATACTATAAATGACAGTCAAAGACAGATTGATTTTTGTGATGATGATTTTACAAGTAACGATTTTGCAGCAGCGAATCAGCCAGGGGGAGTACAAATGAAACTGATGTCATGGAACGTAAACGGGCTGCGTGCCCTTTTGACTAAAATGAATTTTAACAGCTATCTGGAAGAAGAGAACGTTGATATTTTCTGCCTGCAGGAAATCAAATTACAAGATGGACAGATTAAGTTAGAACCAGAGGGCTATCATGTGTATTGGAATTACGCTGAGAAAAAAGGATATTCCGGAACAGCGATTTTTACCAAAAAAGAGCCGCTTGCTGTTACGTACGGCTTAGGAATAAAAGAGCACGATCAAGAGGGCAGATTGATCACGTTGGAATTTGAGAACATGTATGTCATAACGGTATATACACCGAATGCAAAACGCGGATTAGAGCGTATCGACTATCGCATGGACTGGGAAGATGCTTTTTTATCCTATATAAAAGCATTAGATGTGAAGAAGCCTGTCGTGTTATGCGGTGATTTGAATGTCGCGCATCAAGAAATCGATTTGAAAAACCCTAAAGCAAACCGAAAAAATGCCGGTTTTTCTGATCAGGAAAGAGAAAGATTCAGTCAGATGTTAGAGGAAGGATTCATTGATACATTCCGCTACTTACACCCCGATCAGGAAGGGGCATATTCTTGGTGGTCCTACCGCATGAATGCGCGGGCCAAAAACGTTGGCTGGCGTCTAGATTATTTCATAGTGTCAGAAAGGCTCAAAAAGCAGATCAGGGACGCAAAGATCTGCAATGAAGTGATGGGTTCCGACCATTGCCCGGTTGAGCTGACGATTGATCTTTAATCCGGAAGACCCTTTCATAATAAAGGGTCTTTTTTTTATCTTTGTAATCTTGCTCATACATCCCAAAATCCGTACATACGTGCTGATTTTGTCTATACTGAAGGTGGAGGTGATTCATATGGCAGAAAAAAAGAACCTGCCGGATGAGAAGTGGAACGCCATTGTAAACAATGATTCGTCCTATGATGGAGAATTTTATTATGCTGTAAAAACAACCGGCATTTTTTGCCGCCCATCTTGCAAGTCCAGAGTTCCCAACAAGGAAAATGTCCGGATTTTTCAGACGGCTGAGCAGGCGTTAGGGGAAAAATTCAGACCTTGTAAACGGTGTAAACCAAACGGCTTGCGTTTACCGGATGAGGATTGGGTAACACAAATAAAAGAGTTCATAGACTGCAGCTATAGTGAATCACTGACATTAGATAAGCTAGCCGATATGTGCCATGGCAGCCCTTATCATTTACAGAGGACTTTTAAGAATGTGGAAGGGATCACCCCTATAGAATATATACAAAAAAAGCGCATAGCAGCGGCTGCTCAATATCTGGAGCTTACTGACCAGTCAATCAGGAAGATCGGATTAGCGGTAGGCATACCTAACACAGCCCATTTTGCAACCTTGTTTAAAAAAAGGACGGGGTACACGCCGACAAAATACAGGCAGATCAAAAGAGAAGACTCTTAGGAGGCAACATAATGCAATCGAAGCAACACACAATCATTTATTGGTCGTTATTTGTATGTAATCAATGGAATGTATACATCGCTGCTACATCAAAAGGGCTTTGCTTCGTGGGATCTAAAGGCTTTGACGAACTTGTGCTTTGGGCTGAGAAAAAATTCCCGCAGCACATACTGGTGCAAGACGATAAGGTATTACATCCCTATGTGGCAGAGCTGGAAGAGTATATAAAGGGTGACAGAAAAGAATTTACGATGCCGATTGATGTGCAGGGAACGCCGTTTCAATTGGCGGTATGGAATGCCTTGTGTGAGATCCCTTATGGTGAAACTTACTCGTATTCAGACATCGCTGAGCGCATACAAAAACCGAATTCAGTACGCGCAGTCGGAACAGCTATCGGCGCCAACCCCGTACTGATTACGATTCCCTGTCATAGAGTCATAGGGAAAAACGGAAAATTAACCGGCTTCAGAGGCGGTTTGGAGATGAAAAAACAATTGCTGAGTTTGGAAAAAGAGGATAATGGTAAGAGTGAGAGAATAATATGAAACCAAACGTGTTTATGTGAGCCAGAATAGTTTTTCACCTTAATATTTTTCCTGTGAAGGCAGATCCGAATGGGTCTGCCTTAGTCTAATTCCCATTCTTCTTCGGCGGCAGGAGAACCCAAGGCGATAAAGGAATAATTACATAACCATTGTTTTTGGAGGAGTCGAGTTGGCGAATATAAAAGATATTGCGAAAATGGCGAATGTATCCGTATCTACTGTTTCAAGAGTGTTAAATCAACATCCGTATGTAGCTGAAGAGAAAAGGCTTGCTGTCCGGCAGGCGATGGAAGAATTAGATTATACACCAAACCGGACCGCTATTGACTTGATTCGCGGAAAAACGAATACCATCGGTGTCATCCTGCCTTATAGCGACCATCCTTGTTTCGATAAAATAGTGAACGGTATAACAAAAACAGCTTTTGAACATCAATATGCTACGACGCTTTTCCCGACAAAATATAATGCCGGGATTGAAAAAAAGTATCTGGAGATGGTGAGAACAAAGAAAATAGACGGATTAATCATCACCTCCAAAGCAAACACATGGGAAGAGATTTTACCTTATGCAGAATATGGCCGTATTATTGCTTGTGAATATACCAATCAAGCAGAAATTCCGTGTGCTTATAATGATAGAAAATCTGCTTATATAGAAGGTTTTCAATACCTGAAAAAACGGGGTCACGAAAATATTGCCTTTACTTGCGTTCGGGAGGCGGAACAAAGTCCAAGCACCGCTGATAAAGTAAAAGCTTTTGAGTTTGTTTACGGGCCGCTGGAAGAGCACAATATACTGGCTGGCTGTAATCATATGACGGACGGAGAAAAGGCAGGAGAATATTTTCATAATCTGAATAGGAAACCGACTGCGATTTATGCAAATAGTGATGAAATTGCAGCCGGAATTTACTTATATGCACAGAAACACAATTGGTCTATCCCTGAAGAGCTTGAGATTATCGGTGAAGGCAACCTCTCCGTCAGCCGGGTGCTGCATTTTTCATCACTGGATTTGAATCTTGAGCAGTTAGGAGAAGCGGCATTTTCCTTATTTCTGAAAGATACTCCCGCGAAAATAAAAATCCCGCACCAGCTTGTTGGAAATAAAACTTGAACTGAAATGCTTTTCATACCTTATAACTAAATAGAGACCATCAAATAAGGAGGGACAACATGCATATTGAACATGTGGCCATATGGGTCAGAGACTTAGAACGTATGAAGGCGTTTTACGAAAAGTACTTCAATGCAAAATCAAATTCGCTTTATCATAATGAGAAAAAGGATTTCAAATCATATTTTTTAACGTTTGATAATGGGGCAAGGCTGGAGATTATGAAGAAAGGCACTATTGATTCACAACCTTCGGAAACAGCGTTAGGATGGGCACATCTTGCGTTTTCAACTGGCAGTGAAGCGGAAGTGGACGACTTTACACAAACCCTGACGAAGGACGGTTATCGACTCGTAAGCGGCCCTCGCGTGACGGGTGACGGCTACTATGAAAGTGTGATTGAGGACCATGAAGGGAATCTGATTGAAATTACAACATAAAATCTCGAAAAAACAGCACGGCTTTTGCCTGTGCTGTTTTTTATTACACTTGCTGAGAATTCGTTTTGGGGCCAAAGAAAATGAGCAGAACGGAGCAAGCCAGCCAGCAGCCGCCGATAAATAAAAAGACGCTCACATAGCCGAGTTGTACAGCAATAAAACCAACGAGTAACGAGCCGAATATATTGGAAAAACGGCCAAGCCCATAAGCTAACCCGCTTCCTGAAGAGCGGAACTCCGTCGGATAAGGTTCAGATGTATAGGCATATAAATTCGAGGTGAAAACACGTTCGGTAATGTTTACAACAAAACCAAATATGATAATCATCAGCGGAATAAATGTCATGCCATACAACAATCCCGCTATAGCAGTCAGGAATGCGCTGGCAGCTAAAATCCATTTTCGCTGAAAGGTTTCTGATATCATCGAACCAATGAGTGCGCCTAGCGGGGCACCGACGGAGTGAAGCACGTTGTACCACAGCGTTTTTTCCATTGTGATGCCATTGCTTTTCAGCAAGCTTGGAACCCATGATGCAAATCCATAGAAGCCAAACGTTTCAAAAATCCATACAGCGGATAAGACGATCGTGATTTTTAAATTTCTCCCTTTAAATAAGCCTAAGTAGCCCGCTTTTTGAACGGTCTGAACAGGTGCTGCTTCTTTTGGTACAGGCAACGGGCCTTTTTCTTGTTCAACATGTGTTTCGATTCGTTTCATAATCGCATCCGCTTTGCCATATTCGCCGCGATTTTCGTGCCAGCGGGGCGACTCTTCCAGCCTGCGGGTGGATAAAAAATAAATAAGTCCTGCCGCTCCCCACACAAACACAAGTCTCCATCCCCACGGCCCTAAGGGGATGACAAATGCCGATACGACGTTAGTAATCGGAACCCCTATTAAACCAATCATGGCGCAAAAAGAGATGTACTTTCCCCGCACATTGGAAGGGAAAAACTCAGCTAAATAACTGTTCGTCACAATCATAGCCGCGGCGACGCCAAGCCCTGTGAGAAAGCGGAAAGCAATGAGGGATGGTATGTCCCATGCAAGGGCATTTAACAATGATGAGACAGAAAAGATGAATACGAACCAATTTAATGCTTTCTTCCTTCCGATTCGATCCGACAAGCGCCCGCCTAATGAAGCACCTAAAAACATGCCTAAGAACGAAGCCGCTGTCACGTTGGCAATCGTGCTTAATTTGATTCCCCAATGCTCAATCAGCGCCGGTGCCACATTACTGAGTGTAAATAAGTCGGCCAGATCAAAGAAATACACAATGCCGAGAGCGGTAAGCACTTGATAATGGACACGTGAAATCGGGAGACGATCTAGACGATTCGCTACATTTGAAAATGGTTGAGTGTGATTTTGGCCGGAATTCATAGTAAACCCCCTTTGTATAAGAGAAAAGTTAGAAAAAACAGAAAATAATCCGCCTAGCTATATTATAAATGTCTTTTTTTATCTGAAACAGAGTTTAAATCACTAAATAAAAGGCATTTTTAAAAGAGTCTATTTCAATTACTCCGAGGCGTGGAGCCTGTAACTGTGGCAGTCAATCAACAAATAAAGCAGCAAGGGAGTTAATCCCTGCTGCTTAATGTTTTTATAGCTTCTTCTATATCTGTTGTCGGCTGCTGGCAAGCGAAATTTTCACAAATATAGACGGTCGTTTTTCCGTCAATGATGCGATAATCAGCTGCAAACGGTGCAATGTCTTTACATTGATCCGGATGTTCTGCCACTAAGACTGAAAAATTCGGTTGAAACGCCTGCTGCAGAGCCGATATGATGTGCTGGCGCTGGCTGTCGTCTTTACGGCCGAAAATAACAATCTCTTTTTTAGGCATCATATGGGTTAGCACACTTTGCATAAAGAAGGAGTGGCCGCTTGGGTAAGCCTCGACATCCCGTTTGAAAGCGGAGAACATCTTTTCTGCTTTTTCAATCAGGGATAATTCGCCTGTCAGTTGGCCAAGCCGCAGAAGCTGTACGGCCGCGACGCTATTTCCGGAAGGCACAGCGCCATCGTATACTTCTTTTTCTCTGACAAGTAAGGCTTCCGCATCGTGCCCTGTAAAATAAAAACCGCCATGCTTCTGATCCCAAAACAAATCAAGCATTTTTGCCGATAGGTCTTTTGCTTTTTGCAGATAGGCCAGGTCATAGCCGGCTTCATAAAGCTCGATGTAGGCCCATAATAAAAAGGCATAATCATCAATAAATCCTTTATTTTTCACTTCGCCGTCACGATAGCGAACCATGACGCGCCCGTCTATGATTAATTTTTTTTCAATAAAGGCAGCGGCTGCCTGAGCCATATTGAGGTATTCTGGTGCTTGGAATACTTTTGCCGCTTTTGCAAGACCCGCAATCATAAGCGCGTTCCACGAGGTCAGCACTTTATCATCAACGTGGGGATACGTTCTTGTTTCTCGCTTTTTCAATAGTTTTTGCCTTGCTTCCCCGAGTTGTTTATTGATTTCTTGTTCATTTAAATCAAATTCTGCTTTTACCTTGTCTAATTTCGTATGAATCAAATTGGGAATATTGTGGCCTTCGAAATTACCTGATGAGGTGATATTGTAAATGGCACAATACAGCTCGCCAAGCTCATCTCCTAATGTTTCGATGATTTCATCCTTAGACCACACGTAATATTTCCCTTCTACTCCCTCTGTGTCCGCATCTAAAGCTGAGTAAAAGCTTCCGTCCTCATGCGTCATTTCCCGTTGAATAAACGTGATGATCTGCTCGACAATGTGTTGATAGCGGCTGTCTTGTGTAACTTGATACGCTTCTGTATAAGCTGTCAGCAATAACGCATTGTCATACAGCATTTTTTCAAAATGGGGAACAAGCCATTCGTCATCGGTCGAGTAGCGGGCAAACCCATAGCCTACATGGTCATAAATGCCTCCATTCGCCATACTGTCCAGCGTCTTGGTGACGTTATAGAGGGCGTTTTCCTGACCGGTGTATTGATGATAGCGAAGAAGATACATGAGCATATGGGGCATCGGAAACTTAGGAGCTTGGCCGAATCCGCCATAAACGGTATCAAAACCGCTCATCAGCTGCTGGAACGTACGATGGAGCGCCTCTTTTGTCAACGTCCCATTACCCTCGGGCGTTTTGATTTGCAAATGGCTGGAAGCATTCTCAGCAATCTCTTCTACGTGCTCGCGATCATTGGCAAACGTGTTTGAAAGGTGTTCGAGAACGTCAATAAATCCAGGACGGTTGAATTTGCTCGTCTTCGGAAAATAAGTTCCGGCATAAAACGGCTTCTGTTCAGGCGTAATAAACACATTTAACGGCCAGCCGCCCTGTCCGGTCATCAACTGACAAATTCTCATATAAACAGAATCAACATCCGGACGCTCTTCCCGGTCTACTTTAATGGCAACAAACCGCTCATTTAACAGGCGGGCAATTTCCTCGTCTTCAAAGCTTTCGTGGGCCATCACGTGGCACCAATGGCATGTCGAATAGCCGATGCTGACCAGAACCGGCTTGTTTTCGCGCTTTGCTTTTTCGAAGGCTTCTTCTCCCCAGGGGTACCAATTCACAGGGTTATGAGCATGTTGAAGTAAGTATGGTGATTTTTCATTGATTAATCTATTGGGTTTACTTTTGTTTGGCATGGGATCACCTTCTTTCTCTTAAATTAATCAATCATAATTATATTTCTCAGTGTGTTGAGAAATATGTACTTAGCTTTAAGATTATGCTTTTCAGTTATGCATCTATTTCTTCCTGCTATCCATCTCGGTGATGTACTTTTCAGTTTGAATTTCAGATGAAATCCAGTAAACGGTTAAGTTGATCAATTTTTTCAGATCCTGTATATCCCTATCTTCCCATACTCTATGATAATGTGTTTCATCATTTCCAAGCCATGAAGCTCGCTCAGCTACTTGCTTTATATTTTCGGACAAATATAGCTTAATGCACTTACCAAGGAAAGCGGCCTTAATAGTTTGGTCGTCTTCGCCCCTATGTTTTATTAGATAATCTTTGATAAGAAATTCTAATGATTTTCTATATCCCATACCAGCAATATGATTTAAACCAGAACTTTCTGCTGCATTTGCTTGGTTGTAAATATCCACAAACAAAGGTGATGTTTGTGTAATGTCCGCATTAAATTGAACTTTTTCAGGTCTCGTAGGGTATGACAAACCAACCCTATACGAATAATAACTTATACTATTTTTAGAAAGGAGATTGATAAATAAGTGATTGCAAGACCTTTTATTGCATTTGAAAATAGCTTCTATTCTATTAGTCTCCAATATATAGGCTGATACAAAGCTTGGTTCTTGAATTGAATTGCATAGTGGACATTTTTCTGGTTTATTTTCCAAGGTAAAGTATTCAATATCTCTTTTATTGGATGTTAAGTCTTCACATGGGTATTTAATCATTTTATTCCTCCTTTTAAATTTGACATGCGAAGTTGACTATTTGTTTATACGTTCAGTATTTTATACTTAGCATATCGTTGAAAATTTTTTAGGCATGTATTTGCTTTGATGTTTTAGTTTGGCGACTCTGTTTTTTAACATTGTTTTTCTTTTGTATTAGAAATTTTATAAACCAAATTATAGCATCAAAGCCTGAACGTATTATTATGAATTTGATTGAAGACTTATTACAGCACGTTTAATTTAATCTTGCTTTATTAATCTAGTATTTAAAGTGTTTAGTTTTCTAAATGTTCTTCCAGTTTCGAGCATGTAATAAGCGAGGTGGTCTGCTAAAGATTTATCTTGGATCTTATTACCCTCAATAAAAGATATTACTCTATCTTGAATTGTCCATCTATCTTCTATTGTAGCTCAATCCCAAAGGAGCTTTAAAGCCTCTTATCGGATGGAACTATATAAATGACTTCCAATATAAAAGTTTTCAGCAAAGATTCCTATTTTATAATCACTTCTATACGGCCAGCCCATCTATTACCAACTGAAAAGCTAACTTCACACCCTTTGCCTGTTCTTTATCAATTTCCACTCTTTTTTCTAAAGGGTTATAAATATATCCAAATGGAGGTGTTCCATTAGACCACCTACCTAACTTTGCACTATCCTTTTTTCCTTTCCTTAGCTGCGCTTTTATGTTTTCATACTCCCAGTTATTTACGAACCCAGTGAACTTTAACGCTTGCCAATCTTCTTGGATTTCTAAGTCATATATACGTTCACTATCAGTAACAAAGAGGACATCTTCTTGTCTTAATAAACTCATAAATTTAGGTGTTTCAGCATCGTCTCTAGTAACACGTGCAAGGTTAACAGATAAAACAGCATCAAAAAGGTTTTCTTTAATTTCGCATATCATTTTTTGATACTCCGGTCGATTTTCATCCATTGAACTGCCAACTTCTTGGAACAACTTAATTTCCCAGTTGTTTTTTTCTGCAATATCTAACAAACGTTTTCTGTGTTTTGCTAGCGTTTCTTCAGTCTCTTCACCTTCGTTATTGCGTGATTTTCTGAGATAAATGGCGACTCGTTTAATCCTTTCCTTTAGTTCCATACTATATCACCTTCAAATGTAATATAATTATATTATAGGTTAAGATTTCTTTTTTATTAAGAAGTTGTAAAATGTAAAGGGGCAGAATTATGGAGAAAACACCAATAGATCCAAGTGCGATTATAGTAGATGTTGTTCAAAAAAACTTAGAGACTATCTGCAAAAAGGTTTTTGGCTTCAGTAAAGATAAAGTTGCAGATTATCAAATTAAAACACAAAATGCTTACCAAGGATACTTAAACAGAGCAGTTGACAAATATGGAAAGGTAAAGACACTTATTCACAAAAGTATTCCCATTAATTTATATGATTTTTATGTCCATACAGATTTAAAGTGTGAAGACAGTATTATTTCTACTGAAAATATAAATGGGATTTTACAAGTTAGTAATTCTAGTATGGTCTTAGGAACTGGTGGAACCGGAAAATCAACACTTTTTAAACATTTATTTATAAGCGCTTTATATACTTCTGATAAAATACCCATTTTCCTACCTCTTAGGAATGTAAATGATTCCGAGCAATCTCTAATTGATTGTATGTACGAGACAATTAATAGTTTAGGCTTCACCTTAGAAAAAAAATATTTTTTGGAATCTCTTGATACAGGTATATATATATTCTTATTCGATGGATTTGATGAAGTAGAAGACAGCAAACAACAGAAACTAATTAAAGAGATTGAAGTATTAATGGATAAGTACCATCAAAATAGTTTTTTGGTGTCATCAAGAGAATCAGATAGTTTATCAGTGGGATGGGATGGTTTTATTGAGTTTAAAATGCTACCTCTTAGTAAAGAAAAGTCTATTAAATTAATTGAAAAACTTCCCTACTATGATGAAGAGGTTAAGTCAAGGTTTTTAAAAACATTAGATAAATCGCTATACAAAAAGCAAAAAGATTTTTGCTCTAACCCTTTGTTATTAACCTTAATGTTACTGACATTTGAAGAGTTTGCAGAAATTCCTGATAGAATGCATGTTTTTTATGGTCAAGCATACGATGTTCTAGACCGAAAGCATGACGCCACTAAGCCTGGTTTTAAAAGAAAGAAAAAAACAGACGTTTTTAATTTAGGATCTGATGGTTTTTCTAAGATACTCGAGACAATTTCTGCTTTAAGCTATTTTGAAAATAAATTATCATTTTCAACTCAAGAACTAACTAGTTATATAAATAAAGCAAAAGTATTAGAAAGATTAGAATTTAATTCTCAATATTATATTGATGACTTGATTGAAGTTGTGTGTATATTAATAATTGATGGTTTGAAATATTCTTATCAGCATCGCTCATTTCAAGAATACTTTACTGCCACTTATATAAACAGACAACCTGGAGAGCAACAGAAAAAATTATTATATGGATTACTTAATTTTAAAAGTCGTTCCATAAACAGCGACCAAGTTCTAAAGATATTATTTGATTTAAACAGAACAATGGTCGAAAGACAATTATTTATTCCAGTACTTAAAGAGATGCAGGAGCAAGTATTCGCCGTAGGAATGAGTGATTATATTGTTGGAAGTCTTAAACATGTAATGCTAGACATTTCAAAAAAGTCTGATGGAACATTTTATTTAGCACCTGTTTATCCCATGGGGGAATCTGTAACATTTCCTTTGTTACAATTTTTAAGAAATAAATATTCTATATTTCCTGAATATTATCAAGTGTTTAAAGAACTGCATAACCAATATAGAAATATGATGTGGATTAAAGAAGTTCAAAGTTTGGATGAAATTAATTCCTTTCTTCAAATATTAAATTACGACGAACGAATCGATAAACAAATTAAAGGTATAATTGAATTTTTTGAACATAGTAAAGACCAAAATCAAAAAAATGCTCGACGACCAATTACACTAAATATAAACATATTAATGCAGAATGGCTGTTACGAAGCGAAACAAGAAATTCTCAGTATATTAAAATTTGTTGAACTTAGGATAAAAATAGGTCTGAGTGTATTAGAGAAATTAGAACATGAGCATCAAGAAATGAATCTGCTACTAGATGATTTTTTTTAGTATAAGTATCCCCTATTTTTAGAGTAGGGGATATTTTTATAGATTAACAATAAAGCAAGATATTATAACCTTCAATTATTTAAAGAATCAGTATATATAAGTCTAGTTGTTTAATGGTTGTAAGTGCATTGCAGTGGAAATCTGAATGTATTTTTTCTATTTTAACTATTATGCCACTAGTGACGAGTATGATAACCAATGCAAGTAAGCATACTATATTATGGATATTCTAATAGACATGGCATCAACAACACGTTATTGCACATATAAAAAAGAAGCAACTACTTAGACAGGCTTCTGCTGTCTTTTAACACCATATTAGTTCACCCTCATATGTAATATAATGTTTCCAAACCATATTGGTTGATTCCTTTAAGAGACGTGGCACCGAGGAGGAAATGAAAGATGGTTTATTTCGTAGTATTTTTTTGTTTTGCTATTACACTGCATAATATTGAGGAGGCTATTTGGTTACCTAAGTGGTCACAACAACCTTCAAAGTTTCAAAAGCCAGTAACCTCAAATGAATTTCATTTTGCTGTCATTGTTATAACTATGTTGGCTTATTTATCTGCATTTGGTTTTTTATATATGCCAGAATCAGATATTGCAAAATGGATTTTCATTGGCTTTCTAGGTTCTATGGTTATCAACGCTATTTTTCCACATCTTATCGCAACTGTTTTAATGAAAAAGTACGCACCTGGACTTCTTACGGGCTTATTGCTTAACATTCCAGTAAACTCATTAGTTATTTATCAAATGTTTGTAAAGAATTTGATTGTATGGAAGGAGTTAATAATATCTACGTTGGTTGTAGGAATTATTTTATTAGCACTTATTCCATTATTATTTAAAGTTGGTGATAAAGTATCTCCTTAATGAGTTTGAATTGATTAGAATTTAGGAAGATATTAAGGGACACAAATTAGAGGTCAAGATAAAATGCAATGAATCAAAAGAAAAAACAACAGTATTTAAATTAGAAGAGAAAAAGTTTTTGAATCTAGGTTTCTAAAAATTTGCAATAAAATTATTAAAAGGCAGCCGAAACTGGTTGCCTTTTGTGGTTATTTTAAGAGACATGACACCAATGGCATGTCGAATAGCCGATGCTGACCAGAACCGGCTTGTTTTCACGTTTTGCTTTTTCGAAGGCTTCTTCTCCCCAAGGGTACCAATTCACAGGGTTATGAGCATGTTGAAGTAAGTATGGTGATTTTTCATTGATTAATCTATTGGGTTTACTTTTGTTTGGCATGGGATCACCTTCTTTCGATTCGATTTCTTTTAACTCCTAATTAATTTATACAAAATTATAAAGAAATATTAGTAATGAAATCTTAACTTCCGATGTGAATTCATTCAAAAATTCACAAATTTAATTTTCAATATTCTCTTCGATTGTATTATTTATTTTTAGTTTCTTCAAGAAAGTGCAATTTCAATTGAGGTTTGCGACTAATATCATGTCAAAGGCCACGAAAATATTAATGATATAGTCTTTTTTAAGGTTTATGTAAGGTTACTATTAAAATGGGGTAAGGTTTGGGTTGTACAATATAATTGTAAAGCTTAGAAGGGGGAATTATTCGATTCTTAAGCTTTCAATGACGTTAAATTATGAAAAAACTAGGGGACTATTACCTAAATAAAAAGATAGAGGTGAGACATTTGAAAGAAAATAGAGTTTTATCTTCACTATGTTATTTTAGTATATTTTTTGCGCCGTTTTTATTTCCAATTATCGTATATTTTCTGAGCCAGGGAGATGTGAAATATCATGCGAAAAAATCTTTATGGACTCATCTAATACCTTATATTATTTTTGCCATTGGTATTGCTGGATCGGGATTACTGGGAATAAACGGTTGGAATCATAGCGGGCCTGTTCTTGTAGCTACTTATGTTATTTCTCTTATTATTGGGATCTATTTTTTCGTATGGAATATAGTAAAAGGAATAAAAGTATTAGCAGAGCGCTAAAGGTATAAATAAAAGCAAACAACGGTTCTGGTTTAAACCAGAACCGTTTCTTTGTGTTGTCCTATAATAGGATGTTGTATCTACGAAAATCATTCTAATTACAATTTGATATTGTTCATACTGCTTATAATTTTATATTTATACTTGTGCCTTTACCAACGGTACTGTTGATAACAATTTCTCCGTCATGTTTCTGAATAATATCTTTGGCTATAGCCATTCCAAGACCAGATCCTTTATGCAACGTTCCAGTGTTCGTTCCTCTGAAGTAGCGGTCGAAAATGTTATCAACTTCTTCCTTTTCTATACCTTTGCCATTATCTTTTATTGTAATATGAGTACGTTCTTTCTTTTCAAGGTGTACAACTATTTTTACATTACTATCATTATGAACAAGAGCATTCAGAATTAAATTACTAATTGCTCTCCTCATTAAAATAATGTCGAGATTTATTCGTATATTCTCTTGACTAGCATTAAATTCAATGGTCTTATCAGCATATCTGGAATCATTTAAAATATCTATTAAAGTGTCTCGTATCAATGATACAAGATTGATGTTTTTTCTATTTAAGGTTAAATCATTATTTTTCAATCTTGTCGTTAGGTTTAAATCTTCCATTACTTCTTTAATATAAAGTGATTTGCTTTCAATAATTTGTGCGTAATCTCTTATCACATCTAACGAAAGATCGTAATCTTTATCTTTTATTATTTCAGCGTAACCTTGTATAGATGCTAAGGGGGTCTTAATATCATGAGAAATATTGCTGATCCATTCTTCCCTCATTTGATCTAATTTATTTTTTTCCCTTTTATTTATTGTTAGTTGATGTGATAAGTGATTTACATTATAGAAAACATCTTTATAGAGCCCTTTCGGTTCATAATTAATATTGTAATCTTTATTTGCCAGCCTTTGGATCCCATCAATTATTGTATTTAGCGGACGTGTAAGTTGTCTGCTGAAAAGATACCCAATGATTAAAGCAATAGCCCCGTCAATCAATAATATAGTCACTGTTTTTGTTTTAATATTCTGTATAACTTGCTTGGTTTCGTAGGAGATAATAACTTTCCTAATTGAACGATCCTTGAATCCAATAAAGTAACTATATTCTTGTTCAGAAATTTTTTTCCCACCTGCAAAAATAGTCGATAATAATTTTTTATCCATATATTTGTGCATATCCACAATTTCTATAGGAGTGTATTCTTTCTTTAAGCCTTGAGGCTGTCTGTAGCTATATAGTTCTTCGCCTTTTTCATCTAAAATTTGAACCCATGCATTACGATCTTTTAGAGCTTGTTTACCTTCCCTGCTGATGGTCACCTCACCATTTGTTACTGTTAAATATTTCTGAAATGACCGTGTAAAGGTTTCGGCAGAATTTTCATTGTCATGGCCAATTGAGGTATTAAAATTCGCCTGAGCAAATAGCCATACCAAAAGGGCAGACAAATTAATTATAACAATGAGTATAGCAACTACTATGACAGATATCATGTATCTCCCCGTTAATCGCCATTTCATATTATGCATCCTTTTCAACAAATTTGTAGCCCAAACCTTTCACAGTTACTAAATAGTCTGGTTTGGAAGGTTTTGTTTCTATTTTCTCTCGGAGCCTGCGGATGTGTACCATGATCGTATTATCAAATCCAAAAAAATCCTCTCCCCATACAGCATTATAGAGTGTTTCTTTACTAATCACCATATTAGGGTTTTGTAAGAAATACTTCATTAACCTTAACTCCTTAGGTTTTAATTCAACAGGTTCGCCATTCTTTGTTAGTTCGGCTTTTCGTTCACTTAACTGAAATGGCCCCACTTTTATTATGTTGTCTGCTATTCCTTTAGACTGTGAGTAATTGGCTCTTCGTAACTGTGCTTTTACACGATAAGCCACTTCCTTAGGACTAAACGGCTTGGTAATATAATCATCTCCGCCAATGGCAAGCCCTACAATTTTGTCGGTTTCTTCCCCTTTTGCCGACAAAAAAATAATAGGTACATTAGACAGTTCTCTTATTTGCTTACATACATCATAGCCTTCTCCATCTGGCAGCATTATATCTAATAAAACAATATCAGGCTGTTTTTGTTGAAATTGAGTAAAGCCATCTTTTGCAGTTGAAGACGTAATCACGTTTTCAATTCCCTCTTTTACTAAGACTGTCTTTATAAGCGCCAAAATTTCTTGTTCATCATCTATAATTAAAACTTTATTGTTATTTAGTGACATTACATTATCACCTCTCAAAAATAAATATATCTGCACATTGATTATACCGAAACGTACTTAGTATGGAAAAATTAATCCTCTATATTCATCAATTTAAGTATTCATTGGTTGGGTACTTCAAGAGGTATTTTTTGGGGGCAGGCGGAACATCAGTAATTAATAGTGAAACCGAATAACCAATTAATTTGTAAGGCCTGTTGATATTTGATATTAGACTCAATTGTTTAAAGTGTGTATATAAAAAACTACTGACATACAGTTCTCAGAGTTTTTTGTAATGGGGTGAAGTTGTTATGTAATTGGTTATAACAGGAGGTCTTATGCCACCAATGACAAGTCGAATAGCCGATGTTGACCTGAACCGGCTTGTTTTTGCGTTTTGCTTTTTTGAATTCTTCTTCTCTCCAATGGTGCCAGTCTAGGGCGTATTGGAATGAATATGGAGACTTCTCGACGATTAATCTATTGGGTTTACTGTTATTTGGCATGGGATCATCTTTTTTCAGGGCACTTGCCATGATATTCAATTTGGAACAAAACGAAGAGTGGCAATGAAACCACTCTCAATTTTAATCTTCTAAAGATTCTCTGAAACGAAAACCAAGTAATAGGCTAATCCTCTTTGTTGTTCTTCTAACATACCCCTATGAAAATTGTCTTGCATGAAAAATTTGTTTGCTGTACGTAATCTTCTTTAGTAATCGGATGTCCGTTATGATTTAGGAACTTAAGATGTTGTTTTACATGTTCTTGCACAGCAGGGTCATTGTACGTAACGCCATTTTTTAAGAAATTCGCCATACCATCTAGAAAATGTTTTGCTTCTATAGCCATTTTGTTCATTTCACCAGCATTGATGGAATCGGTATCTAATTCAAAATCATATGTTTCTTTTAAATAGTCATTTTGCTCACCCAATGATTGTTTCCATTCTTCTGCGGTTTCAAATCCTTTGAACATTAACTTATTGTCCATGCGCTCACCTTTTCTTGTGTAATCTACAGACGTTTTGACTGTTTCAATTAATTGCTGATACTTTTCAATCTTCTTTTCGAACAATCTTTTCTGTTTTTCCAATGTACTGGTTCTGTCGGAGTCTTCATCTAATAACATTTTTATTTCTAACAAAGGGACATCTAATTCTTTGTAAAAAAGTATTTCTTGTAACCTTTTTAGTTCGTCTGCTCCGTAATACCGATAGCCGGCATCGCTTATTTCTTTAGGGACAAGTAATCCAATTTTATGGTAATGATAAAGAGTTTTAATGGTAACATTTGCGATGTGGGATAGTTCTTTTACAGTTAATTTCATCATGTCCTCCTTTCATGTTTCACTATGAGGGGTGACCTTAGGGCAGAGTCAAGGTTATTTATAGTAAGGGAAAAGAGATACTGTAATGGGCAGGGGAGTTCAACAAAAAAACTTAATATAACTATACATAAGAAGAATGAACGGATAAAAAAAGGCCATCCGAAAATTGGAAGGCCATTTGTGTAAATTATTCTTCATGGTTGTGAGACAAAACTTCAACTAAATGATCTAGATCTAATTGCAGATGGTGAACCATTGCTTTTGATGCCTGTTCGTCATTTCTCTGTTTCATGTGATGAAAGATTTGTTGATGTTGTTCAAGGATATGTTCTGCTCGTTTTTCTCCTTCAAAATTCAATATACGGAAATAATAAATTAACCCTTTTAAATCATTAAGTTGTTTTCGTAAAAGGTTATTTTGAGTATATTGTATGATTAATTCATGGAACCTCTCATTTAATTCTATAATGACGTTTTGTTCCATTGATTGGAGAATCGCTTCTTCTGTTTTTTGAAGTGTATTTTCGATATTTTCTAATTCTTCAGCGGATGCAATTCTTGTCGTTAATCCTGCAGCGAATGATTCCAATGCCATGCGGCAAAAATAGATTTCTTCCACGTCTTTTATTGTCGGTTTATAAACCATCACTCTTGTGTCAATGATTACAAGTCCTTCTTTCTCTAAGACCCTAATCGCTTCCCTTAAAGGACTTTTACTGACACCAAGTTCCTTGGCCATTTTTGCTTCAACAATTCGTTCTCCAGGTTTTAATTTTCCTTCAAATATCATTCGCTTAATAGCGTGATAAGATTGTTCATAAAACGGTTTTGGTTTTTCAAGCACGTTTCTCATCCTCTGTCCATTCTCTTATCGTATATATTACCACACATGATGCTGCATTGATAAAGGTGGTTAAGAGAACAGTTTGGTTGCTTTCTTAGGTTCTGAGAGAGAATAACTCAGCCACAAAATTATTCCCCTGTTTCTTACTTTGCTTTCAGTCTTGTCATCATTTCTTGTGTGACTTCGTTTGTAGTACACTTCCCGCCAATGTCTGGGGTGACATATCCATCTTTCAATAAGCTCTCCATTACATCCAACAATACGCTTCCCAATTCTTCTTCACCAAAGTGATCCAAAAGCATTTTGGCTGTCCAAATTTGTCCCAGCGGATTAGCTGTACCTTTACCGATAATATCTGGAGCTGAGCCATGAACTGGTTCAAACATAGAAGGATACTTTCCATTCACGTTAATGTTAGCTGATGGAGCGATCCCAATGCTTCCCATAATGGCTGCGCCTATATCAGTTAAAACATCGCCAAATAAATTACTTGCCACGATAACATCAAACCTTTCCGGATGGGTAACGAAAAAGGCTGCTAAAGCATCGATATGCTGGGAATCGGAGTTAACTTCGGGGTAATCCTTTGCAACAAATTCGAAAACCTCATCCCAAAAAGGCATGGAGTGGAAGATTCCGTTTGATTTGGTTGCACTGGTGACATGTTTTTTGCGTTTTTTGGCCAATTCAAAGGCGAAACGCATCGCTCGTTCTGTTGCTTTTCGTGAGAATACAGCATTTTGGATGGCAATTTGGTCTTCCCCTTGATAAATCCTTCCGCCAATAGAGCTGTATTCTCCCTCACTATTTTCTCTAACGACAATTAAGTCAAAATCTTTTGGATTGACCAAGGGAGACTTTAATCCGCTAAATATTTTGGCAGGACGAATATTAATGACCTGTTCAAACTCACGGCGGATTTTAATTAATAATCCCCAAAGTGAAATATGATCGGGAACAAGTTTTTTATTTCCTACAGCACCAAGAAAAATCGCATCGAATTGGGACAACGTGTCCATACCATCTTCCGGAATCATCGTTCCATTTTCCAAATAATATTCACAACTCCATGGAAAATCAGTAAACTCGAATGTTAAACCGCCATGAATTTCTGCTAAAGTGTCTAAAACTTCTTTGGCTGCGGGTACTACTTCTCTTCCTATCCCATCTCCTGGAAGTGACGCAATGTTTAATTTCAATGTGAAGCCCCCTTTGTTATTTTCCAAAACAGTATCCGGTCGACCGTATATCATTTTAATTATCTCAGGAACTATATGGCATGACAAGTTTTAATAAATTGAAGGTTGAATCCAAAAAATTATATATTTTATGAGACTCAAAGGGTCAACAGCGGAAAGACTCTCTGCAAAGATATAAAAAAAGAACAGGCTGTAACTGCCCATTCTTTATATAGATAGGTATAAATGGTGAAATTGAGATACGTTAAGCTGATCGAATCACCACAATTTACGGTGTATCTATTTAATCCATTATCGCTTCATCCAGTACATGCTGAAACTCAGTTTCTTCCTCATCCTGATAGCCTTCGAAAATGATGTTTTCGATATCTGAATGGTTGAAAGCAAATGTATATTCTTGATCAATGTAACCTTCAGGATAAAATACACCAATATAATCAAACATTTTTGGGTTGTTGCTGACTACGATTTGTTTTCTGCCGTAAATCATTAATTTTTTTGATCCGCCTTCTAATAAGACAATTGATCCGATTGGTAATAGCTTACTTTCGGCCATGACTGTGTTTCTCCTTTCTACTGCTTTTGGTCAATGATATCTTGATTGGCTTTTATGAAAAAATATTGGTGAATGAATTTGACGCCGACATAAGAAATTAGGCAAGCAATTAACAAGTAAATATAACTCATAAATAAGTCAGCGACTGAATCAGAAAACTGAAATATGATCTGGGCAGTAATGTAACCTGCTCCCGGTCCTATCGTTAACAAATAAGTTCCCCAAGCATGATTGTGTTTCTTTTTTCTATCACTGTTAGGCAAAGTGATTAGGTAGTATCGAATAAATCCAAGTATTACAATGATATAAGTTAATAATGAACTCATTATATAAAGAGGATTAGAGCCTAACACCGAATATGCATATTTTTGAGATAGTACAAAATAACAAAAGGATAGTACGAGTCCAGTTCCGCCTTTATATAAAACAAAGTGAAAAACACTCAGTTTACTAGTTTTTGTAAACATGATGATCACTGTCCATAAATTGATACCTATAATAAAAGGCAAGGCTATAATAGTAAATATTGTTTCTCTATTTATTAAGAGGGGAATCGCGCATATTAAATCTAAAAACACGATGATACAAATTAGCATCGCCCATTTATCCTCATTAGATGCGTCATCTGCAATTAAGTGGCGCTGTATATCTTCTGGCAACTTTCTAAATCTTACATTTTTATCTAATCTTAACAAGAACTTTTGCCTCCTCAAAACCTCACTTAAACCAACCTGCAACAGTTTTTAATCCGGATTCAACTTTGTCTTTAGCCATATCTGTTACACTTTTTTTGTCTTTTCCCCATTTAACGCCACCTAAAAGTTCAGATACTCCAATTGATAATCCGAATGCTACGGCGGCGGCAGCTATTACAGGAGCTCCAAAAGTCCCGATTGCAATTGCACCAGCTACAGCACCTACTCCTAATGTTGCAGCGCCAACTCCAACATCAACTCCAACATCTCCGACCGTTTTTTCAACTGAAACATTGGGATCATTGACATTTTTAATGAGGTCTTCTCCCGTCGTAATCGCCACACCGGCCCAGCCCAATTTGCTCTTCATAGCTCCTTTTATTGCGGAGGGAGCTCTGGTATATTCAGCTACCTTAGGATTGTTTCCGATTTTTAACTGTGATTTCGTCCATGTATCAGGGTAATTTTTCCCTTTAATTCCTATTACTTTCCCATTCACTACCTGATATCCTTTAATTTTTTTACCACTGTTTGTTATGATATTCTTCTTTATGCTCAGCCCGTCTTTGGTGACATGCTTCATGCTCTGTCCAAAATCTTTTACGGCAGTGGCAGTGCCATAAGCACTCCCTGCACTTCCTACCGGATACATCCAATCCACCTCAAACGGGAGCTCTTCTTTTGTGACATCATCGATTTTACCTTTTTCATCTTTTTCACTAAATCGTTTGAGCAACTTCCCCATCGGCGTTTCATCAGGATTTTGTAATTTACTTTGTAAGCCGCCATTGGCTTGGTTGATTGCTGAGGAATTATCAGGCTCAACAATTGCGCCGCTTTGATATGTAGAGATTTCGATTTTCGGCCCGGTATACATCTGTTCCAGCTGCTCAATGTACTGCTTCATCGTATTCAAATCCTGTTCCGCTGTTTTGAGTGCATTTGTTTGTTCGCGGTCAAAGGTGTGTAATTTTTCTAACGTTTCGCTGATTTGTCTTGTTGCTTTTTTAGCGTTGTCGTTTACAGCGGTATCGTCAAGGACGGGCAGGGTGACGATGTGACCAACGGTATCGGCTGTTTGGTTGGCCTTCTCGGTGAGCCTTGCTGTTAACGATTCGGCTTGGCTGACTCCGTCTGTTAGTTCGTTTTCGAGAAAGCTTTGTGAGATAAAGCCGTTTTGGGTCGGTTCCAGGGATTCAAGGGCGTTTTTCATCTTTTCTAAAATTCCTTTATAGTCGGAGATAAAAGATTCATAAAAAAGAAGAAAAGTGGTGTGGCATTCTTCGTAAAAGGAGCGGATTGCTTCACCGCCTTTTCCTTTTAAAGCGTCGTCGAGTGCGGTAACGCCTTTGATGCTTTCTTTGAGTTTGTTGATGTCTTCAGACTGGTTTTTTAAATCAGTCAATGTTTTGTCAATGCCATTATGAAATGCTTGAACATCAAGTGTTTTCAATATGCAGAACCTCCCTTTTATTTGGATTTTATAGACGCTGACAGCTTTTCGTCTGCATCTTTCATCATATTGACGGCCTGTTCAGTTTGGGCGATTTGTTTTGAAAGGGCCGATGCGTAAGCTTTTGTCAGGTTTTGCAAATCATTATTCATATTTTCGATTTTTTTGATGACGTCGAGATGATTTTGGCCGTTGATATCTGTCGGTATGTGCGGCTTGATTGCATGTGCGGATTGATTGAGCTTAGAGAGTGCTTGTTTGACTTTACTGGTATTGACTTTAATTTCTTGGCTCATTGGTTTGACTCCTTTTTAATGACGGGCTTCTTTCTCCTCTTTTTCCAATCTTTCAATTGTTTTTTTTAGTGAACTGATATCTTGGCTGAGTGACTGAATTTCGTCTTCTATCGAGGCAATGCGCTCATTTATCTTGTCCAATAGATGATCAAATTGTTTGCCTTCAATATCGTCGTAGGCTGCTTTCATATCGTTTCTGATGTTTTTAAACGAATCGGCTAGACTGCCCTGCCATGTATTCGTTGAGAATTCGGGTTTTTTTATGGTGCTTTTTGAATCGGTAAATTCCTCTTTTATACTTTTTAACTCGGATTTGCAGGCCTTCAGTTGGGTTATCTGCTCTTTTTTTGCGCTTAATGTGCCTTGCATTGCATATAATGAAGCCTTTTCCATCAACAACATGTGCCGGCACCTCCTATAATTTTGGTTCAAATGACCTGTTGGTAATCGGGTTTATACAGACTATATTAATGTTACAACATGGAATAAATGAGTTAAATAGGATAAATGTACCGAAAAGAGGAACGGGTTTCCATTGAAAGTGTTTGATAACAAATAATATGTCGAAGATTCGGTCACTTATAAGTTACTGCCTAGTTCAATGAGATCGGTTCTTAAGACTTTGTTTTAGGTTTGCTTTGCGACGGTAATCCTCGACTTCATTCATCTAAACTTAGCTCTCAAGGTTATTCCTGACAATCCATGCATATATTCTTATATTGAGACTAACAAAGGTAGGTGACCTGAATTGGACCCATATTTTCACAGAAAAGCGATTCAAGAGGCGAATGATCTTGATTATTGGTCTTATCTGGCTGATGCGCAGGTAAGAGCGGGAATCATCGGACCACCATTGCAAACGGTTGATAAAGCGTTGTGGTATCCCAATCCGTATGCTTCAAGGCATGTACTGCAATCGAATCTCCAGTCTGTTCCCTCAAGAGTCATGAATCCGAATAGATCTTCAATTGTGGCTGCAAAACGTGGTGACATTAATGGTGATGGTGTCATTGACAATGTTTTTCTTACCGCAAATAAAACGCCTGACAGTCCTTTTTGGAAAAATGTCACGTTGGTTATCCGGGATGGAAGGACAAATCGCGATCAGCAAATCTCGTTTAAAAATAATGCCGGATATAATCCGACACTCTTTCTTGGTGATTTTACAGGAAACAAGGCGGATGATATTTTAGTGGTCATTGATACGGGGGGAAGCGGCGGTGCTGTTTATGCGTATGTCTTTTCTTCTATTAATGGTCAAATGAGGCAAATTTTTAATTCCGACGCATTTAATGAAGACTTCAAGTACAATGTGGCTTATCAAAATCAATACAAAGCCGCTGTGATCAGTTATAAACTAAATGAAATGTATATACTCGATCTTACTTACAAAGGCAGGGAATATCTAACTGAAATTTATAACAAGAATGGCGTTTTGAAAGCGCCGATAGAAGGCTGGGTTAATCCTTTGTCCGGCTTGTATCCGGTTGATTTCAACAGAGACGGCACATATGAACTCGAAGCGTATCAGAGAATCGCCGGAAGGTACAATGCGGATTCACTTGGGTTTGTACAGACCGTGCTGAAATGGAATGGGCGGACATTTAGTGCTGATCGGCAGAATGTGTCAATCTTTGGTGGTGACGTTAGTTAATAGATCGTCTGTTGACATTTGTAACCATTCTGGCAAAAGGACCGACTAAAAATATAGCTAGAAACCAGGCTGACATCAGCCTATTCCAAACCACATGATTACTCCTCAGATGAAAGTTTCTTTTTTATCATTCGACTTGCCAAAGGAGGCAAATGAGTGCAGCTTGAAACAGATCGCCTATTATTGAAAACACTAGACCTTAATCTACTCGAAGCGGCAGCTAAGCGTGACTTATTGGGAATCGAAGCATTGGGATACAAAACCAATGGTGAATGGCCTGAGCCCGATTTCTTTGAAGTTTTACCTTTTTTTCGAGAGCTTCTTCTGAAAAATAACGGAACAAAAGGGTTTGACTCCTGGATTATTGTGATGAAGGATACGAAAGAGATAGTCGGCGGTATAGGCTTTTTAGGTAATCCAGACTCTAACGGTATGATTGAAATGGGTTTTGCTATTAATAAAAGCCACCGACGCAAAGGTTATTGTATTGAAGCTGCCCAAACATTGTTAAAGTGGGCTTTGAACCAGATTGAGGTAACAGCTATCAAGGCTAGATGTGAAATTGAAAATACCGCTTCTGAAAATGTACTTGAAAAGTTAGGATTTAAAATTGAGCGCAATGATTCTGAATTTCTTTACTGGAAATATTGAAGGCAGATGTTGATGAAATCAATTAATGGGTGGTTATATGAATTTTCCATCGTATTATTGTTTCCTTACGGTTTGCTTTTTTGTTCAATTTGTTCCAAAAAGAGAGCCGCTCATTAAGCAGGCTCTCTATTTCAACTGAATTCTTTTCACTTCACCAAGTACAAATACATAAAATACCAATCCAATCAAGAGGACAGCTCCGGCAACAAGAAAACTGAGCGTGAAGGAGCCGGTTACATCTAATAAATAACCTGTCAGCGATGCGGCGATGATTCCGCCGAATAAATTGTTTGCCAAGTTGACCATGGAGCTCAGCATGGAGACAGACCCGATGGGGGCAAGTTCTGCCGATATGGACCAGCCGATCGGAGCCGTTGCCGAAATTCCCGCAAGGCCGATGGAAATACAAACAATGGCGATCGTAATATTATCTGTAAAAAGGGCGCCTAAAAAGAAGAAGCCTAAGCCCATGCCGATCACAATAATGGTTTGATAGACTTTTGTATTCTGATATCCCTTTTTGATGAAATAGTCGACAAGCCAGCCGCCGACCGCAATACCGGAAATGGTGGAAATTAGCCATGGAACGGCGGTGAATAAGCCGGATGACATCAGATCCATGCCATAAGTGTGCTTGAAAAATGTCGGCAGCCACGTAAGTAACAGGTTAAATGTATAGCCGTACCCTGTAAAACCAATCATCAGGCCCCATACTTTTCGATTCGTAAACAATGCTTTCAAAAGGGGACCTGTTTTATAAGGAATTTGCTCGGATGTAATGGTATTGTGTTTTTGTATATAATTTAGCTCGCCGCTGGAAATGCGCTTATGTCGTTCAGGCTGCTCATAATACCACCAGAACAGCATCGTAAACAGCACATTTACGATACCAATTGTTAAAAAGGCGACCCGCCAATCAAAGGTCGTGACGAGAAAGGCAACTAATGGCGCGCCGAGCACATTTGAAAATTTGGCGGCTGAATCAAACAATGAATTCGCCAGTCCGCGTTCACTTGGAGGAAACCATAATGCGGTGGCCTTGGATGCAGCGGGAAAGGCAGAAGCACTTGTCAGTCCGATGAGAAAACGGACAATATACAAAAGCAGCTTTCCCTGCAAAAAAGCGAGCAAAATCGTTAAAATGCTCCAAATAGTCATTCCCACGCGTGTGACCCACGCAACGCCAAACTTGTCTAATAAACTCCCGACGGGCAGCTGCATGACTGTGTATGAATAAGTGTAGATCGAAAAGACAATGCCAAGTTCGGTTGCCGATAAATGAAATGAATCCTGTATAGCAGGCGCGGCAACGGATATGGCCACACGGTCAAAGTAATTAAGAATAATAATACCGCTTAGTAATGATGAAATGTACCATCTGGTATGACCAGGCCGTTTCACATGCTCCTGACTCATGTTGAAAACCTCCTCTGCAATAGCATGTTCTCCGCGAGTGAATTACATTCAGATGAAAGACTCCTTTGTTTCCTTACCACATGCTTTAAAAGAATAAACAGAGCCGGAATTTGACGCAGGATGCTTCTGTCACTTACAATGAAAGTAATAAAAATGAATACTCCAAAGGGGAGTAGCTGGTACAGTAAAGTCGTCATTACAGGATGGAAGTCCTCGGCTTTGCTGGCAATTCTATTGTTAGCGAGACCTTTGCCAAATATGATTTGGTGAAGGTCTTTTTGTTTAAAAACTTCACCAAATCGGTGGAGTTTTTTTCATTTTTAAAAGGGAGAGGAGAATGTTGATGTCTAAGCTGTCAAAATTGATGAAAAGCGATTTGGTGAAAAAAGGGCTGCCTTTAGCGAAGGAAAAACTGATTCCGTTATTAAAAGAAAAGCTGAAAGATAAAAATAAAAAGAAGTAATAAGGAGGCTGAAGCGATGAAAGCTGTACTGACCGTTTTGGCGGGAGTATCCCTTTTAGGAGCCGGCGGCTGCGGAGCGCTGGACAATTTGAATGATGGACTGTCCTATGCGAATGAGGCGGCCGGATATGTCACAGAAGTCAAAACGCTTGCTGAAGAAGCACCTGCGCTTGCAGAACAAGCCGTAACTGATGCAGATGCCAAAAAGGAACTCAAAACGCAGCTAGAGTCCATACAAAAAGCGGCAGCCGAGTTTGATAAATTAACACCGCCTGATGCGGCGGCTGATATTCATGACACCATCACACAGCAGAATGAAAAACTGCAAGAAAGTGCGGCCGAGCTGTTGAGCATGACGGAGGAAGGCAAAATAACAGTTGAAAATTTGGAAGAGACAGAACTGGTGCAAAGCGCACAGCAAATCAGCGGAGTGATGAACCAGATCGAAAAACTTGGTGAATAGAACGTAAAAAGCATCCCGGCAAGATTCGCCGGGATGCTTATCAATTATTCGGAAATGGCATCTGTTAAAACAGGAACGACTTGTTTTTTTCGGGAAACGACGCCTTTTAGTAAGGCCGTATTGTTTTCTAATGTTACGTTAAAGGCTTTTTCCACTTTATCCGTCTGATCACCGATAGCAAGAGCAAGTGAATCATTTTCCAAAATGTCTGTAATGACTAAAAGGAAGAGATCCAAGTTTTTCTCAGCGATGACTTTAGAAAGGGCAGCTTCTAATTCCGGTTGGCGCTTTTTGACATCTTCAATATCAACTGTATTGACCTGTGCGATTTCAACTTTTTTGCCGCCAAGATTGAATTCTTTCGCATCAAGAGTGATGAGTTCTTCTACTGTTTTCTTGCTTAAATCAGCGCCCGCTTTGAGCATGTTAAGGCCGTATTCTTCTGCATCTACTCCTGCGATTTCCGCAAGCTCTTTAGCCGCAGCTACATCTTGCTCCGTGCAGGTAGGAGATTTGAATAGAAGCGAATCAGAAATGATTGCTGACAGCATAAGTCCTGCGATTTCTTTTTCGATTGTTACGTTATTTTCTTTATATAACTTGTTCAAAATGGTTGCCGTACATCCGACAGGCTCCGCTCTGTAGTAAACGGGTTCGCTTGTTTCAAAATTGGCAATGCGGTGATGGTCGATGACCTCAAGAATTTGAACGTCTTCAATATCCTTGATGCTTTGCTGGCGTTCGTTATGGTCAACCAAAATGACGCCGTTCACTTCATTAGCCGCTGTTTCAACAAGACGAGGGCTTTCTTTCTTAAAATAATCAAGCGCGTATTTTGTTTCTTCATTGACTTGACCGAGTCTGACAGGCTCAGTGTTGAAACCTAGCTTGTTTTTTAAGTCTGCGTACGCAATGGCTGAACAAATTGTATCTGTGTCTGGGTTCTGGTGTCCGAAAATAAGTATTTTTTCCATGATAGCTCCTTATCCTTTTTAAGTAGTGTAAACATTCTTTATATAGTTTAACACGGATGGCAGTAGGTGTAAGCATTGAAAACCTCAAAAATTGATGCGAAAAAGGAGCTTTTTGATTGTATGCGGAATGAAACATGTGTAAAATATTGGGCAGTTAAGTCACTAAATCGTATGTAGTATCAAAAAAGGTACTATGGGAGGGTGCGGGAATGAGTTCAGAAAACAAAATATACCCGAACAAAGAAGGCTGCCCGGTT
This sequence comes from Bacillus atrophaeus, assembly GCF_001584335.1. Classification (GTDB taxonomy): domain Bacteria; phylum Bacillota; class Bacilli; order Bacillales; family Bacillaceae; genus Bacillus; species Bacillus atrophaeus. The sequence goes on from NZ_LSBB01000001.1 coordinate 56,921, forward strand.
GAATTTACACTTGATGTGATTGGAGGTAAGTGGAAGGGAATTCTTTTTTATCACATGATAGACGGGAAGAAACGCTTTAACGAATTCCGAAGAATTTGCCCCAATATTACACAGAGAATGCTTACGCTTCAGCTTCGGGAGCTTGAAGCGGACGGAATTGTGCATCGAGAGGTGTATCATCAGGTGCCTCCTAAGGTGGAATACTCACTTACAGAATTCGGGAGGACCTTGGAGCCGATTGTGTTACAAATGAAAAAATGGGGCGACACCAACAGAGAGGCGCTTGAAGCGTATCGCTCGACTGGTATGCTCAAGGACAATACAAGTCAGAAGTAAGCAGCAAAGGGAAATCCTTTGCTGCTGTTTTTATTTCATAGAAATGGCTCTTTGTGCATTCTTTACATCATTTTTCAATAAATCTGCCAGATTGTACGCGGGGTAATAACCGTGCTCATACATATAATTGAACACCTGCTCATGCCATTTAATGGCCGCGTTTAATTGTTTTACAAGCACGATTCTTAACTGAGGTGTAGCGGTTTCTGTAATCGCGATCGCATAGCTGCGAACGGAAGTTTTGGCAAAACCGAGCAAATCTCCGCTGTAAAACGGTGTATCCGCTCGCTCTTCCTCTTCATCATCCCGATTGTAAATAGGTGCTTGGGGAAAGAAAGCAAGCAGTTCTTTCAAATTCTGTTCAATTGCTTGAATAGAAAAGCTGTAAAGCTGTTTTAAACGGGAATCCGTTACTTCCCGAATCATTTTTTTCAGTTTTATAAGGCCGTTTGCTTGAAAAGCCACCAATTCATGAATTTCCAACGTTTCGTGCCAAGCCAGTGTTCTGCGTTCATCCATGTAAGTATCTCCTTCATCGTTAATTTCTATATCAGCATATGCCCCGGGTATGATGTGGTTACTGATGTTTCGAAGTTTATAAAAAGGGAATTTACATTGATATAGGAAACCACTTGTGAAAATCATAATAGAGGTGATCATATATGTTGGAGATGATAAAGAACTTTTTCTTGTTTACAGGCGGTATTCTTCAAGCAACCACTCTTCTAGTCGTCATTCTAATCTTCTTATATGTTAGAAAAACGAAAAAGAAAAACAAAGATAGTTCCGGATTTATGGATGATAAACATTTATAATATTGGTTCAGCGGGCATTCTTCATGAGAGGATGTCTTTTATTTTTAATCGGCTATAAATGTTTCACATGAAACATGAGGAAGATCTGGCCTGATTTTACTTGCCTTTTCAACTTATGTTAAAATGTAAAGGTGATTTTAGAGATGATATGAAAAAGAAACTTGGTGCGAAAAAGAAATTTTACGGCGTCAAAAAGAGCAGTCGTTTAAGCTGCTCTTTTCTATTCGTATGTTCATGATTAATCGAGGTATGAGGTGACTAAGTGAAACAAACAAGGGCATTAATGGAAGGTGCTATCCTAATCAGTCTTTTTACTATCATCACGTTAATGGTCGTTTATATTCCAATCATCGGATCCATTCTTCTGTTTGCATTGCCGCTGCCCGTTATTCTCTACACCATTCGGCATGGGTTGAAATTGGGTTTGTGGATGGGCGTTGTCAGTCTTCCGGTGGTATTTATTGTCGGTTCATTTAACGGGCTTATCGTTGCTTTTATGTCAGCGTTTGCCGGGATTGCCATGGGACACTTTTTTAAAAAGAAAGAGCCAGGGCATGCTATTGTATCCGGCGCCCTCATTTACATGCTGTGCATTGTCTTCTATTTTGTGATAAGCATTCAGTTTTTGGGGATCAATATGATTGATGAAGCTATGTCTCAATATCGCCAATCATTGTCTATGACCGAATCGTTCTTAAAGAATACCGGTAATGGGGATCAGCTGGAGAAGCAAATGAAACTGATGGAAGAACAATTAGGTACGGTCCAATATCTTTTTCCAACAGCTATTGTCATGTTAGGGGCTATTTTTTCTTTCCTCAGTTATCTTATCGCTAAGCCGCTCTTAAGGCGATTTTCCCCCGATATTCCCAAGTTAAAGCCTTTTAGAGAGTTGAAACTCCCGCAAAGTATCATGTGGCTGTATCTTTTAATCATTATTTTGTCCTTTATGCCTTTAGAAAAGGGCCAAATGCTGTATTCTCTCGCTTTAAACGGGGGATTTATACTAGGCATATTAGTCTTTATTCAAGGCTTAGCGTTTATATTTTTCTATTGCCATATGAAAAAATATCCTAAAGCAGTTGGGATTATTGCGATCATTTTGGGGCTGCTGTCGCCGATTTTTATGGCGGTGATCCGCCTGTTGGGTATTATTGACATAGGCTTTAACATAAGGAATAAGGTGAAGTGAAAAATGGGTTTTACTCACATGGTGGGGAGTTGATAGAAATGCCAAGCTTTTACGAAAAACCGTTATTTCGGTATCCCATCTATGCGTTGATTGCTTTGACAATCATCACAGTCCTCATCAGCTTTTATTTTAACTGGATGATCGGAGCCGCCGGTATTTTGCTGCTCGCAGTCATTTTGTTTTTTATAAAACGCGCGGATTCTCTTATCAGAAAAGAGATTGACGGTTATATTTCCACGCTATCTTATAGGTTGAAAAAAGTCGGTGAAGAAGCATTGATGGAAATGCCCATCGGGATCATGCTTTTTAATGATCAATATTACATTGAATGGGCGAATCCGTTTCTTTCTTCTTGTTTTAATGAAAGCACTCTTGTGGGGAGATCGCTTTATGATACGTGCGAATCCGTCGTGCCGCTCATTAAACAAGAGGTTGATTCGGAAACGGTTACACTAAATGACCGGAAATTTAAAGTGGTGATCAAAAGAGACGAGCGCCTGTTGTATTTCTTTGATGTGACTGAGCAGATACAGATCGAAAAACAATATGAAAACGAAAGAACTGTATTGGCATACATTTTTCTCGATAATTACGATGATGTCACACAGGGCTTGGATGATCAAACGAGAAGTACGATGAACAGCCAAGTGACTTCACTGCTGAACAACTGGGCGCAAGAGTACGGTATTTTCTTAAAGAGAACGTCTTCTGAACGATTTATCGGTGTGTTGAATGAACATATTTTAACCGAGCTTGAAGGATCTAAGTTTTCCATTCTTGATGAGATCCGCGAGAAGACATCGGTGCATAGTGTTTCACTGACATTAAGCATCGGGGTCGGGGCCTCGGTCTCTTCTTTGAAAGAACTTGGTGACTTGGCGCAGTCGAGTCTGGATCTGGCGCTGGGACGCGGCGGAGATCAGGTAGCGATTAAGATGCCAAATGGCAAGGTGAAATTTTACGGCGGCAAGACCAATCCGATGGAGAAGCGTACAAGGGTGCGCGCCCGTGTGATTTCCCATGCGTTAAAGGAAATCGTATCTGAAAGCAGCAATGTGATTATTATGGGCCACAAGTTCCCGGATATGGATTCAATCGGCGCTGCCATCGGAATATTAAAGGTGGCTCAGGCGAACAGTAAAGACGGTTTTATTGTGATTGATCCAAATCAAATCGGTGCAAGTGTTCAGCGTTTAATAGAAGAAATTAAAAAATATGAAGAGCTTTGGTCGAGATTTATTACGACTGAGGAAGCGATGGAGCTTGCTAATGATGATACGCTGCTTGTGATTGTTGATACGCATAAACCGTCTCTGGTTATGGAGGAGCGACTGGTCAACAAGATTGAGCATATCGTGGTCATCGACCATCATCGCAGAGGGGAAGAGTTCATAAAGGATCCTCTGCTCGTTTATATGGAACCGTACGCTTCCTCTACTGCTGAATTGGTGACTGAGCTTCTTGAATATCAGCCGAAACGCTTAAAAATTAATATGATTGAAGCAACAGCCCTATTAGCTGGTATAATAGTGGATACAAAGAGTTTTTCACTTCGCACCGGCTCGCGTACATTTGACGCCGCTTCTTACTTAAGGGCGAAAGGCGCGGACACGGTGCTCGTGCAGAAGTTCCTCAAGGAGACCGTTGATTCTTATATTAAACGGGCGAAGCTGATTCAGCATACATCTCTTTATAAAGACAGCATTGCCATTGCGTCTCTTCCTGAGAATGCGGAGGAGTATTTTGATCAAGTGCTTATTGCACAGACGGCTGATTCTCTGTTGTCCATGAGTGAGGTTGAGGCTTCATTTGCGGTTGCAAGGCGGGATGAGCAAACGGTGTGTATCAGTGCGAGATCGCTTGGCGAAGTCAATGTTCAAATTATTATGGAGGCCTTGGAAGGCGGAGGACATTTAACAAATGCGGCGACCCAGTTGTCCGGCATTTCTGTGTCAGAAGCGCTGGAGCGGCTGCGAAGTGCAATTGATGAATATTTTGAAGGAGGCGTTCAGAGATGAAGGTTATTTTCTTACAAGATGTAAAAGGAAAAGGCAAAAAAGGCGAAGTGAAAAATGTAGCAGACGGTTATGCTCATAACTTTCTCCTTAAAAAAGGCCTCGCTGTAGAAGCTAACGCATCAAACATCAGCGTATTGAACGGACAGAAACAAAAAGAGAAAAAAGAAGCGATTGCAGAGCTTGAACAGGCGAAGGATTTAAAAGAAAAGCTAGAAAACCTGACTGTAGAGCTTAGCGCTAAATCAGGAGAAGGCGGCCGTTTGTTTGGATCTGTAACAAGCAAACAAATCGCTGAACAGCTTCAAAAAGACCACCAAATCAAAGTGGATAAACGAAAGCTGGAATTAAGCGATGGTATCCGCGCTTTAGGATATACAAATGTCCCGGTGAAACTGCATCCAGAGGTGCAGGCCGTACTAAAGGTACATGTAAAAGAGCTAGTATAATAGATAAAGAGGCTTGGAATTATTCCAAACCTCTTTTTTATGTCTCATATAGTGTTTGCTGATTTTGGCTGCCGCCAGGACCGCCAATCATGCCTTGCTGTATTGAGCTGCTTGTACTGCTTGAAGAACTGCTGTAATCATCGGGAGAAATCACGGTTCCGTTTTTCTTGATCCATGAGACAAGTTCACTATTGCCTGAGTTGTCGCTGCTCAGAAGGAAGTATTTCACTTTGCCTTCTTTTATAAATTTTTTCAGTTCAGACACCGACAAAATCGGGTCTGTGCCGTTGAAGCCGCCGAGTGCCAAGACAGATTCGTCTGTATTGATAATGTATGGCGCGGCGGTTACTGTCATCAGCGTGGCGAATAAGTATTCTTCGCCTGAAGGTAGGAAAGCAGCCCGGTGTCGACTTCGGAGGTGAACATGCTGCCCCCGTGACCTCATCAGTTTCACCCCTTTATGATTGCCTATTGTAAAAGCTAAATATGAAAAAGTTATGAATAAACAATAAATATTCGGGGAAATTTTTGTCATTGCTTTTACTGCGGAATAAAGCCGGACAGAAAACAAGAGACGTGGAATATGATTGCTCCCCGCCTCTCTTGTTTGTTCTAAGCTGAATGTCTCTGTTGTTCTTTTTGAAGGATGTATTTATTGCGACCCGCACCCAGTCCCGCGGCTCCCATTACTGCCAAAATGATCATCAAAAGAATAATCGGCAGTGTCCATGAATGGGTTTGGTCATAAAGGAAGCCGATGAAGATGGGACCGATTGCTGCTAATAAGTAGCCCAATGACTGTGACATGCCTGATAATGCGGCCGCCTGATGGGCATTTTCGCTGCGCAGCCCGATCAGCGTAAGCGCCAAACTGATGCTTGAACCTTGCCCGATCCCAATGATAATCATCCATATGACAAGCATCACATGGTTTCCGCCCGCCAGCAGTCCGCATAAGCCAATAAAGTAAACTGACGTCAGCCCTGCAACGATTCCTCGCTGCTGTTTCACGCGGTCTGCCAAAATAGGGGTTAAGAATGTGGTTGGCAGACTGGCGAATTGCATAAGAGATACCATCCATCCGGAGGTTGCCGGGTCCATGCCGTGCGAACGAAGAATTTCCGGAAACCAAGCGATGCTGCTATAAAATAAAAAAGACTGTAAGCCCATAAAAATCGTGACATTCCAAGCCATTTTGGATGTCCAGATCGGCTGCTGATTTGGTTGGAGCGAAATGATCTGATTCGCCGTATCCCGGTGGCGAAGCTGCGGTATCCAAATGAGAAGCGCAAGAAAAGCAAGGCCGCCCCAAAGCAAAAATGATTGTTTCCAGCCGCCTGAAAGCTGGCTTGCAAGAGGCACACTGATCCCAGAAGCCAAGCCCGCAAAAGTACTCATGGAGGTTGTATAAAGGCTGATCATAAGCCCCGACTTTTTCGGGTATTTATGCTTGATTAAGCTTGGCAATAGAACATTGCCGATCGCGATGCCCACACCGATCAGGATCGTCCCCGCGAATAAGGAGGAGGTCATGCCGGCTGACCGTATGATAATACCAATGAAAAGCGTCAGCATGCCTATCCATAAGGTGCGTTCATTGCCAAGCCGCTGACCTAGTTTAGGGGCAAGCGGAGACAGAATCGCAAAAGACAGCAAGGGCAGAGCTGTCAAAAAACCGGCCAGTCCATTCGACAGGTGTAACTCTGTCCGGATCGAACTGACGACCGGTCCGACAGACGTAATAGCTGGTCTCAGGTTAAACGCTATAAAAATAATGCCTGAGATCAGCCAAAAATTTCGGATGGTATGTGTTGTTGTATTTGGCAAAATAGCTTCTCCTCTTTAACATATAAAATATATAATTTCGTAAAATGAAAGTGATCATACATTGTTATTTTTTGTTATTATTCCTTTTCCTGTAACTCGGCCAATTTCGCAAGCAGTATATGCTGAGGCATATGCATGATTTGCTCCAGCGGCAGATTCAAGGATTCTGCAAGCTTTTGCGCGGTATCAGCTGAAATTTGCAAAGGCTTCATACGATCACTCCTCTCTTTTGTCCATTGTACTAGAATAGGGGACGGTACGTAAGAATATATCACAGATGAATGGAGTATAAGAAAGCTGCCCTTTATAACTGAATGAAGGAGGATTCTTATGCATTTGCCATTATCATTATTAAAACAAACGCTTTATGAACATCAACAGAAAGCAGAGAGCCTATGTACGGGTGAGGAATATGTTGTCATGAGGCATAAGCTTCTGGAGCTGAGGCGAAAATTCGCATCCTATGAAGAATGGGAGCTTTATCAAAAAGCTTCTGATTTTGTGCTGCGGGCAGATTTAGACAAACATTTTATCGAATAATGAGCCCGGTAAACTGAAAACCCTTCGCGCTGGGGAGGCGAAGGGTTTTCAGCTGATGACAGATTAAAATGAGCGTTCTTCTTCTACATTTTTGTGTTGATCGTAGATGACAAGCTTTGCCGGACTGTTGTCTTTTGCCATTTGTGATGCTTTTTCAATCGCGGCATCCTTTGAAGTATATAAAGCTGTAGGCGCCACATTTTCCACTTTGATAAACCAGCCATCTACATCGACATTGGGTGTAACCGCATATTCTTTCATGATGATCCCTCCATTATCATTTATTTTTTGATTTCCCATAGGCGCTTCTGCTGAAACATCGCAGCATGCAGTTGACAAAAAAAGGAGTATGAGATAGTTCTATTTTTTTTTTGTATAAATGGTAAAATGGAGTTTGGATATTTTTTATGAAAGGACGGTGCTTAGCATGACAGACCTTCTGAATGATCGGCTGCCGCCGCAAAATATAGAAGCCGAACAAGCCGTGTTAGGTGCTGTTTTTTTGCAGCCATCTGCTTTAACACAGGCTTCTGAAGTATTAATTCCAGATGATTTCTATAGAATGTCTCACCAGAAAATATATAATGCCATGCTCGTGCTCGGAGACCGCGGTGAACCGGTTGACTTGGTTACAGTGACTTCAGAGCTTGCGAATACGGATTTATTAGAAGAGGTTGGAGGCATTTCCTATCTCACGGATATCGCAAACTCGGTTCCGACAGCGGCTAACATAGAATACTACGCGAAAATCGTTGAAGAAAAATCGATTCTCCGCAGACTGATCAGAACGGCGACAACCATCGCGCAAGACGGCTATACGCGTGAGGACGAAGTCGAGGATTTATTAAGCGAAGCTGAAAAAACGATTATGGAAGTGGCGCAGCGCAAAAATACGAGCGCCTTCCAAAATATTAAGGACGTGCTTGTCCAAACGTATGATAATATCGAGCAGCTTCACAATCGCAAAGGTGATATTACCGGCATTCCTACAGGATTTGCGGAGCTTGACCGGATGACAGCGGGATTTCAGCGAAATGACTTGATTATTGTTGCCGCGCGTCCTTCGGTGGGGAAAACCGCTTTTGCTTTGAATATCGCCCAAAACGTGGCCACCAAGACCGACGAGAGCGTTGCGATTTTCAGTCTTGAGATGGGAGCCGAGCAGCTGGTTATGCGTATGCTCTGTGCGGAAGGCAACATCAATGCCCAAAACCTTCGTACAGGAAACCTGACTGAAGAGGATTGGGGCAAGCTGACGATGGCGATGGGAAGCCTGTCCAACAGCGGAATATACATTGACGATACGCCGGGTATCCGGGTCAGTGAAATTCGCGCCAAATGCAGACGTTTGAAGCAGGAAAACGGTCTTGGCATGATCCTGATCGACTATTTACAGCTCATTCAAGGGAGCGGCCGTTCAAAGGATAACCGCCAGCAAGAGGTATCTGAAATCTCCCGTGAGCTGAAATCAATCGCCAGGGAGCTGCAAGTCCCTGTTATCGCACTGTCTCAGCTTTCAAGGGGAGTGGAACAGCGTCAGGATAAACGCCCGATGATGTCTGATATTCGTGAATCGGGGAGTATCGAGCAGGATGCTGATATCGTTGCATTCTTATACCGTGATGACTATTATGATAAAGAATCAGAGAACAAAAACATTATTGAAATCATTATCGCAAAACAGCGTAACGGCCCGGTAGGCACGGTTTCGCTTGCATTTGTAAAAGAATACAATAAGTTCGTCAATTTGGAACGGCGCTTTGATGACGCCGGAGTTCCGCCTGGCGCGTAAACCCCAAGAGTTAATCTTGGGGTCTTTTTCATTCAAAAGTCTGAAAGAAATACAGCCGTTCTCCCGATGAGGGATTCAAGCCCATTCCATATAATGAAATGAAAGGAGTGATGCGGGATGGAATTTTCCCAGTTTGATGCGGCGCAAATTCGCATCGCAAGACCAACCGGCCAGATTAATCAAATGATTCGTTTTTACGAAGAAGGACTTGGCTTGAAAAGAATTGCCGGTTTTTCTCAGCATAACGGTTATGATGGCGTCATGTTCGGGCTGCCCCATGCCCAATATCATTTGGAATTCACTCAACATACTGAAGAAGCAAGCACTGCTCCTGTTCCTCATGCAGACAGCTTACTTGTGTTTTATCTCCCCAACCTTGATGAAGTCACTGGCATCACCTCAAAATTAAAGAAAATGGGCTATCGGGAGGTTGAATCGGAAAATCCTTACTGGAGCAACGGCGGCGTTACAATTGAAGACCCGGATGGCTGGCGAATTGTCTTTATGAATGCAGAAGGTATTTGATAACAAAGAGTCCGGCCGATCCGGACTCTTTTTATATGAAGATATAAATATTTCATGAGCTTTTGTTCATAATTTCACGAGAAAACGCTTTTAAAAGCATTTAAAGCGAACAAATATAGATTCTTTATAATATAATGTTCGGATTTACAATTGACTTTCTGTTTCTTCACTGATAAACTTAATTTGTTTGAATAAGGATATCGTTTTAAAAGGTTAACGGAGGTGCACGGATATGTCTTCAGTAGTTGTAGTAGGTACGCAATGGGGCGATGAAGGAAAAGGTAAAATTACGGATTTCCTCTCAGAAAATGCAGAAGTGATCGCACGTTATCAAGGCGGAAACAATGCAGGACATACAATTAAGTTTGATGGAATTACGTACAAGCTTCACTTAATCCCGTCAGGAATTTTTTATAAGGATAAAACGTGTGTGATCGGAAACGGAATGGTTGTTGATCCAAAAGCATTGGTCACAGAACTTGCGTATCTTCACGAGCGTAACGTCAGTACAGATAACCTGAGAATCAGCAACAGAGCTCACGTTATTCTGCCATATCATTTAAAACTTGATGAAGTGGAAGAAGAACGAAAAGGAGCAAACAAAATCGGTACGACGAAAAAAGGGATCGGTCCCGCTTATATGGATAAAGCCGCCAGAGTCGGCATTCGTATCGCAGACCTTTTGGATCGTGACGTATTTGCAGAAAAACTGGAACGGAATCTTGCGGAGAAAAACCGTCTGCTTGAAAAAATGTATGAAGCGGAAGGCTTTAAAATAGAAGATATTTTAGATGAGTACTATGAATATGGCCAGCAAATTAAGCATTACGTTTGTGATACGTCTGTCGTTTTAAATGACGCGCTTGACGAAGGACGCCGCGTGTTATTCGAAGGCGCACAAGGGGTCATGCTTGATATTGACCAAGGTACGTATCCATTTGTTACATCATCTAATCCTGTTGCCGGGGGAGTTACAATCGGTTCAGGTGTAGGCCCGACAAAAATTCAGCACGTCGTCGGCGTTTCAAAAGCTTATACAACCCGTGTCGGCGATGGTCCATTCCCGACTGAGCTGAAAGATGAAATTGGTGATCAAATCCGTGAAGTCGGCCGTGAATACGGAACAACGACAGGCCGCGCCCGCCGCGTCGGCTGGTTTGACAGTGTAGTTGTCCGCCACGCGCGCCGTGTCAGCGGAATCACAGACCTTTCACTGAACTCAATCGACGTATTAACAGGAATTGAAACGTTGAAAATCTGTGTGGCATACCGCTACAAAGGCGAAGTCATTGAGGAATTCCCTGCAAGTCTGAAAGCTCTTGCAGAATGTGAGCCGGTTTATGAAGAAATGCCGGGCTGGACGGAAGATATTACAGGAGTGAAAAATCTCAGCGAGCTTCCTGAGAATGCGCGCCATTACCTTGAGCGTGTATCACAGCTCACAGGAATCCCGCTTTCCATTTTCTCTGTCGGACCGGATCGTTCACAGACAAATGTGATCCGCAGTGTATATCGCGCCAACTAATTGCCAAAAAGCCTCTCTTACGAGAGGCTTTTTTCTTTGGATATTGAGTTGTTTTTTGTCTTGAAAAAAAATAATAGAATAAAAAATGAAAAAGTTATTGCCACTTCTATTTATTCTGTGATATTATAAATCTCGTTGTTACGGGAATTGCTTCAATAGAGTACAGTGAAGAATTTGATTCAAGTTGAATGCTCTATGGTAAAACTCCGACGTATCAAGAGCCATTAGCTCAGTTGGTAGAGCATCTGACTTTTAATCAGAGGGTCGAAGGTTCGAGTCCTTCATGGCTCACCATTTGTAAGGCCCGTTGGTCAAGCGGTTAAGACACCGCCCTTTCACGGCGGTAACACGGGTTCGAATCCCGTACGGGTCATTGATTTACTTTAGCGTTATTGCTAAACTCCTTATTTGTCCATGAGGGCTGACACGACAGCTCTCGGGGCAAATTACTGTAAGGTCCGGTAGTTCAGTTGGTTAGAATGCCTGCCTGTCACGCAGGAGGTCGCGGGTTCGAGTCCCGTCCGGACCGCCATTTTACTTTACTTAGTAGAGAAAAATAAAACATTTGGCTCGGTAGCTCAGTTGGTAGAGCAACGGACTGAAAATCCGTGTGTCGGCGGTTCGATTCCGTCCCGAGCCACTTACCAAACGCATCTGCAATTGCAGGTGCGTTTTTTCTGTGAGTTTAAGAAAAGAAATACGAGTGGATGATATAATAGAAGAAAAAGGGAGAACCGGCCTTTCAGCCGGTCCAAAAGAAGAAGACGTCAATAATTTAGACGGTGACTCTTCTGTTGAGGTTTCATTTAAATGAGAAATTTTAAATGAAAATAAAAAACGTGACAAAAGATATACATCTGTTGAAGAATGTGTTTTTTTCTTAAACCTTTAATTTTTTTATCTTTTGACCTTAAACCGTTATAATAGACAAGGACCCGGTCTTTCTTAGCGGGCTTATGTAATGAAACGATTGTTATACAGATGAAACGAAGTTAATTCGGCAGGAGGAAAATCAAGATGATGGATAAAAAGATCCTTGTAGTGGATGATGAAAAACCGATTGCAGATATATTAGAGTTTAATTTAAGAAAAGAGGGCTATGAAGTACATTGTGCCTATGACGGAAATGAAGCCGTCGAAATGGTCGAAGAAATTCAGCCTGATTTGATTCTTTTAGATATTATGCTTCCGAATAAAGACGGCGTAGAAGTATGCCGGGAAGTGAGAAAGAAATATGACATGCCGATCATTATGCTGACGGCAAAGGATTCCGAAATTGACAAGGTCATCGGGCTAGAACTCGGGGCTGATGATTATGTGACAAAGCCGTTCAGCACACGTGAACTTTTGGCGCGGGTAAAAGCGAATCTGCGACGTCAGCTGACGACTGCACCGGCAGAGGAAGAATCCTCTTCCAATGATATTCACATCGGTTCTCTGGTGATTTTCCCTGATGCATATGTGGTGTCAAAAAGAGAAGAAACGATTGAATTGACTCACCGTGAGTTTGAACTGCTGCACTACTTAGCGAAGCACATCGGTCAAGTGATGACCCGTGAGCATTTGCTTCAAACGGTTTGGGGCTACGATTACTTTGGCGATGTCAGAACGGTTGATGTGACAGTCCGGCGTCTTCGAGAAAAAATTGAGGATAACCCAAGCCATCCTAATTGGATCGTGACAAGACGAGGCGTGGGTTATTACTTAAGAAACCCAGAACAGGACTAATACTCCCATGAATAAGGTTGGTTTTTTTCGGTCGATCCAATTTAAGATTACATTAATGTATGTACTCTTAATTATCGTAGCTATGCAAATTATTGGGGTGTACTTTGTTAAGCAGGTAGAGAAGTCACTGATTGATTCCTATGAAACCTCTCTTAATCAGCGGATTGATAACCTCTCCTATTATATAGAGCAGGAATATAAGAGTGACAATGACAGCACAGTTATTAAAGATGATGTCAACCGCATCTTGAACGATTTTACAAAGAGCAATGAGATACGGGAAATCAGTTTTGTCGACAAAAGCTATGAAGTTTTGGCTTCCTCTAAACCGTATGGAGAGGAAGTAGCGGGCAAACAAACGACAGACCCGATATATAAAAGAATTTTTTCTATGAAACAGTCTTACAGCAGAAAATACTATGACCCGAAAAGTAAAATCAGGGTTCTTATTTCGGCAAAGCCGGTCATGACAGAGAATCAGGAAGTTGTCGGAGCGATATATGTAGTAGCCAGTATGGAAGATGTCTTTAATCAAATGAAGACGATAAACAAAATACTGGCATCCGGTACAGGATTAGCTCTTGTTCTGACGGCTCTGCTCGGCATTTTTCTGGCAAGGACCATTACCCATCCGCTTTCAGATATGCGCAGACAGGCAATGGAGCTTGCGAAAGGGAACTTCTCCCGAAAAGTCAGAAAGTATGGACATGATGAGATTGGGCAGCTTGCAACGACATTTAATCATCTGACAAGAGAATTGGAAGATGCTCAAGCGATGACTGAGGGTGAGAGGAGAAAGCTGTCTTCTGTTATTGCTTATATGACAGACGGCGTCATTGCGACAAATCGAAATGGAGCTATTATTCTCTTAAACAGTCCGGCTTTGGAGCTTTTAAATGTTTCACGTGAAACAGCCTTAGAAATGCCAATCACGTCCCTGTTGGGGATTCATGAGAATTTCACCTTTGAGGATCTGGTAGAACAGCAGGAATCTATGCTGCTTGAAATTGAGCGTGAAGAACAAACGACTGTGCTTCGCGTGAATTTCTCTGTTATTGAACGGGAGCATGGCAAAATTGATGGCTTAATCGCTGTCATTTATGATGTAACCGAGCAGGAAAAAATTGATCAGGAGCGCAGAGAATTTGTGGCGAATGTGTCCCATGAACTGCGTACGCCGCTGACGACGATGCGGAGTTATTTAGAGGCGCTTGCAGAAGGCGCATGGGAAAATAAGGACATTGCGCCGCGCTTCTTGATGGTGACCCAGAACGAAACAGAGCGCATGATCAGACTCGTAAATGATCTGCTTCAGCTTTCTAAGTTTGACAGTAAGGATTATCAATTTAATCGCGAATGGATTCATTTCATCCGGTTTATTTCTCTGATTATTGACCGTTTTGAAATGACAAAAGAGCAGCATGTTGAATTTATCCGCCAGCTGCCGGATAGAAGCCTATATGTAGAGATAGACCAAGATAAGATTACGCAGGTACTCGATAATATTATTTCGAATGCCTTAAAATATTCACCAGAAGGCGGACATGTGACGTTTTCTGTAAATGTGAATGAAGAGGAAGAATTGCTCTATATCAGTGTCAAAGATGAAGGAATCGGTATACCGAAGAAAGACATGGAAAAAATCTTTGAACGTTTTTACAGAGTGGACAAGGCGAGAACGAGAAAGCTTGGCGGAACCGGCTTGGGGCTTGCCATTGCGAAGGAAATGGTTCAGGCGCATGGCGGCGACATTTGGGCCGACAGCATAGAGGGTAAAGGAACGACTGTGACATTTACTCTTCCATATAAAGAAGAACAAGAGGATGATTGGGATGAAGCGTGAAAATATAAAAACCATAATACTTTCCATACTCGTGATCATCAGTCTTGTTTTTACGTGGAGCATCTGGACGTTTCAGCCAAACTTTATGGAAGGCTCGACATCGACAAAATCTACAGTGCGTGAGAAATATAAGATTGAGAAGGTTAGCCAAAAACTGTCTGAGGTAGTGAAGCCGCGGGAAATATTCATCCATGATAACGGCGCCCACTACAAAGTGGACGATTCAGATCTCTATAATAAAATCTGGAACGACTTGCCTCGTTGGGATGTAAAGGCAATTAAAGATATTTCAGACCAATATGATAAGCCAGGATTTAAAAACTGGCTTTATGGGAGAAATGGCTCAGCTTCTAAGCTGGACCTCCAATTCAGCGATACGATACCTATTGATATTTTTCAGCAATTGTTTAAATGGTCGAACCAGACTTTTGAGTATAGTTCCTTTGACCATATCGTTATTCCTTTTAATGAAAATAAAACGAACAAGAAAATATATCTTGCGTCCTACAGCAAGCAGCTGATTCTTGAAATCACTGTCGATTCGGCTAATTATCGAAACATTATGAGTGACCTTTACAGTAAGAAATCAAGCATGCCTTCATACAGTTTGTTTTCACTCGGAACGAAGAAGGAATTTTTACTGCCGAACAAATCACTTGAAATGGAAAGTAAAGAATTTATAACAGAGACGATTGATACGAACACCTTTAAGCAGGTGCTGTTCAGTGAACCGAATACGGTTAGGAAGGATTCAAATTACAATCGTAATGTGCTGACAGACGGAGTCAGCCGTTTAGAGGTAAGCGCCAGCCAGCGGCAAATTCAATTCCAGCATCGCAATCTGACGCAAAGCACCTCCTCCCAAACAGGGGAGTTAATCAAAAAGAGTCATAAATACTTAGAAGATACAGGAAGCTGGACGGATGATTATCAGTTTTTTAATATCAACGACAGCCAGCAGCTGACCTTCTATATGTTTATGAACCAGTTGCCGATTATTAATAGTGAGTCCAAACCGTTCGGCGCAGCGCCGGTAATGACGCTGCAATGGGCCAGTGATGATATTCTCAGCTATAAACGGCCGAATTATATTCTTGGCACCAATCCTATTAAAACGGGCACAGCTGATCTGATGAGCGGCAGCGAAGTGAAAAATTTGCTGGAGAAACAACAGGTATATGATATCGATAATATAGATCAAATTTTCCCTGCGTACCAACTAGTTGCGGCTTCCTCAAATGATGAACCGATTGTAGAGCTGAAGCCGGTGTGGGGTATGAAAATTAACGGGAAAACTGTGCCGATAACGAAAGATTTATTAACGAAGGAGGGGGGCAACTAGTGGAGTGGAATAAGACAAAGACAATCTTCATCATTGCCTTCCTCGTTCTCGATATTTTTTTGGGCTACCAGTTTTTTGAAAAGCGTTCGAGCAGTGAGTACGACGTGATTAAAAACTCAAGTGTGCAGACTGACATGAATGAAGATCATATTACCTATGGCACACTATCTGACAACGCAAAGGAAGGTTCACGCATTACAGCGAATCAGAAATCTTTTACTAAAGAAGAGATAGAATCGCTTAAAGGCCAAAAACCTAAGATGGACATGCCGAGTGACAAGCATAAAGTGACGAAATTAAAAATGGAGTTTACCAGTCCTATCGCTCTCTCAAAGGATAGTGTGGAAGATGATGCAAAGGCGCTTGTCTCCTCAGAATTTCAAGATGGGGAAGAATATAAGCTTTGGAAAGTAGATAAGGATAAAAAACAAGTGATTTTCTTCCAAACATATCAAGGGAAATATATTTATCAGGAAAACGATGACGCTTCAGAAATGATCGGACAAGTGATTTTGCACTTAAATGACAAAAATGAAGTCGTTTCCTATGAACAATCAACCCTCGATACGTTTAAAGAAATCCAGAAGGAAAGCCTGATCTCTGAATTGGATGCTGTTGAATCATTGTATTATCAAAATCTGTTAAAGGCCCACAGTACGGTAAAAACGGTGAAGTTCGGATATATCGCCCAATACCCGCTGACAAGTACGCAAGTGTTGGCGCCGGTTTGGAGAATTACAGTGGAATACGAAAAGACCGTAGATGGAACGAAGAAGAAGGTTCAAGAGAATTTTACGGTGAATGCAATGGACAGCAGAGTGTTTGATTCTAGTCAAATAAAGTAATGGAGTGAGATATAATGAGCTTGCAATTTAGCGTACTTGCGAGCGGGAGTACGGGAAACGCGTTTTACTTGGAAACAGACGATCACGCGTTTTTGGTAGATGCCGGGTTGAGCGGGAAAGCCATGGACGGCTTGATGGCGCAAATCGGACGGAACATGGATGATCTGGACGGGATTTTTGTCACTCATGAGCATAGCGACCATATTAAAGGGCTCGGCGTTGTAGCCAGAAAGTACAAGCTCCCCGTCTATGCGAATGAGAAGACATGGAAAGCAATGGAGAATCAGATTGGCAAATTAGACAACGGGCAAAAGTTCGTCTTTCCGATGGAGACGGTGAAATCGTTCGGCGGACTTGATGTAGAGTCGTTCGGTGTTTCTCATGATGCTGCGGAGCCGATGTTCTATGTGTTTCATTATAATGGCCGGAAGCTTGCTTTAATGACAGATACGGGGTACGTCAGCGACAGAATGAAGGGCATTATCCGCTCGGCAAACGCGTTTGTTTTTGAAAGCAACCATGACGTCGGCATGCTGCAAATGGGAAGATACCCGTGGAGCATTAAACGCAGGATATTAAGCGATGTCGGGCATGTGTCCAATGAAGACGCGGCGCTCGCCATGACGGACGTTATCGGAGACGAGACATCGCGTATCTATTTGGCGCATTTGAGTCAGGACAACAACATGAAAGAACTCGCCAGAATGTCAGTCCAGCAGACTTTGGCGTCTAAAGGGTATGTCACAGGCGAAACCTTTGAATTATTTGATACTGATCCAAAAAAACCGACACCGCTATGCGCTGTGTAATTTTTCATCAGAATCATGATTATTATGATCCGTTCTAACCTACACTATAACCATATTTATGTTCTCTGAAAGGATTTGAATATGGTGGATTATAATCGTGACGATGAAAATTATGTTCCGGATCGGCCAAGGAGAGGCAAAAGAGGATATTTTCTTTCAAGCCTGATCGGCGTCATTGTCGGAGCTGTTTTGATGGCGCTTATGATGCCGTACCTGTCAAATTGGGGTTCTGAAACAGGAGAAACAAATCTCGGCGAGAACACCCAAGAACCGGTCCGTACAGTAAATGTAAGTGTGAATAATGCTGTCACAAAGGTTGTCAGCAATGTGTCTGAGGCTGTCGTCGGCGTAGTGAATATCCAGAAAACCGACTTTTGGGGAAAAAGCGGCGAGGCAGGAAGCGGTTCAGGCGTCATTTATAAGAAAAATGGGAATACCGCCTATGTAGTGACCAACCACCATGTGATAGAAGGCGCTTCTCAAATCGAAATCAGCCTGAAAGACGGATCGCGGGTGGCAGCAGAGCTTATTGGCAGCGACCAGCTGATGGATCTGGCGGTATTAAAGGTGAATAGCAATAAAATCAAGGCGGTCGCGCAGTTTGGGAACTCGGATAAAGTGAAGTCTGGAGAACCTGTCATCGCGATTGGAAACCCGTTAGGCCTTGAATTTGCCGGTTCGGTGACACAGGGTGTCATTTCAGGAACTGAACGTGCTGTGCCGGTTGATTCTAATGGCGACGGCCAGGCGGATTGGAATGCGGAGGTTCTGCAAACCGATGCTGCGATTAACCCGGGAAACAGTGGTGGCGCTTTACTGAATATTGACGGGAAAGTGATCGGCATTAATTCAATGAAAATCGCTGAGTCAGCGGTAGAGGGCATCGGCCTTTCCATTCCATCAAAGCTTGCCATACCTGTGATCGAGGATTTAGAGAAATACGGAGAAGTGAGGCGTCCTTATCTCGGAATTGAAATGAAATCACTGAGCGACATTGCCAGCTACCATTGGGAGGAAACGCTGAAGCTTCCTGAAAAGGTAACGTCAGGCGCAGTGGTAATGGGCGTATCCACATTATCGCCTGCCGGTAAAGCCGGGCTTAAGGAGCTTGATGTGATTACTGAGTTTGACGGTGAAAAGATAAGCGACATTGTCGATCTTCGTAAGCAGTTGTATCAGAAAAAAATCGGTGATCGGGTGAAGGTGAAGTTTTACCGGGCCGGTAAAGAAAAATCTGCGGAAATCAAGCTAACTGAAGCGGATAAATTAGGACGATAAAAAAGCAGTCTGGCGAAAACGCCAGGCTGTTTTGCTGTTTTATGAAAAGAACTGAACACGGGTCACACGTATTCAGGTAAAGAGGTATTTCAAAGCAGACATGAAGTATTTGAGTAAATGTTACACGTGAAACGGCTGATTTAGCTGCAAATGCTTCCGTTCTCAGCGTTTACTTTTACCGTTTGCTCTTTATGGTTGTGAGCGGTGTTTTTAATGATGTAAATGTATGTTCCATTTTGTTTTGATGCCCAGTGACAGACCAAACAGGGCTTTCCCTTACATAGGAAAGAAACGTTCCAGACGATCTTATATAGTAAATTATGAGTATAAATAAAGAGGGTAAAAAGATAGGAAACAAGCTCTTGAGTCTTTCATATTATATTTTAAAAATTCTGAAAAATGTGTTGATAATCCCTTAATTTGATATTATTATGAAATTGTTGGAAGCAGGGAGGTGTAAAACGATGAAGATTGAAGAACTTGATCTTGATACTGAAACTGCAAACTTGGTGCAACGTTGCTAGTTGAAAGCGACTCCCCTCTCTCTGGGGAGTTATTATCTTTTTGGGAGGTATAAAAAGATGCTAAACGACAGCAAACGAATGACATTCAAAGATGGCGTGCTGGTTTTAACCTATTCTACCCATATCATTATTCAATATCAAAAGGCGATTAAGCTTGAACCTTCGGCTAACGTTCTGAAAGTGATCGATAAGTTAAAAAACGGATGCTATGAAAAAGAGATATGTGAAGTGCTGGGGGAAGCTGATGGGATTCGGCTGGTCAGTGTATTACAGGGAATGGGTGCGCTGATAGAGGTGTGGGAGAACCAATATAAGGACCACATAGTAGAGAAGCAGCTTTATTATTTGGAGCAATTCGGAGAAAATCCTAATGACATCCAAAAGAAACTGGATCATAGTACTGTTGTGATCTTGGGGCTTGGCGGAGTAGGTTCTATCATTCTCCAGCATTTGGTTTCAGCCGGAGTGCAGCGTTTTATATTAATTGATTATGATGATGTATCTATACATAATTTGAACAGACAATTTGTTTATAACCGCTCTTCTGTCCGGAAGCCGAAAGTGGCCGAATGTCAGCAGTATATCTCTGGCATCAACAGCAAAGCAGAAGTGTCAGTATTTCATAAAGAGATCAAAGCAATGCCAGATCTCGATTTTCTGAACCCATATGGCATTGATATATTTGTAAATGCTGCCGACAAACCAATTGAAATATCAGAATGGGTGTATGGTTATTGCAAAAAGCGAAACATCGCATTTATAACTGGCGGTGTCGGTATTTCCAGCGGACAATGGGGACCGCTTTTGACCCCTGAATCATATCGGGCAGGCATAAGTTATGAAAAACATAAACACAAAGATCTTATCAGTATTTTTCCGTCTGAACCAATAAAGGGGTCATTGGGTGCGACAAATAGTATTATTTCATCATTCATGTCACATGATATTATTTCCTATTTGGCAGGAAACGCCCCTAAATCTATCAATACAAACATCAGTTTACACTTTGATCAATTGAAAATTACAGAGACAAAACTGAATACAAAGGAAAGCATCTCATGAAAAGGCTGAATCGTGCAGCAAGAAATGCTGACGAGCCGCTTAAAATAGAAATCGACAGCCTCCCCATTCAATTAAATCCTTTGATCACAAGCGATTATACCAGCAAGTTTATTTCCAGCATCATGTATGAATCCTTGCGCCACGGTTATAATTGCCGCATGACACACCAGCAGCATCAAATATATACTGTAAAGCTTCATCCTCATTATATCGGAGATGCAGAAAAACTCATTCACACCATAACATTTCATTTGATAAAAGAGAATCAAAGCCCGCATCTCACAAGTTTCCTATGCATTAAAAACGCGATACCTTTTGTCAAAGGGCTTATGCCGCCTGAGGAATTGGGACTGAAAGTGATGAACAAAAGAGAGTTTGAAGTCACCTTGGATGAACCATTTGAAGCTTTTCAAACCGTTTTGCAAAGCAGTTTTCTTATCCCTTCGGAACAGAATGGCGACGCTGTGGCAAACGGGCCCTACCGGCTGATTCATAAAGATGAAAAGGGGCTGGAATTTGAACGAAATCCGGAATATCAAATAACCCCGGCGGATCAAAATACCATCCGGTCCATTCATTTTGTCTTCAATGACAATTTAACAAAAAGCATTGAACTCTATGAAAACAGCAAAATTGACGTCACCTGCCATACTCAGTTCCACCATACAAATATGGATTATCGGACTTATATTGATTTTAAAGAAAGCAGTCTGCCCATGCTGTTCACGTTAAAGGTGAAAGACGGCATGATGCTGCGATTTATTAAAAATAATCTGAACAAGCAGCAATTGGCGCAAGACTTGAGGCACATTGTCATTCCGACAGACTCGCTGCTGGGAGTGAGCAGCAATATAAGAGAGAAACATGAAGAAATAGAGATCGTAAGAAATGAACCTGTCCGTATCGTATATGCTGATTATTACCCGAACGGTGAAATCATGGAGAAAGTCGCTGATATTGTAAGACAAAGCGGAATTGATGTTGTGATTCATAAAGTTTCAACATTTCATGAGTATTATCATTTGGATAAAAGGGTATTTGATATTGAACTTCACCTTTTTCTTCCAAATTATCTGCATTATATGAGTTATTTGAAATATTTTATTCATGATATTCCAGAAAAAAAGGTGAAGATTGACATCATTGAGTTCGCCAAGCATAAAAAAAAGAAGGAACTTTATGGTTTATTCGAGAATACAACACAATATTATCCAATTTGCTTTGGGAAAAGTCTGTATTTGCAAGATCCATGCATAGAAGGTTTTTATTTGAATCCGGACGGCCTCCTTTCTGTTCATGATTTGAAATGCAGATAGCTGGAAAGGGGTATTGAATTGAGAAATCGCAACTTGTTATACTTCTCAGGTTTTTTTGGGAACTTTTTTTTTGAAAGAGGAATATGGATTTTATATTTAACAAGCTTACATTATTCATTATTTCTCGTTGGCATTTTGCAGTCCGTATTAAATCTGGCTATGTTCTTATCGGAGATTCCGACCGGTATCATATCAGATAAAATCGGCAGGAAAAAATCGCTGCTGCTGGGACATTCCCTCATTATTATTTATTTAGCCATGTTTTTGCTGTTCCATGATTTTTGGATTCTATTATTGGCACACATTATTTATGGTGTAGGATTAACCTTTATTTCCGGGACTGACCATGCTTTTTTATATGATTCCTTAAAAACAAATGGAAAAGAAAAGCTTTATGGCAAATCGATCGGAACCTATAACGGTTTAGTTATTGTCGGATTGGCTATCGCCATGGGCGCCGGCGGATATTTGCAAGAACATTCATGGTCCTATGTCTTTATCGCGGGTATTCTGACACAGCTGATTGCAATGGCTGTTATTACTCAATTAAAGGAAATCCAATTTACGGACAGCGACGATCAAATGCAATCCGTAGGAACCATTGTGAATGAAGTGAGAGACTTTTTCAGACTCAACCGGGCTTTTAAATATTTGGTTACGTCTGTCTCCGTCTTTTTTGCCATTACGTCTGTTTTTTATATGTACGGGCAAGATTTATTAAGCCAAGAAGGCATCTCCGTACGTGATATATCTATTATTTTTGCGGGCTTATCCCTATTGCAGGCGATGTTTTCATTTTTATCGTCCAAGCCGGCAGAGAAATTCACTCCGAGACGTGTGTTAATCACGACATTTTGTATCATCGGAGTCCTGTATCTCTTTATTCCATTGAGCAGCATCTATATTACCGTTGCGGCTTTTGTTCTGATTAATGCGTTGTATGACATTATCGATCCTGTATCGAGCCAAGTGATTAATAATGAAATCCCATCCAAAACGAGGGCTACGCTGCTTTCCATTATCAGCTTAATGACATCGTTCATAATGTTTATCGCGTTCCCGCTAATCGGTTTCTTATCAGATTACTTCGATACTGCGTTGCTGCTGACTGTTATCGGTGTGTTATCCATCTTATTGTCGCTATTTATGCTTATCAGCTTTTATAAACAAAAAGCCAATATTTCCGTCCAACAAGAAAAAGTGGAGCTTTAGCGCTTCACTAAAGGATGATGATCATTGTTAAATGTCCATAATCTTACGGTAAATCTTGCGGGGGATTGTATATTTCAAAACGTATCATTTTTTATTAATGAAGGAGAAAAAATACTCATCGCCGGCCCAAACGGTTCAGGAAAAAGCACTCTCTTCAACGTTCTTGCCGGGCATCTGGATCCGGAGGAAGGGAATATCGCCATCAACAAAGGGGCGACTGTCGGTTTATTAAAGCAAATTGCAGAGCCGAAGCAAGACATGACGCTGTATCAATACCTGGAGACGTCATTTGAATCTCTCATGGAGATACAAAACGAGATGAAAGCCATTGAAGTGAAATTATCTGAGGCGCTGAGCGACCGCGAACTGACGAATCTCCTGGAGAAATACAGTAAATTAACAGAAATTTTCGAAAGAAATAACGGATACCAAATGCATACCATCATTGATGATGTTTGTAACGGGCTCAGCATAAGCCACCTGAAGGATCAGCCGTTCTCGAGTTTAAGCGGAGGCGAAAAAACAAAGGCAGGGCTTGCAGAGATCTTAATCCGGAATGATGACATCATTTTATTAGATGAACCGACCAACCATTTAGATGTACATGCGATTGAATGGCTGGAGAGTTTTATTAAAAAATCGGACAAAACCATTCTTTTTACAACCCATGATAAGACATTTGCGAATCAGGCAGCCATGAAGGTGCTGGAATTAGAAGACAAAGAACTGAGGATTTGGCCGTATGGCTTTAATGAATTTTTGAAAAAGAAAGAGGAATTCATTGTTGCACAATTTGAAAAATACGAAGAACAGCAGAAGAAAATTCAAAAAATGAAAGAATCAATCGCACAGCTAAGAGACTGGGCTAACCGTTCCAATCCGCCATCGATCGGTCTTCACAGACGGGCAAATAATATGGAAAAAGCATTAAAGCGCATAGAAATAATTAATAAACCGGTAAAAACAGAGCAAAAGCTGAAAAATGCTTTTCAAGAAGCCGGCATCGGATCAAAAGACATTGTGTTCATTGAAAACGGCACCGTCGCGCAAGGATCTGCCATGTTATATGAAAATCTGAACCTGAATATTAAACATAAGGACAGAGTCGGAATTGTCGGCAGAAACGGTGTCGGGAAAACCACACTCATCAGATGCATCATCGGCGAGAAACAACTGGCGGATGGCACGATAAAGATAGGTGAGAATTTAAAGATCGGATATATTGACCAAAAGAGCCATGTAGGCGATTCTAACCAAACGATCGTCCAATTTTTCAAAGAAAATCTGATGTCTGAGGAGGGGATGGCCCGGAATATTCTCGCGAAATACGGATTTTACGGTTCGTCTGTTTTTAAAAAGCTGTCCGTATTATCCGGCGGAGAAAGAATACGGTTAAAGCTGTCGATTTTAATGGAGAAGAAGTTAAATGTATTAATCTTGGACGAGCCGACCAACCATCTGGACATTGAATCTCAGGAAATTCTGGAAAACAGCCTGCAGCAGTTTCAAGGCACGGTTATTTGTGTATCTCATGATCGGCATTTATTGGAGAATTTCAATAAAATTTTATGGCTTGAAGACAAAAAAGTCACGGTATTTGTCGGCCCGTATAGCTATGCGAAAAACAAAAGGCGGTGTGCTGCCGAATAAAAGGGGTGTTTTGATGTTAATTGACAAGATCAGAATCGAAGACTTATCGTATGAGCGGTTTTTAAGTGATTATGCTGATAAAAAACCTTTTATCTTATTGGATGCGATGGAAAATTGGGAGTGCAGGCAATGGACGTTAGACTTTATTAAAGAAAAGTATGGCGACAGAATCGTAACCATCAGAAAATCTGATATTGAAGGAGTCAAAACGTTTAAACAAGTCAGGCTCGCCAATTACATTGAGCATATTCACGACAATGAGGATCGTTGGTACTGTGATTGGAACTTTACGGCTCTTAATCAAAAGGATCTCGATCTTGTCTATTCATCCCCTGATTACTTTACTAAAGATACGTTAAGAGTAGATGATGAGACAGGCCAGGATTTTAAATGGTTTTTTCTCGGGTCTGAACAAACAGGCACGCCGCTTCACCAAGACTTTAACAAAACGCATGCTTGGAATGCCGTCATCTTCGGCCAAAAGGATTGGGTGTTTTTCCATCCGGATGATACGCCGTATTTATATGAAGGAAATATCAACGTCTTTGATCAAGAGGATATGGAGCAGAAAACGCTCGTAAAGCAGGCAACACCGATATACTTTTCTCAAAAGCCGGGGGAAATCATTTATGCGCCCCGCAATTGGTGGCACCAGGTTGTAAATGCAGAACACACGTTAGCTGTGAGTGAGAATTTCTGGTTCAAACAAGAACAGCTCATTCAACAGGGCTGATAAAGGATGAAAAGGGCTGTGAACGCTATGCAGCCCTTTTTTTGCGGGATAAAAGCCTTTCTGAATGCTACTCTTTGCCATGCAGAGCGAATTTTTTCAGGCGGTATTGCAGGCTTTGTCTGCTGACGCCCAGCTCATTGGCCGTTTGCGAAATGTTGTAACTGTGTTTTCTTAAAATTTTCTCAATGATATATTTTTCAAAGCTTTCCATCTTCCCTTTTAAATCTGCCCCAGGCTGCGGATCAGCGGTATTTTCTGATGGCTTATCAGCGGGTTGGATTTTCATGCGGTATTGATACGGCAGATGGGCAAACGTAATCATTTCTTCGTCTGTTATAAAATTCATCGCCCCTTCGATCATATGCTCAAGCTCGCGAATATTTCCCGGCCAATCATATGAAAGGAAAAATTGTTTTACCTCTTCACTCAGATCTTTTACATTCATTTGAAATAAGTGATTGTTCGTCTGTATGAATTCCGAAGCGAGCAGCAAAATATCCTCTTTCCGTTCACGAAGCGGCGGAATAATCAGTGTGACCACACTCAGCCTGTAATACAAGTCTTTACGAAGCCGCTCTCCGGCAATGGCGTCAATCGGATCTTCATTCATCGTGGCGATAATCCGGACATCAATCGGCGTATCCTGGACAGAGCCGATGCGTCTGATTTTCTTTTCTTGAATGGCGCGAAGTAATTTCGCCTGCAAACTGAGATTCAGAGAATTGATTTCATCTAACAGAAGTGTTCCTCCATTGGCTTGTTCAAACAGGCCGGGCTGGTCAACCGCTCCTGTAAATGCCCCTTTTTTCGTTCCGAATAAAATGCTCTCGACAAGACTGTCAGGCAAGGCCGCGCAGTTTTGTGAAATAAACGGGCGGCCCGATCGCTGGCTGCCGTTATGTATGCTCTGAGCAAATAATTCTTTTCCGGTGCCTGTTTCGCCTGCAAGCAGCACAGACGAGGAGGTGCGGGTCGCGCGTTTCGCATTTTCGATGACCTCCTGAATCGCCGGGCTGTCGCCGAGAATGCTGTCAAACGTGTAGCTGTTCTGTTCTTTTCTGTGCATGTTCTCTCTGATCAGACGCTCCAGCTTCGTCACATCCTTTGCGATCTCTACCGCGCCTTTGATCTCGCCGTCCTTCACAATCGGGAAGGTGTGGTTGATCGTCGTAATTTCCTGGCCTTTATTATTGAAATAGCTTTGTTTCACGTTTTTAATCGTTTTTCCTTCCTGTAGAGCCTGTACAAGGGTGCTGTCCTGCTGATTCGAAAACATAAATACATCAGTCAGGTTTTTATGCAGGACGTCCTGTTCGTCCATATCTTCAATCTGCATCATTTTCTTATTGTAAATGACGGTGCTGCCTTGATCGTCTACCACATGCAGACCGACATCGATTTCCTCCAGAATGCTTTCTAAAACCAGTGTGAAAAATTCGCTGTTTGTGTGCAGAAGAATCCCCCCTTATAATCGTCTTAACATTCATTATTTTAAAATAAATAATGAAGGAAATGCAAAAAAATTTTGCGCTTATCTGTTTAAATAAAAACTTTTTTAATAAAACAAAATAATTGGAAACTGAGTAAATATATCTATTTACAATTTAAGGGAAACACATTAATATTTAGATGATTACCTAAATATCTAAATGTGTGAGAGGGGGAAAGTTTTTGAATAAAGCTTTTAAAGCACTCGCCGATCCCACTAGGAGAAAGATTTTAGATTTATTAAAGAAACAAGATTTGACAGCTGGGGAAATTGCAGAACACTTTGAAATGTCAAAACCTAGTATTTCTCATCATCTTAACATATTGAAGAATACTGATTTAGTTCTCGATGAGAAGAAAGGTCAATTTATTATCTATTCATTAAATACCACTGTATTACAGGATCTTATAGGCTGGTTCTTTTCCCTAACTGATTCAGAACATGATAAGAAGAAAGGTGGAGAATCATGAAAAAATATCTCTTTTCGGTAGTTATCATTGTTTTAACCATTTTAACATGGGTTTTCACATATTCATCTTTACCAAACGATTTGGTGACACACTGGGGAATAAATGGAGATGCAGATGATTACTCTTCGAAATTTAATGCAATGATGACGTTTATTGGCATAATGATTATTCAATATATTTTAATGGTAATCATCCCTAAGATTGATCCTAAAAATAACTACAAAACATTTATGCGCCCATATATGGCTATATTTAATACAATGTTTGCGGTTCTGTTTATAATTAACCTTATTACCATTTTGATTGGACTAGGATACGATCTCCCTATACCTTATTTAGGAAGCTTTGTATCGGGGGCGATTTTCATGGTGTTTGGAAACTTTATTCAGAAAGTTAAGCCTAATTTCTTTTTGGGGATTAGAACACCATGGACGTTGAGCAATGAAAGGGTTTGGAAGGATACACATAGAGTTAGTTCAAAACTTTTTGTCCTAGCAGGAGTTATCATTATGCTTACTGCATTTTTTCCATCAACTTATAAAGAATCAATAATTTTCATTGCTGCAATTGGCTGTATTATATTATCAATAGTAAGCTCCTATTTTATATATCAGAGACAGTTGAATAAATGAAACTTTAATGTGAATTAAGGAAAAACGAAAATGGCTATGATGATGTTTCATCATAGTAAAAGGAGCAATCCCCAATTGGATGGCTCCTTTTCTTGTTGAGTTATAACTGTTTAGTTTGCTTTTAAATGAATTTCTTCATAATTAAAACGAGAAATGCAAAAAAATTTTGCGCTTATTCTTTCTTTGCACATAAACTGCCTGAAATTTTTGCAGGAAAACCGAGAATTTTGACGAAAAACCTCATTCTTTCGCTTTGGCACGGAACTTGCATTTATAAAAAAGGGAAAGCAGCATAACATGTTGAATCACACATTACAGGGGGAATGAGTATTATGTCAGCTTTATCAAAATCTCAAGAAATCATCAGCCAAACTTCACATTTTGGGGCAAACAACTATCATCCGCTTCCGATTGTTATTTCTGAAGCGCTCGGTGCATGGGTGAAGGACCCTGAGGGTAATGAATATATGGATATGTTAAGCGCTTATTCGGCTGTCAATCAGGGGCACAGACATCCGAAAATCATTCAGGCATTAAAGGATCAAGCCGATAAAATCACGCTCACTTCACGTGCGTTTCACAATGATCAGCTGGGACCGTTTTATGAAAAGACAGCCAAGCTGACGGGTAAAGACATGATATTGCCAATGAATACAGGAGCCGAAGCTGTTGAATCCGCCATCAAAGCGGCAAGACGCTGGGCTTATGAGGTAAAAGGGGTAGCGGACAATCAGGCGGAAATTATCGCGTGTGTCGGAAACTTCCACGGCCGGACAATGCTGGCGGTTTCTCTTTCTTCTGAAGAAGAATATAAACGGGGATTTGGCCCGATGCTTCCTGGGATTAAGCTGATTCCATACGGAGACGCAGAAGCGCTGCGACAAGCGATTACGCCGAATACAGCAGCCTTCCTATTTGAACCGATTCAAGGAGAAGCGGGGATTGTGATACCGCCTGAAGGCTTTTTACAAGAAGCGGCGGCTATTTGTAAGGAGGAGCAAGTGCTGTTTATTGCTGACGAAATTCAGACAGGGCTCGGCCGTACCGGCAAAACCTTCGCCTGTGATTGGGAAAACATTGTGCCGGATATGTATATCTTGGGGAAAGCGCTTGGCGGCGGCGTATTTCCAATCTCATGCATTGCGGCGAACCGTGATATTCTGAATGTGTTCAACCCAGGCTCACACGGCTCTACTTTTGGCGGCAATCCCCTCGCTTGCGCTGTATCTATCGCCTCTCTTGAAGTTCTGGAGGATGAGAAGCTTGCTCAGCGTTCACTGGAGCTGGGAGACTATTTTAAAGCTGAACTAGAGCAAATTGATAATCCGATGATAAAAGAAATCCGCGGAAGAGGCCTTTTCATCGGGGTGGAACTGACAGAAGCTGCGCGCCCTTATTGTGAGCGATTGAAAGAAGAAGGATTATTATGCAAGGAAACGCATGAAACCGTTATCCGATTCGCTCCGCCGTTAATCATTTCTAAAGAGGATTTGGACTGGGCGATCGAAAAAATTAAACACGTGCTGAAAAAAGCATAAATCCGCTTAAGCTCGCGATATTCACAGCATCTGTATAAATTTTCAATAACAAATTAGCCACTCACTATTTGCGCAGCTTCAGTATTTTAGTATAATGTATCTTTATGTATTAAAATGAATTTGATATTAAATAGATAACAGATAGAGGCTCTTTGGACAGCAAACTGACATCAGCACGATAGGCGGGTGTTACAGCTTAGATCCAATACAAGTTGCTGAAAGGGTGCAGATATGTGAATACGAAACAACAAGAAGCAAATCAACTCAAAAGGACGATGAAATCACGGCATTTGTTCATGATTTCATTGGGAGGAGTCATAGGGACCGGTTTTTTCCTTGGAACCGGTTATACCATAAATGAAGCGGGGCCGCTCGGTGCGGTTCTGTCTTATTTAACAGGCGGTTTTATCATGTACCTGACGATGCTCTGTTTAGGAGAGCTCGCGGTCGCCTTGCCGGTATCAGGATCGTTTCAGACCTACGCGACAAAATTTATCAGCCCGGCCTTTGGTTTTGCGGTGGGGTGGATTTATTGGCTCGGCTGGGCGGTTACGGTCGCTTTGGAGTTTTTGTCGGCGGGCCAGTTAATGCTCCGCTGGTTTCCGCATGTCGGAGTGTGGGTGTGGTGCCTCGTATTCGGAGGATTGCTGTTCCTGCTGAATGCGTTGACCGCTAAAGCATTTGGTGAATCGGAATTTTGGTTCTCAGGCATTAAAATTCTCGTCATCTTACTCTTCATTTTTCTTGGCGGAGCTGCCATGTTTGGCCTTATAGACTTAAAAGGCGGACAAGAAGCGCCTTTATTCTCTCATTTTTATGAGGACGGGTTATTTCCTAACGGAATCCAGGCTATGCTGATTACGATGATTACCGTGAATTTCGCCTTCCAAGGGACCGAATTAATCGGGATCGCCGCGGGAGAAAGTGAAAATCCGGAAAAAACCGTTCCCCGGTCTATCAGACAGACCGTTTGGAGAACCCTGATCTTTTTCGTATTATCGGTTGCGATTATTGCCGGAATGATTCCTTGGAAACAAGCCGGTGTCGTGGAAAGTCCGTTTGTCGTAGTATTTGATCAAATCGGAATTCCGTACGCGGCTGATATGATGAACTTTGTCATTTTGATCGCCCTGCTATCAGTGGCCAATTCCGGGTTATTTGCATCCACGCGGATCATGTACTCTATGGCGAATGACGGACAAGCATTTGCGTTTTTAGGAAGAGCCAATAAACGGGGGATTCCGATGAACGCGCTTTTGGTGACATTGCTGTTCGCCAGTCTTTCTCTGCTTTCAAGCGTTGCGGCTAAGGATACTTTATATATCTGGCTGTTGTCGATGGCGGGAATGAGTGCGCAGGTCGGATGGATCACCATTACGCTGTCCCAATTGATGTTCAGACGAAAATATATCCGTGACGGCGGAAAAGTAGAAGACTTAAAGTTTAAAACGCCGCTTTACCCGATTGTGCCGATTGTCGGCTTAACATTAAACACGATTGTTCTCATAAGCCTTGCTTTTGACTCAGAACAGCGTATGGCTCTGTATTGCGGCATTCCTTTTATGGTAATATGTGTGGTTATTTATCATCTATTTATCAAAAAACGCCAGCAGGCAAATAAACAACTAGAAATCTAATCATTTTTGTCCAAGTCATCTTTGCTGTTACCCGCACAGGACAACATCATATATGTTGAGGTGGAATTACAGATGAATAAGCAAATTTCAATTATTGGAATGCCAATGGATTTAGGACAAGCACGACGCGGAGTTGACATGGGGCCGAGTGCGATACGATATGCCCATCTTATCGAACGGTTATCAGAAATGGGTTATTCGGTTGAAGACCTCGGCGACATCCCGATCAACCGCGAAAATATTAAAAATGACCAAGAACTGAAAAACTTACATTCCGTACTGGCGGGGAATGAAAAGCTCGCCCAAATGGTCAACAATGTCATTGAAGAACAAAAATTTCCGATGGTCCTAGGCGGCGACCACAGCATCGCCATCGGCACGCTGGCCGGTACGGCAAAGCATTACGATAAGCTCGGCGTCATTTGGTATGACGCACACGGCGATTTGAATACGCTTGAAACATCACCATCAGGCAATATTCACGGGATGCCGCTTGCCGTCAGCCTTGGCATCGGCCATGAGTCATTGGTGAATCTGGAAGGCTACGCGCCGAAGATCAAACCGGAAAACGTCGTCATTATCGGAGCCCGTTCACTAGATGAAGGAGAGCGCAAGTATATCAAGGAAAGCGGTATGAAGGTATACACCATGCATGAAATCGACCGCCTTGGCATGACAAAGGTCATCGAAGAAACCCTTGATTACCTGTCAGACTGTGACGGCGTCCACCTCAGCCTTGATTTAGACGGACTCGATCCAAGCGATGCACCGGGTGTCGGCACCCCTGTCGTCGGCGGCATCAGCTACAGAGAGAGCCACCTGGCTATGGAAATGCTGTACGATGCGGGGATCATTACTTCCGCTGAATTTGTAGAAGTGAATCCGATCCTGGATCACAAAAACAAAACCGGAAATGCAGCAGTTGAGCTTGCTGAATCATTGCTGGGCAAAAAATTGCTATAAAAAGAAAACCTCCGTCTGCACGGAGGTTTTTTTATGAAATAGGAGGAGGAAGTATGCCGATCACATTGAAGCCGATGGAGGAAAGTGAATTCCAGGCTTTCTGCGCGTATTCAAATCAACACTATGCGAAGGAAAAAATAACAGCAGGTACATGGACAGAAGAGGATGCAGATGAGAAAGCAAAGGCCGCCTTCTGCCATCTTTTACCAGAAGGCTTACAAACACAGCATCACCGCCACTGGACCATCACACGCAATGAGACGGAATCCATCGGCTGGCTGTGGCTGTATATTGATCCGATTCATCCGCAGCGAGCAGCCTTTATCTACGGCTTTGGCTTGTATGAGCCATACAGGGGACAGGGCTTAGCCAAACAAGCGCTGGCCGCATTAGACGCCAAGGCGAAGGAGCTGGGCGTCAAAAAACTGTCTTTGCATGTGTTTGCCCATAATGAAACAGCACGGCGGCTTTACGAACATACCGGCTATACCGAAACAGATATCAGCATGAGCAAGGAACTATGATGGGAAGAGAGGGCTGCGTCAGAAAAGTCCTCTCTTTTCTTTATGTCCTTTGTCAGACTATCTCTAAAGAATCATTTTAGCCCATCTCGATTTATCCTGTGTACAAGAAATATTTTTAAAAAATTGTAAATTTAATAGACTATTTGTAATAATCTGATATTATAATGAATATATGGAACTTAATTTCCATTAAAACAATGAAAAGAGGCGATGTAATGAAAAGAAAATCGAAGGTTTATGGCGTGATCCTATCCTTCACTCTGGCTCTTACTCTCACCACACCACTGTCAAACGCGCAAGCCGCAAAAACGTCAGCAGACTATCCTTATGCCGAAGAAATAGCTGCACTCCAGCCAGGCACCACTCCTGAAGAAGTCATCCAATCTGCAAAACAGCTCGCAAAACAGGAGAACGTAAAAACAGAAGCCATCCTCAAACAATTCCATCAAGAGATCACCGCTGACAAAGCCGAAGGAGACAAAATCGCCAAAAAAAGCTACTCGACCATGGGCGGCTCCTCAGGCTCGAAAAAACTGCCGAAAAGCTCCAAAGGGAACATTTATTATACCAACTCTTACACAGCCTACTATAACCACGGACATGTCGGAATGTATTCCGCCGCGGACAAAATTGTTGAATCTGTACCCGGTGACGGAGTCAGACAGATTGCCTACAACGCCAGAGATGTAGAGGATAACTCCATCGTGCAAAGCGTCAGCGTCACATCCTCCCAAAAAACAGCCGCAGCCGACTGGGCGGTATCCAAGGTCGGAGATGCGTACTCTTTTAACTTTATCAACAACAGAAACACAGGACATGACGGCGCGAAAAACTGTTCCAAATTATTATGGTCCGCCTTCTTGCTGAAAGCGGGTATTGATATTGACAGCAACGGAGGAGCCGGGGTGTATCCGCGTGACATCACAAGCTCCTCATATACAACAACCATTGCGACCATTAACTAAATAAACAGATGGAAAGCCTGAAAAGCGGTTCTTTTTGGGCTTTCCATCTTAAGGAGAGGGCAATGAAGAAAAAATCATGGTGGATCATCTTGCTCAGCATTGTCATCGCCGCGTCTGCCGCAGTCGCCATATACGCATCATCAGCCGAAAAAGGCTACATCGCCGTGGATAAAAAGGATCTGAAGCAGAAGGACTTTCTGGATGATAAGGACGCACTGCTTTACTTTTCCACCGCTGCTGATCAGGATACATTTGGCGGTGGAAAAAGCTATGCCCTATTTGCCGGCCAAAACGGCAGCCTGTCTTCTTTTAAGATGAGGGGGCTTGAACAAGGCTCTGCCGGCGTAAATGGCGAGAGTGTCATGCTGGAGGATAAAAAAACGATTTTCACAATTAAAAACGGGCTTACAGCCTATGACAGAACGTATCAGCATACAGGAGACAGCGCCGGCTATGTTGGAGACCAAAACGGCTTCTACACCCTGTATAACTCCGGATTTGATAAAGACGGCAATCACTACCGCTCAGAACTCTACCGCCAATTCAACGGGAAATGGAAAAAGGACGTCATCCCCTTCTACATCCGCGCTTCCGGATTTGACGGCGATTCCATCTATGCGCTGATTCCGACGGATGATGAAAAAGGATACAAGATACTGAAAATACGAACTGACCAAAAAGACCTTACCTATGAAACGATAGCGGAATGGACCTACAAAGAAGGAACTTCGGTCGAATCCCAGCTCGCGGCTGATCAGGAATCGGTCCATTTTGTCGTACGGGGTGAAAAAGCGGACAATATCTATCAAATGGTCAAAGTCGATAAAAAAAGCGGCAAAGTTGAACTTCATGACATCGCCACATACAAAAAAGACGAACAAGTTCTATACGACTCCATGCCGTTCAGCTTCAAAAAAAGCTTTTTCTCCTATCAAAAGCATCTTTATTTCATCGACGGCTTCGGCAAAGTCTATCAAATCAACTCCCAAACAGGTAAAAGCAAAGCCGCTTTTACGCTTTCCCAAGAAAAAATGAAATCTGATTTCAAAGAGATTCACAGAAAAGGCGACAAACTCTATTTCTTCACATACAGC
The DNA here is from genome assembly GCF_001584335.1 of Bacillus atrophaeus. GTDB lineage: Bacteria > Bacillota > Bacilli > Bacillales > Bacillaceae > Bacillus > Bacillus atrophaeus. The sequence continues at coordinate 91,591 of NZ_LSBB01000001.1, forward strand.
TACAACAAACCCGCAAGCATTGAGCAATATAGCTTGAAAACAGGGAAGAAGCTTAATGATAAAGAAATAGAAGATGTAAAAAAAGTCGTGACCCCGAAAAGCCATTTGAAGCTTTATGATTTTCAGGTGTTGAAGGGTTTTTGATAGAAAGTACAAAGGGAATATAGACAAAAGGAGATGATGGGAAGGAGAAATAACATGAGCAAAAAACGTGTCATACTGCTGGCAGCCATGATCACCCTGACCTCAACAGCCACCGTGTTTCTTTTAAATAGAGGAAAAACCGATTGGTTTGACATCATCGGCACAATTATCGCTTGTTTGACATGCGTTTTGATTGCTTTGAAGATAGAGAAAAAAGAGAAAAAGCAGTGATGATAAAGGGAAAACGTGATCCCGGACCGAAATCATCTGAAAAGCGGGATTGCCGATTTGGCAGAAATCCAAGCGAATTCTATTTTTATATAAGTTCTAAAGGGAGGAATGGCGTTGTCAGCGAACAAAGCGGTTGTGTATAAAGGAAATGGAAACGTGGCGGTGGAAGACATCGGATATCCGGAATTAATTCTGAGGGACGGGCCCGGCGTTCCGAAAGCAAATGTCAATCGGAAATGTGAGCACGGCGTGATTCTGAAGGTCATCACCACCAACATCTGCGGAAGCGATCAGCACATGGTGAGAGGACGGACGACAGCGCCGGAAGGCTTAGTGCTCGGGCATGAAATCACCGGTGAGGTTATTGAAGCCGGCCGGGATGTTGAATTTATCAAAAAAGGCGACATCGTATCCGTTCCCTTCAATATTGCCTGCGGACGCTGTGTCATGTGCAAGACGCAGAAAACGCATGTCTGCCTCAACGTAAATCCGGATCGGCCGGGATCGGCTTACGGCTACGTTGATATGGGCGGATGGGTCGGCGGACAGTCCGAATACGTCATGGTGCCGTACGCCGATTTTCAGCTTTTGGTATTCCCGGATAAAGAACAGGCGTTAGAGAAAATTCTCGATTTGACCATGCTGTCCGACATTTTTCCGACCGGATTTCACGGCGCATATACAGCGGGTGTCCAAACCGGATCAACAGTCTATATCGCGGGAGCGGGGCCAGTCGGTTTAGCAGCCGCACACTCCGCCCAGCTTCTCGGCGCTTCTACAGTCATTGTCGGCGATTTGAACGAAGACAGGCTGGCACAGGCGAGAAGTTTCGGCTGTGAAACCGTCAACGTGCAAAAACACGACCGCCTCGGCGAGCAAATTGAACAAATATTAGGTGAACCGACCGTTGATGCCGCCGTCGATTGCGTTGGGTTTGAAGCAACAGGACACGGCAATCAAGGGGAAGCCCCCGCCGCGGTGCTGAACTCCATTATGGATGTCACCCAAGTCGGCGGAAGCCTCGGCATTCCGGGCCTATATGTCACTGAAGACCCGGGCTCAAGCGACGCAGACGCCAAAAAAGGCTCATTAAAAATCCGATTCGGCCTAGGCTGGGCAAAAGCCCATACCTTCGTCACCGGACAAACACCGGCCATGAAGTATAACCGCAATCTCATGAAAGCGATCCTGAGCGGCAGAGCGCAAATCGCAAAAGCCGTCAACGCCACCGTCATTTCTCTGGACGACGCGCCAAAAGGCTACAGCGACTTTGACAAAGGAGCGGCGAAGAAATTTGTGATTGATCCGCATGGAACATTGAACTAAATCAAGAGGGAAAGCCGGACGTTCTGGGAACGCCGGCTTTTTTGTGAGAGAAAACGGATTCATCAACAGCTTTGCTTGTCGAATTGTGGATAAAACTCAGTCCGAAGCACTACTAACATGTGAATAAATAGGTTATATTGGGAAGAGAACATTTGCAGAATGCAAGAAAACATCGGAGGATTTAAAAATGAAAAATGCTTATTATTCCTGTGAAGAACACATCGAAACTGTGCTGGATATGTACATAGACGACCACGAACTCCCGCCCGAAATCAGAAAAATCGAACATACTAACAGTTTATCCACAGCCTGTGAATTATGTGGGGAGACCGCAGTATATATAGTGGGGAACGAATGATCTTACACAAAATACAGAAAAGATATCCACAATTGTGGACAACATATATGAATAACTTGTTTCTAAGGTGGGGATGACCTGTGAATATCAATATTGTGACAATCGGAAAACTAAAAGAAAAATACCTCAAGCAAGGCATTGAAGAATACACCAAACGACTTTCGGCCTACGCAAAAATCGACATCATCGAACTCCCGGACGAAAAAGCCCCGGAAAATCTAAGCGACCAGGACATGAAAATCATAAAAGACAAAGAAGGCGACCGCATTTTATCAAAAATCAGCCCCGACGCCCACGTCATCGCCCTCGCCATCGAAGGAAAAATGAAAACATCCGAAGAACTAGCCGATACAATAGATAAGCTGGCTACTTATGGAAAGAGCAAAGTCACCTTCGTCATCGGCGGATCACTCGGATTGAGTGACGCGGTGATGAAGCGAGCGGATGAGAAACTGTCGTTTTCGAAAATGACGTTTCCTCATCAGTTGATGCGACTTATTTTAGTGGAGCAGATTTATCGGGCTTTTCGGATTAATCGTGGGGAACCTTATCATAAGTAATCGCAACCTTTATGGTACGGGATTCGGACAAAAATAGAATAACGATTAAATGATAGAAGTAATAACTCTAATAATCATCAAAGAGTTATTACCTCTGTTAATTTTTTAATGTTATAATAATGGTGGTAACTTTTTCAAAAAAAAACAAAAAAACACTATTAGAGGGGATACTAATGCAGCTTAAAAGCCTAACTATAGAGAATTTTCGAAACTTTGAAAAAGTAAGTATAGATTTAACAAATCAAAATGTTTGTTTTGGAATGAATGATGTGGGTAAAACAAATTTGCTTTATGCTATCAGATTCTTATTAGATAGAGATATTCGTAAAAATGGCTTTAAAGAATCAGATTATTTTAGAAATGAAAGAGACAGAGTAATAAGAATAACATTAGGTGTCGATTTATCTGATCGTCTAAAAGATGAAGATTCCCAGCATATAATAGCCAAAGTGGGAGGGGCAAGGTCAAGTAATGAATTAGATAACTTTTTTTTTCAGGTAGAAGGTACTTATGATATTAGTGAAGAAGTTGGAATACCTAAAATTTATTGGGGAAGTAATTTAAAGGATTTGGATGAAATAATCCAAAATGGAATATATAGCAATTTGGATAATTTATTTAAGATCGTATACGTAGATCCAACAATAGATTTAGAAAAAACTTTCTCAAAAAATAGAAGACAGCTATTTGATCAAAACAAATTAGATGATAATGATATTACAATTTCCAATGAGATTAAGACTTTAGGAATAGAAATGAACAAAAAAATTAGTAGTATGGGGGTTATTCAGTCTTTTCAAGATACTATAACAGAAGAGTATAGAAAATTGAAAAAGGAAAAAATAAATATTGAAATGAAATCAGAAATAACCATTAATGGATATTTCAGTAACCTTATTCCATATATAAAAAAAGAAAATGATGATAATATTTATCCAACTTCAGGAGACGGAAGAAAGAAGATTTTAGCTTACTCCTTGATAAACCATCTTATTCAAGCACAAGAAGGAAATAAAATTATTATTCATTTAGTTGAGGAACCAGAAAATAGTTTACATAGATCTATGCAAATTGCTTTATCCAAACAATTATTTAACTCTAAAGTATATAAATACTTCTTTCTATCAACACATTCTTCTGAACTACTGTATGAGATGGACAACACATCGTTAATAAGAATTTATTCAGAAGATCGGATAAACTGTGATTCATATATTTATAATGTTAGTGAAGAATATAAAAATGTAAAAAAAGAACTTAATAGAGCATTGTCAACAGCTCTTTTTGCTGAAAAAGTACTTTTAGTAGAAGGTCCTTCAGAAAAAGTATTATTTGAAAAAATTTTAGAAAATGTATATCCCACATATGAGTTAGATGGCGGTTACATATTAGATGTAGGCGGGATAAAATTTAAACCATATGTAGATGTATTGAAAGGTTTAAATATTACTCCTATAGTAAAAACCGATAATGACTTGAAATCAAAAAGGGATAATAAAACAATTTTTGATTTAATAGGAATTAAACGATGCTTAAACCTTATTAATGATGAAGAGAATTCTATTGAGCCAATTGAGATTGAATATTTTGAAAATGATGCGCAAGGAAAAAGGGTTCCGAATAATAAAGTGAAAAAACAAAAGATAAAAGATAAAAAGTTAGAATTATATGTGTTATTTCAAGACACTATAGAGCATTTTAAAGAAAATAATATATATTTGTCAAAAATAGATTTAGAACACGACCTCTATGAAGTTATTGGAGACAGAATGGAAGAGATTTTAGGTTCAAACCCTATAAACTACCTTCAAGATCATAAGCTACTTAATATGATTGAATTAACTAATGAATTAACGAGAACAGATTGTAACAACATAATTAATCATCCTTTATTTGAATCTTTAAGAAAGTTGGTGCCAAATGAAGTTGATTGATCAGGAAGATAGAACTGCAATTTTAGAAAATAACGATGATATAGTTGTTTCAGCTAGTGCAGGCTCTGGAAAAACTACAATTATGATAAAGAAAATGGGAATTGAACTTGAAAAAATAACAGACCACCGAACGATAGCAGCTATTACATTTACTGTGAAAGCAACTGATGAAATTAAAAAAAAAGCAGTAAAAAATATTAAGAAACCCTTTGTTGTTATGACAAATGATTCTTTTATTGAGAATGAGATAATTAGACCTTTTATTAAAGATGCATTTGGTAAAGATTACGGAAATGATTATTCTGTTGAATATGGAAATGAATTTAAATTTGATAATTATTCATCTGGACTAAACCAGTTGAGAAATAATAATATTTTAGGTAGTTTTGAAGATAATAAACGCAATTTCAATTTTAAAGTTGCTAATGATATTTTAGAAAAATCATTAGCTGCACAAGAATATATTAAAGCAAAGTATTCATGGATCTTTATAGATGAATACCAAGATTCTGATAGGGACATGCACCGTTTTTTTATGAAGTTAAAAAATAAGCTAAACATAAAGTTATTTATTGTTGGCGATTCAAAACAGGCAATTTATTTATGGCGTGGAGCAATGAGTAACATATTTAAATTATTAGAGAAAGAAAGTTTTAGCTCTTATGAACTCGTAACCAATTTTCGTTGTGATAAAGAAATTGAAAACTATGCAAACCTGTTTCATAATTCGCAATATTATTTACACTTATCTGAGAACGTAGAGAATGTAGTTTTTAAGGAATACAACACTTTTAGTAATTATTATGAGCGAAGGGATTTTGTCGGTTTTATAGATGAATTCAAAGGACTTATTTTAGAAAAAACTCTTGAGCTAGATAAAGAAGTAACAATAATCGCCAATTATAATGATGATGCTAAGAAGATAACGGAGTTATTAAATCTAGAAGGGTTTGATTTTGTTTTTATTCCTAAGACCCCAATTGATGAAGGCATTCCTAATGGATACTTATTAAAAGAACTTGCATTATTTTCAAAGAATTCAACATACACAATCTATGATTTTTTAGAAAATACCCATATTGATGAAAGAATTCGCACGAGATATGAAGTTAATAATATTATTGGGAAACTAAAGAAGAATACAAATCCAGACATAGTTGAAGAAGTAGTTTCTGGCTTAGCCAATTATTTGGAAATATCAATAGGGGAAGATGAAATCGAAAAGTTCTGTGAAAGTATTTGTGATAGTAAATATGATATGGCTTTCAGATTAATAGAATCAAAACACAAAGTAATGACGGTTTTTGCTTCAAAGGGATTAGAATTTGAGCAAATAATAAGCTTTTCACGCTATTATAAAATTTATAAAGATGAAAATTTGCAAAATCACTATGTATGTATTACACGGGCAAAAGAAAAGTTTATTATGTTCATTGATGATAAAGGATACTACGATTTTGTTTTAGAAGTAGCAGACAGCAATGGTATTAAAAATATAGAAAAACTAATTAGATATAAGGAAAGTTGTAATTAGGATTATTAAAAAAATTAAGGGTGACAAAATAATAAAGATTCTCTGTATAAAAATTATTATTTCGTATAACTACAGAAATATTTTAAATTCAGTAATCAGCCCATAGATAAGAACCTTCCGTTTTTGAATTTTATCTGTTATATTTTATATGATATTTTACCCAATTCTTACTTTGGTATTTAATGATATTTAAAATCAGATATAGAATCGGATTAACTATTTTCTAATTATTGGAACTAGAAAACAAGAGATGTTGAAATTACTATATCATTTGAAATATTGGAAAAGATAATGGTTAAGGATAATGCCTGGATTGGCATCTGAAGAGCAGTTGCTGACGTTACGTTGTACCTATTATAAACAAAGAAAAAATATCTGATTGTAATATATTTTATTATTCGGAGCGGGTGATGGCTGTTAAAAATTGTTGTCATCCGTTTCCGATATAGCTTGAGGTTTGGATATATTCACTTTTGTAACTAAATTAAATTTTCACTCCAGAACACTATAGTTTGCTGGATTATAATAACGAAGAGATGAAACATATATTATTATCATTTCTTGAAGAACCCTTAAATATTTATGACTTAATTAATTAAGATTTTCTACTCAAGGATATTGTGTTTATCTATCGAAGGTCTAAAACTAGAAGAAATAGGTAGGTGTTGGCTCAAATATGCAACAAGCGAATGGATAAATATGCTCGAGCTAGAACAATGTATCGCGAACCAAACTAGAAATACGCTCTGCCCTTCAAATACAGCGTCTGTACTGGGTTTCATACTTTGATTTTCGTGCAAAACAACCTATATTTTTGTATTGGTATTTACGTATTTGAAAATACAGATAACCAGACTTGTTAGCAATTTGCAGCGTTAAATGAGAACCAGCAAAAAAGAGCCCAGAGAAAGTCAGCTCTGAACCCCCTATACTCCTCACTTCATATACCGATACTCCCGCAAACTCTCCAAAATCGCAACTTCCTGCAGCAGTTCCTCACCCACATTCGTTTCCTTCACTTTCTTCCGCTCGAGCTCTTTGTCCACTAATCGTTTCACCGTTAAGACATCGGTTCCGGTGCTTAGGACTTCTGCCTTGGAATTAAAGTGTTTATGGGCGACGAGCTGCATGCCGTAGGAGTTGTATAACAGCGTGTAGCCGGCGATGCCTGTTGTGGATTGGTAGGCTTTGGAGAAGCCGCCGTCGATGACGATCATTTTTCCGTTTGCTTTGATTGGGTCTTCTCCTTCGATTTCTTTTACGGGTGTATGGCCGTTGATGATATGGCCATGATCTGGATTGAGGCCGAATTCTGCCAGGATGTTTCGGCAGGTTGCCTCGTCTTCACGTAAATAGTAATACGGGTTTTTCTTCTCTTTATGCGTTTCCTTCTCTTTAATGAAATACCGCTCAAATGTCGTCATGGCGCGTTTTCCGAAGAGGGAAGAGTACTCGCCTGTCCATAAATACCAAGCCATATCCGTCGCCAGATCATTGGTTTCTTCCGGGTGGGCAAACGCTTCCCGCAAGAATCGTTCAAATACATCGAGCAGCTCACGGCCTGCATACGGTTTATCCTCAATCATCATCGTTTCCATATTGCCGTTTTCATCGACAGGAATACAGCCGTGAATCAACAGGTTGCCGTTATATTTTAAATAAAGGCTGCCTTTTTTCATCATAAAATTCATATGGCGGCCCAGCTTTTCAGAATGCTGGACAGAGAATAGCAGCTTGTCTATGATTTCTGCTTCTTCTTCTAATAGCTGATCTGGCTGCTCCGGATTAATCGTAGCAAAGCAGGTGTTTTCCAGTTGATATGTTTTTCCGTTCAGCGTGATTTCGTTTTTGTCATAATCTATTTTCTCTAATAATAGCCGTTCCTCCATGTTAAAGTTCGGCCGTCTCTTGATAATCGGGCTCTCAAGCTTGAATTGGATCATGGCAATGGCTTGATGGATTTTTGTGATTTGCTTAATCTCTTCTTCCGGTCTGTTTTCGTCTGCTTTTGGACGGAACGCTGGATTATCATCGTAATATTTTTCGGCCAGGTTCATCAGCGGTCTTAAATTGATGCCGTACACGTCTTCAATAATGTCCAGGTTGTCATAGCGGGCACAGATGCGGATAATATTGGCCAGACATACTTTGGAACCGGAATAGGCGCCGATCCAAAGGACATCGTGATTTCCCCACTGAATATCGACTGAATGATAATTGATTAGCTCCTCCATAATCCGATCCGGCTGCGGGCCGCGGTCGTAAATATCGCCGACCACATGCAGATGGTCGACCACCAATCGCTGAACGCTGTAAGCAAGACCGGTGATCAGCTTATCGGCTTGGCCAAGTTCAATGATCTGGTCTATGATTTCGGAGTAATATTGCTCCTTGTTGCCAGCTTGTTCTGTTTTGTATAGCAGCTCCTCCGTGATATAAGCAAACTGGGCAGGCAGTGCTTTACGCAATTTGGAGCGGGTATACTTCGAGGAGCAATAAGAAACAAGCCTAATCATTCGGTTAATCGTTTCTTTATACCACTCGTTTAACGCTTCTTTCGCATCAAAATCATGTTTGATTAACTTCAATTTGTCTTCCGGATAATAGACCAATGCTGCTAAGTCATCAATTTCTTTATCGTAAATGACACCGCTGAAAATGTCGCGTATCTTCTCTTTGACTCGTCCTGAACCATTACGCAGCACGTGCTGGAATGCCTGATACTCCCCGTGCAAATCACTGACAAAATGCTCGGTGCCTTTTGGCAGGTTCAGTATCGCTTTCAAATTAATGATTTCCGTTACCACTTTTTCTTCACAATCGTATTTTTGTGCGAGTAAATCTAAGTACTTGCTTTCCAAAACCGTCCATCCCCTTTTTAGAATAAACCCCTATTTATGAGCATTTGCATGATAAGGTGAATTTAAAAGTATGACATTATTTTTAATCATTGGACCCTTATACGATAGTAACGCATAACTCCTTTTAGAGACAATCAAAACGAGGGAAAGAGGCGCCGAAATAAGCGAGATAAAGAAAAAGCAGAAAAAAGAGAGAAAGATTAAGGCAGATAGAGCTAAAAAAATCTACGGAGGAGGTTATTTAGTCGAGGGCTTAGGCTGAAAGGTTCAGTATCCTCTTTATTCTTGTTATCAATATGTATTGATATGGTAAGACGATCCGTTTATTTGGCTTGTTTGTCAATTATCTTGTAAGGAATTGCCTTGAGGAAACTGCCATTGTTGTACTTTGAGTGTTATATATTGTAAACTAGAGTAAAAGATCTCCAAATGTATCATCAAAAAACATTTCTTACAGTTCCGAATCGGAAACGAAAGAGGCATCTTGAAAATCCAAATATTTCCTAGGGGTATGTATATGAACATAGCGAATTATACTTTAAAAGTGAAAGGTAAAACGTTACTTCAGGACACGGACTTACATTTTTCGAATGGGAAAATCAATCATATAGTCGGAAAAAATGGAGTCGGTAAATCACAGCTTGCTAAAGACTTTTTATTAAATAATAGCAAACGAATCGGTAGAGATATTCGTCAAAATGTTTCTTTAATCTCTAGCTCGTCGAATATACCTCATGATGTTTCTAAGGACTTTTTATTAAATTTTTTGAGCGAAAAGTTTGATTCAGAAAAGATAAATAAGATTGCGAGTTTACTTAATCTTGATAATATAGATGGTAAAGTTCTTATCAAAAATTTAAGTGATGGGCAAAAGCAAAAATTAAAATTGCTTAGCTTTTTACTAGAGGATAAAAATATTATTGTTTTAGATGAAATCACAAATTCATTAGACAAAAAAACGGTTATGGAAATTCATCGTTTTCTGAAAAAGTATATCCAGGAGAACCCAGAGAAGATTATCATTAATATTACACACGATTTGTCTGATTTAAAGGCGATAGATGGGGATAATTATATATTTCATGATCAAAAAATCCATAAATATGATTCAGTGGAAAAGTTAATTGAAGTGTATATAAATGAGTAATGGAACAGTGGGGGCATAAGATGAAATTAGAGTTAAAAAAAAGTATGAGCAACAAAGTTTTTGTTATATTAGGATCTATGATCGTTTTTTTATTTTTACTGGGGTATTTTTTGCTTGTTGGAATCGATAAAGTCAGCAATGTTACATCTGAGATGTTTTTCTTTAGCTCCTATACCGTTGCCACTCAATTTGGTTTGATGTTATTTTCATTTGTTATAGCTTTCTTTATCAATAGAGAGTATTCAAATAAAAATATTCTCTTTTATAAATTAATTGGAGAAAACATCTATACCTTCTTTTATAAAAAGATAGCTGTTTTATTTTTGGAATGTTTTGCGTTTATAGCGCTTAGTCTGCTCATCATATCGTTGATGTACCATGATTTTTCCCATTTTACATTAATGCTATTCTTATTTTCTGCAGTTATATTGCAGTATATTTTAATCATTGGAACGATAAGCATTTTATGTTCTAATATATTAACTAGTATAGGTATTAGTATAGTTTATTGGATTACTACAGTTATTTTAGTAGCAATAAGTAATAAAACGTTTGGTTTTTTTGCTCCTTTTGAGGCAGGTAACACTATGTACCACCGAATAGAAAAAGTGTTGCAATCTGATCATATGACACTTGGGATTAATGATATTATATACATTATTTTATATTTAATATCAATCATTATCATAAACGTAATTATTCTTCGCTTTTCTAAAACTAAATGGGTCAAAATGGGTATTTGACAAAAGGAAGCTACTTCAAGTTGAAGTAGCTTTTTGTGTATACGATATCATCCAGGTGACGTGCTGTGTGTTTGAGTTTTGTTTAGGTGAGGTGTCTTTTAGCTTTCATCAATTGTCTTTCCCCATCTAAAACTCTTTTTTGATTATATGATTCTAATTAGGAAATAAAATCACCATTGACAAACCACGCAACCCCTATTAAAATAAAAAGTTATCCGATAGTTGTTGTTTCTATCGAAAAATTCAATATGTAGCAAGCTATGATTGCTGTGGGTCACACTATAGCAGGAGCAGCTTCTGGAGAGACCGCGGAGATTCCGCGGCGCCGAAGGGTTCACAATCTCAGGCAAAAGGACAGAAGAGTACCGAATATGTATTTGTCGTGCTGATGATTGTCAGCGCACAAATATGATTTGTTATTCTTATGACCACGAGATTGGAGGACATCCAATCTCTTTTTTATGGGCTTTTTTCACTGCTCGTCGTTTCACAATAAAGAGGTAAGGAGGAGTTTGATTTGGAACAGCGAGAATTAAAGAGGGAGTTGTCCAATCGGCATGTGCAGCTCATCGCCATTGGCGGGACGATTGGCACCGGCTTATTTTTAGGTTCCGGTAAGGCGATTCAATTGGCGGGTCCTTCTATCATCTTTGCGTATTTCATTGTAGGTATTGCGCTTTTTTTCGTGATGCGGGCGCTGGGAGAACTGCTGTTATCTAAAGCAGGTTATCAATCGTTAACAGATATTGCCGAGGAGTATCTGGGACCGCGGGCATCGTTTGTCACCGGCTGGACGTATTGGTTTTGCTGGATTATGACGGCTATGGCGGATGTGATTGCCGTCGGTGTATATGTGAAATATTGGTTTGATATTCCGCAGTGGATCCCTGCACTTATCTGTTTACTCATTTTATTAGGGTTCAATCTATTAACGGTCAAGCTTTTTGGAGAATTGGAGTTTTGGTTTGCTTTAATAAAGGTCATTACGATTCTCGCATTAATTGTCATTGGGGTTATTTTGCTGGTGATCGGATTCAAGACGCATACAGGAACGGTTTCGGTTACAAATCTTTGGGAGCATGGCGGCTTGTTTCCAAACGGATTTTCAGGCTTTTTGCTTTCTTTCCAAATGGTGATCTTTGCATATGTCGGTGTGGAATTAGTAGGTGTATCGGCAGCGGAAACATCGAATCCGAAAAAAAATATTCCATCGGCTATTAATAAAATTCCTTTGCGGATTCTATTTTTCTACGTCGGCGCGCTTATCGTCCTATTATGTATTAACCCATGGACGGAATTGAATGCTGCCGAAAGTCCTTTTGTGAAAACCTTCAGCTTAGTCGGTATTCCGCTTGCTGCGGGTATCATTAATTTTGTTGTATTAACGTCAGCCGCTTCTGCTTGTAACAGCGGGATGTTTTCAACAAGCCGGATTCTGTACAATTTAAGCAAAACGAAACAGGGCCCGGCCAATTTTGCGAAGCTGAATAAAAATCATGTGCCGAGTAACGCGTTATGGGTATCGGTTATTGTCCTCTCAGCGGGAGCTCTTTTAAGCAAACTGATACCGGAACAAGCTTTTGGCATCGTGACAACCATTAGCGCGATTTGTTTTATTTGGGTGTGGGGTGTGATTCTTGTTTGTCATATCAGATACAAGAAAACCCGTCCGCTATTACACTCAAGATCAACATTCAAAGCGCCATTTGCGCCGTTTATCAATTACGTTGTTCTGGCGCTGTTTGCTGTCATTCTCATGATTATGCTGTTTGCGGATGCAACTCGCCCGGCCTTGTTGCTGACTCCTCTGTGGTTTATTTTATTATTTATTTTATATTGGACTAGAGGAAACAAAAAAAGAAGGACCTGATGAGTCATATTAAATGGTGATTCCATAAATCTCTAATCATTAACAAGCCGGTGTGCTGCATGCAGTATGCCGGCTTTATTTTTGGTTAACCGCTTCTCTTTATAGGGATATATCTAATGCAGAGGATTATCGAGGACCTTGAGCTTAATTTAATGAATCTCTCAAATAAATCAAGGCATAAAGTTAACAAAGTAATGGATTATTTAGAGTAGCAAGGATTTGTTGAGCTAGTGAGCAGAAGACCAAAAGCTTATAAAATCAGCGAGAGGATTGTTTAGAAGAAATACTGCCTTCTTAATTCAACGCAGACATATCAAAAAAGCCGCCAATCAGGTAATATGGCGGCTTTCTTGTATTAGTTCCGGATCAAATAATCAAACGCTCCTAAAGCAGCACTTGCACCTGATCCCATCGAAATAATAATTTGGTTATAAGGACCGTCTGTACAGTCACCGGCAGCGAATAAACCAGGAACGCTTGTTGCGCCGCGTTTGTCGACTACGATTTCGCCGATGCGGTTGCGTTCAACGGTTTCGTCTAACCATTCTGTGTTTGGCACGAGACCGATTTGGACGAATACACCTTGAAGTTCAACGTGTTTTTCTTCGCCTGTTTCGCGGTCTGTGTATGTGATGCCGTTTACGCTTTGATCGCCTGTGATTTCTTTGGTTTGTACGTTTTTCAGTACTGTAACGTTTGGCAGGCTGTAGAGACGTTTTTGCAAGACTTCGTCTGCCTTCAGTTCCGGCGCGAACTCTAGCACAGTGACGTGATTGACAATACCTGCAAGATCAATCGCTGCTTCGATACCAGAGTTTCCGCCTCCGATAACGGCTACGTCTTTGCCTTCAAACAATGGGCCATCACAGTGCGGGCAGTAAGCGACACCTTTGTTTTTGAACTCTTGTTCACCAGGTACGTTGACATTGCGCCAGCGGGCACCTGTTGAAAGGATGACTGTTTTACTTTTCAGGACAGCACCGTTTTCGAGTTCAAGCTCGAACAGATCTTTTTTCTCAAGGCGTTTTGCGCGCTGAAGGTTCATGACATCAATATCATATTCCTTCACGTGCTCTTCAAGACTTGCAGCAAGCTTTGGTCCTTCAGTTGCTTTTACGCTGATGAAGTTTTCGATGCTCATGGTGTCGAGGACCTGTCCGCCGAAGCGTTCAGCGACAACACCTGTGCGGATTCCTTTACGCGCCGTGTAAATGGCTGCACTTGCGCCGGCAGGTCCGCCGCCGACAACAAGAACGTCGTAAGGATCTTTGTCAGCAAACTCAGATGCATCTGCGCCGCTGCCCATTTTCGCAAGAATCTCTTCGAGGGTCATACGGCCGCTTCCGAAAGTTTCGCCATTCAAGTAAACAGTTGGCACTGCCATGACGTTTTTGTTTTCGACTTCTTCTTTAAACGCCGCACCGTCAATCATGGTGTGAGTGATGTTCGGGTTCAGCACGCTCATCATGTTTAAAGCTTGTACAACGTCAGGACAGTTGTGGCATGTCAGGCTGATATAAGATTCAAAGCGGTACTCACCGCTGATGTTCTTCACCTGATCAATGACCTTCTGATCTACCTTAGGCGGTCTGCCGCTCACTTGCAGCAATGCCAATACTAAAGAAGTGAATTCGTGTCCAAGAGGAATACCGGCGAAAGTGACGCCAGTGTCTTCTCCGGCGCGATTCACACTGAAGCTTGGCGTTCTGTTCAATTCAGCTTTTTCAACAGTGATTTTCGATGACATGGAAGCCAGCTCATCAATCAGAGCCAGCATATCCTTAGAGGTGTCATCTTCACCTGCGCTCACTTTGAGAACAATGTCATTCTCAATTAGCTGCATGTATTGATTTAATTGTGCTTTGATATTTGCTTCAAGTACCAATGGAATGCACTCCTTAGATTTTACCTACTAGGTCAAGGCTTGGTGTAAGTGTTTCAGAACCTTCTTCCCATTTAGCCGGGCAAACTTCACCTGGGTTTTGACGAACATATTGAGCTGCTTTTACTTTGTTTACCAGGTTGCTTGCGTCACGGCCGATACCGCCTGCATTGATTTCAACAGTTTGGATTACGCCATCCGGATCGATGATGAATGTACCGCGGTCAGCAAGACCTTCTTCTTCGTTAAGTACATCAAAGTTACGAGAGATCGTTTGAGATGGGTCACCGATCATAGCGTAAGTGATTTTGCCGATTTTTTCAGAGCTGTCATGCCAGCCTTTGTGTACGAAGTGAGTATCTGTAGAAACAGAGTATACTTCAACACCAAGTTCTTTTAGGGCTGCGTATTGGTTTTGAAGATCTTCAAGTTCAGTCGGACATACGAAAGAGAAATCTGCTGGGTAGAAGCAGAATACGCTCCATTGACCTTTTAGGCTTTCGTTTGTTACATCGATGAATTCACCGTTTTTGTAAGCTTTCGCTGCGAATGGTTGTACTTCTTTTCCAATTAGAGACATAATTTATGTTCCTCCTAAATGTGATTTTGAGAATATTAAAAAGCATAAAGTATAAACTTTAGCTTTCAATAATAATTCTAATTATATATGAATTATTAAATAACATTTATTTTTTGTCAAGGGGAAACACCTAGATTATTTTTGCTTTTTGTACTTATGATGGGGAAATACTGGTAATGATTGGTCTATTTTGTTCTATCAAGGATGATGAAATTTATCATGGCCTATTCTCAATTAGAAGTGATATTGGGGTGTGAAAATGCAGTTTGATCACTTTCGCCGTACTAAAAATGATTGAACGTGTCTTTGTCGAAATGAAGTTGGAAGAGAAATTTTTTTCACCGCCATGAATTTAAAAAAGCTGGCAAACTGGACCTTTTCAAGTCCGGTTTTCCAGCTTTTGTTACATACTCTTCATGACCATTCCGTATGAAAAAACCCATCCATATCCGTCCGTTCATACGTATGAGCACCAAAGTAATCACGCTGAGCCTGCAATATATTCGCGTTGGAACGTCCTGTGCGGTAGCCATCGTAATAAGATAGAGCCGTACTCAAGCATGGGAACGAGATGCCGGCGTTGATTCCTTCACACACCACTTTTCTCAGGCCTGTTTGGTAGGCTTTGAGCTTTTCTGAGAAATATGGTGCGATGAGCAGGTTTGGTAGGTCCGGCTGTTCTTGGAATGCTTCGCTGATGATGTTTAGAAATTCTGCACGTATGATGCAGCCGCCGCGGAAAATAAGGGCGATGTCTTTTAACGGCAAATCATACCCATAAAGCTCAGACGTCATTTTGTATTGGGCAAAGCCTTGTGCGTAGGCACATACTTTTCCCATGTATAAGGCTTGTCTCACGTAATCAATCCACAGGTTTTTATCGAAATGCTTTTCCTCGGTCTCTGGACCGGATAAGATTTGTTCTGCCGCAACCCGTTCATCTTTTAATGCAGATAGGTAACGGGCGAACAGTGATTCCGTGATAATGGATGACGGAATGCCATTATCAATGGCTTGCATGCTCGTCCATTTTCCTGTGCCTTTTTGGCCTGCTTTATCAAGAATGACATCGATCAGCGGGGCGTCTGTCCGTTTATCTTTTTTCCTTAAAATCTCTGCTGTGATTTCGATTAAATAGCTTTTCAGTTCGCCTTGATTCCATTCTTCAAAAATGTCAGCGATTTCATTGAGCGGCAGACGCAATGTGTCTCTTAGAAATGTATAGGCTTCTGCGATCAGCTGCATGTCTGCATACTCAATCCCGTTGTGCACCATTTTTACAAAATGACCCGATCCTTTTGGTCCGATATACACACAGCAAGGGTCATCTCCTACTTGTGCTGCGATTTTAGTCAGGATGGGAGCGGCTTTTTCATAGACATCTTGATCTCCGCCCGGCATGATGGATGGGCCTTTTAAAGCGCCGACCTCGCCGCCGGAAATGCCGATTCCTAAATAGCCGATTCCCTTCTCTTTTAAATGATCATATCTTTGTTCCGTTTCGTTGTAGTGAGAGTTTCCGCCATCCATGATGACATCGCCCTTTTCAAGCAAAGGAATCAGCGAATGGATTACGGAATCTACCGGTTTGCCCGCAGTCACCATCAGAAAGATTTTTCTTGGTGTTTCTAACGATTGAACAAAATCCTGAAGCTCATAGTACGGATTGACAGACTGTCCATCAAGCTTCTGTACGAGCTGGTCCGTTAAATCCCTCGTGTAATTATAGACGGCGACCCGTTCCCCTTTATTGGCCATGTTTAAGGCGATATTGCTGCCCATCACACCTAAGCCTATGACACCAATTGTATTGAACATGTATTACAGCTCCTTCATCAATTTCATACAAATACACTGAGTAATAGAATAAACCCTAATCCTGCAACTGAAATAATCGTTTCCAGTAATGTCCATGTTGCGAATGTTTCTTTCATGTTTAAACCAAAATACTCTTTGAACATCCAGAAGCCGGCGTCATTGACATGTGAAGCGATGACGCTTCCCGCGCCGGTTGCAAGCACCACTAATGCAAGATTGGCATCGGACTGTCCCAGCAATGGAATGACAAGTCCCGTTGTGCTTAATGCAGCAACGGTGGCTGATCCTAAGGAAATACGCAGGATCGCCGCGATAAGCCAGGCAAGTAAGATAGGCGATAAAGCCGTTTCTTTGAATAAATCGGCTACGTAGTCGCCGACACCGCCGTTAATTAATACTTGTTTGAAGGCGCCGCCGCCTCCGATGATCAAGAGCATCATTCCAATTTGTGTGATGGCTGTTGAACATGAGTCCATCACGGTTTTGATTGGAATGTTACGTGCAATTCCCATCGTATAGACAGCTACTAATAAGGAGATGACCATGGCAGTCGATGCATTTCCGATCAAACGGATGAATGCCAGTGCGCCGTTATCCGCAAATCCTATTGTTTCTTGAAGCAAATCGATAATCGTAGCGATCGACATGATGATAATTGGAAGCATCGCTGTAAATACACTGATTCCAAAGCTTGGTGTCTCCTCAAGCTTGAATGTTTTTTGTGTGCCTAGCGACGAAATATTTCCGGTTTTGGCAAATGATTCAGGGACTAGCTTTTTAGCAAGCTTTGTAAACAAAGGCCCTGCGATAAGCACCGTCGGAACAGCAACGATGAAGCCGTACAATAACACCTCACCGATGTTTGCACCGTACTCTCCGGCGATTGCCGTCGGTCCTGGATGCGGAGGCAGGAAGCCATGTGTGACGGATAATGCTGCGACCATCGGAATACCGAGGAATAAGATAGAAATCTTTATTTCTCTTGAAATCGCAAATACGATCGGAATTAATAGGACCAAACCAACTTCAAAGAATAAAGCAATACCGATAATGAATGAGGCAATGACGACTGCCCATTGAATATTTTTTTCACCGAATTTGTTGACGAGCGTCATCGCAATACGCTGTGCGCCGCCTGAATCTGCGATCAGCTTGCCCAGCATGGCGCCGAGTCCGAAGATTAATGCGATGTGCCCGAGTGTTCCGCCTATTCCTTCTTCGATGGAGCTGACGATTTTATCAAATGGCATTCCTAGTGTTAACGCAACGCCGAACGATACGACAATTAAGGAAATAAACGTATTTAATTTTAAGCCCATAATCAAAAATAGTAATGCTAAGATTCCAATTGCGACAATTATTAACGGCATGAATGACGCCTCCCCTTCATTATCTATTTGTGTGTGATTAAGCCTCTTTGATAATTTGCAATTTGTGTATATTCATTTTCTAATGCCCTAGATAAATTAATGAATATCGGCATTAATGTTCTATACTCTTTGGCTGATTCTTCTTTTGGCGTATGTCTGTAAGTGCTTCCGACCATGTCAGAAACGACATCAAACGACTCGATTTTTCCTGTAGCGTACAGGCCTAAGAGGCAGGCACCGAGACATGAGCTTTCGTAGCTTTCCGGAACGACTACTTCGGATTCGAATATATCCGACATCATTTGACGCCAAACCTCAGATCTTGCAAAGCCCCCAGTCGCTTGAATCCGTGTAACAGGACCGTCCATGCATTCTGTTAACGCTAAAAAGACAGTGTATAAATTGTAAATGACGCCTTCCAATGCCGCCCGTATCATATGTTCTTTTTTATGTGACATAGTCAGGCCAAAAAATGAGCCGCGTACATCAGGATTCCATAAAGGAGCACGTTCACCGGCAAGATACGGGTGGAACAGCAGGCCGTCAGAACCCGGTCTGACGCGTTCAGCAATCTTAGTCAGTACGTCATATGGATCAATTCCGAGTCTTGTCGCTGTTTCGATTTCGGATGAAGCAAATTCATCTCTGATCCAGCGAAGAACGATTCCGCCATTGTTAACCGGTCCGCCGATGACCCAATGATTTTCCGTTAAGGCGTAGCAGAAAATTCTCCCCTTTTCATCCGTTTGCGGCTGGTCAATAATTGTCCGAATCGCACCGCTTGTCCCGATTGTGACGGCGATTTCGCCTTTTTTAATCGCGTTGACGCCGAGGTTAGACAACACGCCGTCGCTTGCGCCAATGACAAAAGGTGTTTTCGGGTCGATTCCCATCTGTTTCGCTAATTCCGGGCTGCAGTTATGAAAGATCTCGGTTGTTGGCACTAGTTTAGATAAATGATCCGTTGTAATGCCTGCGATTTTTAATGCTTCTTCGTCCCAATCCAAGTCTTTGAGATTCATCATCCCCATCGCTGAAGCTAGAGAATAATCCACGACATATTCATCAAATAGCTTTTTAAAAATATATTCTTTAATCCCTATATATTTTTTTGCTTTGGAAGCGATTTCAGGTCGGTCATTCGTGATCCAAGCAATTTTGCTTAACGGTGCCATGGGGTGAATGGGTGTTCCTGTCCGTTTGTAGACTTCATGCCCGTTTAATTCATCTTTAATCTTATGCGCCCAGCCTTCGCTTCGGTTATCCGCCCACGTGATGCACGGCGTCAGCGGCTGATCGTTTTCATCCATGGCAATGACGCTGTGCATGGCGCTGCTGAATGAAATAAATGAGATCTTTTTTTGTGAATGCTGTTGCATGATTTTTGCGGTTGAGAGTATCACAGCCTGAAAAATCTCTTCCGGGTTTTGTTCAGCTGTCGATATGTCGGGTGTATGAAGCGGGTATCCGATACTTTCTTTTTGTATCACTACTCCATTTTCATTGAATAACACAGCCTTCGTACTTGTCGTACCGATATCTATTCCTAACATATAATTAGTCATTTTTTTGTTCAGCTCCTTTAGCCAGCATTTGTTGCGACAACCAAAGGTCGTCTACTTTCTCTTGAACATCATCAAAGTTCTGGTGCAGAGATTGAATCATCAGCGCCCTATCCTTTGTTTTGATCGCTTGAATATAAAGCTCATGGTTATCTAAAATCCTTGAGAAGTCTTCATATTTTTCCTTTAATCGCATGCGCATCGATAAAAGAATGAAGCTTTCCATCACAGGTTTTAGATTGTTCCATATCATCAGAATGTATGAATGATCAATGGCGCGAACAATCGTTTCGTGAAATAACACATCTTGATAAGAGAACTCATCCGCGTCCTCATATTTTATAGAGACTTTCATCATTTCAAGAATTTTACTAAGATCTTTTACCAATAGATCGGTGTCTATTTTGGCAATCCGTTCAAATAC
Organism: Bacillus atrophaeus; assembly: GCF_001584335.1. GTDB lineage: Bacteria > Bacillota > Bacilli > Bacillales > Bacillaceae > Bacillus > Bacillus atrophaeus. The sequence goes on from NZ_LSBB01000001.1 coordinate 111,935, forward strand.
AAACGTTTCTATGAGTAAACGCACATCATAAATTTCTGCTATTTCTTTTTCAGTTAAACCAATCACAACCGCTCCCATTCGTTCTAAACGGATGATTTTTTCGGATGCCAGTATTTTTAAAGCCTCGCGAACGGGCGACCGGCTCACTGAAAAGTCTGCGGCGATTGTATTTTCCGATATTATGGTACCGCTTTCAATCAACCCGGAAATAATACGCATCCTAAGCTCGCAAGCTACACGAACACCGGTTGAAGCCTTTGAGAGCCACTTTACGGGATACAACAGATCCTTGGAGTCGAGCATAAACTCACCTTCCTGCTAAAGGAGTATACTTGTATACAAGTATGATAACTTGAATTTTTCTATTATGCAAACACTTTCATTTCTAATTTTTCTTAAAAATTTTCCCATTTCCTCATAGGTGGAGTGATGAAGAGGTCATTAAAAAAGGCAGATGTTTCTTCAAGCTGCGATCTTCCAAACATTCCGTGCCGCTTTATTTATTGTGCAACTTCACTATGGTAAATTGGAGAAAAGATGAAGAGGGAGGAGGGAAAGCAGCATGCAATTTTTAACGTATGAGCTGGCTCAGGATATCGTTGAGCGTACAATGAACATTTTGAATAGAAATATAAATGTCATGGACGATAAGGGGGTTATCATAGGCTCGGGCGACAGCGAAAGGATTAATCAGCTCCATGATGGTGCTCTTCTCGTTCTTAAAAACGGTGAACATATTGAAATAGATGAATCGAGGGCGGCCAAAATGAAGGGGGCAAGGCCTGGAATCAATTTACCTATCCGATTTAGCAGCCAAATCGTTGGTGTTGTAGGTATTACAGGAGAGCCTGAGCAAATCCAGAACTATGCCCAGCTTGTAAAAATGGCGGCCGAACTGGTATTGGAGCAATCGTTTTTGCTGGAAAGAGTGCAATGGAAACAAAGGATACAGAGTGAGATTGTGAATCAGCTTATTTCAGAAGAAGGTTTGAATGAAGAATGGTTAAAAGAACGGGCCGGATTTCTTGGAATAAATCTAGAACAGCCTAGAATGGCCATCGTCCTGAAACCATCAAATTATACAGAAATAACGATTCAAAACATAATGAGGTCTATTCAATATGAAATCAGTAAATCTGATTTAATCGGAGTTACGTTTAATAATGAAATCGTCGTTCTGAAAACGGCAGCGGGTAAAGAAATCAAAAGAGAGTTATTGCCCTTGTTGAAGCGGTTGTTAACAACATTGGATGGCGTGCGTATCGGAAGCGGAAACTTGGCTAAAGGCTTAAAAGAATTACGTTCTTCATTTTATCAAGCCAAAAGAGCAATTCTCATCGGAAGCAAACTTCAGCCTGAGGCGGGCTTTTACCATTACGAGGATTACAGATTAGAAGTCATACTGGCACAACTGGCTCAGGAAGAGCAGGACAAAAATGCCTTCTCCTTTTACCATCAACTGTTGGATCAAGGTAAGAAGGGCGAACTGGTTAATACGCTGGAAGCCTATATAAAAGAGGGCGGAGAGTTAAACAAAATTGCAGAAAGTCTGTTTATCCATCGAAATACCCTAAGGTACCGACTTGAGAAAATAAAAGAATTGACAGGCAAAGATCCGCGAAATATAAAGGACTTGATTGAATTGTACATAGCAAAGCTTTTGTATGACATTAGCTGATTGTGCTTATGCACAATGTACATCCTTATTTCATTCTCTTATTTCATCATCTTTCACAATGTATCTACTTAAGTAAACGCTTACAATAAATACACAACAAACACGGTGGGGGAATGAGCATGGATGTTACCGTAAGCGCTTTAGGGGCCGTCAGTGCCTTACTCATTGCGATCATACTCATCTTGAAAAAAGTGCCGCCTGCATATGGGATGGTTGCGGGGGCTTTAATCGGCGGGTTGATTGGCGGTGTGGATATTACAAATACTGTTGCCTTCATGATGGAAGGTGCGAAAGATATCATCCCGGCAGTTTTAAGAATCATGGCTGCAGGTGTCCTGGCGGGCGTCCTGATTGAGTCAGGAGCCGCTTTATCGATTGCGGAAACGATTATCAAAAAACTTGGAGAATCACGTGCTCTGCTGGCATTATCGATAGCTGTGATGATATTAACGACCGTCGGAGTCTTCATAGACGTAGCCGTCATTACAGTGTCACCGATTGCTTTGGCTATTGCCAAACGCGCACAGCTTTCTAAAACGGCTATTTTACTGGCCATGATTGGCGGCGGTAAAGCGGGAAATATCATGTCACCGAACCCGAATGCCATTGCTGCTTCTGATGCTTTTGGGGTTCCCCTTACATCTATGATGGCTGCGGGAATTATCCCTGCCATTTTCGGGCTGGCCGTTACATATTTCTTAGCGAAACGGCTTGTTAATAAAGGATCTTCAGTGAGGAACGAAGATACGGAAATGGCGGATCAAAAGATTCCATTATTCATAACAGCATTGATTGCACCGCTTGTCACGATCATTTTGCTCGCATTGCGGCCATTATGTAATATCAGCATTGATCCGATGGTTGCCCTGCCAGCAGGCGGAATCATAGGAGCAATTGCAATGAAAAAGACGAAGAATATCAATGAATATGCCATTTCCGGTTTGAGTAAAATGTCCGGTGTCGCCATTATGCTGTTAGGGACTGGGACATTGGCCGGCATCATTTCCAACTCTGCATTGAAGGATGTCTTTATCAGTGCATTAAACTCGTCAGGTCTGCCAGCTTTTTTATTGGCGCCTGTGTCAGGTATATTTATGTCTGCCGCAACAGCTTCCACAACAGCGGGAACAGCGGTAGCAAGCGGTGTTTTCAGCAGCACCATCTTAGGATTGGGGATTTCAGCGTTGGCTGGAGCGGCAATGATACATGCGGGCTCAACCGTGCTTGATCACCTGCCGCACGGAAGCTTTTTCCACGCTACAGCCGGAAGCGTTAATATGGACATAAAGGAACGCTTAAAACTGATGCCATATGAGTCTATAGTTGGTCTAACGCTCGCAATTATTTCAACTCTCATATTTGGCGTTTTTAAACTATTCGGTTAACGTGTCCTGCGACTATAGAGAGAGGTGATCGTATGAAGATAGTGATTGCACCAGATTCTTTTAAGGAAAGTTTATCAGCGTTGGAGGCTGCTCGTGCCATAGAAAGAGGATTCAAATCGGTTTTTCCGGATGCTGTATACAGTAAGCTGCCGATGGCCGATGGCGGTGAAGGAACGGTTCAGTCACTGGTAGATGCGACAAACGGAAGCATGAAAGAACAGTTTGTCACAGGTCCGCTGGGTGAAACAGTGAAAGCATTTTATGGATTACTAGGAGATGGGAAAACAGCCGTTATCGAAATGGCTGCTGCATCGGGTTTGCATCTTGTGCCCGAAGAAAACAGAAATCCGTTAGTGACCTCCACAAGGGGAACGGGAGAATTAATATTAGCTGCCCTAGATTCAGGCGTAAAGCATTTGATTATTGGGGTTGGCGGAAGCGCTACGAACGATGGGGGAGCTGGAATGGTTCAGGCGTTGGGCGGAAGGCTTCTGGATCAATCAGGAAACAACATCGGTCCCGGAGGCGGTGCACTCTCGCAACTCGTTTCAATAGACGTGACCGATCTTGATGCCAGATTAAAAGATGCGAAAATTGAGGTGGCCTGCGACGTAGATAACCCTTTAACAGGACCTAGAGGGGCTTCAGCTATTTTTGGTCCTCAAAAAGGTGCCACACCTGAAATGGTACATTTACTTGATCGAAATCTGTCCCGCTTTGCTGATATCGCAGAAAGAGCCCTTGGAAAATCCTGCAGAGATATAGAGGGCGCCGGCGCAGCGGGCGGTCTTGGGGCAAGCTTGCTGGCTTTCCTGGACGCTGACCTCAAAAGAGGAATTGATATCGTCCTTGAATTTGTCAGTTTTGAGGATGCAGTCAAAGATGCAGATCTTGTTATCACTGGTGAAGGGCGGATCGATAGTCAAACCATTTATGGAAAAACTCCGATCGGCGTGGCCAAAGCGGCTAAGAAATATGATGTGCCTGTTATTGGGCTTGCGGGATCATTATCCTTAGATAGTGATGTTGTGTATGAACACGGAATTGACGCCCTTTTCAGCATCGTTCCAGGAGTGATTACACTTCCTGATGCATTTGAACACGCCGCTCATTATATGGAAAGAACGGCAAGGAACATTGCGGCATCTATGAAAACTGTCAGAAATACAAATCGTATATAAGGCCCTTTATCCTTTATGCGTTTTTAAGTCAAACACACACACGCGCATACCCCTCCTCCTTTCGGGGTACAGAACAATAAGATAATCAGCCCAGAAGGAGGACATCAGTATGACCGTACAAGAAATCAAAGGTAAAAAACTAGTGAAAGGTATCGCTCCGAATGTGGAGCCGGAAGCCTTATTAAATGATAAACGAAAAGTGTTTCTGTTTGGTTCGCCAAGTTATACAAACATTGGGGATCAGGCAATTGCGTATGCAGAAGAGAAATTTATTAAGAATCATTTTCCTTACTATGAGTACATTGAAATGATGGATTATGCAACAGATGAAGGCATTGAATTGGTAAAGGAAATCATTCGTGAAGACGATATTGTCTGTTTTACTGGCGGGGGTAATTTAGGAAACCTTTACCTCGATATTGAGGAAGACAGAAGAAAGGTATTTGCGGCTTTTAAAGATTATAAATCTATCTCTCTTCCGCAATCAGTGTACTTTGAAGATACGGAAAAAGGAAATAAAGAGAAGAAGAAAACGCAGAATGCTTATCATCAAAATTCGAATTTAACGATTGCCGCTCGTGAGACACAAACACTAGATGTGGTAAAAGAAACATTCAATTCAGATGTGATTTTCACTCCGGATATGGTGCTGTCTTTAGATATAGAGCCGAGAGAGCTTGAACGGGACGGCGTTCTCTTTATTTTAAGAGCGGATAAAGAGAAAGTAACCGATGAAGATTTTGTATCTCAAATGATGAAATGGGCAGAGAAAACGACCTATGTGGAGCGAACGGATACCGTGCTGGATACTGTAGACACGATTGATTATGCCGACCGCGAGAAACATTTTCTGGAGATGCTTGACCGCATTAGTTCTAGTAAATTAGTGATCACAGACCGCTTGCATGCGATGATTTTCTCAATTATTACGAAAACGCCTTGCCTTGTCTTTGGGAATAGCTATGGGAAAGCAAAACATTCTTATCGAGATTGGCTAGAGGGCTTAAACTTCATTGAATATACAGATAAGCAGGATATTGAGAAATTGGAACAGATGATAGATCGTTTGCTTCAAGCAGAGCCGAATGGTGTTGATGTAGCTCAGGACTTTCAACCGTTGATTGATTTCTTTAAAGAGTGATCACAATAAAAAATACGATATTGAGTGAAGACTGCCAACAAAGTCGAATTTTCTGGCAGTCTTCTTTATTTGACACCTCCGCCGCCTGCCGATCCAATCACTAAACCTGCCTTTAAAATACTTCCTGTTTTTTCATATTCTTTCTCACTAGCCGCACTGGCAACAGTCCCGTTAATCTATATGTTCTCAAAAATTCTACTACAGTAGATTTTTGATGCTGTTTTATAGAATTTTCATCCAGAAAAGAAAATCGTAAAACTGCCAATTACTTTGTTCAAGGGTTGGTATTTGCTATTTTCTTTTTTATTATTCTCCTTTTTAGTAGAAATACTTATTGGTTTAAAAAAAATGAAGAATTAATAACGCCTTCTTTTTTTCCATTTCCAAAGCCGATCAATTGGATGGATATCTTAACCAGTGATATGATGGAAAAAAGAAGCAAATGGGAGGGGTTTGAATGTTAATAAGCAAGGTGACTCTGTATAGTAATGAGGTAGATCAAATGAGACATTTTTATGTTCATGAGCTTGGATTTACTTTAATAGAAAGCAGTGAAGACGCTTTTTCAATTAAGGCCGGCTGCAGTGAATTGGAAATCAGGAAAAGCCATTCAGATGAGGATCCTTTCTATCATTTTGCTTTTAATATCAAGAAGCCAAAACATGGGCGAAAAGCAAAGTAACGTTACATAGAGAAGATGATGAAGATGAAGTTTACTTTGAACATTCAGATGCTTATTCGCTTTATTTCTCAGATCCGTCTCATAATATAGTAGAATTTATAGCTAGAAATTCATCAGCGGCGAGTGAAGAAAACTTTTCAGTTCAGTCTGTTATCAATATTAGTGAAATTAATATTACAACAAATGATGTGATGTCAGCAGGGAAGGGTCTCATTCAGTTTGGGGTTCCGGTCAGATATGAAGAATCGGTAAAAGAAGATGGGTTAAATTTTATGGGAGAGTATGAGGAAGGGGCGTTTTTACTGTTAGGGCCTAAAGGACGCCGCTGGATTTTTTCAGACAAAAAAGCTGAAGTTTATCCGCTTTCCATTACCATCAATCATATGAAGAATATCGAGATAGACAGTAAGGGTGAGATAAGATTTACAGACTGCCGAGACATCCCGACAGCCTAAAAGAAGCAGTGTCGAGGTATCTCATATGGTTAAAAAAGAGTAGAGCATGGCGGTTTTCCATTTATCATCTTACCTGTTGTGCATGGGTCTTATCCCTGTCAAGCAGCCAGCTATAAAATCAATGTGTTTCGGTACTCTATTGGAGCACATTGGTTTAATTTTTTCTGCAATCGTTCGTGATTATAAAAACATATATACCATCGACAAGGTTTTTATCTCTTTTTGACATTCACACGGTTCTTTTTTATATTATATAAGTCGCTCTTCACCATACCTAGGAGGGAATGTTTCAATGAGTAGCAGAGGAGATTCACGTGAGAAAATTCTTCATACGGCGTCACGCTTGTTTCAGCTGCAAGGATATCACGCGACCGGTTTAAATCAGATTGTAAAAGAAAGCGGTGCTCCGAAAGGGTCCCTTTATCACTTTTTCCCGAACGGAAAAGAAGAGTTAGCGATTGAAGCGGTTACATATACAGGGAAATTTATTGAAGATATCATTCGGCACAGTATGGACAAGGTCACTGATCCTGTCGAAGCAATTCAGCTATTTATAAAAGAAACAGCGAGTCAGTTTGATAGTATGGAGAGCATTCAAGGCATTCCAGTCGGCTTATTGGCAAGTGAGACAGCGTTAATCAGTGAACCGCTGCGTACGGTTTGCATGAAGGTTTTTAAAAGCTGGGAAGCGGTTTTTTCCGGAAAATTAATGCAAAACGGATTTGACGAAGAAGAAGCAAGCAAGCTGGGAACGCTGATTAATTCTATGATTGAAGGCGGTATTATGCTTTCCTTAACGAATAAAAACAAAGCCCCCCTTCTTCTCATTGCGGAGCAAATTCCCGTGCTGGTGAGAAAAAAAGGGTAGCATTTTGTTATCCTTTCTCCTACAATTATATAGAACGGTCTAGTCATTTATATTTAAATATATAGACTGGTCTAAATTGGAGGAAACAAGATGAAAACTTTATTAAAACATACATTACCTGAAGAAAAAATGCCTTATTTGCTTCGAAGCGGCGAAGGAGAGCGTTATCTGTTCGGCAGACAGGTTGCAACCATTATGGCAAATGGAAAGAGCACAGGCGGTCTGTTTGAGATCGTGCTGCTTTCTGGAGGAAAAGGAGAACATTTTCCGCTGCACATGCACAAGGATACGCATGAAGGAATTTTTGTTCTTGATGGAAAACTTGAGCTTACACTTGATGGAGAGAATCATCTCTTGCTGTCCGGGGATTATGCGCAAATCCCAGCAGGAACGCCCCACAGCTATCGGATGCAGAGCCACAGAACCCGGTTTGTGTCTTACACGATGAAAGGGAATGCGGCGCGTATGTATTCTGTGATCGGAACGCCATATGACAAGGCTGAGCATCCGCCGCACGTGAGCGAAGAGGTGTCGAATGAGCACTTTGCAGAAGCGGCTGCTGTTGCGGACATTACATTTATTGAAGGTGAAAAGCCAGCCGGTGCGGCGAAGCTAGTGGAAAATAAGAAGGTCCCTGATGAAGTTGTCCCGTATGTGATTGAGTCTGGAGAAGGAGAGCGCCTATTGACGGGTGATCAGCTTCACCGTATTGTGGCGGCTCAAAGGAATACAGATGGGCAATTTATCGTTGTTTCATCTGAAGGGCCAAAAGGCGATCGCATCGTAGATCACTATCATGAACATCACACAGAGACCTTCTACTGCCTTGAAGGGCAAATGACAATGTGGGCGGATGGTGAAGAAATTCAGTTAAACCCTGGGGATTTCCTGCATGTTCCTGCCCATACGGTTCACTCCTACCGACTGGATTCGCATTATACGAAGATGGTGGGCGTATTGGTTCCGGGCTTGTTTGAGCCATTTTTCCGTACGTTAGGTGAACCGTATGAAGATCACATTTTCCCAAGTGAACCTCAAGCTCTGCGATTTGATCGTGTCATGCAGAATATCGAAAAACTGGATTTGAAGGTTGTTAATCCGTAAAAATGACAATATTGTAAGGTTTAACTCGTAAACTGCCACCTAAATCGATTTTTCAGCACGCCTTTTTTTCATAAGCTAAATGTATAGAAAAAAAGGAGCGTGTTGCAGTTGACTACATTACAGCCAACCCTGAAAGATGAACGTATTCAGGTGCTTGATGTCTTAAGAGGAATAGCAATTTTCGGTATCTTATTTGTTAATTTGGCTCATTTCAGTTATCCGGATGTATATTTATCTGTGCTTGGAAAAGATAACTTTTTTACAGAAAAGTGGTCTGATTTAGATTTCGGTGTCAGGATGATATTGGATTTATTGATCCAAACCAAGTTCATTTTATTGTTTTCGTTTTTATTTGGATTTGGCATGGTTGTGATGATGGAGAGATCGTTAAGCAAGGGACAGCGTTTTGTCCCGCTTTATATTAGAAGATTATTAGCATTGCTGATTCTTGGAACGATTCATGCGTTTTTGGTGTGGGACGGAGATATATTAACGCAGTACGCCCTGCTTGGCTTTATCTTACTTTTATTTAGAAAAGCAAAGACGAAAACGCTGGTGATATGGGCGGCCGCTTTGTATCTCATGTTTTCGATTCCTTTCTTTTTGTCGAGCTTTTCTCCTTCAGACGGACAGGAATGGAAGCAAGAGACGATTCAACAAATTGAACAAGAAGCGAAGCAAACGTTGCAGGTTTACAGCAGCGGCAGCTTTAAAGAAATTGCTGAACAGCGGATTCATGATCGCATGGCTTATATGTCAATGAACGGCATGTTAACATATAACCCGCTTGTATTCTTTCTGGCTTCCATTCCGTATTTCAGTATGTTTTTGCTCGGGGCAGCGACAGCGAAGGCAGGATTGCTGCATCAGCCTGAAAAGCATCGTCAGGCATTAAAAAGAGTGTGGCTCGCAGGACTGATAATAGGAGTTGGCAGCCATGTTCTGTACGGGCTGTTCGAGAAGGAAGCCTTTATGCTGATCGGCGCGCCTTTTCTGATGTTTTTCTATGTCACAACGATTGTACATCTTTATCATAAGACAAGATTCGCTAAGCCCTTGCAGTACTTTTCCGCCGTTGGAAGAACAGCGTTCACCAACTATCTCATGCAATCTGTCATCGGAACGTGGATTTTCTATCATTTCGGATTGGGTTTATACGGAAAAGTATATCCTGCTGTCAGTATTCTCGTGACAATAGCCATATGTGCTCTCCAAATGATTGTCAGCCATCTTTGGCTGCGAACATTCCGGATGGGGCCGTTTGAGTGGTTGTGGAGAAGCGCCACGTATTTAAAATGGCAGCCGATTTTCAAGGAAATCAAAATAATAGTTTAGTTTATTTATACACACAAAAGTCTAGACTCTTTTTGACGTCTAGACTTTTTATGTATTCCTTTATTTATAGACAACACGTGTTTGACAAATGATATCATGCAGCCCTTTTTTCTGTCCGAAGGCGACCATGATAAAACCGATATAAAAGATAATTCCAGATAATATGTATGCAAAGTAACGGCCGATTCCCTGTCCGACTGAAACCCGTCCGCCTTGTTCATTGACTACTTTGAGACCGAGGATTTTCTTACCGAGTGTACCTTGCATTTTGGAAGCTGTTAACAGGCCGTAATATAAGATTCCTAAAATGACAGAAATAATAATCATAGGCATTACTCCGAAGATCAAGTAGCTGATTGTATATTCTTCCTCTGTCATTCCGCCTGGGTTTGCTGATACCGCGCCAACCACAAAAATGGAAGTAATGATAAATTGAATGATATAAGTTGGTATTCCAACTATAATAAAATCAATAATATAAGCTAAAAAACGAATCCAAAATCCTGCTGGTTTTTCCATGTATATTTTTCTCTCCTTTGAAGTAATCTGGAATAGTATACTTTGCAAAAAAGGTATTTGCAATATGATATGGTGATAAAATCCTAATATTCTTAAAAATGAGTCTTTTATCCTTGCTTTTCTACAATATAAATCTACCAGGGGCGGTGATAGAAAATGTCTTTTACATTAAAAGAAATCATGGAACAGTGCCAGATGACCGAGGATGCTGTTTTTTAGATTCATATTTTACCAAACCAAGCAGGGTTTTTACTGTTCGGTTTTCTTTTCTATAAATGTGATTTACCAATGAGCATTGTGGTTAATATAGGAAAAATAATATAGATTATAATCCTTGTTTGTTTTATTATAACAGTAGTAAACTAATAGAATTTCAAATCATAAAAAGCTGACAGATTGATTTGAAGTCGAGAAAGGAAAGCAAAATATGAAAACAAAGAAAAACGGTATAATCGTGATGACCTTGGTTTCTGCGTTACTCTTCTGCCTGCTGATTGTCACCGCCTCACTCTCTCCTGTAGCGGATACAGGGCCTAAGGCTAATCAATTTAACACTTTAGGGATGTGGATGGCAGTGGGCACTATTCTTGTCTTTTATCTTCTCCCTTTAATCGTATACATGCTGGGCGTAAAGGCTATGAAGGTTGTAATGGCAGTATTTTGCGCGATTGGCCTGCTGATCAGTCTTTCGGTGATGGCCGTTATGATCGTGATGGGAGCGGTTGGAGATTATTCAATTTCTTCCTTAATGGGGGTCACTGTATTTTGCATCGCAAGTTTAATTGTGAATGTGGTTTGGTTTTTTATCGCTTTCCGTTCACCATCGACATTCCAAAAAGCGCTATAACGAAAGCAGGCTCTGAAATAGCCTGCTTTTAATTTTGAAAGTTCCCCAAATAAGGGACAGGTCTAATGGTCAAGATCAACGTGACGCTTTTGGCACAGCAAAAAAGTAAAAAAGGCGCTCCCCGTTTAAAAGGGAGCGCCTTGTGTGATCGGCTTATAAACTACTTAGCTGCTTGAATAAATACGCCTTTTTCATGTGAAAACTCTTTGAATCCGTATACCCCATGGTAAGAGCCGATTCCGCTTGTATTGACACCGCCAAATGGCAGGTTCACGTCACTGAAATGAACGACGACATCATTCACAGCGGCATTTCCGGAAGTTGTATGCTGTAAGACGTTATCAATAAGTTCTTGATTGTGGCTGAATACGTACAAAGCTAGCGGTTTATCGCGGTCAGTAATGTAATCAATGACCTCGTCTATGTCTTGATAGTTCATCAGAGGCAGGATGGGCGCAAAGATTTCTTCCTGCATGATTTTCATATCCGGTGTTACGTTTTTCAGTACTGTTGGTGAAATGGTGCGGTCGCTTGCATCAAATGTGCCGCCGAACACGACTTCCGCGCCTTTACTGATGGCATCGTCGAACAAGTCTTTCACGCGATGAAAGTTGCGGTCATTGACAATTTGCGTGAACTTATTTCGATCAACGGTATGATCATCCTCCATAAATCCGGCGTTGACAATCGTTTGTAAAAGGCCGGCAAATTGGTCTTGTACGTCCTTTTTAATGAAAATATAATCCGGCGCGATACAGGTTTGGCCTGCATTCACAAATTTGCCGACCGCGATTTTTTTCGTCGCGTCCAGCATATCGTATTCACTGTCAATAATGGTTGGACTTTTTCCGCCAAGCTCCAGGGTGACGGATGCCAAATGCTTCGCCGCGGCTGTCATGACGATTTTTCCTACATTTGTGCTTCCAGTGAAGAAAATGTGGTCGAACGGCTGATCGAGCAGCTCAGTTGCAACCTCAACCTCCCCTTCAAAAATCGCGACTTCTTTTTCATCAAACGCTTCACGAATCACTTTTGCGGCGATATGGCTTGTGTTCATTGTGAAGTCGGACAGTTTCACAATCGCGCTGTTTCCTGCCGCAATCGAAGCGGCAAGCGGGGCCATTGTGAGCATAAACGGATAATTCCACGGGCCGAGAATTAACGTAACCCCTTTTGGCTCGTACATTAAAAGGCCGTTTGCATCCGGATGTAAAGAGGAACCGACTTCTTTTGGCGCCATCCATTTTTCCAGGTTGTCCATATTATCTTTAATGGCTTTTATCGTTCCTGCGGTTTCCGCTTTTTTGACCTCGTGATATGGTTTCCGTACGTCTTTGCGGATGGCTTCAATGATGTCTTCCTCATGAGCAACAATCGCTTCGAGTAAATGGCTCAGTTTTTCTCTGCGCTGCTCAGCTGTTGAGGCACGCAACGCTTTTTGGTTATTTTTCTGTAATTGAAAGACACGCTGAATGTCGATTTTTAGTTGTTGATCCATCGTTATATCCCCCTCTATTTGCTTTCTTACTGTCTCGCAACTATTATAAAGTGGTGTCATTTCTTAATGAAAGACAGTGGAAAAGCATTTATACGTTACCGTACATTTATAGAACATCTGTCTAATGAGAGGAGGTGTCTCTTATGCCGGATTCTGTGACGGCTGACATCAAAAAAGCACTGCTGGTCTTACTGAAGGAAAGAGATATTCGCCAAATCACAATGAAAGAAATAGCCGGGCATGCCAATGTGAGCCGAGGGACACTTTACCTTTATTACGAGGAAAAATTTTCGATTTTTGAAGACATTGCAGAGGAAATGAAGGAAGGGCTGAGTCAAGCTCTGTATGATTCTCTGAAGAATAAGGATTATTTGAATTTGAACCGCAAGTGGCAAAAGGTGCACCCGACGTTATCGTTTGTCGATCAGCACAGGTCTTTTTTTCACACGATGATGGACAGGGACAAAATGCCGTATCTCAATTTTCATCGATTCTTTAGAGATGTATTCCATCAGGATGTCATGCTGTCTCCGATCAATGCGAATCTGACGCCGATTGAGCAAGATATTTACGGGCACTACCGGGCGCTTTATACGTACGCGATCATTTTATATTGGCTGAAAGAGGATCCTGCTGCTTCTGCGGAGGACGTCAGCCAACAAGTGTGGGACCTCATTTCTCAAAAACGATTTTATTGGCTGTTTGGAAATCCCGCTGCGGTCAAGCAGAAGGAAGAAAAGCACACAGACCGGCGTATTGTCCGGACGAGACAAGCCTTGCAAGAGGCCTTACTCGAGTTAATTGTGGAGAAAAAAGAGTATGCGGCGGTAACCATTTCAGACATTACCCGCAAAAGTAATATCCGCCGGGCAACCTTTTATGACCACTATGCGAATAAAGAGGAATTGTTAAAAACGATGATTCATCAATCATGCTCTGAGCTGATTGAGATATTTACGATTACAGCCAATCCGGAAACCTATTCCATGTCAGAAGCGGAAATGGCGCTTGTCCGGTTGTTTTCTGCTTTATCTGATCAGATGTCCATCATGCATTTTCTCGATACGGACTATGGAATTCCTGATTTGATACCTGAGATCTTCAGAGCATTAGAATCGTTTTACTTACACCAGCAGGTCGATATTCATGCGGGCAAGAAACTCTATGCCTATTATGTCGCCGCTATGGTAATCGGGCTGATCTTGTATCGGCTTCATGAAGGGAAAGAACATGCGCCGGAAGTGCTGGCTAGGGAGTTTCTGCAGTTTTTGGATGTGAAGAAATATAAAGTAATTCTGCTATAGTTCGCTATGATCATATGAGAAATACAAGGAATAAAAAAAGACACCTGCGATCGGTGTCCTTTTCGACTTCTTTCTGCTTCTTATCCCGTTTCTTCCTTCCATTTCTTATCAATCAGCATTTTCCCAGGCCATGTATACGCCATAATGCCGCCGTCTGCCGTAATGTCTTCCCCAGTTACATAAGAACTGTCGTCTGAAGCGAGGAACAGCGCCACGGTGGCCATTTCCTCCGGCTTTCCTAAGCGGCCGAGCGGTGTGATCCATTTGTTGGCTTCGCGGAATTTTTCGCCCATTTCTTGTTCCTTTGTGCCTGCCAGTTTGTCAATCAGCGGCGTTTCAATCGTGCCCGGCGAGATGGAATTGACCCGGATGCCGTTTCTTGCGTAATCAATGGCCATCGCTTTTGTGAAATTGGTGATTCCGCCTTTTGCGGCATTGTAGCCGGAACGGTCGAGGTCCGCCGCCCTGCCTGACATGGAGGAGGTGTTGATGATGGAGCCTCCTTTTTCGAGCATGAGCGGAATTAGATATTTGCTGCATAAAAACGTTCCGCGCAAGTCGACTGCGATAATACGGTCGAACAGTTCAACCGGGTATTCGTGCACTTTTCCGCCTTCCTGATCGACGCCGGCGTTGTTAAAGAGAATATCGATCGTTCCGTATGTGTCTTTCATTTGTTCGGCAAACGATTTTACATTGTCTTCATCTGACACATCGAGATGAAAGGCCTCCGCCTGCCCTCCGTTTTTTCTGATACTTTCGGCTGTTTCTTTCATTTGATCTTCATTGACATCCGCACAAATCACACGCGCGCCCTCATTGGCAAAAACCTGCGCCGTTGCTTGTCCAATGCCTGTCGCAGCGCCTGTGATCACAGCGGTTTTGTTTTTAAGTCTTCCCATAAAGCAAGTCCTCCTTTTTCTATATGTCTTCCCGCAGTGTACAGTGATAAACATCCGTAAAAAGAAATTCCAGCATATGTTAAGATGAACTAGGAATTGTTGGGAGGTTTATGTACTTTGAAGGTACAGCATAAGAAGGAGCTCAAGTTTTATTGCTTCGTCTTGATTCCGGTCGTGTTTGTTGTGCTGACTGTCATCTCTTTTTTGTCAGAATAACTGAGAAAAATTAGTGAAAACATATCCAACTAATGTTAAATTTACATATATAATCATCTTCCCATGTATAAGAATAACATGATTGACAGTTGACATTATATGTGGTAAATAGATGGTGAAAAGAGTTTACATAACATCAAAGCAAGAATTAAAGGAGCGATCTCAATGGCCAAAAAAGAATTTAAAGCAGAGTCCAAAAGACTGCTTGATATGATGATTAACTCCATTTACACCCAAAAAGAAATCTTCCTGCGTGAGTTAATCTCCAATGCGAGTGATGCGATTGATAAAATTTACTACAGAGCGCTGACGGATGATGCATTAACTTTCGATAAAGACAATTACTACATAAAAGTAGCGGCTGACAAAGACGCGAGAACGCTGACCATCTCTGATACAGGGATTGGCATGACAAAAGATGAGCTTGAACAGCATCTCGGAACCATTGCGAAAAGCGGTTCTCTTGCGTTTAAAAAGGAAAATGAACTGAAGGACGGGCATGATATCATCGGCCAATTCGGTGTCGGATTTTATGCGGCGTTTATGGTGGCCGATGTGGTGACGGTCGTCAGTAAGGCGCTCGGCAGTGAAGAGGCGTATAAGTGGGAGTCTGCGGGTGCGGACGGCTACACGATTGAGCAGTGTGAGAAGGATTCCGTCGGAACAGACATTATCCTGAAGATCAAAGAGAATACAGAAGACGATAGCTATGATGAGTTTTTAGAAAACTATCGTTTAAAAGCGATTATCAAAAAGTATTCTGACTTCATTCGCTATCCGATCAAAATGGATGAGACTGTTAATAAGCCAAAAGAAGACAGTGACAATGAGTTTGAAGAGGTTCAGGAAGAACAGACGGTCAACAGTATGGTGCCGATCTGGAGAAAAAACAAGAACGAGCTGACCGATGAGGACTATGAAACGTTTTATTCCGAAAAGCATTACGGCTTTGATAAACCGCTCACTCATGTGCACATCAGTGTTGATGGTGCCGTTCGCTATAACGCAATTTTATTTATTCCTGAAAATATGCCGTTTGACTATTATTCTAAGGAATATGAGAAGGGGCTTGAGCTGTATTCCAATGGCGTACTGATCATGAACAAATGCGCGGATCTGCTTCCGGACCATTTCAGCTTTGTGAAGGGGATGGTTGATTCTGAGGACCTGTCGCTGAACATTTCCAGAGAAATGCTGCAGCATGACCGCCAGCTGAAGCTGATTGCGAAAAACATCAACAAAAAAATCAAAAGCGAACTGCAAAGCCTGCTGAAAAATGACAGAGAAAAATATGAATCATTCTATCAATCTTTCGGCAGACAACTGAAATTCGGCGTGTACAATGAATTCGGCGCTCATAAAGATGTATTGAAGGATCTCTTATTATTCTATTCTTCTAAGGAGAAAAAACTGGTCAGCTTAGACGAGTACGTATCCAGAATGCCGGAGGATCAGAAATATATTTATTACGCGTCCGGTGATTCGTATGAGCGAATTGAGAAATTGCCGCAAACAGAAATGGTAGCCGACAAAGGTTATGAAATTCTGTACTTTACAGAGGATATAGACGAGTTTGCGATTAAAATGCTTACCACTTATAAGGAAAAAGAGTTCAAATCCGTATCAAGCGGTGATTTGGGAATCGATACGGAAGAGGATCAAAAACAGTCCGAAGAAGAAGAAAACAAATACAAAGATCTGTTTGAGGAAATGAAAAGCATTTTGTCTGGCAAAGTCAACAACGTCAAAGTGTCAAAACGCCTCAAATCCCATCCGGTCTGCCTTGCCGCTGACGGCGAAGTGACAATCGAAATGGAAAAAATCCTAAACGCGATGCCGGACAATCAAAATGTGAAGGCTGAAAAAGTGTTGGAAATCAACCCGAATCACGAAGTATTCAAAACACTGCAAGATGCATTTGAACAGGATAAAGACAAATTGAGCTTATACACAAATCTTTTATATAACCAAGCGCTTCTGATTGAAGGTCTGCCGATCCAAGATCCGGTGGAGTTTACGAACAATATATGCAAGGTTATGGTGTGACCATAAAAAAAGGAATCGTCCAGAGACGATTCCTTTTTTGTTTACGATGTTCGCTCGTTAAGCATTTGATTTTGTCTGTTTTTCTTCTTTTTAAATCGGTTTTTCAGACTTTCTTCAATTTCTTCTAAGCTTTTCCCTTTGGTTTCAGGAACCATGTAGAGGGCGAAGAAAAATGAGAGAAGACAAATGACTGAAAAGATGGCAAAGACCCATGCGATGCCCATTGCGCTGAGCATCAGCGGGAAGACCAGCGACACGATAAGGTTGGTTGCGGATAACACCAAAGTGGTGAAGCCCGTCGCGGCTCCGCGGGCTTTGGACGGGAAGAGTTCAGGCATCAGAACCCATACAACCGGACCCCATGTCGCCTGATAAAACACGATATAAACCCCGAGAAATACGACGGTCAGCCATGCTGTTGATGTAGAGAGTCCCAAAGACAGGAGCACAGCCGATAGTGCGGCCAGGCTCAGCGTAATCCCGACGCTTCCCCAGATCAGCAGTTTTTTGCGGCCGATGCGATCTATTAGTATCATCGCTGTGATGCACATGATGACGTTAAGTACGCCGATTCCCATTGTGCCAAGCACTGATGCCGATGTGCCGAGGCCAGCCTTAGTGAAAATGGTCGGCGCATAGTAGATTACCGTGTTAATCCCGACAGCCTGTTGGAAAACGGCAAGCCCGACGCCAATCAGAAGCATGGGGCGAATCCATTTTGCTTTCAGTAAGCCTAGTGTCGTTTCTTTTTTCTCTGACTCGCCTTGTTTCATTTCTGCCAGTTCCATTTCAATATCTTCTTGATGATCATGAGTGATTTCCATGATTTTTTTTGCTTCATCTTCACGCCCGCGCTTTACCAGCCATCTTGGCGATTCCGGCATAAATGCGATACCGATTAATAAAAGAACGGCCGGCACCGCAGCCAGACCGACCATCCAGCGCCATGCTTCAAACGGTGTGAAAAGATAGTTCACGATATATGCGAGTAAAATACCCGTTACAATCATTAAATTGTTCATGGTTCCAAGTGTTCCGCGGATTTTCGTCGGCGCCATTTCAGAAAGGTACACGGGTACAAGAGCCGTTGAACCTCCCACAGCCAAACCGAGAATCACCCGAGACGCAATCAGCATGGTTATGTTTTGAGAAAATGCACAAACCAGCGCTCCGATGATAAAAATAATGGATAGAACAAATACAACCTTTCTCCTGCCCCAGCGATCTGAGCATGTGCCGCTTAAGGCAGAACCGAAAATCGCGCCAAGGAGAAGCATGCTGACAACCAATCCTTCTGTTAATGTCGTTAAAGGAATGTCATTGTTGATAAACAGCAGCGCTCCAGAGATGACACCCGTATCGTATCCGTAAAGCAGCCCCCCTAAAGCACCGAAAAAGTAAATCATATATTTCCTTGTGTTTGTGTTCACAAATGTTCCTCCTCAGTCTTGAACCAATAGATGAATATCTAAGTTTTTATAAGTAATTATTTAGTACCCTTTACCTATTAGACTCGAAACATTTGCAATTGAAAAAGTTTAATTTGTTTAATATTGCAGGTTATCACTCATATCCAAAATGTAGGATATTGGCGGTTCTCGCGCAAGTTATTCAGCAAGAGAGCGATAATCACGATGATGAAAGATCCTATCAGCACCGGAAAAACCAAATAACTCCAACTATACGCTCCCTGAATGACAACAATCGGGTCTGCACCGGCGGGAGGATGAGTGGTTTTGGTCAGCATCATAAAGAAAATAGCGAGCCCTGCCCCTAATGCGAATGTCCATGGATGAGCACCGAATAAATGAAACACAATAAGGCCCGTCAGTGCAGAAATGAAGTGGCCGCCAATCACATTTCTGGGTTGTGATAAAGGTGCATTCCAAGCGCCAAATGCTAACACACAGCTCGCTCCAAAAGGCGCCATTAACCATAGGCTTGATGTGTAAGACGTTAATGAGGCTAATGCCAAAATGGTGATAAATCCGCCTATAAGACCTGTAGCAGCGTCCTTACCGTTTATCTTTAAAGGCGTTTTTCCCTTTCCTTTCATTTTCAACAAATAGTTGGTTTCCAAAATTATCCCCTCCTGTATGTATAGAATAATCATTGAAAACTAACCTGTCAATTATTAATTTAATGGTTAATTTAATGCGTGGATATAAAAAAACTGTCCCATTGAAGGACAGCTTTCTGCTCGTTTATGTCATTTATTTGTTTTTTTCTGATGGCGTGAGACCTTTTGTCTGTTTCCGCATATCTTCATGGAGCACCATTTTCGTCTTCCGGTCTTATCGAGAAAAAGCAAAATACACTTTTCATTGGCGCATCGCTTCAACTGCTTTATTTCTTTTGTATGAATAAGCCATAATGCATCGTAAGCGATAAGAGAAAGAATCGCATCATCAATGTTTCCGGCAGGAATGCGCGCGAGCTTGTCATCAATGATTTTATAAGTAAAAGGTGCAGCTGCGATTTGGTCTTGCAGGAAAGAGACAAAAGACGGTGCAGGCTCCCCGCCCTCGGCAATGTCCTCGAATTGTTCTCTCAGTACGGAACGGAATTGGAGAATCTTTTGTGATACATTTGAAAAATCTTCTTGGACTTTTTTTAACGCAGAGCGGTTTAGAAAAGGAGCTGCTTCTCCCATTTTGTCTAACCATTTCATCAGATCTTCTTCTGAATGGATGTGATCGTGCCGTTTATCATAGCTTATGATTTCGGTATTTACTAGATCGAGAGAAAGATTGTGAGTGATAAGGGGAAATTCTGTCTTTGCCAAAGTGATCATTCCTTTCTGTCCCATTTTAAGTGCCACAACCACACTCACGCAAGAAAAGGACCATGAAGGGAGCTCCGACAGACAAGAAGAAAGCTTTGTTTTGCTGCTTGAGAGGGAGGAGTATTTTGCTGTAGACAGCAGATTGAATTTGGTTTTTATTGATCCGGGTCAGGTCTGCGCGCCGGTGCTCAAGAGAAAAAGATCAGCGGCTAATAGCACGGGCAGCCTGCCGAAGTCCGCCACGCTGAAAAGAAAACAAAATGCCAAAACATAAAACCGTTTTGGCATTTTGTCATCAATCTGTTTTATGTCTTAAGCAAACAATTCATCAATAAATGAAATATCTTCTTTCGTCAGCTCAACGTTTGCTGTTTTCATATTATCTTTCAGCTGTTCTGCACGTTTTGCCCCAGGTATTAAAATATTAATTTCAGGTCTTGCAAGGTACCAAGCCAGTACCACATGGGCAATGCCGACATTGTGCTTTTCGGCAATTGGCGCCAGTTGATTGACTTTCTTGATATTTTCTTTGAAAAGGTCACCCTGGAAATTTTCCTGTTCTCTCCGAAGGTCGCCCTCTGGGAACGTTGTGTCTTCTGTGTATTTCCCTGCCAGCAGTCCTGACACTAGAGGGAAGAACGGAACGAATGAAATGTTGTTTTCCATAATATACGGGAAGAATGTTGACTCTGCTTCACGGTTTAACAGATTATACTCGCCTTGCAGCACATCGACAAATCCGTCTTTATTGGCTTCCTTTAATTGTTCCAAAGAGAAGTTAGATACGCCGATCGCGCGGATTTTCCCTTCTTTTTTTAACTCATGCAGGGCTTTCACGGCTTCATCTTTCGGTGTATGGTCATCAGGAAAATGAATGTAGAAAAGGTCAATGTAATCGGTTTGAAGGCGTTTAAGCGCGTCTTCAACAGATTGTTTCAAAAATGCCGGTGAGTTATCAAAGACAAAGTCATCACCTTCTTTTCTGTGGGCGGCTTTTGTTGCGATGATGACATCTTCCCGGTTATATTCACGAAGGACCTCGCCGATTAATTCTTCAGAGCGGCCTACCCCGTAAATGTAAGCGGTATCTAATAAATTCACGCCGTTGCGAAGTGCTTCACGAACCAGTTCTTTCCCTGCTTCTTCATTTAAATCTGGATAAAGGTTGTGCCCTCCAACAGCATTTGTTCCTAAACCAATTGGAAATACTTGCAGGTCTGATTTGCCGATTCTTGTTTTTTGCATGGTTAATCCTCCTAGAAAAATGAATGGATATATATGAAACTTTTCCGATGGGGCGCTTTCATATGTATGCCCGGTCAAGTTCCCTTCTAATGTTAACTCTGTGCCAGATGAATATCAATTTGATGCTCTTTGCAAAACTTGTTATATTCCTCATCCAGCGGTTTCGATGTTACTATGCAATCCACTCGCTTAAACGGTGCGTACGTCAGCAGAGTTGACTTGCCAAATTTAGAGTGATCAGCGAGTAAATACACTTCTTTTGCTTTTTCAGAGATCTTCTTTTTGATTTCATATTCCATCAAATCGGAATTGGTTAAACCGTGTGTGAGCGTGATTCCGGTTGATGACATAAAGGCTTTGTTAATGTTGTATTTGTCTAATGTGCCGGGATCATCAATTCCGACAAAGGATCTTGTTTTTCTCTTATAGCTGCTTCCGATGATAAGCAAATTTACATTATTTAATGATGAGGCAGCATTGATTACGTCTAAGCTATTGGTCAGAATCGTCACGTTTCTGCCCTGATCAAGCGTATCCATAATTGATTTGGTGGTTGTGCCCGAGTCGATGAAAATGAGATCTTGGTCTTCTATAAATCGTGAAGCGTAATGGCCGATCTTCGTTTTTTCATCTTGGTTTTGGATTGTACGGTTTTCAAAAGGAATGAGTGCTGATTTCTCAATTGACGTTACACCGCCGTATACTTTTTGGATGGCACCCTTTTCAGTTAATTTGTTGATATCGCGTCTGACCGTGTTTTTAGAGACATTGAAGACCTGGCATAGTTCATCTAACGAAACGGTGCCATTCGTTAAAATGTATTCCTCCATCTCCTGTATCCGCATCAGTTTCATACAAAAGTCTCCTTCTAATCTTAAATTAATTCAAATATATAACATAACCAAAAGTTAATCAATATTTACTTAAAAAATGATAACACTCGTATATGTCTTTTGCAAGGACTCGTCTTACAGCCAAGTTTGGACTCAAAAAGTGTGAGATAAAGAAATAATAAAAATAATGAAAAAATTAAGATAATATGGTTGACTTGTGGGTAAGATGCAATTAGAATATAACCAAGAAATGACCAAAAAATACTCTGTTGCTCTGGTTTCTTATAAGGTTTAAACCATGAGAAACTAAGGGGGCTTTAGTGAAAGCGGTTAATTCGAGTTTTTTTGGAAGAACGGGTCATGAATGAAGGATAATGGCAATCAATCATTTATACCATCCTCGCATCATTTATATAAGCGTTTGATGTTTACTATTGAAGGAGGCAATAAAGATGGCTGAAATTAGAAAACTAAAAAACTACATTAATGGTGAATGGGTTGAAAGTAAAACAGATACATATGAAGACGTTGTCAATCCGGCAACAAAAGAAGTTCTGTGCCAAGTTCCGATTTCTACTAAAGAAGATATAGATTACGCGGTTGAAAAAGCATCTCAAGCCTTTAAGAAGTGGTCAAAAGTAGCTGTGCCGCGCCGAGCAAGAATTCTATTTAACTACCAGCAGCTCCTTCAGCAAAATAAAGAAGAGCTCGCTCGTCTGATCACATTAGAAAACGGTAAAAACACAACTGAAGCGTTAGGCGAAGTCGGACGCGGTATCGAAAACGTTGAGTTTGCCGCAGGAGCGCCATCCTTAATGATGGGAGATTCCCTCGCATCAATCGCAACTGATGTAGAAGCTGCAAACTACCGCTACCCCATCGGAGTTGTCGGCGGAATCGCGCCATTTAACTTCCCGATGATGGTTCCTTGCTGGATGTTCCCGATGGCGATCGCATTAGGAAACACATTCATTCTAAAACCGTCTGAGCGTACACCGCTGTTAACCGAGAAGCTGGTCGAGCTTTTCGAACAAGCCGGACTTCCAAAAGGGGTCTTCAACGTAGTGCACGGTGCTCATGACGTAGTGAACGGCGTACTCGAACACCCGGAAATTAAAGCGATTTCATTTGTCGGATCTAAACCGGTCGGCGAATATGTATTTAAAAAAGGAAGCGAAAACTTAAAACGTGTTCAAGCTTTGACCGGCGCCAAAAACCACACGATTGTCCTGAATGACGCACATATGGAAGATACGATCACAAACATTATCGGCGCTGCATTTGGTTCAGCCGGAGAACGCTGCATGGCTTGTGCGGTCGTAACGGTTGAAGAAGGAATCGCTGCTGAATTCATGGCGAAATTACAAGAAAAAGCGGCAAGCGTGAAAATGGGGAACGGACTTGATGACGGTGTGTTCTTAGGACCTGTCATTCGTGAAGATAACAAAAAACGCACACTCAGTTATATTGAAAAAGGCCTTGAAGAGGGCGCGAGACTGGTTTGTGACGGCCGTGAAAACGTATCTGACGAAGGCTACTTTGTCGGACCGACGATCTTTGATAACGTGACAACGGATATGACAATCTGGAAGGACGAAATCTTCGCCCCTGTTTTATCTGTCATCCGTGTGAAGAATCTGAAGGAAGCCGTTGAGATCGCCAACGAGTCTGAATTTGCAAACGGCGCGTGCTTATTCACGTCTAATGCCAACGCCATTCGTTACTTCCGTGAGAACATTGATGCGGGAATGCTTGGCATCAACTTGGGCGTACCGGCGCCAATGGCATTCTTCCCGTTCTCCGGCTGGAAGTCTTCATTCTTTGGCACATTACATGCGAACGGAAAAGACAGCGTAGACTTCTATACTCGTAAAAAAGTAGTGACAGCAAGATATCCGTCTCCTGATTTTAACTAATATATGAAGAGACCGAACAGCGCGGCTGCGCTGTTCGGGCCTATTTAACCAATGAGGAGGTCTTTTTTTATGAGTTATTTATTGCGGAAGCCTCAAACGGATGAGCTTTCTCAAGGCGTAAAGGTTGTACATGAAGTAACAACATCAAATTCAGATCTCGAATATGTTGAATTTAAAGTTGTGGACCTTGCACCGGGTTCCCGCTATACAGAGGAATTACAAAAAATAGAATGCTGCATTGTTGCGGTTACAGGTAAAATCACAGTCACTGATCATGATCAAACATTTGAAAGCATCGGCACACGCGACAGTGTATTTGAAAGAATACCGACGGACAGCGTCTATGTGTCAAACGATCAATCCTTTGAGATTACAGCGGTCAGCCAAGCCAGAGTGGCGCTTTGCTATTCTCCGTCTGAAAAGCAGCTGCCGACAAAGCTGATCCAAGCGGAAGATAACGGCGTTGAACACCGCGGAAAACTCTCAAACAAACGGATTGTGCATAACATTTTGCCTGATTCAGACCCGTCAGCAAACAGTCTGTTAGTTGTTGAAGTATATACAGACAGCGGAAACTGGTCGAGCTACCCGCCCCATAAACATGACCAAGAAAACTTACCTGCAGAATCCTTTTTAGAAGAAACTTATTATCACGAAATGGACCCGCCGCAAGGCTTTGTATTCCAGCGTGTGTATACGGATGACCGTTCAATTGACGAGACAATGACTGTAGAAAATGAAAACGTTGTCATCGTGCCGGCGGGCTATCACCCGGTTGGGGTTCCGGATGGATATGCATCGTACTATTTAAATGTAATGGCAGGACCGGCAAGAAAGTGGAAGTTTCATAATGATCCCGACCATGAATGGATTCTGGAACGCTAACAATCAGTGAGGAGTGGCTGTTTACGATGAAGTATACGTTTAATGAAGATAAGGATTTTGATATTGTTGCCATCGGACGCGCATGTATTGATTTAAATGCGGTGGAGTACAATCGGCCAATGGAAGAAACGATGACGTTTTCAAAATATGTCGGCGGCTCACCGGCCAATATTGCGATCGGAAGTTCCAAGCTGGGCCTAAAAGCGGGTTTCATCGGCAAAATTCCTGATGACCAGCATGGAAGATTCATAGAATCCTATATGAGAAACACGGGCATTGATACGACACAAATGATTGTCGACCAAGACGGACATAAAGCCGGCCTTGCCTTTACGGAAATCAAAAGCCCGGAAGAATGCAGCATTTTAATGTACCGGGATGATGTGGCAGACCTATATCTGGAACCATCTGAAGTCAGTGAAGCGTATATCGCAAAAGCAAAGATGCTGCTTGTCTCAGGGACGGCTCTTGCGAAAAGCCCTTCTCGTGAAGCTGTCTTAAAAGCTGTGAATCTGGCGAAAAAGCATCAGGTGAAAGTCGTATTTGAACTCGATTATCGCCCTTATACATGGAAATCAACTGAAGAAACCTCCGTTTACTATACATTGATTGCTGAACAATCCGACATCGTGATCGGCACACGGGATGAATTCGACATGATGGAAAACCGCATCGGAGGCAGCAACGACGAGTCGGTTAAATACTTATTTCAACATTCCGCAGACCTGGTCGTCATCAAGCATGGTGTCGAAGGGTCATACGCATATAGCAAATCTGGAGAAGTATTCCGCGCGAAAGCATACAAGACGAATGTCTTGAAAACGTTTGGAGCTGGAGATTCGTATGCTTCAGCCTTTATCTATGGCCTTGTTTCAGGTAAAGATATCGAAACGGCATTGAAATACGGAAGCGCTTCCGCATCCATCGTTGTCAGCAAGCATAGCTCATCGGAAGCAATGCCGACCGTATCAGAAATCGAACAGCTCGTTGAGGCTCAGCCATCATTTTAAATAGAACGAATAAAGGTGGGATCGTTTGTGGGGAAGAAAATTCGCTTAACAACAGCACAAGCGCTGATAAAATTCTTAAACCAGCAGTATATCCATGTTGACGGGAAGGAAGAGCCTTTCGTTGAAGGGATCTTCACCATCTTCGGCCATGGAAATGTGGTAGGGATCGGTCAAGCGCTGGAACAAGATGCCGGCCATTTAAAAGTATTTCAAGGTAAGAATGAACAAGGTATGGCACACGCTGCCATGGCATACAGCAAGCAAATGCTGAGAAGAAAAATTTATGCAGTGTCGACATCTGTCGGACCGGGAGCGGCCAACTTAACGGCAGCCGCAGGTACGGCGCTGGCAAATAATATTCCTGTGCTTTTGATTCCGGCAGACACGTTTGCGACAAGACAGCCTGACCCAGTGCTGCAGCAAGTGGAACAAGAATACAGCGCGGCGATTACGACAAACGATGCATTGAAGCCGGTATCAAGGTATTGGGACCGCATCACGCGTCCTGAACAGCTTATGAGCAGCTTGATCCGCGCATTTGAAGTCATGACTGATCCTGCGAAAGCCGGTCCTGCAACGATTTGTATTTCACAAGATGTTGAAGGGGAAGCGTATGATTTCGATGAAAGTTTCTTCGTCAAACGGATTCATTATATTGACCGGATGCAGCCGAGCGAGCGTGAATTGCAAGGCGCGGCGGAGCTGATCAAATCAAGCAAAAACCCTGTGATCTTAGTGGGCGGAGGCGCTAAATATTCTGATGCACGCGAAGAATTAATCGCCATCTCTGAAGCATACAACATTCCATTGGTTGAAACGCAGGCAGGTAAATCCACGGTTGAAGCCGATTTTGCCAACAATTTAGGCGGGATGGGAATCACCGGAACACTCGCAGCGAATAAAGCGGCCCGCCAGTCAGATCTGATCATCGGAATCGGCACCAGATATACCGACTTTGCGACTTCCTCTAAGACTGCATTTGATTTTGATAAAGCGAAATTTTTGAATATCAATGTCAGCAGAATGCAAGCGTACAAACTGGATGCGTTCCAAGTGGTAGCGGATGCGAAAGTAACGCTCGGCAAGCTGCACAGCTTATTGGAAGGGTACAAAAGCGAATTTGGTTCAACCATTCAGGATCTTAAAGAAGAGTGGCTGGCTGAACGTGACCGGCTCAGCAAGGTGACATTTAAACGCGAAGAATTTGTGCCGGAAATTAAAAATCATTTTAATCAAGACGTGCTGAATGAGTACGCTGACGCTTTGGATACCGAGCTTCCGCAAACAACAGCGCTGCTAACGATTAATGAGACGATTCCCGAAGACAGCGTTGTCATCAGTTCAGCAGGCTCCCTCCCAGGAGATTTACAGCGCTTATGGCATTCTCATGTACCGAATACGTATCATCTGGAATATGGCTATTCATGCATGGGGTATGAAGTGTCCGGCACACTCGGACTTAAATTAGCCCATCCGGACAGAGAAGTGTATTCACTTGTCGGAGACGGCAGCTTCTTGATGCTTCACTCCGAATTAATCACGGCAATTCAGTACAACAAGAAAATCAATGTCCTGCTCTTTGACAACTCAGGATTCGGCTGTATCAACAATCTGCAAATGGATCACGGAAGCGGCAGCTATTATTGTGAGTTCCGCACAGACGACAATCAAATTTTGAACGTGGACTATGCAAAAGTGGCTGAGGGCTACGGAGCCAAAACCTACCGCGCCAACACGGCAGAAGAGCTGAAAGCAGCGTTAGAAGATGCGAAGAAGCAAGACGTGTCAACTTTGATAGAAATGAAAGTGCTGCCGAAAACGATGACGGACGGCTATGATAGCTGGTGGCATGTCGGCGTTGCTGAAGTTTCTGAGCAAGAAAGCGTCCAGAAGGCATATGAAGCCAAAGAGAAAATGCTGGAGTCTGCGAAGCAGTACTAGAGGGGAGGACATCACGATGGGCAAAAAAGAGATTCTATGGGGCATCGCCCCCATAGGATGGCGTAATGATGATATTCCTGAGATCGGAGCGGGAAATACATTGCAGCATTTGTTAAGCGATATCGTTGTCGCACGCTTTCAAGGTACGGAAGTAGGAGGATTTTTCCCTGAACCCTCCATCCTCAATAAGGAGCTTGAGCTTCGAAACTTACGGATTGCCGGGAAATGGTTCAGCAGCTTTATCCTGCGCGACGGGCTTGATGAAACGGAGAAGGAGTTTACCGCACATTGTGAATATTTGAATCAGGTGCACGCGGATGTCGCTGTCGTTTCTGAACAAACCTACAGTGTGCAAGGGTTGGAAAAAGACGTGTTTAAAGAGAAGCCTTACTTTACAGATGAGGAATGGAAACGGCTTTGTGAGGGATTAAACCACCTTGGCAAAATCGCTGAAAAGTATGACCTAAAGCTTGTCTATCACCATCATCTCGGCACCGGAGTCCAAACAGCGGAAGAAGTAGACCGCCTTATGGACGGAACGGACGCAAAGCATGTACACCTTCTCTATGATACAGGCCACGCTTATATCTCGGACGGCAATTACCTGACAATACTTGAAAAGCATATTGACCGGATTAAACATGTCCACTTCAAAGACGCACGGGTAAACGTCATGGAGCAATGCAAAAAAGAGGGAAGATCTTTTCAGCAGTCCTTTTTGCAAGGCATGTTCACTGTTCCCGGAGATGGATGCATCAATTTTGTAGAAGTATATCAAACCTTGTTGAAACACGATTATTCCGGATGGATCGTGATTGAAGCGGAACAAGACCCGGCTGTTGCAAATCCGCTTGAATATGCGCTTTTGGCCAGAAAGTATATTGATCGTCAGCTGCTCGATCTTGCAAACTGACTAGAGGGGGACCAAATATGAATAGTGCGAAGGCGGATTCGGCTTTTAATAAAAGGACCATCGCCGCAGCATTAGCAAACTATATTGATGCAGGTTCCATCGTGGCAGGATCAGCAGGTTTATCAATGTGGGTCAGCTACCTGAAGCTGTCAGACAGCCAAATCGGATTGCTCGGCGCGTTTAGCGCAAACGCCATTTCAGCGGCAGTCGGCGCTTTGCTCGGCGGATATCTCGCGGACAAAGTGGGACGAAAAGCGGTCTACACAAACAGCATGTTAGTGTACGCGTTAGGGATTTGTTTGGTGCTGTTTGGAATGAATTTTCCCATGCTGTTAAGCGGTTACATGATTATCGGTATCTCTGTAGGTGCGGATATCACGGCATCGTGGACCATCATTGCGGAAAACGCGCCAAAGAGAAACCGAGCCAGGCATTGCGGTGTTGCACAGGTGGCTTGGGCTGCCGGAGCAGTAGTCGTCCTGATGCTGTCAGTGCTGGTCGGCGATTTAGGCCTGTTGGGAAATAAAATTGTGTTTGCTCATTTATTAGTGATTGCGTTGATCACTTATATATTAAGAATTCGATTGCCTGAATCTGAAGCTTGGAAAGGTCAATCAAAACAACCACAGGCTGAAGGTGCGGTCTTGGTGAATAAAACGTCTTATCTAAACTTACTCAAGCCTACATTCTTAAAGAAAATTTTGTTTCTAATGGGTGTTTATCTGCTTTGGAATTTAGCAGCCGGGGTCATGGGATTTTTCATGCCTTATATATACCAGCAAGTCGGGGGCGTTTCTGCCAATATGGCAAATCTCCTGCAAATGGGTCTGTTTATTTTCACCGGACTGGGTGTTGCTTTTATCTTCATGCCTTTTGCAGATAAATACAGAAAAACTGTTTTTGGTATTTGCGCCTTTATGGCGGTCATCGGATGGTCGCTGTTTCTGATGCCGGTTCAAGGCATGCCTATTCTGCTCCTGTTTATCGTGGCTATGGGAATCAATAACGGAGCCGGGCAGCAAGCGAACTACCAATTATGGGCCAGCGAGCTGTTTCCAACAGAATACCGTGCTTCAGCGCAAGGATTGATGTTCTTTCTTGTTCGTATTTCGATAGGAGTTTGGAGCTTGTTTGTACCGATGATTATGACGAACTTCGGCATTGGCTTTATGGCTGCGATTCTCCTTGGATGTGTGACGGCTAGTATGATCATAGGGCTTATTTTCGCACCGAATACGTCTGGCAAGTCGCTTAAAGAAATTCAAGAAGACCTTTATGGAACTCCTCCTGCCAAGCAAGGTAACGATAGAATAATCATGTAATGACTATTAGAAGGAGTGACGATCAATGATTTTACGTATTGGTGTTATCGGAACTGGGGCAATCGGAAAAGAGCACATTAACCGCATCACGAACAAACTGGCTGGCGCGGAGATTGTGGCTGTAACGGATGTCAATCAAGAAGCGGCACAACAGGTCGTTCAAGACTATCAATTAAACGCAACTGTTTATCCTGATGATGACAGCCTCGTTGCTGATGAAAATGTAGACGCTGTCTTGGTCACAAGCTGGGGACCGGCTCACGAGTCCAGTGTTTTGAAAGCGATTAAAGCCAAGAAATATGTATTCTGTGAAAAGCCTCTCGCGACAACTGCTGAAGGATGCATGCGTATTGTCGAAGAGGAAATGAAAACGGGGAAACGCCTCGTTCAAGTCGGTTTTATGCGCCGCTATGACAGCGGTTACGTACAGTTGAAAGAGGCGCTCGACAACAATGTCATCGGAGAGCCGCTTATGATTCACTGCGCGCACCGCAACCCGGCTGTAGCTGAAAATTATACGACTGATATGGCAGTTGTCGATACGCTCGTTCATGAAATTGATGTCCTTCATTGGCTCGTCAATGATGACTATGAGTCTGTTCAAGTCATCTATCCGAAAAAATCGAAAAATGCGCTGCCGCATCTAAAAGATCCGCAAATAGTTGTGATTGAAACAAAAGGCGGCATTGTGATCAACGCTGAAATTTACGTCAATTGTAAATACGGATATGACATTCAGTGTGAAGTCGTTGGAGAAGACGGGATCATTAGGCTTCCTGAACCATCAAGCATCAGCGTGAGAAAAGAGGGAAAATTCAGCACAGATATTCTGATGGATTGGCAGAGACGCTTTGTGGATGCGTACGATGTGGAAATCCAAGACTTCATTGATTCCATCCAGAAAAAAGGCGAAGTCAGCGGGCCGACGGCATGGGACGGCTATATTGCTGCCGTTACGACTGACGCGTGTGTAAAAGCCCAGGAATCTGGACAAAAAGAAAAGGTTGAATTGAAGGAAAAACCGGAATTCTATCAATCCTTTACAACAGTTGAAAACTAGAAATATTGAGGAGTGAAAAAATTTGAAATTAGCATTGGATCCATCGATGTATCGAGATGATTTAACGCTGGAAGAAATGGTCTATAAAACGGCGGAGCTTGGTTATGAATATATCGAATTGTCGCCGCGCGAGGATTTTTGTCCATTCTATAAATATCCGAAAGTCGATTCAGCAAAGATCAAACAATTAAAGCGGCTTTTAAGAGATACAGGTGTTAAGCTTTCATCACTCCTTCCGCTTTACCACTGGGCGGGTCCTGAAGAAGACCGCCGCCAGGCTGCGGTGCGCAATTGGAAAAGGGCGATCGAAATTGCGGTTGAACTAGAAGTGGATTTAATGAACAGCGAATTCAGCGGTTCAAAATATGATCCTTTAACAAGTGAAGAAAAATTTATCAAATCCATGGATGAGCTTCTGCCCGTTTTTGAAAAAGAAGGCATTAAACTCAATCTTCAAGCCCATCCATATGATTTTATCGAAACGCACAAAGGGGCAATGGATATGATCCGCGCGCTTGACCGGGATTGGATCAACCTTGTCTACTCGACTGCGCATACATTCTTCTATGATGACGGCAAAGGCGATATCGAGACAATGTTTGACGAAGCCGGCGACCGCCTCACACATGTTTTATTTGCAGATACCTTTAATCATAAAGCGGCTCATGGCCTGCGCTACATCGTCAATCCGCCTGACGCGAAAGTAACGGTTCACCAGCATTTGGACATTGGTCAAGGCGAGGTTGATTTCGATACAATCTTCAGAAAGCTGAGAGAGATGAAGTTCGACGGAATTGCGACGAATGCCGTTTTTGCTTGGGTCGACGAAAAAGCGGATGAATCAAGCCGATTGATGCTTCGAAAAATGAAAGAAGAATTAGGTCTGGCATAAGCTGAGCATGGAGTTCGGCGGGAGATGGCGAACAGCCTTCCTGCCGAACTCCCTTCATATCTAAAATGCAGATAGGAGAGTCTGACATGAAACTTTGTTTTAATGAAGCGACAACATTGAAAAACTCAAATCTCAAACAAGATTTAGAGCTATGCGAAAAGCACGGCTATGATTATATTGAAATCCGCACAATGGATAAGCTGCCGGAGTACTTAAAAGACCATTCGCTGGCCGATCTTGCGGAATATTTTCAAACCCATCACATTAAACCACTTGCCTTAAACGCACTTGTTTTCTTCAATAATCGTGATGAAAAGGGCTATAAGGACATCATTGCTGAATTTAAGGGCATGATGGAAACCTGCAAAACCCTCGGTGTGAAATATGTAGTGGCGGTTCCGCTTGTGACAGAGCAGAAAATCTTAAAAGAAGAGATCAAAAAGAGCTGTGTAGAGGTTCTGACTGAGCTTTCTGATATTGCCGAGCCGTACGGCGTTAAAATCGCCCTTGAGTTTGTCGGACATCCGCAATGTACAGTCAATACGTTTGAACAGGCATATGACATCGTCAATACTGTCAGCCGCGACAACGTCGGGCTTGTCCTTGACAGCTTTCACTTCCATGCGATGGGGTCAAATATCGAAAGCTTAAAGCAGGCGGACGGCAAGAAAATCTTTATTTATCACATTGACGATACAGAAGATTTCCCGGTCGGTTTCTTAACGGATGAAGATCGCGTATGGCCGGGCCAAGGGGCTATTGATCTGGACGCCCACTTATCTGCATTAAAAGAAATCGGCTTTTCAGACGTTGTATCTGTTGAGCTGTTCAGACCGGAATATTATCAGCTAAGCGCAGAGGAAACCATTAAGACGGCAAAAGCAACAAC
Source organism: Bacillus atrophaeus (assembly GCF_001584335.1). Classification (GTDB taxonomy): domain Bacteria; phylum Bacillota; class Bacilli; order Bacillales; family Bacillaceae; genus Bacillus; species Bacillus atrophaeus. Next base: position 144,787 of record NZ_LSBB01000001.1, read on the forward strand.
GGTTGATGCCGTTTCAAAATACTTCAAGATGTAGTGAGATAGGAGGGGTGAACGTGGCTTTAGTACCCATGAAGAACCTGCTGGCAGAAGCAAAGCGCAGCCAGTACGCAGTCGGGCAATTTAATATCAACGGCCTTCAATGGACAAAGGCGATTTTACAAGCGGCGGAAGAAGAACAATCTCCTGTGATCGCGGCGGCGTCTGATCGGTTAGTAGATTACTTAGGCGGATTTCATACGATTTCCGCTATGGTCCATGCGTTAATGGAAGAGTTGTCGATAACGGTCCCTGTTGTATTGCATCTTGATCACGGAAGCAGTGCGGAACGGTGTAAAAAAGCGATTGATGCCGGTTTTAGTTCGGTGATGATTGACGGCTCTCATTCTTCAATTGATGAGAATATCGCCATGACAAGAGAAGTCGTTGAGTATGCCCGCCTGCACAATGTGTCGGTTGAAGCAGAGGTTGGTACGGTCGGCGGTATGGAAGACGGTCTCGTTGGCGGGGTGAAATACGCAGATATCCATGAATGTGAGCGACTTGTGAAAGAAACCAATATCGACGCATTGGCAGCGGCGCTCGGCTCCGTGCATGGAAAGTATCAGGGGGAACCGAAGCTTGGATTTAAGGAAATGGAGGAGATCGCCAAGGTAACGGACGTTCCGCTTGTTCTTCATGGAGCATCCGGCATTCCAAGAGATCAAATCACAAAAGCCATCCAGCTCGGACATGCAAAGATTAATATTAATACTGAATGTATGGTGGCTTGGATGGAAGAGACACGTAACATGTTTAACAAGAACACGGACTATTACGAACCACGTGTCATTCTGGCTCCCGGGGTTCATGCCGTTATGAAAACAGTCAAAAGTAAAATGAGAGAATTTGGCTCTTCAAATAAAGCGGCAAAGCAACAAGTGGGTTAAAACTTAACAAACGAACAGCATCGCTATACATCGCACTCACTTTGAATTGGTGAGTGTTTTCTTTTTGCGAAAAAAACACCTTCTCAGCAATATCATCTGAGAAGGTGCGTGCCCTCTTTTTTACTTCTGATTTTCCTTCTCGCGCTTCACAAGCATATCAGCAATCAAATCAACCTGTTTGCTGACCGAAATCGGATCGTACGGGTAGTACGTATCAAAATCATTAATAAACACTCGATTCTTTTTCACGGCATCGAGGTTTTTCCAAATGGACGATTCTTTTAGTTTGTCGAGTGTTTTGCTTTCGCCTTTCGGATTGTAGTCCGTGATAAACATATAATCAGCGGCGTATTCAGGGATGACTTCTTGAGAGAGCTGTTTCATTTCTCCCGTTTTCATGATATCTTGTTCAATCTTTTTAGGGGCTTTTAAGCCAAGCGCATTGTATATCGCTTGTCCGCCTCGCCCGGCGTTGTCGTTGAAGGCCCAGAATTCGCCTTTGTCTGTGTTTTCGTAAAGGCCGAACGTGGCATCTTTGTCAATCACGCCTGCGATCTTCTTCTTGGCAGCCGCCGCCTTTTTGTTGAAATCGGCCATAAATGACTTGGCTTCATCCTTTGCTCCGGCAATATCACCGAACAGCTCGACTGTATCTTCTACATTTTTGGCGGTGTTATAAGGAACGACCACAGTTGGAGCGATTTTCTTTAATTTATCAACATTCTCATCATTCATAACGACAATCAAGTCCGGCTGAAGCTCCATCACCTTTTCAACACTGACCGGATCACCGATATCTTTTACATCTTTCATCTGATTTTTCAAAAATGGATTATCAAATGACCAAGACCCGGACCCGACGACATTTGCGCCGACGGAGAAAAATTCGCCAGCATAAAAATCAGTGACGATACGCTTCGGATGTACGGGGATTTTGACGTTCCCTTTTGTTGATTTATATGTTCTCATTTCTGTCTTTTCTTTGCCGGAAGCCGAACCGCCCGTGCTTTCTTTTGAAGCTGAGCCGCTACAAGCGCTGACAAACAAAAGCAGAAGAACCAGCATGCCCATAACCAATGTGTTCTTTCTCATAAAGAACCTCCCTATTATGTATTCCGATTGAATAATAATGATAATCATTATCAACTATTAATATAGCAAGAAACCCCTTCTTCGTCTATCACTATTTTTAAGGCGGCGAGAACTTTTCCAGTTACGCAAGAAATGAAGATGACGTGCTTTGTTCTTTCCATTATTATAGGAAGAAAGGAGGAGTAAAATATGGGAATAACCAAACGAGGAGCAACGTGGGAATGGCTGAATAGCTGGTGGATGCTGTTTATTTTTATGCCTTTTGCCATTACCAGTTTTTTCGCCTTTTTATTTATTGGCATTAGGGTGAGAAATAGAAACTGGATTATGTATGGAATCATTTATTTTATACTATTTGCGTTTGGCTTTGTGCTTCCCGATACCCCGGGGCTTATCATTGTGCTCCCTTTGTGGGCGGTGACGATTATTCACGGGTTCAAAGCGCGGCCGCTGTACTTAATTCAGCTCGACGTGTATAAAGATCATGTGGAGGCGCGGAAATTTGCGGCGGCAAGAAGTGAAGCCGAGAGCAAATTTAATGCACCAAAACAGCCTATTGAAGATATACATATTCGACATGACCATCATTAACAATAAGAGGCGGGTCCTTACTTGTGAAGGCCCGCTTACTTTGTGTTGCTTCAGCAGGCCTTGAACCATTATGATGGGATCATTAATAGAAGTACTTCGGCGTCTCTGACAAGGCCGTCTATACAGGTTGGGAGTGTGTCATATGAAGAAAGTGATGATTGTAGAAGACAGTAAAGACATTCGGTCGCTATTGCAGAATTATCTGGAGAAATACGGGTATCAAACGGTGGTGACGTCTGATTTCACATCTGTCTTGGACCTGTTTTTGCGGGAAAAACCGGATGTGGTGCTGCTTGATATCAATTTGCCATCGTATGACGGATATTACTGGTGCCGCCAGATCCGCCAGCATTCGACCAGTCCGATTATTTTTATATCGGCCAGAAGCGGAGAGATGGATCAGGTGATGGCGATTGAAAATGGCGGAGATGATTATATAGAAAAACCGTTTTCCTATGATATTGTTTTGGCGAAAATCAAAAGCCAGATTCGCAGGGCTTACGGAGAGTACGCGGCAAAACAAGGGGAAAAAGTGTTGGAATACGAAGGCGTGCAGCTCTTTGTGGAACGGTTTGAATTGCGTTATCAAGACCAAAAATGCGAGCTGTCAAAAAAGGAAAGCAAGCTGCTTGAGGTGCTGTTGGAAAGAGGAGAAAAGGTAACGGGAAGAGACCGGTTAATGGAAAAAACATGGGACACTGATATTTTTGTCGATGACAATACACTAAATGTGTATATTACCCGGCTGCGTAAAAAACTGCGCGATCTCCATGTGCCGATTTCTATAGAATCCGTGCGCGGCGAAGGGTATCAGCTGAGGGCTGGATCATGAAGTTATTTTTACATTCCCACGCGGTGTTAATCCTGCTTTTTCTCATTCAAGGCTTCTTTGTATTTTTTTACTATTGGTTTGCGGGTCTTCATTCTTTTTCTCACCTTTTTTATATATTAGGCGTGCAGCTGCTGATTTTGGCAGGGTACTTGGTGTATCGCTGGTACCAAGACCGGGGCGTCTATCAATGGATCGGCACTCATCAAGAGGATACAGAAGTTCCTTATCTCGGTTCATCGGTGTTTTGTGCAGAGCTTTACGAAAAGCAGATGGAGCTGAGCCGTTTGCAGCATCAGAAGCTTCATGAAACAGAAGCTAAGCTGGAAGCACGGGTGACGTATATGAACCAATGGGTGCATCAAGTGAAAACGCCGCTTTCTGTCATTAATTTAATCATTCAGGAAGAGGATGAGCCTATTTTTGAGCAAATTAAAAAAGAAGTCCGGCAGATTGAGTATGGGCTGGAAACGCTGCTCTACTCGTCTAGGCTTGATCTGTTCGAAAGGGATTTCAAAATAGAGGCGTTCTCGTTATCCGACATTCTCCAATCCGTCATTCAAAACTATAAAAGGTATTTTATTCAGCATCGTGTTTATCCTAAAACCCATATACAGGCGGATGACATGATTTATACGGATGCCAAATGGCTGAAGTTCGCGGTCGGCCAGGTGATCACAAACGCGGTGAAATATTCGTCGGGAGTGAGTGACCGGCTGGAGCTGAAGATCTTCCGGCGTGAAGACAATACGGTATTGGAGATTAGAGATCATGGTGTCGGGATTCCTTCTCAGGATCTGAAGCGCGTGTTTGATCCCTACTATACCGGCGAAAACGGACGGCGCTTCCAAGAATCAACGGGCATAGGGCTTTACCTTGTCAAAGAGATTACAGGTAAACTGAATCATGAAGTGGAGATCAGCTCTGCTCCCGGAAAGGGCACGGCGGTTCAATTTATATTCCTTACAAAAGTGTAAGGTTACATTAAGAAAACGACATAGCACATTTTCATCCCCCTTGATAAGATTTGTTTACGAAACAGCTTAGCAGGGGGATTTTTTATGAGGCCGCTGCACACTAAGAATAAACATAAGGAGGATTCTCATGGCGAATATGCTCGAGGTCAAACATATAAATAAAACCTATAAAGGACAAGTGTCCCATCAAGCTTTAAAACAAATATCGTTTTCAGTTGAAGAAGGGGGATTCACGGCGGTTATGGGGCCATCAGGTTCCGGGAAAACAACGCTCTTAAACATCATTTCAACGATTGACCGTCCGGATTCCGGTGATATCCTGATTCAAGGCGAGAACCCGCATCTTCTGAAACGGACAAAGCTTGCCCATTTCCGCCGCAGGCAATTGGGGTTTGTATTCCAAGATTTCAACCTTCTTGATACATTAACGATTGGCGAAAATATTATGCTGCCGTTAACGCTTGAAAAAGAAGCGCCGTCTGTCATGGAAAAGAAATTGCAGGAAATTGCTGAGAAACTGGGAATTGAAACGCTTTTGAATAAGCGCTCTTTTGAAGTATCGGGAGGACAGCGCCAGCGGGCCGCCATTGCGAGAGCTGTCATTCATAAACCGTCCCTGATTCTGGCTGATGAGCCGACGGGGAACCTTGATTCCAAAGCTTCAAAGGATGTTATGGAGACGATGCAAAGCCTGAATCAAAACGACAATATCACAGCTTTACTGGTCACCCATGACCCTGTAGCGGCAAGCTATTGCCAGCGCGTGATTTTTATTAAAGACGGAGCACTATTTAACGAAATTTACCGCGGCGAAAACCGCCAAGTATTTTATGAACAAATCCTAGATGTGCTGTCTATGCTGGGAGGAAACGCAAATGACCTTTCTTCAGTTCGCTTATAAAAATGTCACACGGAACAAAAGGGCTTATCTGGCGTTCTTTTTGAGCAGTGCCTTTTCCGTATTGATATTCTTTACCTTTGCCATGTTTCTTTTCCATCCGGCTCTAAAAGAAGGATATTTGAATAACATTGCCAAAAAGGGATTAACCGCAGCCGAATGGATGATTTTTGTTTTTTCTATCTTATTTGTTCTGTATTCCATAAACGCCTTTTTGAAATCAAGAAATAAAGAATTCGGCATCCTGTTGATTCAGGGTATCACGCCGGGGCAGCTCAGAGTGCTGGTTACAGCGGAAAACATGATCATCGGCGCCCTGTCGGTCATTGCCGGAATTATCGGCGGTCTGATCTTCTCGAAAACGTTTTTTACAATCGGTGCTTATATTTTAGAAATGGAAGCTTTGCCGTTATATATGCCTTGGAAAGCACTGGGCATTACGGTTGGTGGATTTCTGTTCTTATTTTTCCTTTTATCGCAATTCACGATCTTTTTCATCAGATCAAAAACGATTATTAAACTGATTAAGGGTACCGAAAAGATCAAACCTGAGCCAAAGCCGTCTATCATCTTGTCGATTTTTGGCATCGCGTGTCTTGCTGCCGGATACGGCATGGTGGTAAAAGGGAATGTTCACGGTCTCGAGCCTGTAATCATTTTGCTGCTAACCATCATTGGCACTTATTTTTTCTTCAGCCAGAGCAGCATTTGGATTTTACGCGCTTTGAAAAAGTGGAAAACCTTTTATTTGCGCGGGAAAAATGTCATTTGGATTTCTGATCTTGTATACCGGTTAAAAGATAATGCCCGCCTGTTTTTTATGGTGAGTATCATCTCAGCTGTTGCGTTTACAGCCACAGGGGTTTTGGTGAAGTACAAATCCACTGTCGGCTCAATGGATTCAGCTTTTGAAATGGAATATTTATCTTATGGCGGCAATAAGAAAGAACAAACCCATCTGCAAGAGATTGAACATAATCTGGAAAAGGGCCATTTTCAATATGCAAGAGAAGATATAAAATCCTCTTACATTCGTTATAAGCAAGGGGATAGCGTTCCTCCAGTCATCATGATGGATGAAACGCAGTTAGCAAAACACTTCAACATCAGTTTGGACAAACTGAAAGACGGCGAGGGTATTTATTTCCCGAACACTTTCGAGGGGAATTCGAAAAACGAAGTGCCGCATCAATTGAACCTGCTCAATCAGAAGCAGAAGCTTTCGAATCAAAAGCTGACGGTAAAAGAGGTGAAAGACCCTCTTATCTCAATTAACAGCATCATTGCAGTAAACGAAAAAACCTACAATGATCTGGAAAAACTAGGGGAGAGCACAAAGTTATTCGGTTACAAATTTGACGGCTGGAAAGACAGTCTGGGTATCAGCCAATCAATGAAAAACAGGTTTTACGGAGATTATTCGGATGTTAACTTTGATTTTGCAACAAAGGCCGACACGTATTATGTCAGGGTGCAGCTGCCAAGCTTGAGTTTATTTATCGGACTGTTCATCGCTATTGTCTTCTTTACTGCGGCGGGAAGCTTTTTGTACTTCCGCTTGTTTACCGACTTAGAGGAAGACCAGCAGCGTTATCGCTCATTGGCGAAAATCGGTCTGAGTGAAAAAGAGATGTCCCAGAGCGTAACGATTCAATTAGCGATCTTATTCTTTTTCCCGTTTGCGGTCGCTGTTCTCCATACGCTGTTTGCCATGAAAACGTTGGAGGTAGAAGGCTTCTCTGATGTGATGAAGCCGCTGTTTATGACGATCGGAGGATTCTTGGCTTTTCAAATTTTATTCTTCCTGATGGTTCGGACAAGCTACCTGAAAAAAATAAAAGGGTTTTTAACGATAAAGTAAAGGTGATCATAAAATGAAAAAAGTACTGGTGATCGTTGTGGCCTTGGGGGCTGTTGCGGCAATCTGCGGCTTTCTCTTCGTCCATAATGAGGTTACAGACAGATACAATCCACTCGTTTCAAAACAAGATATGTATGTACAGATTAACCGAGATGGCAAACATCTTAGCCAAGGCGGTACTGAATATACGTTAGATGGATACAACAAGTCCGGCAAAAAAGGTGAAGTCACCTTCTTTGCTGGAGGAGATCTTCGTAAGAATGCCTATTTAAAAGTAGATACAAAGGGAAAATATGTAGAGACTTGGGAAGAAGTTCAGCTTGATGACATGCCAAAAGAGGTAAAATCAAAATTTGAACAGTAAATAGGAAAAGGCGGCATAGTGATATCTATGCCGCTTTTTTGTATGTGCTACTGCTGGAAAGACTGCTGCTGAAATGGCGTGTTTTGCCCGAATGGAAGTGATGATACATTTGTATGCATCACAGATGTTTGTCCGTTCAGCTCCTGCTGCATTTGGTTGCACATGTTGACGATCTGCTGGCATTTTTGAATGGCCAAGTCATGGCCTTGCAGCGCTTGCTGAATGGTGTGGGCAGCTTGTTGTTCATGTGTTAGGATTTGCTGCAGCATTTGAATGTTTTGCTGCTCCTGATGAAGCATTTGACGATATTGATTGCTGCTTTGCTGGGTTTGCTGGATGAGCTGCTGAGCCGTTTGGCGGCACTGATTGAGCTGCTGTAAACCATGTTGTGTATTATGCATAAGAAAAAAATCCTCCAAATGATCAATTGACATTTAACTTGTAATTGTCAATATTATGATGTGACTTGATCGGAAAGAAATTCGGCTAAAGAGTAAATTCAATTATTTCCCTTTTTGTTGATCTGGCCCCTCATCTTTTGAAGGAATTAGTAAAAGATTGTATACTTGTAAACATCCTTTTTATACAACATGGGCGGCAGAAATGTATGTAACCGACCCGTCAGCATACGTATCGGTGATTGGTCCTTTTCATAAAAAACGATTTTGGAATACGACGCTCACAACAGGTTTGGAGAATCGTATTCCTCTTTTACATCATTTTTAGAACCCGCCTTCACCCGGAGTAAATGGGATATTCAGTCTGTTTTCGACTGCGCGCAGACGCTGATTGAGTCTGTTTAAGCGGCGTGTATGGCGTTCAATGCCTTGGCTCAATTGGCTGATCTGCTCGTTCATCCGCGCAATTTCCCGGTTTTGGCGACGGTCCTCATTTGTCAGGCGGGTTAATTCTCTTGTCTGCTGTTGGTTCTGCCTTTCCAGCGCAGCTACTCTTCTTTCCAGCGCTGACGGCTGTCTTTCGCTATGAAATGGCTCAAAAAGGTCTTGCTGTTCGTAAGGATTGTATTCATATTGGCCATAGTAATTCTCCTGTTGGGGGAGCTGCGGGCTGTAATATTGATAAGGGTTCATGTAATCATTCTCCTTGGAATTAAAATGTGGGTGATTTCCTTATACCTTATGTAGTCATTGGCATAGTGCCACGGCATTCGCCCAAAAACTGGGTGTAATAAAGATTTTTTAGAGGATGGTGATAAATTGAGGAATCAAAATAAGCTTGGCAAAGGGCTTGCCATCCTGCTGTTGATTGTTGGATGTGTCATGGTGTCAGGCTGCCAGCAGAAGAAAGAGGACGAGACGCCTTTTTATTATGGCACTTGGGATGAGGGGCTGGAGCCGGGGCCTATGGACGGTGTGAAAGCAGCCACTGTTACATTTACGAAAGATCAAGTGCTTGAAAAAGAAGTCATTGAAGGAAGAGGAGAGGTGCAATTGCCCTCCATGGCATACAAGGTGATCTCCCAAAGCACAGACGGTTCTATCGAGATCCAATACCTCGGGGCTTATTATCCTCTCAAAAGCACTTTAAAAAGGGGAGAAAACGACACGTTAATTTGGATCCAAAATGGAGAAACGAAAACGATGAAAAGAGTCACATCGCCTGACGGCAAGGAGGGACAAAAATGAGAAATAAAGCAGCTGACCGACTGGTTTTAACAGGCGTTATTCTACATATTATTCAGTGGTTTTCTGTGTTATGGGCATTTTTAAAAATTGAAAATTCATTCGGGCACTTTACGATCTATAATCCGAATGTCATCAACGGTTCGATGCAGTCTTTTTCATTTATGCAGATGATGCGTTCTATGGTTTATTCGGGTGCAATGGTTAATTACGTGCTGTTTTTTATGTTTGCATTCCTTATCTTTTATTTATCGCTTAATGCTGTATTTATCGTTTTAGAGATCGCGGCTTATGTGATGATCAGGCGGAACCCATATTCATCATGGGCTTACTTTATAACGGCAATGGGCGTTAAGCTTGCGAGTATGGACATAACGGGAATCCTTTTCTTGGCTGGCGGTTTCATGCTGATGAAACAGAAAAAAGCAGACAGCAGCGAAACGGAGACAGGCAGAAAGAGGAGAAACCGCATACCTGTCAGAAAACAAATCAGGCAAATGAAGAAAAGACGGAGAAAGTCATCTGTTTAAGTTGAATATCAAAAAGAAAAAGAGATAAGATGAGACTATGGTCTGAAAAAGACACAAAGGAGATGCAAGATGTACAAATTAATCGCAATTGATATGGATGGAACATTACTGAATGATCATCATGAAGTGTCAGCGGAAGTCTGTGACGCATTACAGGCTGCAAAAGCCGAAGGGGTAAAAATTGTACTTTGCACCGGCCGGCCTATCGGAGGCGTACGCAGATACCTGGATGAACTGAATTTAATTGAAGAAGGCGACTACGTGATTGCCTATAACGGAGCGCTTGTGCAAAATACGCATACAAATGAAGTCGTAAATGAGCTGTCTCTCGGATATGATGATCTCAAGTCCTTATATGAGCTTAGCTTAGAGCTGAATACACCGATGCATTTCTTTGACTCATCTCGTTTGTATACACTTAACCGTGATATCAGCGAATATACGGTATATGAGTCATATGTGACACAGGTGCCGCTTCATTATCGCAAGCTCGAGGAAATTTCAGAAGATATCGTCATCCCGAAAGTGATGTTTATTGATAAGCCTGAGAATCTAAGTCATGTGATTTCATCTATACCGGAAGATGTGAAAGAAAAATTTACAATGGTCAAAAGCGCGCCGTTCTTCTATGAAATTCTTCACCCTGAAGCCAGCAAGGGAAATGCCGTTCGGCAGCTGGCGAAGCTGCTGGGCATTGAACAGCAAGAGGTCATGAGTATAGGGGACAACGGCAATGATTTAACGATGATTGAATGGGCCGGCTGCGGCGTTGCCATGGCAAACGCGATTCCGGAAGTGAGAGAGGCTGCGGACTTTCAAACCCGTTCCAATAATGAACATGGCGTGGCGCATGCCATACATGAACTTGTTCTCAAAAAATAATGAAATGAAAAATCCAGCCGCGTAAAGGGCTGGATTTTTTTCGTTATCTTGGTTTCATTGTCCCTGTTCGATCAGTAATGACCTGCAAGCCTCATTGGGGAATGGAGACTAATATTTCTTTTCTGGCTGCTCCGTCAATTTTGACGGAATGATCAAGATGATTGATCACATTCACATAAACGCCATTAAATGGAGCCGCTGCGCTTTTTGCCAAAATGAATAAACACTCGTTTTTCTCATAAATGAGTCTCCTTGTCCTTTCATTTTTGGAAAACAGTTCAAAGCAGTACATTCGCCATTGGGCTTGAATCTTCTTCTGTCTCTTCAAGTCAGCACATAAATATAGAATCAGCAGCATTGATATTTTTGCAGAATGTGCCAATGTCTGACTGAATCTTTTGACTAAAATGCCCGACATTCGTTATGCTGGTAAAATAATTAGTTTACCAAGTGTAGTATTGCAAGCCGAAAACATTACGCAAAAAGGGGATGGATCATATGTGTACAAGTCTTACATTGAAAACTGCTGACGGGAACCATTTATTAGCCAGAACGATGGATTTTGCCTTTCAGCTTGGCACAGACGTGATGCTTTATCCGCGTCAATACAGTTGGAAAAGTGAAGCAGATGGCAAGCAGCATAAGACGCAATACGCGTTTATCGGTATGGGGAGAAATCTTGGGAATATCTTATTTGCAGACGGTGTGAATGAAAAGGGGTTATCATGTGCGACGCTTTATTTTCCGGGTTATGCGGAATACGGGGAAATGACTCAGGAAGGTTCCTCACATATTGCACCGCATGAGTTCGTTACATGGGTATTATCAAGCTGTGCGTCTTTGGAAGAGGTAAAAGAAAAGATAGGCTCATTGACAATCGTTCAAAAGAAATTAGATTTATTGGGTATCGTTTTACCGCTTCACTGGATTTTATCAGACCGTACGGGACGCAGCCTGACAATAGAACCGACAGCAGATGGAATACAAGTCCATGACAATAAGCCGGGTGTGATGACCAATAGCCCTGACTTTCCATGGCATGTGACCAACCTGCGCCATTATATCGGAGTCAGACCGAAACAATTAGAAAGCAAAGTGATGGGCGGAATGACGTTGTCCGCGTTTGGCCAAGGGTCAGGAACTTCAGGGCTGCCTGGTGATTACACACCGCCTTCCCGTTTTGTCAGAGCCGTTTTTCTGAAAGAACATTTGGAGCCGGCAGCCAGTGAAACGGAGGGGGTATCATCCGCTTTTCACATCTTGGCGAATATGAATATTCCAAAAGGCGCGGTTATTACCGATGATGGCGAAATAGATTACACACAATATACTTCTGTAATGTGTAATGACACAGGGAATTATTACTTTCACCACTATGACAATCGCCAAATTCATAAAGTATGTTTATTTCATGAGGACCTCGACCGTGCTGAACCAAAAGTGTTTTCAGCTAAAGCGGAGGAGAGTATTCAAGAGCTTAATTAAAAAAGCTGACTCCCGTATGTATGCGGGGTCAGCTTTTTTTAAAGAGCAAATTTGCAGGCTATCTTCTGTAGCTGTCGAATATTTAACATACAAAAATACGACTTTAGGAGCATCCGGTTATGTACCTAGTATTCGATATTGGCGGAACATTTATCAAACACGCGGTGATGGATTCAGCCGGAACCATTATCTCAAAAGCAAAGCGCCCGACACCGAAAAAAAGCCTGAACGATCTTTTAATATGCTTATTTTCGGTCATTGAACCGCTGAAAAAACAAATCAAAGGGATTGCGGTAAGCTGTCCCGGCATGGTCGATACAAAGAAAGGCATGATTTATTATGGCGGTTTAGTGCCCTATCTGCACGAAGTAAATTTGGCGGAAACGCTAGAAAGCAAATTCGGCATCTCCGCAGCAGTTGAGAATGACGGAAAATGCGCGGCGCTGGCGGAGCTCTGGCTCGGAAGTGTAAAGCACGCGGGCAATGCCGTTGTGTTGGTCCTCGGCAGCGGTGTCGGCGGCGGCATCATCATCGGGGGAGAATTATATAGGGGAAGCCATCTGCTGGCGGGGGAAGTGAGCTATATCATGAACCAGTTCCATTCCCATCATCAGAAAGCGGTTTTTCTCGGACAGACGTGCTCCGCTGTCTCGATGATTCAGCGGATCGCGGCAAAGAAAGGCATTGCCAAAGAGGATTCTGACGGTGAGCAGGTGTTTGCCGATATCCTTGCCGGAGATCAAGAGGCTCTTGCGATATTTGAGACGTACTGTCTGGAGCTTGCAGCGCAAATATACAACCTGCAATATATCATTGATCCGTCGGTTGTCGCTATCGGCGGCGGCATCAGCGCCCAGCCTGCTCTTATTGAGAAACTGAACTGGGCGTTACAAGAAATCGCAGCCCAAAACCCCATGCACACGATCATTCCTAAAATCGTGCCATGCCGCTTTCAAAACGATGCGAACTTGTATGGTGCGCTGTACCATTTCTTCACCTTGCATGATAAAACGAACCAGTCGTATTAAAAAGGAGAAACCATGACTGTTAATGATGTGGTGATATTCATTCTGGCTGTATTTCTTTTTCTCGGAGCCGCCGATCATTGTTTGGGCAACAAATGGGGACTTGGAAAACCGTTTGCAGAAGGGTTTATGGCAATGGGGCCGCTTGCGCTGTCCATGGTTGGGATTGTGTCGCTGGCGCCCGTGCTTGCGGCTGTGCTGATTCCTGTTGTGTCTCCAGTCTATTTAGCCATTGGGGCAGACCCGGCATCCTTCGCCAACACGATTTTGGCCATTGATATGGGAGGCTATGCGCTGTCCGGTGAAATGGCGAAAGATCCGGATGCAGGCGTGTTTTCATGGGTATTTCTAGGGACGATGATGGGCCCGGCGATTGTGTTCACGATCCCGGTTGCCCTCGGTATCATAGAAAAAGAGGACCATCCGTACTTTGCGAAAGGAATTTTGATTGGGATAAGTACGGTACCGATTGGGTGCTTCATCGGCGGATTAGCGGCCGGTTTTGATATCGGTTTGATTCTGAAAAATTTGATCATCCCGATTGTTTTTTCTGCTGTCATTGCTTTCGGGTTGTGGCGGTTTCCTGAATACGTGATCCGGATATTTCATGTATTCGGGAAGGCCGTCGGCATCGCGGCGATCATCGGACTTGCGGCAATCTCGATTGAGACATTGACGGGTATTGTATTGATTCCCCATATGACAAAAATCGAGACTGGCATACATACTGTAGGCACCATCGCCATTGTTCTGGCAGGGGCTTTCCCTATGGTTGCCTTTATAACGAAAACGTTCGACAAGCCGCTTGGGAAAATAGGGAGCCTTTTGAAACTGGATCAGGCGGCAACTGCGGGTCTGGTCGCTTCTCCGGCCCATCATATCCCGATGCTGATGCTAGTAAAAAAGATGAGTCCGAGAGGAAAAGTCATCAATGTGGCTTTCGCCGTGAGCGGCGCATTTGTACTGGGAAGCCATCTTGGTTTTGTGGCGGCGATGAAGAGAGAAATGGCAATTGCGATGATCATTGGAAAATTAGCCGGAGGTATAACGGCGGTTGTAGCCGCAGCCTGGGCGACCCCATCATATCCAACTCAAAAGAATGAAAATAGAAGCGGTGCCTCTCTCGGTCAAAGGTGAGACTGTCAGCCATTCGGGACAGTCCTTTTGTTTTTAACAAGCGAAAGCGCACAAAAACCTGAGAAATGGCACACGGCTGGATTAAGAGGCTGCGGGCCAGTGCGAAAAACGGTTTCAACTCCGGTCAATCGGGAATGAATAAGTAACTTAGTAAGCAAGTTTCCGAGAAAAGAGGGTTGGATGATCATGAATGCGAAAGAAAAAACAAAGCAGGGCGCTTCGAAAGTGAAGGATGAGTCAAAGCCTTGGGTAAGGCGTTTTGGAAGGATTGGCTATTTTTCATTCGGAGGTGTATTTATCTTGCTCGGCATTCTGGCCTTTATGGCTGCCATCGGAGCCGGCGGTGACACGGAGGATTCCGCCGGAGCGCTTCAATCTTTGGCGCGTATGCCGTTTGGGTCGGTCTTGCTTTGGCTGATCGGTATTGGATTGATTGGGTTTGTCATCTGGATGCTGCTGAGCGCGTTTAAAGATTCGGAAGGCCACGGTAAAGGGAAGCGCGGTCTTTCCCGGCGAACCGGAAATGTCATCAGCGCCGTCATATACGCGTCCATTGCCTGGAATGCCCTGCGATTTGCGTTTGACCGAGGTGACGGCAGCAGTTCAGAACAAACATGGTCTGCCTATCTATTAGCCCAGCCGTTTGGTCAATGGCTTGTCGGCCTGACAGGCGCGGGGTTTATCATTTATGGCATCGTCCAGTTTGTGAATGGCGTCCGTGCCGGTTTTATGCGTGATTTCCAAACCTCAAAAATGAATGACCAAGAAAAACGGATTGCCAGAAATACAGGGCGTGCCGGCAATATGGCGCGCGGTATCATTTTTGGTGCGATAGGCTTCTTTCTCATCAAAACAGCCATCACCTCTGACCCTGACGATACAAAAGGATTCGACGGGGCACTTGCTGAGCTGGCGCAGCAGCCGCATGGCAGAGTGATCATCGGACTTCTGGCCGGCGGGCTTATTTTATACGGAATTTACGGAATGATGAAAGGGAGATATCAATATATGGACTTCAAACGATAAGAACAAAACCTCTCCGCTTCGGCTGAGGTTTTGTTTGTATGGATGATTTGCTATGATGACTGCAGACATTAAACTTCTACAAAAAAGATCAGCTGGAATACTGGCATGCCTAACTATACAATAGGAGTTAAGGAGGTGCGGAATGGACCGGGATAAACAACAATTAAGCATAGAAGCGGCCCGGCTCTACTATCAGTCGGATTACAGCCAGCAGCAAATCGCCGAGCAGCTTAACATTTCAAGGCCTACTGTCTCCCGATTGCTGCAATATGCGAAAGAAAAAGGATACGTCCAAATTCGTGTATTGGACCCGTTTGAGGACCTGGACGCGCTCGGCACGATGCTGGAGGAGAAGTATGGATTGCTGGAAGCGCATGTTGTGTTTTCTCCTACGGCTGACTACAGGACCATTACACATTACCTGAGCCATTACGGTGCAGAATATATGCATGACGTGATTAAAGACGGCGATATCGTCGGCGTCAGCTGGGGAACGACGATGTATCAGATCGCGCAAAACATGCAGCCTAAGCATGTGAAAGGCGTTGAGGTCGTTCAGTTGAAAGGCGGAATCAGCCATTCCCGTGTGAATACATACTCATCTGAAACGATTCAGCTCTTTGCCGAGGCATTGCAGACGATGCCGAGATATCTGCCGCTGCCGGTTGTGTTTGATAACGCTGAGGTCAAAAAAATGGTGGAAAAAGACCGCCATATTGAACGGATTATTGAAATGGGCAAGCAGGCGAACGTCGCCCTGTTTACAGTGGGAACCGTTCGGGATGAGGCCTTGTTATTCAGGCTCGGCTATTTTAATGAAGAGGAAAAAGCGCTTCTCAAAAAGCTTGGCGTCGGAGATATTTGTTCTCGTTTCTTTGACGCGAACGGGGACATTTGCAGCAGCGCCATAAATGACAGGACAATCGGTGTACAATTGGCTGACTTGAGGCTCAAGGAACGATCCATTCTTGTAGCGGGCGGAAACAGAAAAATCGCCGCAATTCACGGGGCTTTGACAGGCAAATATGCCAATGTGCTGATCATCGACCAACACACAGCAAAGGCGCTGGCAGACCAATAATGCGTCCGTTTTGTGAAATATGAACAAAATTTCATTTACCAATTTACATATGTTCAAAAGTCAGTTATGCTAAAAATATCTTAAACAAAGGAAGTGCGATAAATGACTGCAAATCTAATTGATCATACAGCTTTGAAACCGCATACACAAAAAGCGGATATTGTGAAATTGATAGAAGAAGCAAAGAAATATCAATTCGCCTCCGTCTGCGTGAACCCGACGTGGGTGCAGTTAGCTGCAAAAGAACTCGCAGGTACCGGCGTTGATGTTTGTACGGTTATCGGATTTCCGCTTGGCGCCAATACGACAGAAACGAAAGCGTTTGAAACAAAGGATGCCATTTCAAAAGGAGCCACAGAAGTGGACATGGTGATTAACATCGCCGCATTAAAAGATGGGGAAAACGACTTTGTTGAAGCAGATATCCGCGGTGTCGTCGAAGCTGCTGGCGGAAAAGCTCTCGTAAAAGTTATCATTGAAACATGCCTTCTCACTGATGAAGAAAAAGAGCGCGCGTGCCGTTTAGCGGTAAAAGCAGGAGCGGATTTCGTGAAGACGTCAACAGGCTTCTCCACAGGCGGTGCAACTGCAGAAGATATCGCTTTGATGCGTAAAACGGTCGGCCCTGATATCGGCGTAAAAGCCTCAGGAGGAATCAGAACAAAAGCCGACGTTGACCAAATGACCGCAGCCGGAGCAAGCCGAATCGGTGCGAGTGCAGGTGTGTCCATTGTGAGCGGAGAGAACGGAAATAACGGAGACAACTATTAATTCAAGCTGCGATGAGCGGAAAGCGGCAAGCTTTCCGCCATATCCTTTAGCTTCATTCTGAGCATTCATTTTTGTAAGCGAATACAAATAAAGGAGAAAACATATGAAGTACTTAATTGGGATCGTCGGCTTAATTGTGATTTTGGGGATTGCCTGGCTTGCAAGCAGCGGGAAAAAAAGAGTGAAATATCGTCCGATTATCGTCATGATTATTCTTCAATTTATATTAGGCTACATTCTCCTGAATACGGGTGTCGGAAACTTTCTCGTAGGAGGCTTTGCAAAAGGGTTTGGTTACCTGTTGTTATATGCTGCTGAAGGGGTTAACTTCGTATTCGGCGGTCTCGTGAATGTGAAGGAATACTCGTTCTTCATGAGTGTTCTCCTCCCGATCGTGTTTATTTCAGCTTTGATCGGAATTCTTCAGCACTGGAGAATCCTTCCGTTTATCGTGAAATATATCGGACTCGCTCTGAGCAAGGTTAACGGAATGGGGAAGCTCGAATCCTATAATGCTGTCGCTTCAGCGATTTTGGGTCAATCGGAAGTTTTTATTTCCTTGAAAAAACAACTGGGCCTGCTGCCAAAGCAACGTCTTTACACACTGTGTGCATCAGCAATGTCCACCGTGTCGATGTCGATTGTCGGCTCTTACATGACCCTGCTTAAACCGGAATATGTGGTGACGGCGCTTGTATTGAACTTATTTGGCGGATTTATCATTGCGTCAATCATTAATCCTTATGAAGTAACGGATGAAGAGGATATGCTTGAGGTACAGGAAGAAGAAAAACAATCCTTCTTCGAAGTGCTCGGCGAGTACATTATGGATGGATTCAAGGTAGCGGTTGTCGTAGCAGCGATGCTCATCGGATTTGTAGCCATTATTGCGTTGATCAACGGCATTTTCAGCGCTGTGCTCGGTATTTCTTTCCAAGAATTGCTCGGATATGTGTTTGCGCCGTTCGCTTTCCTCGTCGGTATCCCATGGAATGAAGCCGTTAATGCCGGAAGCATTATGGCGACCAAAATGGTATCGAATGAGTTTGTTGCCATGCAGGCTCTTGCGCAGGATGGCTTAAACTTCAGCGGCCGTACACAGGCGATTGTGTCCGTGTTCCTTGTGTCATTCGCGAACTTCTCATCCATCGGAATTATCGCCGGAGCTGTAAAGGGTCTCCATGAAAAACAAGGAAACGTCGTGGCGCGCTTCGGCCTGAAATTATTATTTGGCGCTACACTCGTCAGCTTCTTAACAGCAACCGTTGTCGGACTGATTTACTGAACTTAATAGAAAAGGACTGGTGATTACAATGAGAATGGTAGATATCATCATAAAAAAACAAAACGGAAAAGAACTCACTTCGGAAGAAATTCAATTCTTCGTCAATGGTTACACGGACGGAAGCATTCCTGATTATCAGGCAAGCGCGCTCGCCATGGCGATCTTCTTCCAAGACATGACAGACCGGGAACGTGCTGATTTAACAATGGCGATGGTTAACTCTGGTGAAACGATTGATCTCTCAGCCATTGAAGGCATTAAAGTCGACAAGCACTCTACAGGAGGCGTCGGCGACACGACAACACTTGTGCTTGCACCGCTTGTCGCGGCACTCGATGTGCCAGTCGCAAAAATGTCTGGCCGCGGTCTTGGACATACCGGAGGAACAATTGACAAACTGGAAGCCATTGAAGGGTTTCACGTGGAACTGTCAAAGGACGAATTTATTAAGCTTGTGAACCGCGACAAGGTTGCCGTCATCGGCCAAAGCGGTAATTTAACACCTGCTGATAAAAAACTATATGCCCTTCGAGATGTGACTGGAACAGTTAATTCGATTCCTTTAATTGCCAGCTCAATTATGAGTAAAAAAATCGCTGCCGGAGCCGATGCCATCGTTCTTGATGTCAAAACTGGCGCAGGCGCATTCATGAAAACGGATGAAGATGCCGTGAACCTCGCAAAAGCGATGGTTCGGATCGGTAACAATGTCGGCCGCCAAACCATGGCTGTTATCTCTGATATGTCCCAGCCGCTCGGCTTTGCAATCGGAAATGCGCTTGAAGTGAAAGAAGCGATTGACACGCTCAAAGGTGAAGGCCCTGAAGACCTTCACGAGCTTGTCTTAACACTCGGCAGCCAAATGGTCGTCTTGGCGAAAAAAGCCGCTACGTTGGATGAAGCAAGAGAAAAACTGATAGAAGTCATGAAAAACGGCAAAGCCCTTGAAAAATTCAAAGACTTTCTCAAAAACCAAGGCGGCGACAGCTCAGTTGTTGATGATCCGTCAAAACTGCCGCAGGCTGCTTACAAGATTGACGTTCCTGCGAAAGAAGCGGGCGTTGTCTCCGAAATTGTCGCAGACGAAATCGGCGTCGCAGCGATGCTGTTAGGTGCAGGACGCGCGACAAAAGAAGACGACATCGACCTGGCCGTCGGTATTATGCTCCGCAAAAAAGTCGGCGACAAGGTTGAAAAAGGCGAAGCGCTGGTAACACTCTATGCCAACCGCGAGAACGTCGATCAAGTGACGGAGAAAATCTATGAGAACATACGAATCTCGGAAAAAGGAGAGGCACCGAAGCTGATCCATACGTTGATTACAGAATAAGAATAAAAAACAGCACATCTAATGGGATGTGCTGTTTTTATTAAAGAATTTCATCAACCGGATATTCTTCTTGCCCGGCTTCTTTTGTTTGATTGAGAGTTCTTTTTTTGAAAAAGTGGATGAGATAGCATAGGAGAATACACGGAATTCCGCAAAAGAGTGCGATTCTCTGGTTGGGATCAAAAGCGAGACCTATACAAGAAGCAAAACATAAGATAAGAGCGGCGATGGGAACAAGAGGATAAAGCGGTGTGCGAAAGATTAAATCGTTTACATTCCCCCCTTTTTTAAGGAAGTTTTTCCGGAATAATATTTGCGACATCGCGATGCTCATCCATACAACGACACCTGCAAATCCGGCAATCGCTACCAGCACCACATATACCGTTCCAGGCGCCACAATACTTGAAATCAGAGATAAACAGGATACGGCCATGCTGATCATTAGGGCATTAAGAGGAATGCCTTTCTTTGTGATTTTTTTAAAACGGGAGCTGATCATGTTTTCATTAGCTAAAGACCACAGCATACGGGTTGAGGCGTACAGGCCTGAATTTGCCACGGACAGTAAGGCTGTTAGAATCACAAAATTCATAATATCTGCGGCGTAAGGTATGCCGATTTCCGAAAATACTGCTACAAACGGGCTTTCAATCACTCCGGCTTCTTTCCATGAAATCAGCCCGGATAAGACGAAGATGGCGCCTATGAAAAAAATAACTGTTCTCCAAGCAACATTTCGAATCGATCGCGGTATGTCTTTTTCTGGGTTTGCGGTTTCTCCTGCCGTGATCCCGATCAATTCTGTTCCTGAAAAGGCAAAGCTCACAGATATCATGGCGATAAATACAGCGAGAAAACCATTCGGAAACAATCCTCCATGACCTGTGAAATTTGAAAACATAGGAGCTTCAGCCGTCCCGTTTAATGAGATCAAGCCAAACATGGCGGCGCCTCCTAAAATGATAAATAAAAGGATGGTGACGATTTTTACACTGGAAAACCAAAATTCTGTTTCAGCGAATAATTTGACTGAAAACGCATTGGCTGCGAAAAGAATAGCCGCAAAAATCGTACTCCACATCCAAACGCTGCTATCAGGAAACCAGCGCTGCATAAGGATGCCGGAAGCGGTAAACTCTGAACCTACCGTGACCACCCAATTCACCCAGTACATGATGCCGACCATAAAGCCTGTAGAAGGCCCGATGAATGTTGTGGCGTACTTTTGAAAGGAACCGGTCACCGGCATGGCAACCGATAATTCACCGAGACACTGCATCACAAGATACATCATCAAGCCGCCGATTAAGTAGGCGAGGATCGTACCGCCGGGACCGGCTTGGCTTAGCGTATACCCCGTACTGAGAAAAAGCCCTGTCCCAATGACACCTCCCAATGAAATCATAAATAAGTGCCTGCTTTTCATTGTGCGTTTCAATTGCTGGCCGCTGCTTTTATGAAGATCCACTATTCGGATTCCTCCTTTTGAATGAAGTTTGTCTTACAGAAGAATGCTCCGGCAGCCATTTATATCTGCCGGAGATCAAGTTGACGGGCGAGTTTAATTCCTTTTAATGCGTGCAGCATCACGTGCGCTGCGGCTCTGCTGGTCATGTCTCGAAAATCGAGGGTAGGATCGACCTCAACGATTTCAATCCCGGCGACACGCGGATCTTGTGCTATATACCTGACAGCTTGAAGTAATTCGTCAGTATATAAGCCCCCGGGACCGATTGCCGGACAGCCCGGTGCATGGGATTGGTCCAAAACATCCATATCAACCGATATAAAAATTGAGTCTGTTCTGCTTTTAACGGTGTCCAAGACGTCTTTAATGGTTGGGACAAGCCCTTTTTCACGAATCATTCCCATCGTATGTATGTCCACGTTATGTTTCTTGGCGTATTCTTCATACGACAAGCTGTTGCTGAACTCTCTGATGCCCAGCTGAATCAGGTTTTGGCCTTCAATGATGTCTTCATCCAATAGCCGGCGGAAGGGAGTGCCGTTTGTCGGCCCTCCGTCTTCCGTATTACGAACGTCATGGTGGGCATCAAATTGAAAAACGGCTGTTGTCCCTTTCAATTGTGCGATTGCTTTTATGGTGGAATAGCTGATGGAATTATCTCCCCCAAGTATAAGCGGCACCCAATCAGGGTGATCAGTAAGCAGTTCACTCATGGTGTGATAGATTTGCTCGTGTGATTTTACAATATCAGTCACATGAATATCGATATCCCCCAGGTCATAAAGAAGGTCTGATATGACATGTTCTCCAAGCTCCGCAGAATAGGCGGATGTACTGCCTAGAGCCTGGCGGATTGTGCCGGGGGCAAAAGAAGCTCCGGAATGGCTGATGGATGATTTAGAAAGGGGGACGCCTATCAGCGCCGGCCCCTTAATGACCTGGCCGTCCCATTTTTTCGTCAGGTCACTCATTTTGGTTACATCTCGATCTTTGAACGGTGAGCCGGCCTCTTTGAGAAAAGGATATTTATCCAAGAACTGCTCCCTCCCTGCTGATAACCAATTTGCCGTCTTTTATGACTTGATGCACGTGATTTACTCCATAGTGATACGGGATGTACATGTAATTCGGCGCTTCCCAGATGACGAGATCGGCTGTGCGTCCGGTTTTGAGCTGCCCCGCTTCTTCTCCTTTTCCAATGGCATATGCGGCATTGACTGTTACCGCATGCCATATTTCTTCAGCGGTCATTTTCAGATGAAGCGCGGCAATCGACATAATCAGCTGGATATTCTCAGTCGGTGAGCTGCCCGGGTTAAAGTCCGTTGCCAAGCTGACACGTACACCCGCATCAATCATGTCTCTTGCTCTGGCATATGTGTGTTTGCCAAGGTAAAACGTTGTGCCCGGCAAGAGGACGGCGATGGTTCCTGATTCAGCCATTTGCTGTATGCCTTCATCTGAGGCGCCCACCAAATGATCGGCTGAGACAGCTCTAAGCTCAGCTGCCAATTCAGCACCGCCCAGCGGATCAATTTCATCAGCGTGGATTTTTAATCCAAACCCCGCTTCAGCCGCTTTTTTTAAATAACGGCGGGATTGGCTGACTGTAAAAACGCCCGTTTCTGTAAAAATATCAGCAAATGCAGCGAGCTCTTTCTCTTTTATTTCCGGCAAGAGCTCCAGCATCCGATCCAAAAATTCATCAGGGCTGTCCTTATCTTCAGGAGGAATGGCATGCGCCCCCATGAACGTGGAAACAAGGTCAATGGGCTGGCTCTCATGCAGTTTTTTTGCCACGTGCAATTGTTTGAACTCTGTTTCTTTCTCCAAGCCGTAGCCGCTTTTCACTTCAGCCGTCGTTGTGCCGTAGGACAGCATTCTTTTCAGGTGAAAATGCCCTTTTTGCAGCAGCTCTTCCTCCGAAGCCTCCCTGGTATGTTTGACAGTGGACAAAATACCGCCGCCCTGCGACAGAATGTCCAAATAAGACATGCCCTGAATCTTAAGATTCAACTCTTTTTCCCGAGATCCTCCAAACACAAGGTGGGTATGCGGATCGACAAGTCCCGGCGTAACAAGCCTTCCCCCGCAGTCAATGATGTCGGCTGCCGCGTATTCGGCTTCAGCCCCTTTTTTTCCGGCAAATACAATTTTCTGATTGTCGATGCCGACGACAGCGTCCTCTATCACATGAAGATCCTGCATGCTCTTACCCGTGCGGGGACCGCTGCTTTCCATCGTTAAAAGCTGTCCAATATTAATGAGAATCGTATCAATTTGTCTTGCCATGTCATCACTCCTTTATTTTTGCATCGGCACGATAATGTCCTGTTTTTTCGCTACTTCCACGGCACGCTCATATCCCGCGTCCGCATGGCGTATAATGCCCATTCCAGGATCACTTGTTAAGACCCGGGCGAGCCGTTCGTCGGCGAGCTCACTTCCATCGGCTACCGCCACCATACCGGCGTGAAGAGAATATCCCATTCCGACGCCGCCGCCATGATGGAAGGAAACCCAGCTTGCACCTGCAGCCGTGTTCACAAGCGCATTGAGAACAGCCCAATCGCCGACAGCGTCACTCCCGTCTTTCATCGCTTCTGTTTCTCGGTTTGGAGAGGCAACAGACCCGCAGTCCAAATGGTCTCTTCCGATGACGACAGGCGCTTTTAGTTCCCCATTTCGAACCAATTCGTTAATGGCAAGGCCCATCTTTTTCCGTTCTCCGTATCCAAGCCAGCAAATACGCGACGGTAAGCCTTGGAATGCGACTTTTTCCTGCGCCATATTGATCCAGCGGTGCAGCGCTTCATTTTGCGGGAACAGTTCTTTCAATAACGCATCAGTACGGTAAATGTCTTCCGGGTCGCCGGAAAGTGCCGCCCAGCGGAACGGTCCTTTTCCCTCACAAAATAAGGGGCGGATGTATGCCGGAACAAACCCCGGAAAATCAAAAGCCTGATGCAGTCCTTCATCTTTTGCCACTTGCCGGATATTGTTGCCGTAATCAAATACAATGGAGCCCTTTTGTTGAAATGCCAGCATGGCTTCCACATGTTTTTTCATACTTTGCTTAGAGAGGCGCACGTAAAGGTCTGGATTTTCTTGCCGCAAGTGATCGGCATCATCAAGCGAATAACCTTCAGGCACATAACCGATTAACGGATCATGGGCAGACGTCTGGTCGGTGACGATATCAATGGTGACGCCGCGGTTCAGAAGGGTATGGTGAACCTCTGCCGCGTTCCCGAGAAGGGCGATGGACAGAGGCTTACCTGCTTGCTTTGCCTCTTCTGCCCACGCCAAGGCTTCTTCAATAGAGGCTGTTTTTCGATCACAATATTTTGTTTCGATTCGCTTGTCGATGCGTTTTTCATCAACCTCAACAGCGATCACAACTCCGTCATTCATCGTGACAGACAGCGGCTGGGCGCCTCCCATCCCGCCAAGTCCGGCTGTCAGCGTCAATGTCCCTTTCAAGCTTCCTCCGAAATGCTGTCTCGCAAGCTCTGCAAAAGTTTCATAGGTTCCTTGCAAAATGCCTTGTGAGCCAATGTAAATCCAGCTTCCCGCCGTCATCTGTCCGTACATCATTAAGCCTTTTTTCTCAAGCTCGTGGAAATGCTCCCAATTCGCCCATTTCGGGACAAGAACAGAATTAGCCAAAAGCACGCGCGGGGCCTGCGGATGGGTACGGAACATGCCGACGGGCTTTCCGGATTGAACGAGCAGTGTTTCGTCATTTTTTAACGTTTTCAAAGAACGTTCTATCGCGTGAAAAGCGTCCCAATCCCGCGCGGCTTTGCCGATACCGCCATAAACAATGAGGTCTTCTGGTTTCTCAGCGACATCCGGATCGAGATTGTTTCGAAGCATGCGCAACACCGCTTCTTGTTCCCATCCTAAACATTCAAGCTCTGTTCCCCGGTTGGACCGGATTGATTTTTTCACATCAGTCATAAGTTCGTCCCCCTTAGTTTGTCATCAGTTCTTGATTCTGTTGATCCGGCAAAAAAGATTCCTTTTTCAGCCAATCATTCAAATGCTCAATGTCATAAGCAAAGACACGGTCTTGCTGAATGGATGGCACGACTTTTCTCATTTCGTGAAAAAGCTGTTTTGTATAAGAAGCTGCGTTTTCTATGCCTCTGTATTCGACAGC
This sequence comes from Bacillus atrophaeus, assembly GCF_001584335.1. Classification (GTDB taxonomy): domain Bacteria; phylum Bacillota; class Bacilli; order Bacillales; family Bacillaceae; genus Bacillus; species Bacillus atrophaeus. Next base: position 170,156 of record NZ_LSBB01000001.1, read on the forward strand.
CTGCATCGCGCAAATCGCTTCAATCGCAATCACTCTTCTCGTATTGGCAATAACTTGATAAGCATGCCTTGAAGCGATGGTTCCCATGCTGACGTGGTCTTCTTGGTTGGCGGATGACGGAATAGAATCCACACTCGCGGGATGGGCCAGTGTTTTATTTTCAGAAACAAGCGAGGCCGCGGCATACTGCATAATCATCGCGCCGGATTGCAAGCCCGGCTGAGGGCTTAAGAATGGCGGCAGATCATTCAGTTGCGGATTCACAAGCCGTTCTATTCTGCGCTCCGCAATATTAGCGAGCTCTGCTGTTGCAATCTTTAGAAAATCCATTGCAAAGGCGATCGGCTGTCCGTGAAAGTTTCCGCCTGAAATGATTTTGTCACCGTCATTGAAAATGAGCGGGTTATCTGTGGCCGCGTTCATCTCAATCTCTAATTTTTCTTTGACATAGCCTAACGTCTGCCATGTCGCACCGTGCACCTGCGGAATACAGCGCAGTGAATATGCATCCTGCACCCGCAATTCGCCTTGAGATGTCGTCAGTTTGCTGTCTGACAGGTAAAAGCGGATTCGTTCTGCCACATCAATCTGTTCCTGATAGCCGCGGGCTGAGTGAATATCTTCATCAAACGCATCCATAATTCCGCGAAGCCCTTCAATCGTTAAACTGGCAATCCGTTCTGATTGAAAGGCTAGTTTTTCAGCTTCAATGTAAGAGACGACGCCCATAGCGGTCATGGCCTGTGTGCCGTTAATCAAGGCAAGCCCTTCTTTTGACGTCAGGGTGACCGGCTGAATACCAGCTTTTTTCAACGCCTGCATCGTCGGCATCCGTTCTCCTTCAAAAAAGACCTCTCCTTGCCCGATCAGCGCAAGCGCCAGATGAGAAAGCGGAGCCAAATCCCCGCTCGCTCCAAGTGATCCCTGCTGGGGAATGACCGGATGGACACGTTTATTTAAAAACGCCAGCAAATGTTCAATCAGCTCAGCACGTACACCGGAAAACCCTTTTAACAGTGCATTCGCGCGTAAAAGCAGCATAGCTCTAGAAACAGACTCTGGAAAAGGGTCGCCGACTCCGCAGGCATGAGAAAGGATTAAATTCAGCTGCAGGGCCGCCGCATCTTCCTTTTGAATCAGTACATCACTGAATTTGCCAAAACCGGTGGTAATGCCATAGATTGTCTTTTCTTTCTGAACAATCCGTTCCACCGCTGCTCTGCTCTTTTTCACACGCTCCATGCTTTCTGCGGAAGCCGCTGCCTCTTCAAAATCAAACAGCACACGAGCTACGTCTGCCGTTGTCAGTGAGGAACCGTCTAATGTCACCATAAACCCAACTCCTTTGTCTTTACTTTGATAAAGCGCCCATACAAAAAGGGGCTATGCTGTGAAAATCTGATTTCACGCATAGCCCCCTATCGTCTAAGATCTATGGGCTGTTTCATATGTGATTAATTCCTACGCCGAATGTTTCATGCTCAAGTCCCTTAATCGGCGCTCCGATCGTTCCGTAAAGCGAGACGGCAATCCAATCGCCTTCCGCTTCACTTTCATAAGGATTTCCTCTCAGAACGGCGAATCTCAAACCGACCGTCCGAAGCAGCGATCCAAGCAGCATCTCACCCCTTGTCACACCATGTAAGGCCTCCATCGTCGCATGATAAAGCGCATGCGATTCACGATAACCCTCTGACTGAATGACACCGCCTTTTTTGGAAGCGGTTTCAATTGCGGCTACTACCTTATGCGCATCCATTGAGCCTACCTTCCCGAGACAGACTTTCCAGCCATCTCGCTCAAGCTCTCCGACCCGCTTACTTTCTTCAGACTCATTGAGCAGAAGAAGAACAGACAGTCGGCCGATGCGGCGTTCTTTGTGTAATGTCATATATGAATCACTCAATTCTGAAATATTCTGATAACTAGTAACTGAGTTTTATATTAAGTGTTTATTTCGCAGAAGTCAAAAGGTTTTTTACATTCTTTAGCACGGTAGATTGGTATCGTGATATAGAATTTTCACAATACAACATTCCAAACGACAGCAGCATCTACGAACTGATCCATGACCCCGAGATTGGCACCATTCTGATCTGACCGTTTCTGAAGTTCATGCGGAGCTTACAATAGCCGCGCTGGAATCATCTATCCGTTTGAATTCGAAAACATCCGGCCGCGATGACGGAGCCGGATGTTTTATTCATATCGATTTCATTCGTATCATAAGATGGGATGTTGTGATTAGTCTTTTATAGTTTGGAAAAAGAGAGGAGAACGTACATATGAGCAGCCGCTTGTTTCGTTTATGTTTCATAACTGCCATTTTCATCGCATTCACCTTGCCAAGCGCCGCACAAGCACAGGAAGCTGAAAAACCGGTTTTTAAAGAAGTAAGCGTCCATGACCCTTCAGTAATTCAGACAGATGGGACCTTTTACGTATTCGGCTCCCATTTAGCCTCCGCCAAATCAAAGAACCTCATGCAATGGCAGCAGTTGACCACAAGTGTAACTAACAAGAATCCTCTCATCCCGAGTGTGTATGAAGAATTAAAAGAAACCTTTGAATGGGCGCAATCCGACACCTTGTGGGCCGCGGACGTCACGCAGCTGGCAGACGGCAAATATTACATGTACTACAACGCCTGCCGCGGAGATTCACCAAGATCGGCAATGGGTGTTGCCGTCGCTGACAACATCGAAGGCCCCTACAAAAACAAAGGCATCTTTCTGAAATCAGGCATGGATGGCACAAGCAATGACGGCACTCCATATGACGCAACCAAACATCCAAATGTCGTCGACCCCCATACCTTTTTCGACAAGGACGGCAAGCTATGGATGGTCTACGGCTCCTACTCAGGCGGTATTTTCATCCTGGAAATGAATCCAAAAACAGGCTTCCCGCTCCCTGGACAGGGCTACGGCAAAAAACTGCTCGGCGGCAACCACAGCAGAATCGAAGGCCCATATATCCTCTACAATCCAGACACAAAATACTACTACATGTATCTATCATTTGGAGGGCTTGACGCAACAGGCGGCTACAACATGCGCGTCGTCCGCTCCAAAAAACCAGACGGTCCGTATTATGACGCAGAGGGCAACCCAATGATTGATGTCCGAGGCAAAGAAGGCACATTCTTCGATGATCGCTCCATTGAGCCGTACGGCGTCAAACTCATGGGCAGCTATTCATTTGAAACAGAAACTGAAAAAGGAGCGGGCTACGTCTCACCAGGCCACAACTCAGCCTATTATGACCAAAAAACCGGCCGCTCATATTTAATCTTTCACACGCGATTCCCAGACAGAGGTGAAGAACACGAAGTCAGAGTCCACCAGATGTTCATGAACAAAGACGGCTGGCCGGTAGTGGCGCCATATCGATACGCAGGTGAAACACTGAAAAAAGTAAAACAAAAAGACATCACAGGAACATATAAACTCATCCAGCACGGAAAAGACATCTCAGCCGACATCAAAAAAACCATCAACATCCAGCTCAACAAAAACCACACCATTTCCGGGGAAATGACCGGGACTTGGGAGAAGACTGGGAAGAATACAGCTGAACTCACATTAGCCGGCAAAGCGTATAGCGGAGTATTTTTACGCCAGTGGGATTCGGTGAGAGAGAAGAATGTGATGACATTTAGTGTGTTGAGTGGCAGCGGTGAGGCTTTTTGGGGGAGTGAATAGATAACTATAATTTAATCTAAAAGAGCCCTTTTTATTAAAAAGGGCTCTTTTAGATTTATTTTTAAAAAATCGAAAGTATCTCAACAGAATATTACTCTGTAGAGTATATTAAGAGTCGAAAAGTTGTATTATGATATTGATATGAATTTTTTAGTATAAAATCCAATATTTAAAAGAGGTGTTTATGAGTACAGAAACTCTTCAAAAATTTTTTGAGAAAGTTATCGCAAAGAAAATTTTAGATAATATAGACAGTGTTTTATTACGTGAAGACATTAAACAAACGCAGTTGAGTATTCGAACAGGCAAAAGCGACAACGCATTTAACAAAATGCTTAACGAAATGAAGATTCCTAAATTAACAACGATTCTAAGGTATCTTAGGTCTTTAAATGAAATACTAAGAGAAAGAAATAGAAAAGAAATAACATTAGAACAATTTATTGATGATGAAGTTTTAGAGATTATTAAAGTTACAAATAATATTGCAGATGCAGATATAACTATTTTTTTAGAGACAATAAAAACCTTTTAAAAAGCACAATATATTATTTTGAAATATTAAAGAAGAAAAAAAAAGATAAGTGCTGAAGAAGAAAAGATATATAAAGAAATAAAAGGATTATAAGAAAGAGATGGGGAATGTTAAGTGGCTTCTGAGAGGTTAGTATGGTTTATTACAAGGCCTGAAAGGGACCCTAAATTTCATCAAGATGCTATAGAAGCACTTTATGAGGCAACTGAGAAACTTGCGTTAACATGGACGGGGAATCGTGAGGTCCATAAAATGTTTGAACAAGTTCTTGCTGATAAAGGTGTAAAAAGACAAAATATAAGCACTGACGGTTCCGGAGGAAGAACATGGATGGCAATGCTGAGAACCTTTGCTTATTGTTATTTAGATGATAACGGAAAAATTAGATTTACAAAATCGGGAAAAGCTATATTAGAAAATAGAGATGTTTACTTAAATATTCGTAAACAGATACTAACCCTTCAATATCCTAATGCTTATTTTTTAGAAAAAGGATTTAGACCAAAGTTCAGTGAGAATTTCCAATTGCGACCGGTTAGATTTTTGGTAAAAGTTGCGAATCAAGGAGTTCTGAATTATTATCTAACAAAAGAAGAAATTACTTACTTTGTAATGACTGCTCAAAAAGATGATCAAGTAGAAGAAGTTACTGATAAAATTGTCAGTTTTCGTGAAGCTGACAAAGAAGAACAAGAAAAGATGAAACAGTTAATAGCTGAAAAGTGTGATCATAGAGAAAGGTCTGATAAAGGAGCACGTGATTTTAATACAGCTCATTCAGATGTTGCTCATACCTTTATGCTCATAAGTGAATATACAGGATTGGTCGAATATATTAGAGGGAAAGCGCTAATTGTTGAAAGCAGCAAAAGAGAACAGCTCAATAAAGAGATGGATTTATTGGATATTAAATATCCTTTCAATAAACGTTATCTAATTTCTTTGCAAAGAATGGCTGAGAATAATGGACTTGATATAAATAGCTACAAAGCGAGTAGTTTAAATGACATAAAACCTGCTACAAATATGAAAAAAACCGAAAAAAAGATACAATCAATCCTCAAAAATATACCAGAACCAAAATCACTAAGCAAGGAAGAACTGATAGGTGTTTTAAATAAAGTATTACCGCCGCGTGATTCAAAAAATATTGCTGAAGATATTCTTTCGAAAGATGAATATAAAACGTTAAATATAGATTTTGTTGAAAGTTATATAAAAGAGACAAATGATCTGCTATTTGAGGATAAGACAGGTGAGATTTTTAAAGCTCTTGGATTTACTGTAACAATGCACCCCAAAGCACTTAATAATGAAAGAACTGAGATAGATTTATTAATTAGTTATGACAATTTTTTTGGAATAATTGATGCAAAAAGATATAAAGGAAAATTCACCTTGAGTGCATCTTTTGCTTCCCATATGGCATCCGAATATATACCGAATTATAAAGGATATGATAATAAAGATATGATGTTCTATGGTTATGTTACAGCAGCTGATGAATTTAGAGGTGTCAAGAATTTAGATAAGATCAATAAATTGACTGCAAGAAATCTTCAGGGGTTTTCTATCAATGGTATTTTACTAAATGCAAAAACTTTACTAGGATTACTTGATTTTTGTATAGAAAATGATTTACCTCCGCAAAAAAGAGTAAAGATTTTTATGAATGCGGTAAAAAATAAAAGTTATTCTTCAATTGAACAGCTTCTAACAGAAATAGATCAGATTGACTAGGAGAGTGAATTAAATATGTACATTGAAATAGAGAACTTTAAGCTATCTATAACTCCTGCATTTATCTCCATACTTACGGTTGCAGCAATTTTATTTTTAAAGTAAAAAAGAAGCAGAATCGTTTTGCGATTCTGCTTACACCATATATGGAACTTGTTCTTCTTTAATTAGTTCTTCGTAAGTCCACTTGGATTTGATTGAATCATACTCAATACCTGCAAATGTTTTTAAGATTGATTCACCTATAATTTTAGCTGCTCTAGGTGGTACAGCCATTCCAATTTGCTGTCTTACTTTTTCTTTTTTTCCTTCAAAAACAAAGTGATCCGGAAAGGTTTGAAGGCGAGCCCGTTCTCTATTGGTTAACGCTCTGGGTTCTTCCCAGTGATAAACGTGTGTACCGCCGCCTCCACTGCCAGTTACTGTGTAAGAAGGTTCATCTGGGTGAAGTCTTTTATAAATCTGGCTCATTCGGGCACCTTTAACTTTTAAACGCAATTCTTCAGGGATTCCTTCATACCAAGCATTTTTGCCGGGTGGAATATAGTTCAACATTTCAATCGTTTTAGGATTGTGTTTTGTGCGTTCATGGTTTTCTGTAAAATCAAGAATCGGAGGATTATAAAGAGCCTCTTTTGCAGTAACATATTTATCTGGTGTAGTTGGTGCTGGTACTTTAAATACTACATCTTGATCTTTTCTAATACCAACTATTATGATACGGTGCCTTTTTTGAGGAACACCATATTCTTCAAATTTATATAAATGGGGTGTTAATTGATAACCCAGTCCAGCATCGGCTAGTTCTTTTAATATTTGTATAAAGGCTTTTCCCTCATTTGCACTTTGCAGTCCGCCCACATTTTCAGCTATAAAAAACTTAGGGTTGTGATAATTAAGAACTTTGACACCATAAGAATAAAGCGGACCGTAGTCACCGCTCATTCCTTTATGTTCCCCTACTATACTGTAATCATTACACGGGAATCCAAACGCTAAAGCATCTATCGGCGGGAGGCTTTCAATATCAAGTTCCTGAATAGGACCTTCAATTACACTAGAGCCATCTATGTTTTGACAAATATTTCGTCTATATGTTTTGCAAGCTGATTCATCATAATCATTAGACCATTCGTGTTTAATTTTATATTCATTACCAGAATCATCAACAATACTTGCACTTGTTAAACCTAAAGCAAGTCCCCCGGGTCCGCTAAAAAGCTCTCCTTTACGGAAGATCATATAAAAACCTCCATTATTAATCTAAGTAATACATATTATAAACTATAACATATTTCTTTGCAGCAAGGGGAACATTTGTTTTTATCTTTTTATAAGATTTAAGTGAAATTAAACGGGGAAAAATGAATATTGAAAAGATGAAAGGAAGGATCCGAATGGCCGATACACATACAAAAGAACAAAGAAGGAAAAACATGCAGGCAATAAAATCAAAATCTAAATTAGAAGACAAAGCAGCTGCTGAATTATGGAGAAGAGGACTGCGTTTCAGAAGGAATGTAAAATCTCTCTTCGGAAAACCTGATATTGCAATAAAAAAATATAAAATTGTGGTCTTTATAGACTCTTGTTTTTGGCACGGTTGCGACATTCATGGAAATATGCCTAAAAGCAATAAAGAATATTGGGAGGCTAAATTAAAACGCAATAAGGTTAGAGACAGTGAGGTTACATCTTATTACAAAGAGATAGGCTGGAATATCTTAAGGCTATGGGAGCATGAATTTAAGAAAGATTTTAACAAGGCAATAGATAAAATTGAAAAGTTTATAAAAGAAGAAAAAGATGGATACTCTAAAAGATAGTAAGAGGATTATTCATCCAGCTTTAAAATGTTTTTTTATAATTCTACGTGAGAACACTATTTTTTCTCCCCTATTTAGATAGATATCCTAATTTTGTCATTTTCATTGACTGCTGGTTAACAGTGATTTGTAAATGTGCACTGTGAATCGAATGAGGTTAATTGGCCTACGTTTAAAGTCCTTCGCATGCTGAATTTTACTTAGGAGAAAATAAAACAAAAGATTATTAGACGTTTTGACTTATTCAAATCCTTTTCAAGACAAATCTTTTTACCTATTTATCCAATCTGACCCATCCTGTAATATGAAAATAGTCTGTATTGTAAAGAATTTACACAGTTTGATAGAATCACGAGGTGTTGCGGCATGCATAGGGAAATGTTGTTACATTCGGTAAACGCCGATTTACATGAAAAACAGGAACAGATCCATCAGTTAAAACGAGTGCTGCACGAAATCAGGCAAATCAAACACGAATTTTCCGAGGCTCAGCATCTCGTTCATCGGCCTCATCTTGCTTCAGATGTATGGAGAGGAACACATGCTGAGCGGTTTGATGATATTCGTGAAGGAATGAGCAAATCGTATCAGCAAATCAAAAGCGAACAAGTCAGCGGAATCATCGAAAGCATAGAAAGAAAAATTCACTCATTAGAGGGAGATATTTATTCCATAAGACGCCAAATCACAAGGAAGAAAAACATAAAAAGTGAGGTGAGCACAAATGGCACAGGAAATCAAAATGGTCTATGGAACCGTCACACAGGGACTCTCTCAGCTTAAGAGCTCAGCTGAACTCAAGTCCTCCTTGCCCGGCCATATCTCAGGCAGAAACCATTTAGATGTTGTGAAATCAATCAAACAATTGAATGAGGACATCAACAAACTCACTGAAACGTATATGTCCGTTCTGGCCAAGCATATTGCACAAACGGAAAGTGCTGTAAACGCCATGAAGGAAACAGACGAGAACCTATCATCTTCCATGAAATAAAGCACGGGAGGACACAAGATTGAAAACATTAGATGTCCACGCTCTTCACGAGGGCATTCAGCATACCATTGAAAAACTGGACAAGCAAAAACAGCAGCTGGAGAAATTGGAAAAAAGCGTAGAGCATTTTGCCGGCATGAAGGATGCGTTAAAAGGAAAAGGCGGGGACGCCATCCGGACCTTCTATGAGGAGTGCCACAAGCCTTTTTTGCTTTTCTTCGGCATGTTTATTGACGAATACAAAAAAGTGCTGAAACAAACGCAGCACCGGATTTCCTCTGTAGAATCAGATTCCCATGGCATGATTGCGGAGGCTTTTCTATCGCACGATGCCAGACACGGGATCAAGCATGCTCGAGAAGTGACAGAGCAGCTGACAGACGCAGTAAATCGCCAGACATCAGCCATCGATCACATCGTCAGCCTGCCGACAGTCAATGACACCTTTTTTCGGATGGAAACAGAGCAGGCGGAACGGCACATCACAGACACCTTACAAAAGCTCTTTCAATTTGACGGCCAGCAAACACAAGCACTAGAAACCGCAAAAACAGATTTTCAAACCATGAAAAAGTACATGGCCCAGCTGCAAACGATGTACACAGGGCCAAAGATTGAGATCACAGGATACAAAAGCGGCTCCATTTTGAAATCACAGGAAGAAGAAAACATCAACCAAACCTTCGACGCCATCAATCCGCAAATGAAACAGCCTGATGATTCACCGATGGAGTTGATGCTGAAGAAACTGGAGAAGCATAAGCAATCAAACGTCGATACTGTGATGAAGGATGATAAACAACAGAAGATCGAGCGTGAGATTTATGGTGATGACAGTAACTTGACGGTACTGCAGAAAGAAGCGGCGGCCCATCCTAAAGTCTATGGAGACATCCGCGTGATTAATGATAAACTATATAATCATAAAGGATTAAAAAAGATAGATACGATTGAAGTGATTGACGAGTTAGCAAGCGATACAGCAAGCATTGACTACGTCGGCGGCAAATATTATGTATATGAAACCGGCCAAATCGTACGAGAGTTCTACGCTGGAGGGAAAAAGCGGTTAGAAGAAGTTTCTTACATTCCAGAGGATAAAGTAGGCGGAGCTGATTCACTGGATTCATTTCTGGCTGGAACTCAGTATGAATTTATTGAATGGGTGAGTCCTCAGGGCGCTGTTAAAAAGTTGGCTATTAGAGACGGAAAACGTGTTGTCAAAACAGTTGCAAAGAATGAAATTAAGGGAGACGTTAAGAAAGTTGCTTCTAAGGGTGCGAGTAAAAATATTTCACATCCAGTACTCGATAATACCAGGTCGGGTAGTGCTTTAAAGAAACCTGATGGTCAACATGGGTTTAACGATATTATCGATAATTATACTCCGTATGCCAAAGAATTTGAAATAGTAGGTGGTGACGGAATTAAGAGGGACTTATATCAAATTGAGGGTGGGATGAAGTCCTACGATTTTAAAGATGTTTATAATAAGGATCTGAGAATTAAAGAGAGAATAACAACTATTAAAGACCAAAAGGGAATATTTGAGTGGATTGTTGATCCTGTTAAAGGAGTTACGCATAGAAGATTTATTCCTAATGGACAAATAACTGGTTCCCCAAATCAGAGACCATAAAGTTAAGGTGATTTAAATGAATGTATATGTAGACGTTTTTAATCAGTATAAAATAAAGTATGATTGGAAAACACTTTATGTGGGATTAACACTTGATCTAATAAAATATGGTGATATCACTAATTATGCGGTTGAGTTTTTATCTAGGCATCCTGAAACTAATAATCAAAATATTATCCAGCTTGCTTGGGGAGATAAAGATTTTGATTACGAGAGTTTACTCCTAAATATCTTAAAAGAGTCAAATATTGATGACTTGAATCTAGACGTCGATTCTTGGCAAGTTGAAAAAAGAAAATGGAGATTTGGTGTACTTGTTCATTTTAAAAAAATGTATCAAGAAGATTTTGAGGAGTTATTAAACCAGATTGCAGAAGTATATGCTGATTTTAATTATCCAGAAGACATGGACAGTTTTATTAATTATTTGCCTCCTAAAGATAACTTTAATCAATCAAAATACTCAAAAGAAGAGAATGTAGCTAGATTAATTAACTTATTTAATGAATTCCTGAACAAAGAACATAAATATCTACAAAATTGATATTGCATTTTGATTTTGTACCTTGATTATCACAACGATAGTAAAAGTTTTTTAATAGATAAATATAATGGTAGCTTTTTGAAAATAGTGTTATAACCAAGAAATTTTTTCTAACACCCCAGAGGATAAAGTTAGCGGAGCCAGGCCTCCGACTCATTTCTTTTCAAAACCCAATATGAATTTATCAAGTGAGTAAGTCTTCAGGATTCTGTTAAAAATGGCTGTTAGAGGCAGGAAACGTATTGTCACAGATTTGGATAAACATGTACCCGGTGTTGGTGTGTTCGAATGGATTGTTGACCCTAATAATAAAGTGACCTATACCTAGTGCGAAAAGTGACAGGAAGAAAAAACCAGTGAGGGAAATAGATAAATGTAATCAGTTCAAATAATCAAGAAAAAAGAATTTGAATGTAACTGGATTACATTTTTTATTGGTAGGCAGTTTAAATTAATTCCTTCTCTGGAAGTTACAAATTATGCGGTTAATTATCTAAAGAATAATCCTAATATTAAAGATAAGAATATCCTTGAATTGGTGTGTGAACAAACTTAAGAAAAAGCAGATGCTTTATTAGAACAAATAGTCTCTGGCAGCTTTTCTGAAGTCATGAATAGAGAGTATCATAAGTGGTTATACAGTGTTTTGAAGGATATATATAATACTATTCTGATGATAATATGTTTAGAGACATTGAAAACATTTTTTCTATGTTTAATACACCTGATCAGATGCACATTTTTTTAGAAATGAATCGGTGCATTTTATTATCCTTCCGATTTAAAATATACAGTAAAAGAATTACTCGAAGAATTTCTGGAAGATGACTTATTTAGTAAAAGAACGGCACCCAATCCGTTCTTTTTTTCTTTTTCTGACATCTATGTAAAATTTATATTGACTGAATGTTGTAAAAAAGTTATAGTATTGCTTATTAATAATAGGTGGAAAATTGATTATTTTCTGATAAATATTTACTTACTTTTGAGTGTCATTGACTACACAATCAGGGTGAAAAGGTGAAGGGGTCTTATGTCTAATCTCTTAAAGTATCGTGTGTATTTGCTTTTTTGTCTTGCGTGTTTAATAGGAGGAACGACGTGGGCTGTGCAGAAGGCGGGGTTGCAGGACAGTTTGCCGTTTTGGTCGGCGGGGATGCGGTTTTTGATCGCGAGTGTCTTGATTGCCGCTTTTCTTTTGATTCGCAAGCAATTTGTCGTGACGAAGGAATTGGTTGTTTTAGCGGTGTTAAACGGCGTTATGTATTTTTCCATCCCTTTTGGTTCAGTTTACTGGGCTTCTCAGTATTTGCCAAGCGGCTTAGTATCTATTTTAGCTGCAAGTATTTCTGTTTTTGCCCTGGTGATCAATCGAATTGTGAAGGGAACGCCCGCGACAGCCTTGCAGAAGTGGGGCATAGTGCTGGCCGTTATCGGGATGACAATTGTGTTTGGAAATCAGCTGTTTATTCAGGTAAATGTCATTGAAATTGTAGCGATGGCTGTGATTTTGTGTGCGATGGTCGGTTCTGCGTTTATTACCATTCAAGTTCAAAAAAGAATTCGGTCGCTCCCTGTTCTGAGTTTTAATTCAATATCGATGTTAAGCGGGGGGCTTATTTTATTAATCAGCAGTTTATTGATAGAAGATGGCACTCGGACGTTTTCAAGCGTCAGTTTGTATGCTGTTCTGTATTTGGCTATTGTGGGCTCCGTTTTAGGATTTTGGATCAATATCTATCTCTTGAAGCATTGGCATATCTCAAAAGCAACGTCGCACTTATTTATTTCGCCGGTCATTGCTTTATATATCGGTTTTATCTTTTTACAAGAAGCCTTAAATCTGAATATCTATATCGGAACGTTTTTTGTCATAACTGGTGTGATGTGTATCAACCTGAGAAGAGAAAGGATTAAGAAGGATGACAACGTTACAAAAACACTTAGCAATCATGTGTCAAAATAAACAATTGCCTTTTATCTTTGAAGAAGCCGAAAGCTTAGGTGTAAGGATCACTTTTTTTTATCCTGCGGCTGAGGAGCATCCGGGACATCTCCCGGCAGTTGAGCGGTGTATTCCTCTTCCTATCTTTCAAGACGAAGCGTCTTCCATGGAAATCGTCAAAAAAGCAAATGAAGACGACCATTTTGACGGGATCTTAACGCTTTTTGAACCGGCCTTAAACTTCACGGCAAAGGCGGCCGAGGAGCTCGGGCTTCGCCATTTGCCTTCACAGGTCATCGCAATTTGCCGTAATAAATATGCGACACGTCAAGTACTGAAGCGGCATCAGCTGAACACCCCTTTCTTTTATGAAATAAGTTCAGCGGCTGATATTGATGCAGGCGGGCTGAGATACCCTCTCGTTGTCAAACCGATTAATGGCTTTTCAAGCCAAGGGGTTGTCAGAGTAAATGATCAGGATCAATTGAAGGAAGCGATCAGCAAGGTAGAAGCGATTAATCAAGAAGACTTAGGAAAATTTATTCAAGGCAATAGCGGCATCATTGTCGAGCAATTTATTGACGGGCCTGAATTTGTGATTGAAACAATGTCCATTCAGGGGAAGGTTCATGTGCTTTCCATCGGTTATAAAGGAGATTGTAAGGGGCCGTTCTTTGAAGAGGGCGTCTATATTGCGCCCGCCCGTTTAGAAGAGGAAAGCCGTCTTGCGATCACAGAAGAGGTGCGGAAGGCGGTATCCGCTCTTGGCATAGACAATGGCGCGGCTCATACAGAACTTCGTCTCGATCAAAGCGGGAAGCCTTTTGTGATTGAAGTAGCCCCCCGCATAGGCGGTTCGGGCATTTCCCACTTTATTGTGAAAGAGAGCACAGGCATTAATTTTATGGAACTGATCATTCGAAATGCATTTGGGCTGTTATTTGAGGATGTGTTGGGCGGTCCGATTACGGCATCAAAAACAGTCGGCAACTACATTATTCCTGTGCAGGGGTCAGGTACTTTTGTGGAGGTTTCCGGTCTGGAAGACATTAAGCGCCGGTCTGAGGTGAAACGAGTATTCCAGTTCATTGAATCAGGCGCAGACATTTTGCCGTATCCGCATTTTTCCGGTTATCCGGGATTTATATTAACGAGCCATGATTCATATGAGGACTGTGACCGGTATTATCAAATGTTGGATAAAGAACTAACGATTCTTTATCAATAGGAGGCCAAAATGATTGTAACCGCGGAAGAAAAGAAATCAGTTACGCTGCAAAAGACAATTGTCCATACGTTAGGTCCTGCAGGCACTAATTGTGAAAAGGCCGGTTATCTTTGGCTTGAAAATCAGGGTCTGAAGGGTGAGGTACGGCTGTACGGCACTCTTGAGGAAGCGCTGATGCATGTAAAGGAGACGGAACATTCAGTACTTTTGGGGTGTGCTGTCTATCCGCTTTTACACAATGTCGTTTTTGAAAATCTGCTTGATATGGAAATTATCGATAGCTTTGTGATGCCTACCTATAGCATGGTTCTTGCCGCCAAACAGGACATCGGCCATAAGGATATCGGAACAATTGCTTCCCACCCTGCGCCGGCTCATTTGGCAAAGCTTTTCAGCGATAATGTCCAATTAGTCAACAGCAATTCACAAGCCGCGCTGGATTGTTCGTCGGGCCATACAGATGCCTGCATTACCACACTCAAAGCCGCTGCGGAGAACCACTTACATGTTGTAAAAGACTTTGGCGAAGTGCCGATGTGCTTTACGATTCACGGGTTAAAGAATAAACCTGATATGGAGGATGACTATGCTGACAGTCACGAATGATCTAATTGAAACGGTAAAAACAAAAATTGTTCCTCTTGTACACGAAATTCAGCAGTACCAGCATTTCAAAGGACAGATTGAAAAAAATGAAGACCGGGCAAAGCAGCTTCTTGCTGAACTGGTAAAAGACGCAAAAACAATCTGGCAATCGCTGAAGCTGGAAGAGGTCGGGGAAGCGTTTGAACAGGATGTATCTGACTGGATCAGCCGCGGTCTGAACGAAACGCCGTATTTTGACCGCACACTGACAGCATACCGTCCGCCGAATAATCATGAGACGACCTTTTTTCTGGCGCCGATTGTGACGCCAAACGGACCGCATAAGAAAGGCAGTTTTTTTGAAGCCTTTTTAGCGAGCCGAGAGGAGCCGGATATGATGATTCCGATTGAAGAAGAGCTGCCGCATCCGCAAAATGGCTGTCAATCATTAAAGCTCTTAGCAGGGTCAAAGGGATTCACCGAAGAAAAATGTATCGTGTTTTTCCCGGAGAACGTCAAAACACGCGAGAAAATTACTTCTCAAACGTTTGCGATTTTCTACTTTAATAAATTTTATCAAATTTACAATGATGATACGCTGATCAGAGCGCGTAATATATTTGAAAACATGACATTCAAGTCATCTGATATTAATCCTGAAGATACATATGAAGCGAGGGTGCTGTGGGGCTATCTGCACGACTATTATCACCACTGCGGAAATAAGCCTTTTAACAAACATATCCAAGCAAAAATGAACTTTTTTGCCGGTATATTAGAAGAAATTAAAGTAGATTGCCAGACGATCATCACTTTATTTGAGCGCAAATTTCCGTATTGGGAAGAAATTATTGAATTTGTCTTATTTGAACGGCTTCTGCGTTATCCGAGCCAGCATAATGCCGCGCAAAACTTTGATTCTGGCACAGGGTTTTTCTTATTCAGCTGGCTGATGGATAACAGCCAGTCGATCCAAAAAGGGCAAACCAAGCCTCTGTCTCTCAATCTTGAACTATGTATCAATGATCTGAAAACGCTGGTTGCCGAAATAGAAGAGCTGGAAAAAATTGAGGATGATTTGGTCTATAAAAAGCAGGCCGAGCAATTTGTGAGACACTTCCTGCCGCCGGGCGCTGAGGGCGACCGCTTCAGTATTCCTGAACAATATGTCATTTACAGCCGCAATGCCGCGATTGAGACGCCTTACTTAGTATTTAACCAAGATTAATAAAGAAAGCTGGAATGGAATTGAATCTAAAGCTAAGTCGAATCGGACAAAAAATGAGCCGGAAAGTCGGAGTCAGGGCCATTATGGGAGACATACAGGAGGTGCTTGCCTCCGGCTCTGACCAATATACGAATCTGAGTGTAGGGAACCCAAGCATTCTGCCGGAAGTGACGGCAGTGTGGGAGTCTAAGCTGAAAGAGCTGCTTCTGGATGAAGCATTTCCTTCGATTATCAGCCAGTATGGGTCAAGCTACGGAACAGATGAGCTGATTGAGAGTGTCGTTCGATTCTTTAATAACGAATACGGCCTCACACTTGATCGGTCAAACGTGCTGATCACCGCCGGCAGCCAGAATTTGTTTTTTCTTGCCATTAATGCTTTTTGCGGAGTTGGAGCAGACTCTAAACTGAAAAAGGCATTGATTCCGATGCTTCCTGATTACTCCGGTTATAGCGGGGTGGCGCTGGACGAGACGATGATAGAGGGCATTTCGCCAATCGTGTCCAAGCTGGATGATCACACATTTCGTTATGAATTAGACAAAGAGGCGTTTTTGGAAAAAATGTACAACGACCCGGATATCGGGGCTGTGGTTCTGTCACGGCCAAACAATCCATGCGGAAATATCCTTTCAGGTGAGGATATTGAAGCGATATCAAAGGTCTGCGGAGAGCTGAACATTCCGTGCCTTATTGATTCCGCTTATGCACCTCCATTTCCGGCTATCAATTTTGTTGAGATGGAGCCGGTGTTTCATGAATCTATTATTCACTGCCTGAGTATTTCCAAGACAGGCCTCGCCGGGGAAAGGGTTGGGATTGCGATTGGGTCTGCCGCTTTTATTCAAATCATGGAAGCTTTTCAATCGAATGCCTCCATTCATTCATCTAGGCTGGGCCAATGCATGGTGGCGGCCGCCATTAATGACGGAAGCCTTGTGTCAGTATCCAAGACATCTATCAGGCCCTATTATAAGAAAAAATTTGCGGTGCTCGAAGAAGCGCTGATAAACGCCATGCCTCTTGATAAAAAGTGGTTTTTACACAAAGGAGAAGGATCGCTGTTCGCATGGATCTGGTTTGAAGACTTGCCGGTCGGTGACATGGAGTTATATGAAACATTGAAAGCGCATTATGTCATTGTTGTTCCGGGCTCTTCTTTTTTCCATAATACAAGCAAGCGAACAGACCATGAACAGCGCTGTATCAGAATCAGCCTGACTGTTTCAGACGAAGAAATGAGAAAAGGAATTGAGACGTTAGCCGCTGTGATATCAAGTATATATGATGCTCATAAAGAAAGTTTGAACATGATTTGACAGGAAAAGATGATGTAATAAACGTCATCTTTTTTTGCTATGAAAGCGTTGACATTATCAAAACCTGGTGCTAAGGTATAGCTACAAACCAATACAGCAATTCTCTAGGATTGTTACTGTGTAAACAGGCAAAACCTAAATTATGTCAGTGTGAGGGGCAACTCTCGTAAACTGCGTAATTTAGGTTTTTTTTATTTCAATGTTGGAGGTGATGCGGCATTTTATGTACTGACTCATACCAAAAAACCTGGAGAAAGGCGGCCACCTTCCATCCAGGTTATTCCCCCAAAAATAGGAGGTATACACATGGACTATCATAAAGTATCAAAAGAGATATTACAACTTGTCGGCGGTGAGGAGAACGTCCAGAGTGTGATCCATTGTATGACAAGGCTGCGTTTCAACCTTCATGACAATGCCAAAGCGGATCGGAGCCGTTTGGAGCAGATGGACGGCGTCATGGGCACGAACATCAGCGGCGAACAATTCCAAATCATTATCGGAAATAACGTGCCGAAGGTGTATAAAGCATTATTAGAAAACAGCGGGCTCAGCGAGGAAAACACGAAGGGAGCATCAGGACAGAAAAAGAATGTGCTGAGTGCCCTTTTTGATGTCATTTCCGGAGTCTTTACACCGATTTTGCCGGCGATTGCCGGAGCGGGGATGATTAAAGGGCTTCTCGCGTTAGCGGTGACATTTGGATGGATGGCAGAGACGAGTCAGGCTCACACCATTCTCACAGCAATAGGGGATGGCGCATTTTACTTCTTGCCGATGCTGCTTGCGGTGAGCGCGGCGAGAAAGTTCGGAAGCAATCCGTATGTGGCGGCTGCTATAGCCGGAGCCATTTTGCATCCGGATTTAACGGCGCTGCTTGGTTCAGGAAAAAGCATTTCTTTTATAGGGCTTCCTGTAACCGCTGCCACTTACTCGTCGACTGTCATCCCGATTTTATTGGCGATTTGGATGACCTCATATGTGGAGAAATGGATTGACCGGGTCACTCCTTCTTCACTCAAGCTGATTGTGGTTCCGACGCTTACGTTAGTCATTGTGGTGCCGGTTACTTTAATGACGGTCGGCCCTTTAGGCGCCATTCTTGGAGATTATCTGTCTGTGGGCGTAAATTATTTATTTGACCACGCGGGTATTGTGGCAATGATTCTGCTTGCCGGTACGTTCTCACTGATTATTATGACCGGCATGCATTATGCTTTGGTGCCGATCATGATCAATAACATTGCGCAAAACGGACACGATTATATTCTGCCTGCGATGTTTTTGGCGAATATGGGGCAGGCCGGGGCATCATTTGCCGTCTTTTTAAAATCAAAAAATAAGAAATTCAAGTCACTGGCTTTCACAACAAGCATTACTGCTTTAATGGGCATCACGGAGCCTGCGATGTACGGAGTAAATATGAGACTGAAAAGACCGTTTGCGGCTGCTTTAATAGGCGGAGCGGCAGGCGGAGCATTTTACGGTGTGACGGGCGTTGCTTCTTATATTGTCGGCGGAAATGCCGGTCTTCCAAGCATTCCGATATTCATCGGACCAACGTTTTTGTATGCGGTGATAGGACTTGTGATTTCCTTCGCAGCGGGTACGGCTGCGGCGTATCTTATCGGCTTTGAGGATGTACAGGCGGAAGGAAGCAATGAAACGGCTGAGAAGGCACCGGAGATGAAAGTAGACGGTGAGATGATTCACAGTCCGATTAAAGGAGAAGTCAAAGCGTTAAGCGAAGTCAATGATAGTGTGTTTTCTGCAGAAATTATGGGAAAAGGGTTTGCGATTGTGCCGGAAGAAGGGCTAGCCGTAGCTCCGGTATCCGGCATTATCACGGCTGTATTTAAAACAAAACACGCAATCGGTATAACAAGCGACCGGGGGGCGGAGGTTCTCATCCATATCGGGCTTGATACCGTACAGCTGGATGGCCGGCATTTTGATGTCCTTGTGAAAGAAGGCGACAACGTTTCACCGGGCGATCCGCTCGTGTCCTTTGATATCGAAAAGATCAAAGCGGCCGGGTACGATGTCATCACCCCGGTTATTATCACCAACACAGATCAATATGCAGTCACAGCAGTGAAAGAAAGCGGCACAGTAAAAACAAATGAAGCGCTACTGGCGTTATCCTAAATATGAGGTGAAAAAACATGAGTGCACATGAAAAAA
This sequence comes from Bacillus atrophaeus, assembly GCF_001584335.1. GTDB lineage: Bacteria > Bacillota > Bacilli > Bacillales > Bacillaceae > Bacillus > Bacillus atrophaeus. The sequence continues at coordinate 189,627 of NZ_LSBB01000001.1, forward strand.
GATTTCCAGAAGGATTTTTATGGGGCGGCGCAGTTGCCGCCAACCAAGTTGAGGGAGCCTATAACCAAGGCGGCAAGGGACTTTCCACGGCGGACGTCTCACCAAACGGCATCATGTCCCCGTTTGATGAATCTAAGGATGCGTTAAACCTTTATCATGCCGGCATTGATTTTTACCATCGCTATAAAGAGGATATCGCTTTATTCGCTGAGATGGGTTTTAAAGCTTTCCGCACCTCCATTGCCTGGACAAGAATTTTTCCAAACGGTGATGAAGAAGAACCAAATGAAGAAGGACTGCAATTTTACGACAATGTCTTTGATGAACTGAAAAAACACAATATTGAACCTGTCATCACCATTTCTCACTATGAAATGCCGCTAGGCCTTGTGAAAAACTACGGCGGCTGGAAAAACCGTAAAGTGGTTGAGTTTTATGAGCGCTATGCCCGAACCGTTTTGAATCGTTATAAAGACAAAGTGAAGTATTGGATGACGTTTAATGAAATCAACGTTGTGCTTCATGCTCCGTTCACAGGCGGCGGTCTTGTGTTTCAAGAAGGAGAAAATAAGAAAAACGCAATGTACCAAGCGGCTCACCACCAATTCGTGGCAAGCGCGCTGGCGGTTAAGGCGGGACATGAAATTATCCCTGATTCACAAATCGGCTGTATGATTGCCGCCACAACAACCTATCCGATGACGCCAAAGCCGGAGGATGTGCTGGCTGCGCTTGAAAAGGAAAGAAGCACACTTTTCTTCTCAGACGTACAAGCAAGAGGCGCTTACCCAGGCTATATGAAACGCTTCTTTAAAGAGAATGATATTTCAATAGAGATGCATCCGGGGGATGAGAAGCTTCTGAAGGAACATACGGTTGATTACATCGGCTTCAGCTATTACATGTCCATGACAGCAAGCACCGACCCTGAGGATCTTGCGAAATCAGGGGGCAATCTGCTGGGCGGTGTGAAAAATCCATATCTCAAATCATCAGAATGGGGCTGGCAGATTGACCCGAAAGGACTCAGAATTACGCTGAATACGTTATATGACCGTTACCAAAAACCGCTTTTCATTGTTGAAAACGGACTGGGCGCTGTTGATCAGATCGAAGAAGACGGTACCATTCAAGATGACTACCGGATCAACTATTTGCGCGATCATTTAAAGGAAGCGAGAGAAGCCATCGCAGACGGCGTGAAATTAATCGGTTATACGTCATGGGGCCCAATTGATCTGATCAGTGCCTCAACCGCTGAGATGAAAAAACGGTACGGCTATATCTATGTCGATCGTGACAATGACGGAAATGGCACATGTAAGCGAATCAAAAAGAAGAGCTTCAGCTGGTATCAGCAGGTGATCGCAACGAACGGAGAGAGTCTCTGACAACTTTATGAAAAAACATACACGGCAATTGACAATAACAGACAGCAGGCGGACAATAAAGGAGAAAGATGAACCACCCACAGTCCGAAAGGCGGGAAGCGTATGTTTAACAAAATGTTAGTTGCAATTGACGGGTCAGAAATGAGTGCAAAAGCCCTTGATGCCGCAGTGCATCTGGCAAAAGAACAGCAGGCAGAACTAAGCATCCTTCATGTGGGGAGAGAAGCCGTCGTAGCGACTTCTTCTCTGACCGGGATTGTCTATGTACCAGAACATTTTATTGATGAAATCAGGCAAGAAGTCAAAAAAGAAGGCTTACACATCCTTGAGAACGCGAAAGCGAAAGCAGCCGAGAGCGGCGTTCAAGCCGAAATCATCTACGCGCAGGGAGAGCCGGCACACGAGATTTTAAATAACGCAAAAGAGAAAGGCGTCAGCCTGATCATCGTCGGAAGCCGGGGCATCAGCGGACTGAAAGAAATGATGCTTGGAAGCGTCAGCCATAAAGTGTCTCAATTATCACCTTGTCCGGTTTTAATTGTTCGTTAGAAAAAGTGATTGGGTTTAATTTTTAAAGAAAAATCCGATTGCAATCTTTAAATTAAGATATCTTATACCATCGATATAGAAGAGTGGACGATTTGTAATAATTAATCAGGAAAAAGCTGTAGAAGTTTATGTAAGGAAATTAAATTCTAATTAGAGGGAGCTAATAAGCTCTCTTTTTTATTTCAAAACTATATATAATGAGTAAGAGCTAGTTACTATTATAAAATATATGAAAAATAGTAATCATAAAAATAATACCAAGAGCTTTAAAATAATTAAAGTCTAAATCGTAATTAAAATTATAAGTGAAATAACCAAAAACAAAGTATAAATTCACCTTTTTATCTTATGTAAATTTATGTATAATGAGCATTAGCAAATATACAGGAGATTCGATATGAAATAATAGTTCGATCTCCAAATATTGATAAACAAAGTTTCATGAAAACTTTAGATTGGTTAAATTTTCGGCAAGCACTCTTGGTGATATTGAAGAGGTAGATGATAATCATCCAATTATGAAGTTAATTATGGAAAATGAGCATGAGTTGGAAATTTTTAAGAAGAAAGATCCTGAATTATTTGAACAACAAAACCAAACTTTAATAAAATTAGTAAAAAGTGTAAATTAAAATGAACAGTTTTTTTTTTAGACAATCAAACAGAAATAAAAAAACAAGCCGATGCAGAGTTAGGATTTGATTAAACAATTTTTAGAAACTATTATAAAGGGTGAAAGAGATTGATAAACTATATTATTGGCGGGATTATATGTTTATTATTCGCCTATTTAATTGGTGTGAAAAAAATATTAGTCCTATTAATAAATTACAATGACTTCACTTTTTTAGGTGATAAGGAAAAGTTATCAAAAAGGATGGGAATTATACTATTTATAATTGGAGTATTCACTATATTCATGCCTTTGTTACTTATGGTTTTTGGCGTTTTAATAAAAAGCATATATATAGCCATAATTATTGCTTTGGTCTTACTGGCATCTTTATTTATTGTAGTTCCATACTTTCAAATCAAATAAATGACTTCATTCGCTATAATATAGTTCAAGGGAAAGAGCTTAGAATTTATGCACAATCGGCCGTAACAGGTTCGTCCTTTGGATTGTAGTTATAAATGCAGTATCCGCCCGGATCTTTATCAGACACTGATCTTTGCGGGTATGGCTTTAACGCTTGTGAGGGGGCAGGGGAAAGCGGATGTAGCTGCTGAAGAAAAGGATTTAGAAGAAGAATTTCAATCATGAACTCACGACAGCCTTTTTTGAATTTCAACCACACGATATACTGGATTAATTTCACCGTTTAACCCCTATATATTGTGTCTTGAGACAATAATAAATAAGAAAATGAGGGTTTCTTTGACATACATCTTCAAAACCCCCACTTTCTCTTTAAACTGAGCACCTCTTGGGCGCTTTTTTTATCTATTAGAAAATGTAACCAATAATATATCGCGATGTGCGCCATCTTCATTGGCAGTGCCGACCGGTGTTACCGCATGAAAGACTTTTTGCCCGAGAGCGATCGTTTCAAGAGGGTGCGTCAGCCGCAGCACTTTATCAATTTGTTTGACAGACGGAGCAATCAAGTTATCCCCGCCGATGGCATCCTCGCTCAGTTTAAACAAATGGACGAATACAAGCGGTTCATCATCGCGGTGCAGCCAAATGGGAGAACTGTATGACGGCGCGTCAGGTGTCACATGATATCTGATTTGATGGAGCCCGACAATCACTTCTTTCTCCCAATCTACTAAATCGGTTTGGCGGGCAATTTCTACATTTGTTTTAATCATATACTGCGTCACTGGATGCAGCAGAAACTCATCTGATATTTTCTCGAATTGTCTGACGGTTCCTCCGTCATCATAATTATATTCTTTTGATTGAAAATATCCATTATCGGGGTCTAATTCAAGGGTGTCGGAGTTAGGGGCCAGAATATACCGGGAGTGCGCTCTATAACGGCCTCCTCCTTTAGGATCTGCTTTCAAAGCATCATATGTAGTCTGTAATTCGCGGACTGCGGTGTTTTCCGTTTTCTGCTGGTAGAAATCTGCTGGAATATACGAATAACCGTTTTCCGATAAAAAAGAAGCGTAGTTAAAAATGTCGGGTTTTACCTGTTTTTGCACGTTTGAAACCTGAACCATTCTGATCTCTCCTTAAAAAGTAGATGATTTTTTCTGCAAAATCCTGTATGATAGAAAATGTGGAAAATAGAGGGTTTAATCTACTTTAAAATATTTGTAATAGATTGTCAAACTATAATTGTAGTATTCAGATTATTGCAAATTAACAAAATGGAAAAGGGCAGAATGTAAAATGGCGAAAAAAAAGAATATAATGATTACTGGGGCAAACAGCGGAATCGGCTTTGCGGCGGTGAAGCAATTTCTAGCAGACGGCTTTCAGGTTGTTGGAGCAGATATTCATACGAATAAAATGTCAGAATTTATTGTAAACAGCGGCTTTCACATGGAAGAAGCTGACTTGTCTGATGTCCAGCAAGCGGAATCTTTGATACCAAAGCTTGAACAAAGCCAACTGATTCCGGACATCTTAATCAATGCGGCAGGGATAAGGGAAATTACCCCTGTTCTTGAGTTATCAGCAGAATCATTCAAAAAAGTCATAGACATTAATCTTACGGCAGCCTTTATTCTTTCCCGGGATGCGGCAAGGCTGTGGTCTAAGTGTGGAAAACAAGGCTCTATTATCAATATCGCCTCTGTGTCCGGGCTGATGGCAGAGCCTGCGCGGGCTGCCTATGTGTCTTCCAAGCATGCGGTCATCGGATTGACGAAGCAGCTCGCTATGGAATTCGGATCAAAGGGAATCAGGGTGAACAGCATTTCACCGGGGGTCATCCAAACAGAGCTGACGGAAGAGTATTTTCAAGACGATGAAATGGTTCAGCTAATCAAAGATAACCATGCCCTTCATACGTGGGGGCAGCCGAGTGATATCGTTTCCTGTATGAAGTATTTAGCTTCTGATGAGGCGCACTTTATTACAGGCTCTAACTTTGTTATTGACGGCGGCTGGACGGCCGGCAAGAAACTATAATAAAAGGAAAAGCACCTTGCAGTTGGGGTGCTTTTCCAATACATAACTGGAGGTAGAATACGTTTGATGCAGCAAGATCTCTCAATCACACCAAAACAAAAATCAACAGCCGTGCTGAAAATGGTCATCTCCATGGTGATTTTCGGTTCTATCGGCTTTTTTTCTGAACATACCAATCTGCCATCTTTTGAATTGGTCTTTGTCCGATGCCTGTGCGCAACCCTGTTTTTAGGCGTATGCTGGCTTGTTACGGGGCAGTTTAAAACCGAAAAGTGGAGCAGGAGAGAAGTGATTCAAACGCTGGCCTGCGGCTTCTTCCTCGTGTTTAACTGGGTATTTTTATTTAAATCATTTGAAGAAACGTCCGTAACCATTGCCATTTCCGTTTATCATCTGGCGCCGGTGCTGGTCCTGCTGCTCGGAAGCGTCATCTACCGGGAAAAATTAAATGTGATTTCCGTCAGCTCGATTATCATCTGTTTTTTCGGAACCGCATTAATTTCAGGCATCAATAAGGATATGTCATTCAGCCAGCTGATGGGGTCCGGAATTATTTGGGCGGTGCTTGCCGCGTTATTTTACGCTTTTACGACATTACTTGGGAAGGGCATTAACAATCTCAGTCCCTATGCCACGACCTTTTTGCAAACGGGATTGGGCGTTGTGCTGTTAATTCCATTTATACACTTTGGACTCTTTTCTCATCTATCACAAGGTAATTGGACCATGGTGGTGTCGACGGGGATTATTCATACCGGGATCGTCTACTTGCTGTTTTTTGACAGCCTGCGGTTTCTGTCCACCAAATTTATTTCGGTTATCGTCTTTCTTGATCCGGCTGTCGCGATTATTTTGGACACCGCGTTCACCGGTTTTCGCCCTGATCTTTTCCAAACACTTGGCATTGTCTTGATTTTTGCCGGAATGGCGCTGACCCTTGTCAAAAAGCAGCGGCCGGCAAAAGCAGAAGCTAAGAAGGCAGAGAGCTCAATATAAAAAAGGTTGCAGCCAGCATGTGATGACAATCTGCTGGCTTTTTTGTGCTGCTTCACATGCAAAAGAGCAGCTCTTACCTTCTATTATTATAATGTAAAATGATACCATTAGATCATGTGAGTGAAATGATGAAAATGTATAATTTTTCTTATTATATCATTTTCATAATGATGGAAGGAGTTATTTATAATGACAAAAAAAATGCGTTATCTTACTTTCTTTATATCTGTGGGACTTGCACTTTGTTTGGCCTTCACAAGTTCCGCTCCGCAGCCGGCAAAAGCGGCAGCGAATTACCCCGATGTGATACAGGGACTCACAGGGTTTGCCGGAAACGCAAAAGACCATAATGGCAAGTCGAAATCCGCAGTATCAGGAGGCCAGGGCGGTTCTGTCGTCTACGTCAATAACCTCAACGACTTAAAAACCCATGTCTCCGGCACTGACCGCAAGACAGTCGTCATTACCGGCGATATCTCCTCATCCGGAAAAGCCACTGTGACGGTCGGCGCAAACAAAACCATTGTCGGCTCATACGTCAGCCATAGATTGACCAATATTTATATAACAACAGGCTCTAGCTCGAATAATGTCATTTTCAAAAATCTCATTATCGGACATAGTGCTTCAATTACCGGAAATAACGACATCCCTATGTACATAGCGCATGGGCAAAATTACTGGATTGACCATGTAACCTTTGAAGGACACAGCTACAATCCCAATAGCCGCGATGATTTAGGGAAACTGCTTTATGTAGGGGCAAAAGCTGATTTTGTCACGCTGTCCAACTCTAAATTCACGGACCATCGGTACGGGCTTATCCTCGGCTATCCAAACGATGACAGCCAAGGAAAAAATTATATTGGGTACCCCCATATGACGATCGCCAACAACTACTTTAATAACGTCTATGTACGCGCGCCGGGACTCATGAGATACGGCTACTTTCATGCCAAAAATAACTATATGACCAACTTCAACCTAGGCTTCACCATTCACACAAACGCAACCGTATATTCGGAAGCCAACTACTTCGGAAATGGGAACGAAAAAGGCGGAATGATTGATGACTACGGCACGGCGCAATTCAAAGACGTCGGCTCATTCCCGGCCCTCACAGCCCCAAAATCCCCGCTGACCGGCTGGAACCCGAGGACAAACTACAGCTACTCAGCCATGACAGCCCAAAACGCGAAAAACTACGCGCAATCTTATGCAGGGGCACAGAACTCAGCATTGGTTTATCCATAAAATAAGCAAGCCGGCACCTTATGGGGTGTCGGTTTTTTTGTGAGAATTGTAGGTTTCAATAAAGAATGATATTAATGAATATAGGTCTAATAACCCCCTTTCTTTAAATTAACCTTAAATAAATAGAAGAATATTGAATAATTAATTCAATAATATTACTGTTACAAAGGTGAACGATGAAAGCATGTCAAACGATAAAAACGGCAACCCCACATCCGACGGCAGATTCACATATACGTGGGATGCGGAAGATAACCTAACCGCCGTTACGAATAAAGGCGAAGAAAAGCCTTTCGCAACATACAAGTATGACGAAAAAGGAAACAGAATCCAGAAAACTGTCAACGGAAAGCCACGAAATATTTCTATGACGGAGACAGCCTGAACGTCTTGTACGAAACTGACGCAGACAACAAACCTCTAGATTCAACAATTATTCTACTAATGTAAGAAGAACTTGTGAAAAAAATTTAAGAAGACAAGGATGGAGAAAATCAGTTCATCATGGTGGTGTTATTAGCATGAAGAAAAATGGAAATAAGTATTCTATAAGAAAACATGCTAATTCAAGGTCCTTATTCAACCGCAGAATATACGCCTAAAGGAAGAAAAAAATTCACACATAAAATCAGAATGCGACATTAAAGGAGACATCAGATGAACCACTATTTTATTGATCATCCTAAGGAGTTAAAAGTCTATCAATCCATGATTAATTCCTTATGTCACGTAGATCAAACATTGCCCGAACAAGTTTTTAAACAAAGGAAAAAATATTATTTATTCGAGGAATTCCATTGGGTATTATCTGATGAAAGCTGGGAAATGTTACGAAGTTTAGCTCATCACTATCAGGATGAGTTTATATTAATGGCGGTGCTAGATAATCCTGATCAAATAAACCAGTTTTACGATGATTTTGAATACTTCAATTGGATAAAGATTCCCTTGCATATAACTGCAGAAGAATACCTTTCAATCTTAACAGATTATCCAAAACACAGTAAAAATGATTGTATCATGAATATTGCCTCTCGCGTTGTTTGGGCTTCACCGACTTTGAAGTGGGCGATTTATGGAGAGAGAGAATTTGAAATCTGTATTTTAGAGATCGATCATCCGGATGTAGGAAAACCGTTAGCATCTTGGAGACCGTTAGATGACGTTGTCTTAGATTGGATATCCGTTGTATTTTATGACCAAATCATACCGGATGAATTTAAGAATAAATTGATAAACAATTATGCATCATATTGAATCGGACTGTAAGTATATCCTAAACAAGATTATCATAAAAAGCGTCATTGTCACCTCTAACAGTGCTATCAATACGACACATGGGGAACGCGACAAAAACAGAAGCAAGCGATGAAGTAAAAGACAACCGCTACCGCTTCGCAGGTTATCAATATGATGAAGAAACCAGTTTTTACTGCTTAATGGTCAGCTACTATGAGCAGAAAAACGGCGTGTTCTTATCACTTGACCCAGATTCGGGCAGTGACGGGGATTCATTGGATCAGAATGGGTATGCGTATGGGAAAAACAACCCTGTCTGAATGTTGATCCGGATGGGCATTGGGTGTGGCTTGTGATGAATTCAGGATTTGCGGCTTATGACGCTTATAAAGCACTGCATTGCTGTCAACTCATAGACTGCCTCTTAGGTTCTCAATGTGAAATGCATATAACGTAGAAAATGTTTGTCCGTAACAGAAATAAAAAGCAAAACCCCAGCCTTTACTCGAGGTTGGGGTTTCTGTGTTTGATCCGCCAAATTCTATAGACAGAGGCTGCGTAAGTGAAAATAGCCGGGATGGTGATGGCGATTAGAAAGACAAAAAGGAAGTGTATAGTGTTATTTAATATGGAAGCTTCATCAGAAATGAACACATTTCTGGTGACAGTGACAGTTGCAGTAAGAAAGAACATAAACAATGTGATATAGCGAAGGGTATATTCACTTTGTTTATATTTATCAATTTTTGTTGAACGGTCGGAGTAAATCGGCTTGGTTCCGGGTGCAGCGGCAAAGATGTGTGTGGTGTATTCGGAACAAACACGTTCCCATCCGGCGTTTTCGAATATTTCAAGGTATTCATCCATGCTGTCTTCATCGACGGCACGATAGTCAATGCTGTACGTCACATTCTGCGGCGCAGCTTTTCTAAGCTTATACCCCATAAAAGCAAATGAATCGAGCACCCAGCCTTTGCTGGCCATATCACTGAGTTTCTTCATATCTTTTTCTTCTGAAAAAGCCAAGCCTTCGGACATCATATATTTTTTCTGTTTCATGATTAATCCCCTTTCAATTGTTGAAAAGCGAGTTCGCCGTGTTCAGCCATCACTTTTCTGCGCTGAATTTCTTTTTTGAGTAATTCTTGGCCGTGCAGGGTTGTCTGGTACACTTTGCGGCGCGGGTTGTCATTGTTGACAAGCTCAATGATCTCTTCCTGCAGTAATTTCTTTAACAATGTATATAAGGTAGCTGGGCCGATCGTAAAGGAGTCATCGGTCATTTCCTCAATCTCCTGCATGATCGAATATCCGTGTTTTGGCTCCAGCAATGTTAAAACAATATAATAGGCTGGATCGGTGAGCTGATCCATTTCCTGCGGACGTTGCTTTGGCAAGTGGTCACCTCATTTCTTATATCAACTAATGATATATCACTTTTTGATATAATAAAATCTTCCTTTTGTTTTGTCAATGCAATTTTTTCTGCATTCAGTCATCATAAAGAAACAATCACCGAGTATGCATTAATGAATGCGTTTTCATACAGGGGGTTTCTTAATGAAAAAATGGATAGCGGCGGGTTTTGTGATGATGTTGATGTTGTGTTTCGACAAAATAGAGAGTATAAAGGCAGCGGAGCCGAAGGTGTATCAGTTTGACTTTGGGAGCGGTTCGATCGAGCCTGATTTCATTGGTGTAAAGGCGTCTGACCGTTATAATCCGTCAAAGGGCTACGGTTTTCAAACACCGGAGAATATGAAGGATGTGGCGGCATCCGGGACTGGTGTGAAGAGTGATGCGGTCCAATTTTTGGCGTATGGGACGAAAAGCGACAATACGTTTAATGTGGATCTTCCGAACGGTCTTTATGAGGTGAAGGTGACGCTGGGCAATACGGCGAGGGCAAGCGTGGCAGCGGAGGGTGTGTATCAGGTCATCAATATGACGGGAGACGGCGCGGAGGATACGTTCCAAATCCCTGTCACCGATGGGCAGCTGAATCTGCTGGTGACAGAGGGAAAAGCAGGCACCGCTTTTACGCTCAGCGCCCTGAAAATCAAGAAATTGTCTGATCAGCCGGTGACGAATCGAACCATCTATGTCGGCGGCGATTCGACGGTGTGCAATTATTATCCGCTCAACAGCAGCAAGCAGGCGGGCTGGGGGCAGATGCTGCCGCAATTCATGAAAAAGAATGCTTTTCAGGTGAGGAATATGGCGTCCGGCGGTCAGTTTGCCAGAGGTTTTCGGGATGACGGTCAATTAGAGGCCATTCTGAAATATATCAAACCGGGTGATTATTTTATTCTGCAGCTTGGCATTAATGACACGAATCCAAAAAACAATGAAACAGAAGCGGAATTTAAAGAAATCATGCGGGACATGGTGCGGCAGGTGAAGGCAAAAGGGGCTGAGGTCATTTTATCGGCGCCGCAGGGCAGAGCGACTGATTTCAACGCAGCAGGTGAACATACCGCCTTAAACAGGTGGTACAGAGCGTCTATTTTGGCGTTGGCAAAAGAAGAACAGACAGCGCTGATTGATCTCAACGTTCTCAGCTCCTCTTATTTTACATCCATAGGGCCGGAAAAAACGCTCGCGCTTTATATGGACGGAGATACGCTGCATCCGAACCGCGCAGGCGCCGGTGAACTTGCGCGCATTGTTGCTCAGGAATTGAAAAAACTAGGAGTGAACGGATTTTAGCGTCATTAACTCAGCCAATGCTCCGGGGTATTTATATAAAAAGGCAGTTTAGTTTGTCTATTGCCTTTTGCTGAATTGATTTGAGACTGAGTAAGAAATATAGCGCCGGTTAAGTTTGCGCCGCTTAAATCTGCATCTCGTAAATCTGCACCTATAAAATCAGACTTTCTTAAATCGGCATTTCTTAGATTTGTTGCTATGAAAAGTACGCCTCTTAAATTCGCACCCTGCAGGTTTACACCCTTTAAATTAGCCCCTAAATAATCTAATCCTTTTAGGGTCTTTGTGTTTTGCTGCTTCTGAATAAAGTCTTTACGGACTAATTCACTTGTCATAACGAGTATTTTATTAACAATTTCTCTATGCGAAGGTATGTCTAGCTCTAGTATTTCTTTAGGAGGAAGATTTGTCATCGTTATCGTTTTATGATAAATGTTTTTTATTTCAGTCTTGATCAACTGTGTTTCTTTTAAATCTAAAGCTTGACTGAGATAGCTGAGCATCTCATGTAATTGCTGGACAATAGGATATACAGCGAATATTTCACTTGCTTGTTTTGAATTATGACGCCAGCCATCTCCGTGATATATGTGTTGTGAAACATGTTGGCCGGCTCCAAAGCACTCATAGGAAACACAGCCGCGAAAACCCTTTTCTCTTAGCTGGTCATGTATGTTGCATCGATGATCTGAGAGCAAATTACGGCATGGTTCCCCGCCATCTTTATTAAACGCAAAGTCAGCAGACTTTGCATACGGCAAAGCGACACAACATAAACCAAAACAATTGTCACAGTCAGACTGTAAAAAGCTTCCCACAGTAAAACACTTCCCTTTGGCATTTTAGCTATACTTTTTTATCGTATAATTATAACTCATATATTTATGAGGCCCTATTTTTTTTCACAAACCTGCCGCGTCAGTTGATAAAGGAAAACAACGCATTTTACATTTTACATTTTTAAAGAAAGCAGCATTTTTAATCACTAACTCCTTTATAATAAACAGTAATACAGATCGCCAGGGGGATAACATGCATATTGACCATATTGGAATTGCGGTAAGAGATCTTGACGGAGCCATCTCATTTTACACAGATATTCTCGGCGCCGAATTAACAGATAGGTATTCCAATCCGGCACCAGGTGTAGAAACACATGTCGCCGTGATAAAGACCGGCCAGGATGTGATTGAGCTTCTTTCACCGACAAGTCCATCCAGTCCGATTGCCGCTTTTTTAAAGCAAAAAGGAAAAGGCGTTCATCACATCGCCTATCGTGTGCCTGATTTGGACAAGTCTATTTCCGAGCTGAAAGAAAAAGGGATGACTTTTTTAGAACACACCTATCGGACAACCCATCTCGGAAGACGGCTGATTTATATGAATCCGAGACATTCAGAAGGCGTGATTACTGAATTATGTGATTATCTGGAAAAAACAAGCTTTTAACATCAAACACATACGCATCACCAATTAGAGTATAATGAAAATATGTGTCATAGAAGCACCATAGAGGGAGTTAATCAATGAGTAAAATCAGTTTTAAAGACTATACATTAAGCGCTGAAATTGTAAGGGCGTTGGAAGGCTTAGGCTACATGAGCCCGACAGAAGTACAGCAAAAGGTAATGCCTCAAGCCCTTGAAAAAAAGGATCTTGTCGTGAAATCACAGACGGGAAGCGGGAAGACGGCTGCGTTTGGCATTCCGATTTGTGAAATGGCGGATTGGGACGAGAATAAGCCGCAGGCGCTGATCTTGACGCCAACCCGTGAACTCGCGGTTCAAGTGAAGGAGGATATCACAAATATCGGCCGTTTTAAGCGAATGAAGGCGGCGGCTGTTTTTGGGAAGTCCCCTTTTGACAAACAAAAAGCCGAACTGAAGCAAAAAACCCATATCGTCGTCGGGACGCCGGGACGTGTGCTGGACCATATAGAAAAAGGAACGTTTCCTTTAGAACGTCTGAAGTATCTGGTGATTGATGAAGCCGATGAAATGCTGAATATGGGGTTCATTGAGCAGGTAGAGGCGATTATTAAGCATTTGCCGCGCGACCGAATGACCATGCTGTTTTCAGCAACACTTCCTGAGGACGTAGAACAGCTTTCACGCAAGTACATGAAGAACCCGGAGCACATTGAAATCAAAGCCGCCGGCCTGACCACAAAACATATTGACCATTCGGTTATTGAAGTCAGAGAAGAACATAAATTCTCCCTTCTCAAAGACGTTCTCGTGACAGAGAATCCGGACAGTTGTATCATATTCTGCCGGACAAAAGAGAATGTGGACAAGCTGTCTGAAGAATTGGATGCTTTGGACTACCCTTGCGACAAGATTCACGGCGGCATGGTGCAGGAAGACCGATTTGATGTCATGAACGAATTCAAAAGAGGCGAGTTCAGATATTTAGCGGCGACTGATGTGGCAGCAAGAGGCATCGACATTGAAAATATCACCCACGTCATCAACTATGATCTGCCTCTTGAGAAAGAAAGTTATGTACACCGGACGGGAAGAACGGGGCGCGCAGGCAACCAAGGAAAAGCGATCACATTTGTCACGCCGTATGAAAAAAGATTTTTAGCTGAAATTGAGGCCTATATCGGATTTGAAATTCCGCAAGCCGAGGCTCCTTCCAGAGAAGAAGTCTCCAGAAAGAAACCGGCATTTATTGAAAAATTGAATGACCGGCCGACGGTTAAAAAGGATAAGAGTGAGCAGCTAAATAAAGATATTATGAAGCTGTATTTTAACGGCGGAAAGAAAAAGAAAATCAGAGCGGTTGATTTTGTAGGAACGATTGCCAAAATTGATGGTGTGACAGCGGACGATATCGGGATTATAACGATACAGGACAATGTCTCCTATGTTGATATCTTAAACGGCAAAGGCCCGCTTGTCTTAAAGGTCATGAAGAAAACGACTGTAAAAGGGAAATTGCTGAAAGTCAATAAAGCGAATAAATAAAAGGAAATGGCCTGGACCCAAGGGGGAACAGGCCATTTTTAAATCAATTAGTAAATTCTCCGTCGTAATCCGCCAGCTTGTCTCTGTAAGCGACACCTTCCTGGGCGATAAATTCAAATCAGACACGCGGTCCGTCAATCGACATAGGACTGGCTTAAAGCTTCGTCACGCATTCTCAGGGACAAACGCCAGAATGATAATCCCAATCACAAACAAAACAATCAAGCTGAATACCGCGCTGGATGAGTCGCCGGTTAACTGGGCGGTAATGGCAACGAGCAGCGGACCCATAATGGAGGCAAACTTTCCGAAAATGTTATAAAAGCCGAAGAATTCGTTGGCGTGTTTTTTCGGGACGAGCTTTGCGAAATAGGAGCGGCTTAATGCTTGAATCCCGCCTTGCGATGTGGCGACAAGCATGGCTAATATCCAGAAATCAAGCGTCGTTTCCAGAAAATAAGCGTAAATACAAACGATCATATAGACAACAATGCCGGCGTACAGCATCGTTTTACCTGTGAATATCTCTGCAAGCCTTCCATATAAAATGGCAAAGGGCGCTGCGACAACCTGAGTGACGAATAGGATGATCAGCAAGTTGGCTGAACTGATACCCAAATCTGATCCATATGAGGTGGACATGGTAATAATTGTTCCCACGCCGTCAATGTAGAAAAAATAGGCGAGAAGGAATAGAAATAGCGCCCTGTATTGCTTGATATGCTTTAATGTTTTGCCGAGGCGCTTGAAGCTGTTCGCAATGAGTTGAGGTTCTCTTTCTATGTAATAACGCTGGTGTACATTTTTTAGTAAAGGAATGGAAAAGAGGCCCCACCATACAGCTGTAATGAGGAAGGCAATTTGGCTTGCGGCTGAGACGGAGAGGGGAATCATCCCTGTCTGTGCACACAAGATCACTGCAATGCTGAGAATGAACGGGATCGCGCTGCCGATATATCCTAAACCGAAGCCGCGGGCGGATACGAAATTCATCCGTTCCTCCGGCGTCACATCGACAAGAAACGCATCATAAAACACATTCGCACCGGCAAAGCCAATTGTGGAAACGGTGTAACATAATAATAAAAGCAGCCAGTGTTCACTTGGGATAAAAGCGAGCAGAGCGGTGCATGAAACACCTAACGTGAAAAAGAAAATAAAAAACTGTTTTTTACATCCTTTGTAATCAGCAATGGCTCCCAAAATGGGTCCGAGCATAGCCAAAATAAATGTTGAAATGGCGATTGTATAGCCTAAATACGCAGTAGAATGAGCGGAGCTGACTCCTGAGCTCTCGGCAGCCGCTTTATAAAATAACGGAAACACGGCAGTTGTGATAATAATAGAATAAGCAGAATTTGCCCAATCATATAGAACCCAGCTGTTCTCTTCTTTCGTAAAACGCTTCATAAACCAGCATCCTCTCCCGATAATGATAGTCTTATTGTATGAGAAAACGAGTGTCTCTTATGGAATATTCATGATGTTTTACAAAATATTTACCGTTTTCTCATCATATGCTTGCTTCGGGCTGTTTACTCCCGCAATGCTAAAGGGCCAAATGATTCTTTTGGTCATTGCTCCTATAAGATATATTTGGTACGATTTAACTACAATTTTACAAAAAATTCTTCTGGCAAGCAGAGAGGAGACTCGATCATGAAGCAACTAGGCTTAATAGTGAGCCTGCTGATCGCTGTCCTTGTGATAAGCGCTAGTGAAAACCATACGCAGGAACCAAAAAAGCAGGTTCAGACACCATCAGAAAAACACCTCATAAAACCGCTGGGACATAAGAAACAGCGGGAATTTGAAGAATATGACAGCGAGATGCAGCTGGCGATCATCTTCAGCTCCGTCATGCAGGTGACGGAGAAGTTTGATTACGGCATCGGCAACCCGGAGTACTTTGTCCGCCGCACCATGACAAAGGAAGAATCAGAAAGCGCCAAGAAAAGCCTTGAAACTGTTAAATTAGAAAAAGACGAATTGCATAAGCAAAACAAAGAGGCTGTTGCCCTCCTTGAAAAATCCCGGCTTAGTGAGAAAAGCCGCAAAGAAAATGAGAAGCTCATCCAAAAGAGAGAAGACTTTTTCGATATCACAGACCAAATGATTGCTTTAATCAACAATGTCACGCCAAAAAACGCCCGGAAAACGAGAAAACAGCTTGATCTGCTAAAGAAACAGTACACCCAAAACAGTATCGATACGGGAAACCTAATGGATAAAATCGCCGATAAACAGGGAGTCGATGATACATCGTTCCGCAAGCATCTCGATCACATCCTTCGTACGAACGGCGGCCGGCAGACGATGTTGACTGACATCTACTAGAGTACCAGAGCTGAGGATATCCTCAGCTTTTTTTACGAAAACAGGTGCTTACCCAAAGATATTGACCTAGTCAAAAAAGAATGTACAATCAAGATGTAACATGTTTTATGAGAAAATCTATAGATAATTAGATGGGAGGGACATGTAGTGAAAATAGCCAAGGTATATAATAATAACGTGGTCAGTGTAATCAATGAGCACGATAAAGAGTCGGTCATCATGGGCAGGGGCATCGCTTTTCAAAAAAAGGCCGGCGATAAAGTGGACGAAGGCCGCATCGAGAAAATTTTCACCTTGGAAAACAAAGATGTATCAGAAAAATTCAAAACTCTTTTATATGAAATTCCGCTTGAGTGTATGGAAGTGTCCGAAGAAATTATAAGCTATGCCAAAATGCGGCTGGGCAAAAAAATCAACGACAGTATATATGTTTCGCTGACTGATCATATTAATTTCGCGATAGAACGCCATAAAAAAGGTTTAGATATAAAAAACGCTTTGTTATGGGAGACAAAAAGGCTCTATAAAGAGGAGTTTTCCATTGGCAAAGAAGCTTTATTGATGGTGGAAAAAAAGACGGGAATCTCTTTGCCTGAGGACGAGGCAGGCTTTATCGCGCTGCATATCGTAAATGCGGAGTTAAATGAAGAAATGCCGAATATCATCAGTATTACGAAAGTCATGCAAGAAACATTAAGTATTGTTAAATACCATTTTAATATCGAGTTTGACGAGGAATCTTTGTATTATTATCGCTTCGTCACCCATTTGAAGTTTTTCGCGCAACGGCTGTTTAACGGAACATACATGGAAAGCAGTGATGATTTCTTATTCGAAACAGTAAAGGAAAAGTATCATCGCGCTTATAAATGCACCGAGAAAATCAAGCAATATATACAAAAGGAATATGATTATGAGCTGACAAGCGAGGAA
This sequence comes from Bacillus atrophaeus, assembly GCF_001584335.1. Taxonomy (GTDB): domain Bacteria; phylum Bacillota; class Bacilli; order Bacillales; family Bacillaceae; genus Bacillus; species Bacillus atrophaeus. The sequence continues at coordinate 207,095 of NZ_LSBB01000001.1, forward strand.
TTGCTGTACCTGACGATTCATATTGAAAGAGTCGTGAAACAAACGTAATGAAAAAAGGGATGTGTTATTTTATTTATAAAATGAAAGCGTTGACATCAAAAGGCTTGTATGGCAGTTTTTATGTAAATCTAAATATCTCGATATTAGGGTTGTTACTGATAAGCAGGCAAAACCTAAATGACTATTAGCGCAGGTGTTCGTTGCTGTCCTTGTAGTGGTTTAGGTTTTTTATTTTCCAAACATGGGGGAATGTGGGATGAGCTATCACAAACTCGCGGCATTTCCAGAGAACTTTTTTGGAGCGCTTCCACTCCCGCTATAAGGTCCCTGAACAAGAATCATACCGGATGGGGACGGAGACGTGAACTTTTTGGAAAATAATCCATAAAAGGTATACAATTCTAGTTATTAACCGATATACTTCATATAAAAGGAGAAGGAGATGGAGTATATGGTGAAAAAGAGAGGGAATTTATGGAGGTCGGCATTGATCTGGACCCTATTATTATCAGTTTTCAGCCTTTTTATATGGACAGACGCTGCCTCTGCCAAAAGCTTGTTACATGAAAAGTCTATCTTAAAGAAACAAGAACAATTGAAAAAGGAAAATGAAACGGAAGACATCTCTTTAAATCAAACAGAAACTCTCGAACTTAAAACGGGGGAAAAACCGTTAAAAGTAACTAAACCTTCTAAAGAAAAAAACTTTGCAGCCAGTTCAGTAAATAGCTCTGATGATCAAGTTTTTAATAATGAATCTTCTCTTAGTGACAGCAATCCGGATGATTTATGGCTTTTTAGCACAACATCTGATAACACGCTCCTGACAAGGGTGCTGTCAGATAATACGGATTATTATTTGCAGTTGTATGTTGTAGACTGGGATACCGGCCAAGCAACTCCATCCAACATTATAAAGTCTGCGGGAGACTTAGTTGTTTTGAAAGAGCTGCCTGCAGGTGATTATTTAATCAGAGTGGCTTCTAATGGCGCCACGGGAGACAAGTATCATATTCAGCTGAATGCCAAAAATCCGGCAAATTTCACATCAGTAAAGTCAGTGACTTCGACTTTACAGCAATTTGTAGCAGGGTATGAAGATGGCTCAATTTATGCGAACGGAACATATATGTATAATGAGGAAACAAAAACAGCTTCATTCAGTTGGGAAAGAGTATTCTATTTTTCTTATGGAGACGGATATAATCAGCGCACTCACTCTATTTCCAGTGTGAAAGTTAAGAATATCTCCGCCCCTATCACCTACAGTTCAAGCTATGCGAGTTCTAGTTCAGCCATCATGGTCTACTTAGATACAAATACATTATTTATGCACCATGTATCGGCTTACAAGACAGGCCAGGGGTATCAAGATTCGTTTGCAGATACACTTGGAAAAACAACCCCAAGACGGCTTGACACAGATGATTTGAATAATTATGGGGATCATATTCTCATAGTAGATTTGAAAACGGGGAAAGCCATTGACTTCTTTAGTGTGTTAAATTACTACTATGCTTCAGGTGTGGAGAGGATACCGACAATTCAATACATGAACTAGGAAACTAACAATGTAAAGAGGCTGTTCAACGGATATTAATACCTGTTGAACAGCCTCTTTTTTTACAGCGAAATGATGCCAATCACCAAAGCGGCAATCGTCATGACAACAGTTGTGCCGATCGCCCATTTTAAAGTGAATTTTTGATGATCGCCGAAACTCACGCCCGCCATTCCCACTAAGAGATAAGTAGATGGAACGAGCGGGCTCAGCAGGTGAACAGGCTGCCCAAGCAAGGAAGCCCTTCCGATTTCAGCGGCATCTATTCCGTAAGCGGACGCCGCTTCAGCAATAATTGGGAGAACCCCGAAATAGTAAGCGTCATTAGACATGAAAAAAGTAAACGGCATACTTGTGATGGCGGTAATCAAAGGCAGGTGCGGCCCCATGGACTCCGGGATGAGTGAAACAAGAGAATGCGCCATAGCGTCTACCATTTCTGTGCCCGAAAGGATCCCGGTAAAAATCCCGGCAGCAAAAACCATGGAAACAACGGCCAAGGCATTTCCAGCATGGGCGGCGATACGTTCCTGCTGTAATTTCAGGTTTGGATAATTGATCATGAGAGCGACAGCGAATGCAGTCATAAAAAGGATGGGAAGCGGAAGCAGGTTTGTCAATAAAGCGACCATTAAACCGATCGTCAGCAAGAGATTAAACCACAACAATCCAGGCCGTTTGAATGGAGATAACTCGATGCCCGCTGCTGCGTCTGGCTGATGGTCCAGCTCAATAATACCGAGTCTGTTCCGCTCCTTTTTCCCAAGGTAATAAGCAACGGCCAAAACCCATATTAAACCGGCGATCATGGCCGGAATCAGAGGAGTGAAGACTTCTGATGTTTCCAGCTTAAGAGAGGTCAATACCCTTGCGGTCGGCCCGCCCCACGGAATAATATTCATCACGCCGGAGCCAAGCATCGCGACCCCCGCTAAAATAAGGCGATTCATGCCAAGCCGTTTATAAAGAGGAAGCATCGCGGCGATTGTGATCATGTATGTCGTCGTTCCGTCGCCGTCTAACGAAATCGCCATTGTCAAAACGGCTGTGCCGACCACAATTTTTAAAGGGTCCCCTTTTACAACTGTTAAGATTTTAGTAATCAGAGGGTCAAACAATCCTGAATCAATCATGATGCCAAAATATAAAATCGCAAATAATAGCATAATGCCTGTCGGCGCAATGGATGTAACCCCATCCAGCATCATATCGCCAAGGTCTTTGGCAAATCCGCCGATAAGCGCAAAAACAATCGGAACCGTAATCAGAGCGATAAGAGCTGAGACCCGATTAGACATAATCAAATACATAAAGACGAAGATCATTAAAAATCCTAACATCGCGAGCATGGACAATCCCCCCTGATCATGTTTTCCAGAAAAAGAAAGCGCTTACCGTAATGTGGTCAATCAGACTTCAGGTGCTTGGTCTCTTTAACATGTCATTCAAAAACATGTTGTCCTATTTATGTATGAATCAAATGATGTATATATGCCAGTGAATCAGGATGGCTGGATTTATCCCAGAAATGAGTCTGGAAGTAGTTTATACGAAGCGGTGAAAGGGTAATCGTACAGTAGATATTTTTGAATATGGAATGATGAAAATCAGGGGGAACAAAACATGAGCAAAGACCACGAACGTAAGGGCGTCAATGAACATAGCAAGGACGAGCAGTTAGAGCAATACCGAATGGATAACAGAGGGAAAAAAATGACCACAAACCAGGGGTTGCGTGTGTCCGAGGATGAACATTCCTTAAAAGCGGGTGTCCGCGGTCCTACTCTGATGGAGGATTTTCATTTTCGGGAAAAGATGACCCACTTTGACCATGAACGGATTCCTGAGCGGATTGTGCACGCACGCGGGTATGGAGTACATGGTTATTTTCAGGTATACGAGCCGATGACAGAATTCACACGGGCGAAATTTCTTCAGGATCCTTCGGTGAAAACACCAGTATTTGTCCGGTTTTCTACGGTTGCGGGCTCAAAGGGTTCAGGCGACACAGTCCGTGACGCCAGAGGCTTTGCGACGAAATTTTATACAGAGGAAGGCAACTACGACCTGGTAGGAAACAACATTCCGGTTTTCTTCATTCAGGATGCCATTAAGTTTCCGGATTTGGTGCACGCGTTTAAGCCTGAACCTCACAATGAGATGCCGCAGGCTGCGACAGCCCATGATACGTTTTGGGATTTTGTCGCCAATAACCCGGAATCCGCCCACATGGTAATGTGGACGATGTCAGACAGAGGCATTCCCCGCAGCTACCGAATGATGGAGGGCTTCGGCGTTCACACATTCCGTTTTGTAAATGATCAAGGGAAAGCGCGTTTTGTGAAATTCCATTGGAAGCCTGTGCTCGGTGTCCACTCTCTCGTTTGGGATGAGGCCCAGAAAATTGCCGGAAAAGACACCGATTTCCATCGTCGTGACCTTTGGGAAACAATTGAAAACGGAGGCATTGTTGAATACGAGCTTGGCGTGCAAATGATCGACGAAGAGGATGAATTTAAGTTTGACTTTGATATTCTCGATCCGACTAAGCTTTGGCCTGAAGAAATTGTGCCGGTGAAGCTCATTGGTAAAATGACGCTGAACCGCAACCAAGACAATGTGTTTGCAGAAACAGAGCAGGTAGCGTTCCACCCTGGCAATGTCGTGCCGGGCATTGACTTTTCGAATGACCCGCTCCTGCAGGGACGACTTTTCTCGTATACGGATACACAGCTGATCCGTCTTGGCGGACCGAACTTCCATGAGATTCCGATCAACCGCCCTGTATGTCCGTTCCATAACAATCAGTATGACGGCTATCACCGAATGACGATTAACAAAGGGCCTGTCGCTTACCATAAAAACTCTCTTCAAAACAATGATCCGTCGCCGGCGACAGAGGAAGAAGGCGGATACGTCCATTATCAAGAGAAAGTGGAAGGCAGAAAAGTCCGCCAGCGCAGTGAGAGTTTCGAAGATTACTTTTCACAGGCGAAGCTGTTCTGGAACAGCATGTCCCCTGTTGAGAAGCAGCATATCATTTCCGCATTTCGTTTTGAAGTCGGAAAGGTGAAGAGCAAGGATGTGCAGCAGCAGGTTGTAGACTTGTTCGCCAATGTCGACGCCACGCTTGCAGAACATATCGCGGAAGGCCTTGGTGCAACGCCGCCAGATAAAAACAAGGAATCAAACGAATCGTTTCATTCTCCCGCTTTAAGTCAGGCCAATACGGTCAAAACACCGGTATCCAGACAGGTCGCCGTTCTCGTGGAAAACGGCTTCCATGGCGATGAAGTGCAGCAAGTATTGGATGCACTGAAACAGGCGGGTATCCGAGCGGATATCATCAGCCAAACCTTAGGAACAGTCACAAGCGAAGACGGCCGGGAACTCGAAGTCACCGCGACCTTCCTGACAACTGATTCGGTCTTGTATGACGCGGTCTATGTCGCAGGCGGCAAGCAAAGCACCGCCCAAACACAAAAAGCGGCAAAAGGTTTCATTAATGAAGCCTACAGCCACTACAAAGCAATCGGAGCGGCGAACGAGGGAGTGGAGCTGCTTGCCCTTGCGGCTGGTTCAACGGAAGAACCGGGTCTCGTAACAGCCAAAGACGAAAAAGACCTGGCACGCTTCAATCAGGCGTTTATTGAGGCGATTGCAGAGCATCGTCATTGGAATAGACAGGTATAATTCCAATCTCAATGCATTCATATTTACACTGCACTCAGGCTAAGGTATCTTTAGAACAAGATACTTTTGTGTAAGGAGCAGAAAAAATGAACGAAAAACAGCTCGCCGAGTATTACGAACGCGATGAAAATATGATGATTTTAGTATTTGCCCAATGGTGTGTAAATAACGACCTTGATCCCTTGGAGCTATACCAAAAAGCGTATCCGCAGCAAAAATTGAATGAAAGCCTGAAAAAAACCGTTGATGAACTGGTCGTGCCGAAAGCTGAATCAGAACGCATTCCGGATCAGTCCGTCCTCGCCGTTCTTGAAATGTTCGGCAACTCTGATTTGGCTGAGGCTGTTCAAGAAGCGATTGCAGCAAGACCATAAAGAGACACGGAGTCATCTGTGTCTCTTTTTTGTGCGAAAAATTACTCATTTAGACCTAGAAACTTCTTTTCAGCTTCGCGGGTCTATAAAGTGTACCTTTTCTAAAAAAGGGAAACATAAAAAGGAAAAAAATAAAGGAGGCAAAAGAAATGAACAAATGTTTGAAAGCATCCGCCGCAGTGATTACGGTTATGCTGTTCATGGCGATGTTCGCAGGCGGGGCAGCCCCTTCGGCACAAGCGGCGCAAGCGAAAAAACCGTCCGTCACCAGCCATACGTACAAAAACATCAAGGAATTAACGTATCCCCAGGTGAAAAACACAGGCAATGCGTCTTTCGAAAAGAAAATCAATCAAGAGTTTAAAAACTATATCCAAGCCTCACATCAAGAATATGTAAAAAATAAAAAAGACGGGGAAAAACAAGGTTACAAAACCGAATACCAAACTGCGTTTGAAGTGAAATATAACAATGCCGGCAAGCTGAGCATTCAGACGGAAAATTATATTTATTCAGGAGGCGCCCACGGTTTGACCGCAGTTCAATCTTTCAACTATGACCTTCAAGCCGGTAAACGAGTAACACTGAACGGTGTGCTGAATTCAAAAGCCAAAATGGATAAAACCAAAGATTATCTGTATCACTATATCAAAAACCATGATACCCATTTTGATCCGAACGTGAAGAAGAAGGATATCATTCTTACGAAAGACACTCCGTTTTACTTCACAGCAGAGGGAATCGCCATTGTATTCCAACAGTATGAATTAGGGCCATACGCCGCCGGAATCCGGGACGTGCGAGTGCCTTACTCTGTTTTTCAATAGAGCATTCATATAAAAAAAGCCATATCACCCGCATAGGTGATATGGCTTTTCATTTACCACACAAACAATCCGACAATCGCAGCGCTTAATAAGGATACCGCGATTCCGCTGACGAGCAGCTTCCATACGTTTTTTCCGATAACGGTGGATTTTTCATCGTCAAGGATCGAGTTGTATGTTCCGTAAATCATACCGACTGTGCTGAAGTTGGCAAATGACGTCAGGAATGTCGTCGCCACCGCAATGGTATGAGGCGGAAGCGTATCGAGATTCTGTTTCAGGTCGATCATCGCGACAAACTCATTCGTTGCCAATTTCATTCCCATCAGCTGAGCGACATACATCGCGTCGTGTACTGGCAATCCAAATAGAAACGCGAAAGGACTGAAGAGGTAAGCAAAAATCGTCTGGATCGTCAGGCCGTGAACAAAAACGCCGAGAATTCCATTTACCGCCGAAGTTAAGGCCACATACCCGATGACCATTGCCAAGATCACGATGACCATGTTCATTCCGACAAGCATACTGTTAGAAATCGTAGAGAAAAAGTCTTTCTTCTCTTCTTTCGGCGGTGTATAGATGATGTCTTCATCTTCAGGAACATGCACAGGGTTCAGCAGGTTTGCGATAACCAGTGCGTTTAAGCAGTTTAAAGGAATCGCTGTAAACACATATGTCGCGGGCACCATGGAAAGGTAAGATCCAATAATGGAGCCGCTGATGCTGCTCATGCTCATTAATCCGAATGTGAGCAGGCGGTTGCCGTTTAAGACGGCGAGCTGCTGGCGAATAACCGCCAGTGCTTCTGTATTTCCTAAAAACATCATTTGAATGGAGAAAAAGCTTTCTAATTTCGGCAAGCGAGAAGCTTTGGATATCACCCAGCCAATTTTATCAATCAGCCAAGGCAAAATGCCGAAGTATGTTAAAATATCAAAAAATGTCACAATGAAAATAATTGGAAGAAGTGCGCTGAAGAAAAAGTCTACCGTTTCATTTGCCATCACAGAAGGGAAAGCAAATGCGATACCGTCGCTGGCGCAAGAGATCAGCCACGTGAAGAAATTTCCAATTTGTCCGATGGCCCAGCTGCCGATTTTTGTTCCCAGCATAAACCAAGTAATGAGCAATTCCAGAACAATCAGTGTAATGATCGGACGCCACTTGATTTTCTTTTTCTGCGGGGAACATAGGAAAACGATTGCCATAATTACAATAAGACCGACAAGATTTAATAAAAAGTACATGATAGCAACTCCTATGAAGTTTATTATGGAAACAAAAAAAGCTCTTATTCATCACAAATTCTGGAAATGCAGAAAGCGTGAAAAATAAGAGCAAACAGAAAAGAACTTGTCCTTTTCAACTCGTTCGAATTTATTCAAACTCCCTTGTAGTCTAGTTTTTTACGGTTACTAGGTAGAAACAATCAGACCTTATTACTGATTATATACAAGAATGTCTTTTTTCTAAGATGATAGCAGTATTTTATCCTTTCAATTTTTTAAAATCAACCTTTTTGGGTATTTTCAAAATAATAAATTATTAATCTATAACCGGAGAAAATAAAGGGAAAACGTTTGAGATTGTTATGCTGAAATGACTTTGTGATGAAGTGAAAAAGTTGTTCAGTCAAAAAAGAAAACTTTTCGTCTGTTGACCAATTCATTCAACTAGCGGAAGAAGGCAGATGACAAACACCTGATGATACGGCCGAGTGATTAATCGACCTGCTTCTCAGTGAAGAATTTGGAAGTCAGACTGTTATAGAGGATCTCTGGTTCCTGTTTCTTGATGATTGCGTTTAATTTAAGAGCTTGCTATGATAAATTTGGGCTTTGTGCCTAGCTTTAAAATGCAAAGGAGCACCTCTCTATGATTATCCAATTCATTCGTTACAGATAGTAAGAGGTATAGATGATTTTCATCCGAGTCATATTTTTTTCACGATATGATGCGGGTTTATTTGTCTATGCCTTTTTCATTTATCTCAAAACGAATGAATGAGGTGTTTTTTTGTCTGCAATCAGTAAAAAATTAAAACGAGCGGCATATATAAGTAAATGTGAATCTATATTTAAATGTCCAATATGCAGTTCTCCAATGAAGCTATGGGAATGTAAGAGTTTAGTATGTACCCATCACAGCCATACGTTTGATTTGACGAAGCAAGGGTATGTCAATTTCCTGAAGAAACCGGTAAAAAGCCGTTATGGAACGGAACTTTTCGAAGCGAGAAGGAAGCTGATGTCAGAAAGCGATTTTTTCGCTCCTCTTCTTCAGGCGATAGCCAATATCATCATCAGCCGGCAAGCCCGTAAAGAGTCATTAACGATCTTGGATATGGGATGCGGAGAAGGCTCGCATTTATCTGCGCTGTCCGACCGCATAAGTTTTGAACTCGGGAAATCCGTGACAGCAGCCGGTATTGATATCTCGAAGGAAGGGATCCTGACGGCCTCCAAGAATTTTGATGATAAGATTTGGGCGGTAGCTGATTTGGCTGATACGCCGTTTCAAGACAGGCAATTTGATGTGATCCTTTCCATTTTTTCGCCCTCCAATTATGCAGAATGCAGCAGGCTCCTGAATGAAGGCGGACTCATGATAAAGGTTTTGCCTCAACGTGATTATTTAAAAGAGCTTAGGCAATATTTCTTTGCGGATACAGAGAAGCATACGTACTCGAATACAGGAATGATTGACCGTTTCATTCAGAATCATCAAGTTGTGAATCAAGAGAGGCTGCGTTATACAAAGAACCTCAGCCAACCAGCCCTTGAATCACTCGTTCAAATGACTCCTTTAACATGGTCAAGTTCTAAGGAGAAAATCAATCAGTTCCTGCAAAAAGAATCAGCCGATATAACGGTTGATGCAGATATCCTAGTCGGAAGCAAACAGATGTAGGTGAAAAAGAGGCAGTCCATAGAACGGGGCTGCCTTTTCATTCCGTAAATACGGAAATTTCCGATATTCCGGAATGGTTTTCGCCCATTTTCCGAAAATGCGGAACATACAGCGGAATAAAGATCGGAGCGCAACCCAATAAAGCTGTGAAAATAGTAAACGTTTGGCCATTGACGTAAAACTGGCACAGTTTTTGCTTTAATATTAGGCGAAAAAGGTTATTGTAAGCGCTTACTATCTATATACAGAAAAGAGGGGTGTTTGTGGACATTATTATTATTCTTTTGGCATTAGGCTTGCTGATGTTTGTGGCTTATCGGGGTTTTTCCGTGATTTTGTTTGCTCCGATTTGTGCGCTGTTTGCTGTGCTGCTGACAGATCCAAGCTTCGTACTTCCTTTCTTCTCGAATATATTTATGGAGAAAATGGTAGGATTCATTAAGCTGTATTTTCCAGTCTTTCTTCTAGGGGCCATTTTTGGAAAGGTTGTTGAAATGTCCGGGCTCGCTGAGTCGATTGCAAAAACGATCGTCAGGCTTGTGGGGGCGAAAAGAGCCATTCTCGCCATCGTCTTAATGGGTGCGATTTTAACGTACAGCGGTGTCAGCCTCTTCGTCGTGGTTTTTGCCGTCTATCCATTCGCCAAGAACTTATTTAAGGAGGCTGATATCCCGAAGCGCCTGATACCGGGAACGATTGCTCTGGGCGCATTCACCTTTACGATGGATGCGCTGCCGGGTACGCCGCAGATTCAGAATGTCATCCCGACGACGTTTTTTAAAACAGACATTTATGCGGCTCCCTGGCTCGGACTGATTGGCGCTGCTTTTGTGTTGGCTGCTGGGATGCTTTATTTAGAATCCCGGCGCAAAAAAGCTGAAAAAACAGGGGAGGGCTATGCAGGATTCCAATCGGAAATTTCTGCTGCAAAGGAAACCTCAGATCTGGCTGCTGAGAAAAATACGCCAGCTTTGTCGCCAAAGACAGAAACCTGTATCACGAGACAAGTGCTCGCCTTTGTTCCGCTTATCCTTGTCGGGGTAATGAACAAATGCTTCACCATGTGGTTTCCTCAATGGTATCCCAATGGATTTGATTTTGCGTCCATCGGCTTGGAGGCGTTCGGGAAAATTGAGCTTTCCTCCGTCGTTGCCATCTGGTCAGTGGAACTGGCGCTGCTGATCGGCATTATCACAACGATTTTGTTCGATTGGAAAAAAGTGCTCGTCAATTTGAAGGAAGGGCTGAATGAGGGGATCGGGGGCGCCTTGCTGGCTTCGATGAATACAGGAGCCGAATACGGATTTGGCGGCATCATTGCGGCGCTGCCGGGTTTCAAAATGGTCAGCAATGGCATATCGCAGACGTTTACTGATCCGCTTGTCAATGGAGCGGTGACGACCACAACACTGGCTGGGATTACAGGATCGGCATCAGGCGGAATGGGCATTGCTTTAAGCGCGATGTCAGAAAAATATGTGGAAGCGATCAATACATTTCACATTCCGCCGGAGGTCATGCACCGGGTGATCTCAATGGCGTCCGGCGGGATGGACACTCTTCCGCATAATGGCGCCGTCATTACGCTGCTGGCGGTTACCGGATTAACCCACCGCCAATCATACAAGGATATCTTTGCGATCACCATCATCAAAACAATCGCAGTGTTTGTGATCATCGCCATTTACAGCCTGACGGGCCTTGTGTAAACAAAAAAGAAAGGGGAAGTGAGTATGGGGAAGGGAAAAGTAATGGAGTCGTATAAGGAAGCTGCCGAATTGATCAAGGATGGAGACACTCTCATCGCAGGAGGTTTCGGCCTGTGCGGCATCCCAGAGCAATTAATTCTTGCGATCAGGGACAGCGGGGTAAAAGACTTAACCGTTGTCAGCAATAACTGCGGCGTCGATGACTGGGGATTAGGCCTGCTGCTTGCGAATCAGCAGATCAAAAAAATGGTCGCATCCTATGTGGGAGAAAACAAAATCTTTGAACGGCAATTTTTAAGCGGAGAGCTGGAAGTCGAATTGGTTCCCCAAGGAACGCTGGCCGAAAGAATTCGGGCGGGCGGCGCGGGCATCCCGGGATTTTATACTGCTGCGGGAGTCGGAACAACGGTCGCCGGGGGAAAGGAACATAAAACATTTGACGGACGCACCTATCTATTGGAGAAAGGGATCACAGGGGACGCCGCCATTGTAAAAGCGTGGAAAGCCGATCCGCTGGGCAACCTTGTGTTCAGAAAGACGGCGAGAAACTTCAATCCGCTCGCTGCAATGGCAGGCAAGGTAACGATTGCGGAAGCAGAAGAAATCGTTGATGTCGGAGAGCTTGATCCGGATCATATTCATACGCCAGGTATCTTTGTGCAGCACGTGCTGCTCGGCACGACTGATGAAAAGCGGATTGAGCGCCGCACCGTTCAACAAGCATGATAAAGGAGGCTGATAGAATGAGAGATGCCAGAAAACGAATGATAAAACGGGCTGTAATGGAGATTAAGGACGGAATGAATGTGAATCTGGGGATAGGGATGCCGACGCTTGTAGCCAATGAGATACCGAGTGATTATAACGTTTTGCTTCAGTCGGAAAATGGCTTGCTTGGGATCGGGCCTTACCCGCTGGAAGGAACGGAGGACCCGGATCTGATCAATGCGGGGAAAGAAACCATTACTGAGGTGAAGGGGGCATCGTATTTTGACAGCGCCGAATCCTTTGCCATGATTCGAGGCGGTCATATTGATTTAGCGATCCTCGGCGGGATGGAGGTATCCGAACAAGGGGATTTGGCGAACTGGATGATTCCCGGGAAAATGATCAAAGGAATGGGCGGCGCCATGGATTTGGTCAATGGAGCAAAACGGATTGTTGTCATCATGGAGCACGTCAATAAATATGGAGAATCTAAAGTCAAAAAGGAATGTACGCTGCCGCTGACGGGTAAACAAGTTGTCCATCGGCTGATCACAGATTTGGCTGTATTCGATTTTCACGATGGACGAATGACACTGGCCGAACTGCAGGAAGGCGTGTCTATGGAGGAGGTTTATGAAAAAACGGAAGCTGAATTTACCGTCAGCCAGTCGTTCAAGAATGGTGTCCGACAAAAATAAGGAGGCGCGTGATGAAGTCATTACTTACTGAAAAAGTGGCTTTTGTGACAGGAGCCGCCGGAGGAATTGGATTTGAAATAGCGAAGGAATTTGCCCGCGAAGGAGCCGCCGTCATCATATCTGATGTAAATGAACAGGCTGGAGAAGAGGCGGCTGCGAAGCTGAAAGAGGAAGGCTTTGAAGCGGTAAGCAAGCCATGCGATGTGACAAATGAAGAGCAAATAGCCGATACACTGCAAACGATTGAGAAACAATTCGGGCGTCTGGATATTCTGGTTAATAATGCGGGCATTCAGCACGTCGCCCCCATTGAGGAATTTCCCACAGACCGTTTTGAAGGGCTCATTCGTGTCATGCTGACCGCGCCTTTTATCGCAATGAAGCATGCTTTTCCCATTATGAAGAAACAGCAATTCGGAAGAATCCTTAATATGGCATCCGTTAACGGGTTGATCGGTTTTTCCGGCAAGGCGGCCTACAACAGTGCGAAGCATGGCGTAATCGGCTTAACGAAGGTGGGGGCCCTTGAAGGTGCGTCTGACGGAATCACGGTCAATGCACTTTGTCCGGGATATGTGGACACCCAGCTTGTTCGCAGCCAGCTGAAGGACCTTTCAGAAACAAGGAATGTTCCGTATGAACGCGTACTGGAGGATGTCATTTTCCCGCTAGTGCCGCAAAAACGTCTTCTTTCAGTTAAGGAAATTGCTGATTATGCGATATTTTTGGCCAGCGACAAAGCGAAAGGAGTAACCGGCCAGGCCGTTGTGCTTGATGGCGGTTATACTGCTCAATAAACATAAGCTTCTCTTGATTTCATGGAAAGGCCTCGTTTATGATAACAATATATGAAAGTGCTTACATTTCCTTTTTCCGGCAAGGCGGCGGAAAGAAATACAGTTCTTTGATGTAAAAGGGACGGGGTGCGATGAAACATACTATTAAAACATTGCCTTATGAATGGCTCGATGAAATCATCAATCTTGCAGCGGAATGTATCGTTGTGGTGGATCATGAGGGGAAAATCCTCTACATCAATGCAGCGTACTGCGAATTTCTGAAAACAAGAGAGCAAGAAGCACTCGGAAAACCTGTTCAGGATATCATTGAAAATTCAAGAATGCACATTGTGGCGAAAACGGGGCAGACAGAGGTAGCGGCCATTCATCCGATTAACGGAAGCGAAATGATTGCGAACAGATACCCGCTGTATGTGAATCAGCAGCTTGTTGGGGCGGTTGGTACAGTCATGTTCCGCAATCCTCAAGAATGGATGGACTACTCCAAGAAAATCAAGCCTCTTTTGGAAGAGCTCAAATATTATAAAAACAAATATGAAAAAGAGCTGTACAGCAAATATCATTTTGGTGATTTAATCGGGAACAGCCGTCCGTTTATGGAAGCAAAAACGCTTGCGGAGCGGGTTTCTGACAGCCAGTCAGCCGTCTTGCTTTTGGGTGAATCCGGGACCGGAAAAGAGCTGTTTGCCCACGCCATTCACCAAAACAGCCGTCGCCGGTACGCTCCCTTCCTGCGAGTAAACTGTGCTTCTATTCCTGAACACTTATTTGAATCCGAAATTTTCGGCTATGAAGAAGGCTCATTTACGGGAGCGAAGAAAGGCGGAAAAAAAGGAAAGTTTGAACTGGCTCATCAAGGAAGCATTTTTCTCGATGAAATCGGGGATCTGCCGTTACAAATGCAAAGCAAGCTGCTGCGTGTCCTGCAGGAGAAGGAAATTGAACGAATCGGCGGCAGAAGTCCGATACCGATCGATGTGCGCGTAATTACGGCGACACATCGCGATCTGGAGCAAATGGTGCAAGAAGGGAAGTTTCGTCAGGATCTATATTACCGGCTGAATGTGATTAACATCCAGATTCCCTCTTTAAAAGAAAGGTTAGAGGATATCGTTCCGATCGCCAGACTGTTAGTCAAGAAACTGGAGCGGAAGTTTGACCGTTATGGACTAGAGCTCTCCGACGGAGCTATAGAAGAATTGCAGTGCTATTCCTGGCCGGGGAATATAAGAGAATTGGAAAATGTGCTAGAACGGGCGGTCAACGTACTGGATGGGAGGCTGATTGGTCCGGAACACCTGAATCTGCCACGCAAACCGGACGGAGAAGAAAGGCAGCGCCGTCCATTGAAAACATGCAAAAATCAAGCGGTCAAACCTTTAAAGGAGGCAATCGCAGAGGCGGAAAAGAAGGCGATAACAGAAGCGCTTGTGATAAGCTGCGGAAATAAAGCGGAGGCTGCAAAGCTGTTGCGGATTGGGAAAACAAGTCTGTACGAGAAATGCAAAGCATATCAGATTGATTAGTTTGATACCCACTAAAAAAGACACACAATTGATGTGTGTCTTTTTCACTTTGAATTACTTCCAAACATCCTTTGCAATCTCCACAACATGGCGCAATTTAGCCCATTGCTGCTCTTCCGTCAGCAGGTTTCCTTCTTCTGTGGAGGCAAAACCGCACTGCGGGCTGAGAGAGAGCTGATTTAAACTGACATAGCGTGACGCTTCTTCAATCCGGCGTTTGATATCATCCGGGTTTTCCAATTCTCCATATTTCGAAGTCACCAAGCCTAAGACAAGCTGAAGGTCAGGACGCTTTACGTAACGGAGCGGTTCAAAGCCGCCAGAGCGGGAATCATCATATTCTAAGAAAAGCCCATCAAGATTTAAACCGTCAAAAATCGTTTCTGCCGCTGCGTCATAACCGCCTTCAGCCGTCCAAGTTGATTGGAAGTTACCGCGGCAAATGTGCATGGTGACAGTCAAATCATCCGGACGGTCGGCAACTGCATCATTAATTGATTTTGCAAACAACTGTCGCAGCTCGTCAGGTGTTTTGCCGAATGCCTCAATTTGCTTTTTCCCTTGTTCCGATAAGAAGACCGCCCACGCCGTGTCATCAAGCTGAAGATAACGGCAGCCTGCATCGTAAAAAGCTTGAATCGCTTTTTTATAGGCGAGCGACAAATCATGCTGGAACGCTTCGTAATCATTTTGATATGAATCTTTTTCCACTTTCCCTCTAAAAAACAGCATATTCGGGCTTGGAATTGTCATTTTCGGTGTCGCGTCGCCGGCGATACTGTGCAGAAATTTATAATCTTCCAGCATCGGATGGTTCGTAAAGTCAATATCTCCGGTCACTTTGATCCCGCGGGGCTTTGTTTTGACATTGTGGAACTGGATGCCGCTTTCCGGCTTAAAGCCTTCTACGCCGTCCAAGTTCTCAAGAAAATCGAAATGCCACCACGCACGGCGGAATTCACCGTCCGTCACGACCTTCATCCCGGTTTCTTTTTGTTTTTCAACGATTCGGATAATTTCATCGTTTTCAATTTGGCGAAGCTGTTCTGCGGTAATATCACCGGCTGCCTTTTGGAGACGCGCTTTCTTCACTGGCTCTGAACGCAAAAGGCTTCCGACTTGATCCGCGCGAAATGGCGGCTTTTTCCGCTGAAGAGATTGATGTTGTTCTGTTGAAGCTGCTTGCTGTGACATAGATTATTCCTTCTTTCCGTTTTAAAAGTAAAAAGCTCTCCCTTTGGTAAGGAAGAGCTTGAGTTCACAATCTCAACCTTATCTTCAGGATTTAGCACCATTCTGTTAAACAGCGGTTGCCGGGTATCATCGGGCCAGTCCCTCCACCTCTCTTGATAAGGAAAATCGTTATATGAAATTGTTTTCAATAATCTTAATATTATTATTTTTTATTAAATTGTCAATATTTTTTGGGGAATTTCTTAATTTTCATCTTCAAATAACACCATATCCAGCACAATTGCGATTGCGAGACAAAGAACGTGATCCTCTTCATTCGGAATCTGCAAATGGTAGGAATCACCCCAGCTTAGCCACTTTTTACTGACTGACATCCGAGTATCTTTACCGTCCGTCACTTGAAAGTCCTGATTCCACAAATCGCCGTCAATGGTCCAATCGAGCTTTGATATCTCAAACTTCGGCTTGAAAAACGTTAATTTTTTCGTCATCTCGCAAACCGTTTCACCGTTTATTGAAATCTCATACCGAGGCAGAAAAGACATAAGCTTTTGATTAATTTCAGCGAGCAGGTTTCCGTCCATATCTGTAATCTGTAACTGATCTCCAAAAGAGAAAAAACTCCCTTCGACCCGGTACACCTCGTTCTCCTTTTGGTCATATATCTTAAATTGATCCTTAAACGAAAAAATCCGTTCTTTCATATATAAGTCCATTATAAGAAGTCTCCTTTTTGATGATCTTGTATCTTTACGGAAGCTGGCGGTGAAAAGTTTCATTTCAGAAGGAGAAAAAAGAAAGGGGGCGGAGCCAAGGGAGAACGATATAAAAAAAGATCAAGGCTGCAGAAATGTTCCCCGCAGCCTTGAATATATGTTTTATGAAAGCGGAAGCTGCCGTTTTTGACGGATGGCGTCCAAGTCGATTAAATTGTTAGGCGCAGAAGCAGATACAGGAGCAGGTGCTGTGGCCAGAGGGCTTGTCTTTTGTGTTTTACGTCGATTGTCCTTGCTGAATGAATAAAGCAGATAACCGCATAACGCAATGATAATAGATAGAATCATGTTACATACCTCCCAAAAAAGTTTTGGTGTTACTTATTGTACGGATAGAAGAGCAAAAAGTATTCAAAAAATTATAACTTTTCGAAAAAAATAATTGCGTGAAAAATAATTTGAAAATAAAATGCTGAAATTTCCTGTGGGTTGAGATAAAAGTCTTGTGTCATATTGTCTATATAGATTCTATCGACTGGAAAATAAATAAGTTTATATGACTTTTACCCTGTTTTTAAATAATGCAAATTAACCATTTTTGATCGGAGGACCGATGGGACACGCTTGATTGGTTTATACCCCAATTTCTAGACCGGTATGCAAAAAAACCCGATTTGGAGAACATCCGCATTGTTTCCAAGTTTCAGGCCGTTATACATATATCGCTGAGGTTTTTGACATTGAATGTTGTTTCGCAGGATATGGAGATGCACCGCGTTGCAAAATCTGTTTATCTTATGATTTATTGCATTAAAAAAATGAGCAGAAAACTAATCGCTGTAACCATACAAACTTTAATCCCTAAAAAACTTTTCTGTTTTATTTAAAAGATAAAAGAGAGCTTGTATTCCTAGGAGCAAATTCAAAGCCGCGAAAAGCAAATTGCGTGAATAACCCAACGCCAATAAGATAAAACCTGCCATGATCGTCCATTATTTTTTTGAATTCTGTTTTCGCCTCATCAGTTGAAGAAATAGAAACTGCTTCTGCAGCCAATTCTATCTTTAAAAGTGAAAAAAACGGCAGGTAGAATAAATGACCCCCAACATGAATAAAGTAACAGCGTCAAACATATGATTTCCTCCGTTTAAAATGTAGATATATGTAATGATGCTTGCTTACAAAGTGGTATAGTTCAGCGGGAATAGGAGGGATTCAATAAGCCTAAGAACTTTTTTCGATAATAAGACTTTAGAATAATCGTTTAAACAATCTCCTGATTTTTTTAAATGGGTTTCCTTTTGTTTTCATCTTGAAGGTTTTGGCTATTATCATCTTTTTCTTAAGGTCTTTTGCGACAGTGCCTCTTGTCATCGTCCTTCACTCCTCTTATATTGTTGATACTTTATTTACGGGAGGACACCGATACAAGTTTCATTTTTTTGCAATAAAAAACCAAAACGAACAAATCGCTTTGGTTTTTCGATGCAGACTTATGCTTGTTCTTCAAACAGCTTTACAATTTCCACAATGACATTCACAGCCTTCACCATATTTTCAGCAGAAATATATTCGAATTTCCCGTGGAAATTTTCTCCGCCTGTGAAGATATTAGGTGTCGGGAGGCCCATGTAGGAAAGCTGAGACCCGTCTGTTCCGCCTCGGATCGGGGAGATTTTCGGCTCGATGCCCAAGTTTTCCATCGCTTGCCGAGCGGTGTCAACGATTTCTTTGACGGGTTCGATTTTTTCCCTCATGTTGTAGTATTGATCGTTCATGTCGAGAATGATTCGATCTTTTCCGTATTGGTTTCTCAAGTCACTGACAATGCGTTCCATCTCTGCTTTTCTATTGTTGAAGCCTTCTTTGTCGAAGTCTCTAATGATGTAATGAAGTTTTGTTTCTTCTACGTCACCTTGGATAGAAAGCAGGTGATAGAAGCCCTCATAGCCTTCTGTTGATTCTGGCGCTTCTTCTTCCGGAAGCATCCGGTTCAGCTCCATTGCAATTTTAGCGGAGTTTATCATTTTTCCTTTGGCCGTGCCGGGGTGGACGTTGTTGCCTTTCACGGTAATTTTCGCAGCTGCTGCGTTAAAGCTTTCGTATTCCAATTCACCGAGCGGGCCGCCGTCTACTGTGTAGGCGAAGGACGAATTGAACCGTTTGACGTCAAATTTATGCGGGCCTCTGCCGATTTCTTCGTCAGGCGTAAAGGCGACTCTGATGGTTCCGTGTTTGATTTCCGGGTGTTTGATGAGGTAATCCATGGCAGTCATAATTTCGGCAATGCCGGCTTTGTTGTCGGCGCCGAGAAGCGTTGTGCCGTCTGTTGTAATCAATGTATGGCCTTTATAGCCGGGGAGCTCCGGAAATTGATCGGGTGACAGGATGACTTGCAATTCTTCATTCAGGACAATGTCTTTTCCATCGTAGTCTTCCACAATCTGCGGATTTACATGCTTGCCGGTAAAGTCCGTT
The DNA here is from genome assembly GCF_001584335.1 of Bacillus atrophaeus. GTDB lineage: Bacteria > Bacillota > Bacilli > Bacillales > Bacillaceae > Bacillus > Bacillus atrophaeus. The sequence goes on from NZ_LSBB01000001.1 coordinate 226,289, forward strand.
GCGGTATCAACATGAGCCAGAAATCCGATTGTCGGTACGTTTTTTTCTGTATTGGACGGAAGGGTTGCCATGACGTAGCCGTTCTCATCAATGGCGGCCTCTTCCATGCCGATTGACTTGAGTTCCTCAACGAGCATGTTCGCTAATGTCAGCTGTCCGGGGGTGGATGGGCATGTGTCATTGTTTTCATTGGATTGCGTGTCGACCTTTACATATGTAGTGAAACGTTCAATGATTTCATTCTTCATTTCCAATCATCTCCTTTTTCTTATTTTATCACGGCGGGATGAGGCAATGCTATTTTACGATTCCGTTCCTTATCGCAAAAACGACAGCCTGTGTCCGGTCTTGTGCATCGCATTTTTGCAAAATGCGATGGACGTGGGTTTTTACGGTGGAAAAGTATAGGGTCAGGTTGTGAAATATGAAGAAACCATGAAGAAACTATTAAACTTTTGGAAAAGCGATGTGACCCGTTTCAAAAAACTATATAATGATTACAATTCATCCAATAGGGAGGCTATAAATCATGGCGATACTTGTAACAGGCGGAGCAGGCTATATCGGCAGTCATACATGTGTGGAATTATTGAATAGCGGCTATGATATCGTTGTTTTGGACAACCTTTCAAATAGCTCGGCGGAAGCGTTAAATCGGGTGCGGGAGATTACCGGAAAAGATTTGACTTTCTATGAAGCGGATCTGCTTGATCGTGAAGCGGTAGACACTGTTTTTGCAGAAAATCATATTGAAGCCGTTATCCATTTTGCAGGATTAAAAGCTGTCGGGGAATCTGTTGTGATCCCGCTCAAATACTATCATAACAATTTGACCGGGACTTTTATTTTATGCGAAGTCATGGAGAAATACGGAGTAAAGAAAATCGTGTTCAGTTCGTCAGCGACAGTTTACGGTGTGCCGGAAACCTCACCGATTACTGAAGATTTCCCATTGAGTGCGACGAATCCTTACGGGCAGACAAAGTTAATGCTGGAACAGATTTTGCGTGATGTGTATAAGGCTGACGCGGAATGGAGCGTTGCTTTGCTGCGTTACTTTAACCCATTTGGCGCGCATCCAAGCGGACGTATCGGGGAGGACCCTAACGGCATCCCGAATAACTTAATGCCTTATGTGGCGCAGGTAGCCGTCGGCAATCTGGATCAATTAAGCGTATTCGGCAACGACTATCCGACCAAAGACGGCACGGGCGTGCGGGATTACATCCATGTCGTCGATCTAGCGGAAGGCCATGTCAAAGCGCTTGAAAAAGTATTGAACTCCACAGGCGCCGACGCCTACAACCTAGGTACGGGAACAGGCTACAGCGTGCTTGAAATGGTCAAAGCTTTTGAAAAGGTGTCAGGGAAAGACGTGCCGTACCGATTCGCCGACCGTCGCCCGGGAGACATCGCGACATGCTTTGCAGACCCGTCAAAAGCCAAGAAAGAATTAGATTGGGAAGCGAAAAGAGGATTGGAAGAAATGTGTGCCGATTCATGGAGATGGCAGTCTTTGAATGTGAATGGGTACAAGGTGGTTAAATAAGATGGAGGCCTTCTCTTTTGAGGAGGTCTTTTTTAATAAAAATAGGGTGCCTTTTTGGCACCCTATTTGTCATTATTTAATTTTAACTACAACGTCATTGCTGAATTTAAGTGACCAAGTTCCTTTTGAATAGGCGTCCTTGTCAATTTCAAATGCTTTGACACCAGTCTCTTTAATATTCGGATTTAATTTACTAAGGATTTTGGAGTTATTCACTTTTGTTTCTGCAGCGTAACTTCCAGTAGCGTCAATATCTGAATCATACTCTGTTCCTTCTGAATCGACTAGTTTAATAGTTGGGATCGAAAATGAGCTTAACGGCTTTTTGGATACGTTTTTGATCGTGTATTGAACGGCAACTAAAACTCCGCCATCGGTTGCTTTTTTTTCAATAAACTGTGAACCTACTGAATCACGTTCTTCTACTTTAGTCACTGATACTTCAGTTTTTTCTGTTTTTACTGTATCGCCAACATTATAAGTTTTCTCTTTTTCTTCCTGACTGCTGCTGCCTGTTTTAGTTGATGCTTCAGAGCTTCCGCCGCCGCCCAGGTTTGAAATAATAATAATGACGACAACTGCAAGAATAAACGTGATAATTTTATGTCTCATAAAAAAGTTACGCTGATCCTTACCGCAATTCGGACACTTCTTTACTCCCTTTGCAATCTCTTGACTGCAAGCTTTACAAGGTGCTAGTTTACCTGCCATGATTTTTCCTCCTATGTAAGTAACTGTTTAAAACATATGTACTATAATGCCTATATATTTACACCTAGTCAATATAAAAATATAAAATTATATATTTTTTCGACATTTTATAGATCTTTTTTCTTGTAAAGTGAAGACTTTTTATAGTATCGGCTTTGTCATCTATTTGTTTAATAAATAATACTTTTTTCTATTTGTAGCGTACATGTCTCAATTTGTTTAAGTGATTGTCATTCTTTTGCAAATAACACTTGATTGAAGGCGGTAAGTCCCTTATAATGCTGGAAGGTGAACAAGAATATATACTGAAAAAAGTGGTTTTCTAGGGTTCCGCAATGCAAAATTGGTCTGGACCGAGAGAAAACACATAACAGTCTGGCTGTTATGACACGGTGGGATAAAAGCCCAGGAGTTTCTGCTCTTTTGTGAGAGCGTACTCCTGGGTTTTTTTGTTGATACTATCTGAAGGAGGAGTGTTTTGTGATGAAAAAGAAAATGCTTGATGTGCTGATGCTTGTGATTGGCGCTTTTTTCTTCGCGCTTGCAGTGAATTTATTCGCGATTCCCAATGACCTTGGGGAAGGCGGCGTTACTGGGATTACGCTGATTTTGTACTATGTGTTTCAATGGTCTCCCGGGGTGACAAACTTTATATTAAACGCTTTTCTGCTATTGATCGGATATAAATTTCTCGACGGGAAAACTACGGTTTATACGATTATCGCCGTGGCAGCAAACTCGCTTTTTCTGCATTTGACACACGGGTGGAGCACACCGTCTGATGAGCTGATCATTAACACAATTTTCGCAGGAGTGTTTGCGGGTGTCGGGATCGGCATGATCATTCGGGTCGGCGGCACAACAGCCGGTTCTGCGATTCTGGCCAGAATTGCTAATAAATATTTAGATTGGAATATCAGCTACGCGCTGCTCTTTTTCGATTTAATCGTTGTCTTCAGCTCTTATTTTATTATTGGTGCGGAAAAAATGATGTTTACGATTGTGATGCTGTACATCGGAACGAAAGTGATGGACTTCATTATTGAAGGCCTGAATACAAAAAAAGCGATTACTGTCATTTCGGAAAATAAAGGTGAAATAGCAGAGCAGGTCAATAAGCTGATGGACCGGGGCGTCACTATTTTGTCAGGAAAGGGGAACTATACGGGCCAGTCAAAAGAAATTTTGTACATCGTCATTAATAAACAGGAGCTTTCTATGCTGAAGAAAATCATCAGAAGCTGTGACAAAAAAGCGTTTGTGATCGTTCATGACGTGCGCGATGTGTTTGGTGAAGGGTTTGTGGATATTTCAAAATAAGGAGGTCCCTCTGCGCAGATGCAGAGGGATCTATTTGTTTAGAACGGATATGTGCGGTATTGCTTCTGTATCGAAATCCATTTCGTCTCAATTCATGCATATCCTCTTTATTGCCGTTGCAGTAAACGAAAGAGGGCCATCTCATGCGAAAAAGAAGCTGGAGAACATGTGTATTTCGCCTTATACTGAAAATACATATCCTTACATAGGAGAGGAGACCATATGAAGTCGCTGCTGGCTATTTATCCCGGTTCGATTGTGTCTGACAAGCTTTGTACAAAGGAAGACTGCCTATGTTTTTTTGATGAAAACAGTCAGAAATATATCTCGATCCCAAAAACGGAGATCAGCCAAAAGGAGACGTTGCTGCTCCAGTCATTTTTAACGCTAGCGGAAGAGGCGGATCACATGTCGTTCAAATCGCCAGAAGAAAACAAGTGGTTTGCGTTTCTATTCTCGAAAGGAGAAGTGCCCCCGAATATCACAAAGAGGACAAGGTTCATTCATTTTCATCTGATCGGCAAAACAGAACGGGCGTCATTTGCGGAAGCGATGCGCCACTTTTGGCCGGTGTCTTTTGTGATCGTTTGGATGCATGAGGACAGAGGCGTGATTGTCGAGCAGGAAAGTGAAGCGGCGGCCGGGAAAGACGAACTGGAGTCGCTCGCTAGGGTTCTTGAAAGTGATTTCTACTTCAGTGTCCGTTTTTACGCCGGAAGGTTTTATGAAACAGATGAGCGCTTACGAAAACATTATGCCCGTGAACAAACGTATTTTCTATTTGCTGAAAAGCGGCTGCCGCAGGTTCAGCGTGTGACGTTTGATATCATGTTCCCTTTTTTATTATTAGAAGAAGAAAAGGAACAACTGAAATCACTGCTTTGTGAAGAAGCCGAGCTATTATTTGAAAATGAACCTGAGCTGAGAAAAACGATCAAGCTGTTTATTGAAAACAACTCAAACGTGACATTAACAGCGAAAAAACTGCATCTGCACCGCAACAGCCTGCAGTACCGGATTGATAAATTTATCGAGCGGTCAGGAATAGACATTAAAACGTATACAGGCGCTCTGCTTGCGTATTTTATCTGCCTGCAAAGCGAAGGTTCAGAATAAACTGGAAATATGCACGAAAACGACCGTGTGATTTTATGAATGCTGCCCATTTCAGTGTTGGATAAATGCTGATACACTTGATTTAAGAAAGCGTTTACAACAATAAAGGGGGATGTTAGATGGCTGAATTGCGGATGGAGAACATTTATAAATATTATGATCAGAAGGAAGCGGCGGTAGACGACTTTAATCTTCACATTGCGGATAAGGAATTTATCGTATTTGTCGGCCCCTCCGGCTGCGGTAAATCAACGACACTGCGGATGGTCGCAGGACTTGAGGAAATTTCTAAAGGCGATTTTTATATTGAAGGAAAACGGGTAAATGATGTGGCGCCAAAGGACAGGGATATCGCGATGGTGTTCCAAAACTACGCGCTCTATCCGCATATGACGGTATACGATAATATCGCATTCGGGCTGAAGCTCCGCAAAATGCCAAAGCCTGAAATTAAAAAAAGAGTGGAGGAAGCCGCTAAAATTCTCGGGCTGGAAGAATATTTGCACCGCAAGCCTAAAGCGCTCTCAGGCGGGCAGAGACAGCGGGTTGCGCTGGGAAGGGCGATTGTGCGGGATGCGAAGGTATTCCTGATGGATGAGCCTTTGTCGAACCTGGATGCAAAGCTTCGGGTGCAAATGAGAGCCGAAATTATTAAACTCCACCAGAGACTGCAGACCACCACGATTTACGTCACGCATGATCAGACAGAAGCACTGACGATGGCGACTCGTATTGTGGTCATGAAGGACGGCAAAATTCAGCAGATCGGGACGCCGAAGGATGTTTACGAATTCCCTGAAAACGTATTCGTGGGCGGTTTTATCGGATCACCAGCCATGAACTTTTTCAAAGGAAAGCTGTCTGACGGCACAATCAAAATCGGTTCTTACGTATTGAGCGTGCCGGAGGGGAAAATGAAGGTGCTTCGTGAAAAAGGCTACATTGGCAAAGAAGTCATTTTCGGCATCCGCCCTGAGGATATTCATGATGAATTGATTGTCGTGGAATCGTATAAGAGCTCTTCAATTAAAGCGAAAATCAATGTTGCGGAGCTCCTGGGATCTGAGATCATGATTTATTCGCAAATCGATAACCAGGACTTTATTGCGCGTATCGACGCCCGGCTCGATATTCAGTCAGGTGATGAGCTGACGGTTGCGTTTGATATGAATAAGGCGCATTTTTTTGACGGTGAAACCGAAGTCAGAATTCGATCATAGCGTTTGCAAAACCAGACATGAAAAATGTGTCTGGTTTTTTGATATGAACCTAAAAACCTATAAAAACAAACCGATAAGAAGAGTAAGAAATAGACAGAAAGCAGGAAAAAAATGAAGCGGTTGGTTTTGAACTTGTGGCTTATTGCCGGATTGTTTGTTCTTGCGGCTTGTTCAGAACAAGAGGCAAATGCGGAGCAATCTGTGCCAAAAGCTGTACAGAAAACATCAGAAGCAATGAAAGAAACAGAGGATATTCCACAAGGGAAAAGGGATACGTCCGATTGGTTGAAAACAAAAGGAAAGGCGAAATTGCCAATTTTGATGTATCACAGTATTTCAACAGGAAACAGTCTCCGGGTGCCGCGCGAGGAATTCCAAGCCCATATGAAATGGCTGCATGACAACGGCTATCAAACGCTGTCGCCTGAAGAAGCGTATATCATGCTGACGGAGGATAAGAAACCGAGTGAAAAATGTGTGCTGATTACATTTGATGACGGGTATACGGATAATTACACGAAGGCGTATCCGGTGTTAAAGAAATACGGAATGAGGGCCACGATTTTTATGATCGGCACATCCATCGGGCATAAGCATCACCTTACAGAAGGCCAAATGAAGGAAATGGCGGAAAACGGCGTGTCCATAGAAAGCCATACCATTCATCATTTAGAGCTGAACGGGCTGACTGCTGAACAGCAGCACAGTGAGATGGCTGATTCAAAGAAGTTGTTTGATCACATGTTTCATCAGAAAACGTCGATCATCAGCTATCCTGTGGGGCGCTATAATGAAGATACGTTGAAAAAAGCTGAAGAAACCGGCTATCAAATGGGCGTAACGACAGAGCCAGGTGCAGCATCAAGAGATCAGGGACTGTACTCGCTTCATCGTGTGCGTATTTCCCCGGGAATGTCAGCGGAAGCTTTTGGATCGCTTCTTGAACAAGCTGTTAAGTAAAAGACGGTGTTTATTCACATCCGCCGCCCCCATCACATCCGGAATCGCTTGAAAAACCGCCCCCGTCACAGCCGGAATGGTGTGTATAACCGCTGGATGTGTCCCAAAATCCATTGTCTGCTCGGCGTGTTTTCGTTTTTGAAGGCTTTGGATTAACGAGGCAATAGATGATGTAACTGATTAATAAACTGGATATGATGATATAAATCATAGGAACCTCCTTTTATGTGGTTTCTGTAATACGAAGCGCGGGCCAAAAAGTTTCAGACGCAACGAACATAAAAAGAAGCAAGTTCCTCTGCATGCAGAAGGACTTGCTTTTTTATTTTCTAGGAAATAATCAATAAAATTGGTGCAGCAGCAATAAGGTCAGAGACACGGTGATCGCTCCGCCGATTCGGGTCGAGACTTGGGCGAACGGCATGAGTTCAAGACGTTCGGCCGCGCTGAGTATCGCTACGTCACCGGTTCCGCCTTGTCCTGAATGGCAAGCATTAATAATAGCGGTTTCGATTGGATACATATTCAGCCATTTGCCGGTGAAAAACCCAACAGTCATCATCGTGACGACAACTGATAAGATTGTAATGATATTGCTGAGATTGAAGGCGGCAACCAGCTTGTCCCACGGTGTCATTGAAACGCCGATCGCGAATAATAACGGATAGGTGACGGCGGTTGAAAAAAAGCGGGAAACGCCAAAGGCTCCATTTTCTATCGATGCAGGAACCAGTTTGAAAAGTTTAATCAGAACGGCTAACACCAGCATAGCGACCGGAGCGGGAAACCCGAAGAAGTCATGAGCCAGCATTCCGACCAGATATAAAGAAACAGCAAGAATACCGCCTGACGCAACGAGAGAAAGGTTAAAAAGCTGTTCGCCTTTGTCCTCTTGATCAAGGTTGGTTGACTGTTGATCAGATCGGTCTACTTTTCCGTTTCCCGTCCATTCCGGTTTTTTCTTACCGATGACATTTAACATTCCGGCTAAGACAATCGCGCAAAGACTTCCGAGCATGATAGAAGGCAGGACGAGTGCAAACGCTTCCCCTTGAGACATCGGCATGATGTCTGAATATCCGATTGATAGAGGAATAGCGCCTTCTCCGACACCACCCGCCATAATCGGAATAACGACGTACAGCAGCGTATGCTGAAATCCAAGGCCGAGCAGTGTTCCGACAGCTAATCCAACGCAGGCAGCGACAATAGAGCCGGCAATAAGCGGAATAAAGATTTTGACGAAAGCTTTGATTAAGACCTCCCTTTTCATGCCCAGAATACTTCCGACAACGATGCCGGCAATAAATAAATAAAGGAAGTTTGAGTTTTCAGTAAATTCTGTTGTTGAAGAAATAATATCTTTTGGAAGCAGATGATAGTAGACGACAGCGGACGGTATAAAAGTAGCGAGAATTGCCGGGCCTCCTATTGATCGGACAATCGGGATAGATTTTCCGATTTGGGCGAAAGTGAATCCGAAAAAACTCATGATGGCGATAGACGATAAAATATCGCTTTTCACATTATGAGTCATGACAAACACAGTAATTAAAATCAATAGCAAGACATAAACCGGCAATGGTATAATGCCGATTTTTATATTCATTGCTCTGGCAAAGTGATTTTCTTTTTGCACCCCTTGTAGTGAATCCGTTTGCAACTTTGGAACTCCCATCATAATCCCCCATTCTCTTTGCAGAAAAAATGTTAACTATATTAAGTATACTGAAAAATTTAAATTATTCATATAATAGAAATTTACTATCCCTGTTAAAAAGGTTTGGATGGATACAAGTAAAGGGGCGGCCGACTCAAATTGGATGATACGAAAAAACAAAGGCTGCCGCTGTTCGATGAGAAAGCGGAAAACATCATCGGAAAGCTGGTTTACCATCATTTTTGCAGTGAAAGGAGCATTTTATTCGCGTGATTTTCTGAGTTGATGTACGATAATAGAGGGTCATTTTTCCTAGCCTCAGTCATAAATCAGCTACAAATTAGACAATAATCAGTCACAAAATAAACCGTTTTTTAGGTATATTGGTCTTTTTTTTTGAAGCAAATCGTTGTAAAGTACTTATTATGAACCATGTGAAGATTGCTTAAACTATTACATTAGCGATCAATGGGAACATAATTTGACGTATTTGTGAAATGTTGAACAATATTTTAGTCTATTTTGTGAAATGGTGATCAATATCATAACCTGATTTGTGAAACATTGAGCAATACTATTTTGAAACAGGAATGGAGGATTACCGCATGAGTGAATTAGTTTTGGCCCGTTTTCAATTTGCATCAACGACTTTGTTTCACTTCTTGTTTGTGCCAATGTCAATCGGGCTTGTTTTTATGGTTGCATTAATGGAGACTCTTTATGTTGTGAAAAAACAAGAGAGCTACCTCAAAATGGCTAAGTTTTGGGGACATCTGTTTTTAATAAATTTTGCGGTCGGTGTTGTGACTGGGATTTTGCAAGAATTTCAGTTCGGGTTGAACTGGTCTGATTATTCCCGTTTTGTCGGAGATGTCTTTGGCGCGCCGCTTGCGATTGAAGCGTTATTAGCATTTTTTATGGAATCTATCTTTATCGGTTTGTGGATTTTCGGCTGGGATCGTTTATCTAAAAAGGTACACCTTCTCTGTATTTGGCTTGTGTCCTTCGGTACGATCATGTCATCCTTTTGGATTTTGACAGCCAACTCCTTTATGCAGGAGCCGGTCGGCTTTACGATTAAAAATGGCCGTGCGGAGATGAATGATTTTGGTGCGCTGATTACGAACCCGCAGCTTTGGGTTGAATTTCCGCACGTGATTTTCGGCGCGCTTGCGACAGGCGCTTTCTTTATCGCAGGTGTGAGTGCTTTTAAACTATTGAAGAAAAAAGAAGTGCCATTCTTTAAACAATCTTTCAAACTTGCAATGATTGTCGGCCTTTGCGCAGGACTTGGCGTCTCCTTAAGCGGACACATGCAGGCTGAACACTTGATGGAGTCACAGCCAATGAAAATGGCTGCCAGTGAAGGGCTTTGGGAAGACAGCGGCGACCCTGCTGCTTGGACTGCCTTTGCCACAATTGATACGAAAAATGAAAAGAGCTCAAATGAAATCAAAGTTCCTTACGCATTGAGCTATCTGGCTTATCAAAAATTCAGCGGCAGTGTCAAAGGGATGAAAACACTTCAGGCAGAGTACGAAAAAGTGTACGGAAAAGGCGACTATATTCCGCCTGTCAAAACGACGTTCTGGAGCTTCCGCATTATGGTTGGAGCAGGTGTTGTCATGATTCTTGCTGCGTTAGGCGGCCTTTGGCTAAACCGCCGCAAAAAGCTGGAAAACAGCAAATGGTATTTGCGCATCATGATCGCATTGATTTCCTTCCCGTTTATTGCAAACTCCGCGGGGTGGATTATGACAGAAATCGGACGTCAGCCTTGGACGGTCATGGGATTAATGACGACGGCTCAATCCGTGTCGCCTAATGTAACGTCAGGCTCTCTACTATTCTCTATCATTTCGTTCGGTGTGATGTACTTGATACTTGGGGCTTTACTTGTATTTTTGTTTGTTCGTGAAATTAAAAAAGGTGCGGAGCATGATGATCATAAAGATGTTCCGGTAACCACAGATCCATTTAGTCAGGAGGTATACCATGGCATCTCTTCATGATCTTTGGTTTATACTGGTTGCCGTATTGTTTGTCGGATTTTTCTTTTTGGAAGGCTTTGATTTTGGAGTCGGCATGTCTACCCGTTTTCTAGGGAATAATGAAATAGAGCGCAGAGTGCTGATTAACACGATAGGCCCGTTCTGGGACGCGAATGAAGTGTGGCTTTTGACAGGGGCGGGAGCGATATTTGCAGCGTTTCCCAACTGGTATGCCACAATGCTGAGCGGTTATTACATTCCGTTTGTGATTGTCCTGCTTGCTTTGATGGGCCGCGGTGTCGCATTTGAGTTCCGCGGCAAGGTCGATCATCCGAAATGGGTGAAAATCTGGGACTGGGTTGTTTTCTTTGGCAGTCTGATCCCGCCGTTTGTGTTAGGTGTTTTATTTACAAGTTTATTCCGAGGTATGCCGATCGATGCGGATATGAATATGCACGCTGGATTTTCAGATTATATTAATGTGTATTCAGTTCTTGGCGGTGTGACGGTGACGCTTCTTTGCTTCCTGCACGGATTGATGTTTATTACGCTGCGCACGGTAAGTGATTTGCAAGACCGGGCGCGTCAAATGGCGAAAAAGGTAATGGGAGCGGTACTTGTCGCAGTGCTTGCCTTTGCAGCGCTGTCCGCCTATGAAACTGATATGTTTACACGCCGGGGCGAAATAACCGTACCTCTTGTCGTGCTGATTGTGATCTGTCACACGCTTGCGGCGGTATTTATCCGCAAGAAAAAGGATGGCTGGACATTTGCGATGACTGGTGCCGGGCTTGCCATAACGGTAGCCATGATATTTATCTCATTGTTCCCGCGTGTCATGGTCAGCTCTCTGCAAAGCACGTATGATTTAACAGTAGCTAACGCTTCTTCCGGTGATTACTCGCTTAAAGTCATGACATTTGCAGCTTTAACCCTTTTGCCGTTTGTCATCGGCAGTCAGATCTGGAGCTATTATGTTTTCCGGAAGCGCGTCAGTCATAAGGAGCCTATGATTTATTAATGGGAAAAGACCTGTTTCTTTATAAAGGAATGAAGCGGATTCTCACAATGATTACGGTTTTGACTCTGATTCAAACAGCCGCCATTATTATGCAGGCAGAATGGTTGAGTGAAGCGGTAACCGGACTGTTTAACGGAAAGCGGATTACCGCTTTGTATCCGGTTATCGGCTTCTTCCTGTTGGCTTTTCTGGCTCGTCATGCCGTGACCCTTGTCCGTCAGAAAATCGTATATCAATATGCGGCGCAGACAGGTGCTGATCTCAGAAAAAGCTTTCTCGACCAATTATTCCGCCTAGGCCCTCGGTTTGTGAGGAAAGAAGGGACAGGGCAAATGGTGACGTTAGCGATGGAGGGAATCAGCCAATTTCGCCGGTATCTTGAGCTGTTTTTGCCGAAAATGGTCAGCATGGCTGTCGTGCCTGCGGCTGTTGTGATTTATGTTTTTTTTCAAGACAGGACGTCTGCCGTTATTTTAATCCTGGCCCTGCCGATTTTGATCATCTTCATGATTCTTCTCGGCCTTGTGGCGCAAAAGAAAGCAGACCGGCAGTGGAAATCGTATCAGACCTTATCCAATCACTTTGTTGATTCGCTGCGCGGATTAGAGACTTTGCGGTTTTTAGGACTGAGCAGGTCGCATAGCAAAAACATTTTCCATGTCAGTGAACGGTATCGAAAAGCAACGATGAGCACGCTTCGGGTGGCGTTTTTATCCTCTTTTGCCCTCGATTTTTTTACAATGCTGTCGGTGGCGACAGTGGCTGTGTTTCTCGGCCTGCGTCTCATTGAAGGGCACATTCTTCTCGGTCCCGCGCTGACTGCTTTAATCCTCGCGCCGGAATACTTTCTTCCTGTGCGAGAGGTAGGAAATGATTATCATGCAACCTTAAACGGGCAAGAAGCCGGCAAGGCGATTCAAGCCGTTTTGGCGCAGCCCGGGTTTAAACAAGAGGCGCCTCTTGATCTTGGTAAATGGTCTGATCAAGATGAGCTGGTCCTGTCTGGTGTGTCTGTTCACCAGACATTATCGGATATCAATTTTTCTATTAAAGGGAAAAAGAAAATTGGGATCATTGGAGCGAGCGGTGCGGGGAAATCAACACTGATTGATGTATTAGGCGGCTTTTTGGAGACCGATAGCGGCACAATTGAGGTCAAAGGGTCACCACGTTCCCATTTGCAGGCGGACGATTGGCAGAAGAACCTCTTATACATTCCGCAGCACCCGTATATTTTTGATGATACATTAATGAACAATATCCGGTTTTATCATCCAGATGCTTCTTCAGGGGAAGCGGCGCGTGCCGCGGCATCAGCGGGGCTTTCTGAGCTTGCCGGCCTTCTTCCTGGCGGGCTTGAGGGACGGATCGGTGAAGGCGGCAGATCACTCAGCGGCGGCCAGGCTCAGCGGGTTGCACTGGCCCGGGCCTTTTTAGGAAACCGTCCGATTCTGTTATTAGATGAGCCGACCGCTCATCTTGATATCGAAACAGAGTATGAAATCAAAGAAACAATGCTTGATTTGTTTGAGGATAAGCTTGTGTTTCTGGCGACGCACAGGCTCCACTGGATGCTTGATATGGATGAAATTATCGTGCTGGACGGCGGCGCCGTGGCGGAAATCGGAACTCATGATGAATTGTTAGCGAAAAATGGTGTGTACACCAAACTCGTGAAGGCACAATTGGGGGAAAGAGCATGAAGAAAGAAGAATGGATACGGCCGTATATCAAACAAAATGCCCGCTTGTTTGTCCTTGTGGTATGTTTGGGCGCGGTTACGATTTTTTCCGCCGCTTTTCTCATGTTCACATCAGGATTTTTAATCTCTAAAGCCGCAACAAGGCCCGAGAATATCCTGCTCATTTATGTGCCGATCGTAGCCGTGCGCACCTTTGGCATTGCGCGTTCTGTCTCCCGTTATGCGGAACGGCTTGTCGGCCATCATATCATTTTAAAAATCGTGTCTGATATGCGAGTCCGCCTTTACAAAATGCTTGAGCCGGGCGCTTTGATGCTGCGTTCACGCTTTCGCACGGGTGACATGCTCGGGATATTGGCTGAGGATATTGAACATTTGCAGGACGCTTTTTTGAAAACCGTTTTCCCCGCGATTTCAGCCTTGCTGTTATACGCTGTGTCTATTATTGCGCTCGGGTTCTTTTCTTGGTCTTTTGCTGCGCTGATGGCCATTTATTTATTTGTGCTTGTCGTGCTGTTTCCGGTTGTGTCGCTGCTTGTGACTAAAGCAAAAAACACAAGGCTGAAGAGCGGCCGGAATGCGCTGTACAGCAGGCTTACCGATGCTGTCTTGGGTGTAAGCGACTGGATGTTCAGCGGCCGTCAGCATTCATTTGTTGAGTCATATGAAAAAGAAGAAAACGCATGGTTTGAGATAGAACAGAAAAGGCAGCGCTTTACGAGATGGCGGGATTTTGCCGCCCAATGTCTTGTCGCGGGCCTCATTTTGCTCATGCTGTTTTGGACAGCCGGACAGAATGCGGACGGGGAGCTTGCTAGAACAATGATCGCGGCCTTTGTGCTTGTCATTTTTCCACTGACGGAAGCTTTTTTGCCGCTTTCCGATGCGCTGACAGAAGTGCCCGGTTATCAAGACTCTGTTAGAAGGATGAACAAAACGGCGCCTCAGACAGAGACAGCGCGAATTGCACCGGCAGCGGAGAAACTTGATCTGAACGATGTGACACTCCGCTTTGATCATGTGGCGTTTTCTTATGATGACAGCTCACAGGTGCTGAATCAATTCTCCTTTACGCTTCGCCAAGGCGAAAAAATGGCGCTGCTTGGCAGGAGCGGATCAGGCAAATCAACATCGCTGGCACTTATTGAAGGGGCTTTGACCCCCGATTCCGGCAAGGTGACGCTAAATGGAATGGAAACAGCGTCGCTTGATGACCAGATCGCGGAAGCCGTTTCCGTGTTAAATCAAAAGCCTCACCTGTTTGATACCAGCATCTTGAACAATATCAGGCTTGGAAACGGACAGGCGAGTGATGAGGATGTCCGGCAGGCCGCACGTCAGGTACAGCTTCACGATTACATTGAATCGCTGCCTGATGGCTACGACACGTCTGTCCAAGAAACGGGAATCCGCTTTTCCGGAGGAGAACGTCAGCGGATTGCACTCGCCCGTATATTGCTTCAGGACACGCCGATTATTATTCTCGATGAGCCGACTGTCGGCCTTGATCCGGTTACGGAAAGAGAGCTTCTTGATACGATATTCGACGTGCTGAAGGGTAAAACTATTCTGTGGATTACTCACCATTTGGCAGGTGTTGAAGCGGCTGATAAGGTTGTATTTCTTGAAAACGGCAAAGCAGAAATGGAAGGGACGCATGAGGAACTGCTGGCGGGTAATGAACGGTACCGCAGACTTTATCACCTTGATGTTCCTGTAAGATAGAGACAGCTTCTTTTGAAGAGGTTGTCTTTTTTTGTTTAAAAAGCGGCATTGTTTGGAATATATGTAGTAGATGCCAGAGGAGGTATGAAGATGAGTAATCAAGAGCAGGTACGTGAATGGACGGAAGAACACGTGAGGGAGACACTGCCAAAAAGAGATGCCTCAAGCCACAAAGGCACGTTCGGAACGGCTTTGCTGCTGGCGGGAAGCGATGACATGCCGGGCGCGGCTCTTCTCTCAGGACTGGGGGCCATGCGCAGCGGTCTCGGCAAGCTTGTCATCGGCACGTCAGAAAGTGTGATTCCGCTGATTGTTCCGGTTTTGCCCGAGGCGACATATTGGCGTAACGGATGGGAAAAAGCCGCACAATCGCCGCTCGAGGAATCTTATCGGGCGGCGGCGATTGGATCGGGCCTGCCGCAAACGAAAGACGTTCAGCGGGCCGTTGATCATGTGATCGCTGGGGATTGCCCCGTCATTCTCGACGCCGGCGCCCTCACAAAGCGTTCTTATCCAAAGCGCAAAGCTCCGATCATTGTAACACCGCATCCCGGAGAATTCTCTAGAATGACAGGCGTTTCAATAGAAGATTTGGAAAAGGACAGAGCGGGTTATGCGAAAGAATGGGCGCATCAGCTGCAAACAACAATTGTTTTAAAAGGCAGACATACCATCGTGGCGTTTCCTGACGGAGAATGCTGGTACAACGCGGCGGGAAATGCGGCGCTGGCTAAAGGCGGAACAGGCGACACGCTGACAGGAATGATGCTGGGAATGCTGTGCTGCCACCGGGAGGCAAAGCACGCCGTATTGAATGCGGTATACCTTCATGGTATATGCGCCGAACTATGGTCCGAAGAGCACTCGCCTCATACGCTGCTGGCGCATGAACTGTCCGCCCTATTGCCTCGTGTATGGAAACGATTTGAATAAAAAAAGCTGTCTTCCAATGAAGACAGCTTTTTTTAATAAGCGGCTTGTTTTTTCAACCGGGATTTCATGAGAACATAATAAAGAACAGAAGGCACGGCTAAGCCGACAACCCAAGCGATGTCTCCTCCGCCAAACATTTCCGCCAGCGGGCCGATGTAAAAGGATGTATTGATAAATGGAATTTCCAGCAAGATCGACAGAACAAAGGCTGACGATGTAATCCAGTTCACTTTTCCGTACTGTCCGTTTACATCAAACATCGCTTTGACATGGTATTTCCCGTGACGGACGAAGTAATAATCAACCAAGTTGATCGCCGTCCACGGAATTAGGAAATAACTAATAAAAAAGATGAAATTCAAGAACAGCTCCATGAAATTGCTTTGCCCGAGCAGACTTAACACCGCACCTGCGATTGTCACACACAGGATCATGATAATCCTGGTTTTTGGGGTGACCTTCATTTTGAGAAACGGCTCAAGTGTTGTGGTAGTAGACATAAAAGCGCCGTACAGGTTAAAGACATTAATCGCCATTTGTCCAAACAAAACGATAATCAGCATAATGAATGAAAAAGGTCCGAATAGCTGAACAATCTGGTTTCCTGAGTTTGTGGTGAAGTCAGGAAGTGACGTTGTCAGCAGTGCGCCGAGAACCATCATCCAAATTGAACTCACCGAGGTGCCGGCATAGCTGTACCAAAACGTTTTGGAGGCCGGCGTTTTCATGGGCAGATATCGCGAATAATCAGCGACATAAGGTGCGTATGCGAGCTGCCATGTGGCCACAGCGCTGATTGCGACCAAAAAAACAGGCAGGTTTAAAGTACCGGGAACCCAGCTGCCTGCCGGAATCGGTAATTGAAAAATAATGATAGTCGCAGCGAGAAATACGGCAAAAGAAGTCCAGGAGAGAATTTTTTGCATTTTGTGAATCAAATCATGGCCGTAAATGGTGAGTAAAAAGCAAACGGCACTTAAACCGATAATACTCCATGTTCCGGGAATCGGTACAAAGCTGCTTAAAGTGCTGGCTGCGAGGATCGTGCTGCTCGCAAAGAAACCTAAGTAGATAAACATAACTAAAAAGAGAGGAAGAATTGCTCCGATCACCCCAAATTGGGCACGGCTTTGAATCATTTGCGGGATGCCGAGCTGAGGGCCTTGCGCGGAATGGGAAGCCATAAAGATAGCGCCGATCAAGGTTCCGCAAATAATGGCAGCGACACTCCAAAATAGATTAAGCCCCATCGCCACGGGCAGAGTGCCGGTTACTAATGTTGTAATATGCATATTTGCCCCGAACCACACGGGAAATAAATCTTTGGCCTTTCCATGTCTTTCTTCTTTCGGAATGTGTTCAATCGTTCGCCTTTCAACTTTCACTAGACAGTCCCCCATATGTTTTTAAAATATTGTTTTGCTTAATTTGATATATCAA
Organism: Bacillus atrophaeus; assembly: GCF_001584335.1. Lineage (GTDB taxonomy): Bacteria > Bacillota > Bacilli > Bacillales > Bacillaceae > Bacillus > Bacillus atrophaeus. Next base: position 243,637 of record NZ_LSBB01000001.1, read on the forward strand.
TAGGTAAGTTGTTTGACATAAAGTCTTAGCTTAACAGACTGCTCCGCCGTTTACAAATAACGGTCAGCGGAAAATACCGGTAAAATTATAAATGGCGATACTAAGAAATAAATGATAAAAAAATGAACGATCTGATAATTGATGTCGTCTCATAAGACAGAACGACAAGAAAAGGGGGCCGGCAACCTTTGGAGCTACCAGATGAGCAGCAATTGATTCAGCAGGCTAAAGAGGGGGATGACGCTGCATTTACAACCCTTTTCCAGCACCATTACACATTTTTATATAAGTATCTATTGAAGCTTTCACTCAATCCCGATGTCAGTGAAGATTTGCTTCAAGAAACCTTTCTGAAAGGATATATGCATTTGCACAGCTTTCAGGGAAGGTCAAAATTTTCTACATGGCTGATTTCCATTGCCACACGGCTGTACCTTGATCATCAAAAAAAGAGAAAGAGAGAAAAGCGGCGGCAGCAAACCTTTACAGACGAAACGGTACGCAAACTGAAATGGGATATTTCTGCTAAAGGAAATGAGTGGAGCGAGACGCTTGAGGCATTCTCGAGGCTTGCCCCCGATCTTCGTACACCGGTTTTGTTGAGGCATTATTACGGTTATACCTATTCGGAGATCGCGGTGATTCTTCACATAAAGGAAGGGACAGTGAAGTCAAGGGTGCATAAAGGATTACACCGAATCAGAAAGGAGTGGGCCGATGAATAAAGAGAAGCTTTCCGCACATTTGCAAACAGAGCTCGATAAAATTGACCAGAGTGCAGAACCCGCCGTTCCCGATCAGAAAGAATTGCTTCAGCAGTTATCGCATTTTAAAGAAGTCCGAAGAAAATCCATTCTCAAAGAAGGTATCGCGTTTCTATTTTGTGCGCTGGCTGTGGTGAGTATCTTTGCCTTAGCCGTTTCTCAAATTCCGGCAGTCTTTATTTTCTTACAAGCATGTGCGTTTCTCAGCCTTCCGGTTCTGGTCATGGCTGAGAAAAAAAGACAGCCCCCTGTAATAGAGGTGAAGCGCAGATGAGCCAAAATGAGATATTCATTGTTGTGTTTGCTTATCTGGTCGTTTTGTCTCAGGGAATCTTTTTATTTGTTGATGCGAAGAAAAGAGGGCGATTGGCATGGATGTGGGGACTTATCGGACTTATTCAAGCACCGCTGCCTATTCTTTGTTATTACTTTTTTGTTATCAAACCTGATCGAAAAAAAAGGAGGCTGTAACGATGAGTATTTCTTGGGAAATGATTCTTCCGCTGATCGTATTGCAGGCTGTTCTGGCAGTATTTGCGCTCATCACTTGTGTAAGGGAAAAAGAAACAAATGGGCCGAAGTGGATGTGGGCTGCAGTCATTATTTGTCTCAATATTATCGGCCCGATTTTATTTTTTACTGTAGGAAGAAAACAGAGATAGGAGAATGGCATGCTGACAATTAACCGTCTTACAAAAACATATCAGCAGCATCAAGCTGTGCGGAATATAAGCTTTGGCGTAAAAGAAAATGAATGTGTTGCTCTGCTTGGTCCGAATGGGGCGGGGAAAACGACAACGCTGCAAATGCTGGCGGGGCTTTTAACTCCAACCTCAGGAGACATTGAAATGTTGGGCAAGCACAGGATAGATCGGCGCCAGATCGGCTATCTTCCTCAATATCCATCTTTTTATTCGTGGATGACCGCAAAAGAGTTTTTATCCTTTGCCGGGAAGCTCTCCGGCCTTTCAAAAGAAGAGTGTCTTAAGGAAATAGCCCCTATGCTGGAATTTGTCGGTCTTGAGGAAGCGGCAGACAAAAAAATCGGCGGGTTTTCAGGAGGAATGAAGCAAAGGCTCGGACTTGCACAGGCTCTCCTTCATAAACCGAAGCTTTTGATTTTGGATGAGCCGGTGTCCGCCCTGGACCCGACAGGCCGCATGGAGGTTCTTGAGATGATGAAGGAGCTGAAGAAGCATATGGCTGTTTTATTTTCTACACATGTTCTTCATGACGCAGAGCAGGTTTGCGATCAAGTCGTTATTTTAAAAGAGGGCTCGATTTCTTGGCAAGGCGCCTTGCAGCAACTGAAAGATCAGTATCAAACGAACGTTTTCGTCCTAGCCGTTAAAGAAGAACTTAAAGGCTGGCTGGAGGACCTGCCTTTTGTTTCAGATGTTGTCTACAAAAATGGGTCCCAAGCTGTTTTTGAACTTCAAGATACAGCTTTCAGCGGTACGCTGCTGCGGAATTGTTTAGACAGGGGAATGACGGTTACTCATTTTGAACAAAAATCGGAATCGCTTGAAGACGTATACATCAAGGTGGTGCATTCGCAATGAAGACATGTATGGTTCTTTTAAAAAAGGAATGGTTTGAAGCGCTGAAAAGCGGCAGGCTGATATGGCTTCCAATCGCCATGATGATTGTCGGATTAACGCAGCCGCTCAGCTTATATTATATGCCTGAAATCATCGAAAACGCGGGGAATTTACCCGACGGCGTAGCCATAAACTTTACCATGCCTTCGGGAAATGAAGTGATGATCAGCACGCTGTCCCAGTTCAGCGTACTTGGAACGGCATTATTGATTTTCAGCGTGATGGGCAGCGTGGCGAATGAACGAAATCAAGGCGTCCTCGCTCTCATCATGTCTCGGCCTGTACCGGCTGTCTACTATATACTGAGCAAATGGATCGTTCATAGTGTGATCGGGGCAGGGTCTTTTGCGGCTGGATATGGCCTCGCCTATTACTACGTACATATGCTGTTTGACGGTACGGACTCCGCCCGGTTTTTATCCAGTCTTGGCGTGTATTCCCTCTGGGTTGTCTTCGTCATGACCGCCGGTTTGTTAGGCAGTACCGTATTTCGTTCAATCGGAGCAGCCGCCGCGGCCGGAATAGGATTGGTGGCTGCAGTGTCTTTGGCAGTGTCCCTCTCCCCAGATCATACGGTTTGGCTGCCGTCTGTATTGAGAACGCAGGCGGATCATATGCTGGTGCATGGGGAATGGAGCGACTTCTTTGGCTGGACACTTGCGGCTTCCGTCTTGTGTATTGTAGTGCTCGCCGCTTTATCCGTCTGGTGTTTTCGGCGATATAAAACATATTAATCTATCATATAATTTCTTTTTATGAGTATTATACCAAGGGCGGCGAACGCCAAGATGCCGGCAGCGATGAACACGTCATTCAAACCGAATGTTTGTGCAATTTTTCCGGCAAGCATCGGACCGATAAAAATACCGAGTGCGTAAAATGATTGATAAAACCCCATGACTGACATCTTTAAACGAGCTGAACTGATATCCACGGCCTGACCCAGCAGCAAAGGAAACACGAAACCCAGCGCCAGCCCGATGACAGCTTGGGTGAAACAAATCGAAAGTAATGAGGCCGAGAGGGGAATGCAGCATAAGCAGATCCCCGTAACGGCAAAACAGGTAATCAGCGTTCGGCGAATGTTATGTTTGGTAAAATGAAAGACTGCAAGACTTAAAGTCGCAGCTGCATGTGGGAGGAAAAAGGAGCTCATCACCCATAGCAGCTCGATATCGTTCATCCCGAGCCGATTTGTATAGATCGGGGGTAAAACCAAAAACGGTCATAAATAGAATAGCGTGAGCCGTTAAAGAAAGCGTTGTGAGCGTTTTCAGATTCGGCAGAACCAGCGTTTCTTTGATAGATTGCGAGATGGAAATGGTTTCTCGTGTTCCCGGCGAAGATGAGGGGTCTTTTATAAAACAGCAGATGATAAGCCCTGCAACAGACGCGGCTAACGCCATCCAAAATGGTACATGCCTGCCTAAATGGGCTGCCGCAAAGCCGCAAAACACAATGCTGATAAACTGAGGCATCACGGTGAAAAATTGCATAGTCCCCATCGCCTTTGACGCGTTTTCATGATTGAAATACTGAGCATAGATAATCGTTGCCATCACCCACATTGACGCTGTGATGCCTGCGAAGAGCCGAGCGGTCAACACCATTATGAATGAATCAAAATATAAAAAAAGCAGACTGCTGATCAAAGAGAATAAAAAACCGGTGATCAGCAATTGCTTGCGAAGGCTGAAAAGGAAATCCGCAAGCAGACCGAGCGGAAAACGCAGGAGAATCTGCGTCACGCCATAGCTTCCGAGGATGATTCCGATCGCTCCGTAAGAAAAGCTCTTATCTTCTAAATAAAGGCCAAAGACTGGAACGTATATATAGCCGGCGAACCAAAAACAGAACACCATACATAAAAACACAGCATGGTCCCGCGCGGTCATTGTTTTTTTCTCATGAATCAGTGTTTGCTGTATTTCCATCACTCTCATTCCTTTCCATTTCAAGTACATCATACTTTATGAAAGCGTTACAACATTAAGGTACAAAACAGGTATAAAAAAACAGGGCCGGTAACGGTCCTGTTTTTTAGGTTAATACGGATCAGACGGATGGCTTTCTTTTTCAGCCTGCTGAGCGGCTTGAGCGGTTTCTGTCGTGCCGATCGGTCCGTTGCTGTTGTTTTCCGCGGCTTTTTTCAGCCCTTCAGCAACCCGATTTCCGTAATCTGGATCGGCTTTTGTGAAATTCTCGATCATTTGGTCCTGAATGTCTTTCTTGCATGTCGATAAGGTATTGACCAGATTTGTAATCAATTCATTTCGTTCAAATTCAGAAAATCTCCGGTACGTTTCCCCGGCCTGTCCGAAATTGTTGGTTCTCTCGATTGCTTCCCGCTTTAAGTCGCCTTCGACATGAGGCGTATGGTCTTTCGCCTGCTTCGGCGCTTCGTTCAATCCGCCCATGATGGATGGCTCATAGTTGACATGCGGGTTTTGTCCTTCGCCAATGTCCACCCGATATTGCATTTGCCCGCCTTGCTGATTGGTCGCGACGTGTTTTTTCGGTGAGTTGATCGGCAGCTGCAAGTAGTTTGCGCCAACCCGATAACGCTGGGTGTCCGAATAGGCAAACGTCCGTCCCTGAAGCAATTTATCATCAGAAAAATCAAGGCCGTCCACAAGCACGCCTGTTCCAAATGATGCCTGCTCTACTTCAGCATGGTAGTTTTCAGGATTTTTGTTTAACACCAATTTGCCGATCGGCTTCCATGGGAAGTCGTCTTTATACCACAGCTTTGTCGGATCAAGCGGATCAAAGTCAAGCTCCGGATGCTCATCATCGCTCATGATTTGGGCGTAAACTTCCCATTCCGGATAATCGCCATTTTCAATCGCTTCATACAAGTCCTGTGTCGCATGGTTGAAGTTTTTCCCTTGAATCTCTTCTGCTTCTTTCTGCGTCAGATTGCGAATGCCCTGCTTCGGTTCAAAGTGGTATTTGACGAGAACAGCCTTGCCTTCTTCATTCACCCATTTGTATGCATGAACGCCTGATCCTTGCATATGCCGGTAGTTAGCGGGAATGCCCCAAGGCGAAAATAAGAATGTGATCATATGTGTCGCTTCAGGAGATTGAGAAATAAAGTCGAAAATACGTTCACCATCTTGGATATTGGTCACGGGATCAGGCTGAAAGGCGTGAACAAGATCCGGGAATTTGAGCGGATCACGGATAAAAAAGATTTTTAAGTTGTTCCCGACCAGATCCCAGTTTCCGTCTTCGGTATACAGCTTAACGGCAAAACCGCGCGGGTCCCGTAATGTCTCAGGTGAGTGTTTTCCATGATTGACTGTTGAAAAACGAACAAATGCCGGCGTTTTCTTACCCTTTTCTTGAAAAAGCTTTGCCCGTGTGTACTTCGAAATTGGCTCGTCTCCAAAACCTCCGTAAGCTTCAAAATAACCGTGAGCCCCCGCGCCTCTTGCATGAACGACACGTTCAGGAATGCGTTCCCGGTCAAAGTGGCTGATTTTTTCTAGAAAATCGTAATTTTCCAGAGTTGTCGGGCCTCTGTTGCCGACTGTTCTGACATTTTGATTGTCAGTGATGGGATGTCCCTGTCTGTTCGTCAAGGTTTCTTCAGACTCGCTTTTTCCAGTGGTCTTGTGAGAAAGCTCATCTTCACTGCCTTCGACATTTGTACCGTGATACTCCTGCTGATTGTCATCTTTCATTGGTTGACCCCTCCTTTTAGAACGGTAACAATATGCCCTATATGGAAAGTTTTTAAAACTGTTCGTTTTTTTTCATTTGTTTCGGGAATGGTACAGTGTACAGCAAAATGGGAAAAGGAGACGTAACTTGTGAATAGAGAAAGACATCCGATACCTATCGAGTTTTATCAAAAAACAGCGCTTGAGCTTGCCCCGTCTCTTCTCGGCTGTTTATTAGTGAAGGAAACAGACGAAGGCATAGCTTCAGGTTATATTGTGGAAACAGAGGCCTATATGGGCGCAGAAGACAGAGCGGCCCACAGCTTTAACAATCGGCGGACGAAACGTACCGAGATCATGTTCGGGGAAGCGGGGCGGGTGTATACGTATGTCATGCATACCCATACATTAATGAATGTTGTCGCCGCAACAACGGATATTCCCCAAGCTGTGTTAATCAGAGCCATTGAGCCTCATGAAGGCCAGTTTTTAATGGAGAAAAGAAGACCTGGCCGGCGTCCAAGGGAGTGGACTAACGGTCCCGGAAAGCTGACAAAAGCGATCGGGGTGACCATGAATGACTACGGTCGCCAGATCACTGAACAGCCTCTGTATATTGAAAAAGGGTATACGCCGGAGGAGATATCGACAGGTCCGCGTATCGGGATTGAAAACAGCGGTGAGGCGCGGGACTATCCGTGGCGTTTTTGGGTAACGGGAAACCGCTATGTCTCGCGATGATTCCATGTTTAACCACTAGGCAATGCGGGGAATTATTGATAAAAAGGAAGGGAGAGTTCAAACGTGAAAAAATTGTTCAAAAACGTTGTGAAATGGGCGCCGATCATTTATCCGATCGTCAGAAAAATCATGAAAGATCGAAAAGCGTCTAAACAAAAGCATATGTCCGCATCCCGTACAGCCGGCTGATCCGGCTGTTTTTTTATGGGTCTGTCCTCCTTCATCACCCATCCCGGTATTTCCTCTGTTCATTGACTTGCATCCATCCCCATTATAGAATTTATGTACATTTACTCGTTTTCCTTCACCATTCTTTCTGCCTATTCTTCATGCCCGCATCTACTCTGATAGGAGGTTTTTCTCATGCTTCAAGGGCGGCTTCGTGAAATATTACGCTTGCTTATGGCTGCTGATGCTCCGGTTACAAGCTCAGTCATCGCGGCAAATCTCAAAGTGACATCGCGGACGGTCCGCAATGACATAAAGGAATTACAAGATATCCTTGCCCAACAGGGCGCCGTTGTTCATTCAGTCAGAGGTTCAGGCTATCAGCTGCATATCCAAAACGAACAGAAATTCAGAGGGCTTCTTCAGGACGTATTTCAGCAAAATAAAGGCCTTCCCGTCTTTCCGGAGGAGAGAATCAGCTACTTAATGAAACGGCTGCTGCTGACAGAGCACTATCTTAAACTCGACAGTCTGGCAGAGGAGCTGTTCATCAGCAAATCGACCTTGCAAACGGATCTGAAAGAAGTCAAGAAACGGCTGCTTCCTTACGACATTGTTTTGGAAACACGCCCGAATTACGGTTTTAAGCTTCGCGGCGATGAAGTCCGGATGCGATACTGTATGGCCGAATACATTGTAGATGAAAGAGAAACTGAGATTGATTATCTGAATGAAAAGGCTGATATTTTGCCAAAAGAAGAAATCGCCGCCATCCGATCAGTCATCATGAAAAAAGTGAACAATGTTCAAATCCCATTGTCCAATCTCGGGCTGAACAACCTTATCATTCATATCGCCATTGCATGTAAACGGATACGAACAGGAAACTATGTATCTCTTTTTCCGGAAGATATGGAAAATATCTTGCTTCAAAAAGAATACAAAGCCGCTCAAACAATTGTGGAAGAGCTTGAATCAGAGCTGTCTGTAACTTTCCCGGAAAGTGAAACAGCCTATATCGCCATTCACCTGTTGGGAACAAAGCGAATGACACAGTCTCAAAATGGAGATACAGAGTATACAGGATTCATAGATCAAGAAACAAGTAAGCTGGCTGCCTCTATCATTGAAACGGTTGAGGAAGAGTTAACTTTAGGTATCATGCACGATCAGGAGCTGAGGATGGGGCTGGCGCTGCATTTAAAACCGGCAGTCAACCGTAATCGATATGGGATGAATCTGCGGAATCCAATGCTATCAGCCATCAAAGAGAACTATCCTCTTGCTTTTGAAGCTGGAATTATCGCAGGGGTTGTCATCAAGGATAAAACGGGGATTGAGATCCACGAAAATGAAATCGGTTATTTGGCCCTCCACTTTGGGGCTGCAATAGAACGAAGAAAAACCGAAAGCCCCCCAAAGCGCTGTATCATCGTCTGTGCATCAGGAGCTGGCAGCGCCCAGCTTCTGAGAGAAAAGCTTCGTTCGCACTTTGGGAAAAGGCTCGATATTCTCGGGACGGCAGAATACTATAGTCTTGATCAAATATCCTATGAATCAGTTGATTTTGTCGTCAGTACAATTCCGATCAAAAGGGAACTGCCCGTCCCCGTTCTGAAAGTAAACACGATACTAGGCGGCAATGACTTTGCCAAAATTGAATCCAAATTGGACGGCGAGAAAGAACCGGATAGCCGGTATATCAAAAAAGAGCTTGTCTTTTTACATCAGAATCTTCAATCAAAGGAAGACGTGATTCGATTTTTAGGGCAAAAAGCTGTTGAACACGGCTTTGCAGAGGACGGAATCATAGATTCAATTTTTGAAAGAGAAGCCATTTCTCCAACGTGCTTCGGAAATCTTGTCGCCATTCCGCATCCTCTAATTCCGCAGACCGAATCTACATTCTGGGTTGTCTGCACGCTGAAAAAACCGATTGACTGGGAAAATAAACGTGTGCAATTTGTCTGTCTGCTGTGTGTGGAAAAAGAGAATAAAGCGGATTTGCAAAGCATGTATAAGCTGCTCGGCAGCATACTGGATGATCCTGCGGCTGTCAGCCAGTTATTAAAAAGCCGTACATACAAGGAATTTTCGGAGATATTTCGTAAAAAAACGATCCGATAAAGGCCTGGAAATAACATTTTTCCGCTGTCAGCGGAAAAAGCCTGAGTGTATATGAAAGCGATTTCATAATATGATGTTATCAACAGCAAGACAATACAAACCATCAAACTCTTAGGGGGCCTTTTACATGAATATATTACTAGTTTGTGCAGCAGGTATGTCTACTAGCTTGCTTGTGAGCAAAATGGAGAAAAGTGCAAAGGAACAAGGAAAAGAGTATACAATTTGGGCTGTTTCAGGTGACTCTGTAAAAAATCATATTGATAAAGCGGATGTTTTGCTGCTTGGTCCGCAAGTCCGTTACATGCTTCCGCAGCTGAAAAAACTAGGAGAATCGAAAGGAGTTCCGGTAGATGTCATTAATACCGTCCATTATGGCACATGCAACGGGGCTGAGGTGCTGAAATCGGCAGAACAGCTTGGAAATGCGTCATAGAGAGGGGCGGAACATGTGAATAAAGTCAACCAATTATTAGAAGAAAAGGTCATGCCAATCGCCGGAAGAATCGCAGCACAGCGCCACTTGCAAGCGCTTCGTGACGGAATCATTCTTACGATGCCGCTGATTATCATTGGATCTTTTTTCCTTATCATCGGCAACCTGCCGATTCCGGGATACGCGGAATTCATGACGAAAACGTTCGGCAGTTCTTGGGCCGAGAAATTATCCTACCCGGTTGACGCCACATTTGAAATCATGGGGCTTGTCGCTGCGTTCGGGATTGCCTACCGGCTGGCGGAAAAGTATGGTGTCGATGCCTTGTCGGCGGGAGCGATATCCCTGGCGGCTTTTCTTTTAGCGACGCCGTACCAAGTGCCGTTCATACCGGACGGATCGACAAAAGAAATACTGGTCAGCGGCGGTATTCCTTTATCCTTGATGGGAAGTAAAGGATTGTTCGTCGCGATGATTATCGCGATGGTCTCCACAGAGATTTACCGTCTGATCATTCAGCGCAATATGGTATTTAAAATGCCGGATGGCGTTCCTCCGGCGGTCAGCAAATCCTTTATCGCTTTGATTCCGGGTTTTGCTGTTATCTTCCTCATTTGGGGAGCGCGTCTGATTGTTGAAGCGACTCCGTTTGAAAGCCTTCATAATGTTGTAAGCGTTTTACTGGGGACACCGCTTTCCATACTTGGGGGCAGCCTCGGCGGAAGCCTTGTCGCCGAAGCCGTCAAAATGCTCTTGTGGGCTTGCGGCCTGCACGGAGCGAATATTGTCGGGGGCGTCATGGCGCCAATTTGGTACGGAGCCATGGATGCCAACCGGGTCGCATTTCAGGCAGGGGAAGCACTTCCGAACATCTTCACTCAGCAATTTTTCGAAATCTGGATTAATATCGGAGGAAGCGGCGCCACGCTCGCTCTTGTCATCACGATGTTTTTGCGGGCCAGAAGTAAGCAAATGAAGCAGCTCGGCAAGCTTGCAGTCGGTCCGGCCATCTTCAATATTAATGAACCGATCATCTTTGGAATGCCGATTGTCATGAATCCGATGCTTCTCATTCCGTTTATCATCACTCCACTGGTCACACTGACACTGACATACATCGGCATGAGCACAGGCCTTGTCGCTAAACCGGCCGGAATTGCCGTTCCTTGGACCATGCCGCCGATCTTCTCAGGCTATCTGGCAACCGGCGGAAAAATCTCGGGTGCGGTCATGCAGGCCATTAACATTGCCGTTTCGTTTGTCGTCTATTACCCATTCTTCAGAATGTGGGATAAACAAAAGCTGAGAGAAGAAAGTGAGCTCGAGCAGGCTCAAGCATCTTCAATCCCGGAAGACAAAGAAGCGGTTTTGTAAAGAAAGGAAGTGAAACGTGTGAATGAAAATATGGAACAAATCATCTTTCAAATTATTCTTCATGGAGGCAACGGCAGAAGCTCGGCAATGGAAGCGATAGCCGCCGCTAAAAACGGTGACAGAGCAGAAGCGCTGAAAAAGCTTCAGGAGTCAGCTGATGAATTGCAAAAAGCCCATCATTTTCAAACCGAATTAATTCAAAATGAAGCGGGCGGGAAAAAAACAGAGATGTCGCTGCTGATGGTTCATGCGCAGGATCATTTAATGAACGCCATGACTGTGAAGGATTTGGCCGCTGAAATGATTGATCTTTATGAGAAAATCACCGTACAAAGGGGAGCGAGTATATGACAAAAGGATTGAAAATCGTAACGATAGGCGGAGGCTCAAGCTATACACCCGAGCTTGTGGAAGGTTTAATCAAACGGTATGATGAGCTTCCGGTCAGAGAATTGTGGCTCGTTGATATACCGGCAGGAGAAGAAAAACTGAACATTGTCGGCACACTCGCAAAGCGAATGATTGAAAAGGCAGGAGTGCCGATTGACATTCATCTGACACTTGATCGGAGAGAAGCGCTAAAAGATGCCGACTTTGTCACCACTCAGTTCCGCGTCGGTTTGTTGCAGGCGCGTGCCAAGGATGAACGAATCCCATTGAAATACGGCGTCATCGGACAGGAAACAAATGGTCCGGGCGGATTATTTAAAGGACTGCGCACCATCCCTGTGATTCTTGAGATCGCAAAGGATATCGAAGAGCTTTGCCCGAATGCCTGGCTTGTTAACTTTACAAATCCGGCAGGTATGGTGACTGAAGCGCTCCTTCGCTACTCGAATCTCAAGAAAGTCGTCGGCTTATGTAATGTTCCGATCGGCATGAAAATGGGCGTTGCCAAAGCATTGGATGTAGATGTCAGCCGGATTGAAGTCCAATTTGCAGGGTTGAACCACATGGTCTTCGGATTAGATGTCTTCTTGGATGGTGTCAGTGTGAAGGATCAGGTCATCGAAGCGATGGGAGATCCGAAAAATGCGATGACGATGAAAAATATTTCCGGCGCCAACTGGGAGCCTGAGTTTATTAAAGCGCTTGATTTGATTCCATGCGGATACCACCGTTACTACTTCAAAACGAAGGAAATGCTTGAGCATGAAGTGGAAGCGTCCCAAACAGAAGGAACCAGGGCGGAAGTTGTGCAGCAGGTAGAAAAAGAGCTGTTTGAACTTTATAAAGATCCAAACCTTGCGATTAAACCGCCGCAGCTGGAAAAACGGGGAGGCGCTTATTATAGCGATGCTGCCTGCAACTTGATCAGCTCCATTTATAATGATAAACACGACATTCAGCCTGTGAATACGATCAATAATGGGGCAATCGCAAGCATTCCTGACGATTCCGCCGTTGAAGTAAACTGTGTCATGACGAAAAACGGACCGAAGCCAATTGCAGTCGGCGATTTGCCGGTTTCCGTCAGAGGACTGGTTCAGCAAATTAAATCATTTGAACGCGTCGCCGCAGAAGCCGCTGTGACAGGAGACTACCAAACAGCGCTCCTCGCCATGACGATCAACCCGCTTGTTCCGTCGGACACTGTGGCGAAAGAGATTCTGGATGAAATGCTTGAGGCCCATAAAGAGCACCTGCCTCAGTTCTTTAGATCAATTGAAGCGTGATGAGAAAAGGTCCGGCGCGCAGCCGGACCTTTTTTGGCTGATATGAAATACGCACCTTCTAAAACGGACACCCCGCCGGAGTTTTCTCTCTGGAACGAACACGCGGAAGTTTCCAGGCAAACAAAAACCCAAAAACGAACGGAAGGTTCATTTCTGGGTCATGAAGCATGTTATTTGCTTTCACTTAGTGACGCGACTTCTGTTGTCCAGCCAAATGGATCAGGCTCAGTGCCTTTTTGAATGCCTGTGATCGTGTCATATAATTTCTTGGCGATTTCTCCTGTTTCACCGTGATTGATAACGAGGTTTTCATCCTGCCAGATCAATTCGCCTACCGGAGAAATAACGGCAGCCGTTCCTGTGCCGAACGCTTCTTCAAGAATGCCGTCTTTGTGTGCCTGGATCACTTCGTCAACGGAAATTTTCCGTTCTGTTACCGGCACTCCCCAATGCTCAAGCAGGTTGAGGACGGAATTGCGGGTGATTCCCTCCAAAATGCTTCCGTTCAGCATAGGCGTGATGATTTCGCCGTTAATTTTGAAGAAGATGTTCATGCTGCCGACTTCTTCAATGTATTTTTTCTCAATGCCATCCAGCCAAAGAACCTGTGAAAAGCCTTTTTCCTCCGCGATCTGCTGTGCTTTTAAGCTTGAGGCATAGTTTCCGGCTGTTTTTGCGTTTCCTGTTCCGCCTCTTACCGCGCGGACAAATTCGCTTTCCACGGCAATTTTGACAGGCTTGATGCCTTCTTTGTAATAAGAGCCGACCGGAGAAAGAATGATAAACAGCTTGTACGTATGGGACGCCGCCACGCCAAGGAAAGGTTCGGTTGCAATGATAAACGGACGGATATACAAGGACGTGCCTTCTGCTTTCGGAATCCAGTCTTTATCAATTGCGATGAGCTGCTTTAAGCCTTCAAGGACCTGTTCTTCATCAATTTGAGGAATGCAAATTCGATCGTTTGATTTATTGAGCCGTTCCATATTTTTATCCGGTCTGAAAAGCAAGACCTGATCACTATTTGTCACATAAGCCTTTAAGCCTTCAAAAACCGTTTGGCCATAGTGATATACCATAGCGGCCGGGTCCAGTGAAACGGCTTGATAAGGAATAATTCTCGGGTCGAACCAGCCTTGATCAGCAGCATAATCCATTACAAACATATGGTCAGTAAATACTCTTCCGAATGCAAGCTGATTGGGGTCTGGTTTTGGTTTTTTGGCTGAAGTTAATTCAACACGAATCGTTTGTTTAGTCATGGTCAATCTCCCTGCAGTTATATTGTTTGTAAAGTCAAACTTGTTTGAAAATAATTTATATTCTATTGTATACCTTCCCCAAATATTCGCAATAGGTTTACTCAAATTTGTGAAAAGTTATCAAAAAAAGCAGGAGAAATGTTCCTCTCCTGCGCGTTCATTTGCCTGCCATTTCGTTTTACTATCTCAAATCCAGCATGAAAATATGCAGCGTGGATTCTTATAAAGAAGAGACTTTTCCGGTTTTGTAAAACTCTTCAATCGCTTTATCGACGTAAACCCAGCCCTTCCAGCCGATATGGATGGTATCTTTCATAAAATATGGGTCATATTCGTGGCCTGATAAGTCTGCGACCTGAAAGCCTTTCGCTTCGATTTGTTTTTTCACCTTTTTATAATAATCGGTGCGGCCGTTTTTCGGGAAGCCGGTATAGTCATACCACTTGCCGTTTACCGGAATCGAAACAAACATCGGTTCAGCGCCGGCGTCTCTCAAGATATCGAGCATCAGTTCAAAATCACCGAATTCCGGCGATTTTGCATAGGTTCTGTGCTTGTTTTTGTTTTTAACTTTCGGAACCTTATGCTTTAATTTCCGGTATGACGGATCATCTATATGGAACACATTTGAACGTGAATGATCCTCACCCATTTTATCAGCCTCTTGTTTCAGCACAGACCATGGCTTATCCTTCACTGATTCTGATACATGCCGTTTTGGACCCTCTGATTCGGCCATGGAATAATAAAGGTCTTTCTTTTGAAGGAGGCTGTAATACGATTTTGCAGCCGGCTTCAGAAGGTTCACCTTCCATGTTTGGCCTTCCAGCATGGCTTGGTACAGCTCAGAAAGAACAGCATCGTTTGTGACGGCTTTATAGTGCAGCATACGTTTCATCATTTGCTTCTTGACAGCAGGGTCGATCGTATCATTAAACGCCAAATCAAGGCCTTGCAGCGCTGAATAGTTTGGCGCAAAATGCTGTTCATCGGACCCATGTTTGGTAAACCATTGCGGAGATACGATAAACACGAGTTTTTTACCCTTCAGCTGGTCAGCATGCGCGGCGAAATTTATAGCGTGAATCAAGGATTGTGAGCCGCCTTTCCCTATAAGGTAGGGAGTGAACCCTTGGTTGTTTACTTGAAAATAATTAGACGGATGAAACTTATCCAGCCGTGAAAGTTCAGAAGATCCGTAAATCGGCAAATACTTCTGTTCTTCAAGCATTTTATTTTGCAGATAAAGGCCTTGAAACATATTCGGATTCAAGGCGGTTGCTGATTCTTCGACTCGTTTGTCCGGGATGAAACGCGTGAGCCACGAAGCCGGAACTGCAATGGCTCCCACGAATAGGATAAACGCCAAAATAATTGGCCCAAAAAAACGCTTTTTCATTATCTCAACTCAGTCAGCTTGTTCACAATATTGTTCGGCGTATTCCATTCGTCACGGTCAAACTCAGTGATCGGCACGGTAATCTCAAAACGGTTTTCGAACGCAAGCAGCAGTTCGACTGTTCCGAAAGAATCAAGCAGGCCTTCTTCAAAAATTTCAATATCAGGATTCTCTTTTACGATATCCTCTTGGCAAACCTCAGCTATAACGTCTAATACCTCTTGTTTAAAATCCATGTCTACATCAGTCTCCTTTAATGGTGGTGAAGAAATAATTTTCCTGAAAAGATATAAAATCCAAAGCAAACAAAATGGAATGTGATGACAATGGCTAAAGCGGTTGTCCAGCGGTTGGACGGAAGCCACTTGTATTTTTTATTCCATTTCTCGAAAAAGTTATAACAAGTCATAAGCAGGGCATGATAAAGCCCGTAGATTAAGTATTGCGGCGCGAGGCCATGCCAAATTCCCATCAGCATAAACAGCAGGAAGTACCCGATGTTCGAGACGGCCATTCGGTTTTTAATCCATTTTTTCTTTGTCATCCAAAATACAAACCTCATAAAGACATAATCTCTGAACCAGAAAGACAATGACATGTGCCAGCGGTTCCAGAAATCTTTAATGTTTTTGCTGAGAAACGGTTTGTTGAAGTTCTCTGGTGACTTGATGCCCATTATATAGCTTACACCAACGGCAAACATCGTGTAGCCTGCAAAATCAAAGAATAAATACAGGCTGTAGCCATACATGTATAACAGGTTTCCGAGAAGCTTATTATGCGTGATCGCGGGCAGGTTCATAATGAAATACGTATTAATGGCATACCCGATAATAAATTTGTACAGAAACCCGATAAAAATTTTGTGAATCCCAATATACAATAAGTCCGCGTATTCTTCTTTCGTCCATGCTTTCTGTTCATCCTTTGCAAATCTGCGGTACCTGTCAATCGGACCGGAAGAAATGGTCGGGAAAAACAGAATGAAATAAAGCAGCCGGTGGAGCGGCGGTTTTTCCTTAATTAATCCGTCGCGCGTCTCCATGATCAGCTGGACGCCTTTAAAGGTTAAATAAGAAATCCCTAAAAAGCTGATCACATTGTGCGGCGGATGATGGCCGTGCGGTTCCGAGAAAAACGGTATCACCTTCGATAAGAACAGCGGCAGAATCGAAGCGATGACAGCCATACAAAAGACAAAGCCGCTGTTTGCTTTCATCCTATAAGCCAAGTAGCCTCTGATCAGAAGCACCTGCCATAAGGTAAACAGACACAACGCGATAACGCCGTGTAAGTCGTGAGAAAAAATCAAAGCCAATACAAGAATCGATATCAACATGTTGTAGGCTTGGAACCTTTTTCCGTTGAGACCTAAGATGATGGTCGGCAGAAGAAGGATTCCAAGAATAATAAAGAACAAAAACGAACTGTAAGGCGTCATACAAGAACCTCTTCGCCAATGCGCTTCCGGTCAATTTTTCCGTTTGCCGTCATGTGAATATGATCTTGATAGATGAATTTTCTCGGAATCATATAAGCCGGCAAAAACGTTGCAAGCTCTTTTTTAATGGCGCTTGTCAGCTGGAATTCTTTCTGGAATTCGTGATCATCCGGAACAATCGCGGCAATGAGATATTCAACTGTTCCGTTAGGCTGATACGGGATGACGACAGCGGAACGCACATATTGAGACTGCCGTACATGAAACTCAATTTCCTCCAGCTCCATTCTATAGCCATGAAGTTTGATCTGGAAATCAAGGCGTCCTTGGCAGAAAATCTGACCATTTTCTTTATAACCGGCGTCTCCAGTCCGGTATGCCGGCTGTCCTTCATGGAAAAAGAACACGTTGTCCGTCAGTTCAGGTTCACCAAGATAGCCTTTGCTTACACTTGGCCCGGAAATGATGATTTCTCCTTTTTCTCCGTCTGGAAGCTTATTCCCTTGTTCATCCATAATGAGAATGTCCATATCAGGTTTTTCAAAGCCGACAGGAAGAAATTCATTTTGTTCAATGACTTCAGGGGTAATTTCCACGGAAGTCACTGCGACAGTCGCTTCAGTCGGTCCGTACGTATTAAAGACCTTTGCCTGAGGGAAACGTTCCAGCAGCGCTTGGGCCACAGACGTCGGAAGGGCTTCTCCGCAAAACATGAAAACCTTTGCTTCAGGCAGAAGCTCCTCTGTAAACGCAGGGTCCATCAAGCACACTTGTGCAAAGGAAGGAGTTGATGTCCAAACGTTCAGGCCTGACTGCTTTAGCTCTTCAAACAGAATCTTCGGCTTGTTGACAGCATCCTTCGTTACACAGTGTAATGTTCCTCCGGATTGAAGGCACGGATATAAGTCCATTACAGATAAATCAAACGAAAATGGTGCTTGATTTAAAAACGTTTTTCCCTCTCCAATCGGAAAATCTGCACAAATCCAATCGGTGAAGCTTTGCAGGTTTCTGGCAGAAATCTGCACACCCTTTGGATTCCCTGTACTGCCAGAGGTATAAATGATATAGAACGTTTCATGTTCTTTGACCCAATGGTCACGGCTGATCGGGTCTTCTCCGTTTGACAGCAGCTCTTCCGGCGACACTGTTTTAATCAAATGGCTGCCGGTATCAAGCGGAAGTCCTGAAACGTTAATCAACAGTTCAGCGCCCGAGTTTTCGATTATTTTTAAAATCCGATCAGCAGGAATAGACGTGTCCACGGGGATATAAGGGTGCCCCGCTTTTACGCTTCCTAAAAAGGAAACAGCCATTTCTGGTTCCATATGGCCGTACACCAAGACAGGTGCTTCTGGTTGGCCTGCCATGCTTTTCTGGATGGAGGCGGCTGCCCGGTCAGATGACTCCCACAATTCCTGATAAGTGAGAGACCGTCCTTGGGAATGGAAAGCAGCGGTTTGCGGCTGAAGTTCCGCATGTTTCTGAATAGCATTTAATAATTTCATTGTTATTCTCTCCAATTAGAAGTCGTTGTAAATATAAGAACCGGTATTCGCGGTGTGAAAACCATAAATGAAAAATAAAAGCAACAGTATCAGCAAATAAAAACACGTATAACCAATCCACTTTAAGGCTGTGTTTTCATACAGCTTTTTCATCAATTGCATCATATAAAAATCCTTTCCCCTTTTTTCAACAATCACAACAGTATATGACGAGCGGATAAGCAAAAAGTTTCATAAATTTAATAAAATCCCTTTCTATTTTACCTTAACATTTGCTTAACACGAATCGGTCATTTTTTTAAAGTTAAAGCCAGACGAATGTAATATCGCCGCCTGCACAATAATAATGAAAAAAGGCGGCAAATTCAAGGTCACATACACCCGATTCGCCGAAAGTAAGGAGAAGATGCATGGGAAAAAAGAAAAAGCAGTTTGCCATCATCGGGCTGGGGCGTTTTGGCGGAAGCATCTGCAAGGAGCTTTATGAGATGGGGCATGAAGTTCTTGCAATCGATATGAATGAGGACAAGGTAAATGCATATGCGCCATACTCTACCCAGACTATCCACGCAAACGCAGCTGAAGAAAATGTACTGAAAGCGCTTGGCATCCGCAACTTTGAATATGTAATCGTGGCAATCGGAGCCGATATCCAAACAAGTATTTTAACAACCTTGTTTTTAAAAGAAATGAACATCAAAAATGTGTGGGTAAAAGCGCAAAACCACTATCATCATAAAGTGCTGGAAAAGGTAGGCGCAGATCGTATCATTCATCCGGAAAAAGATATGGGCGTTCGAGTCGCACAGCGCCTTGCCGACGAAAAAATTCTTGATTACATTGAGTTGTCCGAAGATTACAGCGTTGTCGAATTGAGGGCGACGCGCAAGCTTCATGACAAAACCATTCTGGAACTTGATGACCGTGCGAAATATGGCTGCACGATTTTAGCCGTTAATAAGGAAGGCAAGGTAGAAGTCGCTCCGAACCCGGAAACAAGGATAGAAGAAAACAATTGCTTTGTGGTCTTGGGGCGTAAACGTGATATTCAGCGGTTTGAGGACGAAGGAATGTAAGCGCAGCTTTTTAACTTATAGAAAAAGTATTGTATTTAAAAAAATTCTTTTTGCTTTCCGGACGCGGGAGGCTTAATAAAGGGGGAGCGGGCGGTCTGCCGCTGCTTTTCATGGCAAAATAGAGCTTTTTATCATGCCCTTTAGCGTCTTGTGAAATATGAGAGAAGTTATTATGATAGATAAGGGAGCAGAAACATCATATAACCTGCCATTTGATGGCATCCATGTCTCATTTTCATCACGACTGACGGCTGGAAAACGTAAGCCTTTTAATAGAAAGGAAGAGGAAGATGAACGAAAAAAATAAGGGTGGAGGCCGGAAAGCGCCGGAAAAAGAAAGTCTGGGGCACATTCTCTGGCAATTAACCCGTCCTCATACATTAACGGCATCGTTTGTACCCGTGTTGCTCGGAACGGTATTGGCGATGTTTTATGTGAAGGTTGATATATTGCTGTTTATCGCAATGCTGTTTTCTTGCTTATGGATTCAGATTGCCACGAACTTATTTAATGAATACTACGATTTTAAACGAGGATTAGACACAGAGGATTCTGTCGGGATCGGTGGAGCGATTGTAAGACACGGAATGAAGCCGAAGACGATTTTGCAGTTAGCCTTGGGATCATATGGAATCGCCATTCTGCTCGGAGTGTATATCTGTATGAGCAGCAGCTGGTGGCTGGCTGTTATCGGACTTGTCGGTATGGCTGTAGGTTATTTGTACACTGGCGGGCCGCTTCCGATTGCGTACACCCCGTTCGGCGAATTGTTTTCAGGCATATGTATGGGATCTGTTTTTGTCCTTATCTCTTTTTTCATTCAGACTGATATGATTAATACACAAAGCATTCTGATCTCGATTCCTATCGCTATTCTTGTCGGTGCGATCAACCTGTCAAACAACATCCGCGATATAGAAGAAGACAAAAAAGGCGGCCGTAAAACATTGGCCATCCTGATGGGGCATAAGGGGGCCGTCATCCTATTAGCCGCTTCCTTTGCTGTCGCTTATATTTGGATTGTCGGATTGGTTATTATGGGAGACACAAGCCCATGGCTCTTTTTGGTCTTTCTAAGTGTGCCAAAACCGGTGCAGGCGATTAAAGGCTTTGTTAAGAAAGAACTGCCGATGAACATGATCGTGGCAATGAAATCAACAGCGCAGACGAATACATTCTTCGGATTTCTGCTGTCTATCGGATTACTGATCAGTTATTTTAAATAAAAAGGGAAAAAGCTTACAGGAAAACGGTATTCTTGTAAGCTTTTTTCTTCATTACCGGAGCTAAGCGCAGACGGACAAGTGTTAAAAAGGCGGATATCTTGTTCAGCAATCTGTCATATTCGAAGTCGTTTTGTAAAAAAAAACATAAAACCCCGCTGCCGGTAAATCCGTCTAGTACATGGACAGGATGATGCATCCGTTCAAAGGAGATGACAATGATGGATTTAACTACGACAAATATGGATGATTTAAAAACAGTCATGGAAGATTGGAAAAATGAATTATTAGTATATAAATTTGCGTTAGATGAACTTGATACAAAGTTCTCAATCATCAGCCAGGAATATAACCTGATTCACGGGCATAACCCGATTGAACATACCAAATCACGTGTGAAAAGCTTTGAGAGCATAGTGAATAAGCTGATGCGCAAAGGATGCGAGATTACGACACATGAAATGAAGGAGCATATCCATGATATCGCCGGCGTGCGTATCATTTGTTCATTTATTTCCGATATTTATAATATTGCTGAAGTGCTGAAGCAGCATGAGGATTTAAACATTGTAAAAGTAAAAGATTATATTAAAAATCCGAAAGCGAACGGCTATCGAAGCCTGCATTTAATCATTGAAATTCCGGTGTATTTAACCAATCGGGTGGAATATGTGAAGGCTGAGATTCAGATTCGTACGATCGCCATGGATTTCTGGGCCAGTCTTGAGCATAAAATTTACTATAAATTAAATAACGATGTCCCGAAGCATTTGACAGATGAGCTGAAAGAAGCGGCGGAAATTGCCCATTATTTAGATGAAAAGATGCTTGGGATTAAGAATGAAGTGGATTAACGGGGCGCTTGGCTTGGACACGGGCTGTCCGCTGGTCCATCATGAAATGGCAAAAAAGGCCGGAGGTACGACTCCTGGCCTTTTTTGAGTTATTCGCTGACTGTTAATCTTACAAATTTTCGTTTGCCGACTTGGATGGTCATCTGAGGCAGAACTTGAATGTCTGCATGAATATTTTCTGCTTTTTCTCCGTTTATTTTAACCCCGCCGTTTTGAATCATGCGGCGCGCCTCACTCTTGGACGGAAGAAGTTCTAATGTCACAAGTAAATCTATAATAGGTGTTGTTTGATCACCTTTCCAATGTACCGTTGCGATGTCTTCGGGCAGGCTGTTTTGTTGAAAGACCCGTTTGAATTGCTGCTCGGCCGCTTCGGCTGCTTCTTCTCCGTGATACATTCTGACAATGGTTTTACCTAAGAACATTTTTGCGTCTCTTGGATGGAGGGCTCCGGTCTCTAAGTCTTTCACCAGCCGTTTTTTGTCTTCAAGCTCTAAATCGGTTGCAAGGTGGATGTATTTTTTCATCAAACTGTCCGGCAGTGACATTGTTTTTCCGTACATATCATTCGGATTCTCATCAATGCCGATGTAGTTGTGCTTGGATTTAGACATTTTTTCGACGCCGTCTAATCCTTCCAAAAGCGGCATAAGGATGACGACTTGTTTTTCTTTTTTATAGCGTTCTTGAAAATGCCGGCCCATCAGAACGTTGAAATGCTGGTCGGTACCGCCGAGTTCAATATCGCTTTCTAAGACGACTGAATCGTAGCCTTGCATTAATGGGTAGAAAAATTCGTGCAGGGAGATCGGTTTTTGCATCGCGATTCTTTCTTCAAAATCATCCCGCTCCATGAGGCGGGCGACAGTTATTTTCCCTGCTAACTCAATGACGTCTTCTAAATTCAGCTCTTTCAGCCATTTCGAATTGTAATGCAGCTCTACTTTTTCTTTGTCCAGCACTTTTCCGAACTGTTCAAAGTATGTTTTGGCATTATGCTGAACCTCTTCATCTGTCAGTTGTTTTCTTGCGGTTGATTTCCCCGTCGGATCACCGATTTTCCCTGTGAAGTCTCCGATCAGGAGCTGCACGATATGGCCGTTTTCTTGAAATTGGCGCAGTTTGTTTAAAACGACGGTATGCCCTAAGTGGACGTCCGGCGCCGATGGGTCTAACCCAAGCTTGATTTTTAAAGGCATGCCTGTTGCTACCGATTTTGCGATTTTCATTCTTAATTCTTCCGGCGGGATGACTTCCTGAGCTCCTGTCATATATAAATCCAGCTGCCGTTCTACCTCTTTTTGCTGTGAAGCTGTCAGGTGTATCGTATCCATAGCTGTTCCTCCTCTATTTTATTCAACGCAAAAAAGCCACATCCCGAAAAGGGACGTGGCTGTATGCACGCGGTACCACCCTAATTGAAGACATCAGTCTTCCGCTCAAACCAGATAACGGTCTCCCGTCCTTTGCTACTTCTGTTCACAAAGAAAGCTCAGGGAGGTAATTCACAGCTGCCTTTGTACCGGCTCGCACCTTCCGCCGGCTCTCTGATACAGGGAGGCAATCTGCTACTGGGTTCCCATCGTTGCTGTTATGTTGTTAGAATGTCGGCTACTTTTTTTAGCAGCGCAGAAAGCGTTTTTTGCTCGTCGTTGCTTAAACCCGCAACCAGCTCTATTTCTCCTTTATGAAAGTCGGGATAAAGCTCTTCAATCGCTTTTTTGCCCTCTTCCGTAATGGTCACAAACACAAGTCTGCGGTCTCTTTTGTCCGTGCTTCTAAAGCAAAGCTTCTTTTTCTCGAGTGTGTTGGTGACGTTGCTTGCTGTGGCTGTTGAAATGCCTGACAGCTGCGCGAGCTTTCTCGTTTCAAGCTTATCCCACACCCATAAATCATAAAGAATCGAAAAAGCTGTCCAGGACAGTTTATAAGAGGAAAGGACTTCCTTTTCCATTTTTAAACGAAGCTGCTGAGCTGACCGGTAAAGAGTCGTGGCAACTGAGGCTGCTTCCGTATGAAGAGACGCAATCGGCATTTGTTTAAGCTGCTTCAGCGTGTCTTGTTCTGCTTCACTCAGGTGAAAATTCTTGTGTTTTCTTTCCAATAGTATGCTGCTCCTTAAAATGTCAGAATCATTAGCTATGAAACGAATTGTAACAGACATTCAAGTTGCCTGCAAGCACTTCGTTTGATTCGCTAACATTTTACTGAATGTGTTAATATAGAATAAAAATGTAAGATGAAGGGTGGGGTGGGTCTTGCATGAACAAAAGATTCCGTCTGCAATTGTAGGTAATAAGCTGAACCAATGGTATAGGTTGATTCGTGAATTTGAGGTCTCGGAAGCAGAGGCATTAAAGCTTGCCGTCAAAGAAGAGCTTGATATGATGGAAGAAAATCAAGACCTCCTTCTCTATTTTTCCTTGCTTGAATTCAGGCATGAATTGATGCTTAGCGTTTTTTTGCCGGAAGGATCGATAGAAGCAGATCGTTCGTTATCTGAGCTTTTAGAGCAAATCGAGGCAAATCAGCAAAAACTCACAGGTCTCCTTGATTATTATTATTATTTCTTTCGAGGGATGTACGAGTATAGAAACAGAGAAATTATGGATGCGATTGCTTCTTATCAAAAGGCAGAGTCTATGCTTTATGTAGTAGAGGATAAAATTGAGAAAGCTGAATTTTATTATAAATTGGCCGAGATCTATTGTGATTTGCATCAAACGTTTTTTTCGATGAACTATGCCAATCAAGCCATGGACATTTATAAACAGTTTGAATTATATGGCATAAGAAGAGCGGAATGTGCGTTTATTTTCGCGAGAAATCTGATGCGTGTCTCACAGTTTGACAAAGCGGTGGAGCACCTTCAAAGCGTCTTGCGTCAAGCGGATGAATTGGGTAAATCACGCTTGAAATCTGCTTCGTTTTATTATCTGGGGAAATGCTCTGCCAAAGAAAACAAGCTGGAGGAAGCGGTGTCATTTTTTCAGCAGGCAGCCGCAGTTTCTGATGCCGGCCAGACGCGGTCTTTTAAACTGAAATCAATTCTTGGCCTGACCCATATACGTTTTAGACAGGGATTGGTTCAAGAGGCAGCCGTTCTGTTTGAACAAGGGATGCAGCTTGCTAAGGACACAAATAATCAAGCAGCGCTTTCTGCTTTTCAAACGATAAATGGTCTTTACATAAAAAATGATCCCATTCTGGTAGTCAATGCTTTTCATGAACTTGAATTAAGGAAATTATATGCTGTTCTGGAGGAGCTTGCGTGGGAAACCGCGGCAGTTTATCATAAACGTGAACAGCATCAAGACGCTGTTTTTTTCTATAACAAAGCCATTGAAGTGCAAAAATTGATGCAGGAAAATATCGTTTTTAAAACTGCAGCGTTATAAATGATGATCGGGCGGCGCATTACGCGCCGCCCGATCTTTTATTTAAAGTCTTCAAACTTGTCTTTCGCCTCCACCTGTTTTTTCTTCTTAGTCTCACTGTGCTTTGTCTCTTTTTTTATAACGTGATAAAGAGAGGCTGTGACGATTTCCCCTGCCTGCTGAAGCCGTTCTTTGCTGACGTGTTTAATGCTGTCATTTGGTGTGTGATACCACGGTTCCACTGCGCCTGTTTCAGGATCGCCCCATATGAAGTTCGCCGAGTCGATGCCAGCTCCGTGGAATGGTACATGGTCAGAGGACCCGCCTTTCTTCAGAGATAGATGATTAAAGCCTAGTTTTCCGGCGGCAGCTTTACTTGATTGCCACACTAGATTTGACGCTCCGTCAACCGTGTTGACATAAAGCTCGGTCGCACTTTCCCAGCTGGTGCCGACCATGTCCAAATTGAAATTAACGATACTGCGTCCGGCCTCTTGTTCTGACAGCCGATTTACATATTCGTTTGAGCCGAGCAGCCCGAGTTCTTCAGCTCCGAAAGCGATGAAACGTATTTCTTTATCAGACGGAATCTTCTTTAAAATCCGGGCCATTTCCAGCATCACGGATGTTCCTGACGCGTTATCATTTGCGCCGGGTGAAGACGGAACGCTGTCGTAGTGGGCGGTTACATACACAATGCCCGGATTTTTCACATGTTTTGGCTTTCTGACACCGATGATGTTTTGGGAGGTTTGGTTAGTGAATGCCTTTAGCTGAAGGGTCGCTTCTTTTTGGGTTAAAAGAGCGGTTCCATCTTCTTTTTTAATGCCGACCACGGGAATATCAACAGTATGGCCGCTTAAATTTGGAGTGAACGGAACAGTGCTGTCCGCGTTATTGTAAATAATCACAGCTTTGGCTCCCGCGGCGGCTGCGTTTTTCGCTTTTTCATAAAAGGTCAGCTCTCCTCTGGAAATGAGTGCAATTTTCCCTTCAGAATCAGCCGTAAAATCTTCGGGGTATCCCAGCCCGGCATCAAATAGAGGCGCAGTCAGTCCCTCATTTGGAGTAGGCACAGAACCTGAGGCGGCGCGAAGAGGGATGTCATGGCCGTTTGCGGTGAGAGCACCCTCAAGGCGATCGGGTATACCAAATGTTTGAACACTGACATCAAGCTTTTGTTTTTTGAAAGCAGCGGCAAGCAAAAGGGCGCTCTTTTTTTCTGCCGCTGTGCCTGCAACCCTTGGGCCGATCTTCTCGCTAAGCTGTGAAACCGTGGCATAGGCGCGCTCTGATTTAAAAGAATGCGCTATGTTGTGTTCCTTTTTCACCGTATCTGCCGCTTGCGCAGTGCGGGCAGCAGGGGTGATCGGTGAAATGACTGTGCCGACAGTCAGAAAAGCGGTTAAAGCCAATGGAAGAAACTTCATTTTCATATTAATGCCTCCCTTTTTATTCGAATGACAAACTATTCGGGACACGAAGGGAATCTCCTGCAAGATGAAAGAGAAATCATCCGAAAGACTTAATTCGCTTTATAAGGTATATGTAGTTCCGAAGGATCACAGAATAAAGAAAAAAGGCGGAAATGGGGTGTCACACTTGCAAACATATATTCAGCCTTCATACAAGCACGATCCTTTTCATCTTTTCTCAATCGAACATCTGGTGACCCTGTTGATAATAGGGGGATTGGGTGTCTGTCTTTTTTTTGTCAGCCGAAGACTTAAACGGCCTTCTTCAGGCAGAGTGATTCGTTATTTGCTTGCGTTTCTTCTGCTTGCATCACAAATCAGCTACCACATATGGAGGCTTTATTACGGAACCTGGTCTGTGCGGACTTCTCTGCCTCTCGAGCTCAGTGACTTATCGGTATATCTTTGCGCGGCCATGCTGCTCACAAGAAACAAAAAGATGTTTTCGTTTTTGATTTTTGCCGGCTTGGGGAGTTCGCTGCAAGCCATGCTGACGCCGAATCTCGGTATGTATTCATTTCCGCACTTCCGTTACCTCATCTTCTTTATGTCTCATGGGTCTGTTTTTTTATCTTGTTTATTTATGGCCTTTGTTGAAAATTGGAAACTGAAGATGCGCTCTCTATGGATAACGGTCCTCATTGTGAATGTGTACGGGGTTTGCGTTTACTTCATCAATCGCTGGATTGGCTCCAATTATTTGTATCTCATGAAAAAACCCAGTGAGTCATCTCTTTTGGACGTACTTGGTCCTTGGCCGTGGTATATTGCGTCAGCAGAGGCCGTGATGATCATCAGTTTTTTAATTATCTATTGGCTCTATCACAGGCTCAAAACAATCAAATAATTGTATGTCTCGCTTTTTGTATAGCACATTCTCTTTCAAAATTTTTCAGGGAATTGTGTTTAAACTTTTAAAAAAGGGAATGTAACCTATACAAAACAAAGGGAGATGAATACCATTGAAGAAAGATGAAACCATGCATATCGTATCATGCGCTGATGATAATTATGCTCGTCATTTAGGTGGGATGTTCGTTTCTTTATTGACTAATATGAATCAAAACAGAGACGTGAAATTATATGTGATAGATGGCGGGATTGAACCCGGCAATAAAAAAAGATTAGAACAAACAACAATGAAATTCGGAGTGCCGATTGAATTTTTAAAGGTTGACGCCAACCAGTATCAGCATGCGGTGGAAAGCAGCCATATTACAAAGGCGGCTTATTATCGAATTTCGATTCCTGATTTAATTCAGGATGAGAGCGTGAAACGGATGATTTATGTTGATTGTGACGCAATTGTATTAGAGGATATTTCAGTTCTGTGGGACATGGATATTTCCCCGGCAATTGTGGCCGCTGTAGAGGACGCGGGTCAGCATGAGCGCCTGAAAAAAATGAATATCAGCGACACTGCTAAGTATTTCAATTCAGGCATTATGATTATTGATTTTGAACCATGGAGAAAGCAGAATATTTCTGAAAAAGTGATCAATTTTATTAATGAAAACAGTTCGGAAGATTTTCTCGTCTTCCATGACCAAGATGCACTTAATGCGATTTTATGTGATCAGTGGCAAGAGCTTCATCCGCGGTGGAACGCGCAAACTCATATTCTATTAAAAGAAAAAACCCCGCCGACTCTTCTCGACCGAAAACGTTATATGGAAACGAGAGCGAACCCGGCCATCGTGCACTTTTGCGGAGGAAACAAGCCATGGAACTCCAATACAACTCATCCTTATCGTGATCTGTACTTCCACTATATGTCCTATACGAAGTGGAGCACTATAAGCCAGACGGCAATGAATCAATAGGATTTTAAATATTGAAAAAATACACGATGAATACGATAGTACGACAAGCTGATACAAATAAACAAAACGCTTTTGAGGCTATAACTTGGCTTCAAAAGCGTTTTGTTTGTGCTTTACAACGAAACAGATCGATTATAGTATCTTTGGATATGCATCGCGATATAGCATAATTCTTTTTCAGGAAATTCAAACCCATACTCGCTTTTGATAAATTCCCCTGCCTGCCGGGCGCATAAAAAAGCTTTCTTGAATTTCTTTTTAATGAGAGCCATCATTTCTGAATCTAATTCATAAAATGTTTCTCCCGCTTTTATATGCTGGATCGCAAAGCGAAGATGGGTGACAAGCCGCTCGTATGAGATGGTATCCTCTACAATGCTGATGTCTAGTTTTGCTTCAATCATTCCTATAATATCCCGTATCATCGTCGTAATATCAAGCGTTTGTGTCATACTCCCGGCACTCGTTCTCGCCGTATGAAGATGCAGGGCGATGTTGCCGACTTCGTCTTCAGGAATGTCAATGTTGAGCTTTTCTTTAATTAAAGCCTTAGCCCAGAGGCCGATTTGGAATTCTTTAGTGTAAAGAACTTTAATTTCATTAAGCAGCGGATTTTTAATGACCATTCCTTTGCTCAAACGCTCGATGGCAAATGATAAGTGATCAGAGAAAGCGACATGAATCCGTTCATTGATTTTGATGTCGAGTTCTTTTTCCGCATGCGAAATGATGTCCTCAGAGACTTGAATATGATCTTCAGGCAATGTTTCTAAAATCTCTTCAAACTGTTGGGATTCTGATGAGTTTTTCATGACGAATGTTTTTTCAATCTTGGATTTATCTACAATATCATTTTTTCTTTTTTCAAAGGCGATTCCAGATCCGAGGAGGATTTTTTCTCCGTCTTGATCTTTGACCACTAACGCATTATTATTTAAGATTCTTTTTATTTTCATAGCTGCCTTCCTTTCATCCCCCGTTTTATGAATGAAAATGGAATAGAATGCTCATTCTTTCTCTTCTTTAAACCCCAGAATTAAAGTAGCAATGAAAGCTGAGACCGCTGCAATCGAAAAACCGATCATATAATGAACGAAATTCGTTACGCCGAGCGGCAGAATAATCGAAATCATCGGGATGCCGGTTAAGCCGTATGAATTTGAAACGACATGCATAGCGGCAACATACGCCCCGCCCAGCGCCCCGCCGATGGATGCCCCGATAAACGGTCTGACCAGCTTTAAGTTAACGCCAAACACAATGGGTTCAATTATACCCAAGAAAGCTGAAAGGGAAGCTGGAATTGATATATTTTTTAAATTGGCATTTTTGGTTTTGAAAAAAACGGCTAATCCTGCTCCGCCCTGAGCCACATTCGCCATAGACCAGATTGGCAGCAAAAAGTTAACGCCGATTTTAGGATCTGCAAGCAAAGATGCCTCAAACACATAGAAACTATGATGTAAACCGGAGAGAACAATTAATGAATATAGCCCTCCGAATAAAAACCCGGCCGCAGTTCCGGCATATTGATACACGAAATCTAAAAGAAAAGTAATGATATGACCGATGAATGTTGCTGCAGGTCCCATCACCGTGAGTGCGATAAACCCTGTCACCATAACCGTAATAAAAGGGATAATCACAAGATCAAGAGAGTCCGGTATCAGCTTCTTTAATAGTTTCTCAATTTTACTCATGATATAAACAGATAAAAGAATGGGGATGATTGTCCCCTGATAGCCCATTAAAGGAACATGCATGCCAAACAAATGTAAAGCCTCGGGCGTTTGACTGCCAAGCATCGAAGGATCAAGCAAGTCAGGGTGAGTAAGGATTCCTCCTATGACCGCTCCTACAAATGGATTGCTTCCGAACTGTTTTGCCGCGCTGAAACCAACCAATATCGGCAGGATAATAAAAGCCGAGCTCGAAAAGATGTCGAGCATTTTGAGAAATGGGCTATGCGGAGAAATCCAGTTGAACACTTTGATCATCCCGATAAGCCCCATAAGCAAACCGCTTGCTACGATCGCGGGAATAATAGGGACAAAGATGTCGGATAACGTCTTGGCAAACCTCGTGATCACATTCATTTCGTGATTTGATGCAATAGGCTGTTCCGTCTGATCCTCTTGGCATAGCTGGATGACTTCTTTATAGATTTTATTAACAATCCCCGCTCCGAAAATAATTTGGAATAATCCATATCTGAAAAACGTCCCTTGTACACTCTGCATGTTCTCAATCGCAGCGATATCTATTTTAGTCTCGTCTCGGACTTCGAAGCGCAGCCGAGTTGTACAATGGGTGATATTGATAATATTTTCTTTTCCTCCTGCCAGAGGTAATAATTCTTTTGCAATGTCTTTATGCAACAATTATAACCTCCTATTATGCAAAACTATTACTATGCATTTCACCTGTTATATCCTATCAAATGAAAAGAAGACAGGCAAAATGATTTTCGCGTTTTCTCTTCCTGCATGCTTAGTCTAAAAATACCCGCGTCAGTGAATCAGGCGGCAAGACATCGTACAGAGAGCCGCTTTTAAAGGATTTCGCCTGGCAGCGGCTGAAACAGTGTGTTTCTGCTAGAGCCGATATTCAAGAAAGATTTTACAGATTTCGGATTGCGTGGTGTTCTTCAAAGCAGGAAGGAAAATATGATAAAAAAAGACCTAAAATATGCAAAGGACAGCAGCCGAAAAGCGCGTAAACAGCACTAAATGGGCATACGTCTCCCTTTTACACATTTTAGGTCTTGCCTGCTTCACCAGTAACAATCCCAGCCTATTTTATGATCTCTATCTCCCATTCTATTCTGTTCGTGACTTCATATCAATAGTATAAAAAACCTATATATCAATCATGAAACAAGAGGAAAAATCCTTTAAGGCTGTCAGGCCGGCCCTAAAGGATTTTTTGTTTTATTTCTTTGGTTTAATATGGTTCAGCAGCTTTTGCAGCTTTGTTTTTTCATTGGATGCTTTTAATTGATTGACCGCAGATTGAGCTGATGTCTCTATGAAAAATGTTGGGTCACTGCTCATGAAAAAAGGGGAATTCACTTCACTCCGAAAGTATATATGTATTTTTTTTCCGTTAAAAGCGGAAAAATTCCATATGCAATTGTAAGCGTTTTCAAAATATGATAAAGAAAATACAGCAAGGCTGTTCACACAGAAAAATGAAAAGGGGGATTTTAATATGAATGGATTCAATGAGTTTATGGAAGAAAAAGTCATGCCTGTGGCAGGGAAAATTGCCGGGCAGCGACATTTAAGCGCCTTGCGTGACGGAATTGTTCTTACGATGCCGCTGATTATTATCGGATCAGTCTTTTTAATCCTAACAAGCCTTCCCATTCCGGGTTATGCCGATTTTATGGCGAGTATATTCGGGGATCAGTGGGCGGTTAAACTCGCCTATCCGGTAAACGCCTCATTTGATATTATGGCGATGATTGCCGCCTTTGGCATTGCTTATCGGCTGGCGGAAAGCTACGGGGTGGATGCCCTTTCGTCCGGGGCGATTTCTATTGCGGCTTTTTTATTAGCAACACCGTTTGAAGTGCCGTTTACGCCGGACGGATCAACGGAGTCCATTCTCGTTGGAGGCGGAATTCCGATTACATTGCTTGGCAGTAAGGGACTGTTTGTCGCCATGATTATTGCCTTATTTTCCACGGAAGTATATCGGTACATCATTCAAAAAAATATCGTATTTAATATGCCTGACGGTGTACCGCCGGCTGTCAGCAAATCATTTGTCGCGCTGATTCCAGGCTTTATCATCATTTTTCTTGTGTGGCTTGCGCGCCTTCTGATTGAAATGACGCCGTTTGAAAGCCTGCACAATGTCGTAGGCGATCTGCTTGGAACACCGCTCTCAATCCTTGGCGGCAGTCTTGGAGGAAGCCTTGTCGCAGAATTTGTGCAAATGCTTCTCTGGTCATGCGGAATTCACGGCGCTTCCATCATTGGCGGCGTCATGGCGCCGATTTGGTACGGGGCAATGGATGTCAACCGCCTTGCTTTTCAGGCGGGAGAAGCGCTGCCGAGCATTTTTACCACGCAGTTTTTCCAAATCTGGATCAATGTCGGCGGAAGCGGCGCCACGCTGGCACTGGTGCTGACAATGCTTGTTCGGTCTCGCAGCAAACAGATGAAGCAGCTTGGCAGATTGGGAATCGGTCCCGCCTTATTTAATATCAACGAACCGATTATATTTGGAATGCCGATTGTCATGAACCCTCTGTTAATTGTGCCTTTCATCGTCACGCCGCTGATTACAATTACAGCGACTTATATCGGCATGAGCACCGGCTTGGTGGCAAAGCCCGCGGGAATTGCCGTTCCATGGACAATGCCGCCGCTTATATCGGGGTATCTTGCGACAGGAGGCAAAATTTCCGGCTCCGTCATGCAGCTTGTGAATTTGCTGATTACCTTTGTCATCTACTATCCGTTCTTTAGAATGTGGGATTTTCAAAAATGGAAAGAAGAAAGTGAGGCCGACCAAACCGCTTCTGAAACAAAAGAAACGCCCCTTGATATGTAAGCGCTTAGAAAAAGACAGGCAAAAGCAAGCGGATCACTTGCTTTGTCTGTCTTTTCTTTATCTTTGGAAAAACTCAATCCACTCGCGGTCGGGCCCTTCGATATAAAAATAACGGTATCCGTTTGGAAGTGTAGTAATCTCTTCATCAATGAATGTGGCTTCCATTCTCTGCGCTTTTGTAAATTCGGCTGCGATGTCATCCGTTAATAAGGCGATATGATGCACCTTTCCTTCAGATGGAAGCTCGCTGCTATAACCTTGGATCAACTCGATTTCTGTTTCCGGGCCATCTTGAAATCCAAGAAAGGCAAGTTCAATTACACCGTTTGTGTGGGTGATACGATCCTTCAATTTCATGCCGAGTACTTCTTCATAAAAAGAAATGGATGTATTGATGTCCTTTACCATGATGCCCGTGTGGTCAATTCTTTTTGTCGCCATGATGATCCTCCTGAGTAACTCTTTTTATCTATCGTAGAAAAACCTTTCCTTTCTGTCAATGCAGACATCTTGAGGTTTTGTGGTACGATAAGAAAAAGCAAACAGAAAGAGGAAGGACATATATATGAAGCTACTCACTCTAAAAAAAGCATTCGCTGCAAAAATAAAAAAAGGCTATCCGCTCATTGAAAAAGAAGCCCTCGCCGGCAGCGCGGCGCACGTAAAAGAAGGCGATCTTGTTGATATCGTAACGGAAAGCGGCGAGTTTCTCGCACGGGGCTATTACGGCCTGCAAAATAAGGGAGTCGGCTGGGTGCTGTCCCGCAATAAAGAGGAACAAACCGATCGGGCTTTTTTTCTGCGCAAATTAACAAAGGCTGTACAGGAAAGGGACCATCTCTTTGCTGCAGCTGATACGACGGCTTTTCGCATCTTCAATGGCGAAGGCGACGGGGTCGGCGGTGTCACCATTGACTATTATGACGGATACTTGCTGCTTCAATGGTACAGCCAAGGCATTTATACTTTTAAACAAATGCTGATTGCCGCTTTGGATGAGCTGGATATTGATTATAAGGCAATTTACGAGAAAAAACGCTTCGATACGGCAGGACAATATGTCGAGGATGATGACTTTGTCAAAGGCGAAAAAGGCGAGTTTCCAATTATAGTGAAGGAAAACGGCATTCAATTTGCGGTCGATTTAAACGATGGCGCCATGACCGGCATCTTTTTAGACCAGAGGCATGTGCGAAAGGCGATCAGAGACCGCTATGCAGACGGGAAGACCGTTTTAAACACGTTCTCTTATACAGGAGCATTTTCAGTCGCGGCGGCGCTTGGCGGAGCGGACAAAACAACAAGCGTTGATGTCGCCAACCGCAGTTTGGCGAAAACGATTGAGCAATTCAGTGTGAACAAACTTGATTATGAGGCCCAAGACATTAAAGTAATGGACGTCTTTAAATATTTCTCCTATGCGGCAAAAAAACAACTGCGCTTTGATCTGATTATTCTCGATCCGCCTTCCTTTGCCCGTACAAAAAAGCATACATTCAGCGCGGCTAAGGATTACAAAAATCTTCTGAAAGAAACGATAGCGATCACGGCGGATAAGGGCGTAATTGTGGCATCCACGAACAGCAGCGCCTTCGGAATGAAGAAATTTAAAGGCTTTATCGACGCCGCGTTCAAAGAAACAAATGAACGCTATACCATTTTGGAAGAGTATACACTGCCTGAGGACTTCAAAACGATTCCAGCGTTTAAAGAAGGAAATTATTTAAAGGTTGTCTTTCTTCAAAAAAAATAACGATAAAAAAGCTGCTCAGTTCAAGAGCAGCTTTTTTTAGGTTGAAATAATATGCTGGACGCGGCCGACACTGCCATCTTCAAGCCGAACTTTAATCCCATGCGGGTGAAAGCTTGATTTCGTCAATATGTCTTTCACTACGCCCCTTGTCAGCTTTCCGGTTCTTTGGTCTGCTTTTAGGACGATATCAACCTCCAAGCCTTTGGAGATATTGCTTCGCTGCTGGCCGTTCATTAGACACATCCGTTCTTCTGCGCTGCATTGCGCTTTTTTTCTTCGTATTCATTATAGTATATCAATGCTTATAAAGATAATGATGAAAAATAGCGAAGCACATGACGGAAAGCTAAAAAAATGACTGTCCCATTATAAGCGGACAGTCGTTTTTCTACATAAATGAAAGCAAAAACGGCGCAGCGCAAAGCGTCATAATCGCCGCGAGAATCATTGATACGCTGGAAATGGTACCTGACACGGAGCTTAATTCAAAAGCTTTAGACGTTCCGGCTCCATGTGCGCTTGTGCCAAGCAAAACGCCTCTTGCGATTTCATTGTCGATGCGGAAATAGCGGATGACCATCGGGCCGATGATGGTTCCCAACAAGGCTGTCAAAATGACAAACACAGCGGTTACCGCGGGCATTCCGCCGATCATTTCCGAAACGTTCATCGCAATCGGCGTTGTCACTGATCTCGGGACAAGACTGTCAATTAAGCCTGTGCCGAGGTGAAGCCATTTTGCAATAAGAGCTGTTGAAATAATGGCGATGCAAGAACCGACTGCCACGTTCAAAATGATTTCAACGGCGTATTTTTTTAAAATCGGGAAATATTTATAAAGCGGAATAGCGAACGCGACAGTTGCCGGCTGAAGCATATCGGTCAGCATTTCACCGCCAAGATTATATGTCTCGTACGGGACATTCACAAGCAGCAGCAATCCGACTAAAACAGCGGGCGTCACTAACAACGGTGATGTATAAACTTTCGGATGGCGGGCATATACCTTTTTCGCCCCCATATACACCAAAACCGTTAAAAACAAACTTATAATTCCGATGAACACGTATTTTTTCTCTCCTTTCTTTTTGCGATAAGCTGTGTAAGCGTTCCTGTAGACACCATCACGACAAACGTGCTGATCACCACAACAAGCAAAATACTTACACCGAATTTTGACATGATGTCTCCGTATTCAATCACTCCGACGGCAGAGGGGATAAAAAATAAAAGCAGCTCCCCAAGAAGCCACACTGCACCAAGCTCTATCCATTCAAGTTTGATGATTTTAAAATGAAGTAATGTGAAAAGAATCACAATCCCGATTATACTGCCGGGAATATTTATATGCAGAACCGCTGTCAGCAAGTTCATCAGGCGCGCAAATATAAATAACAGAGCGATTTGAATAACGGTAAGCAACATTTTTTTCATATTGATGCCTCCCTTTATATAATGAGTATACACGAGGCTATACTATAGGTAAAATACATATGTTGAATACTAACTATTCCTTTTGTCTATAGAAAGGACTGAAGCAAATGGATATCCGCCATCTGACATATTTCTTAGAAGTTGCACGGTTAAAGAGCTTTACGAAGGCTTCGCAGTCATTATACGTATCCCAGCCGACCATTTCAAAAATGATTAAGAATCTTGAAGCGGAGCTTGGAATCGAACTTTTCTACCGGAATGGCAGACAGGTTGAAATGACTGATGCAGGCCAAAGTATGTATGTACAAGCTCAAGAAATCATTAAATCATTTCAAAACTTAACGTCAGAGCTTAATGATATTATGGAGGTCAAGAAGGGGCATGTGCGCATTGGTTTGCCGCCGATGATCGGATCAGGGTTCTTTCCGAGAGTACTCGGCGATTTTCGTGTGAATTATCCTAACGTGACCTTTCAGCTTGTCGAGGACGGATCAATTAAAGTGCAGGAAGGGGTAGGGGACGGCTCTCTCGATATTGGGGTCGTGGTCCTTCCCGCAAACGAGGATACGTTCCATTCCTTTACCATTGTAAAGGAAACCTTGATGCTTGTCGTTCATCCGACTCACCGCTTGGCGTCTGAGGAAGAAAGCAGTTTAAGCGATCTGAAGGATGAGCACTTCATCTTCTTTAGGGAGGATTTTGTCCTTCATAACCGAATTATGATGGAATGTATAAAGGCCGGTTTCCGTCCCCATATCATTTATGAAACATCACAATGGGACTTTATCAGCGAAATGGTGTCCGCTAATCTTGGTATTGGACTGCTGCCGGAACGAATCTGCCGGGGCCTTGATCCTGAGAAGGTGAAAGTAATACCGCTAGTTGATCCGGTCATTCCTTGGCACCTCGCGATTATCTGGAGAAAGGACCGCTATTTGCCCTTTGCGGCGAGAGCTTGGCTTGAGCACACGAAATCATATTTATGGGGCCCTAAAAAAGAGAGAAAAGGATGATGTAAATTGGATGCACAAACAGCAGCAAAACACTTAGTAACTGTTAAGCAAACAAGCCCGCTTGTCCACAGCATAACCAACAATGTCGTTACGAATTTCACCGCCAACGGCCTGCTCGCTCTGGGCGCGTCTCCCGTTATGGCCTACGCTAAAGAAGAGGCGGCAGACATGGCGAAAATCGCTGGAGCTCTCGTCTTAAATATTGGGACGCTCAGTAAGGAATCGGTGGAAGCGATGATACTTGCAGGGAAGTCAGCGAACGAACATGGCGTGCCGGTTATTCTTGATCCCGTCGGAGCGGGAGCCACGCCGTTTCGCACCAAATCTGCCCGCGACATCATCAGTGAGGTCCGCCTTTCCGCCATTAGGGGGAATGCAGCCGAAATTGCAAATACCGTCGGTGTTGAGAATTGGATGATAAAAGGCGTAGACGCCGGAGAAAGCGGAGGCGACACGATTGAGCTGGCCAAAACAGCGGCCCAAGAGCTGAATGCAGTTATCGCCATTACCGGTGAAATAGACACGATCGCAGACACTTCAAACGTGTATACCGTTCGTAACGGCCACAGGCTGTTAACGAAAGTGACAGGTGCAGGCTGTCTGCTCACTTCGATCATCGGCGCTTTTTGCGCGGTGGAAAAAGATACATTGAAGGCAGCGGTATCGGCCATTGCCTCATATGGCGCCGCGGCCGAGCTGGCTGCAAGGCATACATCACACCAAGGGCCGGGAAGCTTCCAGATTGAGCTGCTGAACCAGCTTTATTCACTTTCAGAAAAAGAGATCATTGAGCTTGCATCAATAGAAAGGGTGACAGACTGATGACACGTATTTCTCGGGAAATGATGAAGGATTTATTATCGGTTTACTTCATTATGGGATCAAATAATACAGAGGCCGAACCGCTGTCAGTTGTGCAAAAAGCTTTAAAAGGCGGGGTCACTCTGTTTCAATTTCGGGAAAAAGGCAGTAACGCTCTAATCGGCGCCGATCAGCTTGCATTTGCTGAAAAAATGCAGTCCGCCTGCCGAAAAGCAGGTGTCCCGTTTATCGTAAACGATGATGTCGAACTAGCGGTAAAACTCAAGGCAGACGGCGTTCATATCGGGCAGGATGACGCAGATGCAAAAGAGGTCAGGGCCGCCATAGGCGATATGATTCTTGGCGTTTCCGCCCATACGATGTCTGAGGTCAAGCAGGCCGAGGCAGACGGCGCAGACTATGTCGGTATGGGACCGATATACCCGACAGAAACGAAAAAAGATACAAAAGCAGTGCAGGGCGTTTCTCTGATTGAAGCGGTTCGGCGGCAAGGAATCAGCATCCCGATAGTCGGCATTGGGGGCATCACGTTAGAAAACGCCGCTCCTGTCATTGAGGCGGGCGCAGATGGTGTGAGCATGATCAGCGCCATCAGTATGGCCCAAGATCCAGAAGAGTCCGCGCGGCATTTTTATCAAGTGATTCAAAAGCAGAAGCCTACCAGCTAAGCAAAGTTATAAAGGACGAGCTGATTGTTGAAATCTGAGGGCTGCCGCCTTACAAGCAGCCCTTTTTTGCATGCCATAAAAACCACCTGAAAAAAAGGAAGTTTCTTTAGCTTCTTTTTTTAAAAAACTAGTTGTAACTTTTTCGGTTACAGTTTATGATAGATATGAATTGAAAGGAGACAACCATGACTGTACACATTAAAGTATATTCAGATTATGTATGCCCATTCTGTTATGTAGGGAAGGCTTCCTTTGAAGAAGCCATCAAAGGAAAGGATGTCGAAGTGGAGTGGCTCCCGTTTGAACTGCGTCCAAGCCCGGCCCCTCAATTAGACCCGGTGAATGATCCTGCCAAGCAGCAGATGTGGAAAACGTCTATTGAACCGATGGCGCAAAAGCTGGGAGTAGACATCAAGTTCCCGAATGTATCACCGCATCCATACACAGATTTGGCATTTGAAGGGTTCCACTTTGCTAAGGAACACAATAAAGGGCATGAATATAACACAAGAGTGTTTACCGCATTTTTTCAGGAAGAACAAAATATCGGAGACATTGAAGTCCTCACGAAGCTTGCTGAGGAAGTCGGGTTAGACGGCGAACGGTTCAAAGCCGCACTCGAATCGAGAACATATCAGGGCACACAACAAAAAGCCCTTCAGCACGCTTACGAAGAAGCTGATATCACAGCTGTCCCCACCTTTATTATTGGGGACGAAAAAATTCCAGGCGCCGCAAGTAAAGAAATGTTTGAAAAAATAATTGAGCAAGAATCCAATAAAATGAGCTAAGGCTGTCCTATGGAAAAAAGCTCTCTAAACAACCGTTTAGAGAGCTTTTGCTATTTCTAATCCATATGAATTCCGGTGTGGGCCTTCACCTGAATTTCTGCAAACGTATCTTCATCTGTCTTGTTTTTAGACGAAAGCAACGTTCCGAGCCACGCACCGAGGAAGCCGAGCGGAATGGAGATGATTCCCGGATTAGAAAGCGGAATCAGAGGGTCGCCGATAAAAATCGCTCCTCCCGCCGGGTCCCATACACTCGGACTCATTGATACAAGGATGAGCGCACTCAAAAGTCCTGTAAGGCTTCCCCATAAAGCGCCTGCCGCGTTGAAACGTTTCCAGAAGACAGTGAACACAATCAGCGGCAGATTCGCGCTTGCGGCGACCGCAAAAGCCAGGGCGACAAGAAATGCGACATTCAGCGACTGTGCGAAAATCGCAAGAATGATAGAGAGAACAGACACGGCTACAGAAGCCCATCTGGCCGCTTTCATCTGCTCTTTCTCAGTCGCGTTCCCTTTTCTGATAATTTGGCTGTAAATATCGTGGGCGAAGGCTGAGGCCGCAGACAGCACAAGCCCTGTTACCACCGCCAGAATGGTGGCGAAGGCGATCGCTGAGACAAACGCAAACAAAAAGTCTCCTCCAAGCGCCTTGGCGAGAAGCGGAGCGGCCATGTTCCCGGCTTGATCCGCCGCTGTAATGGCGTCAAATCCGACAAAAGCGGACGACCCAAACCCGAGAAAGACTGTCATGATGTAAAAAATGCCAATGATCCATGTTGCCGATACCACAGACGTACGTGCGGTTTTTGCATCCTTGACGGTATAAAACCGTATCAAAATATGGGGCAGCCCAGCTGTTCCCAAAACGAGTGCCAAATTTAAAGACAATGTCTCAAGCGGCACTTTATACTTGTTGCCGGGATTTAAAAAATCGGCGCCGAGCGGTGTGGCGGTCTTCATTTGTTCAAACATTGTATTGAGATTAAAGCCGAATTTAGAAAAAACGATGATCGAAATGACAAGTGTTCCGGCCATGAGCAAAACGGCTTTAATAATTTGCACCCAGCTTGTGGCAATCATCCCGCCAAACACGACGTAAATGGTCATGAGCACTCCGACAATCAGTACAGCGACCGTATAATCAATTCCAAGCAGCAGCTTGATCAGCGCGCCCGCTCCCACCAGCTGGGCGATCATATAAAATGTAGAGATCGCAATCGTATTGAGAGCGGAAACACCGCGGATTTTTTTCTCTTTAAACCGCGCTGCGATCATATCGGCCATCGTGTATTTGCCGAGGTTTCGAAGCGGCTCGGCGACAATATATAGTACGACGAGATAAGCGACAAGAAACCCGATGCTGTAAAAAAATCCATCAAAGCCATTCAGCGCAATCATTCCGGCAATACCGAGAAAAGACGCAGCCGACATATAATCTCCGGCAATCGCCAGTCCATTTTGAACACCGGACAGCCCGCCGCCCGCGGTATAAAACTCACTTGTCGTTTTCGTCTGCTTCGCGGCAAAATACGTAATGAGAAGCGTCAGCCCTACAATCAGCAAAAACAAAATAAAAGCGGTCGGATTCATGATTTTTCACCTTTCAGCTCTGATTGTAATGCGCTTGCAAAACGATCGAACTGAGCTGCCTTTCTGGAATACAATGTGCTGAGCGTCCAGGTCATGACAAACTGAGCCATGGCAAACAGCCAAGCCCAAGATACAGCCCCTATTGCCGGTTTGTTCAAAAAAGTAAAATAAGACGTTAAGACAGGCAGAAAAAAGTAAAATACAAAAAAGAAGATCGTAACGGGTACAATAAATGCGCGTTTCTGTTTTAAAAAGGTTTGAAAAGACGGCGATTCAGCAATTTGCTTGTAATTGATTTCCCGGTCAGACATGGCTTTCCTCCTTTTAATGGGGATGAAGCAAGGACAAAGGTACATCAATAGGTATGAGCTGAAAGTTTGATTTATTCGTCAATATCACCGCCGAAAAACAAAAAATCAACAGTCTGCTAGCGAGGACTGTTTGTGATATAATGCCTGACAAATATCTTTCTGTCTTTTTCATACGCTTCTGCGTTAAATGAATCGCCGCAATAATGAAGGCACCAAGGTTCTTCCTGCCGGGCAATGCCGATTTGATAACCATGTTTTTGAAACTCAATGGATTGGGAGGAGTCGTAAAAATGAAATCCCTCAAACAGGTCATCCCGCCATTTTAGATCATATTGGGTAGCGATTAATAAACCGTCAACAGCCTCAGCCGGCGTAAACGAATGGTTTTCGCTGCCGCTGCTTTCGAATTGCAGAGTAGAAAAGCAGCCCGCTCTATACTCAATCACTTTTCCGGCCTTCCGCTCACTTTCCCACCATATTCCGTTTGGAGGCATTGTCTCACATCCGGCCACACCAAGCAGCCCCAGCTCTTTATTTTGTTGAAAAAGCTGGAGCACATCATTGAGGAAATTCCGATGAATAATAAATGTATCTTGATGCAGGTAAACTTTGTATTTGGAAGGATGATCCAAAGCGAGATTATAAGAGGATGCCATACTAGTTGAACCGCGTACAGGCAGAATATCATAGGAGAATGAAGGAGGCACGGCAAGATGCAGAATATGGCGGATGCATTGGCTGTAAAGCGCCTCATCGTTTACGCAGACAACAAATAAGACAGACGATTGGTTCATTCTTCTTTTCTCCCGGCTTCAATGACATATTGGTAAGCAGCCGCCTCAGTCAAAAAATCTTGCCGAATGCCGAGCTGAACGCACACCCGGTGCAATGCCTCAACTGCATTGTGATAAGAAGGGTGATCAACGCGAATCGTTTCAATTGATTTGATGGTATAGCCGCTCTCCGTAAATAAAGCGTAAAGCTCATGAAGCGTGAAAAAGCGTAAATGAGTTTGATCCATCAAGCCGGCTTTTGTATACGTCCATTTTCCCGCCAACAGTTCCAACACTACAGAGATGTGCCCGACATTCGGCACACAGGCAAGCACAGTGCCATCTTTTTTTAAGTGAGGGCGAAGATTTTCCAGCACTGACCACGGATTGACAAGGTGCTCCAAAACATCGCCGAATAAAATGCAGTCAAATTGCTCCGGCTCATAAGGAAGCGCCAGTCTTTCAATATCTCCGCATAAGACATGTGCCAGCTTGTTCTCCGCTTGTTGGGCTGCATCGGGAAATGCCTCAATACCATAAACCGTAATGCCTTGATCTTGCAGTGCTTCACCTAAATTTCCCGTGCCGCAACCGACATCCAGCACCGTCTTCCAATGGCCGTTTATTTTTTTCAGCAGATAGGGGTTGAGCCCCTCGTAATAGTCCTTTTTCTTTTGGTCATAAAAGGGAAGGAAATCTGAATTCATTTGGGTATCACCTCTTAAATGGCAGTTATTGCTCATGATATGTGCCAAGAGGTGATCGTATACCGGCTGTCAGCCTGACGGAGGTACACAAACAAGCGGGGCGTCTATTAAAGATATTATGGGGAGCTGCTCCGAGAATAACCAATGCTTGTCCATCAAGCCGGTTCATTCATAGATGAATCAGAACCTTGCCGAAGGAAGGGCTTATGTGAAAACTCAGATCGGCTAATAGAGTAGAAATCATATATTAGATCATGGATAAAAGATCCGCCTTTTAACGTTAGTCGTGGCGGATGTATGTGTGCAGTGCCGAGTTCTTCTTCACCACTTTTTCAGATTCTAAAAATTGTCTGACATCATCAATGCGTAAACCCATGGTTCTGGCTTCTTGAATTAACCTATGCCAATCTTTGTCTAAATCCTTCTCTACATGAGTTTTCATAAGACCCTCCAATTGAATAAAATGTTTTCCCGCAACATTTGTGCAATAAGATAGAGACCAAGCCGGCGCGCCGATTTAGCTTCTGTGCAACAAATTTCACACATTGCTGTCCTGCTATCGCAAACAGAAGGGAAATTCACCTACCTAATCCCTAAAAAACTGACTAAAATAACCAAAAAACATAAAAGATCCTTAATCCTAATAATAAACAATTAAATACTGACTGGGTAGTATGTAAATTAAAATAAATCATATTCCCTATTAACATTTACCCTCAATATCCGAATATCATCTTCTGTCCGAGAAAAAAATACCGCTAAAGAATTATCCGGTGTAAGATAAGGTTATGATCAAACGGCTGGAGTAAAAAATGAAAAAAAACAAATTTCAGATAAAGAGAGAAGAAACGTTTGAGCGTTTTCTTGACGCAGGCCTTACTTTATTAATTGATAAAGCATATGACGCGGTTTCTATAGAGGAAATCAGCAAAGCGGCGGGGTTTAGTAAGGGAGCATTTTATGTTCATTTTGAAGGAAAAGAAGACTTCTTAAAGCATCTCTTAGACCGTCGGAAGATAAGGAAAAGGATCATTACTGATTATCTTAATGAAATTGAAAAGATATCAGCGCGGCCTTTGACTTTGCAGGATGCAGCCGGCAGAGCGGCTGAATTGCTGTTCTGCCACCTCAACAGCAAACCATCTTGGGACATTGCATCATTTGCGTTAAACATGCCCACTTATAAAGTGCTGCAGGAATACAAAGCCTATTACATGCTGTACGAACTTTGGATAGAAGAAAATATCTTTTATATTCAATGGCTGAAAGAGAGAAACCTCATTGAAGACAGTATTGATACAGAATATACGGCTAAACTAATGTGTGCCGCGATCGACGGAATTGTCAAGCAATCAAACGTGTTAGGGACTTCTGTGACATTTCGCAGTTTATTTGATGCACTTTCCGTCTTTTTAAAAGCAGATAAGAATTCAGATGATAAAACCCCATTATGCTAGTCAGATTTTAAGGCAAAATGATATGCTAAATAGAAAAGATTTCAAGAAAGCGAGGAACATATGAAGCAGTACAGAGAGATGATCATGTACATCATTATGGGCATTTTTACAACCGCGGTGAATATCTCGAGCTTTTATATCCTGGTAGAGATTCTTGATAGGGATTACAAAACCGCGACGGTAATCGCATGGATTTTGTCT
The DNA here is from genome assembly GCF_001584335.1 of Bacillus atrophaeus. Classification (GTDB taxonomy): domain Bacteria; phylum Bacillota; class Bacilli; order Bacillales; family Bacillaceae; genus Bacillus; species Bacillus atrophaeus. Next base: position 287,715 of record NZ_LSBB01000001.1, read on the forward strand.
GTTCTTTTCGCTTATATAACGAATAAGATTTATGTGTTTCAGCAAAAAACAAGCGACATGCGGAGCCTCATGAGGGAGCTTACGGCGTTTTTTAGCGTGCGTTTGCTGTCTCTCGGGATTGATTTAGGAATGATGATTTTACTTGTCAGCCAGTTTCACACAAATGAAACGTTAGCCAAAATACTGGATAACGTTGTGATTGTCGTAGTGAATTATATTGCAAGCAAATGGCTGGTGTTTAAAAAAACGACAGAAGAGGGTGTGTAAAGCCAAAGCAGCAGCTTATCGGTTTCACAGGGGATTTTCCGGGAAATAAACAATAAAAGTCATGAAAGGTGATGCACATGCGGGAAGAGGTTAAGGGGACGTTTGCAAGTGTATTCGGTAAGCAAGACGGATTAAGGTTTTTTTTCGCACCGGGAAGAGTGAACATCATCGGAGAGCATACTGACTATAATGGCGGGCACGTATTTCCATGCGCTCTGACAATCGGTACATTTGCTGCTGTTTCTCAAAGAAAGGACCGGCTGGTTCGGATGTTTTCGGAGAATTTTAAGGAAACAGGCGTAAAAGAATTCAAGCTTGATGACCTCCGCTATAACAAAGATGACGATTGGGCTAATTATCCAAAAGGCGTTATTTTTGAATTTCAGCAAAGAGGATATGCAATTCCCAATGGCTTTGATATTGCTTTTTCGGGAAATATTCCAAACGGTGCCGGGCTTTCTTCTTCTGCTTCTATTGAACTGCTGATGGCTGTTGTGCTTCAAACCTATTTTCATCCTGAGTTGAATGCGCTTCATTTGGTGAAAATGGCTCAGCATGCAGAAAACACGTTTATCGGAGTAAACTGCGGGATTATGGATCAGTTTGCAATCGGGATGGGAAAGAAAGGCCACGCCATGCTCCTTAATTGTGACACGCTGTCCTATGAATATAGCAAGCTTGATGTTTCAGGACTTTCTTTAGTCATCGCCAATACGAACAAAAAAAGATCACTTGCGGGATCAAGCTATAATGCGAGACGGCAGGAATGCCAAGAAGCACTCCGAGACCTCAAGACAGAACTGGAGATTGCATCATTGGGGGAGCTCAGCCCCTCTGATTTTGATTCGTATGCCCATCTCATCCAAAATGAAACGAACAGGCGCAGGGCAAAGCACGCGGTCTATGAAAATGACCGTACGATCAAAACCGCTGAGATGTTCAAGAAAAACAAACTTGATGAAATTGGGTCATTAATGAAAGAATCCCATCTTTCTCTGAAAAACGATTATGAAGTCACAAGCCCCGAACTTGATGAATTGGCGTATGTGGCATGGTCCCATGAAGGAGTTATCGGCTCAAGAATGACGGGAGCAGGATTTGGCGGCTGTACGATCAGTATCGTGAAGGACCAGGCGGTTGAAGACTTTATTGAAAAAGCGGGAGCTGCCTACAAAGAAAGAACAGGAATTAAAGCTGATTTTTACGTCGCGGACATAGGGGAAGGCGCGAGAGAACTGAAGGGGGATTGATCATGACGATTTTTGAACAGATTGAGGAACTCATACAATATGGTCTGCGAAAGAAACTGATCTCGATCTTGGATGTTGATTATACGAGAAACCGTCTGTTTGAAGCGCTGGAAATACAGAACGCTGAACTTGTACATAATAAAAACAAAAAACAGGCGCCGCAGAGCCTTCCTGAACTGCTTTCTCCCATTTATGATTGGGCGGCGGAAAACGGGCGCATTGAAAACAATACTGACACTTACCGCGATCTCCTGAGCGCCAAGCTCATGGGCTGCTTTGTTCCCCCTCCTTCTGCAGTAATCCGCCAATTTGAAGAAACGAAGCTATTGAACGGGCCTGAACAGGCCACCAAAGAATTTTATCAATTTTCTGAGGACGTATACTATATTCGATCTGACAGAGTCGCCAACAATCTCCATTGGCTGGTTTCATCAACGTATGGCGAGCTGGAGCTGACAATCAATTTATCAAAACCCGAAAAGGACCCAAAAGCGATTGCAGCAGCAAAAGAACAGAAGCAATCCCAATATCCGCCATGTGTTCTTTGTAAAGAAAATGTCGGGTTTCAAGGCAGTTTAAACCAAGCCGCCCGTCAAAACCACAGAATCATTCCTGTCATACTCGGTGATGAACAGTGGTATTTGCAATTTTCGCCATATGTCTATTATCAAGAGCATTGCATTGTATTAAAGGATAAACATGAACCGATGCAGATCAGCAAGAAAACATTTGAAAGGCTGCTTTCGTTTATCAGCCAATTTCCGCACTATTTTATCGGTTCAAATGCCGATCTGCCGATAGTCGGCGGCAGTATTTTAAGCCACGACCACTTTCAGGGCGGGGCCCATGATTTTCCGATGGCGCAAGCTGAAATGGAGGAAGTGTACACCCTGCAAAATCATCCCGGCGTCACAATGGGCATCGTGAAATGGCCGATGTCTGTGCTGCGGCTTCAGAGCAGTGATCCGGCCATGATCGCTAAAGCGGCTGACAGCATTTTGGATGCTTGGCGAGGCTATTCTGATGAAACGGCGGACATTATAGCCTATACAGACGACACGCCGCACAACACAGTCACACCGATCGCAAGACGAAGAGGGGAGCTGTATGAGCTGGATATCGTGCTGAGAAATAACCGCACAAACGCAGAGCATCCGCTTGGTATTTTTCACCCCCACCAGGAAGTTCATCATATAAAAAAAGAAAATATCGGATTGATCGAAGTGATGGGCCTTGCCATATTACCGGGACGTTTAGAACAAGAAATGAAAGAAACGGCGGCAGCATTGTGTTCTGCCGATCCTGAAACGGCGATAAAAAACAATCCGTTAATCGTAAAACACCTTGACTGGTCATTGGAGCTCCTTGAAAAGCGAACGATAACCAATGAAAATGCGGAACAAATCATAAAAGAAGAGCTGGGCAATGTGTTTGCGAGCATTTTGGAACACGCCGGAGTATTTAAGCAGACTCCTGAAGGGAAAAAAGCATTTAAACGATTTATCAGCTGCATTGGAGTTGTACCTGAAAAAAGCCTCAATCCATAGGATCGAGGCTTTTTCATGCTGATTCGGCAGGCATTCCCGATGAGAAAGTCTGCTTCACTTGTTGTCTTTTCAAAGCAACACAAAAGCCAGATCATTTGTCATGATCTGGCTTTTCATTTATTACCCTCTGCGTCTGGCTAATAAGCTGACAAGGAAAACAACAATCGCTGCGCCGATCACCGCAGGAATGATGGCGAAGCCGGCAAGGCTGGGACCCCATGTGCCAAGCAGGCCGTGTCCGATCCAGGCACCGATAAGCCCAGCGATCATAGACCCGATAATTCCGCCGGGCATACTGCCTTTTACAAATAGGCTTCCGAGCCAACCGATAATAATAGCAACAATTAAAGAAACAATAATACTCATCATTAACACTTCCTATTTTTTTATTTACCTATATCCTTCCTCAAGTTTGTCTATACTAAACATTTGAATATGCTGGGCGAAATCTGTACTGCTGACAGCATATCCCGACTGTTTTCGACCTTTTCTTTCAGAATATCTTACGCTAAAATGGTAAACGTGCGAATTTATTCAAACAGTGGGAAAAATATTTCCAAGGCGAAAAGATTAACAAAATGAAATTTATGATTGACCAAAGTTTTTTATTGTGGTAAACCTTTATTTGACAGAATTAGTTTTTCATCATCTTTCTGTACCTATATGCTGAAATATCTAAAAACTTCTTATGTTAAGTGATAAGTGTGAAAATAGTAGGAGCAATTTATGTCGAATTTATGACATTTACTCGAAAAAAGGATGAACTTTAGAAAAAAATAAAGCTAATAAGAGAAGATTTTGATAGCATAACTAAGGTAGAGAAAAGATTTTGAGGAAGCATGCATTTCAGCTTTATTATATCAATAGGAAGGATGGTGATCTTCTTGTTCAGAGCATTTAAACCGATACTTTTATTTGCGATGTTGGCTGCAGTTTTTGTCCTTGGAGGATGCAGCGATATTTCCGTGTTAGATCCGAAAGGTCCTGTCGCTGATCAGCAAAGCGATTTAATCCTGTTATCAATCGGATTCATGTTATTTATTGTCGGGGTCGTATTCGTACTCTTTACCATTATCTTAGTAAAATACCGCGACCGTAAAGACAAAGACAACGGAAATTACAAGCCGGATATGCACGGCAACACGTTTTTAGAAGTAGTCTGGACAGTGATCCCAATTTTAATCGTTATCGCACTTTCTGTGCCTACCGTACAGACGATATATTCGTTAGAAAAGGCTCCTGAAGCAACAAAGGATAAAGAGCCTCTTGTTGTGTACGCTACTTCGGTAGACTGGAAATGGGTATTCAGTTACCCTGAACAGGATATTGAAACGGTCAACTACTTAAATATCCCTGTAGACCGTCCGGTATTGTTCAAAATTTCATCGGCAGATTCAATGGCTTCGCTATGGATACCTCAGCTTGGAGGACAAAAATACGCGATGGCGGGAATGCTGATGGATCAATACTTACAGGCTGACGAAGTGGGAACTTACGAAGGCCGTAACGCGAACTTCACGGGTGAACACTTTGCCGATCAGAAGTTCGATGTAAAAGCAGTAACTGAAAAAGACTTTAACAGCTGGGTGAAAAAGACTCAAAACGATTCTCCTAAGCTGACAAAAGAGAAGTATGATGAACTTATGCTTCCGGAGAATGTTGATGAATTAACGTTCTCATCTACACACCTAAAATACGTCGATCACGGGCAGGATGCCGAGTATGCGATGGAGGCACGCAAACGCCTGGGCTATCAAGCCGTTTCACCGCACTCTAAAACAGATCCGTTTGAAAACGTAAAGAAAAATGAGTTCAAAACGTCTAAAGATACAGAAGAATGATATTGATCAAGAAAGGAGGAAGCTCGCATGAAATTCAAATGGGATGAATTTTTCGTAACAGGTGACCCATTAATCCTGGGCGCACAAGTGTCCATCGGACTTACAACCATCGCTCTTATTTTCGTGCTCACTTACTTTAAAAAGTGGAAGTGGCTTTGGTCTGAATGGATAACGACTGTTGACCATAAAAAACTCGGAATCATGTACATTATCGCTGCGGTGGTTATGCTGTTCCGGGGCGGGGTCGACGGCTTGATGATGCGTGCCCAGTTAGCGCTTCCTAATAACAGTTTTTTAGACTCTAACCACTATAATGAAATTTTTACGACTCACGGTACGATCATGATTATCTTCATGGCGATGCCGTTCTTAATTGGACTTATTAACGTTGTTGTACCACTTCAAATCGGTGCGCGCGACGTAGCATTTCCTTATTTGAACAACCTAAGCTTCTGGACATTCTTTGTCGGAGCGATGCTATTCAACATCTCTTTCGTTATCGGAGGATCTCCGAACGCAGGCTGGACCAGTTATATGCCGCTTGCAAGTAATGAAATGAGCCCTGGGCCGGGTGAGAACTACTACCTGCTCGGACTTCAGATTGCCGGTATCGGTACGCTGATGACGGGTATCAACTTCATGGTAACGATACTGAAAATGCGCACGAAAGGCATGACGCTTATGCGTATGCCGATGTTCACTTGGACGACGCTGATCACAATGATTATTATCGTGTTTGCTTTCCCTGTACTTACAGTAGCATTAGCACTTTTATCATTTGACCGTTTGTTCGGGGCACACTTTTTCACACTGGAAGCTGGCGGTATGCCGATGCTTTGGGCGAACCTGTTCTGGATTTGGGGACATCCTGAAGTATACATTGTTATTTTGCCGGCATTCGGTATTTTCTCAGAGATTATTTCTCAGTTTTCAAGAAAACAATTATTTGGTTACAAAGCGATGGTTGGTTCCATTATTGCCATTTCCGTATTGAGTTTCCTAGTATGGACTCACCATTTCTTCACAATGGGGAACAGTGCGTCTGTTAACTCATTCTTCTCGATAACGACAATGGCGATCTCGATTCCGACCGGGGTTAAAATATTCAACTGGCTGTTTACGATGTATAAAGGCCGGATCAGCTTTACAACGCCGATGCTGTGGGCGCTTGCGTTTATTCCGAACTTCGTTATCGGCGGGGTTACAGGGGTTATGCTTGCGATGGCGGCAGCGGATTATCAGTACCATAATACGTACTTCCTTGTATCTCACTTCCACTATGTGCTGATCGCTGGTACTGTATTTGCATGTTTTGCCGGATTTATTTTCTGGTATCCGAAAATGTTCGGCCACAAGCTGAACGAAAGAATCGGAAAATGGTTCTTCTGGATCTTTATGATCGGGTTCAATATTTGTTTCTTCCCGCAATATTTCTTGGGGCTTCAAGGAATGCCTCGCCGTATTTACACATACGGACCGAATGACGGCTGGACAACATTGAACTTTATCTCAACTGTGGGTGCCTTCATGATGGGTGTCGGATTCTTAATCCTTTGCTATAACATCTATTACAGTTTCCGTTACTCTTCTCGCGAGATCAGCGGAGATGCATGGGGCGGAGGACGTTCACTTGAGTGGGCGACTTCATCTGCAATTCCGCCGCATTACAACTTTGCGGTGCTTCCTGAAGTCAAATCTCAGGATGCGTTCTTACAAATGAAAGAAGACAAAGTTGATATTCATCCGGAAAGCAAATTCAAGAAAATCCATATGCCTAGCAACTCAGGCAGACCGTTTATTATGTCGGTTGCATTCGGTATAGCCGGTTTTGGACTTGTGTTTGAATGGTATTGGATGGGCATCATCGGCCTGATCGGAGTTCTGCTCTGTATGGTTCTTCGTTCATTCGAATATGACAATGGCTACTATGTAAGTGTTGACGAAATAAAAGAGACGGAAAGAAAGATTTCCGAGTAAAGGAGGCGTGACTTATGGAACATGCAGAACACGGCAATTCTAACGCGCCTATGGAATACCAATCTGAAACCGGCAGGCTGAATATCCTCGGGTTTTGGATCTTTTTAGGGGCAGAAATTGTGTTGTTCTCAACACTATTTGCAACCTTCTTCGTTCTTCAAAACAGAACAGCAGGAGGGGTCTTGCCAGAAGAATTATTTGAAGTTAACCTGGTAATGATTATGACATTCTTGCTGCTTATCAGCAGCTTTACCTGCGGGATCGCTGTTCATGAAATGCGCCGCGGAAGCTTAAAAGGCGTCGTCATTTGGACAATTATCACACTTCTTCTTGGCGCCGGCTTTGTCGGTTGTGAGATCAATGAGTTTGTCCACTATGTACATGAAGGAGCATCTCTCGGTACAAGTGCGTTCTGGTCTGGATTCTTTGTTCTGCTTGGAACTCACGGAACTCACGTAACGATCGGTATTTTCTGGATTGCAGGAATTTTACTTCAGTTGAAGAAACGCGGACTTACTCCGCAGACTTCATCTAAAATCTTTATCTCAAGCTTATACTGGCACTTCTTAGATGTTGTATGGATCTTCATCTTTACCGGTGTCTATCTCATGGGATTGGGGGGTCTGTAAGATGGCGACTAATGAACACAATCACTTTCCATGGAAGCACATTGTAGGTTTTGCGTTGTCTATTGTTCTGACCCTGCTTGCCCTTTGGGTTGCTGTGTATACGGACTTGAGCTCATCAGCAAAACTTTGGATTATTTTCGGATTTGCCTTTATTCAGGCAGCCTTGCAGCTCCTCATGTTTATGCACATGAGAGAGAGCGAAAACGGCACGATTCAGGTCGGAAACACGTTGTTCGGATTCTTCGGCGCAATCGTTATTGTGCTTGGATCTGTATGGATTTTCGCTGCCCATTATCACCACGGTGATCATATGGATGGAAATCCTCCTGGAGGCGCTGAACACTCAGAGCATTCCGGACACAATAAATAAAGACGAATTAGAAAAACCCTCTTCACATGAAGAGGGTTTTTTGCTGCAGTCAGCTGCTTCTTTTTCTGCGGAGATATGGAAGTCCGTAAATGAGAAAGGCCGCAATATGGGCAACAATGACGTTGACAGCAAACAGTACGATCATGAGAGTGTGTCCGAGTGGAGAAAGGCTTTCTGTTGCGTAAAAGTAGAAGAAAACCCACATTAAAATGATTGGCGGAATAGCTGAGAGTGCGACTTTTTTGTTATCAAGCCAAATAAAAAGAGGAGTGGCGGTAGCAACCAGTAAATAAGCAAAAAACATGTCCATTTTACCCGTCTCCTTTCATTTTGTGATAGCGTTTACAAAAATGAAATAGAGGAAAGAAATTGTGTCTGTTTTGTGGTCGTTTTTTGAACATTTTGTTACATTTATTATACCATGTTTTCCAGAAATTGATACATGTTTTGTGCGGATTGTGTTGCAACTATAGCCTTATTTTTAAAAGCTCGATGGATAGGAGTTTGTATACAGTTAGGCGAATATAAGGGCAGAGAAGACTTGTGAATCAGGAGGAATATAAATGAGCAGAGTCGTTAAGCTTGAAACAGATGATGATTTAGACGAAGTCTTGCGTATGTCAGAGTATGCATTCCATTACCCGCTTTCAGACGAGGAACGGAAGAAGAATAAAAAGATATTAGATCAGCATCATATTATCGGAGTGAAGGAACAAGGCAAGCTGGCGGCAAAGCTCCACATTATTCCTTTCACCGTGATGCTGGAACAGAGTGAGCTTAAGATGGGAGGAATCGCTGGTGTAGCCGCGTGGCCTGAAAAAAGAAGAAAAGGTGCGGTAAAGGAGCTGATCATCAAATCGCTGTCTATTATGAAAGAGCAGAAGCAAACAATCAGCTTTCTGCACCCGTTCCTCATATCCTTTTACAGAAAATTTGGCTGGGAGCTTTCCTTTTATCAAAAGGTATTCACAATAAAGAAAGAATACCTTTATCAGCTTGAGGAGACTCCAGGAACAATTCAAAGACTAGACAGGGAAAATGGGGCTTTAAGGGCGGAAGGAATCTACAGCGAGTACAGAAAGCGGTATAATGGATTGCTAAAACGTTCACGAGAGCATTGGTTAACGAAGATATCCAAAAACCAGTTTATTGCCGTGTACCACTCGGCAGATGAAGTTCCTTGTGGATATCTTGTGTACAGAATGGAGAAAAGAATCATGCTTGTGGATGAAATGATCTTTCTCAATCAGGAGGCACAGAAAGGCCTGTGGAACTTTATTTGTCAGCACGATTCGATGCTCGATGAGGCCGTCATAACCGCAGAACCCCATAGTGAGCTTGATTTCTTAATAGCCGAACCGCGAATCAAGCAGGAGCTTTATCCATACAGTATGGCACGAATTGTTGATGTGGAGGGCTTTTTGCAGCAATATCCGAAACAGGCGATCAAAGAACCGTTTTTCTTTCAGGTAAAGGACCCTTGGGCTGATTGGAATGAGCGGCTCTTTTGCTTGAATTCGCAAGGTGTCTCCATTGTTGAGGAAAAAGCGCCGGAGAACACATTGTACTGCAGCATATCAGCCTTCAGCGGCTTTTTCCTTGGCGCCCGCTCTGCCCAATTCCTGTATGAAACCGGCCAATTGTCAGGACCGCTTTCTGAAATAGAAAAACTGGATGCAGCGATCCGTCCGCGCTCTCCGCTGCTAATGGACTTTTTTTAAACCAACGCCCCTTCAACAACGAAGGGGTTATTTCGTTTGAAAACTTTTGTGGTAGCCGAAACATTTCTGTTCCTTACACGTCATATTTCGTGTAGCATAAAAAGCCGTCAATGAATGGGCAAAAATCAAAAAAGGAAACAACCTTCTCGTATTATCTTGAAGGAGGTTCATGTATAATAAACAATAGTGATTTCCGATGAAAATGTAAGGCGGGATAGAATGAGTCGATACAAGAAACAGCAAAACCCCTTTTACCAGGGGGATTTGATTTTTATATTTGGTGTGTTTTTTATTATTAGTGTGGTAGCCATTTATGCTGCTGGTCAGTTTGGACAATATGGCAGCAATGCTTGGACGAGACAAATTGTTTATTATGTACTGGGCGCAATTGTGATTGGTGTACTTCTTTATTTTGATTTAGAACAGTTAGAGAAGCTTAGTTTATATATATATATATTAGGCATATTATCTCTTATTGTATTAAGAATAAGCCCGGAATCCATTGCTCCAGTAAAAAACGGCGCAAAAAGCTGGTTTCAATTTGGATCAGTAACCTTGCAGCCGTCTGAATTTATGAAAATCGGGTTAATGATGATGCTGGCTTCAGTCATTTCTAAGGCTAATCCAAAAGGTATACGCACTCTTAGGGACGATATGATTCTTTTAGCGAAAATTGCAGGGGTTGCTGTTATTCCGATTGGTCTAATTCTTCTGCAGGATGCAGGAACTGCTGGAATCTGTATGTTTATTGTTTTGGTCATGGTATTTATGTCAGGTGTAAACTGGAAACTGATCTCTGTTATTGGCGGATCCGGAGTTATTTTAGTTTCACTCATTTTATTAGTTATGATTAATTTTCCGGATGCTGCGAAGTCAATAGGGATTCAGGATTACCAAATCAATAGGGTGACGTCTTGGGTTGCTGACTCTGGTTCGTCAACTGAAACTGACAGTGATAACCATTGGCAGGTTAATCAAGCAGTAATGGCAATTGGCTCAGGCGGTATTACCGGTAACGGAGTCCATAATCTAAAGGTTTATGTTCCAGAGGGACAGACCGATTTTATCTTCGCTATTTTGGGCGAGAGTTTTGGTTTTTTGGGCTGTGCCATTGTCGTGATTATGTATTTCTTTTTAATATATAGACTTGTCGTTCTCATTGATAAAATAAGTTCTTTTAACCGTTTTGCTTCTTTCTTTTGCGTAGGGTTTACAGCTCTTATTGTCATCCATACCTTTCAAAACATCGGAATGAATATCGGCATTATGCCTGTTACCGGAATTCCGCTGTTATTTGTCAGCTATGGAGGGAGTTCTACGCTTTCCACATTGATCGGTTTCGGCATCGTCTACAATGCCAGTGTTCAGCTTACAAAATATAAGAGTTATCTATTCAATTCGTAAATGTAAAGACAGCCGTCAGCAGGCTGTCTTTTTTTGCGGAGCATTTCACTTTTGGCATGGCTCTGTTTCGGATATGATAAAAGGAGAAGGAGGTTCTTTTGATGAACAATACAATTGAAACCATTTTAAATCACCGTTCCATCCGGTCTTTTACCGATCAGCTTCTGTCTTCAGAAGAGATTCATACATTAGTCGAAAGCGCACAGGCGGCATCTACGTCCAGCTATGTACAGGCTTACTCCATTATTGGGGTTTCCGATCAAGACAAGAAGCGTGAGCTGTCTGTTCTCGCCGGCAATCAGCCGTATGTTGAACATAACGGGCATTTGTTTGTTTTTTGTGCTGATTTGTACCGCCATAAAGCATTGGCTGAACAAAAAGGGGAAGACATCACCGAGCTGCTGGAAAATACGGAGATGTTTATGGTCAGTATAATTGATGCAGCGCTTGCCGCTCAGAATATGAGCATTGCGGCAGAATCGATGGGGCTTGGCATTTGTTACATCGGCGGCATACGAAATGAGCTGGACAAAGTAACGAAGGTGTTAGAGACACCGGATCATGTTCTTCCGCTATTTGGACTTGTTGTCGGGCACCCGGCAAACACTTCAGGGAAAAAGCCAAGGCTGCCGAAGCAAGCTGTATATCATGAGAATGTGTATGATTCGAGTGAGGAGAATTTCCGTAAAAACATGAATGAGTATGACCAAACCATTTCGAATTATTACAAGGAAAGAACGAATGGCCAGCGGGTTGAAACGTGGTCGGATCAGATTCTTCAATTCATGAAGCAAAAACCGCGTACGTATTTAAATCAATATGTGAAAGACAAAGGCTTTAATAAACAATAACCATAAGACCTCTCCAAAAAGCTGGGGAGGTTTTTTGTGTTTCACGTGTAACATATTCCGACAAATTAAGACATGTTCATCATATATTTGATGAACAAATAAATGACAATCCACAGGGGGACGCTAAAGAGGATTCCGAATAGGCCGCCTTTGAACAAATTTCCGTCATTTCTTGAGGCACTGGGATTTTGGCGCGGGGTCTGTTGATTCTTTATCCTGGATCGGCTCCTCCTATTGATGGCATGATGTTTAGTTTATTATGTCCATGTTAAAAGGTAAAAGTGTGAGCGTCCTATGAGAAAAAAAGGCCGGGCAGTGATACGATGATGGTGAGGTGGTAGGGAATGATATCATTAAGTATATTAGATCAATCTCCTGTATCAGAAGGTCAGTCGGCGGAAACGGCTTTACAGCAGACTGTCGAACTTGCACAAGCGGCGGATGACCTTGGATATAAGAGATTTTGGGTTTCTGAGCATCATTTTTCCAAACGGCTGGCCGGCTCTAGTCCGGAGGTTTTGATCAGCCATATTGCGGTCAGAACGAAGCGTATTCGTGTCGGGTCAGGCGGTGTGATGCTGCCGCATTACAGTGCTTATAAAGTTGCTGAAAACTTCCGTGTGCTTGAGGGGCTTACGCCTGGAAGAATAGATCTCGGACTTGGCAGGGCGCCGGGCGGAATGCCGATTGCTTCATGGGCGCTGAATGATGGCGGAAAACGCAATGCAGATCAGTATCCCCAGCAAATTCGCGAGCTGACAATGTATTTGCATGACTTAGCTGATGACAATCACCGTTTTCCAAATCTGACGGCGGCGCCTCATATTTCCACTGCGCCGGATGTGTGGCTGCTTGGCTCCTCAGGAGAAAGCGCGCTGCTTGCTGCTGAAACGGGAGCGGGATACATGTTTGCGCATTTTATCAACGGAGAAGGCGGAGAAGACACCGTCAGACAGTATAAAAGAAGGTTCAAGCCATCTGTCTTGGGAAAAGAGCCACGAGCGGCAGTCGCTATTTTCGTCATTTGCGCCGATACAGAGGAAAAAGCGGAAGAGCTTGCAGCGGTGCTTGATTTTACACTGCTTGCAGGGGAGCAGGGTATACCTTTAGATGGCGTGCCTTCTTATGAGAAGGTCCGCGGGAATACATACTCGCCCTATGAGCAGAGACGGATTGATGATAACAGAAGCCGGATGATCGTTGGCACGAAAGAGCAGGTGAAGGAACAGCTTTTGGCCCTCAGCCAGGCTTATGGGACAGAGGAAATTATGGCAGTGACGATCACCAATCAATTTGCGGACAAGCTAAAGTCTTACCGTCTGCTTCGTGACGCGTTTGTTGAATAAGAGTCAGCGCCTTGTTTGCATGTAGCGTCTGAGGTGATAAAGGGGAGCGATGATGAGAAGCGTCATAAAGTAGACAGCGGTCACGGCCCAGCTCAGAGGCTGAATAAGCAGAGTGTCCACCGTGTCTTCTGCCGCTTTTTGAAACGGGCGGCGGCTGCCTTTTTTGTGATGGGATAAGCAGTAGAGCGCAGTGAAAACAATAAAACAGACAAAAAGCATAGTGAGTGATAATAAGATGAAGAAAGAAAGCATGGCTTGTACGCCCTCCAAATCTTTTTTCAGACACTTATGTATAATCATTCATTAGTGTAGCACAAAAAAAGCCCTGCCGAGTCTTTCTCGGCAAGGCTTCTTATTATTCGACAGTAAAAGGTTTCTGCGTCAGAACCTGACTTGATTTGCCTTTGTTAGCCGCATAGGCGAGCATATAATATTCACCGGTCGGGAGCTTGCTTTCACCGTTGATTTTACCATCCCAATCAAAGTACTGATAACCTTTATCTTGGTTTTTGTAGATGCCTGCCTGGCCCATGAACTCAAAATTTTGGTCATATACGAGAAATGCCAGCTCTTCGGCTCCAGCCGGAAGATAAGTCTCAATCTCGTAGGTGCCTTGTACAGAACCTTCACTTACATCAATTGAAGTGACTCGCGGATAGTCAGGCTCCTTTACGATTAACAATGTAGGAATCTTGGCGACTGTTTTTCCGCCTTCTCTTACTGTAACCGTTCCTTCATAGGTACCGGCCTTTGCTTTTTTTGTATCCACGTTTACTTTGGCAACGGCTTTTCCGGTTTGGCGGGCAGGAATGACAACACGGCTTGTTCCTGACGTTGTAATGCCGTTACCGTTAAATGAATACTCAAGCTGGTACGACTTTCTGATGGAGGATTGGTTTTCAATTGTAAAGGTTTCTTTTTTCGTTTCTTTTCCTTTTTCCTTCAAAAATGTGCCGTATGAATAGCTTCCCGGAGAAACGATGGAGTCGGCTTTAAGGGTGTTTATAATTCTTGCGCTGCCCGCTCCTTGGGTATTATGCGGATACACCTTGCCATCTCCGTCTTTTAATGTCACAGCTGTATTCATGATGGCGGATTTAATTTGTTCGACGCTCCATTTAGGCTTGGCCTGCTTTATTACCGCAACCGCACCGGCAATATGAGGCGATGCCATACTTGTTCCTTGCTTAGATCCGTATCCGTACGGGTTGTCAGAGTCATGTGTCGGAATGGTGCTGACAATGTTGACGCCGGGTGCGGAAATATCCGGTTTAATCATCCATGTATCCATGACGGGACCGCGGGATGAGAAATCAGCGACCTGTTCGCCCAGCGCTTTAGAAACAGTCAATTCGAATGTTGCCTTTGTATCGCCTTTTTGGATATTTTTGACGAGTGTTTCACCGTCTTCTAGTGAAAGCTTCATTGTCGGTACAGACATACCCGGGACATTGGCTTCAATTTCTCCTGCGTAATTGTTATACACAATCATACCGATTGCACCGGCTTTTTTTGCATTGTCCGCTTTTTCCACAAACGCAATATTTCCTCTTTTGACAACAGCAATTTTACCTGTCAGATCTTTTCCTTCAAAATCCTTTGCTTCGCCGAGTCCCGCCTCCACAAGTTCTAATTCTTTGTGGTTTAGCGCTTTCATGTCGTTTTCCTTGTCATAGCCCAATACTTTGGCAGAGGCGAAAGAGCCGAATGTGACGACGTATTCATTGAGCGGCAGCTGGGTTGCTCCGACTGAAATTGCCTCTCTTGAAGTACCCGGCGATCCGACTGTCCAGCCGTTTGGCCCGCTGTTTCCATTTGAGGTGACGGCTACGACTCCTTCTGACATCGCCCAATCTAGCGCGGTGCTTGTGGCCCAGTCCGGGCTGTTCACTGTATCTCCAAGAGAGAGGTTCATCACATCAGCGCCGTCTTGTACGGCGCGTTCCACACCGGCGATCACATTTTCAGTCGTGCCGCTTCCTCCAGGCCCAAGAACACGATACGCAAGGAGAGTGGCATCCGGCGCAACACCTTTAATCGTTCCGTTTGCAGCAACTGTCCCAGCTACGTGTGTTCCGTGATCGGTCGCTTCACCTCTAGGGTCGCCGACCGGCGTTTCTTTAGGCGTGTAATCATTGTCTACAAAATCATATCCTTTATATGGACCGAAATTCTTCTTCAGATCAGGGTGGTTATATTCGACGCCGGTATCAATAACAGCGACTTTCACCCCTTTGCCTGTGTAGCCTAGATCCCATGCATCATTGGCTCCAATGTAAGGTGCGCTTTCATCCATCTGCGGAGAAATGGCGTCTTGGGCAATAGTGATGTCCTTCTTCTTCAGATGATCGGTCGTATAGGTTACATTCGGATAAACGGCCTTTACATCCTCAACGGCAAGGAGTTTTGGAATCTCATTGGCAGGAAGTTTCATAGAGAAGCCTGAAAATACCTGCTCATATTCTCGGTGAACCTTCCCGTTTTTCACCGCTTTTGCCACTTTACTTTTCGCTTTTGAGCGGGCGTTTTTCAGTTTGTTTTTCGACTGGCTTTCGCCTGCATCCTTTGCTTCGGCTAAAGATTTTTCTTTTAACTCAACAATAACGGTCGTTTGCTTTTTGGTCGTCATATCAATGTCACCGAATACTTCGGCTTTTTCCAGGTCAGGCGACTTTTCCTTCGAAGCCGGAACGGCCTGAACACCTGTGATACTTGTGGATAACGTAAAGAATAATACAAAACTCAAGAGCAAAAAGCGAATCATCCCGTTTTTCAATGTGTTTCCCCCTTTTGATAGTTAACAATATCTAGTATATATTTCTTGAAAATTCAAAAAAATCCTTGTGACATTTGGCTCATTTATGGGTTTTTTTGTGTATAAAGAGGGAGTTATACACAGAACCCTGTGAATAACTTAATAAATCTGTGTATATATATAGTTGGGAATATATGTTCCTATACAAAATATTGATAGAGAATGTGGATATGTGGATATACCCTGTGATTAAGTTGTTCTTATCTTTGGGATAACGTGTGAATAATTTTTTTGATCGGTTCCCTAATTTTCATTCCGTTTCGAGCAGCATTCAACAAAACTTCTTAAAACTAGTTTGTTTTTTCACTCATATTGTGACAAAGAATTCCTTTCATTCGGTCTATCATAGAGTCATGAGTTTGCTAGAGCCGCTAGTTTGCCAGAAAAGAATTCGGCCGTCTTTTCCGGTGACAGCGTCAAGAAAGAAAAACAGGCTGGCTGCAAAGGCTGCCTGCAATAAGAAGCGGAGGGATGTTTTGCGATGAAACGTTTGCTTGTATCTTTAAAGGTGTGGATGGTCTTTCTGATGAACTGGGCTGCGCCGGCGGAACGAAAAATGGTTTCGGCAGCGGTCAATATGATTCAAGGTACATATCAGCGGAATGCGGCAGTCCAAGCCGGAGGGGTATTCTCGTTATCGGATTCGGAGGGGGCGCTTTATGATAGAGAAACAGAAAAACTGCAAGCAGCAGCCGGCTATAAGAATCGATGGCTGAATGCATTCAAGGAATCGCCAAAGCGGGAGAGAGCGGGTCCGGGAATCTTTACACAAAGAATAAAAGGAGGTACAATCCGCTCATAAAGGCTAATTTGGCGGGAGAGAGGACCTCTTGAAAATAGATAAGGTATTAAACAACAATGCGGCTGTCATAAAAGAGAATGGCCAGGAAAAAATTGTGATGGGCCCGGGAATTGCGTTTCAAAAAGGGAAAAATGATATCATTCCCAGTAATAGAGTCGAGAAGATCTTTGTCGTGCACGACGAGAATGAAAAGTTCAAACAGATTCTTCAAACGCTGCCCGAGGCGCACATAGAAGCGGCTGAAAACATTATCAGCTACGCGGAAGGAAAGCTCGCTGCACCGTTGAACGACCACATTCATATCGCGCTTTTGGATCATTTGTCCTTTGCGATCGAAAGGATTCAAGATGGTTTGTTTGTGCAGAATAAATTGCTGCATGAGATTAAAGCGCTCTATAAAAATGAGTATGAGATCGGCCTATGGGCCATCGCTCATGTAAAAGAGACATTGGGTGTGTCTTTGCCTGATGATGAGGCAGGATACATCGCCCTTCACATCCATACCGCGAAGATGGATGCGGAAAGTATGTATTCAGCGCTGAAACATACGACAATGATTAAAGAAATGATAGAGAAAATAGAAACCTATTTTAATCGAAAGGTGGACGAAAATAGTATTTCCTATCAACGCCTTGTCACGCATTTACGATATGCAGTCACCCGGTTGGAATCAAATGAAGCGCTTCATGTCATGGACGATGAGATGCTTTGTTTCATCCAAAAAAAGTATTCTTTTGCTTATCAGTGTGCGCTTGAGCTGGCGGAGTTTTTAAAAAATGAATATCAATTGAATCTGCCGGAGTCCGAGGCCGGTTATATCACGCTGCATGTCCAGCGTCTTCAAAATATCTCGGAATAACTGCCCCCTGAGCTTGCAGAGAGCCTGATCTCTGGAAGTTTTTTTATTTGTCTGCATTTAGCGAATGATATAACAATCTCATCATGGCGGTGCCCGCGGTTAGATTTCCGAGCGTCACGGGCATCAGGTTTCTGACAGCTCCCATCAATGTTACTGTATCTGGATGGTCGATGGAAAGTGCGATCGCGAAGGTGCATATATTTGCGATACTGTGTTCTTAACCGGAAATGAAAAAACAGAACACAAAGAGCAGCATGGCAAACAGCTTTGCCCTTCTCCTTTTGGAGACATCGGAATGAAAAAAGCTTTCCATAGCATGTCTCCTGCCTTCTGTGTAGGGAAGGTCCATTGCTCTTCAACATCCTATGACTGGTATTTAAAAAAACTGTTGACGAAAACGCTATCATATTTTATGATGAAAGCGCATTCTAAAACTAAATCAAGCGGGATTGTGACTGGTAAAGCAGGCAAGACCTAAAATTTGCGTAAATGAAAAAGGATCGCTGTGTCCTTTATTCGTTGGCGAATTTTAGGTCTTTTTTGTTTTTAAAAAGGGGGAGAAAAAAGATGGATTACAGAGAGACTGCAAAACGCCTTATTATGCTTCTCGGAGGAAAAGAAAATGTCATCAGCGCCGCTCATTGTGCCACAAGACTGCGTTTGGTGATAAAAGATGAACAAAAAATAGATCAAGCGCAAGTGGAAGAGCTTGAAGGCGTTAAAGGCGCTTTCAGCAGCTCAGGGCAATATCAGATTATTTTTGGAACAGGCCTTGTGAATAAGGTGTATGATGCTTTTTCTAAAGAAGCTGATTTAGAACGTGAAGAGGATGTGAATCACCAGGACGCTGCAAAACAGAAACTGAATCCTGCGGCGAGATTTGCGAAAACGCTTTCTAACATATTTGTTCCGATCATCCCGGCTATCGTGGCCAGCGGACTCTTAATGGGATTACTGGGGATGATAAATGCTTTTCATTGGATGAGTGAAGATTCCGCGCTGTTACAGCTGCTCGATATGTTTTCAAACGCGGCCTTTATCTTTCTGCCGATTTTGATCGGAGTCAGCGCTTCGAAAGAGTTTGGCAGCAACCCGTATCTGGGAGCGGTGATCGGGGGGATCATGATTCACCCTAATCTTCTGAATCCATGGGGATTGGCGGAAGCGTCACCTGATTATATGCATCTTTTCGGGCTTGATATCGCGCTTCTCGGTTATCAGGGAACAGTTATACCGGTTCTTTTAGCGGTTTATGTTATGAGCAAGGTGGAGAGATGGACAAGAAAAGTCGTTCCTCATGCAGTGGATCTGCTTGTTACGCCGTTTGTGACGGTGATTGTCACCGGATTTGTCGCCTTTATTGCGATTGGTCCTTTCGGAAGAGCGCTTGGCTCCGGCATTACTGTTGTTTTAACCTTTGTTTATGACCATGCTGGATTTATGGCGGGCCTTCTTTTTGGAGGAGCTTATTCACTTATCGTGCTGACAGGCGTTCATCACAGCTTCCATGCGATTGAGGCCGGCCTCATTTCAGACCTTGGAAAGAACTATTTGCTGCCGATCTGGTCAATGGCCAATGTCGCGCAAGGCGGCGCAGGCCTAGCAGTATTCTTTTTGGCGAAAAAGGCAAAAACGAAAGAAATTGCTCTTCCCGCTGCGTTTTCTGCTTTTCTCGGAATTACAGAGCCTGTCATTTTCGGCGTGAACCTCCGTTACCGAAAGCCGTTTATTGCTGCGATGATCGGGGGCGCATTGGGAGGAGCTTATGTAGTTCTTACTCATGTGGCTGCTAACGCTTACGGACTAACCGGAATACCGATGATCGCGATTGCAGCGCCGTTCGGATTTGGGAATCTGGCTAACTATCTCATTGGCATGTCCATTGCTGGCGTAACGGCATTTATTGCGGCATTTGTAATGAAGATTAATGAGAATGAGGAGAGGAAAAAATGACAAAACATGATCAAGAACTGCGTCGCCGGGCTTATGAAGAGATAGAGAGAAAAGAGCATATTGTCAAAATGGATCCGTACCGCCAGCATTTTCATCTTATGCCGCCGGTAGGTTTGATGAATGATCCGAATGGGGTGATTCATTGGAAGGGGATTTATCACTTGTTTTTTCAGTGGCAGCCGTTTCATGCGGGGCATGGCGCTAAATTTTGGGGGCACTATTCGACGACGGATTTTGTGAATTGGGTGTGGGAAGAGATTGCGCTTGCACCAAGCGAATGGTATGACAAAAATGGCTGTTACTCTGGCAGCGCGGTCAGAAAGGATGGTCAGCTCTATCTTTTTTACACAGGGAATGTCAGGGATCAGGACGGGAATCGGGAAACCTACCAATGCCTTGCTGTGTCTGATGATGGGCGGACCTTTGAAAAGAAGGGGGTTGTCGCCCGCCTTCCTGAAGGATATACGGCTCATTTTCGCGATCCAAAGGTGTGGGAGCATGACGGCAAGTGGTATATGGTCATTGGAGCACAAACGGAGAACCTTAAAGGCAGTGCGGTTCTGTTTATTTCTGACAATTTGACGGAATGGACATTTCTGGGTCCGATTACTGGTCCGGGATTCAATGGACTTAAAGATTTCGGGTATATGTGGGAATGCCCTGATTTGTTTTCTCTTCAGGGGCATGATGTGCTGCTTGTTTCACCGCAAGGGCTTTACGCGGAAGGCATTCATTTTCAAAATGTGAATCAATCAGGATACTTTGTCGGACGGCTTGATTATGATAAGCCCGAGATGAAGCATGGCGGTTTTACCGAGCTTGATTGCGGTTTTGATTTTTATGCACACCAAACCCTTGAAGATGAACGGGGACGGCGGATCATGTTTGCGTGGATGGGTGTTCCTGGCCAGGATGAAACATCTCATCCGACAATTGAGAATCACTGGATTCACTGTATGACGCTGCCGAGACTGCTGACTTTATCAGGGGAGAAACTGATACAACAGCCGCTGCCTGAGATGAAGGCAATGCGGACCAATGAGCAAACAATCGATGTGAAATTGCATCAATCAACCGAAGCGCTTCTGGTGGAGGACGTTGAAAGAACGGAGATTTTGATTGAGAATATCCAGACTCTCTCAGGATTTGAATTCGACATTCGCAAAGCGGCACGTTTTATATTTCGGAAGGATGAAGGGCTTGTAACATTGAATCGGGTAAGCTTTGACGGCGAAAAAACGGAAGAAAGGCATTGCCATATTAATCGTTTGCATACGCTGCACATGTTTATAGATGCGTCGTCTTTAGAAATCTTTATCAACGAAGGGGAAGAGGTATTCAGTGCAAGATATTTTCCTTCCCTTGAAAATCATGAGGTGACAGTGAAATCAAATGGGAATACGGGGATGAAGGTTTCCGTTTGGGCACTGAATTAGAATAAAGTCTCTATCACTTTTAACTGCAATTTTTTCTTGTCGCATGCTTATTTAGTAATAAGAATATTTTAAAAACGATAAAGTTGTTTACTATATACTGTGACCAAAGATTTTATTAAGATTCGAATGATAAGGAGAATAAATATTATGCAAAAGACTGAAAAAGAAAAGATGCTTAACGGAGATTTATACTTTGCAGATGATCAGGAACTGGTGAGAGAAAGAGAACACGCACAAAAATTAACGGGATTGTATAATCAAAGAGTTGAAGGTCACAGCGAAAGCCGTAATACTCTATTACAAAAGCTGCTTGGCTCAACTGGCGATAATATATCTATAATGCCTCCTTTTCATTGTGACTATGGTTATAATATCCATGTAGGAAATAACTTTTTCGCCAATTATGACTGTGTTATTTTAGATGTTTGTCAGGTGAATATTGGAGATAACTGTCTTATGGGGCCTGGAATTCATATTTATACAGCTTCTCATCCCCTTGATAGTGCAAAGAGGATAAGTGGAGCTGAATATGGAAAACCAGTTACAATTGGGGATAACGTTTGGATTGGCGGAAGAGCAATTATTAACCCAGGAGTAACAATTGGACATAACGCTGTAATCGCATCTGGCTCTGTGGTAATAAAAGACGTTCCTGATAATACGTTGGTAGGCGGTAATCCGGCAAGAGCCATTAGACAAATTGATTAAGGATCATTGATCAAAATAATAATATGACAATAAGTAAGTTGTTCAACCTGAAGTAATGCTTAAGTTTCCATGGTGTGTCTTCTGCCTTCTGTGCAGGTATATATTGTGACTGTTTTCACATAATGATTTGCGATGTTTTCTCTAAAAGATGAAGAAGAAGTGCTTAGCGAAAAGTATTTTCCTTTCCCGGGAAATGAGGAGGTCTCTGTTAATTCCGCTGGGAAAACGGAAAGAATGTGTCGATATGGCCAGTTGGTCAATAAAAATAATCCTTTTTTCTTATGTGAAATCTATGCCATCTGTGCTATTCTTCAACGATAGACTACTATTTTTAAGGAGTTGTTTTCTTGAATTTGAATGAACAGAAGATAACGCCGGAATGTTTAGAAAAGGCAGCAGATCAAGTAGAGGATAAGAGAGAAGAATATAAAGAGGTCTTACTCCAGCTCAAAAAAATGCTGGGAGGGTCCATGCCTCATAATGAAATGAGAGAAAAGCTTACTGTTACATACGAACAAATGAAGGAGTACGCGCTGTTTGTTCAATCTATTGAAGCGTTTCTGAGATCATCAGCGAGAAATCTTAAAGTGAAATAATCCCCCTCTTGAATAGAGGGGGATATTTGTTTATTTTTCAGTGAAGCGCATCGCAGAATGCTTCGTCGGTCCGATATATTGGTTCAGCGGGAACGATTCTTTAATCGCTGCTGTAATAAATTCTTTTGCCGCGTAAATCGCCTCTTTCACTTCAGTTCCTTTCGCAAGCTCTGCTGTGACGGCGGCGGAGAATGTGCAGCCTGCTCCGTGTGTGTAAGGCGTGTCGATCATTTCGCTTTCAAGAACTTCAGCCGTTTTTCCGTCATACAGAACATCTACGGCTTTCTCGTGTTTGAGTTTGCCGCCTCCTGTAATTAAGACATATTGGGCGCCGAGCGCGTGAATTTTTTCTGCTGCTTCCTTCATGTCTTCCACTGTTTTTAATTCGTCCATTCCGCTTAGCTGGCTTGCTTCAAAAAGGTTTGGCGTAATGACTGTCGCAAGCGGCGCCAATTGCTCACGCAACGCTTCAGCGTGCTCAGGATAAAGAACTTCGTTCGCTCCTTTACATACCATCACGGGATCAATGACTACATTTTTTAACTGTTTTTCTTTTATCGTTTTTGCAGCCAGCTCGATAATCTCAACGGTTGGGAGCATGCCTGTTTTCATCGCATCAACGCCAATTCCGTCAACAATCGTTGCCAGCTGGGCGCGGATGGTGTCCGGATCAATCGGGAATACCTGATGATCCCAGCTGTTTTCGGGGTCCATCGCCACGATAACCGTTAAAGCTGTCATTCCGTAGACGTTTTTTTCTTGAAACGTTTTTAAATCAGCCTGAATCCCCGCGCCGCCGCTGGAATCCGAGCCTGCAATAGTGAGTGCTTTGTGCATTGACATAAGTAAACCTCCATCATGTTTTATACCTCATTATAGTTAGATTTTCTCTTGATCACAATATTGAAGCCTATCAGGAATGAATTGACAATGACATTGAGGTTTCGTAAAATGCTACATAATATTACTAGGTAGGGGTTTTGAATATGTTTAATCGTGAGCTTGTAAAGGGCAGTACCGTCATCTTGCTTTTAACGCTGCTTAACGAACGGCCGATGTATGGCTATGAGCTTGTCAAAGAAATGGAGCAAAGAAGCGGGAATGAACTGCAAATGAAGGAAGGCACCCTTTATCCGTCGCTTCATAAGCTTGAACGCCAAGGTTATATTTCTTCTTATTGGGAGAAGCAGTCAAAGGGGCCTGATCGGAAATATTACCGCATAACAGATGAAGGACAAGCGGTTCTTCTTGAGCGGATGAAGGAGTGGAGTCTGTTTTCGACGATGATGGACCGCATGCTGAAACGGGGCGGACAGAATGGATAAAGACGATTACGTAAACGAGATCAAAAAAGGGCTGCAAGATCTGCCGGACATTGATGAATGGATGGAGGAATTGGAAAGCCATATCGGCCAGGCATTTGCTCATTACCTGAATGAAGGGAAAACCGAAAAGGAAGCGATGATGCGTATTTGGCACGAGGTCGGATCGCCGGCTGACATTATTCATTCCTTTAAAAAAGAAACATCCGTATCTCCCCGCGGGTTTTTATTATTTCATTTCTTTTGCAACCTATCACTCTTTGCTGCGGGTGCAGCCTTAACCATAATCCATGTATGGTCCGTTCATCCGCTTGTGAAAGCAGTGTGGAGCGGAATTTCCGTGTCTGTTTGGCTGATATTAGGCGGTTATCTGCTTTATTGGATGTTTATTGGGTATCAGGCGGGAAGGGAATTCGGTTTAAGCGGGAAGAGGCTTGTACATTATACAGTATCGGTTTCCATGGCGCCGAATGTGTGTTTTATGCTTGTCTTTCTGTTCGGTCTTGTGCCGGCTGATCTGTTTCAAGCTATGCTCACACCGGGTTTTGTATTGGCCTGTGCCGTTGCGACCATGCTTTTTCCGGCATGCAGCCGGCTGGGCTGTTATTTAGGCAGGCGCCGTCTTGCCTAATTTTTTTCACCAAACTACATAGAATTACTACATACCGAGAGGAATATAATTAAAATGAAAATACAATCGTTTCTATACGGATTAATCGTTCATATAGCTATCTTCTTTTTTGTTGTATTTGGCATGTTTGCCGCTATGGCTGCGGCTGTTTTTCCTGCCTTTTTGTTTGGCTGGCTCCCGGATGCTTTTTTTATGTTTTTCGGCGTTTTTCTGATGCTTTTTTTGTATGCGTTTGGCTGGTTTTGGGCTGCGAAATTTGCGTTTGATCAAAAGCTGCGATGGATTGATTTTCAAATCGGTTCGCTGGTGCCGCTGGTTTTAATGTTCGCTCTCTTTTTTATAGATGGCGCAAGCGTAGCGGACATTGTTTATGAGTGGGATGATGCGGGATGCGGTTTTGTTCCTCCGGCGTTTGTTTTTTTGTGCTCTTTTTATGCGTTTGTATTGCTCCCTGTTTATCAATATAAATTGCGGCATCAAGTATTTGCTGACGGGGCTGATATGAAAAGAAGACTGTATCGCGTCTGGGGAGATCTCGTTCTCTTGCTTTTGCTGCTGATCGGAATTACGCTGCTCTTTGTTGATCGGTAGGAAATGCCCACTGTTCTCTTGTTGAATTTGTGTTTTAATAATACATGACAATAAATTAAGAAGGAGAGCATCATGAAGATATCCATTGTAATTGTGACGTATAATCGAATTCCGGCCTTATGCGAATTGCTTGAGTCGATCTCTAGACAAACGATGAATCCATATGAAATCATTATCGTAAATGACGCGGGGGAATCGGTTGATCATGTAAAAGAACTGTATGCCGAACTTCCGATTGCTGTTCTCCATTTAGAAAAGAACGCGGGGCATGTATTAGCCAGAAATGCCGGTGTCAAACAGGCGTCGGGCGATTGTATTATGCTTTGTGATGATGACGATTTCTTTACGCCCGGCCATCTTAAGAGGATGGCGGAGGAAATGGAAACGGCGGATCTGGTCCATTCTGATGCGGAAATTGTTTCATTTGAAGAAAGAAACGGGACGAGATATCCGCTGTCACGGAAATTATTCGCCTATACGGCCGACTATGAAGACATGAGAGTATTCTCCACATATGTGCCGTCCGGCAGTATGTACAGACGTTTTTTGCACGATGAATTAGGGTATTTTGATCCTGAGGTTCATAACTATTGGGATTGGGATTTTTATTTGCGAGCGGCGAAAGAGCACCGGGTCAAGCGTGTTGCTTGCGCAAGTGTGATTTATGCGTTTTCTGACGCAGGCGACAATCAGTCCAGCGACCTTGGCGCCAAACGGAAACAATATTTAGACCGGCTGAGCGAGAAGCATGGGCTCGGGGAGCTTCCGACAAAAAATTTCGCCGTCTTGTTAGAAGAGCCTGACATGAAAAGGCGTGAAGCAGCAAGCGACATCGTTTGGGACGGGCAGCCCGTTTATTCCAGACTTCACCGCTCATAAGGGAGGATTACAGCCTTGAAGCAGCTTTTAGAGGACAGCTGGTGGGATCAGCTGAAAGATGAATTTGAAAAACCATATTATCAACAACTGAGAGAAATGCTGAAACGGGAATATGCAAATGAAACGATTTTCCCGGAAAGCAAGGATATTTATAATGCTTTGCACTATACTGCCTACGAACACGTAAAAATAGTGATTCTTGGCCAAGATCCTTATCACGGTCCCGGCCAAGCCCACGGTTTAAGTTTTTCTGTGAAACCGGGCGTAAAGCAGCCGCCTTCACTAAAAAATATCTTTCTGGAGCTTCAGGATGATCTGGGATGCAGCATACCGAACCACGGTTCGCTCGTCAGCTGGGCGAAGCAGGGAGTCCTGCTTTTAAATACGGTGTTAACGGTGCGGCGCGGCCAAGCCAACTCCCATAAGGGAAAAGGCTGGGAGCAGCTGACAGACCGGGTCATTGACGTGCTGAATGAGAGAGAGCAGCCGGTTATTTTTATTCTGTGGGGCAGGCATGCGCAAATGAAAAAAGAACGGATCGACACGTCCAAGCATTTCATCATTGAGTCGACTCACCCAAGCCCATTCTCGGCGAGGAACGGATTCTTCGGAAGCAAGCCGTTTTCACGGGCGAATGCTTTTTTAGAAGAAATGGGTCAAGAGCCGATTCAATGGTGCATTCAAGATTTATCATAGAAAAAAGCGCAGGCGTGTTCTGCGCTTTTTTATTTCAATAATTTACGTATCAAACGCAGCCCAATTTTTGAGGAAGGATAACGGAAAGCAAGGTCGAAGCGGTTTGTTTGTTTCAAAATGCTTTTTTTATGTGTAAACGTGTTGAAGCTGTCGAACCCGTGATAGCGTCCGATTCCGCTTTCTCCGACACCGCCGAATGGCAGATATGGTGTAGCCGCATGCATTAATGTATCATTTATACATCCGCCGCCGAACGATATGTTTTCTAAGATGTGTTGCTCGGCCGTTTTATGATTTGTAAATAAATAAAGGGCAAGCGGCTTCGGACGTGCGTTCACCATCGCAATGACTTCGTCGGTGCTGCGATAGGTAAACAGCGGGAAAATCGGCCCGAAGATCTCTTCTTGCATCACAGGCGCTTCATCCTTGACTTGATCAAGAATCGTTGGGGCGATTTTGTGATGCTTATGATCCGCTTTGCCGCCGGTTAGAGGAATGCCGTCATTCAGAAAGCCGATAAGCCGCTGAAAGTGGCGCTCACTGACGATTTTGCCGTAGGCCGGGTTCAGCTCCGGCTGGTGACCGAAAAACTCGCCGATTATATGCTTCATTTCTTTAACGAATTCCGATTTTATCTCCTCGTGAACGACTAAATAGTCAGGCGCAATGCATGTTTGGCCTGCATTTGTAAATTTCCCGAAGACGATCCGTTTGGCGGAGAGCTTGATATCAGCATCCTTATGGACGATGCAAGGGCTTTTGCCGCCAAGCTCCAATGTCACGGGAATTAATTGTTTAGCAGCTGCTTCCATCACGATTTTTCCTACGGAGACGCTTCCGGTGAAAAAAATATAGTCGAAGGGCTGTTTTAATAATGCTGTGCTGGTATCAGGCCCGCCTTCAACTAAGGTGACATAGCCAGACGGAAACACGTCGCGAATGATGCTGGAAAGAACCGCTGAAACGGCGGGTGTATATTCTGACGGCTTTACGATGACTGTATTTCCGGCCGCAATAGCCCCGATGAGCGGAGAAAGAGCCAGTTGAAATGGATAATTCCATGGCGCAATCACCAAAACCGTTCCATAAGGCTCGGGTATCATCACACTTTGTGAGCCGATATGGGTCAATGGCGTTTTTACTTTTTTCGGCTTGGCCCATTTTCTCAGACGTTTCATGACAAAGCTTATTTCTTTAAGAACAATTCCGATTTCTGTCGTGTAAGCCTCGTGCTCTGATTTGTGGAGATCCTGATAGAGAGCGGATAATACATCAGCTTCATAGGTTTTGATGGCTTGTTTTACGTTACGTAAAGCGTCAAGCCGCGCTTTAATTGATCTTGTATGTCCTGCTGTGAAAAACGCTTGATGCCGGCTGATGATAGAGGGAATGTTGTTCATTCCGACTCTCCTTTCTGTATGTGACGGTCAGTTCATTATGGAAGAATGATTTTTCGATTGTCAAATGCGCAAAGCTTGTCAGAAAAAATAACAAACTCGCATCTGCATTGATGTCAGGAATTTGATAAAATGCAGGTAGTACGAAATTTTCAGATGGAGGATTCTTTCATGAATATTCATATATCCGCGTTACTTCAGAAGATGGAAGAGGAGCTGAAAGAGGCCAAAACGGCACAGCAGGATGAGGAGCTGAAACAGCATATAGCAGTCGTCCGTTCTTTATGCGACGTCGTCATGGACAATTCAGATACGCCTCGTTCGCCAGAAGCTTCACCGACTATAACCGCGTCTCCTGTTGCGGCGCCTGCGGCAGACCCGATGCTGCTGGAAAAAATGATGGGCAGCGCCGGGCTGAGCCAGTATCGCAAGAAGGAAAAAGAGAAGAGCGAAGAAGACGGAAACGGCGATTCATTATTCGATTTTTAACAGGAAAGGTTGATTGATTTGAAATTGGTTCTTGGCGCCTTGCAATGGACGGCTTTTATGATTGCGGCGGCGATTGTGGTCCCGGTGGCGGTGGCGCAATCGTTTCAATTAGATCACTCTGATTCAGCCAGATTGATTCAAAGCACTTTTTTTGTGCTGGGGGTTGCTGCGATCATTCAGTGTCTCAAGGGACACCGCCTACCTATAAATGAAAGCCCGGCTGGCTTGTGGTGGGGTGTTTATACAATTTACGGCGGTTTGACGGGCACGGTCTTTGCCACGTTTGGAGATACACTCCGGGCATTGCAGGGCGCGCTGCTGTTAAGCGCGGTATTCTTCTTTATATTTAGTGTATGTAAAGTTATTGAAAGACTGTCGGTTCTATTTACACCTGTTGTAACGGGTGTGTATTTGCTGCTTCTAGTTATGCAGCTGAGTCAGCCGATTATAAAAGGGCTGCTTGGGATCGGCTATTTAAAGGACAGTGTCGACGGTCTCGTATTTGGCCTCGCCATGGTTGTGGTAGCGGCCACTTTTATGATGAGCAATTCAAAGGTGTCTTTTTTAAAGCAATATTCAATCTTACTGGCGTTATTCGGCGGCTGGGTGCTGTTTGCTATCGCGGGTGCCGCCAAACCGATTCAAATGCCTGACCGTCTGTTTCAGCTTCCGGCGCTGTTTCCGTTCGGAAAGCCGATCTTTGACAGCGGCCTTGTGATTACGTCACTGTTTATTACCATTTTGCTGATTGTTAATATGCTGGCGAGCATACGAGTCGTCGAGCTGGCTGTGAAAAAGTTCGGAGGCAAGCCGGAGCGGCATCATGAAAGACCGGCCGGATTCGCGGCTTCATTCAGCCATTTGCTCAGCGGTTTGACCGGGGCAATTGCGCCGGTGCCGATTTCAGGCGCGGCTGGGTTTATTGAAACAACGAAAATGCCTTCTAAAAAACCATTTTTATTAGGAAACGCTATTATTATTATCATCAGTATCATCCCTTTCTTTATGAATGCGTTTGCGAGCCTGCCGTCACCTGTCGGGTTTGCGGTGAATTTTGTCGTGTTTTCAACAATGGCGGGTTTGGCTTTCGCCGAATTCGATTCATATGAGAACACGGAGACAAAGCGGGTCCGTACCGTGATCGGTCTTTCTCTGCTCACCGGCGTTGGTGTAATGTTCATTCCTGAAAGCGCATTAACGGGCATGCACCCGATTTTTATTTCGCTACTGAGCAACGGGCTTGTCCTGGGCACTTTAGTTGCGATAGGGGCAGATCAATTACAGCTTTGGAGAAAGAGGAAATCTGACAATCTCGTGTCATCGTCGGACGATCGTTGAATTTTGGTTCATGTGCGTTATGATAAACATATCAATTTAGCGAAAAGGCAGGAGAGGAATAGATGAAATTATTTTTAATATTAGGCGCGATTAATGCATTGGTCGCAGTAGGGCTGGGCGCATTCGGCGCGCACGGTCTTGAAGGGAAAATTCCTGATAAATATCTTCAGGTCTGGCATACAGGCGTGCAATATCATATGTATCATGCGCTTGGGCTGCTGGCTGTCGCGTTTCTTGCCGATAAGCTCTCAGGTGTCGGCAGCGTCACTGCGGCGGGCTGGCTGATGTTTGCAGGTATTGTGCTGTTTTCCGGAAGCTTGTACATTCTCAGCGTGACGCAGGTTTCCATACTCGGCGCCATTACACCGCTTGGCGGTGTGGCGTTTATCGTTTCATGGATTATGATCGTCGTTGCGGCTGTTAAATATTTATAAAGAAAAAAAGCCAATCCTCACAGAGTGAGAGATTGGCTTTTTATTTATCTAGGCGAATAGGAGGCCATCGAATATGGATAGGTGTAAGCAATTTCTTCATCAAACGTGACGTAATCAAGATAAATCGTCAAGAGAAGGTAGCGGGTCCCTGTTTTCGGATCGCTTATGATAATGTGGTCACGCCCAGCCGCTTGTATCACCCCGCGGAATATTTTTGAGTTCCACTCCTTGCTGTTTTCAAACGTCATATAAATCGTGGCGGTTTTTCCCCGATTCAGCCTCAGGATATTCTCGATATACGATTCTTCAATAGGAAGCATGCCGGGTACGTTTTGAGATGGAGAACCGCCCGTTTGCTGAGACGGTATTTGAAACCCTCCGCCTTGCTGCTGAGTCGGAAATCCGCCGACCTGCTGCTGGGTCGGAAACCCTCCGCCTTGCTGCTGTTGGGATGGAAAGCCAAATCCTTGCTGTCCCTGCATTTGCGCCCCCTGTCCTTGCTGCTGCGGATAAGGATTGGGGCCGAATTGCGGCTGATACCCCTGCATATCAAATCCTTGCATTTGCTGATACTGATTCTTTTTCGGTTTCATTTCGTTCCTCCTTTTTATAAAAACCATTAAGGATCATCTCCCGCCTCGAGTCTTATCGAATATCGGTTTTGATTGTATGGAATGACCGCTTTAGATGACTCACCTCCGATGAAAAAACGATCTGGGTCGCTGTTACAATTTTCATCTCTTCAACCATATGTAAACGGCACAAAGTTTATGCGCAAAATGAACAGGGGACAGCCATGAATCCTAAAATGACATGAGGAAGCGGAAAATAGCCTGATTTGCATGAGGGTGTTTGCTGTTTTTTTGGTCGTTTTCGCATTATAGTCTGTATTCCTGGCGCAACTTGAGCATATGGAACATATGATAACGTTAGTTTCAGGAGTGAATGTTTTCAAGAAGGAGGTGAGGATGTGCC
Organism: Bacillus atrophaeus; assembly: GCF_001584335.1. Taxonomy (GTDB): domain Bacteria; phylum Bacillota; class Bacilli; order Bacillales; family Bacillaceae; genus Bacillus; species Bacillus atrophaeus. Next base: position 318,839 of record NZ_LSBB01000001.1, read on the forward strand.
AAAGGTTTCTGTGATTATGACGAGCTACAATAAAAGTGATTATGTGGCAAAGTCCATTAAAAGTATCCTTGCTCAGACCTTTCCGGATTTTGAATTGCTGATTATGGATGACAATTCAAACGAAGAAACCCTGAATGAAATCCGGCCTTTTTTGAAGGATTCTCATGTCCGTTTTTATAAAAGTGATGTGTCCGGAGTGAAAGAAAGAACAGAGAAAACAAGGTATTCAGCGCTTATCAATCAAGCAATTGAATTAGCCGAGGGCGAATACATCACATATGCGACAGACGATAACATCTACATGCCGGACCGTTTGAGGAAAATGGCGCATGAGCTTGATGTTCATCCTGAGAAAGATATCATTTATTCAAGCTCTAAAACCTATCATTTAAATCAGCAGCAGGAAGTCGTGAAAGAGACCGTCAGACCGGCCAATCAAGTGATGTGGAACGCACCATGCGCGGTCGACCATTGTTCGGTGATGCACAGATTTTCAGTATTGGAGAAGGTCAAGGCTACGTTTGGCTCCTATTGGGATGAAAGCCCGGAGTATTACCGGATTGGAGATGCCCGTTTCTTTTGGAGGGTCAATCATTTTTACCCGCTCTATCCGATAACCGAAGAGCTTGATCTTAACTATATTACGGATCAGTCCATTCATTTTCAGTTATTTGAAGAAGAAAAAAATGAATTCGTTCGGAATCTCCCGCCTCAGCAAAACTGCCGGGATCTGCGTGAATCATTAAAAAAGCTTAGAAAGGGGTGAGAGCTTGTCGGCTTACTTAGCTAATTACTGGGTGCTGTATCGGCAGTTTGTCATGTTTTTTGACAAACTTCGCTATAAGGATATTCCGCTTGCATTGCTCAGTAATTTTTACCAATATATCAGCCCTGAACTGAGAGAGAGCATGGAAACTGATGCGGAGCTTTTTGGACCGGCTGAGCAGCACATCGCTGAAGAGCAGATTCAGGCCTTTTTTGACATCAAAAAACAAAGCATAAAAAAAGCGGCTGATGAAGCACCTGCTCTGGGAAAGGTCATTTTGCATTTCGATCATTTGCGGTTTATCGACGAAAATTATTATCAATTTGACCCTGCGACAACGGCTGTTTTGGCGAGATGGAGCCTGCCGCATCATTGCGATTTGCCTGTGATTTCTAAACTTGATCTTGCGGCATCGGACAAAAAAGGAGACCCTCAGCCGTATATCGAAAAGGCTTCCTCCATACTTTCCGCCTTGGAGGCACACACGGTATTCGGAGATGAAGCATTTCAAAATCGGCTTTTTAAGGACATTCCTTTATTTATAGAAGCGATTGATGCGGTAGACGCTTTATTTGAGACTGAAAAGATTTCCGCCGTTGTGGTAGGGACCACTGAAGACATCTACAGCAGAGTGCTCGCATTGACATGTGAAAAGAAAAAGGCTGTAAGCATTTGTCTCCAGCATGGCGCACTCATGGGAGATGAGGCGTTTCTGCCTGTTTTCACCTCGTATCAAGCTGTATTTGGCGCTTATGAAGCAGAGTGGTACAAACAGAAAGGCTGCCGCCCGGAGCAAATCATCATAACCGGACACCCTCGTTTTGACCAAATTTTTCACAGAAAACCGATCGAATCGGATACCTTTCATCGGAAACTGTCCTTTCACCCATCTAAACAAACAATTCTGATCGCTACACAGCCTTTTTCAGATGATTTCTATTCCGGTGTGATAAATGAGCTGATGAACCATCAGCATCTTCAGCTTGTCATCAAGCCTCACCCGTGGGAAATCGGCAAAAATAAGCTCAGCGTGTATCAAGCGGCGATGAAAAAACATAAAGCCTGTAAAGTGATTAAAAAAGAAATGGGCTTGTATGATATTCTCCCGTACGTTGATGCGGCGATCACCCAAACCTCCACAGTCGGCCTTGAAGCCATGCTGTTTCAAAAGCCCGCTTTCATCGGAAGATCAAATGGGAGCCGCTCTTACCCCTACTACGAATCACTCGGAGAATTCATCTTTGAACAGCCTGAAAATCTGGTTAAAACGTTGGTTGAGGTTCTGGAAAAACCCGAGATGCATAAGAAAGCCGATCAGGCACGTCTTCAATTTGTGGCTGCCAATTATCCGGTTGAACAGTCAGCGGACGCCTTATTAACATTTTTGAAAGAAAAAACGGGGGTTGATTACAGGCGGGATCATCTTGCGTAAAAAGAGGGGAGTTAAAAAATAGGTGTAAAAGTGAAAATAGGAAGGGATTGATTAATTGTACACCATAAAAGAAAATTTGCCGCAAGACATGATTGCAGCGTTTCTTCAAAGCAAACAGCTTGCCTCTGACGAACAATATGAGTCCTCGCTCTGCCTTTTGGAGAACAACCAGATTCAAGGTGTCATTTTATATGAAGACTCTCTTTGGGAAAGCCAAATGCTTAATAAACAAGTGATGAACGTTAAACAGCTGGCCGCAAACAGCAGAGGACAGCTGAAACTGCTGTTTCAAGCCTTTTATACGGCCCGGCAGGCGGAGGGGACTGATTTTATTTTCGTTCGGATTCCGGCGGAGGATATAGGAGCGATGCAAGTCATGCAGCAACTTCCCTCCTCTTATTTTGTCGGCAGTCTGATTAAGCTGACGAAACCAGCTTGTCTATATGGGGAAGACGCTCCGTTTGAACTTTCAGCGCCCGAGCCTGAAGACACGGATGAGATTTGCCGGTTATCCCGGGACGCATTTATAAAAAGCAGATATTTTCAAGATCCTTATCTCAGCCATGAAGAAGCGAACCGGATCTTTCAAGAATGGACACGGAATAATGTAAATGGCAGAGCGGATATAAACATTGTGGCGAAGCAAAAAGGCGAGATCATCGGCTATCTTCAAGGCCTTTCAAGGGGCGAAGAGTTTGTTCTTGATCTGATGGCTGTAAAACCCGGATTTGAAGGCAAAGGAATCGGTTATCATTTATTGGCGGACATCATAGAACAATCGGAACGCCTTCAGCATAAAACAATAACAGCAGGGACGCAGCTTCACAACGTAAGGGCAATCCGACTTTATGAAAGAATGGGCTTTACCGCGGCGCAATCGTTCTACTATTACCATTTGTGGCCGGGCAGGAAGGCGAAATAATGGCAGGTTTCATATTGAACATAAGCCGGGGTGTGCTATCTGGCCATTAATACAGGTACAAAAACGCACGTAAGGATGTGTTAACGTGAAAGGTGTTATTTTAGCTGGAGGAACCGGCTCGCGCCTTATGCCGCTCACCAAAGCGGTCAATAAACATTTGCTTCCCGTAGGTCCGTATCCTATGATCTATTGGTCGATTATGAAGCTTGAAGAAGCCGGAATTAAAGACATTTTACTCATCACTCAAAAAGAATATTTACCGCAGTTTCATAAACTCATTGGAACCGGAGAGGAGCTGGGTGTTACCGTTACGTATCAGGTTCAGCCCGCCGCTTCGGGGATTTCAGACGGTTTATCCTATGCAAAACGCTTTACCGGAAAAGAGCCTTTCATCTTATTATTAGGTGATAATGTATTTGAAGATTCATTGCGGCCTTTTACAGAGCGTTTTGAGAAACAGGGAAAAGGAGCGAAGGTGCTGTTAAAAGAAGTCAATGACCCTGAACGCTTCGGGATTGCGGAAATTGATGAACAGCATAACAAGATTCGTTCCATTATTGAAAAGCCCGAAAAACCGCCGACCAATCTTTGCGTAACCGGTATTTATATGTATGATGCGGAAGTGTTTTCCTATATTGAACAAATCTCTCCCTCAAAGCGCGGCGAGCTTGAAATTACTGATGTGAATAATTTATACATTGAACACAGCCAGCTCACGTATGATGTGTTAACGGGCTGGTGGGTGGATGCCGGCACTCATGAATCGCTTCATCTTGCTTCCACATTGGCATATCAGGCATTGCAGAAAGGACAGGAAAAATAATCATGGCACAATCATTTTTGATTACAGGCGGAGCCGGCTTTATCGGGCTCACATTTACAAAACTGATGCTGAAGGAAACAGACGCCCGCATTACGGTCTTTGATAAACTCACTTATGCGAGCCATCCGAAAGAAATGGAAAAGCTGAAGGGAAACAGCCGATTTCGGTTTATCAAAGGAGATATCAGCAGTCAGGCGGATATTGACCGGGCATTTGATGAGAGCTATGACGCTGTGATTCATTTCGCGGCTGAATCCCATGTAGACAGAAGCATTTCGCAGGCGGAGCCTTTCATCACAACCAATGTCATGGGGACGTATCGGCTGGCGGAGGCTGTGTTGCACGGAAAGGCAAAAAAACTGATCCACATTTCAACAGATGAAGTATACGGAGATTTAGAAGCGGATGACCCGGCATTTACGGAAACGACACCGCTTTCACCTAATAATCCTTATTCCGCCAGCAAGGCCAGCTCAGATATCCTCGTTCAGTCCTATGTCAAAACCCATCAGCTTCCGGCCATTATCACAAGATGCAGCAACAATTACGGTCCTTATCAGCACCGGGAAAAAATGATTCCGACCATCATCCGACACGCTGCAAAAGGCCAGCCGGTTCCGCTGTACGGTGACGGATTACAGATCAGAGACTGGCTGTTCGCCGAGGATCATTGCCGTGCGATTAAGCTGATTTTGGAAAAAGGAACGAACGGTGAGGTTTATAATATCGGCGGCGGCAATGAACGGACGAATAAAGAGCTTGCCAGTGCCATTTTGAAGCATCTTGGCTGCGATCAGGAGCTGTTTGCTCATGTGGAAGACAGGAAAGGGCACGACCGGCGCTACGCGATCAATGCCTCTAAGCTGAAAAACGAGCTGGGCTGGCGTCAGGAAGTTACGTTCGAAGAGGGGATTAAGCGGACCGTTCGCTGGTATACAGATAACGGCCAATGATGAGAAGAAGGTGATCCGATTGACAAAGGTTTTAGTGACCGGCGCCGGCGGGCAGCTCGGAAGAGAACTGTGCCGCCAGTTGAAGCAAGCCGGATATGAGGTCATCGCGTTAACGAAGTCGATGATGAATATTGCTGATCATCGGTCAGTGCGGCATTCCTTTCGCCATTATCGGCCGGACATTGTCGTCAACACAGCGGCGTTTACGTCTGTTGACAAATGTGAAACAGAGCTGGAGAAAGCATATTTAATCAATGGGATCGGAGCCTACTATACAGCGCTGGAGGCAGAAGGCATCGGTGCGGCGTATTTTCATATCAGCACGGATTATGTGTTTAACGGAAAAGGCACAAGTCCTTACAAAGAAGACGATACCCCCGAACCAAGCACAATATACGGTAAAAGCAAAAAACTCGGGGAGGAGCTGATTCGATTAGCCGGCAAGGGCAGCACCATTATCAGGACCTCCTGGGTATACGGAGGCGGCGGCCATAATTTCGTCAATACCATGCTACAGCTTGCTGAAACAAAAGATGAGCTGCGCGTCGTCAATGATCAAATCGGTTCGCCGACTTATACAAAGGATTTAGCAGAAGCGGTCATTACGCTGTTTGGCCATCCCCCGGGCATGTACCATGTCAGTAACTCAGGTATGTGCAGCTGGTATGAATTCGCCGCGGCCATTATGGAAGAAAGCGGACTGGACACAACGATTCTGCCAGTGAGCACAAAGGAATACGGAAATCTCACACCGCGCCCCGCTTACTCTGTTTTAAGCCACCAGGCGATAAATGAACGCGGAATACGGCCGCGGCATTGGCGTGATGCACTGCGTGATTATTTACAGGAGAGGAGTGAAGTGGAGTGATTAAAGGAGTCAAAGTCAAAAAGCTGACGAAGCATAGTGATGACAGAGGTTTTTTCGCCGAGCTTGTTCGGGATGACGAGAATCTTCTTGAACATTTTGGGCAGGCCTCATGGTCAAAAAGCTATCCAGGCGTAATTAAAGCGTTTCATTATCATGAAAAGCAGGATGATCTCTGGTTTTTCCCGACAGGCCACGCCCAGGTTGTCCTTTATGACCTGCGTGACGATTCTGAAACGAAAGGAGAAACGGATGTCTACTTTATGGGAGAAGACAATCCGATGCTTCTGTTGATTCCAAAAGGAGTCGCCCACGGTTATAGGGTGCTTGGAGAAACACCGCTGACGATTATCTATTTCACTACAACCTCGTATAACCCTGATCAGCCCGATGAAAAAAGAATCCCTTGGAATGACGAGACAATCGGTTTTAACTGGAACACAACTTTTCGATAACTTACAGCAAAATAGCCGGACGCAAATCGAAGATCAAGAGGTATCTTCGATTTTTTTTATCCCTTTAACTTAAAAGGAAAATAGTATTGATCAAAGTCTGTATATTTTACTATCCGGAGGGTAAAAATCATTCGTTTGGTCCTTGTCCGGCTAAGCTGAATGTCTCAAACAATATCAAGTTGCCATATCCCTAAAAAAGCATTTACTTCCATGGAAAATGGTGTTAGATTTATCTCAAGAAAAAGAAAAGTAATTCGCGAATTTACGAGATTCACGCTCTTTTTCTCTTCAGAGGACGCTCTGACCAACTTCAATAGTGATCATGAGGAGGAAAATGTCATGCTAAAAAGAACATCATTATTTTCAGTATTCATCAGTTCAGCTGTCCTGCTATCCATCTTGCTTCCTTCTGTCCATGCGAATGCGAAATCAGCATCAATCGAAGCAAAAACCATTAACAGTACGAAAGAATACGCGACTTCAGATATTGAAGTGACATACAGACCAAAAGCCGTTCTTTCTCTCGGAACGATAGAATTTAATTTCCCGGACGGTTTTCATGCCAATACGAGAGACTCGATCAATGGAAAAACGCTGAAAGAAACACAGATTTTAAATGACGGGAAAAAAGTCAGACTCCCGTTTACACTTGATTTGCTAGGCGCAGCGGAATTTGAACTAGTCATGGTTCGCAAAAACCTTCCGCGCGCAGGAACTTACACGATTAAAGGTGATATGGTAAACGGTTTGGGAATCGGCAGCTTTTACGCTGAAACTCAATTGGTAATTGATCCGCGCTAAATAATAAGAGCCCTCCAATAAAAATTGGAGGGTTTTATCATGTCTGCGTGTTTCTTTTTACAAGGAAAACGTAAGAAAGAACTGCCAGAAGATCGAAGCCGAAGATGCTCAGAGCCATCGGCCATGCATTTTCTTCTCCAGCGATGCCGACTAACGGAGCGGCAAGCGCGCCGCCGATAAATGGTAAGAGGCCGAGAAGCGCGGCTGCGCTGCCGGCGCCTTTCTCCTGTTTTTGCATCGCTAATGCGAAACCTGTTGTTGTCACGATCCCGACGCAGGACACGATCACAAACAGAGCAATGCAGACTGCGATGATGCCCAAATTCAGAGCAAGCGCAGCAAGAAGTGCGATACTTCCGATGATGGATAATATCAGGCCGAATGTGAACAGTGCCCGCTCATCACGTTTTGCGGCAAGCCTCCCGGTGATCTGGGTGGCGGCGATAATTCCCGCGCCGTTTACCGCAAATAAAAAGCTGAACATTTGCGCCGAAACACCGAAGATATTTTGCAGTACAAACGGCGAACCGGAAATATAAGCGAACATGCCGGTCAGAATGAAAGCCTGGCTGAAAGCAAATCCCATAAAAGAACGGTCGCCAAGCAAGAGCCGAAAGGTTTGCAAGGTTTCTTTCAGGCCTCCCGTTGTCCGTTTTTCGATAGGCAGTGATTCAGGCAAAGCGGCCGTCACGGCAATAAAAATGAAAAAACCGATAATCGCTAAAATGATAAAGACTGTCGGCCATTCAGAAAATTGAAGGACAAATCCCCCGGTGATCGGCGCCAATATCGGAGCCGCCCCGTTCACCAGCATCAGCATGGAGAAGAAAGCCGTTAATTCTTTCCCCGAATACATATCACGAGCGGACGCACGGGCGATGACAATGCCGGCCGCTCCGGTGAAGCCTTGGATAAATCTCATGATAATCAAAAAAGTGACGGAAGGGCTGTAAGCGCACAAAATGGAAGAGAGCGCATAAAACACCATCGAAACGATCAGCGGTTTCCTGCGGCCTTTCATATCACTTAGCGGTCCGACGACAATTTGTCCTAAAGCCAGCCCCAGCAGGCAGAAGGTTAGGCTTAGCTGTGCGAGAGAAGCCGTTGTATGAAGATCATTTGCGACCTGCGGAAGAGCGGGGAGATACATATCGAGCGAAAGGGGCCCGAAAGACGCCAGCGTTCCGAGGAGCAAAACCATGCCGAGCTTAATTGGTTTTGCTTGTGTATAAACTTTGTCCATGAAACGATCCACCTCATATTACATTTGATTTCTATCACTATACCATAATGCTCATTTATGTTTAATGAGCGGAGAAGAAGTGTGTTTGAGTAAATATTTTCGAATGAAAAATATTTTTAGAATAAAGTATGCACTTGAAAATTATAAATGAATTTACTTTATCAAACGGAATGTAAAAAGATATTCCATAATGCTAAACTATATGGAAATCAGTATTTGAAGAGGTGTCCATACATATGAAAACCAATAATATGATTGAAACGAAACGCCATTTTCCGATTTTATTAGCACTCGCTCTGACATTGGGCGTGTTTGCGGCCGGATCTGAAGAACTAGTGATTTCTCCGCTGCTGCCAGATTTGGCACAAACCTTTCATTCAAGTATTGATGTACTGGCACTTTCTATCAGTATGTACGGGATCATGATTTTGGTTGGCGCGCCGCTGTTAGTTCCTATCGGCGACAAATATTCGAGAGAGCTATGCTTGATGATTGGCCTCTCTTTATTTATCATCGGAACGGTCATATGCGCCGCGGCGCAGGATCTATACACATTCTTTTTAGGACGCGCGCTTTCCGGTCTGGCGGCAGGCGCGTTTGTGCCGACCGCTTATGCGGTTGTAGGAGACCGCGTTCCTTATCAATATCGCGGAAAGGTGATGGGGCTGATTGTTTCAAGCTGGTCGCTCGCGCTGATTTTTGGCGTGCCATTAGGAGCTTTTATCGGCGGCTCTCTAAATTGGAGATGGACATTTTGGATTTTCGCTTTTTTGGGTCTGCTTGTATTGGCTTTGGTTTTATATGAGGCGCGCGGCTCTGCCAGCGGAAAAGCCGGGCAAGAAAACGGAGAGCAGCCGGCCGGTACGTTCCTTCAGGCGCTTCGTGTGCCGCGGGTGCCGGTCTACATTACGATTACCTTTTGCAACATGACGGGCTTTTATGGAATGTATTCTTATTTAGGGACATATCTCCAGCAGGTATTTTCGGGAGGGAATACTGTGGCGGGGCTGTTTATCATGATATATGGCATCGGCTTTTCCATGAGTGTTTTTTCCGGTAAGGCAGCGGACCGTTTCGGAAAAATGCGGTCTCTTGTTATCGCTATGGCTGTCCTCAGTATACTATTAGCGTGTTTGCCGTATGCACCGAAATCACTGCCGCTTTTATGTATCGGTTTATTGATCTGGGGCGTAATGCAAAGCCTGACGGTAACACTGCTCAGTACGATTTTGAGCGACTGTTCCCAACATCACCGCGGGAAAATCATGGCATTCTACAGTCTGGCATCAAATTTGGCAGTGACCTTAGGCTCGGCGGTTATGGGACCTGTTTACATCCGGTACGGTTATTCCTTCGTCGGTTTAATTTGTGCCGCCATCACCCTATGCGGATTTGTGCTCAGTGTGTATGGATATAAACGGTACAGCACTCATGATCAGAACATGGAAGAGACGCTGCACCAATAAAAAACTCCCGCCGTACGACGGGAGAGCTGATTATACATATAAAAATTTAGGCAGTGATTCTTTTGGCAGGTAGTTGCCGACAAAGAACGAACCGAATTCTCCGTAGCGGGCGCTGACTTCATCAAAGCGCATTTCGTATACAAGCTTTTTAAATTGAAGAACATCGTCGCTAAACAGCGTAACGCCCCACTCATAATCGTCAAAGCCGACAGAGCCTGTGATGATTTGTTTCACTTTCCCTGCATAGCTGCGTCCGATTAAACCGTGGCTTCTCATTAAGTTTCTGCGTTCGTCCATTGATAGCATATACCAGTTGTCGTTGCCTGATCTTCTTTTATCCATTGGATAGAAGCACACATGCTTTGATTCAGGCAGTTCAGGATAAAGGCGCGCACGCACATGCGGATTCTCGTAAGGATCGCCCTCTCCGCTTGCCAAATAGTTGCTCAGTTCGACGACTGACACGTAGGAGTATGCCGGAATGGTGAATTCAGCGAGTCTTGATTTATTGAGTTCAAGCTCAATCTCATTTAATTCTTCCATTGTCGGGCGAAGAACCATCAGCATGAAATCAGCTTTTTGGCCGACGATGCTGTACAGAGTCTGCGAACCTTTTCCTTCTTTTTGGGCAACACCCCATTTTTCAAGCAATCCCGTAAATTCATATGTAATGGATTCGCGTTCATCACTTGAAAGCAGTTTCCAGGAAGCCCAGTCCATCGTACGGAAATCATGCAGGGCGTACCAGCCGTCAAGCGTTTTTGCTGCTTCATTTGTCAATTGCTGTTCACTCATTTATCTTCACTCCTATATCTCTTCATTATGCCTACACTATACCATAGTTTATCCGATTCTTCTGTGTAGAAACCTTGAATATCTCTTCGTATAATCTTTGAAAGTCAGAGGGAAACTATAAGAAGATTTTCAGTTGATTAAATTAGTTAGAAAAATAAGATTTTTAAATGAAAGCGCTATAATAAAAGTTGGTTATTTGAATTTAGCTGGAAGAAGAGTATGCTAATAAAAGAAAGCGTTTTTTGCAAATTCAAGGAGGGTATATTGTGGCAGATTTATTTTCAACAGTGCAAGAAAAAGTAGCAGGAAAAGGCGTGAAAATCGTATTTCCTGAAGGTTTAGATGAACGTATTTTAATAGCGGTAAACAACCTTGCCGGAAACAAAGTGCTTCAGCCAATCGTGATCGGCAGTGAAAATGAGATTCAAGCTAAAGCGAAAGAATTGAATTTAACGCTTGAAGGCGTTGATATTTATGATCCACATACATATGAAGGAATGGAAGACCTTGTACAGGCTTTCGTTGAACGCCGAAAAGGGAAAGCAACGGAAGAACAAGCTCGTAAAGCTCTTTTAGACGAAAACTACTTCGGCACGATGCTTGTGTACAAAGGTCTTGCGCACGGGCTTGTCAGCGGAGCGGCTCATTCAACAGCAGACACAGTGCGCCCTGCTCTTCAAATTATCAAAACAAAAGAAGGCGTGAAAAAAACCTCCGGCGTATTCATCATGGCGCGCGGCGACGAACAATATGTATTTGCGGATTGCGCGATCAACATTGCACCTGACAGCCAGGACCTTGCTGAAATTGCAATCGAAAGCGCCAATACGGCTAAAATGTTCAACATCGAGCCTCGGGTAGCAATGCTAAGCTTCTCTACAAAAGGCTCAGCGAAGTCAGATGAGACTGAAAAAGTAGCAGAAGCGGTGAAAATCGCAAAAGAAAAAGCGCCTGAGCTTACTCTTGACGGCGAATTCCAATTTGACGCGGCATTTGTGCCTTCTGTCGCTGAGAAAAAAGCGCCGGATTCCGAAATCAAAGGTGATGCGAACGTATTCGTATTCCCAAGCCTTGAAGCAGGAAACATCGGCTATAAAATCGCACAGCGTCTGGGCAACTTTGAAGCGGTAGGACCGATTTTACAAGGCTTAAACATGCCTGTTAACGACCTTTCAAGAGGCTGTAACGCAGAGGATGTTTACAACCTTGCCCTTATTACGGCAGTTCAAGCGCTGTAATAATAGAAAGCAGCAGCTCCCGCATGGCGGGGGCTGCTTTTTTATGACTGCAAGCTTTTTTGATAGGCGGTTGCATAATGGCTGGCGCCTGACTTCGCATCAAGCACATCATCCGGGGGAAGGTGATCTCTGCTTTTTCCTTCTTTAACGTTTCGTGTCACCCCGAGACAAAGTGGAAAACCACTTACACCTAAAAACGAAAGCGATTTCATTATATAAGGAGGAAAACAATCACATAACCAAACAATGATAACAGAACCGAGCCGATGAGACCGGCTGCCAGCGCCCTCCCTCCATTTTCTTGAAACTCGGAAACATGCACCTTTAAACCAAGCCCGGCCATGGCCATACCGATCAGAAAATAAGAAACGCTCACAATCTGTTCCGCCTGCGCTTCCGGAATCATACCAGACGTATGAAAAGCGCTCATCGCCAGAAAACCAAGAATAAACCAAGGAATCGGCAAAGAAGTAAATGAAAGCTTCCCGGCTCCCTTTTTCCTCTGCGTCATCATGCCGAGTATCAGCGCGACAGGCACCAGTAAGGCGACTCTTGTGAGCTTTACGATAATCGCCATATCGACAGCATCGCTGCCGCCGGCGGCAGCGGCAGCCACAACATGTGCGACCTCATGAAGAGTTCCGCCGGCAAATGCGCCGAAAGCGCCGGGTGCCAACCCGATGATTGAATAAATCACTGTATAGATGACGGTAAACAGGGTGCCTAATAAAGAAACGGCCGCTGCGCTTATTGCCGTCTCGTTATCATTTGCTTTAATCTGCGGGGCGATGGCAACGACAGCGGCAGCTCCGCAAATGGCAGTCCCGCAAGCTGTCAAGATGCTGAGTTTTTGATCAACGCGAAACCAGCGGGACAGGATATACACTGCGGCTAATGAAAAAGTCATACTAAAGACCGCGACAAAGAATACGTTTGCGCCCGCATGATAAATATCCGTCAGATTCAGCCTCATGCCGAGCAATATAATGCCTAATCTCAGAAGATGCTTACTGGAGAAAGAAATTCCGGGCTGTAACGTTTTCTTTGTGCCGAAAATAGAACGAAACATGATGCCGAGCATCATCGCGATCACAAGGGGCCCCAGCATGGATAAGAAAGGCAGCCGGACGGCCCAAACACTTGAGAGGGCAAGGACGGCGGTAAGCGCCAGCCCGTGTATAAGAGAAAATGAGGTGCGCATAGGTTACACTTCCTTCATTGGTATAGCTTCACTTTACAGGGGTTTATATCATTAGTAAAATACAGTTAAATGATTGTAATGATAAAAAGTATTAATGATTGAGGTGGAAGCTTTGTATTATGGCGAACTGAAAACGTTCATCGCTGTTGTGGAAGAAAAAAATTTCACAAAAGCGGCGCAAAAGCTGATGATTTCTCAGCCGAGTGTCAGTCTGCATATCAAAAACCTGGAAAAAGAGTTTCAGACCGCGCTGCTCAACCGGTCGCCGAAGCATTTTACCACGACGCCGACAGGAGACATCTTGTATCAGAGGGCAAAGCAAATGGTTTTTCTATATGACCAGGCCAAATCAGAGATATATGCACACCATCATTATGTGAAAGGCGAGTTGAAAATCGCTGCCAGCTTCACCATCGGAGAGTATATTCTGCCGCCGATTCTTGCCCAGCTGATTAAGGCGTATCCAGAGCTGAATGTGGACGTAATGATCGGAAATACAGAAGAAGTGAGTGAACGTGTAAGGATGCTTCAAGCGGATATTGGGCTGATTGAGGGACACACGGGAGAGAATGAACTGGAGATTCAGCCTTTTATGGAGGATGAACTATGTATCGCCGCGCCGAACCAGCACCCATTGGCCGGGAGAAAAAACATCCCCATCAATGATTTGCAAAACGAAGCATGGATCACAAGAGAAAAGGGCTCAGGCACGCGGGAATACTTGGATCATGTGCTGGCCTCAAACGGTCTGCGGCCGAAGTCCATGATGACCATCAGCAGCAACCAAGGTGTAAAAGAAGCCGTTATCAGCGGAATGGGGCTGTCCGTTTTATCAAGAAGCGTACTGCAAAAGGACTTGGCATATCAAAGCATTTCGGTGCTCAACGTCAAAGGCTTTGCTTTAAAACGCAAGCTTTCATACATCCAATCTCCTATTATGGAGAATACGAAGAACAAAGAAATCTTTATCACCCTGCTCAAAAGCAATTTTCAATCATAACGGCTGAAATGATATAATAGTCTCGATCATAAACCTACAACGAAAGGGTTTTACATAGATGGCGAAGCAACCGATTGACCTATTGATGCAGCCGAGGTGGAGAATAATTGACCAATCCAGTCTCGGCCCATATTTTGACGCAAAACAATCATTTGCGATGGACGATACGCTGTGCGCGTCTGTCGGCAAAGGACTATCGCCGGCGACAGCCCGTTCTTGGGTGCACCACCAAACCATTGTTCTCGGCATTCAGGACACAAGGCTGCCGTATTTGGAAGACGGCGTAAGATTATTAGAAAACGAGGGTTATCGCGTCATTGTCCGGAACTCAGGCGGTCTCGCAGTCGTTTTGGATGAGGGCGTCCTGAACATTTCACTCATATTTGAAGACCAAAAAAAGGGGATCGACATAGACAGAGGCTACGAAGCGATGGTCGAGCTGATGAAACGTATGCTGAAATCATATGAGGCGAAGATTGAGGCGTACGAAATTGAAGGCTCATACTGTCCGGGAAGCTATGACCTCAGCATCGGCGGCAAAAAATTTGCCGGCATTTCCCAACGGCGCCTTCGCGGCGGGGTTGCTGTCCAGATTTACCTTTGCGCTGATAAAAGCGGAAGCGAACGGGCTGATCTGATCAGGCGATTCTATCAAGCCGCCCTGAAAGATAAATCAAATGACGTAAAAGGAGTCTACCCCGATATACGTCCGGAAACAATGGCTTCCTTAAGCGAACTGCTGCAAACGGATATCACCGTTCAAGATTTAATGCTGTCGTTACTCACAGAGTTAAAACAACTGGGCAGCCACCTCTATTCGGCAGGATTAACAATAGATGAAGAGCTGGAGTTTGAGAAAAATCTTGTCCGGATGGTCGAGCGGAATGAAAAAGTGTTTGGTTAAGTAAATAGAGAAATGCTGAAAGCTTGGAATGGTTCCAGGCTTTTTTATATGATGTTTTGGATGACCTTCTTTCTGCGAGAGCATATATCCTGATAAAGCGTCTTTTCATCATTAGACGGCTGCATTCCCGATAGTGATTCAATGCCTTTCCTTCCTTTGGATAACTATTTCTTGCAAACGGACAAAAATGCAAACCGGAAAAGCGATAAAATAAAAGAACCAATCTCAGGATAAAAAGGGGAGATACATATGAAAGGCAATCTTTATAGTTTGTTTGTGCTTGCGGCGGCTTTCTTTTGGGGCACAACAGGCACTGTGCAGGCTTTGGCCCCAGAAGAGTCAACTCCGCTGGCCTTTGGAGCAATCAGACTGTTGATAGGAGGCAGCGCAATGCTTCTGGTCGTTTTTATAAGCGGAAAGCTTGATGTGAAGAACTGGTCGTGGCGATTGTTTTTTTTTGCCGCAGTCTGCATGGCTTGTTATCAGCCGTTTTTTTTCACCGCCGTTAAAGAGACGGGAATCGCCGTGGGCACTGTCATTGCGATCGGGAGCGCCCCTGTTATAGCCGGAAGTTTGGAATGGGCTGTTTTAAAAAAACGTCCGCAAAAGTCATGGTGGGCCGCTACGATTCTGGCTCTTGCCGGATGCTGGCTGTTGTTCGCCGACAGTTCTGCTGTTCATGTTGAACTTACTGGTGTCATTCTGGCTCTGGGAGCGGGCGTGTCTTTTGCGGGCTACACGTTAATCAGTAAGTCGTTGATAAAAAACCAATCTCCCGAAGCTTCGGCAGCCGTTATCTTTATGATCAGCGCATTGTTGCTTTCACCGCTTTTATTGCAGGAAGATACGGCTTGGATACTCACAGGGCGAGGAGCCGGCGTAAGCCTTTATATAGGGATCATCGCGACATGTGCGGCTTACTTTATGTTTACAAAAGGGCTGACAGCCGTCCCCGCTTCCGCTGCGGTCACGTTATCCTTGGCAGAGCCGCTGACAGCGTCGTTATTGGGGGTTTTCTTTATCGGTGAGATGCTGACGCTTTCCTCATGGATTGGAATCGCCCTTATGCTGTTAGGGTTACTGGTGATCTCCGTGTCACCGCGTAAACATGAGCCGGCAGGAAGCGTTCATGTGTCTTAATAGATTCACGTGTACCTTAATATAAAACAATAAAGAACACAAAAGGTGAAAACCCCCTTTTCACAATATAAAAGGGGGTTTTTGCTATTCGGCCATTTTTTCTAGATTTCCGTTCCGATCCATCTTAAATGATGGTGAGGCATGTTCATCTTCTTCAAATAAAACTAGTTTTCTGGCTCTATTCATGATTCTGACAAGGGTTTCGTAGTCTTCCTGGATCGTTGTGTGATCCTTTTCAAGCTTTTGAACCTCTGTTTCAAGCTGTTCGATTTTGCTTTGTAATTCTTTGTTTTCCTGTTTTAAACGATCATTTTCCATCTTAAATGCCGATGATTGTTCACTGTTGCCTTGATAACCCTGTAAAAAGCGGATGACATCGTCCATCGTCATCTCCGGCGCCGCTGATTGAGGAGACAATAAGTGTGATAGACTAGCTAACTCTTCCTTAAAACTTTCATCTACATAAGGCATATGTTCACCTGTCATAACAGGAACCTGAGTCTCTTCCGGCGCCGCTGCCTCGGTTTGAACGGGTTCTTGTACGGCTGGTTCATTGATCGCCTCAGTCTCAACTGCCGGCGGCTGATATAATAAACGTTTTTTCGCAGGCTGGCCGTTTCCGAGAGCCCTCATTCGCTGTTTTCGCTGTTTTTTGGCAAGCTGAAGAGCTTTTTCATATTGATGCCGGACAACGGCGTTCCACCTGAACCCGCAGGCCGCAGATGTGCGGTTTAATTTATCGCCGACTTCTTCAAAGGCGTTCAACTGAGTGCTTCCTTCTCGTACATGCCGCAGCACGGTTTCGGCAAGCAGCAAATCATTTTCTTCTGACCAAGCGTCTTGACGTTGTTTTGTCATTGGATCTCAACCCCCAAATATTCTTTTGATGATATTAGAATGTCCAGATTGGAAAATATTTATACAAGGTTGCTGAAAGAATAGGAGATACGGAGGAAAAACGCGATGAGGCGGGATTTTACTAAGACTGCTTGCGGGAATTGGCGAATCCTTGTACAATTAAGAGTGATGTTATTTTTTAAGAGCGTATTTAAATGTTTGACATAGATGAACATAGAATGAAGGGAAGCGTACGTCATGGCTAATGAATTTCGAGTGTGTGATGATTGCCAAGCCACAAATATCAAAACATTGCTGCCGCGTTTAAAAGAAGTGGACCCGGATGCCAAAGTGGAAGTAGGCTGCCAATCTTATTGCGGTCCCGGGCGGAAAAAATCGTTTGCTTTTGTGAACAATCGTCCGCTGTCAGCTCCGAATGAGGATGAGCTGCTTGAAAAAGTAAAAAAGAAAATAAAATAACGAAAAGTTGTTTTTTTAACAGCCTCGGCCCATGGGTCAGGCTTTTTTGCTTCATAAAAAGCGTTTTTCAGTAAACTGGAACAAAACGCCGGACAAATTCAAGGATGTTTTCAAAGAATAGAGCCGATATAATAGAAGCATGGCTAAAAAAAAGAGGGAATGACGATGGCGTATCCAAATGGAAAATTATCAGAAGAAAAAGTGTTTAAAGATCCGGTGCACCGCTATGTGCATGTCCGGGACAAGCTGATATGGGATTTAATCGGAACCCGTGAATTTCAGCGGCTGCGCCGGATTAAACAGCTCGGCACGACCTATTTGACGTTTCATGGAGCTGAACACAGCCGTTTTAACCATTCTCTCGGTGTCTATGAGATTGTCAGAAGAATGGTTGACGATGTCTTTAAAGGCCGGCCGGAATGGGATGACAGTGAGCGTGAACTCTGCCTGAGCGCCGCGCTGCTCCACGATTTGGGGCACGGGCCGTTTTCACATTCATTTGAGAAAGTCTTTCATCTTGACCATGAAGATTTTACAAGGGACATTATTTTGGGAGATACGGAAGTCAACCAGGTTCTCAAAAAAGTAAGTCCCGATTTCCCGCGGGATGTCGCTGAAGTCATTGCCAAAACATATAAGAATAAGCAAGTGGTCAGCCTGATTTCGAGTCAGATTGACGCGGACCGCATGGATTACCTTCAGCGGGACGCCTATTACACGGGTGTGAGCTATGGCCACTTTGATATGGAGCGGATTCTTCGGGTCATGCGCCCGCGCGAGGATCAGATTGTGATTAAACAGAGCGGGATGCATGCTGTCGAAGATTATATTATGAGCCGTTATCAAATGTACTGGCAGGTCTATTTCCACCCGGTCACCCGGAGTGCCGAAGTCATTTTGACAAAAATCCTGCACAGAGCAAAGCAGCTGCATGAGGAAGGCTATATCTTCACGCATGCTCCGGTTCATTTTTACTCGATTTTTGAAGGGAATTTGACGCTTGAGGATTATCTGAAGCTGGATGAGTCGATTATCCTGTACTATTTTCAGGCTTGGGAAGAAGAAGAGGACGCGATTCTGTCCGACCTTTGCCGCAGATTTATTAACCGCCAGCTTTTCCAATACGTTGAATTTAATCCAAATGAAGAAATGACGGCTTACTTTGAGTTGACAGCTTTGTTCAAAGAGGCGGGGATTGACCCGGGCTATTATTTGGTTGTCGATTCTTCGTCCGACCTGCCGTATGATTTTTACCGGCCGGGAGAGGAAGAAGAGCGTCTGCCGATTCACCTCTTAACGCAAAGCGGGCAAATTAAAGAATTGTCCAGACAGTCAGCCATCGTTGACTCGATTTCGGGGAAAAGACGGACCGACCATAAGCTGTATTTTCCGATGGACCTTATTACCGGCGGATCAGAAAACAGGGAAGCGAAAATGAAAATCCAGCAGCTGCTGGGACTGACATAGAGATGTAATGAAGGAAAAAGGAGATGTCGGGGATTTGTTGAAAGAACATGCAAAACTGATGAAGGTGTTCTCGGATTCTGGAGAAATCGTCGGGCGGAAGAAGCTGCAAAAGATGATTTATATCGCTAAGAAAATGCAGTACCCCTTTTATGAAAAATACGATTTTCACTTTTACGGCCCTTATTCTGAGGAACTGACACTTCAAATAGAAGAGCTGTGCAACCTCGGATTTCTGCATGAGGTCAAAGAGAAAAAGGGCGGTTATTTTCAATACCGCTATTCGCTGACGGACACGGGGGCGGAGTTCTTGCATCACGCTGAACTTGATATGCCCGATATGAAGGAGTATATCGACCGCGTCAACAGCCGTTCATCACGGTTTTTGGAGCTTGTCTCCACGATTATGTACTTTGACGGGCTTGAGGCTGAGGAGAAGAAAAATAAGGTGTTCACCATTAAAAGCAAGCTGAAATATACAAACGAAGAATATGACGAAGCGCTTCAATACATAGAGGAACTGAAGCAGATTTGTTAATGGAAAGGCAAAAGAACAGGGGATGCGCCCGTTTCTTTTGCCTTTTTTATTTCTCTCTGACAAGAAAAAACCAGTCCGCTGTAAAACGGGCTGGTTTTCATTTATTTTCTTAATAAGCTGTGCTTGTACGAATACAAAAAGTAAACGGCCGCGCCTACGATAATCCAGATCAGAAAATACAGCCACGTTTTCCCCGGCAGGTTGATCATTAAGAACAAACAGCAGACAATGGAGAGGATGGGCAGCACCGGAACAAACGGGACACGAAATCCGCGTTTCAGATTCTTATGGGTGCGGCGCAGAATCAAAACGGATAAGCTGACCATGGCAAAGGTGAGCAGCGCGCCGATATTGGCGAGGTTAGACAGCTCTTTCAGGTCAATGAATCCAGCCACAAGGGCGCTTAATGTTCCGATCAGCCAAGTATTCCAGACCGGCGCTTCTGATTTTCGGCCGACAATTTTGAAAAATTTCGGCAGCATTCCGTCTCTTGCCATCGCGAAGGAAATTCGCGATGCGGCGTATGTATTGGCAAGAATAACAGCCATCAGGCCAATGATAGCCCCCACTGAAATAATGCCCGCCACAGCGTTTTGGTGTACGGCTTCTAACACGTAAGACATGGCTTCCGGCACATTCAGCTCGGAATAAGGAACCATTCCCGTCATGACAAGGCAGACGAGTACATAGATCATTGTGCAAACCAGCAATGAGCCGATAATGCCGATTGGCAAATTACGCTGCGGTTTTTTGACTTCTTCAGCAGACGCTGAGATGGCGTCAAACCCTAAAAATGCAAAAAAGACCGCAGAAGCCCCGGTGATAATGCCTTGCATACCGTAAGGCATAAAAGGATGCCAGTTGTCAGGCTTTACATAAAAGCTTCCGGTTACTATAAATAATATAACAATACTTATTTTCACAAGCACCATTACATTATTGAAGGTTTTGCTTTCCTTTGAACCTCTCGAAAGCACAGCCGTAATCAGCAATGTAATGATAATGGCAGGAAGATTGACGGTTCCTCCTTGGCTCGGTACGGTCAGCAGGGTATCCGGTATAGATAAATGGAAACCGCCTAACAAATTATTAAAGTAGCTGGACCAGCCGCTCGCCACAGCAGAAGTTGTCACCATGTACACGGATAACAATGTCCAGCCCATAAGGTGGCCGATGATTTCTCCCATTGTCGTGTACGAATAAATATATGCACTCCCGTATACAGGAAGGCAGGAAGCAATTTCCGCATAACAAAGCGCTGCCAGACTGCACACGACAGCGGCTATAATAAATGAAAAAATCACGGAAGGACCGGCATCGTTTGCGGCTGTGATACCTGTGAGCACCATTACGCCCGTCCCGATCACAGCGCCGATTCCCATTAAGGTTAAATCGAAGGCGCCCATTGTTTTAGCCGTTTTTTGGCTGCGGCTTTGTTCAAGCAGTTGACCAATGTCTTTCTTTTGCAGGATATTCCGCAACACGCATCCCTCCATCCAAGAAGCAAAAGCTATGAGGAATTCTTTGGCTTTTGCCCGTGTTACATAGTTTTTAAATCATTTTTTTTGTATGTTGCCCGAATGTTTGCGGGCAGCTGCTTTTTGAAATGATTTCCTTAAAGGTATGAAATTCAGTCTTAGAACATTGCCGGCACCAGTTACTTTTTCTGCCGTGAGTACACCATATTGTCTCCGCCGAACACGCTGATATCCTTGCAGATGTCAGCGATAAAAAGCCATACTTATTGATTTTACCTGAATCCCTCCTATAAAACCAGCATCTCTGGCTGAGATGTCAGCCATAACGTTTGAAATCGGCAGGGGATAAAAGCAGCCGAATAAATACCATTTTAGAATAAATTAAAAACTTTGTAAAATAGATTAGTTTCTGAATAATTCTATTTTAGAATTAAATATTGGAATAAAAGGGAATTTATTTCCCTGAACTAGTTAAAAAGTTGTGCTGCATCAGCTTGCTTTTTTGACTTTACCAGGAGGATATCAGTAAAATATGTAGTAAAAGCATTCAGATGTTCTGATGAATGGATCTGGAAATGAGGAACCTCACATGAATTACGATAAAATGGAAGCCAATCTGCTTGATCACGCCCTCACGAAGTATTTGAAAACAACGAAACAATTAGATGAAGCAACCGTCCCGAAACCTGTGAATAATATTCGTGGATTTATTCTCCGCATTATTTATAGACACGGAAGTTGCACCATTAAAGATATTTTACAGGAAGTGACGCTGTCTCCATCTGCGACGACGACTGCTCTTAATCATTTAGAACAGGCAGGATTGATCGAACGGTCCAGAAATAACGATGACCGCCGCACTGTGTGGATCACGCTTTCTGAATCGGGCAGGCAGGCTGCTGTTCAAATGATTGAAAACAGGCAAAGCCTGATTGATGATATGTTTGGCCGATTAACGGAAGAAGAGAAGCAGACATTTTTTTCACTCATAAAGAAAATCATGCAATAGGAAAAGAAAAAGCCGGCGCGTGTATGACGCACTGGCCTTTATAAGGAGATTATTCCATATCGCTTAAGCGTTTGCCGGCGATGGCATAATGATCCTTTCTCATTTCCTCAATCATGACGACAATTTTTTCTTCAGCCGCTCCGGTTGTTTCTTTTACTGCTTCTGTCACTTTCTCGACAAGGTTGCGCTTTTGCTCATCTGTGCGGCCTTCGAGCATTTTGACGGTTACGTATGGCATGAGTGCTGAATCCTCCTTAAAATCGTTTACTCCCTTTAGGTAGAGAGGCTTCTTATAGTATACTGAATAAAGTAAATTCTTGCATTTTAGAAAGAGGGATTTCAGCCTTTGGACCGTTTTTTATATTATCCGTTAGAACTGATGCCATATCTTGTGATCACATTGATTGTTGCATTTACGATGCACGAGCTTGCCCATGCCTATGTGGCGTATTTATTCGGTGATGATACAGCGAAAAAGCAAGGCCGGCTGACACTGAATCCGATCAAACACCTTGATCCGTTCGGCACGATTTTAATTTTAGTCATGGGCTTTGGATGGGCGCGGCCGGTGCCGGTGAATCGCAATCTCTTGAAAAAACCCCGTCTGGCGGGAATTCTGGTCTCTATTGCAGGACCTGTCAGCAACCTGATTCTTGCGTTTATCGGTTTCCTTTTGTTAGTGTTGATGCATGCTTACGGAGCCGAGCTGCTATCGGCTTTCAGTACTGGTTTGGACCAATTTTTCAACATTTGGATCAATTTAAATCTTGTCTTGTTTTTATTTAACCTGCTGCCGCTGCCGCCTCTGGACGGCTATCGGATTATTGAAGATCTCGTCTCGCCGCGTCTGCGCGTCAAGCTCTCTCAATATGAAAGTTACGGCGTTATTGTGTTTTTAATTTTATTTATTACCCCGCTCGGATCTTACGTGCTCTGGCCTATGCTCGGTAAGGGCAGGGATTCGATTATTGAGTTGTTTACAACGATATTTCAACCGCTTTTGTAGGAGGTATGACTCATGGAAGAAGGAAAGAAGAAAAAATCAATCGGATTTAATATTATCAAAAGTGATCCGACGGACGGACATGGCGGTTTTGGCGTGGGGGCGCTCAGCCTCGATAACATTTCTCCCGTATTTGTAGATGTGGAGGAAAAGGAAGCATTCGTTGATATCGGCGCGATGCACGCACGCAGTGTTGTTGAAAAAGGAATTAAGTTCTTGCCGAATAAAGAGGATGTGCCGAACGGAAAGCCGTACTGGCTTGTATGGGTCACCATCGACAGAAGAGAAGAGGGCCCTTATTATGCCGGTGTCGCCGCTTGTGAAATGACAGTGGACAGAGGCATCCGAAGAGGCTACAAATCCTTGCCGGAGCACGTAAATCTCATGGATAAGTCAATGAAGCGGCACATTATCATTGATAAAATGGATGACAGCTCGAAGCAAGTGCTCGCAGCCTTTTTGAAAAATCACGATCAAGGCTTGTGGGATCGCTCTTCATCAGAATTGAAGGCGGGATTGCTTCAAGAAGAAAAGTAGTTTGTGAACTTTTTGTGAACTTTATGAATATTTGCACTTTTTTCATGATCATTTGAGTAAACTGATGACATAGAACTAGGACATGGAAAATCCCGAGCCGAACCAAGACTCGGGGTTTTTCATTTTTTTTTGCTGTTGATAGGGGAGATATCATGTATCAAACGATTAAAGTCGCTGATTGGGTTATTGAAGCGGACGTGGAAGAAACGAGAAAGCAGTATGAGAAAGATATTAAGGATATGGGCGAATGCGGCAACTGTCTTAATTTCTATGCAGCAGTGAACGAACTGCCATTTTGAAAAGGCTCAATTTTTAGAAGGTAATAGATGAATCATACGAATAACCCGGCATACAAGCAGCCGGGTTATTCTCAATGATTCCGCCCCAGCCATTTGTCCCACCATTTTTTCGGAGAAGCGGGCTTTTCTTTGACTGGATTTTGATCTTTTGTTTGTTTTACAGGTTCTGATCCGAAGCATACATTGGACGGCTCCGTGCCTTCAATAAAATACGTATAGTGCTTGGCTGCACAGCCCGGCCCTGATGTGTAGCCTGTTGTCGGATCGATGTAAACGCCGGTTACTCCTTTCGGCGGTTTGAATGCTGTTTCCGGTTCTCCTTTGAGCGCATCCTCCATAAACTCCGCCCAAATCGTTTTGGCGTAGCTTTTTTCCTCCACCGAGTCGATGGTGCTGTTTTTGTCATAGCCGGTCCAGATACCGGCTGCCAGCTTCGGATTGAAGCCGATCATCCAGCTGTCTGCACTTGTCGTGCCTGATTTTCCCGCATAGGTTCTTGTCAGGCGATCGGTGATTGTTCGGCCCGTCACCGAGGTATAACCGTTTAAATCCTTGTCGAACATGCCTGTCATCATACTAGCCGTGACAAAAGCGGCTTTTTCATCCAGCACCTGTTTATGCTGCGGCGGGTTTTCATAAAGCACATTTCCGGCTGCGTCAGTTACCTTCGTGATAAAGGTCGGTTCGATTTGTTTCCCGCCGTTTGCCAGCATCGCATAAGCGTTGACCATCTCAATCGGGCGCACGGGTTCTGTGCCGAGGGCCAAAGACGGAAGCGCTTGAAGAGGCGCGGTAATGCCGAATTCCTTGGCTGCGGAAACAAGCTTGTTCATGCCGAGAAAAAGATGTGTTTTCACGGCGTAAATGTTGTCAGAAAGAGCCAGCGCCTGAAGAAGCGTAATCGGTTTGTTTGCATAATATCCGTTGTAGTTGCTTGGAGAATAGGTTTCTCCTTTTGCGTCAATTTGAAATTCGGTTTCTTCGCTTTTCATCAATGTCACGGGTGTAAACCCGCTCTGGATCGCTTTATAATACAGTAAAGGCTTGATCGTTGAAGCCGGCTGGCGCTTTGCTTGTGTCGTCCGGTCAAACGGGCTTTTTTGATAGTCCCGGCCGCCGACCAGGGCGAGAACTTTACCTGTGTCCGGATCAATTGCCGAAAATCCGATTTGGATGTCTGACCCTGCGTTAACCGTTTCGGTAATGGTCTCCTCGGCGATGCGCTGAAGCCGTTTATTCACCGTTGTATACACGTTTAACCCGCTCGTTTCAATTTGCTCCCGCGTCATGCCAAGCTTTTTCTCAAGCTCTCTCATCGCATTATCATAGAAATAAGGCGCTTTTTTGCTGGATGCTTGTTTGTTTAAAGGCTGATAGGAGAGAGGCTCTTTGATCAGTTCGTCTGCTTTTTTGCGGCTGATCATCCGCTGCTTTTCCATCACCCGCAGTATCGTTTTCTGTCGCTCCTTTGCCTTCGTTTCATTCACATATGGCGAATAATCGGACGGGCCTTTCGGAATGCCTGCCAAAAGAGCCGCCTCCGCATCTGTAATGTCTTTTGCATGCTTCCCGAAATACAGACGGGACGCCGCTTCGATGCCATATGCGCCGTGGCCGTAATAGATGGTATTTAAATAGCCTTCTAATATGTCGTCCTTGGAATAGTTTTGTTCCAGACGAATTGTATAGAATGCTTCATTCCATTTGCGTTTCCATGTTTTATCATGCTCAAGGTACAGGTTTCTCGCATATTGCTGGGTAATGGTGCTTGCGCCCTGAACCTTTGCCATTGCTTTAATATCGGCAAGCGCTGCGCCGGCCATACGCTTATAATCAAAACCGTGGTGATCATAGAAATTCTGGTCTTCAATCGCCACGGTTGCCTGAAGAATCGCGGGATTCATATTTTTCAGCTGAACCCAGTAGCGTTTTTCACCATAGTCTGTTTCTCCGAGTTTCGACCCGTCATTCGCAAACAGAATCGTGGATTGCGGCACTTGAACCGAGGGGGCGCCCTGCCACTTGGCAATCAAAATCACAGTCAAAAACACAGTGGCGGCGAAAAGCCCCGACAGCACCGCGATAAACACGCAGGCGCGAACGGTTTTGATGGTCAGCCGCAGCCGTTTATTTGTCATTGCATCCATTAGCGGAACCCCCCTTTTCTCATGTTTCTACTATTATGAGAAAAAAAGATTGGTTTTAAACATAGACGACGGGACGCATCTTTACTTTTTCCCCGCCATCCTCTATACTTTTTCCTTAGGTGAAAATGAGAAATTCAACCGAGAATAAAAGCAGAAAAGACGCTTACAATAAATCAAATACGAACCTTGAAAGGGAGATGACACTTGAGCGAACTTTGGTATACAGAGAAGCAGACGAAAAACTTTGGAATTACAATGAGAGTCAATAAAACACTACATACAGAACAAACTGAGTTTCAGCATCTGGAAATGGTAGAAACTGAAGAGTTCGGCAACATGCTTTATCTTGACGGAATGGTAATGACTTCTGAAAAAGATGAATTCGTGTATCATGAAATGGTGGCGCACGTACCGCTTTTCACTCACCCGAATCCTGAGAACGTACTTGTTGTCGGCGGCGGCGACGGCGGTGTCATCAGAGAAATTCTCAAGCACCCAAGCGTAAAGAAAGCGACGCTTGTAGACATCGACGGCAAGGTCATCGAATACTCGAAAAAATTCCTTCCTTCCATTGCGGGCAAGCTTGAAGATCCCCGCGTTGATGTACAGGTGGATGACGGTTTTATGCATATCGCCAAATCAGAAAATGAATATGACGTGATTATGGTAGATTCTACTGAGCCTGTGGGGCCTGCTGTGAATCTATTTTCCAAAGGCTTTTATGCCGGAATCGCAAAGGCGTTAAAAGAGGACGGCATTTTCGTCGCGCAGACGGACAACCCTTGGTTTACGCCTGAGCTGATTACAAACGTACAGCGTGATGTAAAAGAAATTTTCCCGATTACAAAGCTGTATCTTGCGAACATCCCGACATATCCGAGCGGCTTGTGGACATTTACGATCGGTTCAAAAAAACACGATCCGCTTGCAGTGGAAGAGAGCCGTTTCTTTGATATTGACACGAAATATTACACAAAAGAGATTCATAAAGCGGCGTTTGTTCTGCCGAAATTTGTGAGTGATCTGATTAAATAATGATACGAATTGCGCAGGAGCGAATCTTGCGCTTTTTTACAGGAAAGTGAGGGCTTTATGATGAGATTTGATGAAGCTTATTCAGGAAAAGTATTTATCGCGAGCCGCCCGGGCTGGGAAGAGGCGGACGCCATCCTTTACGGCATGCCGATGGATTGGACGGTCAGCTATCGTCCCGGATCAAGATTCGGTCCGGGAAGAATCCGCGAGGTGTCAATCGGTCTTGAAGAGTACAGCCCGTATTTGGACCGCGACCTTGCCGACCTCAATTTCTTTGACGCCGGCGACATCCCGCTTCCGTTCGGCAACCCGCAAAAGAGCCTTGATTTGATTGAAGAATATGTGGACAGCATTTTGGAAAAAGACAAATTCCCGCTCGGTATGGGAGGGGAGCATCTTGTGTCTTGGCCTGTTATCAAAGCGATGTACAAGAAATATCCGGACCTTGCGATTATCCATTTTGACGCACATACGGACCTTCGCGTTGATTATGAGGGGGAACCGCTTTCTCACTCCACGCCGATCCGCAAAGCGGCTGATTTAATCGGGCCGGGCAATGTCTATTCATTCGGAATCCGTTCTGGCATGAAGGAAGAATTTGAATGGGCGAAGGAGAACGGGATGCACATTTCGAAATTTGAAGTGCTTGAACCGCTGAAAGAGGTTCTTCCGAAGCTGGCAGGCCGTCCGGTATATGTCACCATCGATATTGACGTATTAGACCCTGCACATGCACCGGGAACAGGGACGGTTGACGCCGGGGGCATCACGTCTAAAGAACTGCTTGCATCCGTCCATGAAATTGCGCGTTCAGAAGTAAACGTGAAGGGCGCGGATTTAGTAGAAGTAGCTCCGATTTACGATCATTCAGAACAAACCGCTAACACGGCGAGCAAAATCATTCGTGAAATGCTGCTTGGATTTGTGAAATAGTAAGAAAAACATCCAGACTCTTGTCTGGATGTTTTTCATTCCTATGCTTTGCATACAGCGATCCACTCTTTGGCGAAAGAAAATTCGGATAATTCTCCAAGGGTCAATTCAATAGCGGAATTTTTGCTTCCGCATGCTGGAAACACAGTCTCAAACCGTTTCATTGACTCATCGAGATACACATCCATCATGAGCCAATCCGAAAGGACAAACACCCCCCAATTTCATGGCCTGTCTGTTCCAGCACTTCATCCGGCGATAGCATACGGGCTTTGAAGCCAAACGTATGCCAGAACTTTTTGTTATCAATTTTGGCATCGCCGGCTGCCACAATCAGCATGGCATGATCTCCTTCATCTCTGAAGGAAAGCGTTTTAGCGATTCGTGCCGGACTCACGCCGATCGTCTCCGCCGCCTGTTCGACCGTTGCACTTGATGTCTCAAACGCCATGACATCATTTTCCCGATTCCATTGCTTAAAATGGGTTTTTACACTTTCAAGAGACATGATTCTGTGCCATCCTCTCCATTGATATGTTTTAAAAATGATAGCATGGATGGGGAGGCTGGAATGAGGGGACAAAAAAACCGCCGATGGAGGCGGTCTTAGATCATAGCACGTTGTGCAACGTCAAAATGTTCTGTAGATGAATTTGATACTTCTGCTGTGACAAATACAGCACTCACAGCTAAACAAGCGAGTAATAATTTATACTTCCATTTCATATAAATTCACCCCCCCTTGAATGTGCTGTCTTGCTTCTTCAACCTTTAAAAAGTAAGTAGATGCTTTTTTATAACATTCCTGCTGATGATAATACTTAGCAACATCGAGTGCAAAGTCTTCAATATCAGCATACATCATTTTACTTTCAAGGAAAACAAAACATTTTTTGATTGCTTCTTCATCAGGTCCAGACAAGTATAAAGATTCCAAAAATTCAAACTCCATTAAGTACACATTGTCTCCGGCAGCTATTGAATATTCTCTTCCTTTTTTATGATATTCACAAGCGTTATCAATCTTACCTAATTTAAAATAAATTTGTGTAATTAGGAAAAAGGCTTGTGGCAGTGAAGGAAGCATTTTAGATTTTTCAAATACATGAATAGATTTTTTTACATACTCTATCGCTGATTCAAAGCTGTGTTGATTTTGCTTGCAAAGGGCAATATTATAAAGCGTTCTTCCCATTAGTTGCGGCTGCTGTTCTGCCTCAGCAAGTGTATAAGCTTTTTGGAAATGAGCAATTGCTTTATCATACTGTTTCAGGTCCAAAAAGTTAGCTCCAAACAGGGACTGGCATTGAATCATTCTGATACCATATGTAGTTTGTTCATTGTATATTTCAAAGGCTTGACGTGCATAGTCCATGGACACATAAGTTTGCTTCATATAGTAATAAACTTCTGACATTTTGAAAAAGAATTCAGCTTTATCAATTTTATCTTTAACAAAAGTCAGTTTGCTCTCTGCTTTTTTAAAAAATTGAATGGCTAATATATATTCCCGCTGGTCCAGCTCATACATACCTCTGAAGAAATTAAAATAGTATTCAAGCAGTCCGGTTAAACGAGCCTGTTTTTTATCGATTTCAAGCAGTAAATCGGACAGTCGCGGCTGTTCTTCTATCCTCATTTTTTCTAACGGTTCTAGATACTCAAGCATCAGATTGTGCCGGAATTCCATCAGTGAATAATACAAATGAAGATCCTGGTCTTCTTCTATTTGAGCCAGCTCTTGTTTGATTTCTCTTCGTAAGTATTCCGCATCCGGTATGCTGAATCGGCGTATGTACATGTACCATTCATTAATCTTTTCTCCAATGGAAGAAGATATGACGCCTGTCACGTTTGAAAACCCCTCCCTTCATCATTCTATATATGTCATATTTTATCATTTTTGTTTTGTTTGGAAGCGCAAAAAAACCGCAAATTTTTTTGCGTGACCGAATAGTGGAAACGCGCTCTCTCTCCCGGCCATATCTAACACAATAAAAATAAACTGTTAAACATATTGGATAGGGCCAATTTGTTTAACAGTTCATCATTATATTCTGCCTTTATTTTGAAGATAGTTCACTTTCTGTTACCCACTTGTGATTTTTCACTTTTTCTCCGCCAGTTGTCGGGGTGTAATCAACCGTATAGACAGTCGTTTTCTCAGCTGAATCGATTTTCCCTGTTGCACCCTTCATTCCCTTCATATGATCCGCTTCTATAATCACGTCCGTTCCGGGTTTTAATGTTTCATCACTGGCATTTTTTATTTCTTCTTGAATCACCCATTTATGATTTTCCACTCTTGTTCCGCCGGTTGTCGGTGTATAGGAAACAGCATAGGCCGTCGTATCATAGGCACCTGTAATGGTTGCTTCGGCACCCTTCATGCCTTTCATGTGATCCGCCTTGATGATGGCTTGGCTTCCAACTTTATAAGTTGGGTGCTGTGCTGCTGTCAGGCCTTCCGGAATCTCACTGGACTCAGAATGAGTATGTGTGTCGTCCATATTCATCGTTTGATCTGATTTTTTGTCTTGATTATCGCTGCCGCATGCAGACAGCATTAATAGTAATAGCAAAGAAACGATTCCGATCAAGGTTGTATTCCTTTTCATTGTGATCCTCCTTTTATTTACCCAGAGAAGCTTGGGAACTTATATAAGTAGTGTAATAAGGCTGCTTGTATAAATAAATCCTCCTTATGAAGTCTTTTTTATTTTATATAACCTGACATTCCTGCTATAAAACATAATTTGTAAATAACTCTTTTTCTTTTTACCCGTTTTCAGTTTAAAAAAACACTTTTGGCTTAGAACTTTTGTACAAGCAAAACCTTTTTGTCCCCATACTCTATTACTGCTGCGCTTAGCAGCTATTTCTGAGAAGGAAGTGAGCATGTGAAGAAGATTGAGCGTTCTTTTAAAGAAAAAGCCGTCAGACAGCAAGAGGATTGTTTATGTTTTTGTGAGGAAGAAGCCAGCCGTGAAGCCATGTTTCAAGCGCCGATAGAAGTGCCAGAGGGGTTTGTTGTTGATCCTGCTGAAGCGGTAGCGAATGTCACATGGAACGCGGACAGCCTATCCTGTGTCAGTGAACGCTGCTTCATTCAGACTGGACCCGGGCCTGATGAGATCGAAATCCATTTTGCAGTCCGCCTGCAGGGAACCGTCACGCTTCTTGTCAGTGTCTCACCTGTGCGAAACCAATATGGACAAGGGGAGGGGGCTGTTTCTGTCATTCACAATGTAGAGATTGATCAAGTCGTCTATTACTCTGATGAACCGGATGATTGCCCGGATTTCAGTGACATCACGATCGAAAATCTTGTTGTCGTCCCGCCGTTTTACGGCAGTCCTTTATCGGTGACAGGAACGATTGTGCTCGCCCCGGAACCAGAGCCGGAGCCTGTTTATGCGTTTACAGCGAATCCAGATGATCAGTCGGTTTCCGTAATTGATACGAATACTCATACCGTTATAACAACCATTTCTCTCCCATACGAGCCAACAGGTATAGAAATTACGCCAGATAAAGCCTCTACGTTTGTTTTGCATTTCAACAATAGTGTCATTTCTGTCATCGATAATGGCACATTGACTGTTACTGGATCCATTCCGCTAGATCAGCCGCCTGAAACAATTAAATTTATGCCTGAACATGATTTCGCATATGTTCTCGCTGGTAATGCCATTTATGTGATCAGAATTGAAACGTCTGCCGTAGAAAGATCTATTCCTGTTGAAGGGTATGATATTGCAATTGATCCCAATGGGTTGTTCGCCTATGTTCTTGATTTTGGTTTAGTGCAAAAAGTGGACTTATCTACCGGTGAAGTTACAGGAATGATTGAACGGGAGCTTATTGTAAATTCCATAGAAACAAAGCCGCCGGAGCGGTATGCCTATGTATTAGAACAAGATCACTTCTTAAATTATTTGACGATTATTGATTTAGATACGTTTACGATCAGTAGCACCCAAGAGCTGGAGTATGAGGGTGAGTATCAAATGTTTAAGAGCGGATCAGGATTGTATTTGTTTGATGGTTTCACTCATAATCTATATTCCGTCAGTCCAAGTGGTGCAGGCGTAATAGGAAATCTTCCGCAATCGGCAAGAGATTTTGCGTTTACCCCGAATGGCGAATTTCTGTATGCAACTCGTTTTATAGAGCAAAGCATCATTGTTTACAACACGGATGACTATTCTGTGGAAACTGTCATATCGCTTGGCGTTTCACCGAGTGACATTGCGATTTAACCAAATGCATGTTGTGCATTTTTAAAAGGACGTGACATTATGAAAAAAAATGATCTTTCTGCTTTTCAGGAAAATTGTTTCTGCTTTTGTGATGAGGAGATCAGCCGAGAAGCGCTGTTTCAAGTGCCGATTGACATTCCTGAGGGGTTCACTATTGATTCTGCCGAAGCAGCTGCAGCGGTTACGTGGAGTACAGACAATTTGTCCTGTATCAGTGAGCCTTGCTTAATCCAGACTGGGCCGGAACCAGAAGATATCGGTGTTCAATATGCTGTGCGTCTGCAAGGGACCGTTACGCTTCTTGTCAGTGTCTCACCTGTAAGAAATCAATATGGACAAGGGGACGGGGCTGTTTCTGTCATTCACAATGCAGAGATCGATCAAGTCGTCTATTATTCTGATAACCCGGATGATTGCCCGGATTTCAGTGACATCACGATCGAGAACCTTGTTGTCGTTCCGCCGTTCTACGGCAGTCCTTTATCGGTGACGGGGACGATTGTACTTGTACCGGCGCCGGATCAGCGATCTTACGTGTTTACTGCAAACACTGGAGACAGCACGGTTTCGGTCATTGATACTGACGTGAATACTCTTGTAAGTACCATTTCTTTATCTGATATCCCGACTGATCTGGGTGTTACCTTGGATAAAGCGTATACGTATGTTCTCCATAGGAATGCGAATCTTGTATCGATCATTAACAACGAAACATTAATGGTTACACAAACCATCCCTCTTGCAGGAGCCCCAAGAAAAATCCAGTTTGAAACTGGGGGAGAATTTGCTTATATTCTCGCAGGGGGCAGCTCCATTTATGAAATTAATATTTCCTCGCAAACCATTACCAATACATTCACGGTGTCACCCGCTGCGGACGATTTTGCCCTAGACCCTAACGGACAGTTTTTCTATACGACCAACTCTGTATCTTGGGTCGTTAATAAATATGACATAAATACAGGGCAGCTGATTGATAGTTTAAGTAACTTTGAAACACCAAATCTTATTGAAACCCCGTTAATAGGGGATTTTGCTTATCTGGAAAATGGTGAGCTAAGGCCGAATGGCGTTTCTGTGATAGATTTGACAACATTTAGCGAATCTTCAAAAATTAACAGACTGTTTGACGGTTTAATAACAATTGTTTTTTCTGCTGACGGAACTCGTGCGTTTTTCCTTGAGCCCTATTTTGAGGTATTTCCGGAGAATCTCACTGTCGTAGATACAGCGCAGCATACCTTTATAACAACTGCCTCTCTCCCCGGCGCCTCTGACCTCGCTGTAACGCCGGACAATCAGTACATTTATGCAGCACAGCCCGACGACAATACCGTGACAGTGTACCGCACAAGTGATTATACAGCCGTGACGGTCATTCCGGTTGGGGACGGTCCGTCTGCGATAGCAATGTAGAAGCTTTACAGTTCGAAAGAAGCGGGGCGGCGATCAGAGATGTGTTTATGGATCGATGACCCGATCTGCTGTATCGCCACCACAATGATCAGAAACAGCAGTTCACTTATGGTAAAACTGAAGCATCCACCATATCCTAGAGCCTGTAGAGGTGTATGAGGGTGAATTTCAAATGTTTACGAGCAGAATGATATGACGGCTTCACCGGCAATTTATATTCTCCCAGTCCTATGGTGCAGGCGTTATAGGAGATGTTCCACAATCGGCAAGCGACTTTGCGTTTACCCCGAATGGCGAATTTCTGTATGCAACTCATTTTATAGAGCAAAGCATCACTGTTTACAACACGGATGATTATTCTGTGGAAACTGTCATATCGCTTGAGTTTCACCGAGTGACATTGCGATTTAACCAACTGTATATTGTGCATTTCTAAAAGGGATGTGAAATCATGAAAAAGAATGATCTTTCTGCTTTTCAGGAAAATTGTTTCTGCTTTTGTGATGAGGAGATCAGCCGAGAAGCGCTGTTTCAAGTGCCGATTGAAGTTCCGGAGGGGTTTGTCGTTGATCCTGCTGAAGCGGTCGGCGCCGTCACGTGGAGTTCGGATAATCTTTCATGTGTCAGTGAACCTTGTTTAATCTGGACAGGACCGGCACCTGAGGATATTAGCGTTAACTATGCGGTGCGGCTTCAAGGAAGCGTCACACTTCTTGTCAGTGTATCGCCTGTGAGGAATCAATATGGACAAGGAGACGGGTCCATATCGGTTATTCATACCGCGTACATCGATCAGGTCGTTTATTATACGAATCAGTCAGATGATTGCCCTGATTTCAGCCAAATCACAGTAAAAGACATCTTGGTTGTTCCGCCTTTCTACGGAAGTCCGCTGACGGTGACCGGAACGATAATTCTCGCGCCAGAGCCGGAGCCGCGATCTTATGTGTTTACAGCCAATACTGGGGACAGCACAGTTTCGGTCATTGATGCTGCGTTAAACACGGTTGTAAAAACCATTCCTTTTTCTGATGTGCCGACTAATGTGGGTGTCACATTTGATAAAGCATACACGTATGTTCTCCATGGGAATACCAATCTCGTCTCTGTCATTGATCATAAAACATTAACCGTCACACAGACCATCACTGTTGGAGGAGTGCCAAGAAAAATTCAATTTGATCCATCAGCCGGGTTCGCGTTTGTGATGGCGGCCGGCTCCATTTATATGATTAACATGAGCCTTCAATCAGTGGTTAATGTCATCCCTGTACCCGGCGCCTCAGATTTTGCGCTTGATCCTAATGGGCAGTTTGTTTATACCGCTAATACAATTAATTGGTCGGTGGATAAATATGATGTGAATACCGGCCAGCTGACCGACAGTATTATTGACACATTTGAATTTCCTAGTTTAATTGAAACTCCTTACGACGGGAATTTCGCATACGTCATGAATGGTGAATTGTTTCCGAAAGGTGTAACTGAAATCAGTTTGTCGCCGTTGAGCAAAGGCGGCGATTTTAACCGGTTATTTGAAATTCTGAACGCTATTGTATTTTCTCCCGACAGCACACGTGCTTATCTTCTGGAACCATATTCAGATCCATTTCTCACTGACAATCTTTCTGTAGTCAATACAGCCCGGCAAAGAATCATTGCGAATGCCTCGATACCGGGAGCCATTGACCTCACAGTAACACCGGACAATCAATATATCTATGTTGCGCAGCCTGCAGCCAATACAGTGACGGTATATCGCACGAGTGATTATACAGCCGTAGCGGTCATTCCGGTTGGCGCTGGTCCGTCTGCGATTTCGTTGTAGATGTTTTCACAGGTCGAGAGAAGCGGAGCTGCGATAAGAGACTCGTTTATAAATAAATGAACCTATCTGCTGGATGACAGCCAAGATAATCAGAAACAGCAGTTCACTAATGGTAAAGCTGAGCATCCACCATATCCCGGCTCCTGCTAATATCAGAACGACAGCCTTTTTAGCCGTTTGCCCATTCTGGAGAAGCTGGAGCAGGTATGACCTCATATAAAACAATAAATAAATGATGAGAACAATCGCAATCCCCTTCGTGACAGCAGGGGGCGTGTGAAAGCTGAAGGGAACGGCTTTGACCACTTCAAACATGTAACCGAACACGATCACTTGGCATAATACAGCCCCCATCACGTATGTTTGACGGATGCCCTTGTAGCTTTCGCGCAATGATTTCACATCGCCGGCATAACGGCTGCACAGCTTGCGATGCTGAAAATCACAGCAGCTTTGATGAGATTGCGTTATCTTCTGAAAAGCTGCTGTCATGCTTTTGACGGATCGGGTGACATAGTGAAGATACAAAAATGCCGGCAGCATCAGCACAGAAGCGGCAAAAGAAAGCAAGCCGAGCCGCACACAATCATTTTTGATCAGCTGTACATATTGCCCCGCGGCCTCAGCGCTGGCTTGAAACCAGCCAAATGAATAGGCCGCCATGACCATAAGCAGCAATAACACAGTGAAGACAGTGCTTTTTTTCATGGTCCAACCACCTCTGGCAGAGAGACATGAATGGTTGCTTTTTTAGCAGAAGCCACAGTATCAATAAGATATAAAAAATCCTGTACAGTCATGTTTTGAATCAGCCGGTAAAGCTCAAAAAAAGAGCAATCATACCGCTCACATTCAGCCGCCCATTCAAAGCATTTACGCACATAATCACTGTCATAGATAATCGCGTTCAGCAAAGATTCCTTGCCGTACTCCAGCCAAGCTTCCGCCTGACATTTCTGCTGCATCACATAGTTTGCCGCTACATCGATATAGGCTGAAGAATGTGCCCCTTTACTGTGAAGGATCAAAAAGCCGCCATCTTCTGACATGTGACTTTCCGCTGATAAGCTTTGAATATTAAGGAGGCGCGTTTGCCGGATTTCTTGAAACAACGGCGAATCTATATGAAAAAGAACGCGGGAGACGATGTCCCAATACATTTGCAATGTAAAAAGATCGTTTTTATCGGGGAGTGCGCCTATATGTAATCCGGTCCATGTTTCCCCCGAGCACTCCGCATCACCCAGGCTCTGATTTTGTAAGAGGGGAGGGCATACAGGCATGAATTTTCCCTTGGGGGTATGGCCTGAGCGGCCGCGCAGCCGGAGATGAGAAGGCAAAATGGTTTCTGTATCTTCAGAGCCGCCGATCAGAAACATCGTCATACGCTGGGGCTGGTAGCCTGTTGCATAGGCTTCTTTTAGATCATTGATCGTTAAAGCCTCGATATCCTCCGTTCTGCCGGCGGGAAAAATCGCAGCGGGACATGCGGGAGAAAGCAAATTCAGCATCTGATAATGATAATGAAGCTGTTGATTGAGATGAGCTGTTTCAATTTCGCTTTTAATCACGCTTTTTTCTTGAGCGACAATATTCTCTTCAAAGGAGGGATTCCATAAAGCATCAAGCAGTTTCGGGATCGTGTGCTCCAGCCGATCAGGAAGAGAGGTAAACATGAAATTTGTATCTGTATATGTAGTGAACGCATTCAAAAGCGCTCCATGATCAAAAAAATCGCTGTATAGATTTCGCCCGTTATGCCAGAAGAGAACATGCTCTAAAAAGTGCGCAGTGCCGTACGGCAGCACTTTTTCGCTGTCTCCGGAGTGCAAACGGATGTCCCGGCTGCCGAAATTGACTTTGACATTACACAGCCTCATATGGGCGTTGGGGAATTTTACTCTGCATATTTTTAGTCCATTGTCTGCGTACGTGATCTCGGTACGTGCATCAAGCTGATGAAAAAAGGTTTCTTTCTCCAATCTCCTCATCCCCTTACTACATGTGCTCCAATATATTTAATATTGGTCACGTATTGTAATAAATCGCGGCAGGTAATCGTTGAAATACCGTCTAGAATGTCTTCTTTTTTGTATGAGTAATGACGCAGAATTCCCATATAGGCTAAGAGTCCTTCCGGAGAATCTAATTGCAGAAGGATTTCATTTTTCAGGAATTGCTTCGCTTTTTCTAATTCCTGTTCATCTACATGAAAATTCATGACCGTTTCGATCACTCTTGGCGGAATCTCTTTCTCTTGAACGCGATCGGTACATACGGATACAAGCAGCAGATTGCTCATGATGTCATAGCGGGTAATGACATGGTAAACCGCCATTTGTTTCTCGCGAAAATGCCGAAATAATGCGGAATGGCCGTACTTTCCGAGTAATCCGTCTATCAGCTGGATTTTTATATAATCACGGAAACCGTTCATTTCTCCGCAATCAAACCCAAGGGTCATCACGGAAGGACCTGCGGTGCTGCGTGTCTCTGTTTCATAAATGTTTTTATTGATGGGTTTTCTTCTACCGTTCATGGAAGGTGCGTGTCTGGAATATCCTCCGGCATGTAACTCTTGAACGTTTCCTATTACATAAAGCTGTTTTTGCTGGGACAACAAATCAGTTTTAAAATCTGATGCATCCAGAAAGCGTTTAGGCTGTATCGCTTGTACCTTTTCTTTCCGGCCAAACATAGCTGTGCCGTACATCGGACTGCCGAACGTCTCCTCTGCCAGACGGGCTGCCGAGTAAGAGAAAGGATCCGCGAACTTCTTTTCGATCTTCAGTAAAAGGTCAGCCTTAGCCGTTTCTGCGATATCGGCCGGAAGAGAGGCCGGAAGAGAGGATCTATCAACAAATGTTTCCAGCACATCATCAATGTTGAGATTTTTGTGATATAGCGGATGAAGCAAGCGGGTTCCGTATGTCTTGAGCTGCCGGTCAAAAAATAGATTCGCTGAGTAGATAAAGCGGCTGCCGGCAGCATATCCAAAGACGTCAGTGATGTTTTGTTTTAGATAGGCCGCCGCACCGTAAAAATAGATTGTTTCTTCTTCAGGCTCTGCCTCGATTTCGATCGGTTTCAGAAAGCTCGCGGCGATGGAGATTGTTGAAAATTGATCAGTCATTAACAGGTTCATTTCCAAATCGTTGACTTTTTCTCCTTGTATCAAAGAAACCACCTTCCTGTTTTTGCAGCAAATAGACAATGATCAGCCCGGCAATCGGGATGATCGCCAAGGAGATAACAGTGCCCGCGATAGTTGCTAAGAATAGGGGAATACAAAATACGTAGGAACGGTATTTAGAGAAGCCGCTCCAGAGCTGCTGCTCCGTCTGCCACCCGAAAGAGGGTCTTTTTTCATCAGATGTTAGCCGAATAAAGGCTCCCATCAGCAGCAATTCGATACACTGCAAAAAAGTCATGAGTGAAATCGGCTGGCTGCTGATCAAACCGACGATCATAGCGATCAAAATAAACCCGCCTGCCAACAAACCGGAATAAAAGCGATATTTTGCCCAAAACATCGTTCTCCGTTTAATCGGAAGCGTGATTAACAGCATCCGGTCGTTTTTTTCAAGAGAATACAATAAAGCGATAGGAGAACAAATTAACAGCAAGGCGGTAATCACAATATAAATGATATGCTGATCAGCGATGCCGGTTTTCATCATCTGAAACGAAAAAAAACCGCTGAAAGCCGCCATGACAATGTAGTTTAATAACATCGCCTTTGACGAAATAAACCGATTCCATTCTCTCTTATAAAATGAAAACTCCGATGTCCGCATGAATGAATGCATCTTGTTCTGCTGATCAGGCACCTGCAGAAAGGAGGGGAAATCAAAGAAAACGCCCCATGCCATGTGAACCCCGCATAATGGGATCGTCAAAGCGGGCATAAAAACCACGCTGGCGCAGATACAGGCAAATGCCGCCGCATGCAGCAGGAACACAAATCCCTTCTTTTTGACAAAAAGGTTGCTTAACAGAACGCCTAATAAAATGGAGTAGACTGTGAAAAACGAAAATTTGCCGAGCCAAAATAACGTTTCCGTCCCTGACAGCGTGCCGGTTCCAAATAAAAACAACGGTAAAATAAAAAAGAATAACGTTCTTCTCAAACAAGTATCCACAAACAAAACCACGCTTTGAGCAAGCCAAAAGCTCCGTGAAGAGATTGGCAAAAGACAGCTCAGCTTCATGTAAGATTCCTTCCATTGTGAAGAAATAGAAAGAAATACCATATACACATTCATAAAAAGAAGCGCGAGTGTGACATATGTTTTTCCTAAAACCGACTCATCAATGCCGGCCTGCCGGATCAGTCCGATTTCAAACAAAGCCAGAACAGCAAGTCCGGCGGTGATGCGAATGGCATCCTTTTTCCCTTGCCGGCCGTAAAGCTGTTTGAACAGCAGGGTAAGAATTTGAAACACATTATTCATGGCCGATCACCTCAAAAAATTCCCGGCGCAGATCTGTGTCATCCTTAATAGGAATCAATTTGCGAATCTGTTTATCATGAAGAATAGCTGCATAATGGCAAAACCTTTTCACCACATCAAGCAGATGGGAAGAAAACAAAATGGTTCCGCCTGACTTGCAATACTCCTGCATTTTCTCATAAAAGATTTCAATCGATTCCACGTCCAAGCCGACAAGCGGCTCATCTAAAATAAACAGGGGAGCCCGCAGCAATAACCCTGTCATCAGAACAACCTTTTGCCTGTTGCCGAGAGACAGCTCTGAGATTCTCCGATTCGTGTACTGAGAAAAGTGAAACTCCTCTGCTAAACTGACATATTGTTGTTCGTGAAATTCTTTTTGATAAAGAGAATGGACGAAAGAAACGTATTCCTTCGCCGTGATCTCTGTAAAAAGCAATGGATAATCCGCCGCGAAGTAGCGGTTGGTTTTCAGCTGATCTAATGTCTTCAGCGGCGTTTTGGCGTTAACTTCAATGCCGCACAGCTTGAAGCTCCCGCTAAAATTCCGATTAACGCCTGTCAGCGTATTGATCAGCGTTGTTTTGCCGGCGCCATTTACTCCAAGCAGTCCGTAAACGGCGCCTTTTTCTAAATGTAAATCAACGTTTTCTAAGATGACGTTATCTTGTTCGTACCAAACGGATAAAGCGTGTATATCCAACATGCTCATCGAGATTCAGCCTTCCGCGCTCTCATTCCGAATATAATGGCAATCACAATGGAGATCAGAGTAAACAAATAATCGCTTTTGACGAAATAGACAACCGCGCCGATGACAAACACGAATGAAAGGATATACAATAGCCATTTTCTTTGTGTTGGTGACAAAACATTTCCCTCCTAAATAAGCTGGACCACATCTTCTAATTGTTCATTTTTCGCCCAGGAACAGATATTTTTACGGTGATATTTGTTAGAGTTTAAGCCTTTTAAGTAACAGCCTCCGCAATAGCCGCTGAATGGGCATTTGTCTTTCTTGCAATGCTCGCTGAACCGCGGCGCCTGCGCTTTCCATAGTTTATGGACGAGAGCGGAATCAAAGATGCTTTCATATGAATCATGAAAGATATTTCCCAATGAAAATTCCTTCGGGAAGAGCGCGCACGGGCGTACTTCTCCGAACGGGCTGATCACAATTGATTTCCAGCCTGCGCCGCAATTCGCCGCACGTTTTCTCTCATAAGGGATAATCGGAATCAGATCCTTAAATTCATCAATGACAATTTGCTCGTACTCCATAAATTTGCGGTGCTGCTCGGAATCTTTCGTCGGGTGGATCATATCCTTGCCTCTTCCGAAATCATCAACCCAATTGTAAGAGAAGGCTTTCGCACCAAGATCGCGCACCTTTTGGGCCATGTCATGAATTTCCCACATATTTTTCTCGAAAACCGACATGGCGACTCTGACAAAAATACCGTGATCACTCAATAATTTTATCGTTTTACAGGTTTGGGCAAAAGAGCCTTTTCTCCCTCTAAAGGAATCGTGGACTTCAGAATGGACACTGTCCAGTGAAATACCGACGATGATCTTTTGCTTGTATGCTCTTAAAATCTCCAGGCTTTCTTTTCGCATCAGCGTCCCGTTTGTTAAGACGGCAACCTTTTTAAATTTCTTTAATACATACTCAAGAAGTTCATTGGCGTTCGGGTGGACAAAAATTTCTCCGCCCGTTATTTCACATGTTAAAACGCCTTTTTCGTACAGCATATCCGCTGTTTTCTTGAATTGTTCAAGAGATACCGTTCCCAGCGCTTCAGGCGAGCTTTCTAAATAACAGTGGGCGCATTTTAAATTACAGCGGTGAGTCAGCTCAAAGGTCGCATGCAGCGGCATCGGGAAGTCGCTGCTTCCGCTTGTGGCAATGCGCCGATATTCGGGCTGGTCTGTAAGCCGAATGACCTGCTTGTTCAGCAGCATGTCGAGCATTTCATAATACCAATCCTTATGGTCTTCGGGGGATTCATTGTACGCCGCGCATTGGTATTCTAATATTTGTTCTGCCGTTTTTTGCCCGTCCATCAGCATACAAAGCTCGTAAGCCGTTTTATTGAGATCCAAGTATTCAAAATCAGAGATCGAGACATTATCACGCATATAATCAATTTCTAATACTCCGCCCTCAGGAAGCTGGTGAACTCTTACACTTTCACTGATAAATGGAAACATCCGCTCTATAAGCAAAAATACCATCTCCTATACATATGATACAAATAATGAGAAAACATGTATGTATAACTAAGGAGTAGATAGAAAGTAAAAATACTTTTCAAAAAGAGGCACAGTAATTTACTGTGCCTCTTTTAGGAAATGCTTTATCCCCATAAACCGAATAGCCCTGTTGCCCCTGCGATTTCAAAGTCTGGAATAGGTCCGTCCACTAAACAAGCAGCTCCGATTGAACATGTTGCACAACCTTTGTTTTCTACAATGACAGCTTTTTTCATAATAGAAATCCTCCCTTGTTTAATTTTTCTAGCATATCTCTGATGTAATTTAATCTTAAAACTATCAAAATACCTTTTCAATATGTATATTTTGAAGAAAATGTGAAAAATATTAGATACATTTCAGAAAAATGTAACATTCAAAACGGCATTAATTTCTATTTAAATGCTCTTCTTCTCATTAATCGCTTTTTATGAGGTTTATCTTCAAAACTGATGAGTAATGATGGTAAGATAGAAGCAGTTGAACTTTAAATAGCGAATGATTATACTATTCAAGTCAAAGTGGAATGATGAAAAGGACGTGTCAGCATGAAACAAGAGACACCGATAACGCTCCATGTAAAATCTGTGATTGCGGATGACGGGAAAGAAGAGGTCATTGAGTTCCGCACCTCCGGATCTTATCATGTGAAACAAAATAAAGTGTATCTTTCTTATTATGAAGAACACGATTTGGGCAAAGTGAAAACGATTGTGAAAGTAAGCGAGAGCGAAGTGTTTGTCATGAGGTCAGGCGCAGTGAAAATGAATCAGCGGTTTGTGCCGGGAGCCTCTACCATTGCCAAATATAAAATGTCATTTGGCGAGCTTGAGCTGACTACAAGCACAAAATCGATTCAGTCTGACATCGGCAAAGAAAGAGGCCGTATCAGCATAGCTTATGATATGCATGTGGGAGACGAACAGCAGCATTTACATAATATGACCATCACGTATGAGGGAGGACTTGACGCATGAACATTGCGGAACAAATGAAGGACGTGCTGAAAGAGGAAATTAAAGCAGCAGTTCTGAAAGCGGGATTGGCTGAAGAAAACCAGATTCCAAATGTCATTTTAGAGACACCGAAAGATAAAACACATGGTGATTATTCAACGAACATGGCGATGCAGCTGGCAAGAATCGCAAAAAAAGCCCCGCGCCAAATCGCTGAGGATATTGTAGCTTCTTTTGATAAAGGAAAGGCTTCAATTGAAAAGCTTGATATCGCAGGCCCTGGATTTATCAATTTCTATATGGATAATCAATATTTAACGAAGCTGATCCCATCTGTATTGGAAGCGGGGGAAGCATACGGGGAAACAAATATCGGAAACGGCGAGCGCATCCAAGTGGAATTCGTATCTGCGAATCCGACGGGCGATCTTCATTTAGGCCATGCGCGCGGAGCAGCCGTCGGCGATTCTCTGTGCAATGTGCTGGCTAAAGCCGGATATGATGTGAGCCGCGAATATTATATCAATGACGCGGGAAATCAGATCAACAACTTGGCTCTTTCTGTCGAAGTCCGTTACTTTGAAGCGCTCGGCCTTGAAAAAGAAATGCCTGAAGACGGATACCGCGGCGAGGATATTATCGCAATCGGGAAGCGTCTCGCTGAAGAATACGGAGACCGCTTTGTTAAAGAAGAAGAGAGCGAAAGACAGAAGTTCTTCCGGGAATACGGTTTGAAGTATGAGTTGGAAAAGCTTCGTGTAGACTTAGAAAACTTCCGCGTGCCGTTTAATGTCTGGTATTCTGAAACGTCACTGTACGAAAACGGAAAAATCGACAAGGCGCTCGAAGCGCTGCGCAAACAAGGCCACGTGTATGAAGAAGACGGCGCAACATGGTTCCGCTCAACAACATTCGGTGATGACAAAGACCGTGTTTTGATTAAAAAAGACGGCACTTACACTTATTTGCTGCCTGA
Organism: Bacillus atrophaeus; assembly: GCF_001584335.1. Classification (GTDB taxonomy): domain Bacteria; phylum Bacillota; class Bacilli; order Bacillales; family Bacillaceae; genus Bacillus; species Bacillus atrophaeus. The sequence continues at coordinate 362,751 of NZ_LSBB01000001.1, forward strand.
TATCGCTTACCATAAGGACAAGCTAGACCGCGGATTCGATAAGCTGATCAACGTCTGGGGCGCAGATCACCACGGCTATATTCCGCGGATGAAAGCGGCCATTGAGGCGCTTGGCTATCAAAAAGGAACGTTAGAAGTAGAAATCATTCAGCTCGTGCATCTATATAAAAACGGCGAGAAAATGAAAATGAGCAAGCGTACAGGAAAGGCGGTAACGATGCGCGACTTGATTGAAGAAGTCGGCTTAGACGCCGTCCGTTATTTCTTCGCGATGCGCAGTGCCGATACACATATGGATTTTGACTTGGATCTTGCGGTGTCCACTTCAAATGACAATCCGGTGTATTACGCGCAATACGCTCACGCGAGAATCTGCAGCATGCTTCGCCAAGGAGAAGAGCAGGGATTAACGCCTGCGGCTGATCTTGACTTTAGCGCCGTCAATTCTGAAAAAGAATACGATTTGCTGAAAACGATCGGCGGCTTCCCTGAAGCAGTGGCGGAAGCGGCGGAAAAACGCATTCCGCACCGCGTGACGAACTATATTTATGACTTGGCATCTTCTCTGCACAGCTTCTATAATGCGGAAAAGGTAATCGATCCTGAAAATGAAGAGAAAAGCCGCGCACGCTTAGCTTTAATGAAAGCAACCCAAATCACGCTGAATAATGCGCTTCAGTTGATTGGCGTTTCGGCTCCTGAAAAAATGTAATGAAGATGAAAGGACAAAGCCCCGGGCTTTGTCCTTTTTTGTTTAAAAAACGTGTGATGTACTTCACAATCCTATTCACCGAGTTTTTGTATGATAAGACTGATTATTGAATCATTGAAAGGGGCAAGCCGAATGATTAACCGTCAAAACATTCAATTATCGTTACAGTCATGCAGCTTGGTGGCAGGATTTATGGTTTGGGTTTTGATTTCTTCATTAATTTCTCAAATGTCATCTGATATTAATTTGAGCGCCGGCGACATTTCGCTGGTTACGGCCATACCTGTCATTCTGGGGTCACTTCTCCGCATTCCTTTGGGATATTACACGAACAGGTTTGGCGCGCGGATGACTTTTATGATCAGCTTTCTATTGCTTTTGTTTCCTGTGTTTTGGATCAGTATCGCAGATTCTGTGTTTGATTTGGCCGTGGGCGGTTTTTTCTTGGGGATTGGAGGAGCGGTTTTCTCCATTGGGGTGACATCTCTTCCGAAGTATTATCCTAAGGAAAAACACGGTTTTATAAACGGCATTTACGGCGCTGGAAATATCGGAACCGCCATCACAACGTTTGCAGCTCCTGTTGTTGCTCAATCTGTGGGGTGGAAGAGTACGGTGCAAATGTATATGGTCCTGCTGGCTTTATTTGCTTTGCTGCACTTTTTCCTGGGCGATCGAAACGAGAAGAAAGTCAAAGTTTCCGTAAAGGTTCAAATAAAAGCCGTTTACCGAAATCATCTGTTGTGGTTCTTAAGCCTTTTTTATTTTATAACATTTGGCGCGTTCGTTGCCTTTACCATTTATCTTCCTAACTTTCTTGTTCAGCACTTTGGTCTTAGTCCTGTGGATGCCGGGTTTAGAACGGCAGGTTTTATTGCTGTGTCCACGCTTCTCAGACCTGTTGGCGGATTTTTGGCAGATAAAGTGAGTCCGCTTAGAATGTTAATGTACGTCTTCGCGGGTCTGACATTATCGGGCATTATCTTGTCGTTCTCACCGAGTCTCGGCATTTACGCTTTTGGGGCGTTAACAGTTGCTGTCTGCTCAGGAATTGGAAACGGAACAGTTTTTAAATTGGTGCCTTTTTATTTCTCAAAACAAGCGGGAATTGCAAACGGTATTGTTTCTGCCATGGGGGGATTGGGAGGATTCTTTCCGCCACTGATCCTGGCAAGCGTATTTCAAGCGACAGGACAATATGCAATCGGATTTATGGCGCTCTCGGAAACTGCTTTAGCCAGCTTTGTCATTGTCATCTGGATGTATTGGCAGGAAAGGATGAAAACGCACACTGAGAGAAATGGGCACAGCGTAAACTAATGGGAAGCGGCTTTTAGGGAATTCACGAGATTGTAAGTTTTTTTAAAATGATGCAAATCGATTCACGTTACAATAGAAATACACAACGTGACTATCTTCGAGGTGAGCTCATGAATTTTCTCTCTGTTCGAAAATCTGATAAGGATCTTCTCTCACAAGATCTGCATCAATTGCTGGAATCAATCAGTACAAAAAGAAAAATTGAAAAAAACACGTTTCTGTTTCAAGAAGGAATGGATGCAAAAGAGCTTTATCTGATTCAATCAGGACTCATTGAAATCGGCAAACTGACGTCTGACGGCAAGGATCTGACGCTCAGGATCTGCCAAAAAAATGATATTGTCGGGGAATTAACACTTTTTACAGAAGAACCGAGATATATGCTGAGTGCAAAAGTGTTAGCAGACGGTGAAGTGTTCGTCATCAATAAAAACAAACTGGAAAAGGAATTGGTTCAAAACGGTGCTTTGACATTTGAATTTATGAAATGGATGAGCACCCACCTGCGAAAAATTCAGTCCAAAATCCGTGACCTTCTTCTTCATGGTAAAAAAGGGGCGCTTTATTCCACACTCATTCGTTTGTCAAATAGCTATGGGGTGAAACGAAGCGACGGAATTCTTATAAACATTGCACTGACGAACCATGATTTGGCGAAGTTTTGTGCGGCTGCAAGAGAGAGTGTCAATCGCATGCTGGGTGATCTTCGTAAACAAGGAATCATTTCAATTGAGGAATCCGGAAAGATTGTTTTGCATCAGCGGGACTATTTAAGATGTGAAATTGAGTGCGAAAATTGCCCGCTGGATATTTGCAATATCGATTAATCAAGAAATAAACAAGGACTGCAAACTTCAGTCCTTGTTTTATCTTGTTAAAAAAATACATATGACTGCGAAAAAGAAGCACGCGTTCACGATTTCAAGAATGCCGATCGTCTTAATAGATCGCTCCTTTCCGTGTAAGAACCATGCTCTCAAACTGCTTGGAATAAAAGCGAGAGCCCCCCAGCTTGCTCCGAGAGATATAGAAAGAAAGGGAAGAAGCAGGTGATATCCCCATGAACAGTATGCAAATGTTTTGTTGTTTTTCTCCCGGATCATAGACTTCACATAAAAGGAACTTCCGATAAAAAATAAGCTGGATTGCGCGAAAATAAACCATGCCCAGCCGTCAAGGCTTCCCGCCCCCAGCCAGCAGCTGGCAAGTCCGCCTGTACTAAAGAACAAGACTCCCGCAATATCATTCAGAAGCGCTCTTTCGTTTTTTCTGCGGGCATAATAGACATGAACGAGGAACAGCGGAAACAAAGAAAAGCAGAGCCAGATGAACGCAGGCTTATGGATGACAACCGCAATGATAGAGCAGCAAGCTGCAATGCCGTAATAAAAAATCCATTTTTGATAGTCTTTTGTTTTTTTCTTTTTCACCGCCAAGGTAATGGGGTAAACGGTCAAATAGAGAAATAGCCAGCCCGTAAATAGCGGGATATGCCATAGAACGGGACCTCCCTTCACCATACCGAGGCAAAACGGAATCAACAGCATAGCCCATGCACCGTGCTGCTTCGGAATGAGAACCTTCATTGAAACACTCCTTTCTGTTTCATTATAAAAGCAATCACTCTTCCGATAAGTGACATTTATCATAATTTCTGTGAATTACATCACTGCTGTATTGATTCAATCAAGATACACTAAAGCTATCCTTATCCCAGGAGGCTTTCCTATGAATCAGTGTGACTATTTATTATTTTTGAAACATCTTCCAATGTTTAATCAAGTATCTCTTCCCATTGTCGAAACATTGCTGAATAACGGGAAGTTCATCCGTTGCTCATCTGATCAGTCTCCATCTTTTTTGCATTCACAATCAGTTTATATTGTATTAAAAGGCAGCATTCGTTTTATTGACAGCAGACTGCCTGAAGGTTCGCGCGCCATTGCATTTTGGAAAAAAGGTGATGTGTTTCCCATTGATCAAAATGGCGAGCTGCTTTTATCTCCTTTCATTTCAGTCAAAACATCTGAAGACACACTCGTGTTGGAAATTCCTTTTTACAAATTTAAAAAAATAATGACCTATCATCCGCAGCTGCAGACGAATTTTCTGGTCATGCTTCAGGAAAATCTCTTTTTTTCCTACCAGTTATTTTTGCGTTATCTGCACACATCTCAGGATGAAAACGTCACTCCCGATTCCTAACCAGGAACCGGGTTTTTTTGAATCCTGAATGTGAAAAATTTGTGAAATAAGGGGTGTATGTGACAAAGTTCACAAGGAACGATGCTGCCTCTGTATATAGTGAAATGAGAATCACCTGACTCAAAGGAGTGAAGCATCGATGAAAAAGAAGAAAATGAGTCCGCTGTTCAGGAGACTAAACTATTTCTCTCCTATTGAGCATCATTCTAATAAACATAGTCAAACAACATACGAAGATCGCGATTGGGAGAATGTATATAGAAACAGATGGCAGTACGATAAAGTTGTCCGCTCCACCCACGGAGTCAACTGCACGGGATCTTGCAGCTGGAATATTTATGTGAAAAACGGCATCGTCACGTGGGAAGGGCAAAATTTGAATTATCCTTCAACCGGTCCTGATATGCCTGACTTCGAGCCAAGGGGCTGTCCCCGCGGGGCAAGTTTTTCCTGGTATATCTACAGCCCGCTGCGTGTCAAATATCCATACGTTCGCGGTGTGCTGATTACTATGTGGCGGGAAGCATTGCAAACACACAAAAATCCATTGGAAGCATGGAAATCTATCGTTGAGCATCCGGAAAAAGCGAAGTCCTATAAACAGGCGAGAGGAAAAGGCGGTTTTGTGCGCGCTGAGTGGCCGGAGGTGCTGAAACTGATTTCTGCTTCTCTATTATATACAGTCATGAAATACGGCCCTGACCGCAACGTCGGATTTTCTCCGATTCCCGCCATGTCAATGATCAGCCACGCGTCAGGCTCGCGGTTTATGTCATTAATCGGCGGCCCTATGCTGAGCTTTTATGATTGGTATGCGGATCTTCCCCCAGCGTCTCCTCAAATCTGGGGAGACCAGACAGACGTGCCGGAAAGCAGTGACTGGTACAATTCGGGCTATATCATCACATGGGGATCCAATGTACCGTTAACAAGAACGCCGGATGCACACTTTTTGGCAGAAGCCCGCTATAAAGGGGCAAAAGTCATCTCAATTAGTCCGGATTTTGCGGAATCGTCAAAATTTGCGGATGACTGGCTGAGCATCCGTCAGGGAACAGACGGCGCGCTTGCGATGGCAATGGGGCATGTCATCCTGCAAGAATTTTACGTGAATCAAGAAACAGAGCGTTTCATAGAGTACGCAAAGCAATACACGGATTTCCCGTTCTTTGTCACCTTGTCAAAAGAAGATGGCGCTTATACAGCCGGACGTTTTCTCCATGCGAAGGACATCGGACGGCAAACAGAGCATGATCAGTGGAAGCCTGCTGTGTGGAATGAACGTACAAACGCATTTGCGATACCGCAAGGAACAATGGGATCACGATGGGACGGCCAAAAGAAATGGAATCTGCACATGGCAGATGAAGATACAGGGGAACAAATTGAACCGAGGCTGTCAGTGCTCGGAATAGAAGACGAAATCGGCACAGTTCGAATCCCTTATTTCTCAAATGAGGGAAACAGAGTGCTTGAGCGCGATCTTCCCATTAAGAAACTAAACTTGAATAATGAAGACGTATATGTCACAACCGTTTTTGATTTAATTCTGGCAAACTATGGCGTCAATCGGGGAATCGGGCAGAAATCAGCCGCCTCGTTTGATGATGCTGAGCCGTTTACACCCGCCTGGCAAGAACAGGTAACAGGGATCAAAAGGGAGATGGTCGTTAAAATTGCCAGAGAATTTGCCCAAAATGCGATCGATACAGACGGACGGTCAATGATTATCGTAGGGGCGGGAATTAACCATTGGTTCAACTCTGACACGATTTACCGGGCGGTTTTAAATCTTGTTTTATTAGTCGGCGCCCAAGGTGTAAACGGGGGCGGATGGGCTCACTATGTGGGGCAGGAAAAGCTTCGCCCGGCTGAAGGCTGGCAGACGATTGCCAATGCAAAGGACTGGGAGGGGGCGCCAAAGCTGCAAAACGGCACATCATTCTTCTACTTTGCGACAGACCAGTGGCGCTACGAGGATCAGCCGATCAGTGACTTGGCTTCTCCGATCGCAGCATCCTCCCGCTACAAGCATCACGCCGACTACAATGTGCTGGCGGCAAGATTAGGGTGGCTCCCGTCTTACCCGACGTTTAATAAAAACGGAATTGATCTTTACAAGGAAGCTGAAAAAGCGGGTGCAAAAACACCTGAAGATGTTGGTGCATATGTGGCCGGTCAGCTCCAAGAGAAAAAACTGAAATTTGCCATTGAAGATCCTGACGATGAAGCCAATTTCCCGAGAAATCTTTTTGTATGGAGAGCGAATCTGATCTCAAGTTCGGGAAAAGGGCATGAATATTTTCTTAAGCATCTCTTGGGGACGACAAACGGATTGATGAATGACGACAGCGACAGCATCCGTCCGGAAGAAATCAAATGGCATGATCAAGCACCGGAAGGAAAGCTCGACTTATTAATCAATCTCGATTTTCGAATGGCTGGAACGGCATTGTATTCCGATATCGTGCTTCCGGCTGCGACTTGGTATGAAAAACATGATCTCAGCAGTACGGATATGCATCCGTTTATTCATCCTTTTGCTCCGGCCATCTCAGCGCCTTGGGAATCCAAGTCAGACTGGGATATTTTTAAAGCATTATCAAAAGCCATATCCGACTTGGCTGAAGAAGTAGAGATGGAGCCAGTTAAAGAAGCTGTCGCGACGCCGCTCCTCCATGACACTATGCAGGAAATGGCGCAGCCTTTCGGAAAAATCAATGACTGGAGCAAAGGCGAATGCGAAGCCGTTCCGGGGAAAACGATGCCGAACATTCATGTTGTTGAACGGGACTATAAACAAATCTTTTATAAAATGACCGCACTCGGCCCTAACGCCGCCCTAAAACCAAGCGGAACAAAAGGGATGAGCTGGTCGATAGCCGATGAATATGAATCACTCAAAAAGAGACTGGGAGAAATCACAGCGGACAGCGTCGCCAAGGGATGTCCGAATATAAGTGAGGCGAAGCAGGCGGCAGAAGCCATTTTAACCCTTTCTTCCACTTCGAATGGAAAAGTTGCAGTGAAAGCATGGGAATCACTTGAAGACATAACAAACCTGAAGTTAAAAGACCTGGCTGAAGAGCGGGAAGAAGAATGCTTTACGTTCGAACAAATCACCGCTCAGCCAAAAACGGTCATCACGTCTCCGGCATTTACAGGCTCAGAAAAAGGGGGACGCAGGTACTCGCCGTTTACGACAAATGTGGAAAAATTAATCCCTTGGCGGACGCTGACGGGCAGACAGTCTTACTATGTCGATCATGAGCTGATGATGGAGTTCGGGGAAACGATGGCGACATTTAAACCGATCCTCCAGCATCGTCCGTTTCTGAGTAAACGGCCTGATCAAGAGGGCAAAGAAATCGTCCTCAATTATTTAACGCCGCATAACAAATGGTCCGTCCACAGCATGTACTTTGATTCATTACCTATGCTGACGCTATTCCGCGGAGGGCCGACAGTGTGGATGAATAAAGATGATGCAGAGGACACAGATATCAGAGACAACGATTGGATTGAATGCTTCAACCGAAATGGCGTTGTCGTAGCGAGAGCCGTTCTTTCTCACCGTATTCCTAAAGGGATGGCGTTTATGCACCATGCACAAGACCGCCACATCAACGTACCCGGCACAAAACTGACGAATAACCGCGGCGGCACCCATAACAGCCCGACAAGGATTCATGTTAAACCGACACAAATGATCGGCGGCTATGCTCAGCTTAGCTACGGATTTAATTACTATGGCCCAACTGGGAATCAGCGTGATCTGAATGTGGTCATCCGCAAGCTGAAGGAGGTCGATTGGCTTGAAGATTAAAGCGCAAATCGGAATGGTCATGAATTTAGATAAATGCATCGGCTGCCACACATGCAGCGTGACCTGCAAAAACACGTGGACAAACCGTTCCGGAGCGGAATATATGTACTTCAATAATGTAGAAACAAAACCTGGAATCGGCTATCCGAAGCAGTGGGAGGACCAAGACAAATATAAAGGCGGCTGGACATTAAAAAAAGGAAAGCTTGAGCTGAAGTCAGGACCGAAAACCAACCGTCTTGCCAGCCTTTTCTATAACCCGAATCAGCCGACAATTGATGATTACTATGAACCTTGGAACTATGATTATGAAACATTAACGAACAGCCCGCAGAAAAAACACCAGCCCGTGGCGCGCCCTAAATCGGCATTGACGGGAGACTTCATGAATATCGAGTGGGGGCCAAACTGGGAGGATGATCTCGCGGGCGGACATATTACGGGACTTGAAGATCCGAATGTTCAAAAGATGGAGGAGTCTATCAAAACAGAATTCGATGAAGTTTTTATGATGTATCTTCCGCGCATATGTGAACACTGCATCAACCCGGCGTGTGTCTCGTCCTGTCCGTCAGGCGCCATGTATAAACGCGAGGAAGACGGCATTGTGCTCGTGGATCAAAATGCCTGCCGTTCATGGAGATACTGTGTTTCATCCTGTCCTTATAAAAAAGTCTATTTTAACTGGCAAACGAACAAAGCGGAAAAATGCACACTCTGCTTTCCGCGATTAGAAGCGGGGCTGCCGACCATTTGTTCCGAGACATGTGTGGGCAGAATCCGTTATCTGGGCGTTATGCTTTATGACGCGGATAAGGTGGAGGAAGCGGCATCGACTGAAAGTGAGAAGGATCTCTATCAATCTCAGCTGGAAGTGTTCCTTGACCCGAATGACCCTGCTGTCGCTGAACAAGCGAAGGAACAGGGCATCCCGGCTGAATGGATTGAAGCTGCGCAGCAATCGCCAATTTATAAAATGATCATCGACTGGAAAATAGCGCTGCCGCTTCACCCGGAATACCGTACATTGCCGATGGTTTGGTACATTCCGCCTCTGAGTCCAATCATGAATGTCTTTGAAGGAAAAGGAAGCCATCAAACAGCGGAAGACATTTTTCCGGCCATCGATCAAATGAGAATTCCGATTGAATACTTAGCTCAATTATTAACGGCGGGCGACACGGATCATATTCGAACAACATTAAAGAAAATGTCTGTCATGCGCCAGTACATGAGAGCGGTACAAACGAAAAAGCAGATCGACTCGGCATTGATCTCCAGTGTCGGACTAACAGAACAACAAATCGAAGACATGTATCGGCTGCTTGCGATTGCCAAATATGATGACCGCTTTGTGATTCCAAGCAGCCACCGTGAAGAAGTTGCAGACTTATACGCTGAGCAAGGCAGCTGCGGCTTGTCATTTTCAGGCGGCCCAGGCTCTTGTTTATAACCTATGAAAAATGAGGTGTAACACGATGAACACCACAGACCGGCAAATTATTTTCTCAGCGCTTTCCTATTTTCTCTCTTATCCTGATGAAGAGTGGAGAACCGAACATCCCGAATGGCAAGATCTTATCCGCGAGATCGAAAATCAGCAAATCCGGGAGAAACTGTTTCACTTTTTAAAGACATCGGCCGGCTTTTCTCAAGAAGCGCTGATTGAACATTATGTATACACGTTCGATTTTGGGAAAAAAACGAATATGTACGTCACCTACTTCAATTCAGGTGAACAAAGGGAACGCGGCATTGAATTGCTTCATTTAAAAAACACATATCAGCAATCCGGCTTCCTCCCGACAGAGAAAGAACTTCCCGATTATCTGCCGCTTATGCTGGAATTCGCGGCCATTACGGAGATCGAGGCAGCGAGGAGTGTGTTTGAGAAATATCTGTCTAATTTGCAGGAGCTCACATCCCGTCTAAATGAAAACCAAAGTATATATGCTTCACTGTTAGATGTGCTGCTGACCGCGCTGCAAGACATCGGCGTGTATGAAAGCAGTGAAGGGACTGTCCGAACATGAGCGGGCAGATCCTGTGGGTCATCATGCCCTACATGGTGTTTACGATATTTATAGGCGGGCATATTTATCGTTATCAACATGACCAGTTTGGCTGGACCGCCAAATCAAGCGAGCTGTTAGAAAAGAAAAAGCTAGCGGTAGGCAGCACTCTCTTTCATTGGGGGATGTTATTTGTCATTGGCGGACATATCATGGGAATTTTAATTCCTGAAGGCTTTTACCATGCTATTGGCGTCACAGAACATATTTATCACAAAATGGCGATTGGGGTAGGGTTGCCGGCGGGGATCACTGCATTGACTGGACTCATCATTTTGACATTTAGAAGGCTGTTCGACAAAAGAATCCGGAAAACAAGCTCTGCATCAGATATTCTCACGCTGTTCCTGTTATTGTTTGTGATGTTTTCAGGTGTAGCGGCGACGTTTTTAAACATTGATTCTAAAGGATTTGATTACCGGACAACAGTCGGTCCGTGGTTCAGGCAAATCTTTTTGTTCCGGGCTGACGCTTCCCTGATGGAGAGTGTCCCCCAATGGTTTAAGCTTCATATCATCATGGGATACGTTGTTTTTATCATGTGGCCATTTACGAGATTGGTTCATGTGTTCAGCCTGCCGCTCAAGTATCTGACCCGCAGTTATGTGGTGTATCGCAAACGTTCAAAACGAAATATGCAGCATATGTAAAAGAACCCCCCCTTAGTCAGATAAAGGGGGGTTTTCGGTGTAAGGATACACCGAAGCGGAATGTTATATAAAAAAATAAAAATGTAAGACATTTTCTGACAAGGTGTTTGTTCGTCAGAAAAAATACTGTTATTTTTATATATGAAAATAGTAATATTTCCTAGCCTTGCTTAAAAGCATCAGTCCGGGCCAGTCGCAGGAAGCATCATCATAAGCCTTTTCGCCCAGAGCGAGGGGGCTTTTTTTCATAGAAAGGTTTAAAAGTTAGAAATAAGAGGAAATACGGAGGTAATCGGATCAGATTGGAGAGAATACAGATGCTCAAAAGGAGACTGGAATTTTTCTTTTTATACATTATGCTCATCGGGGCGTACATCATATGGTTTTTTCCGGTTTCCAGGCTGGAGTTTTACGGAGGTTTGCTATGTTATGTCAGCATCATTCTTTTCAGTATTTATTCCTTAATTCTTGAAAACCGAACATCTCAGCATACGCTGTTATGGATACATATCCTCGTCTTTTTTCCGATCGCAGGCTACATGTTCTATCTGTTTTCCGGACAGCTCTATGTGAAGGGCAAGCTTTTTAAAACAAAGCGAATGTACAACAGAGAAAAGCTCCGCAAGCTGTTTGATAAGGAGGAAACGCCTGAAGTGAAGGGGCTTAAGGACAATCAAGAAAGATTCTTTACTTATTCGATCAGGGCCACACATATGAATATTAATACGAAAAGTAATATAAAAGTGCTGAAAAACGGGGAACAAACCTTTCCCGAGATTTTCAAAGCGATGCGGGAAGCGGAGTCTTATATACATATTGAATACTACATGTTTAAGTCAGATATGCTTGGCCATGGCATGATGGATATTATGATCGAAAAAGCGCGCCAGGGTGTCGAGGTGCGGTTTTTATACGACGCGGCGGGAAGCATCAAATTGGCGGGGAAGGACATCTTCAAACTGAAAGAAGCGGGTGTAGACATCGTTCCGTTTTCCCCGTTGAAGTACGGATTTTTCAACCAGAAACTCAACTTCAGAAATCACCGGAAAATCGTGGTCATAGACGGCAAGGTCGGTTTTGTCGGCGGATTGAATGTCGGAAAAGAATATATCAGCAGAGATCAGGGCATCGGATTTTGGAGAGATACACACCTGCGGCTGGAAGGAGAAATTGTGCAAACGCTTCACGCCATCTTTATGCTTGATTGGGAATACATATCAAATGAAGTGTTGATCGATCAAAAAGCATACAATACGCCGGTCCCTGCGGAGGGCGGCGGCATTTATCAAATTGTCGCGACAGGTCCTGACATGAAGGAAAGCATGAGCGACCTCTATTATGAAATGATTTCATCTGCGTCGAAATCAGTGTGGATTGCAACGCCTTATTTTGTTCCGAATGAACCGATCCGCACCGCTCTGAAGGCCGCCGCAACAAAAGGCGTGCAGGTTCGTGTCATGGTGCCGGAGACCAATGACAGCTTTTTAACACAATACGCGTCGAGATCATATTTTCCGGAGCTTCTTCTCGAGGGCATTGAAGTGTATTCGTACCAAAAAGGCTTTATGCATCAAAAAGTCTTGATTATTGATGGAGATCTCGCATCAGTCGGCACCGCGAACATGGACATGCGCAGCTTTCAGCTCAATTTTGAAGTGAACGTCTTTTTCACGGACGACGAAGCGATCCGGGAGCTCGAAACCCATTTCCAAGAGGATATGCTGGAAAGTGAGAAAATCAGCCCTGTCGGCTTTTATAAAAGAGGAATGGCCGATCGGACAAAAGAATCGTTTGCCCGCTTATTTTCAGGTGTCCTGTAAGAAAAAGAAAATCTATCTTTCAAAACAACCAGTGTATAGTATAATTGAGAAATCTTATCAACGATTATTCGTGCATTGGGGGAAGATTGTGTGCTGCGTCAATTTTTTGCGTACTATAAACCATATAAAACCTTGTTCTTTCTCGACTTTTTCTCGGCGATTGCAGGCGGCTTAATGGAGCTGAGTTTTCCTTTGATCGTCAATTATTTCATTGATACATTGCTTCCGGGAAGAGATTGGGGGCTGATCATCGCGACCTCTATCGCGTTGTTTGCGGTATACGCAATCAGCTCAGGCCTCCAATATATCGTCACCTACTGGGGGCATATGCTCGGCATCAATATCGAAACAGATATGAGAAAATCACTTTTTGACCATCTTCAAAAGCTGTCTTTTAAATTTTATGACAACAACAAGACGGGAAAATTAATGTCCAAGCTGACGAACGATTTAATGTACATCGGAGAAGTCGCGCATCACGGACCTGAAGATTTGTTCATCGCCATTATGACGATTCTCGGAGCGTTCGGGGTTATGCTGTTTATTAACTGGCAGCTCGCTTTATTAACGTTTATCATCATGCCGGTCGTCATTTGGCTTGCGCTTTATTTCAACAAAAAGATGACCAAAGCGTTCACAATGCTGAACAAGGACATCGGAGATTTCAGTGCGCGGGTGGAAAATAATATCGGAGGCATCCGGCTCGTTCAAGCGTTCGGCAACGAAGAGTTTGAAAAAGAGCGCTTCGCTGTAAATAATCAGCGCTTCCGCCTGACTAAGCTGTCCTCATACAAAATCATGGCGAAAAACGGCTCAATCAGCTATATGCTGACACGGTTTGTCACGCTGTTTGTCCTTCTGTGCGGAACGTGGTTTGTCATTCGCGGATCATTAACGTACGGGGAATTTGTGGCATTTGTTCTGTTAACGAATGTGCTGTTCCGGCCGATTGATAAAATCAACGCCATCATTGAAATGTATCCGAGGGGAATTGCGGGCTTTAAAAGCTATATGGAGCTGATGGAGACAGAGCCGGATATTCAGGATTCACCTCAAGCAAGAGAGGTATCTGCGTTAAAAGGAGATATCAGATATCAAAATGTATCATTTGGATATGAAGAAAACAGCAATGTTTTGAAAAATGTCAGCCTGTCGATCAAAGCAGGAGAAACAGTGGCGTTCGTAGGTCCGTCCGGTGCCGGGAAATCAACGCTGTGCAGTTTGCTCCCGCGTTTTTACGAGACCGTTGAAGGAGACATTACGATAGACGGGATCAATATTAAAGAGATAAAAGTGCCGTCTCTCCGCGGGCAGATCGGCATCGTCCAGCAGGATGTCTTCTTGTTTGCCGGAACACTGAGGGAAAATATCGCCTACGGCCGATTAGGAGCGACAGAAGAGGAGATATGGAAGGCAGTCAAACAAGCCCATCTGGAAGAGCTTGTGAACAGCTATCCAGAAGGCTTGGACACGCTTATCGGCGAGCGCGGCGTTAAGCTGTCGGGAGGCCAAAAGCAGCGTTTGTCGATTGCCAGAATGTTTTTGAAAAACCCATCTATCCTTATTCTTGACGAAGCGACATCCGCACTTGATACAGAAACAGAAGCCGCCATCCAAAAGGCGCTGCAAGAGCTGTCAAAAGGACGGACAACGCTTATCATCGCCCACAGGCTGGCAACGATTAAACACGCCGACCGGATCGTTGTCGTCACTAAGGACGGAATCGCCGAGCAGGGCCGCCACAGTGAATTGATCGCGTCAGGAGGCATTTACAGCAGGCTGCATCAAGCGCAGTTCGGGGAAATGGTGCATTAGCAGAATTTGTTAAGGCGTATCACAGATCATGTGGTACGCTTTTTATATCTGCACATTTAGGAGGAAAAAAGATGAACCGAAAAACGATTCTCTACATTGCCGCTTCAGTAGACGGTTTTATCGCAAGAGAGGATGGAAGCATTGACTGGCTGGATGACTTTGAAGGAGAGGGCGACAATGGGTACGGAGATTTTTATCAAACCATTGATACTGTCATTTTAGGGCGCAGCACATATGAACATATAAAAGTCCTCGCGGCTGATTTTCCATACAAGGATAAAACATGTTATGTTCTGACAAAAACGCCGGACCGTTTTTCAGATGAACATGTCATATTCATTCATGAAGATATGAAAGATTTCATTCAGCGGTTAAAAAAACAGAGTGGCTCCAACATCTGGATCGCAGGCGGGGCGGAGCTGGCTCATACGCTGATAAAAGAAGGGGCAATAGACGAGTTTATCATGACTATGATTCCGGTCATGCTGGGAAGCGGCATTCCGCTGTTCCATGAGCATCAGACTGAGACAAAGCTTCGTTTAACGGATATGCGGCGTTTCGGACAGGCGGCGCAGCTTCATTATGAAGCAACCTAAGAGAATTAAAAAAGAATAGATAAAAGCGTTGATTGGCGCTTTTATCTATTCTTATATATGTAATATTAGTGAACTTGTTTTTCTGCCGGCTCAATCAAGCCTTGGAACTTTTCAATCATATGATCCGCTTTTTTTCCTTCGATTACAATTAAATACTCATTTTCTTTATGAGCCATTCTAAACGTTTCCAGCTCAATCAAATCTCTAATTTTACACATGGTTTTTTTAGAGTAAATATATAGTTCATGGCTTCCTGAATGGCAAAGCTGATAAAGCTGAATCAAATTTTTTAATGTAAAAGCCTGTGCGGCGATTTTGAGAGATTTTATGTTTTTCATGGTTTTTTTCCTCCATCTATTGTTCTGTTCGATTGATGACGCTTGTTACAGGGAACGTTCCCTTTATGTGCAGGCGCTAAACCTGCATGAGCATATCCAAGCTTTATCACGATTTCCATTGCAATGTTCCGCCCCCAATCCGCTTGACTCCGCGAATTGCGCTTAATTCGTCAAGAAGCCGGAGAAGCGCGCGGTCTTTTTGCTTGGCCTCAATCATAAAATCAATGTTTGTTCCCCATTGTCTGAAACGCTCCAATAACGGCAGCAAAAAATTAGCATCGACATAATCGGCGTGGCTGCGAATGGCGTTATCTGATTTGGGAGATGAGAGATGGACCTTCGGCTGCAAACCGATTCTTTTCCACGTTTTAATCATCCTGGGCAGCGCTTCATTCAGATCGGCTTCATCCGTTGGATTTGCGTAAAAGTGATGATAATCAAAGACGAACGGAACTCCCTCTTGCTCACAGACAGCCAAGGTCTCTTCGGTTGTGTACGTTTTATCATCGTTTTCGAGCGTCATCCGCTGTTTTATTTCCTCCGGAAGCTGTTTTATATTTTCATGAAAACGGTCAATTGCGCCGGCTTTATCACCATAAGCTCCGCCGATGTGAATATTAATGACCGAGCGATCAGCAATATCCATCGCTTCGAGCATATGATAATGATAAGCCATATCGGTCACGGCGTTTTTTGTAATGGTTTCTTTCGGGCTGGTAAACAGCGTAAATTGGTTGGGATGAAAGCTTGTTCTGAGATTGTGTTTTTTCACAAGCTCCCCGATCTCCCGAAACTCTTTCTGAAAAGGAGTGACAAAATCCCACATGACGTCGGGATGGGTGGCCAGCGGTACGATTGAGCTTGAAAAACGGTATAACGGGATGTCATGGCCGATTGTATAATAGATGGTCCGCAGGGTATTGTTCAGATTGGCCTTTGTTGTATAAAGAAGCGCTTCCTTTCTTTCTGTTTTCGAAAGCGCAGCGTAACGGGTGAATGTCAGCGTTTTTGCCGGAGACGCATCCCACAGGCTCATCGCATTTGACACGTACCCAAATCTGAAAATCATAGGATCTCTCCTTCACAAAAAATAAGATAGCGCTTTGCCGAGCCATTCTGCCGGTCTTTGCCGAATTGAACGCTTTTTATAATATTCTTTCGTCAGCAGATCAGATTTTTTGATATCCAGCTCAATGGTTTCCAGCACTGTTTTTGTAAATGCCTCATCATCAATGACAACATTCATCTCTTCATTCAAAAAAAAGCTGCGCTTATCAAAATTAGCCGTGCCGATAATGCTGATGATGTCATCTATAACCATTGCTTTCACATGATAAAATCCTTGATAAAAACGATAAATCATGCAGCCTGCATCCAACAGCTCAGCATAGTAAGTGAAGCCGGCCTCTCTGACCAGCGGG
Organism: Bacillus atrophaeus; assembly: GCF_001584335.1. Classification (GTDB taxonomy): domain Bacteria; phylum Bacillota; class Bacilli; order Bacillales; family Bacillaceae; genus Bacillus; species Bacillus atrophaeus. Next base: position 379,526 of record NZ_LSBB01000001.1, read on the forward strand.
TGATCCGATTTCATAGGGACAATAAGCGTAACCGATACGCCGTTTTTTCTTGCTTCTAACAACGCCTGCTGAAGCCGCTTGCTCGGAATATAATAAGGCGTGCATATGATAATGCTCTGCTTGGCAAGACGGATGTGTGATAAATAGCTTTCCTCAAGAGAAAAACCATCACTCGCATAGATGGTATGAGAGAGATTCCCTTGCGGAAGCTGAGGGAAGACATCTGAGGCTGTTTCAGCAGGACCGCCATTTCGCTTGAGATCCTCTAAAAAAACCGTTTGAAGGTCGGCTACGCCCTTTCCCGTCATTCGCAGGTGATAGTCTTCCCAATTACCGAATTTCGCTTTTTTGCCAAGGTATTCACCCGCGATATTAAATCCGCCGACATAGCCGATTTTCCCGTCAATCACCGAGAGCTTTCTATGATTGCGTTTTTGCATACGAAAGAAAAAATAAGGGAAGGCGGGCCGGTTAAGTAAATAAACCCGGACACCGGCGCTTTTCATCGTTTTCAGAGTGTCTTTTTTTATCGTGCGTCCGACGGCCCAGTCCAGCAGCAAATATACGGGCATTCCGGTTTTGGCTTTTTCCTTCAGCAAAGCATACATATCATGGCTGACCTCGTCGTTTTTCATGATAAAAAACAACACATGAATAGAAGATGAGGCTTGGCGGATGTCATCCATAAGACGCTGGAAAAGAACATTTCCGTTATCTATCAGTTCGATATCGCTTTTTTTCTTTGAAAAAACAGGCTCATATGCTTTTTTTCTGTAAGCCGCCCGACCGAGAAATATATCAAGCAGCAACAAGGCGAACAGGAGGATTAGAATAATAAGAATTGCAAAAAAGACCTTCATTAAGACACTCCTTTCCTGAAGTAACTGTAGTGTGCCCAGAGAAAGGAAATTTAATTATTGACTGAACACTCATTCATTATTTATGATAAAGATAACCTTATACAGATTCGGAATGGGGATCAGAGTCTGAAGGAGAATAAAGGGGGAATCGGAATGAGCGGCTTTCTCGTCGTGAATACACTGGCATTTTTGCTTGTAACCGCTTACGCTGTCTATCTGTTTTTTTATTTGATCAAAACAAGGCTGGCTTATATCAGACTCGGCCAAAGGGAGCAATTTGACAAACGGTTGAAAGAACGGCTTCAACGCATTTGGGTGAATGTGTTCGGCCAGAAAAAACTGCTCAAGGATAAAAAAAGCGGGATCATCCACGTTTTATTTTTCTATGGATTCATTCTCGTCCAGTTCGGAGCAATTGATTTTATTATAAAAGGACTGCTTCCGGACAGGCGATTGCCGCTTGGGCCGGTATATCCTGCATTTACCTTCTTTCAGGAAATCGTCACCTTTCTTATCTTAATTGCGGTTTTCTGGGCGTTTCACAGGCGCTACATTGAGAAGCTTGTCAGACTCAAACGCGGGTTTAAATCAGGGCTTGTCCTCATCTTCATCGGCGGGCTGATGCTGACTGTTTTACTTGGAAACGGAATGAATCTCATTTGGCACCATCACAGCCTTTCTTGGAGCGAACCGATCGCATCGGCGATTGCGTTTCTGCTTGGAGGAATAGGAGAGACCGGAGCCGCCGCCGTGTTCTATGTTGCTTGGTGGGCGCATCTGTTGATTTTGCTGAGCTTTTTAGTATATGTGCCGCAATCTAAGCATGCGCATTTAATCGCCGGACCCGCGAATGTCTTTTTCAGCAGACTGACAGCGCCGGGCAAGCTTGAGAAGATTGATTTCACTGATGAAACAAAAGAAAGTTTCGGCGTGGGAAACATTGAGGACTTCCGTCAGTCCCAGCTCATTGACTTATATGCGTGCGTGGAATGCGGTCGCTGCACCAATATGTGCCCGGCTTCCGGCACCGGAAAAATGCTGTCGCCGATGGATTTAATCTTACGTCTGAGAGACCATCTGACTGAAAAAGGCGCTGCCGTCACATCGAGATCGCCGTGGGTGCCTGCGCTTGCGTTTCAGCATACGAAAGGCAACCAGCTTGCGGCCGCTTCTGCCGCAAGCGGGTCAAAGGAAGCCGCTGCCGCCGCTGAATACAGTCCGGACTTAATCGGAGACGTCATTACAGAGGAAGAAATTTGGGCCTGCACCACATGCCGAAATTGTGAGGACCAGTGCCCTGTCATGAACGAGCATGTGGATAAAATTATCGACCTCCGCCGTTATCTGGTTCTTACTGAAGGAAAGATGGACAGTGACGCGCAGCGGGCGATGACAAGCATCGAAAGGCAAGGAAATCCATGGGGCTTGAACCGCAAAGAACGCGAAAACTGGCGGGACGCAGCTTCAGACGTAGAAATACCTACTGTAAAAGAAATGAAAAAAGCAGATAAAGAATTCGAGTATTTATTCTGGGTCGGTTCCATGGGTTCATATGATAACCGGAGCCAAAAAATCGCCGTTACCTTCGCCAAGCTGATGAATGAAGCCGGCGTTTCATTTGCCATTCTCGGCAATAAAGAAAAAAACTCAGGAGATACGCCGCGCCGCCTCGGAAATGAGTTTTTATTTCAAGAGCTGGCCGAAAAAAATATTTCTGAATTTGAAAAAAATGATGTGAAAAAAATTGTGACCATCGACCCGCACGCATACAATTTATTTAAAAATGAATATCCTGATTTCGGATTTCAAGGCGAGGTCTTTCATCATACCGAAGTGCTGGCCGACTTGGTGAAGAACGGAAAACTCAAACCGAAGCATCCCGTAAATGAAACCATCACCTTCCATGACTCATGCTATTTGGGCAGGTACAATGAAGTGTATGAACCGCCGAGAACCATTTTAAAAGCAATCCCGGGCGTCCGGCTGACAGAAATGGAGCGCAGCCGGGAAAACGGAATGTGCTGCGGAGCCGGAGGGGGATTAATGTGGATGGAGGAAGAAACGGGCAACAGAATCAATGTCGCCAGGGCAGAACAGGCGCTATCCGTTAACCCGTCAATCATCAGTTCAGGCTGTCCGTATTGCCTCACGATGCTTGGCGACGGCACAAAAGCAAAAGAAGCAGAAGACCGCGTCGGAACATACGATGTCGCTGAACTTCTGGCTCAATCTGTCTTTGGCAGTCATCAAGGTGAACCAGTGAAGGCGGAGGAGAAGCTATGAATTTCAATTTATCAGATGAACATGAAATGATTAGAAAATTGGTTCGCGACTTTGCGAAGAATGAAGTAGCCCCGTCAGCAGCAGAACGTGACGAACAAGAACGCTTCGACAGAGGGCTGTTTCAAGAGATGGCTGATCTGGGGCTGACGGGCATACCTTGGCCTGAACAATACGGAGGGATCGGAAGCGACTATCTTGCCTATGTCATTGCGGTGGAGGAGCTCTCTAAGGTATGCGCTTCAACGGGGGTGACGCTCTCCGCCCATACCTCCCTTTGCGGCTGGCCGCTTTATGCTTATGGGACGGAGGAACAAAAACAGACGTATCTTACACCGCTTGCCCTCGGAGAGAAGATCGGCGCTTACGGATTAACTGAAGCGGGATCGGGATCAGATGCCGGTGGAATGAAAACCGTCGCCGAAAGAATCGGAGATGACTATTTATTAAACGGTTCGAAAATCTTTATAACGAACGGCGGGGCGGCTGATATTTACATTGTCTTTGCCGTTACTGACCCTGAACAAAGGAAAAAAAGTGTAACTGCTTTTATCGTTGAGAAAGGATTCGAAGGCTTTTCCATAGGCAAAAAAGAAAAAAAACTCGGCATCCGTTCCTCACCGACAACAGAAATTATCTTTGAAGACTGCCTCGTGCCCGCAAAAAACCGTCTCGGCGAGGAAGGGGAAGGGTTCAAGATCGCGATGAGCACGCTTGACGGCGGACGGAACGGCATTGCGGCGCAGGCCGTCGGTATCGCTCAAGGCGCCTTAGATGCGGCGCTTCAGTATGCAAAGGAAAGAAAACAGTTCGGTAAGCCTGTTGCAGAGCAGCAGGCCATCGCCTTTAAGCTTGCCGACATGGCGACAATGATAGAAGCCTCGAGGCTTTTGACTTATCAGGCTGCGTGGCTGGAATCCTCGGGGCTTCCGTATGGAAAAGCTTCCGCGATGTCTAAACTGTTAGCGGGGGATACGGCGATGAAGGTTACAACGGAAGCCGTTCAAATCTTCGGAGGCTACGGCTATACAAAGGATTACCCGGTTGAACGCTATATGCGAGACGCGAAAATCACTCAAATCTATGAAGGAACCCAAGAAATTCAAAGGCTGGTGATTTCAAGGATGCTCGCGAATTAAAGCACGTTTCTATCATTCCAATTCAGCCCAAAGGCGGCACTCCGCTAAAAAATCTTAAATTAACACTGTTTAGGGTAGCATAATCTGTTTTATTTTGTTTATAATGAGAGGTATGGTTTGTCTTAAGAACAATACAAAATCGCTTTTATTATAGGATAAAAACAGATACATATAAGTAATAGAAAGGGAGTGTCTGACCTTGGGTATCAAACAATATTCACAGGAACAGCTAAAGGAAATGGCTTTAGTTGAAATCGCTCATGAAATGTTTTCAGACAGTAAAAAACCAGTTCCTTTTCAGGAGCTTTTAAATGAAATTGCTTCATTGCTCGGTGTAAAAAAAGAAGATTTGGGAGACCGGATCGCACAGTTTTATACAGACTTAAATATAGACGGCCGATTCTTGGCTTTGTCTGACCAGACTTGGGGCCTTCGCAGCTGGTATCCTTATGATCAGCTGGATGAAGAAACACAGCCGACCGTTAAGGCGAAAAAGAAAAAAGCGAAGAAGGCTGTCGAAGAAGATCTTGACCTTGATGAATTTGAAGTGGTCGATGAAGATGATATCGATTTGAATGAAGTTGAGGAAGAGCTGGATCTTGAGGCTGACGAATTTGATGATATTGATGAAGACGATGACGAAGAAGAAGACTTAGACATCGATGAAGATCTGATTGACGATGAAGAAGATGAAGAAGATGACTTAGATGAAGATGAGGAGAAAAAAGAGTAGAAGGCGGATTCTTTTTTCCGAAATAAAACCATCTTGACTTTCATAGTCGAACTATGTAGTATGTATTTTGGGCTCTTCAAAAAGAAGAGGAATTCATACGAATGCTACGCTCCCTTTCAAGAAATTGAAAGGGAGCTTTCTTATTTTCACCCCGATATAACGGTATTTTCTTTGCATAATCATTTAGAAATAGAAGCAAAAAAACTAAATGATTTTTTATAAAACGGTACATTTTAAAGAATGTAGCTTAGACCGAAGAGAGGAGCAATCGAAAATGACTAAATATATTTTTGTGACCGGGGGAGTTGTATCCTCGCTTGGAAAGGGTATTGTTGCCGCATCATTGGGACGTTTGCTGAAAAACAGAGGACTGAATGTGACAATCCAAAAATTTGACCCGTATATCAACGTCGACCCGGGAACTATGAGCCCATACCAGCATGGTGAGGTTTTCGTTACAGATGACGGAGCTGAGACAGACTTAGACTTAGGCCACTATGAGCGTTTTATCGACATTAACTTAAACAAATTCAGCAACGTAACAACAGGTAAAATCTACTCCACGGTTCTGAAAAAAGAGCGCAGAGGAGACTATCTGGGCGGAACGGTTCAAGTTATTCCCCATATCACTAATGAACTGAAAGACCGTGTTTACCGCGCAGGAAAAGAAACAAAAGCGGATGTTGTCATTACAGAAATCGGAGGTACAGTAGGAGATATTGAATCCCTGCCGTTCCTTGAAGCGATCCGCCAAATGAAAAGTGACATCGGACGAGAAAACGTAATGTACATTCACTGTACACTCGTGCCTTATATTAAAGCTGCGGGAGAATTGAAAACAAAGCCGACCCAGCACAGTGTGAAAGAATTAAGAAGCTTAGGCATTCAGCCTAATATCATTGTGGTCCGCACTGAAATGCCGATCTCACAAGATATGAAAGACAAGATTGCTCTTTTCTGTGACATCGACACGAAAGCGGTTATTGAATGTGAAGATGCGGACAACCTGTACTCCATTCCCCTTGAACTGCAAAAACAAGGACTTGATAAGCTTGTCTGCAATCATATGAACTTAGAATGTAAGGATGCAGAAATGTCAGAGTGGAAAGAGCTTGTCAACAGAGTAAGCAATTTGTCTAAAACCGTGACAATCGGTCTCGTGGGCAAATATGTAGAGCTTCAAGATGCTTATATTTCTGTTGTTGAGTCACTTCGCCACGCGGGTTACGCGTTTGACGCTGATGTGAAAGTGAAATGGATCAATGCCGAAGAAGTGACAGAAAGCAATATCCATGAGCTGACAAGCGGCACAGACGGCATCATCGTTCCAGGCGGATTCGGCGATCGCGGCGTGGAAGGAAAAATCATTGCGACAAAATACGCGCGTGAAAACAAAGTTCCTTTCTTCGGTATTTGCTTAGGTATGCAAGTGGCATCCATCGAATATGCGAGAAACGTGTTAGGACTTGAAGGTGCTCATTCAGCTGAAATTGATCCTTCAACGCCATATCCGATCATTGACCTTCTGCCTGAACAGAAGGATGTGGAAGACCTTGGAGGAACGCTCCGCCTAGGCCTTTACCCTTGTAAGCTAATAGAAGGAACAAAAGCCTTTGAAGCATATCAAGATGAAGTGGTTTACGAACGCCATCGCCACCGCTACGAGTTCAACAACGAATTCAGACAGCAGATGGAAGCAAACGGTTTTGTATTCTCAGGCACAAGCCCGGACGGACGTCTTGTGGAAATCATCGAACTGAAGGATCACCCATGGTTCGTGGCATCCCAGTTCCATCCTGAATTTAAATCAAGACCGACAAAACCTCAATCTTTATTCAAAGACTTTATCGGAGCCTCTGTGGAAGCTTCAGACCAGAAATAATAAAAAAAGACTTGCCGTTTGTCAAAACGTGCAAGTCTTTTTTATTTGGTATTTCTGTCATTCGGCCTGTACAATAGGCTAAGCATACTCTTGAAGAATCTCCTTTAATGTAAAAGACAGCGCGTGGTACACGTACAGACCTACCATCAAAGAAGGAAATCCGTACCTTGTGCCATCCTCATCAGGTACGAGGGGCATTTTTAATTTTGTATCAATATGAACATCGCAGTATTGTTCAATTCCGTTTTGATCCTTCACAACGGGTGACACACATACAACGCCGGCGCCTTTTTCATACAGCTCTTTCGCAAGCGCCTGTTCTTCCTCTGTTCCCGGACTCGAACAAAACATGAGCACCCTGTCGCTTTCAGTTATATGTTCAATGCTGTCAGGAAAGACTTTTACTGAAGGAAACGGTTCTCTGCCGGCAGATGCTTCCTGAAGAATGCCCTGCAATTCATTCGCTCCATATAAATAAATGGAATGTCCGCTGACCACGGCCTGCGCAAGCAACCGGGCCCCATCTTCAATTGCTTCTGATTCCTTATCCTGAATGCGTGAAAAAATGCCTGTCAATTGCGTTGTGAATATTTTCAACATAGGTGAAGCCTCCTTTATAACGTACAATTTAGTATATAACAAAAGAGAAATTGCTCAGAAAATGTCGGAAAGTAGACTATTATAATTAAAGGAAATGAGAAAATCAAACAGAATACATTAACTACTGCTTACTTTTGACGAAAATCATAACATTGAGGTGTAAAATGATGAATGAGAAAATTTTAATCGTTGATGATCAATACGGAATTCGTATTTTGCTTAATGAAGTATTCAATAAAGAAGGCTATCAGACGTTTCAGGCTGCGAACGGCCTTCAGGCGCTCGACATCGTGACAAAGGAACGCCCTGATCTTGTTCTCCTGGATATGAAGATACCAGGTATGGACGGAATCGAGATTCTGAAACGAATGAAGGTTATCGACGAAAGCATCCGTGTGATCATCATGACCGCATACGGCGAGCTGGATATGATTCAGGAATCAAAAGACTTGGGTGCGCTTACACATTTCGCTAAGCCTTTTGATATTGACGAAATCCGGGACGCGGTGAAAAAATATTTGCCGCTGAAATCAAACTGACAAAAATAAGAAACAAATTGAATCATGCCATTATGTTGCCGATTTGTCGAAAAGTTGGTATCCTAGAGGTGGAGAAAAAGCGATCTGAGAATTTACATATGACGAGAATTTATGGTCATGCTAGGGTGGAAAGCTTTTTTCGCTAGAAGCAAATCAGGCTACATAAGGAGGACTTTCGACATGCCTTTAGTTTCAATGACGGAAATGTTGAATACAGCTAAAGAAAAAGGATATGCTGTTGGACAATTTAATTTAAACAACCTGGAGTTTACTCAAGCAATTTTACAAGCTGCTCAAGAGGAAAAATCTCCAGTTATTCTTGGTGTATCAGAAGGTGCGGGACGCTACATGGGCGGCTTTAAAACAGTCGTAGCTATGGTGAAAGCACTTATCGAAGAATATAATGTGACAGTTCCTGTTGCGATTCACTTAGACCACGGTTCAAGCTTTGAATCTTGTGCAAAAGCGATTCATGCAGGTTTCACATCTGTTATGATCGACGCTTCTCATCACCCGTTTGAAGAGAACGTAGAAACAACTTCAAAAGTGGTTGAGCTTGCTCATTTCCACGGCGTATCTGTTGAAGCTGAGCTTGGAACAGTCGGCGGACAAGAAGATGACGTTATCGCAGAAGGCGTAATCTACGCTGACCCTAAAGAGTGCCAAGAGCTTGTTGAACGCACTGGCATCGACTGCCTTGCACCTGCATTGGGTTCTGTTCACGGTCCTTACAAAGGTGAACCAAACCTTGGTTTCGAAGAAATGGAAGCGATCGGTAAATCAACTGGTCTTCCGCTAGTTCTTCACGGCGGTACTGGAATTCCGACTGACGACATTAAAAAATCAATTTCACTTGGCACAGCCAAAATCAACGTAAACACTGAAAACCAAATTGCTTCTGCAAAAGCTGTTCGCGAAACACTAGCAGAAAAGCCAAACGAATACGATCCGCGTAAATACCTCGGACCTGCTCGCGAAGCGATTAAAGCAACGGTTATCGGTAAAATGCGTGAATTTGGTTCTTCAAACCAAGCTTAATTTAATTCATAACCGCCTGACAGCTTTGACAGGCGGTTTTATGTCTATCGTTAGAAAGCGCAAACATGTTCCACAGTTCAGAAATTTCTTAACCAGGGAGGTTCTTCAAAATGTTGTTTTTTATTGATACAGCAAATATTGATGAAATTAAAGAAGCGTATGAATTAGGGGTTCTTGCGGGTGTTACGACAAATCCTAGTTTAGTAGCGAAGGAAGCGAACGTATCATTCCACGACCGCCTGCGCGAAATCACTGAAGTGGTGCCGGGCTCAGTAAGCGCAGAGGTTATTTCCCTCAACGCTGAAGAGATGATTGAAGAAGGAAAAGAATTGGCGAAGATCGCCCCTAATATCACAGTGAAAATCCCAATGACTTCTGACGGTTTAAAAGCGGTCAAAGCGTTGAGTGATCTGAACATAAAAACGAACGTCACGCTGATTTTCAGTGCGAATCAGGCGCTTCTTGCGGCAAGAGCCGGCGCAACCTATGTCTCTCCTTTCTTAGGCCGTCTTGACGATATCGGCCACAATGGCCTTGAACTGATCTCTGAAATCAAACAAATCTTTGACGTGCACGGATTAGATACGCAGATCATTGCGGCATCCATCCGCCATGCCCAGCACGTAACTGAGGCTGCGTTAAGAGGGGCTCATATCGGCACAATGCCGCTTAAAGTCATTCATCAGCTGACAAAGCACCCATTGACAGACAAAGGTATCGAACAATTCTTGGCTGATTGGAATAAGTAATGAAGATTGCGGCAAACGGCCGGCTTATTGTCTGTTTGCCGCAGCCTTCGTTTTTATAAGCTCATACAGCGGACCTTTGGGCGCTAAGGTATGATTCTTGCTCTTGCGCATCGCCGGGATTGAAGGGTGTACGTGCTGCGTTTTGCCGGATTTCTAAAAGACGGCCGGGTCTCTGTACAACATGTGAAACCAATGCCCCGCAAAGCTTCGCTATTTTCTTCCCGATAATTCACATTGTGTTGTATTCTTTCTCTTCGAATTGGCTAGATTTTGGACATGGGCTTTTATTTGCAGAGACAGAATAAAATGCCATTTTATTTACGCTCCGCAGCTATCTTCTTAAGGAAGGAGACTATCATGGAAAAGTTGAATATTGCCGGCGGCGACTCGTTAAATGGAACAGTACATATAAGCGGCGCAAAAAACAGCGCTGTCGCTTTGATACCTGCAACCATCTTGGCAAATTCCGAAGTGACCATAGAAGGGCTTCCGGAGATTTCAGATATTGAAACGCTGCGTGATCTGTTAAAAGAAATCGGCGGCAGCGTCCATTTTGAAAATGGAGAAATGGTTGTTGACCCCACTTCGATGATCAGCATGCCGCTCCCTAACGGAAAAGTGAAAAAACTGCGCGCCTCGTATTATTTAATGGGTGCGATGCTCGGACGCTTCAAACAAGCGGTGATTGGTCTGCCGGGAGGCTGCCATCTAGGTCCGAGGCCGATTGACCAGCATATAAAAGGCTTTGAAGCGCTTGGAGCCGAAGTGACAAATGAACAGGGCGCGATTTATCTGCGTGCTGAAAAGCTGAGAGGCGCCCGGATCTACCTGGATGTCGTCAGTGTGGGGGCTACCATTAATATTATGCTTGCCGCCGTGCTCGCTGAAGGAAAAACATTGATAGAAAACGCGGCGAAGGAGCCTGAGATTATAGATGTCGCCACACTCCTGACCAGCATGGGCGCAAAAATTAAAGGCGCCGGAACCAATGTCATACGGATAGACGGCGTAAAAGAGCTTCATGGCTGCAAACATACGATTATCCCAGACAGAATAGAAGCCGGAACATTTATGATCGCCGGTGCGTCAATGGGCAAGGAAGTCATTATCGACAATGTGATTCCGACTCATCTTGAATCCTTAACGGCAAAGCTGAGAGAAATGGGTTTTCATATTGAAACAAGCGACGACCAAATATTGATTGTCGGCGGCCAAAAAGAATTAAAGCCTGTAGATGTGAAAACACTTGTATACCCGGGATTTCCGACAGACCTGCAGCAGCCGATGACATCGCTTTTGACAAAGGCGAGAGGGACAAGTGTCGTGACGGACACCATTTACTCGGCAAGGTTCAAGCATATTGACGAGCTGAGACGAATGGGAGCCAATATGAAGGTGGAAGGAAGATCCGCCATTATTACCGGTCCTGTCGAGCTGCAAGGCGCCAAAGTCAAGGCCAGTGATTTGAGGGCGGGCGCCTGTCTTGTCGTCGCCGGGCTGATGGCCGACGGTGTGACGGAAATTACCGGTTTAGAGCATTTGGACAGAGGCTACAGCGATCTGGAAAAGAAACTGGAAGGTCTTGGAGCCACAATCTGGCGGGAAAGGCTGACAGACGAAGAGATAGAACAGTTGCAAAATTCTTAGAATGTGTAATTGTGAGAGGGGATCGTGCTGAGATGGAAAGAAGTTTATCAATGGAATTGGTACGTGTAACAGAAGCGGCCGCATTGGCATCTGCAAGATGGATGGGCCGGGGGAAAAAAGACGAGGCGGATGACGCTGCGACAAGCGCAATGAGAGATGTATTTGATACGGTTCCTATGAAAGGAACCGTGGTAATCGGTGAAGGCGAGATGGATGAGGCGCCAATGCTTTATATCGGCGAGAAGCTCGGCAACGGCTACGGCCCGCGCGTCGATGTGGCAGTTGATCCTCTTGAAGGCACGAACATTTTAGCGAGCGGCGGCTGGAACGCGCTGACGGTTATTGCGGTTGCTGATCACGGCACCCTGCTGAACGCTCCTGATATGTATATGGAAAAGATTGCAGTCGGTCCTGAAGCGGTAGGCTGCATTGATATCGAAGCACCTATCATTGATAACTTAAAAGCGGTGGCGAAAGCAAAGAACAAAGATATTGAGGATGTCGTTGCTACCATCTTAAACCGTGAAAGACACGAAAAAATCATTTCTGAGCTTCGTGAGGCCGGTGCCAGAATCAAGCTCATCAACGACGGAGATGTCGCCGGCGCCATCAACACTGCCTTTGACCATACAGGCGTTGATATCTTGTTTGGATCAGGCGGCGCCCCAGAAGGTGTGCTTTCCGCTGTCGCTCTGAAAGCTCTTGGTGGAGAGATCATCGGCAAGCTGCTTCCGCAAAGCGATGAAGAAAGAATGCGCTGTGAAGCAATGGGCCTAGATGTAAACAAAGTCCTCCGCATGGAAGACCTTGTAAAAGGCGACGATGCCATTTTCGCGGCTACGGGCGTCACGGACGGCGAGCTGTTGAAAGGCGTTCAATTCAAAGGCTCTGTCGGTACGACAGAAAGCTTGGTTATAAGAGCAAAATCCGGCACAGTCCGATTTGTTGACGGAAGACACAGCCTTAAGAAAAAACCAAATTTGGTCATCCGTCCATAAGAGAGAGAAAAAGCGGGTAGATGATCCCGCTTTTCTTTTGCAAAAAAGAGTCAACCCTATCATTTATATGTCAAAGTGTTATTTAAGTTGAATAATCCTTTGAAATGAGGTAAAAATAAAGAGTGCTGCGATTTTTCTGCGTATTAACTTCTTTTAAGCACTAGGAAAGTTTTAATTTCTACCGCATACAGACGATATAAATATTGATCTTCTCATGTTTTTGTCCTCGCTTCCTTCAAAACTCATAAAGATAATCCTTTTAAAAAAGCGCCGATAATGGGTGGAAGTGTTACCGATAGAAGTTCCTTTACGTTAAAAAAAGAAAGTGCTTTGGCGGATGATGCAACAAGCAGCCAAACGAATATGTACGGCAATCAAGCAATACATTGACTATGAAAAGCGTGGTGTTTTTATGAAAGACGTATCTATTTCCTCTTTGGAAAACATGAAGTTAAAAGAACTTTATGAACTTGCAAGACATTATAAAATCTCCTACTACAGCAAACTGACAAAAAAAGAATTGATCTTTGCCATTCTGAAAGCCAATGCCGAGCAGGAAGATCTTCTGTTCATGGAAGGTGTGCTTGAGATTATCCAATCCGAGGGCTTTGGCTTCCTGAGACCGATTAATTACTCTCCAAGCTCGGAAGATATTTATATTTCTGCCTCTCAAATCCGCCGTTTTGATTTGAGAAACGGAGACAAAGTATCGGGCAAGGTTCGTCCTCCGAAAGAAAATGAACGGTATTATGGACTTTTGCACGTTGAAGCAGTAAATGGAGATGATCCGGAATCCGCGAAAGAACGCGTTCATTTCCCTGCTCTTACGCCGCTTTATCCTGACCGTCATATGGTCCTTGAAACAAAACCGAATTATTTATCTACGAGAATTATGGATATGATGGCGCCTGTAGGTTTTGGACAGCGCGGATTAATTGTAGCGCCGCCAAAAGCCGGTAAAACGATGCTGTTAAAAGAAATCGCCAACAGCATCACAGCGAATCAGCCGGAAGCAGAGCTGATCGTGCTGTTAATTGACGAAAGACCGGAGGAAGTAACGGATATTGAACGTTCAGTGGCAGGCGATGTCGTCAGCTCAACGTTTGATGAAGTTCCGGAAAATCATATTAAGGTGGCTGAGCTTGTGCTTGAGCGCGCCATGCGCCTCGTTGAGCACAAAAAAGACGTTGTCATCCTTATGGACAGCATCACACGGCTTGCCCGCGCCTACAACTTAGTGATCCCGCCAAGCGGAAGAACGCTTTCCGGAGGAATTGACCCTGCGGCGTTCCACCGTCCGAAGCGTTTCTTCGGAGCTGCGAGAAATATCGAAGAGGGCGGAAGCTTAACCATCCTGGCGACGGCTCTTGTTGACACCGGCTCCCGTATGGACGATGTCATTTACGAAGAGTTCAAGGGAACAGGAAACATGGAGCTTCACCTTGACCGTTCACTAGCGGAAAGACGGATCTTCCCTGCAATTGATATCCGCCGTTCCGGAACACGTAAGGAAGAGCTTCTTGTGCCTAAAGAGCATCTTGACCGTTTGTGGTCGATTCGAAAAACAATGTCTGATTCTCCTGATTTCGCAGAGAAATTCATGAGAAAAATGAGAAAAACAAAAACAAATCAAGAGTTTTTTGATATTTTGAATCAGGAATGGAAACAGGCGAATCTATCATCTGCAAGACGCTGAGAAAACAAAAAATCATTTGCAAAAAAAGTCATTCACTGATATAATTCTCTCATGTGCGTTTCGGACAAATGCTCCGAAATAATAACTCTGTTTCCACACGGGATTCAGGGCGGAAGGAGATGGACACATTGAAAACAGGAATTCATCCTAATTTCAAAAAAGCAACAGTTAAATGTGCTTGCGGAAATGAATTTGAAACAGGCTCAGTAAAAGAAGAGGTACGCGTTGAGATTTGCTCTGAATGCCACCCATTCTACACTGGCCGCCAAAAATTCGCTTCTGCTGATGGTCGTGTTGATCGCTTTAACAAAAAATACGGTCTTAAGTAATAATAGATTTTATCAACAGGCAAGAAGCAATTCTTGCCTGTTTTTATGTTGTCTAAAATAGACGCTGGTGATGAAAGGGGAGCAGAAGCCTATGTACATAATGAAGCAAAGCGGGTGGCTGGAGCTGATTTGCGGCAGTATGTTCTCTGGGAAATCGGAAGAGCTGATCCGAAGAGTGAAGAGAGCGACTTATGCCAAACAGGAAGTCAGAGTATTTAAGCCCGCTATAGATAACCGTTACAGTGAGGAAGCCGTTGTCTCTCACAACGGAACGTCGATGACAAGCCATGTTATTGCCGCTCCTGCTGAAATATGGAACCACATCAGTGAAACGACAGATGTGATTGCGGTTGATGAGGTGCAATTTTTTGACCGGATGATCATTGAAGTCTTGTCGTCGCTCGCCGATAAAGGATATCGTGTCATTGCGGCGGGTCTTGATATGGATTTCAGGGGAGAACCGTTCGGCGTGGTGCCTGATTTGATGGCAATGGCTGAAACAGTTACAAAGCTTCAAGCCGTCTGTTCTGTCTGCGGATCACCCGCAAGCCGTACTCAGCGCCTTATTAATGGTAAGCCTGCTTCTTATGATGATCCTATCATTTTGGTCGGGGCGTCAGAATCATATGAAGCAAGATGCAGACACCATCACGAGGTCCCGGAGAAAGCAGGAAATGCAGGAAAGTAGTTCATATATAAATTGGAAAACACCGGCAGGGAAAAGCCGGTGTTTTTTATTTTTCACAAATATTGTAGTTAAAAAACTTAATTAAGAGTAATAAAAAATTAAGTAATTTTCATCACTTGAATTTTGATTATAGCAGGCATAAAATGTCTTACGTAGTGTAAATAGTTTTTAGACATTGTTCGAATAATTGTCAAAAAATCGTTTAACGATCATGATCGATTTTATTGTAGATGACTTATTATTTAACCAGATTAACAATTAAAAGAAAGAAGGAGATTTGCTTGAATAACATTAAAAAAACACAGGAAGGTCATTTGGAAACGACTCTAAGAGGAAAAGAAGTATTGTCCATTCCTACTTTGAATAAAGGTGTGGCTTTTTCACTTGAAGAAAGACAAGAACTTGGTTTAGACGGACTTCTTCCGCCGACTGTACTTTCTCTTGACCAGCAGGCGAAACGCGCGTATGAGCAATTTTTAGCCCAGCCTGACCGTCTTCGTCAAAATGTTTATTTAAATGACTTGCAAAACCGTAATGAAGTTCTTTTCTATAAATTGTTACAAAATCATCTTCGTGAAATGCTTCCGGTTGTTTATACACCGACAGTTGGTGAAGCGATTCAAGAATACAGCCATGAATACAGAAGACCGCAGGGGATTTACCTTTCAATTGACAACATTGACGGAATTGAAAAGGCGTTTGAAAATCTTCATGCAACGGCGGGCGATATTGACTTGATCGTGGCAACCGATTCTGAAAGTATCCTTGGTATCGGTGACTGGGGTGTAGGCGGAATTAATATTGCGATCGGTAAACTGGCTGTTTACACTGCGGCGGCGGGTATTGATCCAAGCCGGGTTATTCCTGTTGTGCTTGATGTGGGAACAAACAATGAAAAGCTGCTTAATGATCCATTATATATCGGTAACCATCATGAGCGTATTCAAGGTGAACGTTATGAAGCCTTCGTTGATGCGTATATCAAGGCTGCATTGAAGTTCTTCCCTAAAGCGCTTCTTCACTGGGAAGATTTCGGAAACAAAAATGCACGCAATATCATGAAAAAATATAACCATGAAATCCTGACATTTAACGATGATATTCAAGGTACAGGTGCGATTACTCTTGCGGGTGTGCTTGCAGCTATGAAGAAAACAGGCGCTTCTATTAAAGATCAGCGCGTTGTCATCTTTGGAGCGGGTTCTGCGGGTATCGGTATCGCTGACCAAATCCGTGACACAATGGTTCTTGCTGGATTGTCTGAAGAAGAAGCCAACAAAGCGTTCTATACACTTGATTACAGAGGCCTATTGACAGACGATATGGAAGGCATTCTTGATTTCCAAAAACCTTACCTTCGCAGCACTGAAGAAGTGAAAGATTGGAAACATAATGAAAAAGGTGAAATTCCATTCGACGAAGTGGTTCGCCAAGCGAAACCGACAATCTTAATCGGTACATCAGGGGTTTCAGGTGCGTTTACAGAGGATATTGTAAAAGAAATGGCTTCTCATGTAGACCGCCCTGTCATTATGCCTATGTCAAATCCGACTCATCTTGCTGAAGCAGTGCCTGAAGATCTGTTCAAATGGACGGACGGAAAAGTGCTTGTTGCAACGGGAAGCCCGTTTGACAATGTTGAATACAACGGCGTTTCATATGAAATCGGACAATCTAATAACGCATTTGCGTTCCCAGGCCTTGGACTTGGTTCAATTGTAGTCGAAGCAAGCGTCATTACACCTGCAATGTTTGCTGCAACAGCAAACGCAATTGCGGAAATGGTCGACTTTGAAACACCTGGAGCAGGATTGCTTCCAAGTATTGATGATCTTCAAGAGGTTTCAATCCGAGTTGCGATTGACGTGGCAGAAGCAGCCATCAAAGACGGCGTAGCTAATGTACATCCGGAAGATGTAAGACAAGCAGTGCTTGATGCAATGTGGTCACCGCAATACAAAAAAGTAATTGCAAAATAATTTTTTGAGTAATATTTCTGTCCGAGGGAAAGCTTTTTAGTAAAGCTGCAGTATACGGACATCAAGGATACGGAGGAGAAAATCTTGAGCTTCTTAGATATTTTAATCCTCCTGGCACCGATATTTTTCGTTATCGTGCTGGGATGGTTCGCTGGTCATTTCGGAAGTTATGATGCTAAGTCTGCAAAAGGGGTAAGTACGTTAGTCACAAAATACGCACTTCCGGCTCACTTTATCGCTGGTATTTTAACAACTTCCAGAAGTGAATTTTTATCACAAGTACCTTTAATGGTATCATTGATTATTGGAATCGTCGGCTTTTATATTGTTATTCTTTTAGTATGTAAATTTGTTTTTAAATATGATTTAACAAATTCATCAGTTTTCTCACTGAACTCAGCCCAGCCAACTTTCGCCTTTATGGGTATTCCTGTATTGGGAAGTTTGTTCGGCGCTCAAGAGGTTGCGATTCCGATCGCGGTGACGGGTATCGTGGTTAACGCGATGCTTGACCCGCTTGCCATCATCATTGCAACTGTCGGTGAGTCATCGAAGAAGAAAGATGCGAACAGCGAAAGTTTTTGGAAAATGACAGGGAAATCAATTTTGCACGGTCTTTCTGAACCGCTTGCTGCAGCTCCGCTGGCTAGTATGATTCTGGTTCTTTGCGGTGTTTCGCTTCCTGAACTAGGCGTGAAGATGCTTGATCAGCTTGGAAGCACGACTTCGGGCGTGGCGCTCTTTGCAGTCGGTGTAACAGTTGGTATCCGCAAAATTAAACTCAGCATGCCGGCCTTTGGTATTGCCTTGCTGAAAGTTGCCGTTCAGCCTGCGTTAATGTTCTTGATCGCCCTTGCTGTCGGTTTGCCTGCTGACCAAACAACAAAAGCCATCCTGCTTGTTGCGTTCCCGGGTTCAGCTGTAGCAGCTATGATTGCGACACGATTCGAGAAACAAGAAGAAGAAACGGCTTCTGCGTTTGTGATCAGTGCGATTCTGTCACTGATTTCACTGCCGATTATTATCGCGCTTACTGCGTAGAAAAAAAAAGCTCCCTGTCAAAAGGGAGCTTTTTTATTAGGTCTGAAACTTAAAAAGTGATAGGAGCGGTTTTTTTCTGGTTTTTGTCTTTTCAGAGGAAGCAGCCGTTTCGGGGATTGGCTCGGCAGCGGATAGATGCTTTGTTTGTGAGGCGAGAGATTGCAGATCTGCGTGTAAGTCATCAATCTCTCTTCTGTGCTGGAGCAACTGATACGACACACCTTCGTCGGCCTTCTGTTTGAGCTGCCGTTCAAGCTCATCCAGCCTTGCCAGAAGCTTGTCCTCTGACTGCTTTTGCTGTAAAAGGGCAGAGAGCTTCTGTTCCAGCTGCTCTATTCTTTGTTCGGATGCACCGCCGTTCGTTTTTTGCAGGATAAAACCCGAACGCTTTTTATGCTGCCGCGGAACGTTTACTTCTTGGAGCGCGACACCCTCAGAAATTTGTTTTTGAACCGATTTCAGCACGTTCACATCATCTTCTGTAAAGGAATAGTGTCCAAGTTCATTCCGTTCTGCCGGAAGATTCAGCTGCTTGACCCACCGCTGGACAGTTTTGGTTGATACACCGAGTTCTCTTGCCACCACATTGGTATTCATAATCGCATACCTCCTTTTCAGGTAGGTATTCGACTAAGTGATCCGGTTCCCTTCACGTTAGACAAAACAAGAAAAGATTCGTCAAAGAAAGTGGTGATTTCCCTTTTTTCTTCAATTAACCGTTACCGCTCATACAGTTCCAAAGGGAGCCCGTCAGGATCGGAAAAGAAAGTAAATCGTTTGCCTGTCAAAGGATCAATTCTGACCGGCTCCGTAACAATGCCTTTTTCACCAAGCTTCTTCACAGCTTGATCAAGATCTCTGACTGTGAAGGCGAGGTGGCGCAACCCTGCCGCTTCCGGATGCGTCTGGCGCGCGGGCGGATCAGGGAAAGAAAACAGTTCAATGGCATACGTGCCGCCAAGGGAAAGATCAAGTTTATATGAATCCCGCTCTTTCCGGTACGTTTCTTGAACGATATCAAACCCAAGCTTCTCTGTGTAAAAAGTTTTCGACTTTTCATAATCGGAACATATTATAGCGATATGGTGAATGGATTCGAACAATGGAAACCCTCCTCTTTTTTTACAGTATATCAAATCGGATGTTTTGATCGGATAGAATTGCTTTTGACTGGCGGTAAGCCCTATACTATAATGAGAATGTTACGCACAGGAAAACAGAGGTGAAGACCGTGTTAGACCGTTTAAAGTCAATCGAAGAACGATATGAGAAATTAAATGAACTGTTATCTGATCCAGAGGTCGTCAATGACCCGAATAAACTCAGAGAATATTCAAAAGAACAATCCGACATTTCAGAGACAGTTGAAGTATATAGACGCTACAGAGATGCATCAGAACAGCTGGCTGATGCAAAGGCGATGCTTGAAGATAAGCTCGATGCCGAAATGCGGGAAATGGTGAAAGAAGAGATTTCTGAGCTTCAGGATGAAACGGAAGCCCTGACAGACCAGCTCAAACTATTGCTTGTACCTAAAGATCCGAATGATGATAAAAACGTCATCATGGAGATCCGCGGAGCAGCGGGCGGTGAAGAAGCGGCGCTGTTTGCAGGTAATTTATACCGCATGTACAGCCGCTATGCCGAGCTTCAAGGCTGGAAAACTGAAATCATGGAAGCGAGTGTAACGGGAACCGGCGGTTATAAAGAAATCATTATTATGATCAACGGAAAAGGCGCTTACTCGAAACTAAAGTATGAAAACGGCGCACACCGTGTGCAGCGTGTCCCTGAAACAGAATCAGGCGGGCGCATCCATACATCTACGGCAACAGTAGCCTGTCTTCCGGAAGCGGAAGAGGTTGAAGTGGACATTCATGAAAAAGATATTCGTGTCGATACGTTTACTTCAAGCGGACCGGGGGGACAAAGTGTAAATACGACAATGTCTGCCGTCCGTCTGACCCATTTGCCGACCGGTGTCGTGGTGTCTTGCCAAGACGAGAAATCACAGATTAAAAACAAAGAAAAAGCCATGAAAGTGCTTCGCGCGCGTGTTTACGATAAGTTCCAGCAGGAAGCGCAGGCTGAATACGATCAAACCCGTAAGTCTGCAGTCGGTACAGGCGACCGTTCAGAGCGGATCCGCACGTACAATTTTCCGCAGAACCGTGTGACGGACCACCGCATCGGACTTACCATTCAAAAGCTTGATCAAATCCTTGAAGGTAAGCTCGATGAGTTTGTTGATGCTCTGATCATGGAAGATCAGTCCAGCAAGCTGCAAAAGGCGGAAGAATAGGATGAAGAAGATATTTGAAGCCCTGAATTGGGCTTCTTCTTATTTAACTGAAGCGGGCAGAGACCGGAATGCGGCGGAGCTATTGTTAATGAATGATATCGGAATGGACCGCAGCAAGCTTTTCGCCAGTCTGCAGGACCCGATTAGCGAAGACGAGCTGTACCGATTCAAACGTCACGTGGAGATGCATAAAGAAGGCGTTCCCGTTCAATATATCATAGGGAAAGAAGCCTTTTATGGCAGAGTGTTTATCGTGAATGATGATGTACTGATTCCCCGTCCTGAAACTGAGGAAGTTGTCCTTCGTCTTCTTGAGAAACAGAAGCGGGTATTTCCGGAAGGCGAACCGTTACGTGTCATTGATGTAGGCACCGGGAGCGGGGCGATTGCCGTCACACTCGCACTTGAAAATAAACACTTTTCCGTTTCAGCAATTGATATATCAAAAGAAGCATTGCAGATTGCAGCCGAGAACGCAGAACGGCTGGGGGCGAAAGTCGACTTTTTTGAAGGTGATTTACTGGAGCCATTTATTAAAGAGGGAAAAAAAGCGGACATCATCGTATCAAACCCGCCATATATTTCGGAAGAAGAAATGGCGGACTTATCGAATGTCGTTCGTTTCCATGAACCTCTTCATGCACTGACAGACGGGGGAGACGGTTTGAGATTCTACAAGCGCTTTATGGAAGATATTCCGCGTGTGATGAATGACAAAGCACTTGTCGTCTTTGAGATCGGCTGGAAGCAGGGAGATGCGGTCAAAGAGATGTTTCTGCGCACCTTCCCGAATGCGGAAGTAGAAGTATTGAAAGACATTAATGGAAAAGACAGAACAGTATGCGCGTTGATTCAGAAGTCTGAGTAAATCTATTTCGAAAGCTTGCCGGCTATGTCCAATAAACGGACGCAGCCTGCAAGCTTTTTTTTAGAAGCGAAGTTTGTTTACAGAAAAAACAAGGAATGTAAAGAAGAGCAGACGAATTGTGGTTTTTTGCCAATCAGTTTCATACGATAAAATGAAACCTTTCTTAGTGAAAGGAGAAATGCGGAATGAAGAAGGCCTTTGCGGCGGGTATTGTTCTTGCGGGCATTGAGGGGATCATCGGCTTTATATTGAGGGACAGCATGTCATTTCAATCTATATTCGGAACGGGAGCTATTATTTTCATTGCAATAAGTATCATAACATCCGGATTGGCTGTCAGCGGAATGCAGCAAAGAGCCAATTATCACTCAGAAACAAAAGAAGGCCGGGATGCGCGTTTTAAGATCGCTCTCACCTTTTTAGGGATAGCGGTGCCTACTATCATCTGCTATCTCATTTTTCTCCTTATATAACTGCGGGTGAGCAGGGAAGCCTGTTATACTCAGGCTTCTTTTTTCTCTCCTAACACAGAATCCCAAAACCAATAAACAACAGCCGTTAAAACCCCGAATAGATAGAATGCTTTATTTTGCAGCAGGGGCGGCTGGTCGGCTGATTGCAAGACGGAAAAGATGATGCCGTTGGCCACGAAAGCCGCTGCGAGATAATAGAGCAAATATAAGGGACTGAACCGCTTCGGCTTTTTATTCAGCACAACTTGAAGCGGAAGCGCAAAAACCAAATAAGGAAATAAAAAATAAAATGCCATCGTCACAAGAGCGGCGATCACAAACGCTTGAACATAAACGACAGAATAGATAACGGACATTGTAAAAGCCGACAGAAGCAGCACGTAACTAAATTTCATCATAAACCTCCTATTAAAACTATATCGTACCATATTTGATCATAAACGAAGAAAAAGCAGATTAAAAGCTTACTAGATTTTTTCTTCCCGATTTGTTTAAACTCTCTCCTTCTTGACCATAATAAGGCTAGAAGATCAAAGTACGGAGAGGAACGGTGGGGACCGATGAAGAAAACAATTATGATCTGTATATATATATTTCTCTTATTAACAGGAGCACTTGTGAATTTGGGAAAAGAAGAAACCGCACAAGCATCCAGTAATGAACCGGTTGTCATACCGGATGAAGCGATCCGGCTGAGAATATTGGCAAACAGTGACAAAGACAAAGACCAAGAATTAAAACGGCATATTCGAGACGCGGTGAATAAAGAGATAACAAAATGGGTAAAGGATATTACATCTATAGAAGAAGCACGGAGACTCATCCGCTCAAAGCTGCCTGAAATCAAAAACATTGCTAAAGAGGAGATGAAAAAAGAAGGCGCTCATCAACAGCTATCGGTCGATTTTGATAAAATCTCGTTTCCGACCAAGCTCTACGGCAATATGGTTTATCCGGCAGGCGAATATGAGGCCATCTTGATTACTCTTGGCGAGGGAGAGGGCGCCAATTGGTGGTGTGTTCTATTCCCGCCGCTATGTTTCCTTGACTTTTCAAACGGGGAAGCCGTCCAAGAACAAGAGGATAAGAAAGCTGAGGAAGAAGTTTCAAAAGAACAGACAGAAAAGGCCCTTGATGATTTGACAGCGAAAGCGGAAAAAGCGGAAAAATCGCAGGATGACAAAAAAGAAGATGATACAGAAGTGAAGTTTTTCCTTGTTGAATGGTTTTCTGATCTATTTTCTTGATGGAACAGGTATAAAATCATTTTCACCTCATAGATTGAAAGAAAGAGACGTAATAAACGGGGTGAGAGCATGTTTTATCAATTACGGGCAGCGAGAGAAAAGGACGGGGAAATGATTGAGGCGTTTTTAAAGCAGGCGGGTACCAATCACGCAGGTGTGAATAGAAGCAAAACACGGTTCATCATCTTAGAAGACAGCGCGAAACAAATTGCCGCCTGTCTGGGAATGGAGAACTTCAGCAAGGGGAAAGGCCTGCTTCGCTCACTCGTCGTATCGGACAAGCTCAGCCAAAGCCATATTGTGACTCTGTTTCAAAGCATGGAGGTACTCTGTGAAAAACACGAAATTAAAACCGTATACCTGATCGCTAATCAGCATTCATCAGTGGATTTCTTGCAGGTTATGGGGTTTACACAAGCCGACAGTGTGCCGGAAGAACTCTATGACTCAGATCATTTTCGTGAATCTCTGCAAACAGAGGGATCGATTTTAATGAAAAAAACATCAGCATAAGCCGATTTATACACATACTTATCCACTTCTCCCTCAGCGTTGTCCACAATTTGTGGATAACGCTTGTTTTATTGAAGGACATCTTTTATACTTTCAAAAGGATTAAACGTGTGATAATAAAGTTTTATTGTTGTGAATAAGGAGTTTGGTTATATATGAAAACGAAAAGATGGACTGTGGATGTACATGATAAGTTATCCACAAAAGACCCACAGATTGCACAGGCAGCTGATTTACTGCGGCAAAATGAGGTTGTGGCATTTCCGACAGAGACCGTCTACGGACTTGGAGCAAATGCAGAAAGCACAGAAGCGGTCATGAAAATTTATGAGGCGAAAGGACGGCCGAGTGATAATCCCCTGATCGTTCATATTGCAGACATCAGCCAGCTTGATCGCATAGCCGGACCTGCATCGGAAAAAGCAAAGAAACTGATGAAACAGTTTTGGCCCGGAGCGCTTACTCTTGTATTGCCGTGTAAACCCGGCGTGCTTTCCCCGCGTGTGACGGCAGGCCTTGAAACAGTGGCGGTGAGAATGCCGGACCATCCGCTTGCGCTTGCTCTCATCCGCTCATCGGGGCTGCCGATTGCGGCACCGAGCGCCAATTTATCCGGGAAGCCAAGTCCGACAAGAGCGGAGCATGTTGAGCATGATTTAAACGGGCGGATTGCCGGAATTATAGATGGAGGAGCCACTGGGCTTGGCGTGGAATCGACCGTGATTTCGTGTTCGGAAGATATGCCGGTTCTGCTTCGGCCGGGCGGAATTACCAAGGAGCAGATTGAAGAAGAAATCGGTGAGGTTCTTGTGGATAAAGGGCTGACTGAAAAAAATGAGACACCGATTTCTCCCGGCATGAAATATACGCACTATGCGCCATCTGCGCCGCTTGCGGTCACCGAAGGAAGTGCAGAGCGCATTCAGGCTCTTGTCAGGGAATATCAGCAAAGCGGAAAACGAGTCGGCGTGCTTACCACAGAAGAACGCGCGGATATCTATGAAGCTGATTTTGTGAAGAGCTGCGGCAGGAGAGATCAGCTTGAAACAGTAGCCGCCTCGTTATATGACGCGCTGCGGAGCTTTGATGAAGTAAAGGTTGATTTTATTATAGCTGAAGCATTTCCAAATACAGGCGTTGGCCACGCCATCATGAACAGGCTGATGAAAGCTGCCGGAGGCAAAGTTATTCACTAATACAGACAAGGGTTCTATCCTCTTTTGGACACGCATAAGCTAAACAAGCGGGCATGTCCGAGGGGGTTATGTATGTAATGGCGGGTATCTTTGTAGGGGAACTGCTCACCTTAAGCATGATGGCATTTGCGCTGGGTATGGATGCTTTTTCAGTCGGTCTCGGGATGGGCATGATCAAACTTAGAAAACAGCAAATTTTTCATATCGGGCTGATCATCGGTCTCTTTCACGTCATCATGCCGCTCGTCGGAATGGCGACGGGCAGGTTCTTATCCGGCGCTCTGGGCGTGCTGGCTATCTATATCGGAGGCGCCCTGCTGTTAATGTTGGGGATCCAGATGATGCTGGCATCTTTTAAACAGTCGGAAGAACGGCTGATTTCACCTGAGGGGCCGGGATTATTGATATTTGCAATCGGTGTCAGTCTCGACAGTTTTTCAGTCGGTCTGAGCCTGGGGATATATGGATCCAAACCGATCGTGACCATTGCGCTGTTTGGCTTGTTCAGCATGGTTCTGACATGGGTTGGGCTGCTGGTCGGAAAAAAAGTGCAGTCATGGCTCGGCTCCTACAGTGAAGCGCTTGGAGGAGCGATATTAATCGGATTTGGCCTTAAGCTGCTTTTGCCAATTTAATATACATAAAAAAAGAAACGAAATAGCCGTTTCTTTTTTTCTTCATTTATAATAGTAGAATAAGGGGTGACTGAGATGAACATCATATTTGTTTGTACAGGAAACACGTGCCGCAGTCCGATGGCTGAGGCGCTTTTTAAATCAATTGCAGAAAAAAAGGGTCTTGATGTTACCGTCCGTTCTGCCGGCGTCTTCGCTTCGCCAAACGGAAAAGCATCACCCTATGCGATAGAGGCGCTGTTTGAAAAACACATCGCGCTCAATCACGTGTCCTCACAGTTAACGGAAGAAGATGTGGAAGCGGCTGATCTCATTTTGACGATGACCAATCAGCACAAACAGCTGATCATCAATCAATTCGGTTCACACAGTGACAAAGTATTTACCATTAAAGAGTATGCGGCGGGCGTTGACGAGGATGTAACGGACCCTTTCGGAGGAACGCTTGAAGTTTATCGGCGGTCAAGAGATGAGCTGGAAGATTTATTGAATCTGCTGGCTGAACAATTGCAGAAAAACAAAGACAGATAATTTGTCAGAAAATCTGCAAACAAGTCATTTGCAAAACCTCCGTGAAAGAGTAGAATAAAGGCAATATCACACGCTGGGAGGAAAAGCTGATGAAAGTAGCCATAGCATCAGATCATGGCGGCGTTCAAATTCGAACCGAAATTATAAATCTAATGCAAGAAATGCAAATTGATTATATTGATATGGGATGTGACTGCGGCAGCGGATCAGTCGATTACCCGGATTATGCTTTTCCGGTAGCGGAAAAAGTCGTAAACGGTGAAGTTGACAGAGGCATCCTGATTTGCGGGACGGGGATTGGAATGAGCATCTCCGCCAACAAGGTCAAAGGCATCCGCTGTGCTTTGGCGCACGATACATTCAGTGCGAAAGCGACGAGAGAACATAATGATACAAATGTACTCGCCATGGGGGAGCGTGTTATCGGCCCTGGCTTAGCGCGCGACATTGCGAAAGTTTGGCTTACGACTGAATTTACCGCAGGACGCCATCAGACTCGGATCGGCAAAATCTCAGATTACGAAGAGAAAAACCTGTAGGGGTGCAGCTCAATGAGTGAGATGAAGCAAACATGGACGGCGATGCTCTCTGAATTTCAGGAAAAAGCAATGCTAAAAAAGAATCAGCTTCTTGTGCTGGGCTGCAGTACAAGCGAAGTGGCGGGCAGGCATATCGGCACCTCCGGAAGCGAAGGCATTGCTGAGGATATTTACAGCGGCCTTTATGAGCTTCAGCAAAACACGGGAATCCGACTCGCTTTTCAGTGCTGTGAGCATTTAAACAGAGCGCTTGTGGTGGAAGAGGAAACGGCTGAGCGGTACAGGCTTCCCGCTGTTTCTGCCGTACCCGTACCGAAAGCCGGCGGAGCAATGGCTTCCTATGCTTTTAAACAGATGGCATCTCCAGTTTTGGTGGAAACCATTCAAGCTGATGCCGGCATAGACGTCGGCGACACATTCATCGGCATGCATCTCAAACCTGTGGCCGTACCCGTTCGCATCTCGAAAAACCAGTTCGGCGCAGCTCATGTGACACTGGCGCGTTCAAGACCGAAACTGATCGGTGGTGTTCGGGCCGTTTATGAATGTGAATAACAAGAAGTGTTTCACAATTCTAAAAACGGTCGGGTTTCGAACTATAATAAGGTTTTGAAGTAATAATATTCGGTTTTACCAGAAAGAAATTGTGTTTTTTCAAAATAATCTTTTACATTCACCTGAAAAACCATGTACAATAGTGGTGGCAAAACATAAAGAAATGGAAACGGATAGGAGAGGATCTCGCTGATGAAACATTTACCTGCGCAAGATGAACAAGTTTTTAGTGCTATTAAAGATGAGCGTAAACGTCAACAGACAAAGATCGAATTGATTGCTTCTGAAAACTTCGTAAGTGAAGCAGTAATGGAAGCACAAGGATCTGTCTTAACTAATAAATATGCGGAAGGCTATCCAGGCAAACGCTACTACGGAGGCTGTGAGCACGTAGATGTCGTTGAGGACATTGCACGTGACCGCGCGAAGGAGATCTTTGGTGCGGAACACGTAAACGTTCAGCCGCATTCAGGCGCACAAGCAAACATGGCTGTTTACTTCACGATTTTGGAGCATGGCGATACTGTACTTGGGATGAACCTCTCCCATGGCGGTCATTTAACTCACGGAAGCCCTGTAAACTTCAGCGGCGTTCAATACAACTTTGTAGAGTACGGTGTAGATAAAGAAACTCAATATATTGATTACGAAGATGTACGCCAAAAAGCTCTTGAGCATAAGCCTAAACTTATCGTAGCCGGAGCGAGCGCTTATCCTCGCACGATCGACTTTAAGAAATTCCGTGAGATCGCAGATGAAGTCGGCGCTTACGTGATGGTGGACATGGCCCATATCGCAGGACTTGTTGCTGCAGGCCTTCATCCGAACCCGGTTCCTTATGCTGATTTCGTAACGACAACGACTCATAAAACACTTCGCGGACCTCGCGGAGGAATGATCCTTTGCCGCGAAGAGTTCGGCAAAAAGATTGATAAGTCGATCTTCCCTGGAATCCAAGGCGGACCGCTTATGCACGTTATTGCTGCGAAAGCCGTTTCTTTCGGTGAAGTATTAAAAGACGATTTCAAAACATACGCTGAAAACGTCATCTCTAATGCAAAGCGTCTTGCTGATTCATTAAATAAAGAAGGCGTGCAATTGGTATCAGGCGGAACTGACAACCACTTGGTGCTTGTTGATCTTCGTTCCCTTGGCCTAACTGGTAAGGTTGCGGAGCATGTGCTTGACGAAATCGGCATTACATCAAATAAAAACGCGATTCCGTATGATCCGGAAAAACCTTTCGTAACAAGCGGTATCCGTCTTGGAACAGCAGCTGTAACAAGCCGCGGTTTTGACGGAGAAGCATTGGATGAAGTCGGAGCCATCATCGCGCTTGCATTGAAAAACCACGAAGATGAAGGGAAACTGGAAGAAGCAAGACAGCGCGTCTCCGCTTTGACAGAAAAATTCCCTCTATATAAAGAGTTAGACTACTAAAATGCAGAAACCCGCCGGCAATGAGCCGGACGGGTTTTTTTACGATGTTCTTGAAACTCGCTGTCTTTTTTTGTAGAATCAATAGAAGTGTGAAATTGTCACTCGGGACAATAAAAAAGGAGCTGAAACACAGCATGGGAAAGGTTTATGTATTTGATCATCCTTTAATTCAGCATAAGCTGACATATATTCGAAACATAGAAACTGGCACAAAGGATTTCAGAGAGCTTGTGGATGAAGTTGCCACTCTTATGGCCTTTGAAATTACACGTGATCTTCCTCTTCAGGAAGTGGACGTTAGAACACCGGTTCAAGCTGCAAGATCGAACGTCATCGCAGGGAAAAAGCTTGGAATCGTCCCTATACTGAGAGCGGGGCTTGGGATGGTTGACGGTATATTGAAGCTTATTCCTGCCGCAAAAGTGGGACATGTCGGTTTATACCGCGATCCAGAAACCTTAAAACCTGTTGAATACTATGTGAAGCTTCCTTCAGATGTGGAAGAGCGTGAGTTTATCGTTGTTGACCCTATGCTTGCCACAGGAGGTTCTGCCGTAGAAGCAATCAACAGCCTCAAAAAGCGCGGGGCGAAAAATCTTCGCTTTATGTGTCTGGTTGCAGCGCCTGAGGGTGTTGAAGAATTGCAAAAGCATCATTCGGATGTGGACATTTACATAGCCGCCCTTGATGAAAAATTGAACGAAAAAGGATATATTGTCCCTGGTCTTGGTGATGCGGGAGACAGAATGTTCGGAACGAAATAATGAAAGAAAACCCAAATGGGTTTTCTTTTTTTATCCATTTTTTTGATATTCGGGTAGCTCTTATACATTTATAGGTGAAATTGTGAACATTCTGTGTAGGCTGTTGTTATAAAAAGTTTTTTAACTTTAAACAGATTGACACATGTTGGGGGCTATTGTATGCTAAACGAGGGTATTATGAGAAGGTTTTCATAGCTTTCATTATAGTATTCGTCCTCAATATAAATCCTCCTAGAAACCCTTGTTAATGAGGATTTATAAAAGCGAACGAAACAGCATCCTTGCAAGACTTCAGGTCATGCTGGCGGATGAATGATTTTTTCGAACAGGACCGTTTTTTCCGAGCGGAAAAGGGTCTTCTACTAGGGTTAACCGCTGATATTGCCGTATCCAAGATACACATTACTTTTTCATCAGGAGACAGATAGTCGATGGACGATCCCAATCTTACATTCAGCAGACAACGAAAATATCTATTCATCATGTTAGCAGTCTATGTACTGGGTTACGGTTTTACAGCATATAAAACCATATTCTTAGGCTTGATTCTCGGGACTGGTTTCAGTTTGTTTAACCTTTGGCTTCTCATCAGAAGAATGAATGCTTTTGATAAAGCCGTCGCAAAAGGAAAGACCATACGATCTCTTGGGAGCGCAGCGCGGTGGTGCAATGCGATTCTCGCTGTGGCCATTGCTTACAAGTATCCCCAAAATGTTCATATGGCAAGCGTAATTATTGGATTAATGACGATTTACCCTGTCATTATGATAGATTCCTTTATCCAGCTTAAACGTTCATCAATGGAAGAGAGGTGAAAACCCTTTGAATCATGAATACAGAACTTATGAGTTTCTCGGTTTAACTTTCAATTTAACAAACGTTCTTATGATTACTGTGGCGAGTGTGATCGTGTTTTTAATCGCTTTGCTTACGACACGCGCGCTTTCAATCCGGCCAGGAAAAGCCCAGAATTTTATGGAATGGATTGTTGATTTTGTCCGTAATATTATTGGCAGTACAATGGATTTGAAAACAGGAGCTAACTTCTTGGCCCTCGGTGTCACTTTACTGATGTACATATTTGTATCAAATATGCTGGGGCTGCCGTTCTCTGTTACAATCGGACACGAGTTATGGTGGAAATCACCGACAGCAGATCCGGCCATTACACTGACTCTTGCCGTTATGGTTGTTTCATTAACCCATTATTATGGGGTGAAGATGAAGGGATTAAAGGAATACAGCAAGGATTACTTAAGACCGGTTCCGCTTTTATTCCCGATGAAGATTATTGAAGAGTTTGCAAACACGCTGACTCTCGGCTTGCGTCTTTACGGTAACATATTTGCCGGTGAAATACTTCTCGGACTGCTTGCGAGTATGGCAACGAGCTTCTACTCGAACAGTGTGTTGCTCGGCTTGGTTGGAACAATCGGAGCGATTATTCCAATGCTTGCATGGCAGGCGTTCAGCTTGTTCATTGGTGCCATTCAGGCGTTTATCTTCACGATGCTGACAATGGTATACATGTCTCACAAAATTAGTCATGATCACTAAAACATTATATCCAAATGGATAACATTTTAAAGGAGGAACTTTTTCATGAATTTAATAGCAGCTGCGATTGCAATTGGTTTAGGCGCACTTGGTGCAGGTATTGGTAACGGTTTGATTGTTTCACGTACGGTAGAGGGAATTGCCCGTCAGCCGGAAGCAGGTAAAGAACTTAGAACTCTTATGTTCATGGGTATCGCTTTAGTTGAAGCCCTTCCTATTATCGCTGTCGTTATCGCATTCTTAGCGTTCTTTGGCTAAGCATGAAAGCCTTATATGAACTAAAAATGGCGAAGATCATTCCAAGAGAACCTTCGCCATTGCTTTATGTCTGATAAGCGCCGACTGGCTGCCGTCAGCAAAGAAAAACCTGCAGAAGGGAGTTGCCGTAGTAGATGTCTCAATTACCACTTGTGTTAGGAGCCGGTATTTCGTTTAACGGCGGAGATATCCTGTTCCAACTGATCGCAATGTTAATTCTATTAGCGTTCTTAAAGAAATTCGCTTTAGGGCCGCTTTTAAACATAATGAAACAACGTGAAGACCATATTGCGGGAGAAATTACGTCCGCTGAACAAAAAAATGAAGAAGCGAAGCAGCTTATTGATGAGCAGCGCGTTCTTCTAAAAGAAGCGAGACAAGAATCCCAAACGCTTATCGAAAATGCGAAGAAACTTGGAGAGCAGCAGAAAGAATCCATTATTTTGGCTGCCCGCGAAGAATCTGAGCGTTTGAAAGAAGCAGCAAGAACGGAGATCGTAAAAGAAAAAGAACAAGCGGTCGCCGCTCTTCGCGAGCAAGTCGCGTCACTTTCTGTCATGATTGCATCGAAAGTCATTGAAAAAGAACTCGACGAACAAGCTCAAGACCAATTGATTCAGGATTATCTTAAAGAGGTAGGAGAAAGCCGATGAGTGGATCTGCTGTCTCTAAACGCTATGCATCAGCTCTTTTCGACATTGCGCTTGAGTCCTCTCAAATCAATGAAATAGAAGAAGAGCTTAAAGTTGTAAAAGAAGTGTTCCAAAACGAAAAAGCATTAAATGATGTATTAAACCATCCGAAAGTGCCGGCTGCGAAGAAAAAAGAGCTGATTCAAAATGCTTTTGGTTCTGTCGCCCAGCCTGTGCTGCATACAATCTTTCTTCTGATTGACCGTCACCGGACTTCGATTGTGCCTGATCTCACAGACGAGTTTGTGAAGCTGGCGAACAAGGTACGCCAGACTGAAGATGCGATTGTATACTCGGTAAAACCGCTGACAGATGCGGAAACTGCATCATTATCTCAAGTATTTGCAAAAAAAGCCGGAGTCGCTTCACTCAGAATCAGAAATGAAGTGCAGACGGATTTAATAGGCGGCGTAAAAGTCCGCATTGGAAACCGGATTTTTGACGGCAGTGTAAGCGGAAAGCTTGAACGCATTGAACGTCAACTTGCCGGTGAAATTCGATAGAAGGGGTGAAACCTAAGTGAGCATCAAAGCTGAAGAGATTAGCACGCTGATAAAGCAGCAAATTCAAAATTATCAATCTGAGATTGAAGTTCATGACGTAGGTACTGTCATCCAAATCGGTGACGGTATTGCCCGCGTACATGGCCTTGACAATTGTATGGCCGGTGAACTTGTCGAATTTTCAAATGGTGTTTTGGGAATGGCTCAGAACCTTGAAGAATCAAACGTAGGTATCGTTATCTTAGGACCTTACACAGAAATCCGTGAAGGAGACGAGGTCAAAAGAACGGGCCGCATCATGGAAGTTCCGGTAGGGGAAGAATTAATCGGGCGTATTGTGAATCCATTAGGACAGCCTGTTGACGGACTTGGTCCGATTTTAACAAGCAAGACTCGTCCGATTGAAAGCCAGGCTCCTGGTGTAATGGATCGTAAATCCGTTCATGAACCGCTTCAAACCGGTATTAAAGCGATAGATGCCCTTATTCCGATCGGCCGCGGCCAGCGTGAGCTTATCATTGGGGACCGTCAAACAGGTAAAACATCTGTAGCGATTGATACGATTTTAAATCAAAAAGATCAAGACATGATCTGTGTGTATGTTGCGATCGGACAAAAAGAATCAACAGTCCGCGGCGTTGTAGAAACATTGCGTAAACACGGCGCTCTTGATTATACAATCGTTGTAACGGCATCTGCGTCACAGCCGGCTCCGCTTCTGTACCTCGCACCGTATGCAGGGGTTACAATGGGAGAAGAATTCATGTATAACGGCAAGCACGTTTTGGTTGTATATGATGATCTTTCTAAACAAGCAGCTGCTTACCGTGAGCTGTCCTTGCTTCTTCGCCGTCCTCCGGGCCGTGAAGCGTTCCCTGGAGATGTATTCTATCTTCATTCACGTCTGCTTGAACGTGCAGCGAAGCTTAGTGACGCGAAAGGCGCGGGTTCAATTACAGCTTTGCCATTCGTAGAAACGCAAGCCGGAGATATTTCAGCTTACATTCCTACGAACGTTATTTCTATTACAGACGGACAAATCTTCCTGCAATCCGATTTGTTCTTCTCGGGTGTTCGCCCGGCAATCAACGCCGGATTGTCTGTATCACGTGTCGGCGGTTCAGCTCAAATCAAAGCGATGAAAAAGGTTGCAGGTACATTGCGTCTTGATCTAGCTTCTTATCGTGAGCTGGAAGCATTCGCTCAATTCGGATCAGACCTTGATCAAGCGACTCAGGCTAAACTGAACCGCGGTGCGCGTACAGTTGAAGTTCTGAAGCAGGATCTAAACAAACCGCTTCCGGTTGAGAAGCAGGTTGCAATTCTTTATGCGCTCACAAAAGGATATCTTGATGATATTCCTGTAGCGGATATCCGCCGTTTTGAAGAAGAGTACTACATGTACCTTGATCAAAACCATAAAGAACTGCTTAACGGCATTTCCCAAACAGGAAATCTTCCGGCAGATGAAGACTTCTCTGCCGCAATCGAAGGTTTCAAACGTACATTCGCACCAAGCAACTAACAGGCATGTTTATGAGAGAAAAAGGTTCTCTTTTTCTCTCTTTTTACGCAGATGAAGAAAAAAGGTGGTGAAATCTTTGGCCTCATTACGCGATATAAAGTCAAGGATCACGTCAACGAAAAAAACAAGCCAGATTACAAAAGCCATGCAAATGGTATCTGCTGCAAAGTTGAATCGTGCTGAAAACAATGCAAAATCGTTTGTTCCTTATATGGATAAGATCCAGGAGGTTGTTTCAAACGTTGGGCAGGGATCCGGAAGTGTAAATCATCCGATGCTTGTCAGTAGAGAAGTGAAGCGGACTGCGTATTTGGTCATCACATCTGACCGGGGACTCGCAGGAGCTTTTAACAGTTCTGTTTTGCGTAACGCATACCAGGCGATTCAAGAGCGCCATCAGTCAAAGGATGAATATACGGTTATCGTGATCGGAAGAGTAGGCCGCGATTTCTTTAAGAACCGCGGAGTTCCGATTATTTCTGAATTAACCGGACTTGGTGATGAAGTCACATTCACTGAAATTAAAGATTTGGCGCGTCAAACGGTGCAAATGTTTATTGATGAAGCATTTGATGAACTGCATTTGTTCTACAACCATTATGTCAGTGCGATTTCCCAAGAAGTGTCGGAGAAAAAGCTTTTGCCGTTAACTGATTTAGGCGGCGGAGGCAAAAGAACGGCTTCATACGAATTTGAACCGTCTGAAGAGGAGATTCTGGAGGTTTTGCTTCCTCAATATGCAGAAAGCTTAATTTTCGGAGCGCTTCTTGACAGTAAAGCAAGTGAACATGCTGCGAGAATGACGGCGATGAAAAGCGCGACTGATAATGCGAAGGATCTTATTGATTCCCTTTCACTGTCATATAACCGTGCACGCCAAGCAGCCATCACTCAAGAGATTACGGAAATTGTCGGCGGTGCATCTGCCTTAGAATAGAGATTTTGTCAGGAGGGATAGCGATGAAGAAAGGACGCGTTAGCCAAGTAATGGGACCTGTCGTTGACGTACGTTTTGAAGACGGTCACTTACCTGAAATATATAATGCGATTAAAGTTTCACAACCAGCAACAGGTGAAAATGAAGTAGGCATCGATTTAACGCTAGAAGTCGCACTTCATTTAGGCGACGATACTGTACGTACGATTGCGATGGCATCTACAGACGGTATTCAGCGCGGAATGGAAGCGGTGGACCAAGGTTCTCCTATTTCAGTGCCGGTTGGTAATGTAACATTGGGACGTGTATTTAACGTACTTGGAGAAAATATTGATTTGAATGAACCGCTTGCGGCAAACACGGAGAAAGATCCGATTCACAGACAAGCTCCGTCATTTGATCAGCTTTCTACAGAAGTGGAAATCCTTGAAACAGGTATTAAAGTTGTTGATTTGCTTGCTCCTTATATTAAGGGCGGTAAGATCGGATTGTTCGGTGGAGCCGGTGTAGGTAAAACCGTATTGATCCAGGAATTGATCAACAACATCGCGCAAGAGCACGGCGGTATCTCTGTATTCGCCGGTGTCGGAGAGCGTACTCGTGAAGGAAACGACCTTTTCTACGAGATGAGCGATTCAGGCGTTATTAATAAAACGGCCATGGTATTCGGACAAATGAACGAACCGCCTGGCGCACGTATGCGTGTTGCACTTACAGGTCTTACAATGGCAGAGCACTTCCGTGATGTCCAAGGACAGGACGTATTGTTCTTTATTGATAACATCTACCGCTTTACACAAGCAGGTTCTGAAGTATCAGCCCTTCTCGGCCGTATGCCTTCAGCGGTTGGTTACCAGCCTACGCTTGCAACAGAAATGGGTCAGCTTCAAGAGCGGATCACGTCTACAAATGTTGGATCGGTTACATCTATACAGGCGATCTACGTGCCTGCCGATGACTACACTGACCCGGCGCCTGCAACGACGTTCGCCCACTTGGATGCGACGACGAACCTTGAGCGTAAGTTAACTGAAATGGGTATCTACCCTGCGGTGGATCCGTTGGCTTCTACATCACGCGCCCTTGCTCCTGAAATTGTCGGAGAAGAGCATTATGCGGTTGCCCGTGAAGTACAATCAACGCTTCAGCGTTACAAAGAGCTTCAGGATATCATTGCGATCCTCGGTATGGATGAATTGAGTGACGAAGACAAGCTTGTCGTTCAGCGCGCGCGCCGCATTCAATTCTTCCTATCTCAAAACTTCCACGTGGCTGAACAGTTCACAGGACAGAAAGGATCTTACGTGCCTGTTAAAGAAACCGTACAAGGTTTTAAAGAAATTTTAGCAGGTAAGTACGACCACCTTCCTGAAGATGCGTTCCGTCTTGTCGGACGTATTGAAGAAGTCATTGAGAAAGCGAAAGAAATGGGTGTAGAAGTTTAATCTGGTCCTAGGAGGGTAAAAGCATGAAGACCGTTAAAGTCAATATCGTTACTCCCGACGGCCCAGTGTATGATGCGGATATTGAAATGGTGAGTGTAAGAGCGGAGAGCGGAGAGCTCGGTATTTTACCCGGACATATTCCGACTGTCGCTCCGCTTAAAATCGGCGCTGTCCGTTTGAAAAAAGACGGTCAGACTGAATTGGTTGCTGTCAGCGGCGGATTTGTTGAAGTCCGTCCGGATCATGTTACCATTCTTGCTCAATCTGCGGAGACAGCGGAAGGTATCGACACAGAGCGTGCCCAGGCTGCGAAACAGCGGGCACAAGACCGTTTGAATACACGATCAGATGATACTGACATTCGTCGGGCTGAGCTTGCTTTACAGCGAGCCTTGAACAGATTGGATGTTGTAGGGAAATAAACGAAAAAATCCTTCTCAGTTTGAGAAGGATTTTTTTCTATCGTATAAGAGAGTCAAATAAAGCAAGCAGCGGTTGATGTTCTTTTTTACGCAAATATAAGTTCTCACAGCAATTGGCTGTGTGCCATGTTTTGTTCCCTCTTCTGTATCCCATTGTGTACGCGCCGTCTGTATACGGATATGGGGCTACAACCCATTCCGCGTCGTGATGATGCTTAATGGCGCAATCTATGATATAAATGCTGATCATTTTTTCGAATTCTTCAATCGGAAGCTTCCAATCAGCGAGCAGCAGCTCTTGTATACTTTGAAAATAGAGATGTTCCAGCTCTTCAAGGCTTTCTCTTGTATAAGTCAGAGAAATGTTATGAAACTGACACAATTCACTCAGTTCTTCAAGCTGTGACTGTCTATAATCGTAGTAGAATGCGATTGCTTCCCACTCCTGCTCAAATGTCGGCAGGCCTTCACCGTATTGCTTTTCCGGCTGAAAAAAGGAATGATTCACATTATCAGCTCCTCTCGGGAGACATTATACCATGCACAAGAACCGCCGGATAAGTGGTGATTACTCCTAGATATGGATAAAAATTCTGACAGAACATTCTGAAATGATAAAAGTTATCATCTTTATCTCTGCTTCCTATATAATAAGAAAGGATATACGGAGTACGGAAATGAATGAAAGGAGATGGGAAACGATGGGCGCATTGGGTCAGCAGGCCGCCATCAGCATTTTGACACATTTGCTGTTTATTGCGATTACTTGGTGGGCGCTGCAAGCCGTTAATTTTGATCCGATGATCCGAAAAGGGAAAGTGGTTCAGGCCAGACTTCTGATCATTCTTCTGACCATTGCGATCGGAACGACAGTCGGCAACTTCTTTTTAGATTATCTCAATTACTCAAAACAGCTGCCATACCTTTTTTAATGGTTTTGAATATCGAAATACCGGGTATAAATGGAGAGTGCTCTCCTGATTTTCCGCGAGTTTTGACGAGTTTTTCCACGTATGCCGCTCCTTATCTCCGGTAACAATGGAGGATAAGGGGAGGAAGATGCGAAATGAAGAAAAAACAAGTGATTCACGCCATTATTTTATCCGTTTTTTTAAGCTTTATGATTGCAGTATTTCACTCGATTCAAGCCAGCGAGTTAAGCCCGCTTGCTCAAATCGCCGAGGGTTTGAATCGCCATGATGTATCAGTTGACGAATGGACATTGCATGCAAAAAAAAATATGGAGCTGTCTGAAAAAGAATTTTATAAAAAAGTGCAACATTTAAAAAACCAATACCGTCAATATCATTGGGAACTGGCAAAGGAAGAGCAAATCGTAAAGGCTGTTGGCACATATACTGACCAAAAAAATAACACAACTTTTAAACTGCAGCTTGTTACTACCCTCAAAAACTTCAACCCGACATCGTATTTACTATATGAGCAAAAGAGTCTTGATACACCGGAAAGCTGGAATGATACATATGAACAGTTTGAACGGCAGGCACTCGACATATTCCAAGAAAAAGTATTTATTTTCACTTGTCTTAAGGGTCATTTAGATGGTAAGATGAATATTGTTTTGCAAAAAAATGCAAATCAATTAGTTAAGGAATTTAAAGCAAAACCTGTTGAAAATGTAGTTGAGCCAAATTTCGTCTCTATTTCTGCATACACCGATGAGTGGAATGATTCCATCATGACACCGGAACACAAAATGAATTTGCAAGTTGCACTTAGAAGTGCGGGAATGGGCGAAAAACATAGCGTTACGGTTGGCACACCAATCGTTACGACTGAATATTAATATAGAGAATATTGGGACGCGGAGGGGAATACCTTGGAAAAAATCATCGTCCGCGGCGGTCAAAAGCTAAACGGCACAGTTAAAGTTGAAGGAGCAAAAAATGCCGTTTTACCTGTTATCGCTGCATCTTTGTTAGCAAGTGAAGAAAAAAGCGTAATTTGTGATGTACCTACGCTCTCCGATGTATATACAATTAATGAAGTGTTGCGTCATTTAGGAGCAGATGTGCATTTTGAAAATAATGAAGTCACTGTGAATGCTTCATACGCTTTACAAACTGAAGCACCTTTTGAATATGTGCGTAAAATGAGAGCATCTGTGCTTGTCATGGGTCCGCTGCTTGCGCGTACAGGTCATTCAAGAGTAGCGCTGCCTGGCGGATGCGCGATTGGTTCAAGACCGATAGATCAGCATCTAAAAGGCTTTGAAGCAATGGGCGCTAAAATCAAAGTAGGCAATGGCTTTATTGAAGCTGAAGTAGAAGGCCGTCTGCAAGGCGCAAAAATCTATCTTGATTTCCCAAGTGTGGGAGCGACAGAAAACTTGATTATGGCAGCCGCTTTAGCCAAAGGAACCACAACGCTGGAAAACGTGGCAAAAGAGCCTGAAATCGTTGACTTAGCGAACTACATCAACGCCATGGGCGGCAAAATCCGCGGAGCTGGCACCGGCACCATCAAAATTGAAGGGGTCGACAAGCTTCATGGCGTGAAACATCATATTATTCCTGATCGTATTGAAGCCGGAACCTTTATGGTTGCAGCTGCAATCACAGAAGGAAATGTTTTGGTAAAAGGAGCAGTTCCTGAGCACCTTACTTCTTTAATTGCAAAAATGGAAGAGATGGGTGTAAAAATACAGGATGAAGGAGAAGGCCTGCGTGTTATCGGTCCGGCTAAGCTGAAACCGATTGATATTAAGACAATGCCTCACCCTGGATTCCCTACGGATATGCAGTCGCAAATGATGGCGCTGCTGCTTCGTGCCAACGGAACAAGCATGATTACGGAAACTGTTTTTGAAAACCGTTTTATGCATGCTGAAGAATTCCGCCGTATGAATGGTGATATTAAAATTGAAGGACGTTCTGTAATTATTAACGGTCCTGTTCAGCTTCAAGGAGCTGAAGTTGCCGCTACTGACTTGCGTGCGGGTGCAGCTTTGATTCTTGCGGGGTTAGTGGCTGAAGGCCATACTCGTGTAACTGAACTGAAACATTTGGATCGCGGCTATGTGAACTTCCACCAAAAGCTTGCAGGTATTGGAGCGGATATCGAACGTGTAACGGACGAATCAGCCGCTGAACAAGAAAGCCAAGAAGCAGTATCGGACTTAAATGCATAAATGATGAGGGTCAGTATGTCAGCAGTGGCATACTGGCTTTTTTATTCTTTTATAAAATGAGTTTATTATCATCATTATGCACAAATGCTGAAAAAAGAATACGTGAAAACTATAAAAACAAATAAAGTTCATGTCCAAAAGGAGAGTCATATTAGCTTGTCCCTGCCCATAAGATGAAGTAGAGTCGAATCTCAAGCAGGAGGCCGCTAAATATGAAACCTTTCGTAATCACACTATCCGGACTATGTGTATTGATTCTCTTAATCCCTACGCTCCTTGTCATACCGTTTCAACATGAAAGAGGGGCAGCGGTATCAGAAGAAGTCAAACAACCAACAGCAGGCTCTCAGAGGGAGTCAAAAGGAGCGGAAACATTGAAAAAGTCACCGGTTTCTATTCCTGTCTATCGAACGGCGCATCAATCTGTAGAAGATATTCCTCTTGAAGAGTATGTCATCGGAGTTGTCGCCTCGGAAATGCCGATAAAATTTGAAATGGAAGCATTGAAGGCTCAGTCTCTTGCAGCAAGAACTTTTATTGTAAGACTGATGGTTTCAAACTCAGCAGTAAAAGCGCCAAAAGGCTCGCTTGTGGACGATACGCAAATGTTTCAAGTCTATAAAAGCAAGGACGAGCTGAAAAAGCAATGGGGATCAAGCTACACGCAAAACCTGAAGAAAATTACAGAGGCTGTTGCCGGCACGCAAGGCAAGATTTTAACGTACGATGATAAACCGATTGAAGCGTCTTTTTTTTCCACAAGCAACGGTTATACTGAAAATGCTGAGGCCTATTGGACAAGTGCGATCCCTTATTTAAAAAGTGTGAAAAGCTCTTGGGACAAAAAGTCACCTAAGTATCTTGCCAGCAAAACCTTTACTGTTGCCGAATTTCAGCAAAAGCTTGGCGTTCAGCTAACGGGGCAAAACACGGTGGGGCAGATAACCGAGGAGACCCCGGGGCACCAGGTGGCTTCAGCAGTGATTAATGGCAAGAAGCTGAAGGGAAGAGACATACGGGAGAAGCTCGGCCTCAATTCCGCTGATTTTGAATGGAAGCGGAGCGGAGACAAGATTACCGTGACAACCAAAGGCTTCGGGCACGGAGTCGGCATGAGCCAGTATGGCGCCAATTACATGGCTAAAGAAGGAAAGACGGCCGATGAAATCGTAAAGTACTATTATCAGGGTACGGCCATTTCTGAAGCTGACGGGTTTTTAAATAAGTATATGGCTAAGAAATAAAGACGCTTGCTTCAAGCGTCTTTTTTTATATGGGAAAAATCATATCCGCTGCGGCTTGATAAAGATTTACAGAGCCTTCGGCTATTCTATGGCAGACATATAACATGCCGTATGTGAGATAAATCTTTGAGCTGATTTCTTTTTGCGTAAGAAGAATGAAAGAACCTGCCGAACTGCTGTTGCTTTAAAGTGGAAAAGACATCCACATACCGTGTATTTTTCTGATCGAGCGTCGAGGGACTCATATAACGAAAGTCTAAAGGCGGACAAACTCGTTTTTTAGCCCTTTCATTAGGCGGAAATCACTAATAGAAGCGTCCGTATCTAAGTGAAAGTAAACAGCGGGAATGGGGAAGCCTGCCCTATTTATTTCTGTGTGTATGTCGATTACGATTAGGTTGTTGTGTTCAACGTTGAACGCCTTCACAGAATGAAAGATGATAAGGAGCATAGATATGAAAAAAAGATTTTCTCTACTAATGATGGTCGGTTTGGTTTTATCAGTAGCTTCACCTGCTTTCGCGGCAGAACAAAAAGTTCCGGCTGCAAAACCGGATACAAATGTGGCAGTCTTACTTGATGCGAGCGGCAGCATGGCGAAAAGAATAGATGGCGTATCAAAATTTAATTTGGCGAAAAAGGAAATTTTTCAGTTTGCCAAATCTCTTCCGACAGACTCTCAAGTGAAAATGAGTGTATTTGGATCAGAAGGAAACAATAAAAACTCTGGAAAAGTCCAATCATGTGAAGCCATTCGCAACGTATATGGCTTTCAAGGTTTTGACGAGCAAAGCTTCCGTAATTCTCTCAACACAATCGGGCCGACTGGCTGGACACCGATTGCAAAAGCGTTGAACGAGGCGAAGTCTTCTTTCGATCAGCTTGATAAAAAAGGCGAAAATGTTGTCTATCTTTTAACAGATGGTGAAGAAACTTGCGGAGGCAATCCTATTAAAACAGCAAAAGAACTTCATAAGCATAATATTACTGTCAATGTGATCGGATTTGACTTTAAGGAAGGCTACAAAGGGCAGCTTAACGCCATTGCAAAAGTGGGCGGCGGAGAGTACTTCCCGGCATCCAGCCAAAGTGACATTAAGCAAATTTTCAAGGCGGAATCTATTAAATTAGCGAAATAAGCAAAATGGGAGCCGGAAAAGGCTCCTTTTTTCAGGGTTTTTTAACAAAATATTCAAAAACAAAAAGCCAGCGACCTGTATTATAGAATCAGTTTAACGCTGACTTGACAGCACATAAACGTAAAAAGCATCAATCTTGTCATTTCCTGTCTATACTTTTTAGGTTGAAACGTCCAAAAAACAGCTCTATCAATACGTTTTTGAAATTAGATATGAACATACATAAGAGGCAGCTAGCCCTATATCTTTTTACTTTTTCGTATTCTAGCATAAAGGAGAATCCAAAATGTTTTTGGATACTAAATATGAAAAAGAAAGGAAGATGCGTGATGAAAAAAATGTTAACTGCTGGAATTGTAGGCCTTTTGACAGTCTCACTGGCTTCTCCGTCGTTTGCGGCTGAGAAGAAAACCCCTGACACGAATGTAGCCGTTTTATTTGATGGAAGCGGAAGCATGGTCCAAAAAACAGGAGGAGAACGCAAAATAGA
Organism: Bacillus atrophaeus; assembly: GCF_001584335.1. Taxonomy (GTDB): domain Bacteria; phylum Bacillota; class Bacilli; order Bacillales; family Bacillaceae; genus Bacillus; species Bacillus atrophaeus. The sequence continues at coordinate 422,150 of NZ_LSBB01000001.1, forward strand.
CGTTGCCAAAAAATCGGTGAAGTCTTTTGCGGAATTGCTGCCTGAAGATACAAATCTGATGCTTCGCGTCTTTGGCCATGAAGGTAACAATAAGCTGTCAGGCAAGGCTCTTTCATGCAGCACAACGGAAACCATTTACGGATTGCATCCTTATGAAGGCTCGCTATTTAATAATGCCCTCAGCCAAATCAATCCTACAGGATGGACGCCGATTGCAAAAGCGCTTTCTGATACGAGAGAAGAATTTCAAAAAGTGAACGCTGAAGGGAAAAATGTCGTTTACCTAATCACTGACGGTGAAGAAACATGCGGCGGAGATCCGGCGAAAGAAATTGAAAAGCTTCGTGAAGCGAATGTGGACACGATCGTGAACATTATCGGCTTCAACTTTGACGTAAAAGGAAATCAAAAAATGAAACAAGCGGCCGTTGCGGGCGGCGGAGAATATATCTCAGCTAAAAACGCAGAAGAATTCGAACAGGCTTGGGAAAACGAAGCTCAAAAATTCACAGAAGAATAAAGGTAAAAAAGGCGCCGTGACGGCGCTTTTTTTCATAGATAATGAAGGTTTTCAGACATTGTTTTAAAAAGGGTTTGCGGGGGAATGATAGGACAAAAAGGGGATGACAGTATGGGATTATTAAAACCGATAGGACTTATTCTTATTCTCGCCACCGTGGCATTTGTATTGCTCGGTATCTTTTTAAAACTTGCGGCATTTCTTTTCGTCAGCGTTCTGACTCTGATAGCCGCAGTTATTTTATTCACAATGATCAGCAAAAACCGCCATAAACAAACGTAAAGAGTCCTTTTAGGGGGCTCTTTTTTCTTTGGATTGGACATTCGACAAAATGGAATGAGTGTGAAAAAATATAGAGGAAGGATCATGTGGAGGGGAAGAAGTTGAAAGATAGGGTAACAGCGGTCAGGGAGATTATGCATTATGAAAATGGGGAAATGAAAAGGCGGACAGATCAAATGGTCACGGAGTATCCATTAACTGTGATGCTCAACGGCCGTGAATTTGTCACGCTGGTCTGCACGCCGGATCATGTAAAGGAACTTGTTATCGGATTTTTGGCGTCAGAAGGGGTCATCCGATTTGAAAAAGAGATTAAACGGTTTACAATAGATGAAAGTCTCGGATTTGCATATGTTGATCTCACTCATCCGGAGACGTTAGAGCAAAAGGACTATACGAAGCGGGTGATTGGCTCATGCTGCGGGAAAGGGCGACATTTTTACTTTCAGCAGGATGTCAAAACCGCGAAAACGGCGGTGAGCCAAATCAAAATATCTCCGGAGGCATGTTTGGCGTTAATGAAGGAAATGCAAAGCGGAAGCGGAACCTTCCAGGAGACAGGCGGCGTCCATAATGCCGCGCTTTGTGATACGGATCAGCTGCTATTGATGCGTACGGATATCGGAAGGCACAATGCGCTTGATAAATTATACGGCCATTGCTTACTAAATGGAATGTCCGTCCGTGACAAGCTTATTGTGTTCAGCGGCAGAATATCATCAGAAGTATTATTGAAAGCCGCCAAAATTGGCGTATCCATTGTGATTTCCAAATCCGCTCCGACTGAACTCGCGCTGCAAATGGCGGAAGAACTAAACATCACGGCGATTGGGTTTGTCCGAAATGGATCGTTTAATGTATATACTCATCCTGAGCGAGTCGGGATATAGAAAGGGGTTTGGCTAATGATTACAGAAACGCGCCAGGTGTTAGATAAAAGAAACAGGCCGCTCAGAGATCTTCGTATTTCTGTCACCGACCGCTGCAACTTCAGATGCACGTACTGTATGCCTGCTGAATTGTTTGGACCGGATTATCCGTTTTTAAAAAAAGAGGAGCTGCTTTCTTTTGAAGAATTGGAGCGGCTTGCGAAGCTGTTTGTCAGCCGGTTCGGGGTGGAAAAAATCCGCCTAACCGGAGGAGAGCCCCTCATGAGAAAGGATATGCCGGAACTCATCAAAAAACTTGCGCGGATTCCAGGGGTCCGGGATATTGCCATGACAACAAACGGCTCGCTGCTTCCGGTCTATGCGGAAAAGCTGAAAAACGCGGGACTGCACAGAGTCACCGTCAGCCTCGATTCTTTAGAGGACGAGCGTTTCAAAGCGATTAACGGCCGCGGTGTCTCGGTCAGCAAGGTGCTTGAAGGCATAGAGGCGGCGAAACAGGCCGGTCTGGGCATTAAGGTGAATATGGTCGTCCAAAAAGGCGTGAATGAAAAGGATATTCTGCCGATGGCCCGCTATTTTAAAGAAAAGGGCCACATCCTTCGGTTTATTGAATTTATGGATGTCGGCAATACGAACCAATGGAACAAAAAAGACGTTATCACGAAGGCTGAACTTATTGATATCATTCAACAAAACATGCCCGTGGAACCGATTGAAGCCAATTACACGGGAGAAGTCGCTTCAAGATTCCGTTATCTCGACGGTTCAGGCGAGATAGGCGTGATTTCATCTGTGTCAGACGCGTTCTGCGCTTCCTGTAACCGGGCGCGGCTGTCCGCAAGAGGAGAGTTGTTTACATGCTTATTTGCGGCAAGCGGCTACGATATCCGGGAGCTAGTGCGAAACGGTTTGTCTGATCAAGAGCTGACGGATGCGATCGGTTCTGTATGGAGAAATCGAACTGATCAATATTCAATCGACCGCACGCTTTCAAAACCGAACGGCAAAAGGAAAGTGGAAATGTCTTATATCGGCGGTTAAAAAAACACGTGCATCATGAGAAAAAAAGCTTACCGGCAGTCCGTCAGCGGACATTGCCGGCAAGCTTTTTTATTTAACAATGGGAAATGAATAACTGCATCAAGCAGAAAAACAGGAGACACACCGAAATCTATAGATAAAGTAGGGTTTATTCGCCGAATATGTGAGGATCACATGATTCTAAAGCCATACAATATGATAAAATAGTACTAACAGAAAATAGAAAAGGTTGTGAAAGGGGCATGGCCACAAAAGAGATTCCGTCGTCTCAAGTAGGAGTGAAAATCAATAAGTGGTATAAGGATATATTAACATTCAATGTGGCAGATGCCATCAGACTGAAGGAAGAGATCGATCAGGATATACAGAACATGGAGGAAGATCAGCTTTTATTGCTTTATTATCAGCTGATCAGTTATCGCCATCAAATCATGCTGGATTATGTAGAGCCGGACTTAAGTGAGGAATCTGAGGGCCAATACTGTGAACTGCTGAAAACAATAGAAAGCAGGTCAGACGGCATTTCAGGTTTGTCCGAATACTACTTTAATTTGTTCAGGGGAATGTACGAATTTGAGCAGAACAATTACGTATCGGCCATATCCTTTTATCGGAAAGCGGAAAAGCTGCTTGCGTATGTAGAAGATGAAATTGAAAGAGCGGAATTCCATTTTAAAGTGGCTGAAGTATTTTATATGATGAAACAGACGCACTTCTCTATGAATCATGCCATTCAGGCGCTCGAAACCTATCAATCCAACGAGTTCTACAGAGTGCGGAGAATTCAATGCCATTTTGTCATTTCAGGCAACTACATCGATTATAAAAAACATGAAAAAGCGCTTGAGCACTTAGATGATGCTTTGCGTCTGGCGCAATTGGAAGGACAGCCTCGTTTGATCGGCTCCGCACTTTTTAATATCGGCAATTGTTATTTTGACAAAGAAGAGCTTGACCGCTCTGCCGAATATTTTAAAAAGGCGCTTCCTGTGTTTGAAGAAAACCAGTTGGAGCAGTTTCCTAAGTTATTATTCAGCTTGACGCACGTCCTCTTTAAGAAAAAAGACACTCCAAATGCGATGCTATATTATGAAAAAGGAGTTGCCATCGCACAGCAAAGAAACGACCGGTTCAGCTTGGAGAAATATAAATTTTTGCAAGCATTATACATAGAATCGGTAAACCATGATATGCTCCAAGACGTATTTGACTATATGGAAGATAAATTATTGTACGTGTATATAGAAGAATTTGCGTTGGAGGCGGCAAAATACCACAGCCAGCGTAACAACTATAAAGAAGCGATGCTATTTTATGAAAAAGCCGTCAGCACCAGAGTGCAAATCCAAAAGGGAGAATGTTTGTATGAAGTGTAAAGTGTAACCGGCATCTGAATCAGCATAGACTTTGGCAAACCATCTGAATCCAGATGGTTATTTTTTTGGGCGCATCGGGACGTTTAAATTTGGGGGGAACAGGAATAAAACCGCTAAAAGCAGTATTTCAAATCAATGTATGCTAAAGGATGTGACGCCGCGGTTTCTGTTTTCGATTCAAGCATGAAATGGCGGAAGCTGTGTGCGGCCGATTCTCATAGGATAGTTGGGCAAGGAGGAATTTCATGTTTGGTTTTAATGATATGTGGAAGTTTTTTTGGTCTTTCTTGATTGTTCTGCCGCTTGTTTCTGTCACTCATGTTGCGGGGCACAGCTTTATGGCATTTATTTTTGGCGGCAAAGCGTCTTTGGATATTGGCATGGGAAAGAAATTATTTAAAATAGGGCCGATTCGGGTACGGCGTATCTATTTTGTAGATTCTTTCTGCCAATTTGGAAACCTCAAAATAGATAATCGCTTCTCGAACGCGCTCGTGTACGGAGGGGGCTGTCTATTTAATTTCATCTCGATTTTCACGGTAAACTTGCTCATCTTAAACAGTGTATTAGAGCCGAATATGTTTTTTTATCAATTTGTCTACTTTTCCACCTATTATATATTTTTCGCTCTGCTGCCGGTCAGGTATTCAGAAAAAAAACTGTCTGACGGGCTGGCTATCTATAAGGTCCTCCGTTACGGAGAACGATATGAAATACACAATTAACATTGAAATGTTTAGTTCAGATATGAACGGGAACATAACAAGTACACAAATAAATGATAGGAGATGAAAAAAATGAGTAAAGACAACGGTTTAAAAGATAAAGTAAAAGGCGGAGCAAACAAAGCCAAAGGTGAAATGAAGGACAAAGTCGGCGACATGACAAACAAAGCAGACATGCAGGCTGAAGGGAAAAAGGATAAAGCCAAAGGCAGCATTCAAAAAGGCGTCGGTGAGACAAAGGATAAACTCAGCGAAGATAAGTAAACGATTAAGACTGGAAACTTAGGTTTCCAGTCTTTTTTATGCATTTCAACAAGTGGTAGTAAATGTAACAAAAATTAACTTTCATTTGGTTAATATATCTAAATTTTTTAAATATTCTTTGAATTGTTGTTTTTGTCGTATATAATAGTTACATAATTTATAACATAGGCAGCATCCAGGTTGGCCCGAGGCGGATCGCCGCTGTTTGAAGGAGAAACGGGATCGGCAAATCTACTTTGCTGAAAACGATTATGGGCCTGTCCCCCGTGCCAGACACGGAGAGATCCGCTTTAATCAAACGTTTGTTCAACATTGAAAACAGAAAAAAGGGCAAAAGCAGGAATCGCGTATATTCCCCTCTTTAACCGTTCGGTACAACCTCTTATTAGGAGAAGAACCTCTGTTAAGAAAAGACCGGACGGAACAGGTAAGGGAAGGCATCTTTCAATATTTCCTGTTATGAAAGAGATGATTGATCGGAAAGGCGGCGATTTAAGCGGAGGGCAGTAACCGCAGCTTGTAATTGCGAGAGCGCTGATAGGCAGCCCGAAAATGATTTTAGTTGATGATGAACCAAGGAAGGAATCCAGGTGCAGCGAAGACACGGCGAAGCGCTTTGAGCGCCATCTTATCGTATGAGTCAGGTTCCGCGAAAGGAAGATGATGCCCTGTCTGCATGGTTCCGGAGATTCATTCCTGCGACAGCCGCTTTATAAATAATCAATAAGGAGGACAACAGATGAAATTAACACCGGTTGAACAAGAGAAATTGCTCATTTTTGCAGCGGGGGAGCTGGCAAAACAGCGGAAGGCGCGAGGGGTGCTGCTGAATTATCCTGAAGCGGCCGCGTATTTGACCTGTTATATCATGGAAGGCGCGCGTGACGGCAGAGGAGTGGCGGAGCTGATGGAAGCCGGCCGGCATGTGTTAACGGAAAAAGACGTCATGGAAGGCGTGCCGGACATGCTTGAGAGCATTCAGGTGGAAGCAACATTCCCGGACGGCGTAAAACTTGTCACTGTGCATCAGCCGATTGCTGCGGAGGTGAAGTTATGAAGCCGGGTGCTTTTCAGATTGCAGAAGGAACCATCACCATTAATGAAGGGCGGGATACACAAGAGCTGTTAGTGAAAAATAATGGATCACGTTCGATTCAGGTCGGTTCACATTTTCACTTTGCCGAAGCAAACGGGGCCTTGTCGTTTAACCGGGAACAAGCCATCGGCATGCGCCTTGATATCCCTTCAGGAACGTCGGTCCGTATAGAGCCGGGGGAAGAAAAAACCGTCACCCTTGTTTCGATTGGCGGACGAAAAGCGGTGCGGGGCCTAAACGGAATGGCTGATACGTATATGGATGAAAGAGGAAAGGAAAAAACCTTATCAAACCTTAATAAAGCCGGCTGGCTGGAGGGGGTTATCCGATGAAAATGACACGCAGGCAATACGCTGAGCTGTTCGGTCCGACAACTGGGGATAAAATAAGACTCGGAGATACGGATTTATGGATAGAAGTAGAAAAGGATTTCACCATTTACGGGGAAGAAATGGTTTTCGGCGGCGGAAAAACGATTCGTGACGGCATGGGGCAAAACGGCCGGATAACGGCAAAAGACGGCGCTCTTGATTTGGTCATTACAAACGTTGTCGTCTTGGATTATACCGGCATTGTCAAAGCGGATGTCGGTATAAAGGACGGACGTATTGTAGGCGTTGGAAAAAGCGGCAACCCTGATATCATGGACGGTGTCGATCCCCATATGATCATCGGAGCCGGCACCGAAGTCATTTCAGGTGAAGGAAAGATTTTAACGGCCGGAGGGGTCGACACTCATATTCACTTTATTTGTCCGCAGCAAATGGAAGTCGCCCTATCTTCAGGTGTGACCACACTTCTCGGGGGCGGAACAGGTCCGGCAACGGGCAGCAAGGCAACAACCTGTACCTCCGGAGCCTGGTATATGGCGCGTATGCTGGAAGCCGCTGAGGAATTTCCGATTAATGTCGGGTTTTTAGGAAAAGGGAATGCTTCCAGCAAAGCGCCGCTTATCGAGCAGGTTGAAGCGGGTGCTATCGGCCTGAAGCTTCATGAAGACTGGGGCACGACGCCGAGCGCCATCAAAACCTGCATGGAGGTGGTCGAGGACGCCGATATTCAGGTGGCGATTCATACTGACACGATTAACGAAGCGGGTTTTTTAGAAAATACACTTGAGGCGATCGGGGACCGTGTCATTCATACATACCATATTGAAGGGGCGGGAGGAGGACACGCGCCTGATATTATGAAACTCGCTTCCTATGCGAATATTCTTCCGTCATCTACCACACCGACCATACCTTACACGGTCAATACGATGGATGAGCATCTGGATATGATGATGGTTTGTCATCATTTAGACGCCAAAGTGCCTGAGGATGTGGCATTCAGCCATTCGAGAATAAGAGCCGCCACAATTGCCGCGGAAGATATTCTGCACGATATCGGCGCGATCAGTATGACGTCCTCCGATTCACAAGCGATGGGACGGATCGGTGAAGTCATTATCCGGACATGGCAGGTAGCGGATAAAATGAAAAAACAGCGCGGGGCCCTAGCCGGAGAAAACGGCAATGACAACGTCCGCGCCAAACGTTATATTGCGAAATACACAGTAAATCCGGCCATTACCCACGGCCTCAGCCATGAAGTCGGGTCAATCGAAAAAGGAAAGCTAGCCGACCTTGTGCTTTGGGACCCGGTATTCTTCGGAGTAAAGCCTGAATTAGTCTTAAAGGGCGGCATGATCGCCCGCGCGCAAATGGGCGATCCGAACGCGTCCATTCCGACTCCGGAGCCAGTGTTTATGCGCCGGATGTACGCTTCTTACGGAAAAGCCAACCGCTCCACGTCCATTACTTTTATGTCTCAAGCAGGGATTGATAAAGGAGTGCCGGAAAGCCTCGGTTTAGAAAAAATGATTTCTCCGGTTCGAAACATTCGTAAGCTGAGCAAGATGGACATGAAGCTCAATGGCGCTATGCCTAAAATCGAAGTCGATCCGAAAACCTATCAAGTGTTCGCTGACGGAGAAGAGCTGTCATGCCAGCCTGTCGATTATGTTCCGCTCGGGCAAAGATATTTCTTATTTTAATCACAGCGAACGGCCGGGCTCTCTTCGGCCGTCTTTTTTGCTTTCTAAAAACGTTGCACGTTCGGCTGTCTTTTGGTGTATATTATATGTTGACAAACGAATCAAATGTAACTACAATGGTTACAACGGTGGTGAAAAAACATGATTAACAGCCGTCTTGCCGTTGCCATCCATATTTTATCCATTATTTCTGTGGATGAAAAAGCATCTTCAGAGATCATTGCAGATAGTGTGAATACCAATCCGGTTGTTGTCCGAAGAATGATCAGCCTGCTGAAAAAAGCTGATATTCTCACATCGCGCGCAGGCGTGCCCGGGGCAAGCCTCAAGAAAGACCCGGCAGACATTTCCCTATTGGAAGTGTATCGCGCCGTTCAGAAACAGGAAGAATTATTTGCGGTTCATGATAATCCGAATCCAAAATGCCCAGTCGGCAAAAGGATTCAATGCGCATTAGATGAAACCTTTGAAAGCGTGCAAAAAGCAATGGAGGATGAACTGGCAAGCAAGTCATTAAATGATGTAATGAATCATCTCTTTTTATAAAGGGATGACTTCACACCGCTAACGTGTAACTTATTTTGTTACAATTTAATTTATAGGAGGAATCAGTTATGAAAATTGGAATTATCGGAGCAAGCGGAAAAGCAGGAAGCCTTATTTTAAAAGAAGCGAAAGACCGGGGCCATGACGTAACGGCAATTGTAAGAAACGCATCAAAGGTGAAAGAACAAGGAATCGCTGTATTGGAAAAAGACGTGTTCGATTTAACGGCTGCTGATATAAAGCCATTTGACGTCATTGTAAATGCTTTCGGCGCAGCGCCGGGGCAGGAGCACCTTCATGTGGATGCAGGAAAAGCGTTAATCAGCATAAGTAAAGACGCTCAAGATACAAGATTATTTGTTGTCGGAGGCGCGGGAAGCCTTTTTGTGGATGAAGCTAAAACAACACGTCTGATTGACACACCGGAATTCCCGAAAGAATATGTTCCGACAGCCGCTAACCAAGGAAAAAATTTGGAAGATCTCCAAAACACAGATTCTATTTCCTGGACATTCTTCAGCCCGGCAGCAATATTTGACGCTGAAGGAAAACGCACAGGATCATATAAAAAAGGGAAAGACCATTTGATCGTGAACTCAAAAGGCGACAGCTACATCAGCTATGCCGACTATGCGATTGCCGTTCTTGATGAGCTTGAACATCCTTCTCATCAAAACGAGCGCTTCACAGCAGTAGGAGAAGCGGAATAAAGAAAAAACCGGACACGGCTTCAAGCCGCGATCCGGTTTTTTTCATTTTACTCATAATATTGATAATCGTACTCATTAAACAATCCGTCAGCAACCCCGAGCATCATAAATACGAACACCGCAACCATCACAAGAATGGAAAGCACGATGCTGACAATTAAATAGATCCCTTGCATTTTCACAAATTTTGCGTAATTTTCAAGCATGATTTCCTCGGCATTATCGTCAAGCTGCTCAAGCATTTTGGCAGCTTCTTTTGCTGAACGCAAGAGAAAGATTCCCACAATGATTTGCAAAACGCCCGGCGCTGCGCCAATAATGAAAAAGAAGGCCCCTGACAGCGCGGCTAAAGCGCCCATAATAATAAATAGAATTCCTGTCGCCTTTCCCCATTTGGCGATGATAGAAAGGGATTTGTTCACCAGCTCAGACTTCAATCGATTCACACACCTTTACAAAAATTCGTTACTTTTCTTTTATACACTATTTGTGACAGCTTTTGTATAAAGAATGTGGTTTTTTCTCATTGACTTTCACGCAACGTAATAGTTTAGGATTTATTAAGGAGGTGAGGAAATTGCTTTATCAAGTTAAGGAAGTGGCCGATATGACCGGTATCAGCATTCGGACACTTCATCACTATGATCATATTCAGCTGTTAAAACCCGCGTCGGTTACTGAATCAGGGTATCGCCAGTACAGTGATGCCGATCTAGAACGGCTGCAGCAAATTTTATTTTTCAGAGAAATTGGTTTTCGCTTAGAGGAAATCAAAAAAATGATAGACCACCCGGAATTTAATCGGGAGGCTGCGCTCCGATCTCAAAAGGAGATTCTTTTAAAGAAGAAACTAAGGCTTGAGAATATGATTCAAACGGTGGAAAGAACTATGGCGGCAATTGAAGGCAGAGAAATCATGAGTAAGCAGGACCTGTTTGCCGGTCTCAGCATGAAGGACATTGAAGACCATCAAAAGAAATATACGGAAGAAGCAAGAGCGTTATACGGCACGGAGATTGTAGATCAAACAGAGAAAAAAATGGCCGCTTATACGAAAGATGAGTGGGCGATGATGATGTCAGAATGGAACGGAATATATGAGCGGATCGCCGGAACAATGGCTGCCGGACCGGGTGATCCGCAAGCACAGGCGGCAGTAGAAGATTTCCGGAATCATATCAGTAAGCACTTTTATGAATGCACACTGGATATTTTCAGAGGACTGGGCAATCTGTATGTAAGCGATCAGCGGTTTACTGACAATATTAACAAATATGGATCTGGCCTCGCCGCTTTTCTTCGCGAAGCGATTATCATTTATTGCGACAATGCGGAAAAATAGGGCTGAGTGTGAGTTCAAAAAAATCCCCGGACACAAAGTCCGGGGAAAGCGCCGCTTATAAAATGGGAGATAACAGACGTGATACTGCCTCTTTGATGCGGATCCATAAGGAACGCTGCTGGTACTCCTCGTACGTTAATTTTCTGGAGACAAGCAGATCCTCTTTGAAAGAAGCGATCAAATTTTTTGCAATCGTGACGTCATAAATGAAGGCGTTCACCTCGAAATTCAGCCTGAAGCTTCGCACGTCGATGTTGGCCGTGCCGACTGAAGCGACCTCATCATCCACTACAATCGTTTTTGCGTGTATAAAGCCATTATCATAAATATATACGGAAGCCCCGGCTTTTAAGAGATCGCCGACGTTTGAAAGAGTGGCCCAGTAAACAAACGCGTGATCAGGTTTATTCGGAATCATGATTTTGACATCAATGCCTGAAAGACAGGCGATTTTTAAAGCATCCAACAAGCTTGCGTCAGGAATAAAATAGGGTGTTTGAATCAGAATGGAATGTTTAGCGGTTGAAATCATTTTGATATAACCGTATTTGATTTGCTCCCATTCAGAATCAGGCCCGCTTGTCACAATTTGCATTCCGACGTTCCCTTTCGGCTCACATTCCGGAAAGTGGTTTGGCATATAGGTAATGGTATGATGATGAGACGCCTGATTCCAGTCTAAAATAAAGCGTGTCTGGATGGCGTGCACAGCGGTTCCCTGCAGCCTGATATGCGTATCGCGCCAATAGCCGAATTTAGGATTCAGCCCGAGATATTCATCACCCACATTAAAACCCCCGACATAGCCTGTTATCCCGTCTATAATCACAAGCTTTCGGTGGTTCCGGTAATTCAGCCGCAAATTAATCGGTCTCAGCCTTGAAGGGAAAAAGACCTCCACATGTCCGCCCGCTTCGCGTAGCTCTTTAAAAAACTTCTTTCGCAATGTTCTGGAGCCCAGCTCATCGTATAACACCTTGACCTGAACCCCTTCCTTTGCTTTTTGCACAAGGGCATCCCGCAATTTTTTTCCTAATTCATCACCTTTATAAATATAATATTGTAAATGGATATGATCTTTTGCTTTTGAAATGTCGTTTAAGAGGCGTTTAAACTTATCTCGCCCGTCTGTTAAGACTTCAACTGAATTATCCTCTGTGAAAACGGCATGGTTATTCATTACAAGCATATAGATCAGATCTTTATTATCAAAGGTTGCCCGGTTGTTGAATTGAAATTGCCTGGATTTTAAATCTTCAAGCTGATGCTTCAGAAGCTGTTCGATCCCGATCTTTTTCCGATCCTCCCATTGAAACAAATGCTTCCGTCTGAGATTATGACCGAATAATAGGTATAATATAAAGCCTAAAACGGGAATAAAGAAAAGAACAAGCAGCCAAGCCCATGACGCGCTGGCATCCCGCCGTTCTTTGAATATGACGATGATGGCCAACAGAATATTCAAAATGAAAAAAAGCCCTAAAAGGATGGAAGAAATACTCACTTTGTAACCCCGCTAATTCATATTTATCAAGATGATTGCCATTAGTATTCCATGAATAACAGCAATCTGATTCTCATTACAAATTATAACACTGACATTTTAAAAGAATAAAGAGCGATGACCCAGATTCTTCATCGAAAGTACGGGCAGATTTCTTTAAAACCAGTTTGCACCTGGGTTAAAATAAACACATATGATAACGTTCGTGAAGTCACGCAAGACAAAATAAAGGGGGAGAATTACATGAACTTTCAAAGAATTGAACAAATGCCGGGGTTCATTAAAACAGAAATGCAAAAAATTCAAAAGGCTGTACAGCCTTTAATGAAGAAAACCGTCATCTACCGTTTTCTTGCTTTTCCGCTTGCCGCATTCTCTCTCTTTAATTTGGCTGCTTTCCTTTTTCATGCTTCAGCAGACCGGAAGTCTCTAATCAGCGCAGGCATTTTCGCGCTATTGGCTGCGCTAGGCTTGGCGTTTTTTAAAGAAGCAGGCTACCAGCATAAACAAATTCAAAAAACTATCCATACTTATATGCTGAACAGAATCAAAAAGAGCAATATCCTTTCAGAAGAACGCAAAAACACATATACACGCCAAATCAAGGAAGAACCGTTTGCAATGAAAAGTTTTGTTGAGTTTTTGACAGAGGAAGACAGACGCAAGAAAATGTTGTATGAAAAGAGCTGAACAACTGGACTGCAACCCGATTTGTTGGACATATTAGGGTGCAGTTTTTTTATGATTATATAATCTTTAGAAAGAAATGAGAGGTTTTTTAAAGTGAAAAGAGACCGACTCATTTATTCGATAGAGTGTCATGCGAAGAAAATTGGATATTTTAGAGAACTTGAGCAAAAGGAAAAGGCATGAGTCGGGTCCATTCCGAACTCATGCACAGTGAGCTGTTGATATTTGTGTTTAAACTTGAAGGTGCTGGAGAAGTAAAGGTGTCAGTGAACTTTCTCCAACTCGCAATATGCGGCTTATTCGATTTAAGTTAGAGATTAGAGTGCCGCTCTAGAACAGTTGGTGATGATACAAGAAAAAGCGATATATAGACTATATAGAATCCCATCCCAGCGGTGTTCCTGCTGAAATATGTTTCTTTGCTGTTCTGCCGATAATTAAATCAAAGTACTTTGGTTCCAAACCATAACCAGGTCGTACTACCTTAATATTTTCTTTTGTGAAAATCTCCCCGGCTTTTATATCTTTTTTTACATAAATAGAGCGGCGAAATTTAAGCGAAGCTTTTTCTTTGTCAGTTGGTCCATAAGTGATCTGTCCTAACGCTTGCCAGGCCCTTTCAGTTTCAATGACAAGTTCTTTCAATTCATGTGGTTCCAGTGAAAAGGCAGAATCTACGCCGCCATCAGCTCTTGATAAAGTGAAATGTTTCTCAATCACAGTTGCGCCTAAGGCGACACTGGCGACAGCAACCCCTGTTCCCATTGTGTGATCTGATAAGCCAACTTGGCAATTAAATAATTCTTTCATATGAGGGATCGTAGAAATATTGGTGTTTTCCGGTGATGCCGGGTAGGTGCTTGTGCATTTTAGAAGTATTAATTCTTTACAGCCTGCTTCCTTGGCAGCCCTTATTGTTTCATCAATTTCTGCTACTGTAGCCATTCCAGTGGAAATGATAATGGGTTTACCTGTAGCAGCGACCTTTTTGATAAGAGGGATATCAGTATTTTCAAATGAGGCTATTTTATATATAGGCACACCCAAGTCTTCCAAAAAGTCGACAGCCGATTCATCAAAGGGCGTACTCAAAGGAATCATTCCAAGCTCCCGGCATTTATCGAAAATGGGTTTATGCCATTCCCATGGGGTGTACGCCTGCTGATATAATGTATAGAGCGTACTGCCAGACCACAGACTATTGTTATCCTCAATTGTAAAATCTTTCGTATTCATATTTAATGTCATCGTGTCAGCGGTATATGTTTGTATTTTCAATGCATGTGCACCTGCTTTGGCAGCTGCTTCTATAATGTTAAAAGCACGTTCTAACGATTGATTATGGTTCCCGGACATTTCAGCAATAATAAATGGGGGATGGTGCGGGCCAATACTTCTTCCATCTATATTGATTTCGTTCATATTTGCACTCCCTTCTATTCACAGTAATACCGGCCGTAAAACAAATGCGATTCATCTATATGAAATGATTGTTCAGATTCTAAGGTCATTAAAATCGGTATCAATGTCCTTGATATCTATTCCTCTTTTAGCCAATTTCTTGATCACTTTCGGCTTTTCTGCAATCCATTCTTCTTTTAAGAGACCATATCTGATCACATCAAGATATTTATGATTTCTTACTATATGGTTTCGAAAATGGCCTTCTTTACAAAAACCGAATGTTTGGTGAAATGATAAGCTTTTTTCGTTATTCAACAGGACTTCTCCGTATATTTTCTCAACCTCCAACTGTTGAAACGCCCATTCTAACGCTAAAAACCCCATGACAGAGCCAGAGCCTTTTGGACTCTCGGCCTCTCCAATATAAAAACCCCAATAGCAGTGGTTATTTTTATCGTCAACATCTTTAAAACTTACAAAGCCAGTATCTTTATGATCAATTGTAAATATAAAATAATGTTCTGTTTTGGATAAATTTATTTTCTTGAACCATTGATGATGCTGTTTTTCATTAATCATTTGGTCATGATACATTGATTTTCTGATTCTATCATCGTTACGCCAACGGAGAACTGTATCTAAGTCTTTTTCTTTTAATGTTCTAAGTGAATATTTAAACACAGATTTATTCCTTCCTCACTTTAAAATTTCTAATAAGAGATTTTGGCGATGATCAATATTTCCTTCTAGCAGCATTCGGGCTTTTCTTGACATTTGTTGTAATGACAAGGGGTTATTCATCATTTTTTGAATGGCTGAGACGATATCTGATTCATTGACTGATTCCTTAGGTCCCAGATATTTAATCGCGCCTAATTGATCAAGCGTTTGAGCAATCGATTCTTGATTTTCAGCGACGGTGATTACGATGGCTGGAAGGCCGAGATAGCAGCGCTCCCAAGTAGCCGTTCCGCCCGCACCTATTGCCAGGTCAGCATTGTACATTAATTCTGCAATATGATTCACTTGGCAGTGAAAGTTGCAAAAGGTATGTTTTTTACAGATGGATTCAATTTCCTTCTTATGAGTATTGGTATTTCCAATCACGATATCTAGCTCAATATCCTGGGGAGGGAGCTGCTGAAAGGCTTTAATCACCTTTTTCGTTTCATTAGTGGGATCACTGCCTCCAAAAAAGACAAGAATCTTTTTTACACTTCCATCGCAGTTTTTGTGACTGGGATGAAATGAATAAAACTCGTCTCGCAATAAGACGTATTCCGGTCCTAAAAATTGTTTGCAGATTTGGGGGACTAAATTGACATAGCGGTCTTTATAATCATGATAAAGATTCTGATCCAATAAAATATCACAATCATGTAAACGATCAGCCAGGTCATCAATTACCATCATTTTTTTCACATATTTTTTCACTTTCATCTCCCAATTGATATCAATTGCGTAGTGATCAATGATAAGGAGGGAGATGTCTTTGTTCATGTCTTTCATCGCACGAATGGTTTCAGATGTGTCCACATACCAAGGAACACCAAGCCAATCAGAATGCGGAGTTGCTTTAGGAATGAAAACATTCTTTTTAGGTTCTGGCAGCATAATGAGATCAAACTGCTTATCGCGGATTACCTCAGCTAGATGACCTTGTAAGTTTCGGCAAACAAATATAATATTTGCTCCCTTTTTACGCAGCGCATCAGCAAGCGTGAGGCACCTCATGACATGACCTGTTCCTATTTCAATTGAAGCATCTGTTCTGAAAAGAATGTTCATCACAGCACCTCATTATCACTTGGATTTATTGTCGGTTTCATTCATGATTTCTTTTTGTTCTATTCGGGCATTGAGTAATGACCATTCCGGAAACGTGTTCAATAATGATAAAGTATCCTCTAAGCTAAAGTCAGGTTTAGCTGGGTAAAGTTTTTCAATAATTTTACTGATTAATAAAAAATCCTCGGGTGTATCTACGGTCCATCTATGCTGTTTCTGATTTTCTGTATAGGTGATATTAGCTAAGTTGAATCGATCGGGGTTCAGGTAAATAAATGGTGTTACGTGTTCCCGTTCGTAGTCAAGACTAGACTCGAGATAAGCTTTTTCTAACAAAGAAGCTGAAAAAACCTCTATATCCATTCCGCGGGGATACGTTCTTTGTAAGGTATTAGACACATAATCATATTGGCCGTTTGAATCCAGGTAACATTTTATTACCTTATCAATCACACGATAATCAATAATAGGGCAGTCAGAGGTTAATCGGACTACAGTTTCCGCGTTGCTTATTTTTGCTGCTTCGTAATACCTTGATAAAACATCGTTTTCTGACCCGCAATAATAAGTAAGAGACAACCTCTTACTTAACTCAACAATTGGTTTATCTATCGCATTTGTTGTCGTGGCGATCACAATATCATCAATAAGTGCTGCCCTTTTGATTCTTTCAATTTGATATTCCAGCAAAGGTCTATTCAACACTTTTTTCAACACTTTGCCCGGCAATCTGCTGGAGCCCATCCGTGCTTGGATAATAGCCGTTACCTTCAACTAACCACCTCCTACGAATAATAATTCACTACTTTTTTTAATGCTTTTATAACATCGTCTGCATCTTTTTCGTTCATTGATTGAAACAGAGGCAAGGTGATCATTCCTTTATACAGCTTTTCGGCATTTGGACATAAGCCCTCTTGGTAACCTAAACGTTGATAATAGGGGTGTAAATAAACAGGTATATAGTGAACGTTAACACCTATATTTTCTTTTTGCATAGCGTTGAAAATATCATTGCGATTTCCTTTAAGCGAATCAAGCTTTAAGTCAATAACGTAAAGGTGCCAGCTTGAAGTTGAGGCTGCATCTTGAATTGGGAGATGAATGTGGGAGATCGCTTTTAATTTTTCGTTATAGGTCCTGGCAAGATATCTCCGTTTTTCAATAAAATCATCTAATTTTTGCAATTGGCTGATGCCTAATGAAGCTTGGATATCTGTCATCCGATAATTGAATCCAAGAAAGTGCATTTCATAGTACCACGATCCATGGTTTTGGCTTAGCTTTTTAGGATCACGGGTAATTCCGTGACTGCGGAATTGGAGCAGCTTCTCATAATATTCTCTATTATTAGTTGTTATCATTCCGCCCTCGCCGGTTGTAATATGTTTAACAGGGTGGAAACTAAACATCGTCATATCACTGATTGAACCGATTGTTTCCCCTTTATACGAAGCGCCTAATGCATGGGCAGCATCTTCAATAACGACCAAGTTATTGGCTTTTGCAATTTTTTGAATCTGGTCATGATTCACCGGCTGTCCTGTAAAATCTACCGGTATAATGGCCTTTGTTTTTGGAGTGATCAGCTTTTCAATAGAATCAGGGTCAATATTGTATGTTAGCGGGTTAATATCTGCGAAAACCGGTTTGGCTCCCATGTACAGAATGCAATTGGCACTTGCCGCAAATGTGAGGGGTGTCGTAATGACTTCGTCTCCCTGTGAAATTCCCGCAGCAAAGCAGGCCGCATGCAAAGCAGCTGTTCCGTTGGAAAATGCAACAGCATAGCGGCTGCCAACATAGTCTGCGACTTTTTCTTCGAATAAGCCGATTGTTGGTCCCGTTGTCAAATAGTCTCCCCGTAAAACATCAACTACTGATTGTATATCATCTTCATCTAACGATTGTCTGCCGTATGGAAGA
Organism: Bacillus atrophaeus; assembly: GCF_001584335.1. Classification (GTDB taxonomy): domain Bacteria; phylum Bacillota; class Bacilli; order Bacillales; family Bacillaceae; genus Bacillus; species Bacillus atrophaeus. The sequence continues at coordinate 440,292 of NZ_LSBB01000001.1, forward strand.
TAAGAATCTCTGACAGGCTTACCGCCTGTAATTGCTAATTTATTCTCACTGGTCATTTTAAATTCTCCTATTAAATGAGATTCGTACTCTTAATCCATTCTTCTGTTTTTCTTATTCCTTCCTCCAAACTGACCTGCGGGCTCCAATTAAGAATTTTCTTTGCTTTTTCGTAGTTGCATAACAATTTTGGAATTTCACTTTGAGGATGTATATGCTCTACATGGTGAATTTTTTGTTTATCGCCTGCAATTAATTCTGCTAAATCATTAATAGATATATCTCTTCCAAGGCCTGCATTTATAATTTCACCGTTTGCTTTTTGTGAATAACCAGCCTGCACAACAAAATGAGCACAATCCTCTACATATAGAAGATCACGAGTTTGTGTTCCATCACCATATATATGCAGCTTTTTACCGTCCAATTTGTTTTTTATGAAAATAGCGATCACTCCGCCTTCACCGCCTGTTTTTTGGTAAGGCCCATACGTATTAAACGGACGTATAACCACCGCAGGAAGACCATATGCGTGATAATAGGAGAGCACCATATTTTCAGCCGCGATTTTTGATCCTGCATAAGGAGAAGCGGGTTTAATAGGATCTGTTTCTTTAATACCTTCAGCAAATGCAGCCCGGTCATATACCATGCAGGTACTCATAAAAACAACTTTCACATTATGCTTCTTACATAATTCTAAAATGTTAAAAGTGCCAATTGTGTCATTTTCAAAAGTGGTTTTTGGGTCGTCAATGCTATCTTGTACGTTTATGCTTGCACCCAAATGATAGCAAATATCAAATTTTTTCAAGAAAAGATCTTCTAATGTTTTTGCATCCTTTATATCCCCATTGATAAATTCGATAAAACCTGGGTCGTTCTTCAGCTCTTCTATATTTTCTAAACGCCCATTCGATAAATCATCCAGTACCCATACTTGATGCCGGTCTTCTAATAATTTTTTCACAACCCATCTGCCGATAAAACCTGCTCCTCCAGTGACGAGTACATTCATGAACATCTTCCTTCCCGAATTAAATTAATGTTTGCGATTTTAATAATGTAAAGACCTCTTCTTTTGAAATTTGCTTTTGATCATTTGAACTATAAGTCCCTTCAGTTGCTTTTTTCGCTTGGGTATATTGATTTTTCTCCCCATAACTTGAAGGTATAACAAACATGTCAGGCAGCTCCAAAGCCATTGTGGATTCGTCATAAGTCATAAGTTCTTCGTACATTTTTTCTCCGGGCCGCAGCCCGATTTCTTGTATTTCTATTTCATCAATATTCATATTTTGTTTTTTACATGTTTCTTCAACGACGACTGACACTAAGTCATGCAGTGATATGACCGGCATTTTTAATATGAAGATTTCGCCGCCCTGAGATTCCTTTAGTGCGCTAATTAATAATGACGTCGCCTGATCCAGTGTCATCATAAAGCGATTCATCTTTAAATCCGTAACAGTCACCTTTTTTTGCGTTAAGATTTGTTCTATAAACAAGGGAACCACGGAACCCCTTGAACCAATTACATTTCCAAATCGAACACAAGAAAAAACCGTCGCAGCTTTTCCCTTACTGTATTCTGCTGCGGAAATTAATCTTTCAGCTGTTAGTTTTGTTGCTCCATATGCATTAGTTGGTGATATTGCTTTATCTGAACTTGTAAACACTACTTTTTTCACGTTTTGGGCAACTGCCGCTTTAATGACATTATTGGTTCCTATAATATTGGTAAGGACCGCTTCATAGGGATTGTATTCGCAAGCAGGAACATGCTTCATGGCAGCAGTATGGAAGACGTAGTCAATGCTGTCCATTGCATTTAACACCCGGTCATAATCTCGCACATCTCCTATTAAAAATCTAATATCCTTTCTGGGACCGATTTCATTTTCCAACATAAATTGTTTATATTCATCTCTGCTAAATATACGAACAACCTTTGGCTGATCCTTAAGAATTTGTTTTAGAAGGCTTTTTCCAATCGTACCTGTTCCGCCAATTATGAGTATTTTTTTATCTTTGAAAAACACTAGTATATCCACTTCCTTTTTCTTAAATGGATGAAAAAATGTCGGTTATTGAAGTATATGCTTGTTACAAAACTCTGTGTTTGCTCTAGCCTAATTGGATTCAACTATTATTTTTTAAAACCATAAAAAAATAGAAATGAAAGGCATTGTTATAACAGGACATCTGTGGGGCGGTGGAGGAATAGCTGCTTCAAATACTTGTCATCATAGAAATCATATAACAGTCTGTCTCTTGTGATTTAAATGGAGAGATGGCAATGGCAAATGTCCCGATTGTTTTTAACATGTAAGATAGGGATGCTATACAAAATATGTCACACGGAAGAGCGTGCCTGGATGAATGACGATAACGCAGAGAATTTGAAGAGAACATAATAAAAAGGCATGAATCCGGTTCAATACCGAACTCATGCCTCTGATATTCGTGTCTATCTTTTTAGGTCAGATCCACACCTTTATTCAAACACCGGCTCATCTTCATAATAATAGGAATCCGGATCTTCATAAGTATCCAAGTTCTCAAAAGCGGCGATACCGACAAACACCATGAAGAAAATGAATAAAATGATCCCTATAATGCCTGCGGCGATACTGGAAGCGGCGTAAAACAACTGCATTTTGATGAATTTTCCGTAATTCTCAAGCATACTTTCGCCTGCGCTGCCGCTAAGGGTGCTGCCTGCATCTTGGGCTGCTTTTGCCGAACGCATTAAAAATACACCTGAAATAATGAGCAATACGCCCGGAATAGCGCCTATAATTGTAATCAGTGCTGATAAGGCGGACAATGCGCCCATAACAATCAGTAAAATCCCCGTAATCTTGCCCCACTTCGCAATGTCCGAAAGTGACTTGACAGCAGCGGGGCTCAGCTGACGGCTCTCACCCTCTATCTTATCGCTCTCCTGTTCAGTGACGCTGTTATTTTCAACAATTGTGCTGTTTTGACCCTCAATATGGTTATCATCTTTATCAATATCAATCATGATAGCTCTCTCCCTAAAATTTTTAAATCATATCGTTTTCCATCCATCTCGGCAATTCCGGGGAACAATCCCCACTCTTCGAATCCGAACTTCTCGAACAATTTGATGCTCGGTAGATTATGGGCGAAGATAAAAGCCATAAGAGAACGGATGTCAAGTTCCCGTGCGAGGCGGAGAGCTTCTTGAAGCAAATAAGACCCGGCCCCTTTTCCGCGGAAACCTTCATGAATGTATATGCTGATCTCGGCTGTCTTATTATAGGCCGGCCGGCCGTAGAATGTTTCAAAGCTTATCCAGGCTGATATCGTCCCGTTCTCATCCTGGGCAACATACAGCGGACGCTTTTCAGTATGGGCTAAAAACCACTCCATCCGGTCTTCCGGCGTAACCGGTTCAGTATCTGCGGTCACCATACGTGAGGCGACAGTCGAGTTATAAATCGCTACCACAGCGTCTAAATCTTTTTTTGCCGCACGGCGCAATGTCATAGTCATCTTCGTTGAAACCCCCTCAAATTTTCAATGATGTATACATATTTTTAAATTCGCTTGCGCAAACTACTTCTAAAAAAGTTTTTTCATCGTGTATATATTTTCAGAAAAGTGTTCAGAATGTTGCTGAGGTGATGAAACAATGAGAGAGGAAGAAAAGAAAACTTCTCAAGTCAAAAAACTTCAGCAGTTCTTTCGTAAACGCTGGGTGTTCCCTGCAATTTACTTAGTCAGCGCGGCCGTCATTTTAACAGCTGTCCTTTGGTATCAATCCGTTTCAAATGATGTGAAGGATAATCTGGCTGATAACGGCGGAAATTCCGCATATGACAACAACAAGGACGACGCAGTTGAAGTAGGCAAGCCAATGGAAAATGTCGCAATGCCGGTTGTTGATTCTGAAAATGTATCTGTTGTGAAAAAGTTCTATGAAACTGATGCCGCAAAAGAAGAGAAAGAAGCAGCACTCGTTAACTATAATAACACGTACAGCCTAAGCAAAGGAATTGACTTAGCTGAGAAAGACGGAAAAGCATTTGACGTTTCCGCTTCTCTGAGCGGTACGGTTGTGAAAGCTGCAAAAGATCCGGTCTTGGGACATGTGGTTGAAATTGAACATGCAGACGGATTATCAACGGTATATCAATCTCTTTCTGAAGTAGGCGTTGAGCAAGGTGACAAGGTTAAACAAAATCAAGTCATCGGAAAATCAGGTGAAAACCTGTACAGTGAAAAAAGCGGAAACCATGTTCATTTTGAAATCCGTAAAGACGGTGTAGCAATGAACCCGTTAAACTTCATGGACAAGCCGGTTTCTTCTATTGAAAAAGCGGCAGCTGAAGAAGAAAACGCAGTCACTGAAGAAACAGAAGAATCCATTCAGCAGTCTTCAGAAAAAAAGAATGATTCTTCGACGGAAGAAAAAACAGAAGAAAAATCCGGCGAACAAACGGATGATTCAACTGAAAAATCCGGCGATAAATCGGATGGCTCATCAGACAAATCAGGTTCAAAAGAAAGCAGCACGACAGAAGACACTGAACAGTCTTAAAGAAGCAGCGCCTATCAATTCCGATAGGCGTTTTTTCTTTTTTATGTTACTTTTCTCTCTTTTCCTTCGTCTTTTTATATCAAATACGCATTTTCCCTTTATACTGGAAGAATGTGAAGATGCCGAAAAAGGGAGGACGATGGAATGAACGCTTTCATTCTCGCAGGATGGACTATTTTTATCTTGATCTCTACTTGTACAGAAAGCTTCCATGACATGGTTGTTTCACAAACAGTGGCATTTCGCTTTCGTCCGAATCCCGATCCATCAGACTTTCTGGCCTTTGATATTACGGAATTAGCCGATCCTGAAGCTGCAATCCAAAAGCTGGGCCACGCGTTTTCCTTCTTTGTTCTGACTTATTTGCTGATGAAACAGTGGGGCAGTGTAAAAACGGCCGCCGCCGGTTCGCTGGCTTTTGCTTTCTTTACGGAAATCGTCCAGCTTTTCTTCAGCAGAAATGGCTGCATTCGGGATGTTCTGATTGACAGTATCGGGATCGCCCTCTTTTGGCTGCTGTTGGTGTTCGCTAGGCGGAGGAAACATGAAGTGTATGAAAAATATTAAAAGCCGGCTGTCTGGATGCCAGACGCCGGCTTTTTTCTCTAAAAATTTTGGTCAGTAGGTTTTCCTGTGACCTTATTGATCAAAGCTTCATAGATCCGTACAATCAAATCGACAAGCGGCCGAAGGATGTCCGAGAATCTAAACAGAAGGAATCCGATGACGATCGAGACGACAAGACTGCCCAGAACATCCACCGGGTAATGATGGCCAACCCAAATTCTTGAGAATCCGGTTAACAGCCCGAAGATGACCAGCGGCCAGCCAAGCTTTTTGCTTCTGAAAAGCATCGCGATAGATATGGCCAACGCACCCGTTGTATGGTCACTTGGGAAAGAAGCGTCCGCAGCGTGCGGAATCAAAGTGTGAACCGTGTGTGCAACGAAAGGACGCGGTTCAAAATAGACAAGGGTAATCAGATAATTGACGATCAGAGCCGCAATTCCCGTAAACCCTGCGTACAGAACGTTTTTTCTTCCTTTTGTGTTCCCGAAGAGCCAGACCGCCAATAAAATAAGCGCGTAAGCAATAATAGCGTATTCCGTTATGAAGACCATAATGGAATCGAGAACAGCGCTATGATGGGATAAACCATGGATGGACTTAAAAATTTCGTAATTCAAATAATCACCTTTTATCATTATTTATATCAACAGTGTAAAGCTTTTTCCCGAAAGACTCAATTGGGAACTAAAATTATAATAAAAAAGTAAAGATATTGAAACGAGTCTGTCTTACAATACGTCAAATGTAGCGGGGGAAAAATATCTAAGGGATCTTTTTTGAATGAATCAATACATAAGGAGTTTTGTCAGTTGCTGGAGCATTTAAAAAAAACCAATCTGCTGCTGATATTTGTTATCTTGCTATTGTGCGGATTTGGCCTTGTTATGGTGTATAGCGCAAGTGATGTCATCGGGGCTCAAAAATTTGGAGACTCGGCTTATTTTTTTCATAAGCAAAGAACGTCAATCGTGCTCGGCTTATGTATATTTGTCATCGCAGCCTGCACGCCCTATAAAAAATATGAACGGCTGGCGCCGATTCTTGTTGCTGGTTCTTTGTTCTTATTAGTGCTCGTTTTCATTCCGGGAATAGGAGTCGAGCGCAATTTTTCACGCAGGTGGATCGGTGTCGGTCCATTAGTCGTTCAGCCGTCTGAATTGTGCAAGATTGCCATGATCATTTACTTTGCTGCCATTTATACAAGAAAGCAGCCTTATATCCATCAGTTTTTTAAAGGAGTACTGCCGCCGCTTCTCATTTTAGGCGCTGTTTTTTTACTGACTTTACTAGAGCCGGATTTAGGAACGGCCTCTTTAATGTTAGCCGCCTGCGGAGCTATTTTGCTTTGCGCGGGGCTGAAAAAGCGGCACTTGCTCCTGCTTGGATTGACGGCTTTTTCTGCCGTCGGGTACCTCGCGTTTTCCGCCTCGTACCGGCTGAAGCGTCTGGTTTCCTTTACAAATCCGTTCAATGACGCAAATGGTGACGGATATCAGCTTATTCAATCTTACTATGCTATTTCATCCGGAGGCTTTTTTGGAAAAGGCCTTGGAAACAGTGTTGAAAAAATGAATTATCTTCCCGAAGCCCAAACCGATTTTATCATGGCCGTTATTTCGGAAGAACTGGGGATACTCGGAGTGCTGATCGTCCTTGGTTTATACTTTTCATTTATGCTGCTGGGCGTAAGGACTGCTGTCCGCACGCCAGACCTGTTTGGCAAACTGCTTGCTGTCGGCATCACTTTTCAATTGATGTTTCAAGCCGTCTTAAATCTAGGGGCGATGAGCGGGCTTTTGCCTGTTACAGGTGTTCCTCTGCCGTTTATCAGCTATGGCGGTTCATCTCTTATGATGAACTTGTTCCTATGCGGAGTCTTAGTGAATATCAGCGGATTTATTCCGAAATATCAATTTAATGGAAAAGCAGCTTTCGCGGGCCGCCATAAAAAAGAGACCTTTTAGACAGGTCTCTTTTGTAATATTGGAATTGTGTTTTATCAATAACTTTTACAAAGCGGAGGGCCCTTCTTCACCGGTGCGGATGTTGATTGTATTACTGATTTCATAGACAAAGATTTTCCCGTCACCCGGTTCTCCTGTTTTCAGAACCTTTTTAGCGGTCTCAGTCACTTGATCAACCGGAACCTTGCTGACCACAATTTCGACCTTCAAACGCTCATATACATTGCTTTCGATCTTGACTCCGCGATAAAGCTCCGTGTGCGCTTTTTGGAGGCCGCAGCCGTGGACGTTGGAGAATGTCAGGGACGTTACACCGATTTTCCCCAGCTCCTGCTTCAGCTTCTCAAAATTTGCCGGACGCGTTACAATTTCCACTTTGAACATTTGACCGCTCATACTGTCACTCCTCACAAATTAGTCTTGATATGCTTTTTCCCCATGCATCGTTAAATCAAGTCCAAGTGACTCTTCTTCTTCACTTGCGCGAAGGGGAAGGATGAGACCTACAACTTTTATAATAACGAAAGTGACAATAAATACAAATACATAGGTTGCCGCTATCGCTACAATCTGCTTCCAAAGCAAGCTCGGATCACCGTAAAACAGACCGTCCGCTCCCGCTGAATTGACTGAGGTTGTGGCGAATAATCCCGTTGCGATGCCGCCCCATGTTCCGCCGATTCCGTGTAACCCGAAGGCGTCGAGCGCATCGTCGTATCCGAATCTCTGTTTAAGTGAATATACTCCCCAGAAACAAACTGCTCCGCCAATAAACCCGATAAGAATGGAAACGAAAGGTGTTACAAAGCCGGCTGCAGGCGTGATGGCGACAAGTCCGGCAATTGCTCCGGATACCGCGCCGAGCATGGTCGGTTTTTTATTAAGAATCCACTCAACTACAATCCAGCCGAAGATTCCAGCCGCCGCCGCTGTGTTTGTATTAATAAAAGCGAACATTGCTACGCTGTCAACGGTCAGCGCACTGCCGACATTAAAGCCGAACCAGCCGAACCAGATCAATGCGCCGCCTAAAAAGGTGTAAATTAAATTATGCGGAGAAGAGACAGTGCCGTCTTTCCGTTTGCCCAACACAATGGCCAGAACAAGACCGGCTACACCGGAAGAAATATGCACAACATTTCCGCCGGCAAAGTCAAGAGCGCCAAGCTGGCCGATCCAGCCGCCGCCCCAAACCCAGTGAGCAACCGGTGTATAAACAAGCGACACCCACAAAAATGAGAATACGAGGAAAGCGCCGAATCGCATCCGTTCTGCGAAACCTCCTGAAATAATCGCAGTCGTAAGGACGGCAAATGTCATTTGAAACATCATAAATAATGAATGAGGAATTGTTTCGCTATAATCCCCCGGGGCAAATCCGACTCCTTTTAACCCTATCCAATCCAGACCGCCGATGAGTGAGTTGCCTGGAGAAAACGCAAGTGTATATCCGAACAGCACCCAAACAATAGAGACGATGGCAAGGGAAGAAAAACTGTGCATCGCTGTGCTGAGCACATTCTTGCTTTTTACCATTCCTCCATAGAATAATGCTAAACCCGGGGTCATCAGCCATACGAGTAAAGCACAAAAGAACATAAATACTGTATCGCCCATTTGCATGTCTCATTCCTCCGTATCTTTCAGAAAATTATTATATTTCTTCATTATAGAGAAAAAAGAACGATAAAACATTTTCATGTAAGTTTTTCTGACATGTTTTTTGAGTGAATGTTATGAGTGACTGATGGGGATGGAAAAGAGGCGCTTTTAGAAGTGCATCTTTATGTCTATAAAAAAATGATGTGGATTGCAGTCCTCAGAAAAAAGAGTTGTATTTTACATAAGTTGGTACTGTTTTTGAAGATTGACAATATATAGAATTCCTTGTAGTGTATTAATTGTATTAATAGGAATAGTACACTTTGGGAGGGGAATGTAAGGATGGAGACAAATAGCAGGCTGATAAGAACGCTGAAGCAATCTGTTCCTGCGACATTTCGGTTGTTTCTGGCGTTAAATTTTTTGTTGTACGGACTGGCGAAATTAGTGATCGGGCAATTTGGTGTACCGTCTGCTGAATCAGTAATGGCGAACGGAGAGGGGTTTGGCATGGTATGGGAGTTTTTTGGCTATTCCCGTCTGTATGAAATATTTATTGGAGTTGGGGAAACGGCTGCGGCCATTTTATTATTAATTCCGAGAACATATACATTGGGCGCGGTTGTGTTCTTGCCGATTATTGCGAACGTTGCAATGGTTAACTATTGTTTTAACATTGGTGTACAAGATCTCAGTACGGTTCTTTTGATAATGTGCCTCATCTTGCTGTGGATTGACCGGGGCAAGCTGTTTGCTGTCTTTTTTCAGCATCCGGCAGAAAATAAGAAGGTGACGAAGTTATGACAAACTTTATGATATTGATGCTCGCCGGAAGTTTTTTTTGTACAACCATTTATTTTTATATAAAGGAATATAAAAAAGAAAAATCATAAGAACAGCTGCGTTTATCCGGCTGTTTTTATGTGTGAAAATGTCTGATGTGTGATAAAAGAATTTATTGCAGGGTGAAGAGTAAAATAAACAATGAGAGAAACAATAACCGCATCAGGAGGAGACGTAGTTATGAACACTTCACTCAATATAAATTTTCAAAAAACAGCGTTAGCTCTGATTGATTTGCAAAAAGGAATCGTGCCGGTAGACCAGAGCGGGAAAGGGGTTCCGAATGGTTTTGTGAAGGTCGCGTTTCGTGATGGGACAGAAGCGCTGAAGCCGGAAACGGACGCGCCGCAGCAGGCCTCCGATGAACAGCCGCCAGACTGGGCAGAGTTTGTTCCTGAAATAGGAGTGAAAGAAAACGATTATACCGTAACAAAGCGGCGATGGGGCACGTTTTTTGGAACAGATTTAGATCTGCAGCTTAGAAGACGGGGGATTGATACCAATGTTCTTTGCGGGATCGCGGCAAATATCGGTGTGGAAAGCACGGCGCGAGAGGCTTTTCAGCTTGGGTATCAGCAGATTGTTATTACCGATGCGATGGCTGCATTCAGTGCGGAACAGCATGAATCCACACTTCGGTTCATCTTTTCGAGGATCGGCAAAACTCGTACAACGGAAGAGTTTTTAACTCAAGTCAGATGATGATTTCGAAAAAAAGCCGCGTTGTTTTTTTAACGGCTGTTGCTTCGGGAACCATGCTGAATCCTTTGAATTCGTCAATGATTTCTCTTGCGCTTCACAGCATCCAGCATGAATTTGATCTGTCTTTTACGACGGTTTCCTGGCTGATTTCTTCTTTTTATCTGGCAAGTGCCGTCGCGCAGCCGGTGACAGGGAAGCTGGGAGATTTGCTCGGCCGGAAAAATATGTTTCTGTTCGGACTTATTCTTGTCGCAATATCGGCGATCGGAGCGCCTTTTGCGCCGACCTTTATGGCCTTATTGTTCATGCGGCTGTTTCAATCTATCGGAAGCAGCGCCATCTACCCATCAGGAGTAGGGCTGATCCGAAGCCATATTCATGAACGGCAGGCTTCGGCTTTAGCGGTATTGTCGATTTTCGCGTCAGCGATGACGGCTTTAGGGCCGACAGTGGGCGGTTTTTTAATTGTGTGGGGCGGATGGTCGGCGATTTTTATCGTCAATCTGCCATTTATTTTGATCAGCTTTCTTCTTGGAATGTATATGTTTCCGAAAGATAAGAAAAGAGAAGGAGCCGGCTGGAAAGTGATATTCCGCAGGCTCGATGTGCCGGGGATTCTCTTGTTTGCCGGAGGAATTATTTTTTTGCTGTCTTTTTTGCTTTCTTTCAGCACAACGCCGCATTATGCAGAAGGTGTTATAGGGCTCTTGCTTCTCGGCGGATTTATATGGCGGGAGTTGAAAGTGCAGCATCCATTTATTGATATCCGATTATTCAAAACGCAGCGGAGCCTGTCGGCTGTATATGTACAATTTATCATTTTGAATGTATTTTTCTATTGCTTATTTTTTGGGCTGCCGAGTTATTTTCAGGATGAAATGCATCTATCTGTTCAAACCAGCGGATTGATCATGCTGTTTATGTCAGGGATGAGTATTGTAGTTTCGCCGATTACGGGTAAATGGATTGATAAATCGGGCGAAATTCTGCCGATCCTTACGGGGGCTTTCCTGATGACAGCCGGGGCCGTGCTTTTAACCGCCTTTTTCATTCAGGCTCCGATGATAGGGAAAGGCTTGATCTTGTCTGTGTTGGGAGTAGGCTACGGGTTGGGGAATGTCGCGCTTCAGGCTGCCATGCTGAAAACAAGTCCGCCGGATATGACGGGAACCTCTTCTGGGCTGTTTCAAACCTGCCGCTACTTAGGTTCCATTCTTTCATCGGTGATTCTTGGCATTTTGTTTGGAAAAGAAATTACCGCCGGCCATTTCAGCATGCTGGGAACCATCCTCATCATTGTGGGAGCGGCAAGTCTTTTGATGGCGTTCCGATTTGCAAAACTAATGAAAGCTGCAAGCTAAAGAAGAGACAGACGATTCAGTCTGTCTCTTTTTCTTGTTCAAGCTGTTCAAAACCGAAGAGAAGGTTTGTGTACCATGTCCAATGTTATTACCTCAATTTTCAGTTATATTAATTGACATGCGATGTCAGAAAAAGAGACATGAATGGGGAGGGGACATATGAGTATAGAAAAGATAAAGCAGCCGGCCGCCGGTCTGACTAATAAAGATCTGCTGCCGTTAGAACAGGAACAGCGAACGTGGAAAGCGGTGAATTTTGCCTCGATTTGGATGGGGTGCATTCATAATATACCGACGTATGCCACAGTAGGCGGATTAATAGCCATCGGCCTTTCGCCTTGGCAGGTGCTTGCCATCATTATTACAGCTTCTCTTATCTTATTTGGCGCACTGGCATTAAACGGTCACGCCGGGGCGAAATACGGACTGCCGTTTCCTGTCATCATCAGAGCATCTTACGGGGTATACGGCGCGAATATACCGGCGCTTCTGCGAGGCTTTGTTGCCATCATGTGGCTGGGCATCCAAACCTTTGCGGGGAGCACGGCTTTGCATATATTGCTCTTAAATGTATGGCCGGGATGGGGGAGCCTCGGCGGTGATTGAAATGTGCTCGGTCTTCATGCATCCGGTTTACTCTCTTTTGTGTTCTTTTGGGCCATCCATTTGCTCGTTCTGAATCACGGCATGGAGTCTATTAAAAAATTTGAAGTGTGGGCGGTCCTTTAGTCTATCTTGTGTTCGGCGGTATGGTATGGTGGGCCGTAGATATTGCGGGAGGGCTTGGACCGATTTATTCGCAGCCAGGAAAATTTCATTCCTTTGCAGAAACATTTTGGCCGTTTGCCGCCGGAGTCACCGGCATTATTGGCATTTGGGCCACCTTAATATTGAATATTCCCGACTTCACAAGGTTTGCCAAAACGCAAAAGGAACAAATCAAGGGCCAATTCTATGGGCTTCCCGGCACATTTGCTCTTTTTGCCTTCGCGAGCATTACTGTAACGTCGGGATCGCAGGTTGCATTCGGCGAGCCTATTTGGGATGTAGTTGATATTTTAACAAGATTCGATAACCCATATGTTATTGCTTTGTCTGTCATTACTCTCTGCATTGCCACAATCTCCGTAAACGTGGCAGCTAATATTGTGTCTCCGGCCTATGATTTGGCGAATGTATGGCCGAAGTATATTAATTTTAGGCGGGGCAGCTATTTGACGGCGGTTCTTGCTTTGTTCACGATCCCTTGGAAACTGATGGAGAGCGCAACAAGTGTATATGCGTTTCTCGGATTGATCGGCGGCATGCTCGGCCCGGTCGCCGGCGTCATGATGGCTGATTATTTCATCATTCGAAAACGGCAGCTTTTTATTGATGAACTTTATTCTGAAACCGGACGATACACATATTACAAAGGGTATAATTATCGGGCGTTTCTTGCAACATTTCTGGGCGCCCTGATTTCTTTAATCGGGATGTACGTTCCGGCGCTCGCCGGTTTATATGACATTTCATGGTTTGTCGGCGTTCTGATATCCTTTCTGTCCTATATCACTCTCATGCGCCTTTATCCGCCTTATCCCGCGACGGTTCCTGTGCCATATGCTGTGAACGATAGACAAGTAAAATGATATAAAAAAGAAGCCGGCTGGAATCGGCTTCTTTTTTGATTAATCTGCTATTGAAACGTTCCCTTCGGCTTCTAAGCTCAAAGGCTTTCTCCGGCTCCACGTGTAAAGAGCCAAGGAGACGAGGACAAACAGACCCGCTGATAAATAAATGGCATGGAAACCAGCGGAAGCAACAAACAGCCCGAATACATACGATCCCGCAGCGATCCCGGTATCAAAGAAAGTAAAGAACGTTGCCGTTGCAAAACCTGAGCGGTGGGCGGGCGAATTTTGGATAGCTAACGTCTGCATACAAGGGACGATAGAGCCGTATCCAAGCCCGATTACAGCGCCTGATAATAAAAGCATCCATCCGCTGTTTGTGAAGGACAGCAGGCATAAACCGACTGAGAAAATCAAGATTGACGGATAAATCACAATCCCCGGTCCGACTCTGTCAAACAGTTTGCCGGTAAATGGGCGTGCAAGCATCATCGTGACAGCGAAACACACGAAGAAATAACCGCTGATATTAAGCAGGTCGATTGATTTCGCGTAGACTGACAAAAATGACGTCACACTTGAATAGCAAAAGGAAATAAACAACCCGACAATCGCGATCTTAAGCGCGCCTTTCTCAAACATGTCAGAAAAGGAAAAGCGGAATACGGTCGTTCCTGTCTCTGTCCCCTTCGGAATTTTAATGAGCAGCGTAACAAAAAAGCCCAGAGAAATAAACACTGCAAAAATCGTAAAGAAAACCGGGAAGGATATCACTTTGACCAGACTAAGCCCGAGAAAAGGACCGATAGCCATGGCGAGGTTCATCGACATCGCAAAATAGCCTAATCCTTCTCCCCGACGTTTCATCGGGATGATGTCAGCCGCAATCGCACCGGTTACCGTCGTTAATATACTGAACCAAATGCCTTGGAAAAACCGTAAGGCGAGCAGTAAATAAAAATCATGAATCGGCATATAAAGAAAAGAAGAGAGCGCAAAGACAGCCAAGGCGATAACGGCCATTCTTTTCTTTCCGAACCGCTCAATAATCGGCCCGGAAAACGGGCGGGTGATAATGGCAGATAGCAGGAACAGACTGATCAAGAGTCCTCCTTGAGATTCGGTGCCGCCAAGCTCCTGAATCATATATATCGGCAGCACGGCTAAAAACGTATAAAAGAAAACAAAAACAAATAAGTTCACAAGCACAACCATAATAAAGTCTTTGGTCCAAATGGGTTCAGCTTTTTTCAAATGTATGGCACTTCCTTTTCTTAACCTTTATTTAAAAACAGCTTCAAAAAATGAGAGAAAGCTTCTTTCTCTTTATCTTCGTACTCTGCAAGCAGCTGTTCCTCAAACTCAAGCATTTTTACATTAATTTCGTCGTATTTTTTCTCGGCTTCATGAGTCAGGACAACGAGTTTTTCCCGTTTGTCTTCGCCCTGTTCACGCTGTATCCAGCCGTTTTCTTCAAGGCGTTTGATCGTACGCGTAACCGTTGGTGCTTCCACGTTTAAATAGGACCAGATCTCTTTTTGAGTCATCGGTCCGATTGTTCGCAAACAATATAGAATCGTCCACTGGGATGAGAAAAGGCCGAATGGTTCCAGCTGTTCATTGGCTTTTTTTGTAATCAGGCGGGCGCTTTGATTGATTTGGTGGATGAGGTGTCTGTTGACGTAGGACATTTTTTTCTCCTTTTGAAAAAAACTTACCTAAGTAAGTAAATACATTTTCTTATTTTACAGCAGCGTTGGCCGGATGTAAAGAAAAAATGTAGAGAGGCGAAATAGTTTGGAGGAGTGAAAAAAGTTCCATAAACCCCTTGTCCGCATTGAGTTTTTAGCATATTCCCCAATGAATGCTAATACACTGTTACAAACCTAACAAAGAGAGTGTTTGAGGTGAGGGATCGTGGGCATATTTCAAAAATCTACTTATAATATCATACAACGAAGAAGCGACATCATCAGTGTATCTTTACAGAATACGGATCTCATTTCACACTTCTCACATCCATTTTAGGGAGGTCGAGTGGTGTGCACGATTACATCAAAGAGCGAACAATCAAGATAGGGAAGTATATCGTGGAGACGAAGAAAACCGTTCGTGTCATTGCGAAGGAGTTTGGTGTTTCCAAAAGTACAGTTCACAAAGATTTAACAGAGCGTCTGCCGGAAATCAATCCTGACTTGGCAAACGAAGTGAAGGAAATACTCGATTATCATAAATCCATCAGGCACTTGCGGGGAGGAGAAGCAACAAAACTGAAATATAAAAAAGATGAAATTCTCGAAGGAGAGCCCGTTCAGCAATCGTAAAATATCCAGTGCTGATCAGCTTATGTTTGTCTTCCGACAATCTTCAGTGAAAATCCACAAAATTTTGTAAAGAACTTATGTTACTGCAACTTTTTTTCTAGAATTTATGATAATATATATAATTAGGGCACAATGTGGATATTTACTGTGAAACAGATTTTCAAGGAGGATATAAATAGATGTTTGCAAGGGATATTGGTATTGACCTCGGTACTGCAAATGTACTGATCCATGTAAAAGGTAAAGGAATAGTTTTGAATGAGCCATCCGTTGTCGCTCTTGACAAAAACAGCGGTAAAGTGCTGGCGGTTGGAGAAGAAGCAAGACGAATGGTTGGACGTACACCTGGGAATATTGTTGCGATTCGCCCGCTGAAAGACGGGGTTATCGCAGATTTTGAAGTAACTGAAGCGATGCTGAAACATTTTATTAACAAACTGAATGTGAAAGGCCTTTTCTCAAAGCCGCGCATGCTCATTTGCTGCCCGACAAACATTACGTCTGTTGAGCAAAAAGCAATTAAGGAAGCTGCTGAAAAAAGCGGCGGGAAGCATGTGTTTCTTGAAGAAGAACCCAAAGTTGCCGCTATCGGCGCGGGTATGGAAATATTCCAGCCAAGCGGTAACATGGTTGTAGACATCGGAGGCGGGACGACTGATATCGCAGTTATTTCAATGGGCGATATTGTCACCTCCTCTTCTATTAAAATGGCTGGGGACAAGTTTGACATGGAAATCTTAAATTATATCAAACGCGAGTACAAGCTGCTGATTGGCGAACGTACTGCTGAAGATATTAAGGTTAAAGTCGCAACGGTTTTCCCAGACGCACGTCAAGAGGAAATCTCCATTCGCGGTCGGGACATGGTTTCCGGTCTTCCGAGAACAATTACAGTAAACAGTAAAGAAGTTGAAGAAGCCCTTCGCGAATCTGTCGCTGTTATTGTGCAGGCAGCTAAACAAGTGCTTGAAAGAACACCGCCGGAACTTTCTGCAGACATTATTGACCGCGGCGTCATCATCACAGGTGGAGGCGCACTCTTAAACGGGCTTGATCAGCTGTTAGCCGAGGAGCTTAAAGTTCCCGTTCTTGTCGCTGAGAACCCGATGGATTGTGTGGCAGTCGGCACAGGTGTGATGCTTGATAATATGGACAAGCTTCCTAAACGCAAACTAAGCTGATGATCAACCTCATTCTGATAAAGAATGAGGTTTTTTTCTGAAAAGGCTTCACGATATCCGAATGTACGCCGATAATATTATAAAATACTGAAACTTATTATAGAACGAATGTTCCTCTGTGACAACTGGAAAAAATGTGATTTTTGAGGTGGGAAATTTGTTAAAAGGATTATATACCGCAACATCCGCAATGATCAGCCAGCAGCGCCGGACGGAAATGCTTTCTAATAATATCGCGAATGCAAACACGTCGGGCTATAAAGAAGATCAAGGCTCTATGCGCGCATTTCCTGACATGCTGCTAAGCAGAATAGAAGCAAAATCCCCGGGAGGAGTATCGAAGAAAGAAATCGGTTCTCTGAATACCGGCGTATATATGCAGGAGCTCAAGCCTCTTTTTACTCAAGGAAGCCTTCAATCCACCGATCAGCCGACAGACATTGCGCTTGTGGAAAACCAGCTCCCTGTAAATGGAGAAACAAATGAAAACGCGGCTCTTTTTTATCCGGTAAAAACGGCGAACGGCGATGTGAGATATTCAAAAAGCAGCACATTTTCGTTAAATGAAAATAATCAGCTGACGATCAACGGAAATCCTGTGTTATCAACTGACGGGCAGCCGATTACTGTGGATAATGAAAATTTCACTGTGTCCGAAAACGGCACGGTTACCACAAACGGAAGGACAGCCGGACAGATTGACATCAGAATGGAAGAGGATGTCCGCAATTTGAAAAGGGACGGCAATGATTTATACAGCACGGCCGACGGCAATGATCTGCCGAGCGCAGCCGGCAATCCGGAAGTGTCTTATTCATTAAAGCAAGGCCTTTCCGAGCTTTCTAATGTAGATGTCACGAGCGCCTATACAGAAATGACCGAAGCGTACCGAACCTTTGAAGCGAACCAAAAGGTCATTCAGGCTTACGACAAAAGTATGGATAAAGCCGCAAATGAAATCGGTAAAATTTAAGATAACGGAAGAAAAAACGGAGGGCTTCAACTATGCTCAGATCAATGCTCACGGCTTCAACGACGCTGAATCAACTGCAGCAGCAGATTGATACAATCAGCAGCAACCTTTCAAACAGCAGTACGACCGGCTATAAGGCGAAGAATACGAATTTTTCTGAGCTAGTCAGACAGCAGTTCGATCAGGTTGATGAAAAAAATGATAATGTGGCAAAAGCGCGGAAAACTCCGCCCGGACTGCGTCTCGGGGTAGGCGCCGCCATGAATGCGCGCCTTGTATCCGATCAGGGGAGCATCGAGAAAACGGAACGTGATTTGGACATCGCGTTTACATCCCCTTATCAGTATCTTCAGGTGAATGTGAATGGAAATCGTCAATATACAAGAGACGGGGCGCTTTATTTGACCCCTGCGGCCGGGAATGACAATCAGCTTCAACTGGTGACGGGGGATGGATATCCGGTTCTTGATGAAAACGGAAACCCAATCAACATTGATGATTCAATGAAACAGATCACTATCAGCGAAAACGGGACGCTGACGGCTTCAACCGGCAATGCTGGAGGTACATCGCAGCAGTTTAATCTCGGTGTTGTCCAAGTTAATAATCCGCAAGAGCTGAAATCGGAAGGAAATAATCTTTTCTCCCTCAACGGGAATGCCGCAGCAGCCCTTGAAGAGCTGAACGGCGCAAACCGGCAAAGTATCGGGATTCAGCAGGGCGCGCTTGAAATGTCGAATGTGGATATTTCAAAACAAATGACAGATTTAATCAGCTCACAGCGCTCCTATCAGCTGAACAGCCGGACAATTACAATGGGTGACCAAATGCTTGGTTTGGTTAACTCCGTCAGATAATCATAGAAAGACTCGGGCGTTTTCAATCAGCCGCGCATGATAAAAAATGCGGCTTTTTCGAAATCGCCCTTATTTTTGTAGTATCCAGCGATGTCTTCTAAAAGCACTTCCAAATCGACCCATGCTTCTATTTTTTCCAACTCGAAAACCAGCTCCTGCAAGGTGTCATACGGGTCTTCCTCACATGTGTAGAGAGCCTCCAGTATGTTCAGCTTTAATTTGATTGTCTCTATGTTCACTTTGTCAGATAATTCTTTCCCTTTTTGTAAAACGGATTTTCCTTCGCTTATGAGACCGGTTTTAAAAAAGGATCGAACTGATTCGTATATGCAGTGAAGATAGGATACAGGCGAATTCAGTTCAAATTCTCTGTTGTTCAGAACTTTTTTGAAATAAACCAAAGCTTCTTTGTCCTGTTTTTCGGTGGCCTTTAAAAATCCCAAGTTATAGTAAGCGTGGCACAGAAGATTATAATCATTCATTTCTGCGGTTTTCTTTATAATCTCTTTAAAGAGCTGTTCGGCTTCCTCATAGCGTAATTGGTCTATGTAGTTGACCGCGAGTAAAAGCTGGCAGCTTAATACTTTTTTGATATAACCAAATTGATGCTCATAGATCTGCATCGCTTTTGAAACATATTGAACAGAGAGCGGCGGAGATTTCATCAAATAATAAGCCCCGGCGGTTTTGTAATAAAATTCAGCGGCTTCAAACTTATTTTGGATGGCCGGCAGGTTTTTTTCAGCTTCTTTAAAATGAGAAACAGCGTTTTTGGGTGCGGCTTTCACCATTTCGTATAATCCGGAAAAAAAGTGTAAATAATATTTTAATTCATTGCTCATGTTGTCTTCTTGTTTTTTGAGATCATCAAATAATGCCTTCAGTCCGTCCCTGTTTTCAAAAAGAAGCTGAAAGCGCGACAAAAATAATTGGTAATGCATCCAAAGCTTTGTATTCTTTTTGATTTTGGGAAGGTTCTGATCGATTTTCTCTTTGAATGTGCAGGCGAGATCCAGCTGGCGTTTGCCCATTGATATATACCATTCATTTAACAGATTCTTTAGTCGTTTTTCAGTAAACTTCGAAATCATTTTCCTACCTCTTTACTTATGGTAAAATCTTTATTTATCATATCACAACTACAGACGGGTCTCATTACCAGCTGGTTACACTTGAACGCGGTTGAAAAAGAAATTGATTCATAATATACTTCCAAATGTACAGAATGGATCAGCTTATACTTTCTATACATACTATTGTCGATGAAGGAGATGTCAAGAGAATGCTTGATACTCAGCAAATTAAAGAAATTATTCCTCACCGTTATCCGTTTTTGCTTGTAGATAGAATTACGGAAGTGGAAGAAGGAAAACGGGCTGCAGGCTATAAAAACGTAACAGCTAATGAAGAGTTTTTTAATGGCCATTTTCCTGAATATCCGGTAATGCCCGGCGTATTAATCGTAGAGGCTCTTGCTCAGGTGGGAGCTGTCGCTATGCTTATAAAAGAAGAAAACCGCGGCAGACTCGCATTTTTCGCCGGTATTGATAATTGCCGTTTTAAAAGACAAGTGAAGCCTGGCGATCAGCTTCATCTGGAAGTTGATATTACTCGCGCGCGCGGTACAATCGGCCGCGGAAAAGGCGTTGCTAAAGTTGACGGAGAAGTGGTTTGTGAGGGTGAATTAACATTTGCTTTAGGTGAACAAGCCGAATAAAGAATTCGGGCAGATGGGCTAAGCCAGCCCGTTTGTCTTTTTTGGTTCAACATTATAAGAATGGCAGGTGAATATTATGTGGTCAGAATTTAAAAGTTTTGCTATGCGCGGAAATATCGTAGATCTTGCGATTGGTGTCATTATTGGCGGGGCATTCGGCAAAATTGTCACGTCGCTTGTTAATGATATCATTATGCCGATCATCGGGCTGCTTTTGGGAGGCCTTGATTTTTCCGGGCTGTCGTTTACCTTTGGCGACGCGCAAGTGAAATACGGCATTTTTATCCAAACCATCGTAAATTTCTTAATTATTTCGTTTTCTATTTTCCTCGTCATCCGCACACTGAACAAGCTGAGACGCAAAAAGGAAGCGGAAGAAGAGGAAGAGGCGGAGGAGGCATCCGATGCACAAGAGGAACTGCTGAAAGAAATCAGGGATTTGCTGAAGCAGCAAACGAAATCAGCAGAATAAAAATGTGGCTGGATCTTTTTTTAAGATCCAGCCTTTTTTGTTACATTTTTTGTTTAAAAGCCTCAAGCAGCTTGCTGCCTGTATAGCCTTCTTTGACGAGGTTTTCGAGAATGGTATCAGAGCCTTGCTGCTTTCTCGTGACCATTTGTCCGTATATTAAGACAGAAATGCTTTCTTCCAGCTCAACGATATTTTTAATGCTTGCCGACAGCTGAGCAGGGCGATTGCTCTTTTTCGTAATGGTTACAAACACTTTTGCTTCTGTTTGGTTTTCTTGCAGTTTTTGAAAAAAAGACTTATGCTCTTTGGATACAAGTGCTTCAATCATCCAGTGGTTTTCTCCGTCTTCTTTATTGATAATCAGTCCGTCGATAAGGGGAAACTGTTCAAACGGCTGCCCTTCTTTGTCCAATCGTTCTACATTCAGATCAACCAGTTTAAAGGTTTTCATATCTTTTCTCACCCCAATTACTTCCAAAGATTTCGCAATTTCATTATAACATATATCGTTTTTATCATGAAAACGCTATAATGTCGATTGATTATCTTTCTATGAAAGCGCCATTTAATAATTTCTATTTTTTCATTATACTGTAATTGACTATTCGTAGTGGGGAGATGCTTATGAATCATTTTCATTTGAAGGCAATTTATATTGAGGGTGCTCCGGCTGGCCGCCGCTTGGTTCAAGACGAAGAACCTTATTTATTAAGCAGAAAGGAAGATGTTGAAGTTCATCTTGACGGGGAAGGGAAGGTGATCTTTCTTTATGAAACGAGTGACCGCATGGAGCAGTATAAAATTCAGCTTTCCCTGTCGGAAAGAAAGCTGAGTTTTCACTGGTTTGCATGGGACGGCTCTTCATTCGTCCGTATGAAGGCAGGAAATTGGCTGACTTCACATTTATTTTCACAATTCTTGAAGAATACATATTTCTTGAAAGGAAAAAAGCAAAAAATGTTTTTCTCTGCGGGGAAAGTAAAAATGCGGGGAAAAACATAAGCTGAAACGTTCTTTTCGGCATTTTCCTTCTCTGAAGCCTTGGGCTACAATACGTGTAATCCAAAGGAGAGGAGGAAAGAAATGTTCAATCAGGTGATGCTTGTCGGACGTTTAACCAAAGATCCCGAGCTTCGCTATACTTCCGTGGGTGCAGCGGTAGCCAATATTACGATTGCTGTTAATCGGAGCTTTAAGAATGCCTCGGGAGAAATTGATGCAGATTTTGTGAACTGTACGCTTTGGAGAAAAACAGCTGAAAACACAGCGGTATATTGCCAAAAGGGTTCTCTCATCGGTGTCAGCGGAAGAATTCAGACGCGCAGCTATGAAAATGCGGAAGGCGCAAAAGTATATGTGACCGAAGTGATGGCTGATTCTGTTCGTTTTATGGACCCTAAACCCCAAGAGCTGCTGACTGATTGATGCACGTTTCCTTTATCCCCGATTTACACAATTACTTATCAGAATCTTCGCAATACCCCCTCCGCTATTGCCAGTCGAAAGGCTGGTTTTTTTATTGTGTACAGAAGGGGAATTAGAAGAAAATGTATCGAAAGAAGCATTTTTGCTTAATATTACTTATTATATTGCAAATATAATCAAATAAACTTATAATTACTTAAAGATAAGTACATTTGAAAAGGAATGATGGCGTGTATCAAGAGGAAAGACTGATAGCCATTTTGGATTATTTAAAACAGCATCATCGGATTACGACTGAGCAAATTTGTTCGCTGCTTCATATTTCCAGAGATACGGCGCGGCGTGACCTTGTGAAATTAGAAGAACAGCAAGTGATTATCAGAACGAGAGGCGGGGCGATTCTTCCTTCAGTTCATCAGAAAATTAAAGACTATTCGGGGCGGCTGAAAACGGTTTCTGAAGAAAAAAGCAAAATTGGCAGGCTCGCTGCGTCGTTAATTCATGACGGCGACCGTGTCATATTGGATGCATCTACAACTGTTCAGGCCTGCTCTGAGCATTTACATGTCAGTGACTGTATTGTCATTACGAATTCAATTAACCAAGCTGAGCTCCTGTCTGATAAAGAGGGGATAGAGATCCACTTGCTGGGAGGCAAGCTGCAAAAGGAGCATCGCTTTCTATACGGTGCATCGGTTATTGAAAAGCTTGCAAGCTATCATGTAGATAAAGCGCTTATCGGCGTTGTCGGCATTTCTGAACACGGGCTGACGATTGCCCATGAGGAAGACGGGATGGTCAAACGGAAAATGATCCAACAGGCGAAGCAGGTCATCGCGCTGGCGGATCATTCGAAGCTCGGCACCACTGATTTTTATCAATACGCGCAGTTAAGCGAAATCGACCTGTTAGTTACAGATCGCGTGCCTGAACAAGGGTTCTGCGATTTGCTTGAGAGAAACGGCGTAGAATTGCTGGTGACTGAACAAGATTAAGACGGAAGGGCTGAAGAATGTGAAACTGATTGCGATTGATTTAGACGGAACATTGCTCAACAGCAAGCACCAAGTAAGTTCAGAAAATGAAAAAGCGCTTCACCAAGCACGTCAAGAAGGAATTGAGGTTGTTGTGTCAACGGGGCGCGCTCATTTTGATGTCGCATCTATATTTGAGCCGCTCGGAATGAAGACGTGGGTCATCAGCGCAAACGGAGCCGCCATCCATGATCCGGACGGAGGGCTGTTTCATTGCGAATCCATTGAGAAAAAGCGGGCTTTTGAGATTCTCAGTTGGCTGGAGGAAGAGAATTATTATTATGAAGTGTTCACAAACCGCGCGATATATACACCGCACAACGGGCGCGAGCTCCTTAACATTGAGCTTGACCGTTTAACAAGCGCGAATCCGGAAGCTGACCTTGCTGTTTTGCGGCAGGCGGCAGAGGTGCAGTACAGCCAATCGGGATTCGAATATATCCATTCGTACCGTGAACTGTTTGAAACAGAGGAGCAGATTGACTTTTTCAATATACTTGGTTTTTCTTTTTACAAAGAGAAGCTTGAGGCAGGATGGAAAAAGTTCGAACATGAAACAGATCTCACGGTAGTCAGTTCGGCTGACCACAACTTTGAGATAGCCGGTAAAAGGGCGACAAAAGGCCAGGCGCTTGAAAGGCTGGCGAAAAAACTCGGCATCCCGATGAACGAGACAGCGGCGGTCGGTGACAGCTTAAATGATTATTCGATGCTGAAGGCCGCGGGGAAAAGCGTGGCGATGGGAAATGCCAGAGAAGATATTAAAGCAATGGCGGATGCCGTTACATTAACGAACGATGAGCACGGTGTGGCCCATATGATCCGCCATCTGCTCTGATTGTTTTCACATAGACCGGCGTAACGTATTCGTGCTAATGCGGCGTGACGGTTATGAACGTAAAAACCGGCTGGCTCCTTTCGGGGAGACAGCCGGTTTTTTTAAGTTGATTGCGCCGAGGCGCTTAAGGTGAATAGTTCTTCTAGCTCGTGTGTGGATAGCTCTGTAATCCAGTTTTCGCTTTGGATAATTTGGTCGTTCAGCGTTTGTTTTGTTTCGAGCATCATATCAATTTTTTCTTCGATCGTGCCCGTCGTAATCATTTTATGAACATGGACGAATCGTTCCTGGCCGATCCGGTACGCGCGGTCGGTCGCCTGATTTTCAACAGCCGGATTCCACCATCTGTCATAGTGGATGACGTGGTTTGCGGCCGTTAAGTTCAATCCTGTACCGCCGGCTTTCAGCGATAATATCAGCGTCGGATATTCTTTCTTTTGAAACTTTTCGACGAGAGAGTCGCGGTCTTGTTTGGACAGGCTTCCGTTTAGGAATTGAACCGGCTCACCGAAAGTTTTTTCAAGCAATTTCTTCATCATATTGCCCATTTGAATATATTGCGTGAAAATTAAGCAGCTTTCGTTTTGATCGCGGATCGCGGTCATCAGCTCAAGCAATTTTTCCAGCTTTACTGATCTTCCCGCCAGCAGCTCGGTCTGGTCTTCTTTTAAGTAAAGCGCCGGGTGATCGCATATTTGCTTCAGCCGTCCGAGCATGCTGAGAATCAGTGCTTTACGCTGCATCCCGGTCAGTGACGACATATGTTCAAATGTATCTTTCACAAGCTGTTCATATAGGGACGCCTGTTCGGCTGACAGCGGAATAAACTCTTTTTGCTCGAGTTTGTCAGGAAGATTAAGCGCCACTTCTTCATCTCGTTTTGTACGCCGCAATAAAAACGGCCTGATTAATTGCTGGAGCTGTTCAATTCGTTTTTCGTCGCGGTCCTTCTCAATCGGGAGCACATAACGTTTGTGAAAGCCTGTCAAACTGCCGAGATAGCCTTTATTCATGAAATCAAAGATAGACCAGAGCTCAGTCAGGCGGTTCTCCATCGGTGTGCCGCTGAGGGCAATATGATGATGCCCTTTGAGTTTTCTGATGGCCCTTGATTGTTTTGTGTGCGCGTTTTTAATATTTTGCGCTTCATCCAGACAAATCGTGCTCCATGTGACAGAGGACAATTCATCCGCGTCTGTGTGAGACAGGCCGTAAGAGGTAAGGACAACGTCAGCATCTTTGTAGTATTCGGCAAATCCATCGCCTTTCTTGCGGCGCGGGCCGTAATGCAGCGCTACGGAAAGCTGGGGCGCGAAGGTTTGCAGTTCCCTCTGCCAGTTGCCGAGCACGGAAGTCGGCGCAATAATCAAAGACGGCGTCTTTTGATGTCCGCTCTCTTTAATATGAATGAAATAGGCAATCATTTGAATCGTTTTCCCTAATCCCATATCGTCGGCAAGGCAGGCGCCGAAGCCGCTTTCCCGCAGGAACAGCAGCCAATTCATGCCGTATGTTTGATAGGGGCGGAGCGTGCCCTGAAACGCGGGGCTGACCTCATATTCAGGGAGATTTTCGGCGGCTGTGAGCTTACGAATCAATGATCTGAGCTGCTTAGACAGTTCGAATTGGATGCCGGCAAAAGCTGACGAATCAATTAGCTCAGCGTCTTCGGAGCCATGTTCCTGCTGGTCCATCAGCTCCCGCGACAGCACATCGGACATATGAAGGCCTTCTGATTCTGCCTGCTCCATCAGCCGTTTCATTTGTTTAATGAAGTTCGGATCAATCTTCACCCACTGTCCGCGAATATTTACAAGCCGTCTGTTGTTTGCGACAAGCTCGTTGAATTCATCTTCTGTCAGCTCAATCCCGTTTGTTGCAAACCGCCAGTTAAAGTCAAGCAATGCATTCATACCGACAAATGATTCGCCGCGCGGTGTAGAAGATACTTTGGCTTTCAGCATCATGTTGCTTTCTCTGACAATCTGCCACCATGACGGCAGAAGGATTTCGACGCCCATATCGACAAGCGTCTCGCTTGCTTCAGATAAAAAAATCCAAGCCTCTTCTTCAGAGATAAGCGTGGTGCCCGAATCAAACGACAGCCAAGGGACTGTTTTATAAAAACGGTCCTGCTCCCGCGCGATTTTATCGCTGAACTGCTGCCATGACTTTTTGAGGCTCTTCAGCCCGTCAAAAAACTGTATGCTGCCGTTTTTCTTATCACGCAAAAACATTTCAATTTTCCAATCATCTCCGTCAAATTCAGGTTCGTTCAGACGGAGGCCGACGGTAAACGGAGAAGGATCATCAGACCAGCCAATGCCCTCAAGAAAATCCTTTTCATCGAGAAAATGACCGCGGAAAGTGGTGACTGCCGGATATTGTGTTTCGATTTTCTGCCATTTCTCGTTTAATTCGTCATCATATCGGATGTAGTCGTGAACCGCTGCTGAAAACCAGTCCGCTGTGAAGCCTTCAAGAATGCCATCCCGATCCTTCCATCGAAATACGCCCTCTGTCCAAGCTTCGTAATCGGGAAGAAAATCGCCGTCAGCAATAAATTCATAAATGGTGGAGGCCGCTTCTATTAATGGCTCTGTTTCTTCAGTCAGCTGCACGGAGCTGAACGTGTTGAACGAGTTCTTACCGAGAAGCTCTACAGCCATCCATGGCGAAAGCAGCACAGCCGTTGTGCCTATGAAGCTGACATCTTCCAGAAACGTTCCGTAAAATGAAGACTCATGCCATTGGAACAGATGCTTTTTCATTTGGCTGAGAGAAAGAGGCTGTTCCTTTTCATCAAAGCTTGACAGCGTAAAAGCCCAATCTTCCATTTGTTCGACATGAATAAGAATTTCATTAAGACTCGCCATCAATTAATTTTCCTTTCTGCAGTTCTTCTTGAAGGGCGCGCAGGCGCCTGTAGTTTCCGCTTAACTGCTTGATATACCGATCCCATACTTTTTGTTTCTTCGCTTTTTTATATAAGGTGCGGAGCTTTTTCAAATGGCGTGCCGCTTCTTTATACGCGCTGCGGTTTTTCTGATCAATATAAAAGGCCACTTCGCGGTGGTAGGAAGGAATGAGCGCTTCGGGGTCGCTCGCTGAAATTTCCTTAATCATCTCTTTTTCCATTTCCCACACAGAAAACCCGACAAGGCTGTGAATCTCTATCCACTCGGCAAACCGCCGTTTTTCATACAAATAATGGCTGTATTCCGTAAAGGTATATGGAAGGCAGCCCGCGGCATAACGCTCAAACAGCGCATGGTCATTGGTTTGCTTCACATAGACATTCAAAACAAAGAACAGCTCGCTGATCACATCGCGGATTTCCTTAAACGGTTTATCAAGCTTCGTATATCCGATGGCGATCGGTTCGATACGCTGATACCATGTCTTGAGGCGCTTCCAGTCCTTTTTTGCACTTATTTCACTCAGCCATTGGAATGTATAAGGCAGAGACTCGGGCGGAAAGTGTTCTGCCTCCCTGAAAATCACTTCATCATTTTTCTGTAAAAATTCAAGGTGCAGCTTCCCGAATTGCACCTCAGGAGAAAACCGTCTCTCTGCTTCTTTTTTTAAAACCTCATGCTCGCGCGCCACCCATTTTGGCCGGGACAACAGCGAGCTCCAGATTTCCCCGAACACACGCAGCCGTTCATACTGAAAGTAATCTTCTTTTAACAATAATCTGCGGACCACATCCGGTGTTTTTTCTAAAAAAGGATCAAGCGCAAAGGACAGGGCGTACGTTTTCAGTTTATCTATCGAATCGTATATCGTATCCATCAGTTGCTCTACGTACGGGTTGAGAGAATAAAAATCCTTCTCAGGGTCAATCTTCCCTGATTCAATTAATGAGAACATATGAAGCCATACGGCGAGCGCTGAATGGATTTGATATAAGCTTTTCAGCTCCGGTTTCTTCGGGGCATGTTTTTTCAGTGCCGACAAGTAGCCGTAGTACAGTCCCTGCATGGTTTGGCTTCCTTCAGGCGTCCGCGTTTCCCATAAGGAAAACTCCGCCTCGAAGAAAGCGAGCCAGCTGGAAAGGGAATTTTCATTAGGAAGAAGTTTTTCTTGGAACTGCCGCCGGACAAGCTCTTTGCTTTCCTCAAGCTTTTCCCTTTCCAGCCAATCATCAGTAAAGGTACCCACCCGTTCAAATGTTGCATATACATATAAAAAAGCAGCCAGCACATGGCGGCAGATTTTTTCAGAAGGACATGAACAGCCGCTTTTGACCATAAGGAACAAGTTCAGCGTGACCCGCACAGGCACAACATCCTGCACATAAGCAGATACTTCGGTCGGGCTTTCCGCTTTTACACGATAGACCGAATCCTGCCGATATAAAATAAGCGCCCTTTTCATCAGCTGAACGTTATCCTCGTCATAAGGAAGAAGCTGTCTGATCTGTTCAGCCGCTGCCAGCACATCGTCTTTAGAAATCATATCCTGAAGCATGATTATCGCTCCTAACCGAGTCACTTAATAAAAAGATTCCAATTCCTCTATTATATCGCAACACATCGGCTCGAAAAAGTTTTTCCTAAAAAAGGACATAAAAAACTAGAACTGTCGAATGATGTATTAGACTATTGCAAAACAACAACCGACATCATATAATAATCCTGTTTTCAACTTAATGGAAGCTGAAAGGAACCGAACGATGAATAACAAGAAGTTAAATCAAGAAGAGTTTCTGAAAATTTTGATGCATGCGCATGACATGGGAGAACAATCAACCGAGATTACTACAAAGGAAATGCTTGAAAATTTAATTTCTTATATTAAAAATGGATATGTGACGTAAGAACTCCGTGAGAATTATCGCGGGGTTTTTTTATTTCAGCCGATTCTTCCAAAGATAATACCGAGTATGCGCTTTGGCAGCACAGTAATTAAAGCGCTTGCAAAATTGGTGTAAAAATAACCGGATGTCATCTAATGTCGTTTTTTGTCATGTGAAATGATTAGAAATGCTGTACCAAAGTTGTATAATCATAGTTGGAAAAAAATAAATTGGCAGCAACAGAATTTCGAATCAATTATCAGATGATTTGGAGGTATCATGGGAGAAACTACTAGTTTAAAAGAAATATTCATAACCTTGAAAAAACGCGTACTTTTCATCATCTCAATCACTGCGGCAGCAACAGTTTTGAGCGGAGTCATCAGCTTCTATGCCCTCACGCCAGTCTACCAAAACTCAACACAGATTCTGGTCAACCAATCAAACAGCGAACAAAAAGAGGTTCAATATAATGAAGTGCAGACAAATCTGCAATTGATTAACACGTACAATGTCATCATAAAAAGCCCGGTTATATTAGATGATGTGATTAAAGAGATGAATCTCTCAATGTCATCCGGAGAACTGAATGAAAAAATCACTGTTTCCAGTGAGCAGGATTCCCAGGTGGTTAATATTACAGTAAAGGACGAGAATGCTGAATTGGCCGCTGATATCGCCAATAATGTCGCTTCTGTCTTTAAGGATAAAGTCACTTCCATCATGAATGTGGACAATGTAAGCATTCTTTCCAAAGCGGAAGTTTCAGCCAATCCGTCTCCCGTGGAACCAAGGCCTATGCTGAACATCGCCATTGCGTTTGTTGTCGGGTTAATGGGAGGAATCGCACTTGCCTTCCTGCTGGAATACTTGGACAATACCATTAAATCAGAAGACCAGCTCGAATCTTTGCTGGACATTCCGATACTGGGCACCGTTTCAACCATAGAAAACAGGCTGAATGCAAACAAACATGTCAACGGGATTCAATCTGATAAAGGAGGGAGCGGACGTTTTGGCGCGTAAAAAAACACTACGTTCTCTGATGAGCATAAGAAATATCATTACGATGACAGAGCCAAAATCGTTGAACTCAGAGCAGTACAGAACAATTCGAACAAATATTGAATATTCATCAATAGACAGCCAGGTGAAGTCGCTGATCATCACATCAGCCGGTCCGGGAGAAGGAAAATCGACGACGGCTGCCAATCTCGCTGTTGTCTTCGCCCAACAGGGAAAAAAAGTTCTTTTAGTTGACGCAGATTTACGTAAACCGACCGTACACTTCACATTCAGGCTAGATAATGCGGACGGGTTAACATCTATTTTGTTAAAACAAATCTCATTTGAACAGGCTGTGCACCCTTCCGAAGAGAACAATCTGGATATATTGACGAGCGGTCCCATCCCGCCGAACCCGGCAGAGCTGCTGTCTTCAAAAGGAATGGAAGACCTGCTGGAAAACATATATGAATGCTATGACATGGTTATTTTTGATACACCGCCTCTATTAGCGGTGGCAGATCCGCAAATCTTAGGAAACTATGTCGATGGTTCAATCATGGTGGTTTCGAGCGGAAAAACTGATAAAGAAAAAGCGGCAAAAGCAAAAGAGGTGCTGGCAACATGCAAAAGCAAGCTGCTTGGAGCGGTGATGAACGGAAAGAAAATAACAAAGAATTCGTACTACGCCTACTATGGTAACTGATCATTCAGCATAAAGAATAAAAATAAATAGCGTGCGCTGCCCGTTATTTATTTTTGGGGTAACAGTAGGTCTAATATCCTATTAGGAGGACATTCGCATGGTTGATATCCATTGTCACATCCTCCCGTCAATGGATGATGGGGCAAAGCAATATTCAGAAAGCTTAGAGATGGCGAGAGCGGCGTCCAGTCAAGGAATCTCCACAATCATTGCAACACCGCATCATAAAAACGGCAAATATGAAAACGATCCACAGGCAGTCAGACAAGCAGTCGGGCATTTGAACGAGCTTTTAATAAGGGAACAAGTGCCGCTGAACGTCCTGCCGGGCCAAGAAATCAGATTATACGGAGAGTTGGCGGAGGACATGACGGCACATCGGCTTCTTTCGCTGAACGATACGAAATATATTTTAATTGAGTTTCCATCAGAGCAAGTACCCAGATATGCCGAACAGCTTTTTTATGATTTGCAGGTAAAGGGTTATATCCCTGTCATCGCCCACCCCGAACGAAATAGAGAAATTCACGAAAACCCGTCCTTGCTGCATAACCTTGTGAAAAAAGGCGCGGCAGCCCAAATTACAGCCGGCAGTCTTACGGGGGCTTTTGGGAAACGGATAAAGAATTTCTCGCTTCAGCTGGCAGAAGCACACTTGGTTCATTTCATAGCGTCAGATGCGCATAATTTGAAAGCCAGAGATTTTCGGTATCAGGACGGGCTCGATGTTCTTCGTGAAAAATTAGGCGCTGAGTACACATATATGATGACGGAAAATGCTGAGCTGCTGCTCCAAAACAAAACGATATACAAAGAAACCCCGGTACATGTTAAACGAAGGCATTTTTTAGGATTGTTTTCGTTGTGAAAAAGTGATACCGCGAGAAAAACAGGAGGGGGACACAGGCAGCATATTACGGTGAAGGCTGTCGTGCCGTTAGCCGGACGATATTGGATGCTTGAGGTAATGGGCTCCGTTCTGGGTCTCACTGTTAAGCGCATTGTTTATCGGGGTGGCGATTTTAATTAAGCTGGAAGATCCGAAAGGGCCTGTTATTTTCACACAAGACGAAGTGACTGGGGGCGGCGATCATGTGACCATCGCCAGCGGGGTGAAGTTGATCACGCATGATGGAGGGCATGAATCCTCAGGGTTTAAATGAAGAAACACTATATTCTTATTCTTGTTGCGGAATTCATGATAGGATTTTTTCATAAGATAATAGCATAAGCTGTAAAACAGCAATTGAACTGGTGGAGGGAAACAATGAAAATAACAGTGATCGGCACAGGCTACGTCGGGCTTGTGACAGGTGTTTCTCTTTCTGAAATCGGCCACCAAGTGACGTGTATTGATATTGACACACGGAAGGTCGAGGAAATGAGGAAAGGAATTTCGCCTATTTTTGAGCCCGGACTTGAAGAAATGATGAAGAAAAATATAGCGGAAAAACGGCTGAGCTTTGAAACAAGCTACAAAAAAGGACTGTCCCAGTCGGAAATCATATTTATAGCCGTCGGCACACCGCAAAAAAACGACGGTCATAGCAATCTTGAATATATTGAAAAAGCGGCCGCAAGTATTGCCGAGCATGTGAAACAAGATGCCATTGTGGTTACGAAAAGCACAGTGCCTGTCGGAACAAATGATGATATAAAGAAACTGATAGAGGAACACCTTGTATCCCCCGTGAATATTTCAATCGCTTCCAATCCGGAGTTTTTGCGCGAGGGCTCGGCGATAAAAGATACGTTCCACGGAGACCGTATCGTGGTCGGAGCTGACGATGATCAGACCGCTGAAACGCTGGAGCAGGTATTTCTCCCGTTTGGCGTTCCGATTTATAAAACGGATATCAGAAGTGCGGAAATGATTAAATATGCGTCTAATGCTTTCTTGGCAACGAAGATCAGCTTCATTAATGAAATATCAAATATTTGTGAGAAAGTTGGCGCTGATATTGAATCTGTCGCCTGCGGAATGGGCCAGGACAAACGAATCGGAAGCCAGTTTTTGAGAGCGGGCATCGGATATGGCGGTTCTTGTTTTCCGAAAGACACAAACGCCCTAGTTCAAATTGCCGGAAATGTAGAGCATGACTTTGAAATTCTGAAATCGGTCATCAAAGTCAACAACAACCAGCAGGAGATGCTTGTTGATAAGGTGCTGAATCGTCTCGGCGGGGTAACGGGCAAAACGATTGCTCTTTTAGGGCTTTCCTTTAAGCCGAATACGGATGACATGAGAGACGCACCGTCCATTGTTATTGCTAACCGATTGGCTACGCTTGACGCCAATATCAAAGCATATGATCCGATTGCCGTCAGCCATGCGAAACGGCTGCTTCCTGAGGCGGTGACCTATACGAAAACCATAGAAGAGGCTGTAAAAGACGCGGATGCGGTAATGATTTTAACGGATTGGGAAGAGATTAAGCAATTTTCTTTATCAACTTACAAGGATGTAATGAAAGAAGCGATTATATTTGACGGCCGGAATTGCCATGAGCTGGACGAAGCGGTCAAGGCCGGTGTGGAATATGTATCAGTGGGGAGAAAGACGGTTGTTCCCAAGACAAAGTGAAAGTGAGACTGGCAGCTTGCGGTCCCACTTTCTTTTTTTTGCGGCTATGAATCGTTTTATATCATTGAGATTGCTGCTGCAATCGGGTTCATTCCGGAATCAGTTTGTAAATCAGCCAAGTAATCGCCCCGCAGATAAATGTAATAAGGGGAAAGATGATCAGCCAACTGATTAATTGAGAATCCCCCGACCCGGCGGTATACATAAACAAGAGCAATATCAAAAAAACAGTGAGCGGCATTGACCAAAGACTGTGCTTTTTGAATATCAGAGTGCCGAAGATTCCGAATACAATGGCGGAGAGAAATGGAAAAACAATGAAAAACATCATCATAGGACTGAAAATGCTCATTCGTTGACCTCATTTCAATGAATGATATTCAATTATTATATGAAAATACCCATTTTTTTCAAATGGGTAAGAACTAATAGACAAAAGAGACTGGCCGTCTCTCATGATCCCTCTGTTTTTATTGTCAAGCGCCTTTTGTACCGCGACTTTCACCCTTTTTATAAATGTTCTCTGTCTGTTTCGGGATATCAAGTGGAAAAACAAGTCTTTATACCTTGTTTTTAGGCTGTTTTTGAGCATATAAGCTGGGTAAAATAAGCATTTTACCCTATTTAAGCAGCCTTGTAACTATTTTAAAATATAATATATGGAAATAAAACGTGAAAAAGCCTATCATCACAAAGCATTCCGTAAGGCTTTTTGAGTATGAAGAGGTGATGCAGATGAGTTATGCAAGCTATTTAGCTGATATCAAAAGTTCGCTTAATGGAAAAATTTCCGATGTAGAAGACAAGATTGAAAAGCTGAAAAAAGCAAAAAAGGATATAGACACGCTGCAAGAAGAAGCAATTACTGAAATTAAGGAAATTGTAAAACCGGAATTGGGACAGCACTGGAAAGGAACAAAAGCGGATGATTTTGATAAGGGAAGAGAAGATGCCAAGTCGGAAGCATCCAAGATTGTGAATAATAAATATAACGAGTATATGTCTTCGATACAGATGAAGGTTGTGGGACTTGAAGCGGATAAACTTCTTTATACCGGAGAATTGTACGCAGCAAACCTTGCTGGCGAAACGCTTGCTAAGGGAGAAGAGTTCTTAGATGAAGCAGCCAAACAAATAAATAAACTGAAATGGTGGTGATTCTTTCTCATGTCTGAAATTAAGCTGAAGTACGATACAGTGATCAAAACATTGGAGTCTGTCAAAGATGCGCTGGCCGATGTGACAATCGGTGCCGCCGGCTCCAATGGGAAAAACAAACTCGACTATACGTCAAAGTACGATGAACGAGAAGAAAACATCCGTACCATGCTCGGAGATTACAAGAAAGCGGTGCACAAAAACATCGAGGATACGAAAGACAATGTTGATTCACTCAAGGAACAAGACGAGGCGATAGCCGTAAAATAGCATAGAAAGGGCAGTGCGATGAGCAAAGTATTTGAATCACAATCTTTAATAGATGAAGCGGAGAAGAGAAAAAAGCAATATGAAACGTTTGAAGAGCAGCTGAACACGCTGAAAAAAGCGTTTCAAGGCGTTGCTGATTTAGGTGATGATTTTAAAGGAAAAGGCGCAGACAATATTAAAGATTTCTTTCAAGGACAAGCGGAAATCGTTGATAGCTGGCTGACGCTTGTCTCCTCTCAAATTGCGTTTTTAAAAGGCATTTCAGGTGACATTAAAGATCAAGAACTCAGTGATTCTTATGTAGAGACTTCGTTTTTGGATCATGAGCTGCCTAACGGAGATCTAAAAGCGTCAGAGATTGTCTCCGCCCACAAAGCGGAAATCGATTCCATTTTGTCAGGCATCAGTGATATTATCGATCTGGACATGTATTCGCTTGATCATTACGCCGATAAGATGGACAATGCCCAGAAGGTCAGACGGGATACGATTACGGCAGTCGATCAACTTGATGAATCACTGACAACTGAATATCAGAATTTAGAATCTCTGGATAACGCAGTGCTCAGCAAGTATTCTGTTTTAATGCAGGCAACCAGCAACGGAAAAAGCGCAACCCCTATGTACTATGACAAAAAAGCCTTCCACAGCAATGAAGTCTATAAAAGCGTAATCGAAGTGGAGAAACAGGGAACGTCCTATATTGAGGCAAAAGAGCAGCAAGCCGAAGCAAGACGGCTTCAGGAAAAAGCAGAAAAAGAAGCGAACAAACCGTGGTACGAAAAAACATGGGATGGAATTTGCACCTTTACCGGTGAAGTCTCCGGCTATTATGATTATAAAAGAGCGACGGAAGGCGTTGACCCGGTTACCGGAGAAAAACTCTCCGCCGCAGAACGTGTGACAGCTGGAGCGATGGCCGCGGCTGGATTCATACCGGTCGTCGGCTGGGCAGGCCGCGCCTTCAAAGGCGGAAAAGCCATCTACAAAACCGGAAAAGCTGCGATCGCGGCAGAACACGCTTTGGACGCCTACAAAACAGGCAAATCCTTAGACATCCTCAAAATGTCAGAAATGGGCGCATACGGCCTTATTGCTTCAAACGGATTCTCAGAAGCTGTTACAGGACGGGATATGTTTGGGAATAAAGTGTCTGAGGAGAAGCGGAAGCAAGGAGCGCTGGAAGCGGCTTTAAGCTTAGTTGGCGCAGGTGCATTGGCGAAACACATTGACAAAGGCATCCCGCTTGCAACCCATACAAAAGTTCAAAAAGCAAATACAATCCTGGAAAAAGCAAAACAATTCAAAGTTCCAACAAACGTCCGGGTTTACGCAGAACGCCCAGTAACAACGAATGGCTTTACGTTCGGGTTTCCAACAGTTCGTGTCGATGTTGGGACGACTGCTGTGAAAGATCTTGGGATTGTGAAGATGGTGAGTAATGGTGGTCGCAAGGGAAGTTCTCACAAGCCTAATATCTCTGAAAGTCACGATAAAGTAGCACATGGTGGGTATTATGGCCGTAAAGAACTGCGAACGATTCTTAATAATGCTTCGTTCACTCCGCATGGACATAAACATGTAAAAGCCAAAACACCTGAAGAAGCAAAACGCTTTAGTATGACAGGTGGAAAAGCTGCTCAGTACTTACCGGATGTTAATAATAAAGCTTTAGAAAAAGAAGCGCTTCTAAAAGGTCATATTATTGATAATGGAAATAATAATTATTACTTTATCTATGATGCAGGAAAAACCATTGGCTATGATCTAGGTACACCAACAAGTTGGATCAGAGCTGAGTTTTCTGGTGGTGAATATCATGGTCATCCGATTGCTGGAAGTAGATTAGATAAGTATTTAAAACAACTCGGTGTAGATAAGTAATAGGAGGCTTTTATGAGAAAGATAAAAAAAATGCCAGAAGTAAATTTACAAGCACTAAGAATTCCAAAAGGATGGACTATAAATCAAAATAGTTTTCGAGAAATTGATCCGAAAAATCTAGCTCCAGAAGATGAAAAGTGGTTGTTTTTTTCACAGGATTTATTGCAATTAACATACTCTAGAAAGAACTATATGGTTGATTTAGGCTGGTATCCAGATGCAGATGCTGAGGGTAATTATCAACTAATCATGGTACAAGATGAGAATTGGGAACAGCCTGTTTATGAATTTCAGTCAGTTAGTCACATTGAAATAGTTAAAAATATAGAACTTATACTAAATCGAGTTGCAAATAATGAATTATAGTGAAACATGTATTTAAAAATGCATTATTGAATAGCAAAACAAAAAACTTGTGAACCTGAGTCGCAAGTTTTTTTGTTGTAGAAAACCCAGACCTCCAATTTATCTAAGGTAATGTATGAAATTAACCAGTATATACCATGTTTTATTTTATAAGAGCCTTAATAGTTACAGACAATAAATCAAAGGGAAATGGTCCTTGTCATGTTACATTCCTCCGAACAAGAAAATTAGTTCCTATATATCTGGCTTAAGTATACAGACGGGGACACTCAGTGACTCTTTTGAACACTCTGCTGAAATAATAAGGATTAGAAAATCCTAACTTGTTGCTTACTTCGGTTATGTTTTTATTGCTTTTTTTGAAAATATCAATCGCCTGTTCAATCAGCAGTTCATTTTTGTATGCTGTGATGCTTTTTCCGGTTTGTTTTCTGAAAAGGGTGGAAAGGTAGGCATAGTTCATGCCTAAAGCGTTTTCAATATCTTTGCTGGCCAACTTTTTATTTTTGTCCTGATGGAGTGATTCAATGATTTGGCTAATGATTCGGGAGGATACAGCTGGTTATTTAAGAAAGCAAAGGGAGAGCCGCTGACTTTGCATATCCGGGTTCATTATTGGTTAAGTGGTGCGATCAGAGGCAACGGTTAATAGGGAAACGATAGACGCGTTCGAAGAAAAAGGGTACTTGGTTATACGCGGAAATTGGCTGAAAGGAGATTGCATTGAGATCGACTTACCCATGAATCTTCATCCCTATCAAGCGAGGGATGATCCGAAGAAAAGTGTGATTATGTATGGACCTGTTGTGCTTGCCGGTGCATTGGGGAGGATTAACTTTCCTGAAACAGATATACTGGATGATCATCTGGCATTAAATAATCATCCTTTAATTGATGTTCCCGTTTTAGTGGCTGATGAACAGATGGAAGAGTGGATAAAGCGAACAGACGATACGTCACTCGTCTTTCAAACGGAGCCGATTGGCCAGCCGAATCATGCAGAGATCACGCTTGTGCCGTTTTATGAGCTCCATCATCAGCGTTACTCCATCTACTGGTATCTCATGAATGAAGAGGAATATCTTTATTTTAAAGATGAAGAAAAAGAAAAACACACGGAGGAGATGAACCCACGAGAAAAGGACTGCCTTTGATTCAGCAGTTTGAATATATTTTCGATTTTATAGGGATTTCTTTTGGCGGTTATGTATTAGGAGAAGGCAACCGGCCCGGCGATATTTTACACGATCAACATGCATTGTCTGCTGCCAGCCAGTTATTGAAAAGAAGTGATTTTATATGAAAATTTTAGTAGCTATACTCATTGGAATGCTGACTGTGGGATTATACTTATCTTTGAAATTTCAATCATCTGCAGAATGGACATATGTTAAAACAGAACCGCACAACGGTAAAACAAATAAGCAATTTGTCCGAATGGCAGGGGGCACCTTACA
This sequence comes from Bacillus atrophaeus, assembly GCF_001584335.1. Classification (GTDB taxonomy): domain Bacteria; phylum Bacillota; class Bacilli; order Bacillales; family Bacillaceae; genus Bacillus; species Bacillus atrophaeus. The sequence continues at coordinate 478,566 of NZ_LSBB01000001.1, forward strand.
AATAAAGTATAAAGTCAAAAACGATGAAGATGAAGAAACGGTCTGCATGACAAACGGGATCTCCGGACCAAAATAAAAAAGCACCTGTACAGGTGCTTTTTCACAAATAAGGAACCACAAGCCCGCCGTATAAAAACGCCGCAATAATAAGAAAAGCGGGATGCAGCTTAAATTTTGTAAGGGCGAGGAGTGAAATGCCCGCGATCACAAGAGATTGAATCCATCCGATGGCTTTGATGCCGTCTGCTCCGATTTGCCATGTGAGGATGAGCATCATCACGGCAATGACGGGCTGGACGGACAGGGTCATGCCTTTGATCACCGGCGATTGACGGAAGCGCTGAATGATACGTAAAAGGACAATCAGTGCGAGGGCGGACGGCACAACAGTTGCGATCAGCGCAATCAGAAATCCGGGCCATCCGCCTGCGCTGTAGCCGACATAAGCCGCGATCTTCGTTGCGATTGGACCGGGCAGTGCGTTTGCGAGTGCGAGCATGTTTGAGAATTGGTCGTTTGACAGCCAGTTGTATCTGTTCACGACTTCTTCAAACATAAGCGGAATAGACGCAGGGCCGCCGCCGTATCCCAGAACATTTGCGATAAAAAACGCCAGAAATACATATAAAAAGATCATGAGGCGGACATTCCTTTGTCTTTATTATTTTTATTGGATATTTTGTTTTTTAGTTTAAAGTGAAATGCCCCGTATGCTAAGAAAATGATAATGACGATGCCAGGATTGATTTGTAGAAATTGAAGGCCGGTAAAAGCGATCATAAAAAACAGGATGCCGGTGACCCAGCCGAAACCTTTGAGCGCTTTTTGTCCAAACTCATAAGCCATGATTCCGAGCATCACCGCGATAACAGGCGTCACAGCGCCGATCATACCTGCGACAACAGCCGAATGGCTTAAGACGTTAACGGCCGCAAACAAGGCAACCATGGCGAGACAGGTCGGCAGAATATGCGCGGCTGTTGCGATGATTGCACCGCATGTTCCCTTCAGTTTATAGCCTAAGTATGCCGCCATTTTTGTCGCGATCGGTCCGGGCAGCGCGTTGGCGATTGCCAGTATTTCTCCGAATTCATTATCATCAATCCACTTATATTTCGTAACGGCTTCATGGCGGATCAGCGGAATGACGGATGGCCCGCCGCCGAATCCCAATATTCCGGTACGCACCATGGCGGCCGTCATATCCCGATAAGCATGGTTTTTCATCAGTTTCTCCCCTTTACAGCTTCATTCCCATACGGCTTTTATATCGTTTGATCAGCATCTGGCAATCGACACTGACAACTCCCTGCAGCGGATACAGCCGTTTTGTCAGAAATTCTTCCATTTCTTGATCATTTGCAAATATTCCGTGCATGTGCAGTTTACTCGGCCCTGTCATGTGATAAAGGCTTGTGACCGCGGGTTCTTCCTCAAGCTGTAAGGCAACTTCCTCTAAGTACTGCGGTTCCACCTCGACATTAAAAAACACGGAGACGTGAATCCCGATTTTAGCGGGATTAATCACGGCGGTGAATTTTTCGATGACACCGGTTTCGATGAGCTGATTAATCCGTGACTGAACGGCGACGCGTGATAAACCGACCCTTTTCCCAAGATCGGTATAGGAAATCCTGCCTTCCTCATGCAAAATGGTCAGAATTTGTTTATCTATATCATCAACAACGAGATTAGGAATTTGATATTCATTTCCCATTTGCTCCACCTGCTTTCTTCAACCTTTTAGAAAACATTTTATCATATAAAATTCGTTTCGTTTGAAGAAATTTAATTTTGTTTTCTTAACGAATGTAAATGAGTTATTTCATTTTCGAAAAGTAAATAGTTCGTCAGTTTTTCTTCCTGATCAGTAGAGGGCAGAAAGGAAGCTCCTTATACTAAAGAAAATTTCTCAAAAAGGGGCCTTGGCATGAACAAATCAATCATCGGAACAAAGCAAATGGTTGTCAGTCCGCATTATCGCATCGCAAGCGCAAGGCGGTGAAGGCCAGCCGCAGACTCAGACGGCCATCATCACCCGGATGCTCGATTACGGAATGCATCCTCAGCAGGCGATCAACGAGCCGCGCTGGGTATGGGGCCGGACGTGGGGAGAGGATTATGAAGGGCTCAGGCTGGAAGGCAGGATAGAACCGGAAACGATAGAAAAGCTCAGAAAAAGCGGCCATGTAGTGGAGGTCGTCAGTAATTTTGACAGACTGATGGGACACGCCGGAGCTATTTTGATAGATGATGAGCATTTTCTCCAAGGCGGCGCCGATCCGCGGGGAGACGGGGCTGCGGTTGGGGTCTGAGGAAACGTTTAGAAGAAAATGCACATATAAATAAAGATCACTAGAAACAAGCACGTGCCAAACAGATTGTAGATATATTGTTTTTCTTCCGGCTCATACTTCCATTCCATAAAGGTGCGAAATGAGCTAAGCAAAAGAAAGAATAAGATAATCATATACTCTGTGGGAAAATAGATGAGCGCGATGAGATAACTAATGAGCAGGACAATCTCCAGCCATCTCTGTGTACTGTTTACAGGCTTATAACGCCAGCCCGGCTTATGTATGCCGAGTTTTTTCTTAGCATAGAAATGAAAGGCTATACTGAAAGCCGCGGCGATCAGCATTAAAATAATAAAGTGAAGCGTACTCATATAAAAACCCCCAACGATTAAGTCTTTCTTTTTTATACGAAGCGGCAGGGCAGAAGTTTCATAAAAAAAAACACCCGGAAGTTACTCCGGGTGTCCTATATCAGCGGTGTTTGTCTGCTGCTGAAAGATGTTCTTCATTTTATCCCAGGCGATTTTTGTATTTTCATCGAGGTCAAATAAGCCCGAGTTGCCGATAATAAAAATATCATTTCCCGCTTCTGCAAGCGTGCGGAAGGTTTTTTCATTACAAGAGCCGTCTACTTCAATAACATACGTATAGTGATTCGTCTCTCTAATTTTTTTAGCGTCACGGATTTTTTCTGTCATTTCTGCGATAAACGGCTGTCCGGCAAAGCCCGGATCGACCGTCATAATCGTGAGCTTATCAATCAGATGCACGTACGGGCTGATCCAATCAAGCGGTGTGGCAGGGTTCAGCACGATCCCGACCTTTGCGCCATAATCCTTGATTTTTCTGATCAACCGGAATGCATTCCGGTTAATGGTCTCGGCGTGCACGCTGATATAATCTGCGCCGGCCTCAGCCGTCATGTCTATGAAATCTTCAGGCTTTTCGACCATCAAGTGCGCGTCAATAGGGAGGTTCGTCATCATTCTAAGCTGGCTGATGAAAAACGGAGACAGCGTGATGTTTTTCACGAAATGGCCGTCCATGATATCAACATGGTACATATCGGCCCGGCTGTTTAAAATCGAAATCTGCTCGTTGAATTTCGTTAAATCCATACACATTAAAGAAGGCGAAAATTGGTATTTCATCATGTATACCTCGCTTTAGTTGAATAGTTGAATGATCCAGCCAAGGATAATGCCGATAATGCCAAAGTCTGAATCACCATATGTGGTTCCTTCAAACCCGAGGGAACCGAGAACCGGCAAGAGAAGCGCCGGCAGAAAAGAAATAAGGAGACCATTGGCAAACGCCCCGATCACGGCTCCGCGAACTCCGCCGGTCGCGTTGCCATAAACCCCGGCTGCCGCTCCTGTGAAAAAATGAGGGACAAGCCCTGGAACAATGACACTGAGGCTGAAGACCGGAAGAAGGAAAATCGAGACAACCCCCGCCAGAAAACTGGATAGAAATCCGATAATTACGGCGTTTGGCGCAAAAGGAAAGACCGTCGGACAGTCGAGAGCGGGCTTGGCGCCTTTCACAAGTTTTTCGGCGATGCCTTTAAAGGCAGGCACAATTTCCGCGATCACCATCCTTACGCCGGCTAAAATGATATATACACCGGCAGCGAAGGTAATGGCCTGCATGAAGGAATAAACAAGATAATGGCTGCCGCCGCTTAACGATGATTCAATGTAACCCTTCCCTGCAAATGGGGCGACAATAAAGAAAAGAAGGGCCATCGTCAATGAAATCGAGACTGACGTATCACGCAGAAACCCTAATGATTTTGGGACTTTAATGTCCTCTGTCGAATGGGCAGTATTGCCGACACGCTTGCCGAGAAAACCGGCGATAAAGTAGCCGACAGAGCCGAAATGCCCGAGGGCAAGATCGTCACTTCCGGTAATTTTCTTTGTATAAGGCTGAAGAATCGCTGGTGACAGAACCATAAGCCCCCCTAGAATAATGGCCCCGGCTGCAATGAGCGGAACGCCGCTGACGCCGCCGGTAATCAGCACGGCAGAGATCAGCGAAGCCATGTAGAGGATGTGATGGCCGGTTAAGAAAATATATTTGAACGGTGTCAGCCGTGCCAGCAGAATGTTAACAATCATTCCGAAAATCATAATTAATGCGGTTTCTGTTCCGAATGTTTTTTGGGCAATCGCTGAAATTGCATCGGTATTCGGAACGATGCCTTTAATATGGAATGCCTTTTCGAACATGCTGCTGAATACGGCGAGGGAATCCGAGACAATGGCGGCCCCGGCGCTGAGAATGACAAAGCCCATGGCTGTTTTCAGTGTGCCTGACACGGTATCAGCCGCGTTTTTCTTTTGCAGGAGAAGACCGGCTAAGGCGAAAAGTCCGATTAAAATAGCCGGAGTTCCAAGGAAATCGTTTATTAGAAAATCAATCATACGTTGCACCCCCGTTGTCTGTCTTTTTTTGTTTACAAGTTATTCAGGATGGCTTCTTTGATTTCATTTTGATCGAGCAGGTTTTTGAGGCCGGCTACCGTACGGATGCCGTCATCAAGACTCGACACGATATCCGTTGAGCCGAGGTACAGATCCGCTGTTTCTGTTTTGCTTGAAGTGAGATCTGTATGGGAGACTTCTGCGTCAATGTTCAGTTCCTCAATTATTTTTTTCACATTCATTTCAACAATAAAGCTTGAACCGAGTCCGTTTCCGCAAACGATCAATATTTTTTTCATCTGAATCTCTCCTATATTGAGTATTTTTTAATCAGCGTCAGTACTTGTTCCGCCGATTCTGCGTTTATTAGATATTGAATGTTTTCGGGATCGCCCAGCATATTTGTCAGCTGGGAGAGCGCTTTTAAATGGGTTTCATTGTCGATTGCAGCAAGTACGATGATCAGCTGGGCTGTATGCTCGGGCTGATCTGAAAACGAAACGCCTTCTTTCAGTCTTAAAAAGCTCATTCCGATCTTGTTGACGCCATCCTCAGGTCTCGCGTGGGGAATGGCTACCTTTGGCGTAATGACAATATAGGGGCCGAGCGTTTTGATCGTGTTGATCATGGCCTCAATATATTGAGGAGTGATAGAGCCGTCATCCAGAAGCGGTTTTGCTGCCAGGCGGACGGCTTCCTCCCAGTTGCGGGCAGAGTGGGTCATTGTGATGTTTTGGTGTGTCATTAATTCAGCAAGCATTGGTTTATCATTCGCCTCCTTTTTGTGTTTGTACGGCTGTCCTAAGTATTCGGCAACTTCTTGTAACAGCTCATTTTTATGAAATACATCTGCATGTTTTTCGATAATCGTCATCAAATCGCGGGCGCATGGGTGGAAACGGGAGGCTGCGCCTGAAAGAGCGTCCACTTTTTTCAGCAGGCTGATTTTTTCCTGGCTATTTAAAATCGGATTGACAATAAATACAGGGACGCCTCTGTCAGGAAGCGGTGCGGTTGAAATCAGAAAGTCTGCATCAACCGCCATCGTTTCATAGACCCGGCTTGAGACAGTGCGTAAAATATCGACATTCGGCAAAAGGTCCTCAATCTGGCTTTGCAAAATCTTTGAAGTACCGATTCCGCCGGGACAGACAATGACGGTTGTTTTTCTGCTGGAGGGAACCACGCCCTCACGTTTCATCCAGCCGCCGAAATGCATGGCGATAAACGCTGTTTCTTCACTGCTGATGGTGTGCCTGACCTCTTTTTCGAGATGATGAACGACCTTTTTAGTCAAATTGTATATATCGCTGTATTTTGTTTGAATGGAGGCCGCCACATCACTTTCATTGTTCGAGATGTCGTATTTGATTCTGTAATACGCAGATCTCAAGTGAAGCGTCAGGTGTTTCCTCAGGCTTTCAGGATCTTGAAAAAGCACGCAGGCATAACGCTGAAAATCCACGACCATTTTGTCTGCAATGTCATGAATGTCCAGCTCGCCCGCTGTCAGACAGGATGAGGGAAACTGGCTGATCTTTGCCCCTAACAGGTGAATCGTAAAGTAACACAGCTCTTGATCAGGAATACAAGCTTCCGCAGGCAGATGAGCGGTTTCAAATGCCTGGACGGCTGCCCGGTACTCCTTCGTTTGCCGGATGGCGTACTGTTCTGCTTGGTCCAATTCAATTTCCTTTCCCGCTTTTATTCTGATAAGAAATAGGGTGAAGTGAACGCTTAAGCTGTTCAGCACGTGATCGGCATATTTGATTTGAAGCAGGCCTTCGCAATTCAGCAGAATGGAACGCATCTTCCGGATAAGCGGCTCACAGGCGGTTCCGTCGGGACAAAGGTCAGCGGTTATGGATTTGCTGCCGTTTTTTTGCATCAGTTTATTCGTGTATTCCGCCAGCAGCTTGCGTTTTTGATGTTCAAGCCCGGACATAAAATAGCCTTTTTCCTTAGTGAAAGATAGTACGATGCCGAAGGTCTTCAGTTTTTCCCGGATATGCTTCATATCCTGTATGGCGGTATTGCGGCTGACTCTGTTCAAAATGATAAAGTCTTGCAGGAGATGACGGCTGCTCCTTATTAAAAGGCGCACGATGACTCTTGCCTGACGTTCGGAGGGAGAAAATTCATAGCTGTTATGTGTGAACGTTTTCATTTCTGATAAAAGGGATTTTTTTGTGTTGTCTTCCAAGTAGAAGCCCATGGAACGCATTCTTTTAATCGGTGATAATCCCGTCTCCTTCAGCCAGCCGTTAATTTTTTCAATGTCATAATACAGCGTTCTTCGAGAAATCTTTAAATGCTCGGTCAACTCGCTGCCAGTAACATAAGAGTTGGTGTTCATGACCAGATAAAGAATTGCTGAACTTCTTTGGTCCAAAGGCATGATGATCAGCTCCTTATGTCAACGTAATATCGGTCTGCCGTCCTTCATCCGGCTCGTGCTTAATTAAATTGTACCGGGGAGGACCGGAATTTATAAGACCAAATCAGTGCAATCGGTTTGTGCAAACACGAAGACAGTTAAATACATACCTTTCGCTTTTTAAATTTCAGCCGGTTGAAGAGATATAAGTAAGCTAAACAAAAAGACCTCCATTGGGAGGTCTTTTTGACTAGTTCTTTCTATTATAATAGTTTCATTTGTTAAGTAGGACGGATCAGCGTAAATTCCTCTCCAAGCTTGGAATATTGATTTCCCGCCAGTCTTGCGACAGCCTTTAATTCCTCGGTGATGACGTACCCTTTCTCCTTGTCATATACACGTTCATCTAAATGAAAACAGACAACTCTTCCAATCAGCAGATCTGTTGTAACCGAGCCTTTATCATTTTCAAATGTGATATGCCGCTCTAATTTGCATTCAAAGCGAATGCGTGCTTCTTTAATGCCGGGAACTGATACACAGGCGCTTTCCGCTGTATGCAGGGCGGTTTGCTCAACTTCGCTTTCCTCAGGGCTCAATCTTGCAGCGGTTTTGTTAATTTCTTCAATGATATCCTCATCACTGACATGTACGACAAATTCACCGCTGTATATTGCGTTTCTTGCTGTATCTTTTTGAATGCCTTCTGCCCTGGCGACGGAAATGCCGAGAAGCGGCGGATCGGAGCTGATGACGTTAAAGAAACTGAATGGCGCTGCATTGACAGCTCTGTTTGCGGAAGAAAGAGTTGTGACAAAAGCGACGGGTCTTGGGATAACGGCTCCAGACAGTAATTTATAAGTGTCTTTTGCACTGAGCTGCTCTGCTCGAAATGTGTACATAAAATCAGCCACCTTATGTGTTAGTATGTGTTAATTATAACCAAACTCATTTAAGTAAAACAATCGAAGGAGGGTTGCATATTCTGAGTCGTGACATATATCTGATATGGGGGAGAAACAAAACATTCGAGCCGGAAAATGAAAAATAGGCTTCCGTATGCCGGCAGCCTATTGATAACGTATTCAGTTCATGGTAAAGCTATTTGTATTTCTTTTTCACTGTCCAAACATTGCCGTCTTTCCAGAATTCTTTTTTGCTGTAGTAATAGTCTTTTTTGTAGCTGCGTGAACGTTTAGAGCAGAAGTGTTTGTGTGAACGATATGATTTCTTATGGCTGCGAGATTTTTTCTTGTGAGAACAGAATGATTTTTTGTAGCTGCGAGATTTTTTCTTGTGAGAACAGAATGATTTTTTGTAGCTGCGAGATTTTTTCTTGTGTGAACGGTATGACTTTTTGTAGCTGCGAGATTTTTTCTTGTGTGAACAGAATGATTTTTTGTAGCTGCGTGATTTTTTCTTGTGTGAACAGAATGATTTTTTATGGCTGCGAGATTTCTTGTGAGAACAGTACGACTTTTTGTGGCTGCGTGATTTCTTGTAAGAACAGAATGACTTTTTGTGGCTGCGTGATTTCTTATGAGAACAGAATGACTTTTTGTGGCTGCGTGATTTCTTGTGAGAACAGTACGACTTTTTATGGCTGCGAGATTTCTTGTGAGAACAGTACGACTTTTTGTGGCTGCGTTTTTTTCCATGCGGCTCTTGGTATAAATAATCCTTTAAACCTTCTTTTTTTGCAGATTTCACCGCTTTTTTAATATCAGAATGGGAATAGTGGCCCATTTTGAAACCCTCCTTTTTGTCATTTGCTTAAGGATTAATATCCTTACTAATCTCATAGTACGCAGTGATGTAAAAAGTGTATGAGTGTTCCGCTGAGTTCTGAAAAATAATAGTGCCTAAATATGGAGGGAGGTCTCCGGATGGAAAAACAATCGACTTTACCGCTTTATCAGCTGTTTATTCATCCTAAAGATTTACGGGAGCTTAAAAAAGATATTTGGGACGATGATCCTGTCCCGGGTGTGATGAAAGTGAATCATAAAAGGCTTGATATTGACATTGCTTATCGAGGATCGCATATCAGAGATTTCAAGAAAAAATCGTACCATATCGAGTTTTTTCAGCCTAAAATATTCCGCGGCGCACATGAAATTCACTTGAATGCCGAGTATAAAGATCCCTCACTTATGAGAAATAAACTGTCCTTGGATTTCTTCTCAGAGCTGGGCACTTTGTCGCCTAAAGCGAATTATGTATATGTGAAAATAAATGGGAAAAATGAAGGGATCTATCTTGAGCTTGAGTCAGTGGATGAGCATTTTTTAGCGAAGCGGAAAGAAGCGAAGGGCGCCATTTTTTATGCGGTTGATGATGACGCTAATTTCTCTTTGATGAGCGATCTGGAAAAAGAAACGAAAACATCTCTTGAACTTGGATATGAAAAGAAGACGGGGACCGAAGAGGATGACTTCTATTTGCAGGACATGATTTTTAAGATTAATACAGTTCCTAAAGCCCAATTTAAAGAAGAGATTACAAAGCATATAGATGTGGAAAAGTATTTGCGCTGGCTTGCAGGCATTGTGTTCACCTCAAATTATGATGGGTTTGTTCATAACTATGCGCTGTACCGGAGCAGTGAAACCGGTCTGTTTGAGGTCATTCCCTGGGACTATGATGCGACTTGGGGAAGAGATATACACGGGGAGCGGATGGCTGCCGATTATGTAAGGATTCAAGGATTTAATACACTAACAGCCAGAATTCTCGATGAACCTCATTTCCGCAAGGCATATCAGCAGCTTTTAGAAAAAACGCTTCAAACGCATTTTACAATTGATTATATGAAACCGAAAGTCATGGCGCTGCATGAAGAAATCAGGCCATTTGTCCTGACGGATCCATACAAAAAGGATGATATCGAGCGTTTTGACCGGGAGCCTGATGTCATTTGCCAGTACATTAAAGAACGTGCGAAATATATCAAAAGCGAATTATATCGTTTATCATGATGTTGAAAAAACGGGGCGGCTTCCAGAAGACGGAGCGCCTTTTTTCGTTTTTCTGAAGTAACAAGTTGGTTACATACTCCCAGAGACTTCTTTGACTGCCTTCGATATATCAACAAATTGTCTCAGCACGGGATTTTGGCTGTCTTTTCTGTATGCTATGATCCATTCCGCCTTGAGCTGAAAATCATTAACGCTCCGGTAAGTTACATCGAGATTAAACAGCCTTCTGGCAGAGGAAGGGACAATGGTAATGCCGATGCCCGCTGTCACAAGTCCGATCACCATCTGGTATTCGGTTGCTTCCTGCACAATGTTCGGAACGAATCCGGCCTCCTCACAAAGCTTTATAAAATCCGTATACAAAGTGGGCCACGCTTCTTTTGCCAAGGTTATGATAGGCTCATTGGCCAAATCTTTGATGCTGATAGATGTTTTTAAAGCGAGCGGATGCTGTTTTGGTAAAGCCAATATGCATGGGCTGCTTTTCGTTGTTTCGGTATGTAATTCCGGATGAACCAAGGGCGGGTGAAGAATGCCGATGTCAATATTCCCCTTTAACAGTTCCTCCTCTTGCCTGTGCGAAGAGATTTCTTGAAGTTCGATTTTGACGGAGGGAAACATTTTCCGATATTCCCGAATGATCGGCGGCAGAAATTCATAGGTGGCTGAGCCGACAAATCCGATGACAAGATGCCCGTGTTCTCCCCGCGCGGTTCGCTGCGCCATTTCAATCGCCTGATCAATCTGGTTCAGCGCCATCCGGCATTGTTTTAAAAAAATTTCGCCGGCTGCTGTCAGCTGTACAATTCTCTTTGTCCGCTTCAGTAACGTCACCCCCAGTTCCTTCTCAAGCTGTTTGATCTGCTGGCTGAGCGGGGGCTGAGTCATATTCAGGCGCAGGGCCGCTTTGCCGAAATGAAGCTCTTCAGCGACTGCGATAAAGTATTGAAGGTGGCGAAGCTCCATAGATTATGCATTCCTTTCTCTGGTAATTAATTCGTAAAACATATTAATCATAAGTCGAATTGATATTGGAGGTCAATTTCCAAAGGGTGTATAGTGAATCATATCACAAGATTTATTTAAAATTTTATATTTAATCTGCATAATAAGGAGTGAGGGTGTTGACCAAAGCAACAAAAGAACAAAAATCCCCTATCAAAAATCGGGGGGCGGAGCTTGTTGTTGATTGCTTAGTGGAGCAAGGTGTCACACATGTTTTTGGCATTCCGGGTGCAAAAATTGATGCGGTTTTTGATGCTTTACAGGATAAAGGGCCAGAGCTGATTGTATGCCGGCATGAGCAAAATGCGGCGTTTATGGCTGCCGCTGTCGGGCGTTTAACCGGAAAACCGGGCGTCTGCCTTGTCACGTCCGGTCCCGGCGCATCCAATTTAGCGACAGGCCTGTTAACAGCAAATACAGAAGGTGATCCGGTCGTTGCGCTCGCGGGAAATGTCATACGGGCAGATCGGTTAAAACGGACACATCAATCATTGGATAACGCGGCTTTATTTCAATCCATTACAAAATATAGTGTAGAAGTCCAGGATACAGGGAATATACCAGAAGCAGTCACAAATGCGTTCAGGGAAGCATCAGCAGGTCAGGCGGGTGCAGCTTTTGTAAGCTTTCCGCAAGATGTTGTGAATGAAGTCACAAACATTAAAAACGTTCGCGGGATTCCAACGCCGAAACAAGGGCCGGCACCGGACGAATTGATCAGCGCGGCCATTGCAAAAATCCAGACGGCGAAACTTCCCGTAATATTGGTAGGAATGAAGGGCGGAAGACCGGAAGCGGTAAAAGCCATCCGCAAACTGCTGAAAAAGGTCAAACTTCCTTTTGTTGAAACATACCAAGCGGCGGGTACATTATCCAGAGAGCTTGAAGACCAATATTTCGGCCGTATCGGGCTATTCCGCAATCAGCCGGGCGACCTTTTGCTTGAGCAGGCGGATGTCGTGCTGACGATCGGTTATGATCCGATTGAGTACGATCCGAAATTCTGGAATGTAAAAGGAGACCGGACGATCATCCATCTTGACGAAATTCAGGCTGATATTGATCATGCTTACCAGCCGGAGCTTGAATTAATCGGTGATATCGCGACAACTGTTCACCATATTGAACATGATGCCCTGAAGGTTGATATAGAGAAACGGGACCAAATGATGCTGAGCGAGTTGAAAGACATGCTGAATGAGAGCGAACAGGCCCCCGCAGAACAGAAGAAGGACCGGGTGCATCCGCTTCATATCATCAAAGAATTGCGCAGCGCAATAGATGATAACGTGACTGTCACTTGTGACATCGGATCACACGGCATTTGGATGTCCCGGTATTTCCGCGCGTATGAGCCGCTTAAACTTTTGATCAGCAACGGCATGCAGACGCTTGGCGTCGCGCTTCCGTGGGCGATCGCGGCAGCATTGGTCAATCCGGGAGAAAAAGTGGTATCTGTCTCAGGTGACGGCGGTTTTCTTTTCTCAGCGATGGAATTAGAAACGGCGGTTCGTCTTAAGACGCCTATCGTTCATCTCGTTTGGAATGACAGCACATATGATATGGTGGCATTTCAGCAAATGAAAAAATATAACCGCAAATCAGGCGTCGATTTCGGCAATGTTGATATTGTGAAGTATGCGGAAAGCTTCGGTGCAACCGGTTTGCGTGTTGAATCTCCGGATCAGCTGTCGGCTGTCCTTCAAAAGGGGTTAAATACAGACGGCCCGGTCATTATCGATATCCCGGTTGATTACAGCGACAACGTTCATTTAGCGAGCGACATGATTCCGAAGAAATTTGAAGAACATATGAAAACAAAAGCTCTCTAGCACTCTGCGCACAACAGGAACCTGTTTTCTTATGAACAGAACAATAATTAAAGGAGTGAAGGGAATATGAAAAATGCAAGTGATGTGCAAGTATTAAGCCGCGGCCGGAAAGGCCAGCCGGCAAGCCAGATATACCAAGTATCAACCATGACATCTTTATTGGATGGAGTATACGACGGCGATTTTGAAATGGCAGATATTCCGAAATACGGTGATTTCGGAATCGGAACTTTTAATCAGCTTGACGGAGAGCTGATTGGTTTTGACGGAGAGTTTTACCGTCTTCGTTCAGACGGAAAAGCGACGCCTGTCCAAGATGGAGACCGTTCTCCGTTTTGTTCATTTACTTTCTTTAAGCCAGACATCACTCATAAGATTGATGCTAAAATGACACGGGAAGAATTTGAAGAAGAAATCATCAGTCTTCTGCCAAGCAAAAACTTGTTTTACGCGATCCGTTTAGACGGCGTATTTAAAAAGGTGAAGACAAGAACAGTGGAATTGCAGGAAAAACCATATGTGCCGATGGTTGAAGCGGTGAAAACGCAGCCTGTTTTTAACTTTGATAATATCAGAGGAACAATTGCCGGCTTTTGGACGCCGGGTTATGCAAATGGAATTGCTGTATCAGGCTACCATCTGCATTTCATAGATGAAGGCCGCAATACAGGCGGTCACGTGTTTGACTATGTCATTGAAGAATGCACAGTCACCATTTCACAAAAAATGAATATGAATCTGAGACTTCCGAATACATCAGACTTTTTCAATGCAAATTTAGATAACCCTGATTTTGCGAAAGATATTGAAACGACAGAAGGAAATCCTGAATAAAAAAAGAAAGCCCGCAAACGCAGGGCTTTCTTTTTGTTTGGCTATTTAAATGTTTTTAGGTAAAATACAGTCAAAACAGTAAAGGTGTGGATTCAATGAAAGTATTGGTTTTGGCTGTTCACCCTCATATGGAAACATCTGTCGTCAATAAGGCGTGGGTTGAAGAATTGAAAAAACATGATCAAATCACTGTTCGAGAACTCTACAAGGAGTACCCGGATGAAGCGATTGACGTAGTGAAAGAGCAGCAGCTGTGCGAGCAATATGACCGGATCGTCTTTCAATTCCCGCTATATTGGTATAGCTCTCCGCCCCTTTTGAAAAAATGGCTTGACCTAGTGCTGACATATGGCTGGGCCTATGGTTCTGAAGGAAAAGCTCTGCACGGCAAGGAGTTGATGCTGGCCGTTTCCACAGGGAGCGAGGCAGAAAAATACCAGGCGGGCGGAAGCAACCATTATTCGTTAAGCGAGCTGCTTAAGCCGTTTCAAGCGACTAGCAATTTGATCGGCATGACGTACCTGCCGCCGTATGTTTTTTATGGAGTAAAATATGCAAATGCCGATGACATTGCAATCAGCGCAAAACGATTAACAGATCATATCCTGAATTCATTCTCTTAAAACAAAGTCCTGGCACATATGTGCCAAGGGCTTTTTAAATTAAAATTCGGGTAATTCTGATAGGTTATTTTCTTTTGTGCCGTCCGGTTCACTGCGTAAGATGTCGCGTCCGTATTTATGGAAGACATCCGTGTGAGCCAGATTCCCTGCTTTCGCTTCTGCCAGGGCGGCGGGGTAATCAAGCTCCCTGCCCGTGTTTGTTTTGACCGCAATAATATTATTCTCGTCATTCCTTCGTACTGCGACAATTTCTTCTTTTCCCGATGTATCTGCTGTCTGATCATTGTTTGTTTGCCTGGATTTATAATCCTCATACGCAGCTTCAAACTTATCCATCTTACAACACCTCCATTGTTTAACGTAAACAATTCCTCTCCATATCATGTATTTTCTTAAAATTAAATTGACTTAGGTGAAATAAAAAAGCAATCAAAGCGCAAATGATGTACGGTCAAGAAAATAATAGCTTGGTCACGACAGCAGAAAAACCGGCATACGACAATATTTCCTGGGAAATATTTTGGAAATGCGACAATACGATCCATCATTAGAGAAAATAAAAGGGATTCCGCGTTATTAAACGGAATCCCTTTTCTGTTATTTTGACATTTCTAAGTCTTTTGTTTTGATATAACCTGTTTTACCGCCATAATCGACAAATACCCAATCATAATCAAATCCGCCATTCTTCGTCTTATTCCAGCCTAAAAAGGAGACACTGGTGTTGGCTGGAAGTGATGCTGTGCTTTTTCCAGCAGCAGAAGCATAAACATTGGTTTTTGTTGTGGTTTTCACTGTCGTTGCTTCTTTTACAATATAATGAGTAGAGACAAATCCTGTCTTACCGTTTTTATAATGAACCTTTGCCCAATCAGCATTTGAAAATGAAATCATTTTTAAGCTGTCGCCCAGATGAAGCGTGTCAGCTTTTGCGCTGGATGCCGAAGCTTTTGTTCTGACATTTAGCGCTTCTGCAGAAACCAAATATGAATCAATAGGGTAGCTGTATAGATCGTCGATGCTCACTGCCTTCATTGGCTGTTTTGCCTGCAAAGGGCTTGCGCCAAGTGCGGAGGCGGCTGTCACTCCGGCTGCGAGTGTAAATACTGACAATGTTTTTGCCGTTCTCTTCATCTTGTCCCTCTCCTTTACTAAGAGAAATGAAAAAGTTTCTTTTATACCTTTTCACGTTTCTGTGGGCTGCTAAACATAAAAAAGGATCAGATAATCATCTGATCCGTAAATAGCCTTATTTCTGTGTCTCCAATTTTAATGGTGCGGAAATTGATTTTTTTACTTTTTTCCCATTTAGGATATCGTTCGCTGCTTCTGTTGCCAGCTTTCCGATCAGTTCTGGCTGCTGGGCGACGGTTGCCGAAAGCTTTCCGGCTTTAATGGAAGAAATCGCATCCGTATTGCCGTCAAAGCCGACGACGAGAATATCTTTTCCAGAGCTGTTGATGGCTTCAAGAGCGCCGAGCGCCATTTCATCATTATGGGCGAAAACCGCCTTGATTTCAGGATGTCCTTGCAGAAGGTTTTCCATGACGGTCAGTCCTTTGGTACGGTCAAAGTCTGCCGATTGCTTTGTCACGACATCCAGTTTTTTGTCCGCTATATTGTGGAAGCCTGAGCCGCGTTCCCTTGTCGCGGAAGCACCCGGCACGCCTTCGAGCTCAGCAACCTTGGCGTTTTCTCCAAGCTGTTCAGCGATATATTCGGCGGCCATTTCTCCGCCTTTGATGTTATCAGAGGCGACCAGTGTCTCCACTTTGCCTTTTTCTGCAGAACGGTCAAGCGTCACGACAGGGATTCCAATCGAGTTTGCTGATTCTACGGCTGTTGAAATGGCCGATGAGTCGGTCGGATTAATTAAGAGAGCGTCTACTCCTTGCTGAATGAGATCTTCCACATCATTTGTCTGTTTGGAAGAGTCATTTTGTGCATCAACGATAATCACTTTGATGCCCCGTTTTTTCGCTTCCTTCTCTACTCCTTTTTTTAAAGAAACAAAGAATGGATTATTAAGGGTTGAAACGGATAAACCGATTTTCAATTCCTTTTTTTTGTCCGAGTTTGAAGGCTTTGCCCATTGGGGAGGCTCAAGCGAACAAGCGGACAGCAAAACCAATGATAATGATACGATGACCAATAACGCCTTCTTCATGTGTAACCCTCCTATGCTGACTTCTTACGGTCTAATAATACCGCGATTAAAATGACGATCCCTTTAACGACCATTTGATAAAATGATGATACGCCGAGCAGGTTCAGTCCGTTATTCAACGTGCCGATGATTAACACCCCGATTAATGTTCCGATCATGCGTCCGCGTCCGCCTGAAAGGCTTGTTCCGCCGAGAACCACCGCGGCAATCGCATCCAATTCGTAGGATTCTCCGGCGGTCGGCTGTGCTGAATTTAAGCGGGAAGTCAAAATAGCGCCCGCAAGAGCTGATAAAAGACCGGCCAGTGAATAAATCATTACTTTGACCCGCGGTACTTTAATGCCGGAAATCAATGCTGCTTTTTCATTTCCGCCGATTGCATACGTGCGTCGTCCGAACGGTGTTTTATGAAGCAAAATCCAAAGGATGGCAAAGGCAATCACCATCGTAATCGCAGGGACGGGAATGCCGAGAAAGTAACCGCGCCCGAACAATTGAAACGCATAGTTTGTGCCAAGACCTGTAATCGGGTTTCCGTCTGTATAAACAAGCGTCAGCCCGCGGAATACAGTCATGGTTGCCAATGTGGCGATAAATGGAGCCATTTTTCCTTTTGTAATTAGAAGTCCGTTGATCATGCCCAGCACAGCACCGATGACACAGCCAATGATCACGGCGAGAATTGGATCAATGCCTGACACAATCATGCCGGCGACTAACGCGCTGGACAGGGCGAGAATGGCGCCGACAGACAGGTCAATTCCTCCTGTTAAAATGATAAAGGTCATGCCGAACGCGATAAGCGCATTAATGGCAACCTGACGCAGCAGATTTAATATATTTAACGGTTCAAGAAAGCTTGGGTTTAAAATAGATACAATCAAAACGAGTATAAATAAACCGAGAAAAGGGACGAGCTTTTGAATAACTGTATCAAAATGAATGCGCTTTTGTTGTTGTGTATGTTCAATTTTCATCTTACTGCCCTCCTGTGGCGAGTGTCATAATCCGTTCCTGTGTGGCTTCCCGGGAGGCGACTTCTCCGCTGATTTTTCCTTCATGTACGACAATGATTCTGTCACTCATTCCGATAATTTCAGGAAGCTCGGATGAAACCATAATAATCGCGACTCCCCGATCGGTCAGTTCGTTCATTAAAGTATAAATTTCTCTTTTTGCTCCTACGTCAACACCTCTAGTCGGTTCGTCCAAAATCAATACCTTAGGACCGATGCCGATCCATTTGGCAATTACGACTTTTTGTTGATTTCCGCCTGAGAGGTTGCGCGCATGGGTTTCAGGTGAAGCGGTTTTAATGGTCAGTCGGTTGATCAGCAGCTCGACAAATGAGGCTTCGCGTTTTTGGTCGATCACGCCTTTAGGAGAAAAGCTGGTCAGACTGGGAAGAGCTATGTTTTCCCGGATAGACGTATCCAGCAACAGCCCCTCGTCTTTACGATTCTCAGTAATAAAGCCGAGCCCTTTTTTGACTGCGTCATTCGGGTTTTTAATGTTTGTTTTCTTTCCTGCAAGCCAGATTTCCCCGGAGTCCAGACGGTCAATGCCGAACAGCGCTCTCATGATCTCTGTCCGTCCGGCCCCCATCAAACCTGAGACACCGACAATCTCGCCGGAACGTACATGGAAGCTGACATGTTCGAAGCTGCCTTTTTTGGACGCGTCCCTCACTTCTAATACGATATCGCCGAGCTCGGGTCTTCGTTGAGGATAACGATCGGTCAGTTCACGGCCGACCATTTTTTTGACGACTTCATCAAAGCTCGTTTCCGAAATGTTTGTCGTATCAACTGTTTTTCCGTCCCGCATAATGGTGATTCGGTCGCAAATCGAAAAAATTTCCTCCATTCGATGCGAAATATAGACGATAGACACTCCGTCCTTTTTTAAGGACGCAATAACCTCAAAAAGCTTGTTGATTTCCCGTTCTGTCAAGGCTGCGGTCGGTTCGTCCATAATGATGACTTCAGCCTTTATCATCAGCGCTTTAGCAATTTCGATCATTTGCTGCTGGCCGACAGAACATTTCCCGGCTTCTTGATCAAGAGATAATGAGACGGAAAGCTTTTCAAATTGCTTTTTTGCTAGCGCTTTCATTTTCTTTGTGTTTAAAATTCCGAGTTTTGATGTCATCTCTTTTCCGATAAAAAGATTTTCTAAGACCGTCATTTCCGGCCAAATATTCAGCTCTTGGTGAATGAATGCGATTCCATTTTGTTCCGCTTCTTTTGGATTGGAGAAATAGGTTTCCTTGCCATTGATTCTGATGCTCCCTTTATCAAGGCCGTGCAGACCTGTCAGGAGGTTCATAAGAGTCGATTTGCCCGCGCCGTTTTCTCCCATCAACGCGTGAACCTCGCCTGGCTTTAGGTTAAAAGAAACGCCTGAGAGCACTTGGTTTTTACCGAATGCCTTATGGATGTCATTCATGTCGATCTGCATTCTTTATCCCCTCTTTCTAGAAAATCACACCTGCCTGCAGGATGCAGTTGGCGTATGGCGTGACTTCGCCTGTTCGTATGATGGCTTTTGCTTCCTTGGTCAGCTGTTTGAATTCTTCGTGAGACAGATATTCAACCGGCTGTTTTTTAAACTGGTTTTCTATAAAATTCGCAATCTGCGGATTGGCTGTTTTGATTTCAGAAGCTGCCGTGACTTTTTCGACGACCATTTCCTCTGCCAGCAGTTCGGTGACGTCCTTAAAGCCGGGAACACCGGGCTTTAGGGACAGATCAATTTTCAGGACGCTGTCAGGCACAGGCAATCCTGCATCCGCGATGACGATTTTGTCTGTGTGGCCAAGGTCCGCCAAAATCTTGGCGAGATGGCTGTTTAAAATGCCGTGTTTTTTCATGACAGCAGCTCCTCGACTTCTTCCCTTGCCGGCATCCCGCCCTGAGCGCCGAATTTACAGACGGAAATGGATGCAGCGCGATTGGCGAATCGCAGAGCGTCGTCAATTTCTTTACCTTCCGCAAGAGCGACTGCAAATGCAGCGTTGAAGGTATCTCCCGCGCCCGTTGTGTCAACCGCTTCAACAGGGAAGGAAGGGATGAGCCGTTCTTTGCTGCCGTCTGAGTAGCGGACGCCTTGTTTGCCTTCTGTAATAAACAGCTTAGCCGGATATTGTGTCAGTGCTTCAGAGGCTGTCATGCCGGGAAACAAAATGGCCGCTTCATGTTCATTTGGCGTAAGAAATGAAGCATAATCGATCGTTTCCTGTTTAAGCGGACGGGCAGGAGCCGGATTCAGCATGATCGGAATATCGTGTGAGCGGCAATAGCTGCAAACCTCATCTACCGTTAATTCAGGAATTTCCTGCTGAATGAGCACGATGTCGATTTTTTCAATTTGTTCAAGTGCCTGTTTGGCATACTCAGGTGTGATCTCATCATTGGCGCCTTTCACAACTACAATGCTGTTATCGCCTTCTGCAAGCACAATGTGAGCTGTTCCGCTGTCTTTATGTGTAACCGGTTCCATATATTCGGTGCTGACACCGTTTGCTTTCAGATTATCAATGATTGCTTTACCGTAGTGATCGTCTCCGACCTTACCGACCATTGTGACGCGGGCGCCGAGTCTTGAAGCCGCGACAGCCTGATTCGCTCCCTTGCCGCCGGGCACTGTTTGGAATGAGGTGCCAAGCACGGTTTCTCCTGCTTTCGGGCGTTTATCCGATGTGACGACTAAGTCCATCGAACAGCTGCCGATTACGCAAATATTGCTCATTTGTCAATCTCCCTTTCTAGTCGTTTTTCTTTTGATAAAGGTAACAGGCATCTGGATTGCCGTCTCTTTTAAAGGCTGTTTTTTTATAATGTTCAGAAGGAGCTTGGCCGCTTCTTTTCCCATGTCATACGCCGGCTGTCTAATCGTGGAAAGCGGCGGGAAAAGGAGTTCGCTTTGCGGTATATCATCATAACCGATAATCTGGATATCCTCAGGCACCCGTTTTTCTTGCTGCAATGCTTCATGCAGAACAGCCGCAGCCACAATGTCATTGCTGGCAATTACGCCGTCAGTATTTGGATAAGCAGCAAACAGTTCTTTTGCCGATGTTTGGGCATCCTTAAAAGAAAATGATGCTGTCGTGATGATCTGAAAGTTCACATCAGCGTGACGTAAAACATCGAGCGCGCCGCTAAAGCGTTCTTGCGCGGTCGGCAGGTGGGCAGGCCCTTTGAAGAGCGTGATGCACTTACTGTTCCCGCGCAGCATTTCCTCGGCAGCGATTTTTCCCCCGGTCCGTCCGTCGCTGTATACAGAAGGAGCGCCTTCAGGTGTCCGGTCCAAAAAAACCACAGGCTGTTCCATGCCGCTGTATTCCGCAAGATCGGGATAGTTTGTGGCAGCAATCATTCCTGCGACTTGATTTTGCTTAAAGGTTTGAAGGTATTCAAGCTCTTTTTCAAGATGTTCATCACTGTTTCCGAAGATAAGCCGATAGTCTTCACGCTGTAATTCATCCTCAACACCCCGGGCAAGCTGAGGAAAAAAGGGGTTTGTAATATCCGGAAGCAATAGTCCGATCAGTCGCGATTCTCTTTTATAGAGGGATCTGGCGACTTCATTCGGATAATAATTCAGCTTTTCCATTGCCGCCGTCACCCGTGTTCTTGTTTCTTCATGTACATAACCGTTGTCATTCAACACGCGGGAGACTGTCGCGACAGAAACACCCGCGGCTCCGGCGACATCCTTAATCGTAGCCACAAAAGCTCCTCCTTACAGTGTGTAACCGTTTACATAAAATAGATTATCACGAACAATGAAGGTTGGCAACAGAAATGTGCAAACCAAAAAAGGAGAACGAATCTCCCTTTCAATTCACTATGCCAATTTGAGAAATGCGAACGTCGATATCCGGAATGATTTCGATAGAGGTATACAAGTCTCTCCAATTGAATCGCCTGTATTCTTCGAGATGCTTTGATTTATATTTTCTTCCTATTCCTAAGACATCGGATTTGTAAGACTGAGTCTTTTTAATAATAGAGGCAGCATCTTTTTCTAAATGGTTTGAAGCCTGCCGATTAATTCTTGTAATAGCCTTGTTGGAATCCAGCATGTCCTTCGGATATTCGACAACTCTTGCGTCCAGCTTTAATGACAGCTTTACTTTTAGATGATCGGGATTTGCATCTATAAAGGAAATCGAGCGCGAAGCATCTGTAATTCCTAAGGAAATGTAGTTTTTGATATCGGGTTTGTAATGATCCCAGAGTTTCAGGTTGATGCCGGCTGATTTGTTAAAATGGCCTGCCAAAAGAGTCAGGAGCGTCGAATCCTGTCCGCGTATTTCTGTCACTTTTTTCTGGTTGCTGAACAAAGCGGTACCTTCCACTTTAATCGTTTTTCCATTATGAACAGAAAGATAAGGAAGAGTAAAATCCTCACCCGTATGCAGCATTTTTGAACGGATGGTTTGCAGATTTTCAAGCTGAATGTTTGATTCCTCACTCGCGCTGTTTAAAAGGTTGCTCAAAAATTTGCTTACAATCAGTTTTTGGTCAACAATTAGCTGCAGCACTTCAATTGCTTTCCCGTCCTTTACGACAGCGGGTTGTGCGAGCAAAGGGCTTTTCGCATCTCTGTAGTACGTATCAAGATAAGGAAACATCTGCTTTTCCGCCATTTTTTCTCCGATGAGCAATATCCGCTGTTTCGAGGTATCGATCCGCTGATCCACAAGCTTATCTAATTTAAAACGGGCCTCACGTGTTGTATGTCCTGTAGCACTGAGCACAGTGGTGATGAATGTCCCGCCTGTTTCCTGTTCCGCCTGTGAACTCTGTACTTTTCGATAGGTAATGCCCATCGTGTTATTTCCGTTTTCATCAGTGTCAAGACTGGCTGTCAGAACAAGTGCTATGTCTTTTAATAAGTTCTGGTCCCAACAGCCGGTTACACCCATACATAAACACATGATCATGACTAGTACATGTTTAGAGCGCATGCCGTCCCCCCTTTTTCATCATAAAAGCAATGAGTGCCACAATAACCGGGAAGAGATAGACAAAAATAAAGTCCGCGATACGGCTGACTTGATCGACAACATGCACACTTTGATCAGTACGCGTTGCCGAGATAGACAACATAAAAACGATGGCAGAGAGGATATAAACAAACCATTTATGATCTTGTTTCCCGAATAATTTAGCTGCCCCGGTACTTGCAAGATAGAAGACATTTGCTAGTGTGGCAAATACAGTGACAAACCAAAATGTCAGAAAGATGAGGTCCGTCCGCTCGATTACCCGGAATGAGACGGTTTTTAATAAATACAAAACAGGTTCAGGAATGATATTGATTTCCTCAGGGCTGAAAATGACAAAACAAGTCACAGTGATATATAGATAGTAGAAAGTCGTAAACAAATTGGCAATCGTCATGATCTTATAGCGCTGTCTGACGGTACCCTTCACAAGCGGCGCTATAATCAGCATGGATTCAAAGCCATTCATACTGACAAACATATCCTGCGAAGCCCAGAATATATCCCTTACATCACCTTGAAAAATCGGAAGGATATAAGAAATATCTGCATCGCCAAGAGTGTAAATTAAAGGCAAAGACAAACCTACCATAATCGGTGTCAAAACAAAGCTGAATCTGGCAATGGCTTGTATCGGTTCTTTTGCAATATAAACGGATCCAAACACAATCATCAGACTGATCACCCAATTTGGCGTCAGCGGCAGCACCCAAATATCTAAAATCCTTGAAAAAACAGATAAAATAAGAACACAGTTGAGCATGAAATAACATATATATATCAGCTGAAGCGCTTTTCCGACATATTTTCCAAACATTTTTTCCAGCATTTCATAAAAGGTCAGCTTGGGAAATCGGAAAAATAAAATCATATACAGGCTGATCGTAACTTGGATTAAAACACCGGATAATAGAATGGAGATCCATCCGTCGCTTCCCGCTCTCTTCATCAGCATATGAGGCAAAGCGAGAAGCCCTATACTGATTTGGGTTTGAATAATAAAAAAGACGGCTTGCAGCTGGCTGATGTTTTTATTTTTCATCTTTTTTCCATCCTCTTATGTTTTTAAGGCGGGTTGCAGCTTTTGGTTTGAGATAAACTGGCCGCTTCTTATAAAGCCAAGACGGGAGCCTGATAAAGGCATCTTTTAAATCGGAAAAATGAAACGGTGAAAGCGGTGATAAATAAGGAATCCCGAGAGATTCAAGCTTACATAAATTCATCAAAATCAATCCAAACCCAAAGCCGATTCCGATAAAACCAAAGGAGGCGGCTAAAAACATGAGCGGAAAACGTATCGTGCGAATTGTGGTGCTCATTTCATAGGAAGGAAGCACAAAAGAAGACACAGCTGTCACGGCTACGACAATAATCATCATATTAGAGATTAACCCTGCCTGAACGACAGCGTCGCCAATGACCAGTCCGCCGACAATGCCGATTGTCTGGCTGATCGGTTTAGGAAGGCGCACCCCTGCTTCACGAATGAGTTCAATTGTAATTTCCATAATCATTGCTTCAACCAAAGGAGGAAACGGAATATTGACGATTGAGTTTTTCATCGTGACAATCAAATCGTTAGGAATAACCTCAAAATGAAAAGCAATCAGAGATATATAAAAAGCCGGCAATGTGATGGCGATCGAAAATGCCAAAAATCGCAGGATTCTCATCACACTGGCGGAAACCCACCGTGTGCTGTAATCATCAGGAGATTGAAAAAAGGAAAAAAAGGTGATCGGGGCTATAATGGCCGACGGGCTTCCATCCATCATCAGAATCACGCAGCCTTCCATAATATTCGCTTTTACTTTGTCAGGCCGTTCAGTATTGATGACTTGAGGGAAAAGAGAAAAGGAATTGTCCTCAATCGCTTCTTCAATGATTCCGGGAGTCAATAAGCTATCTATCTTTAAATATGAAAGACGACGTTTCATTTCTTTTACGATTTCCGGATCAGCGATATCCTCTATGTACAGCAGTGCTACCCGTGACCTGGCTTTTTCTCCGATATTTACATAGTGAATAGCCAGATTATGATCTTGAACATGATAACGAATCTGCTGAATATTCGTATCCAAGCTCTCTACAAAACCGTCATGAGCCCCGCGCACGATGCTTTCCGATTCGGGTTCGGTGATAGAGCGAAGCGGATTTTGGCCCGCTGTAAAGAGTTTTGCTTGTTCGGACAGTTCGCTGAAATACACAACGCTCCCCGATAAAATCGCATCAATGATATCGCAAAGTTTATTCTTTTCTGAGCTGCTGATGGCCTTCATATACAATTCAGAGGACTCGTCCTGCTGATAAAAATCAATAATAAATTCGTTGAGCTTTTTTTCATCAATCACGTTTTGCAGATAGAAAAAAACGGCTTTCGTATCCTTCATGTCAATCATGCGAATCCTTAAATCTTCGCACAGGATCAATTCCTCTTTTAAAGTCTGAACGGCAGAATCAAAATCGCCTTTCAAAAGGAGTTTCTCATCAGATGAATTCTTGCCGGCGGGCATCCTATCACATCCTTCCGATCTCGTAGTGTAGTTTTTAACAGCTATGCAGGTTTTATTCATGTATAAAATCGAGTAAATGTGACTTCATTTGCGAAAAAAACACAAAATTTGACAAACCATTCACATTTATGGATGAAGATTTCATGAACAAAAATTAAGTTTTATTAAAATTGTTTCAAAAGCATGTGAATAGACCTGCAAATGAATAGAAATCAAAAAGACTTTTTGCATAGAAAATGTTTATTTTTGTTAGTAAACACGGACCTCTCTTCAACCTATATTCGTCGCTGAGCGGCATAGTCATTTTGGAATAGGACTGCTACCTGCTATTCCTTGCGCAAAGGATGACTATATGACCTTATCCTTAAAAAATAGGTAAATAACGTTTCAAGGTCAAAGGAAGGCCAAACCTGCGCCATACCCTTGAAAAGTTGATATGAAAGGGATGAAAAAGATAGATTCAAAGTACATCTTTATTCCAATCCTCTTCACTAGGCATAAAAGTCCAGAAAAAAATGAAGTTGTAAATGTAAGCGCATTCGTAATTAAGAAAGGAAAATCTAGTAAGATCTAAGTCCTGTTATTTACCAAAAATATCAAATGTAAATTGGGTATTATATCTCCTTCAAAAGAGAGGTTTGGCTCAGAGGCTGGGGGAAGATTATGTTACATAATGCCGATTGAGAATTCATAGTGATTCTATATACTGATGAATGAATTTACAACAAATATAGAAGGAGATGTCGATAAGCAATGTGGTTACTCATTTTAGCCTGTGCTGTCATAGTAGTCATCGGAATATTAGAAAAAAGGCGACATCAGAAAAATATTGATGCCCTGCCTGTGCGAGTCAACATTAACGGCATTCGCGGCAAATCCACAGTCACAAGGCTGACAACCGGAATTTTAATGGAAGCCGGTTACAAAACTGTAGGAAAAACAACAGGTACGGACGCAAGAATGATTTATTGGGATACACCGGAAGAAAAACCGATTAAACGGAAACCGCAAGGACCGAATATCGGGGAACAAAAAGAAGTAATGAAAGAAACGGTGGACAGAGGGGCCAACGCAATTGTCAGTGAGTGCATGGCTGTAAATCCTGACTACCAAATCATCTTTCAGGAAGAACTGCTGCAAGCGAATATCGGAGTCATCGTAAATGTCCTGGAGGATCATATGGACGTCATGGGACCGACACTCGATGAGATCGCGGAAGCATTTACCGCAACGATTCCTTATAATGGCCATTTGATTATTACAGATAGTGAATATACAGATTTCTTTAAACAAAAAGCAAAAGAACGAAACACAGAAGTCATTATAGCTGATAATTCTAAAATTACGGACGAGTATTTGCGTAAGTTTGAATATATGGTATTTCCTGATAATGCTTCACTCGCTCTCGGTGTTGCCCAAGCGCTTGGCATTGATGAAGATACAGCTTTCAGAGGCATGCTGAATGCGCCGCCTGATCCGGGAGCAATGAGAATTCTTCCATTAATCAGTCCGAGTGAACCTGGTCATTTTGTAAATGGCTTTGCTGCAAACGACGCTTCTTCTACATTGAATATATGGAAACGTGTGAAAGAAATCGGGTATCCGACCGATGAACCGATCGTCATCATGAACTGCCGGGCGGACCGTGTAGATCGAACACAGCAATTTGCAAATGATGTTCTTCCTTATATTGAAGCAAGTGAACTGATTCTGATCGGAGAAACGACAGAACCTATCGTAAAAGCCTTTGAAGAAGGAAAGATTCCTGCAGATAAGCTGCACGATCTTGAATACAAGTCGACAGAAGAGATTATGGAAGTCTTAAAGAAAAAAATGCACAACCGTGTCATATATGGTGTCGGTAACATTCATGGTTCAGCAGAACCGCTAATCGAAAAAATCCAAGAATACAAGGTTAAGCAGCTCGTTAGCTAGGAGGAAACGTAAACATGTTCGGATCAGATTTATACATTTCACTTATATTGGGAGTTTTACTCAGTTTGATTTTTGCGGAAAAAACAGGCATTGTGCCGGCAGGTCTTGTTGTACCGGGTTATTTAGGTCTTGTTTTTAACCAGCCGATCTTTATTTTACTTGTTTTGCTGGTCAGTCTTCTCACTTATGTCATCGTCAAATATGGCTTGTCCAGATTCATGATTTTATACGGACGCAGAAAATTCGCAGCCATGCTTATTACAGGTATCGTCTTAAAAATTGCTTTTGATTTTCTATACCCGATTGTGCCATTTGAAATCGCCGAATTCCGCGGAATTGGAATTATCGTTCCCGGTTTGATTGCCAACACGATTCAGAAACAAGGATTAACCATCACGTTCGGAAGCACGCTGCTACTGAGCGGAGCGACCTTTGCTATCATGTTTGTTTACTACTTAATTTAACGTAAGGTGTGTCAAACGATGAAAAAACAATTAAGCTTTCAAGAAAAGCTGCTAAAGATGACAAAACAGCAAAAAAAGAAAACAAATAAGCACGTATTTATCGCACTTCCGATTGTCTTTTGCCTTATGTTCGTCTTTATGTGGGCGGGAAAAGCACAAACGCCTTCAGTCAAAACGTATTCCGATGACCTGGTGTCAGCCTCCTTTGTCGGCGACATTATGATGGGCCGGTATGTTGAAAAAGTAACCGAACAAAAAGGAACAAAAAGTTTATTTCAGTATGTTGAGCCGATCTTTAAAGCATCCGACTATGTAGCCGGAAACTTTGAGAATCCGGTGACCTATAAAAAGAATTATACAGAAGCCGATAAAAATATTCATCTCCAAGCCAACAAGGATTCAGTGAAGGTCCTGAAGGATATGAACTTCACCGTGCTGACGGGCGCAAACAATCACGCGATGGATTACGGCGTGCAGGGGATGAAGGATACATTAGAAGAATTCTCAAAACAAAACCTGGACTTAGTCGGAGCCGGTTCGAACTTGAAGGAAGCTGAAAACAGAATTTCTTATCAGGAAGTAAACGGCGTTAAAATTGCGACATTAGGTTTTACAGATGTGTACGGTAAAAATTTCACAGCCAGAAAAAATACGCCGGGCGTTTTGCCGGCTGACCCAGAGATCTTTATTCCGATGATATCAAAAGCAAAGAAAAATGCGGATATCGTTGTGGTTCAGGCACACTGGGGACAAGAATATGACAACGATCCAAATGACAGACAGCGCGAACTCGGAAGAGCGATGTCCGACGCGGGTGCTGACATCATTATCGGCCATCATCCTCACGTACTTGAGCCGATTGAAGTATATAACGGAACCGTTATTTTCTACAGCCTCGGAAACTTCGTGTTTGACCAAGGATGGACAAGAACGAGGGACAGCGCGTTAGTCCAGTATCATTTGAAGAAAAATGGTACGGGGCATTTTGAAGTCACCCCGATCAATATCCATGAAGCAACACCAGCGCCGGTCAAAAAAGGCGGTTTGAAAGAAAAAACGATTATTCGGGAACTAACAAAAGACTCGAATTTCGTCTGGGATGTCGAAGACGGAAAATTGACGTTTGATATCGACCATACTGACAAATTAAAATCTAAAACGGAGTGATAAAAAATGAAATGGATTAAAGCAAGCTGGCCATTTGCCGCTATTATCATGGTATTTATGTTTATGTCAGCCTTTAAATACAACGATCAGCTGACAGATCAGGAAAAAGAAAAAATCGACACCGAAATCCATAAAATTCAGCAAGAAGAGACTGCGCAAACAAATAAGTAATAAAAAAGAGAATGCCCTAAATGGGCATTCTCTTTTTTGATTCGTATCACCAAATCCTCTATAATCTACTTTTAACTTCTGCTAGATTTCAAAACCTTCAAAAAAACGTCAAAAAGTAACTTAACATCTCCAAAAAAATACCGATGTAAACACTGCAAAAAGAGGAGGAGAAATGTGAAGTGAACATCTTTGCAAGCTGGAGGAAGTATTTGCTTGTTGCTATGATGATTGGACTTTTGACACCTATTATGACAAGGGCGGAGATTGCGGAAGCTGACACGAAAAAAGACGCAGCGATCAGCCGGGCTAAGGAACTGGTAGGATATAAATATAAATACGGAGGCGAAAAGCCGAAGGAAGGCTTTGACCCGTCCGGCCTGATTATGTATATTTTCGCTCAGAACGGCATTCACTTGCCGAGGTCTGTAAATGACCAATGGAAAGTGGGAAGTGCTGTGAAGCAGGACGACCTTAAGCCGGGGGACATTTTGTTTTTTAAAAAAGCAGGAGAAAGTAATCCGACCCATGCAGGGCTTTATGTCGGAAACGATCAAATGATTCACAGCTCACAGACAAAAGGCGTTTCATACGAGAATTATAAAAAAAGCATATATTGGAGCACGTCGTACATCGGCGCAAAACGAATCTCATCAGATCCCAAAATCGCCGATACTCCGGTCGTCAAACAGGCGGCAAAGTATTTAGAAACGCCATACGTCTTTGGCGGAAGCACACCGAGTGAGGGGTTTGACTGCTCCGGGCTTGTGCAATATGTCTACAAAGAAGCGCTCGACGTATATTTGCCGAGATCGGCAGAACAGCAATGGACGGCAGGAGAGAAGGTTGCGCTGAAAAATATAAAGCCGGGCGATGTAATCTATTTTAGCAACACCTATAAAAAAGGCATATCTCATGCAGGCATCTATGCAGGAGGCGGAAGATTCATCCAAGCAAGCCGCTCTGAAAAAGTAACGATCTCTTACTTATCAGAAGATTATTGGAAAAAACGTTTTTCAGGAGTACGGCGGTTCGAACATTTGAAGATTCCGAAAGAAAATCCGATCGTATCCGAAGCAACGCTTTATCTTGGTGAAGTTCCTTATAAAGACGGCGGCACATCGCCAAAAACGGGCTTTGATACAGCGGGCTTTATCCAATATGTCTATCAAGAGGCGGCCGGTATTACGCTGCCCCGTTACGCGGAAAACCAATACAAAGCCGGAACGAAGATTGATAAATCCGAACTTCAGCCCGGTGATCTCGTCTTTTTTAAATCAAGCAGCCTGAACCCGGCTATCTATGTCGGAAACGGCCAAGTCGTGCATGTCACGCTATCAACCGGTGTGACGCTCACCAATATGAATACGAGCATCTATTGGAAAGACAAGTACGCGGGCAGTGTCCGAATTCAGTAGCCTGTGCGATACAGAAAAGCCTCCGCAGCTTTCTCCGGAGGCTTTTCTTATTAATATTGATTGGCAAGCAGCTGATCTATAAAGTAGGCCACGCCGTTTTCGTCATTGCTCTTTGTCACGAATGTGCTTTTTTCCTTTAGCTCTTCAATCGCGTTCTCCATGGCGATTCCATGGCCGGCGACCTCAAACATCGACAAGTCATTCGGACTGTCGCCGATGGCATATATGTCTTGTTTTTCGATGCCGTATCTGTCGGCTAACTCAGTCAGTGCACGGCCTTTGCCGGATGAGGCGGGCAGAATCTCGATGATATGTTTTCCCGATGAAGTTTGGGAGAGCTTTTGATGATGCGTCAGTTCTTCTTTTGCTTTCTTCAGCTTTTCCATGTCAAAAGAGAAACAAAGCAGCTTGTAAACATTTTCGTTTCCATCAAATACAGTTTGAATATCATGCACAGGTTTAATGCCAAACTGCTTAAATTGAGTCATGGCGCCTTGCCACAGTGTATGAATATCTTCATCCGGATTTGCGCTCTTCAAAATATCGAGCTCAGCCTGAAGCTTGGATTGGCCGTCAAAAGGAGAAAGCAGATGATGATCCGTATAAACCTCGAAGTATATATTTTGAGAGAGAAGGTAGTCAGCAATGTCTTTTCCAGCTTGCTGATCCATTAATGTCTTGCTGATTAAACGGTAGCCTGTATCATGGACGGTGCCGCCGTTAGCTGCAATAATGGGAATATCCAAGTCTTCCAGGAGCGCCTTGACATCAAAAGTGGCTCTCCCTGTGCAAATGGTCACGAGAATCCCCGCATCAACTGCTCTTTTAATCGCCGCTCTGTTTTCTGCAGAAATTTTGCTTTCCGTCGTAAGTAATGTTCCGTCTAAATCAATTGCGATTAATTTCATATGTATGAAAAACCTCCTTGTGAATAAAATGCCGCTTCGTGTAGTATGTTCAGCTTTCGTATGAAACATAAACTAATGGAAAGTAAGCCGACAGTAAAAGGCTAAACCTTAATTTCGAATTTTTCAACGGGTAATTAAGTATTTAATAGAAAAAACGGGATGGTTTATAAATAACCACCCCGTCAGGCTTTCCATTAAGCGTCCAAATCTTTTTTTAATTCCTCTTTCACTTCTTCCAGCTTTTCTTGATTGAGCTGGAAGTAATAGACTCCCGCAGGCTCATAATCGGATCCTGTCAGCTGAATAGAATCAACCGAATTCAAAGAAGTAATGAAAGGGAACAAGCCAATCGCATCCTTAAGAGATAAATTCATTTTGAGATTTTCTCCCATCGTATCCACGATATCATCATAAGCCGGAATTGAGCTTAATGATTTAGATTTTTCAATAATGGCTTTCAGCACTTCCATTTGTCTCTGTCCTCGGTATAGGTCGCTGTCTGCTTTACGTGTTCTGACATAAGCTAACGCTTCCTCGCCGTCCAGTGTGTGTGTTCCTTTTTGCAATGTAACTTTTCCTTTTGTATCTTTTTGAATTTGCTGAATGACTCTGTCACTGTCCACTGTTACTTTTACGCCGTTTAATTCATCGACCACGTCTTCAAAGGCTGTGAAGTTGCTCTCAACGACATAATCAACCGGAATATCAAGCAATTCCTCAACGGTCTTAACTGACAAGTCGACACCGCCGAGAGCATGAGCGTGTGTAAACTTATCATAGCCGTGACCAGGGATATTGACATAAGCATCCCTCGGTATGCTCAGCATTTTGGCGGTTTTATCCTTGCGGTTAAAGGTAATCAGCACATTTGCATCACTTCTGGCTTGATCAACAGTTTCACCTTTGCCCGCTCTGGCATCTATACCTAGCAGCAATACAGAAAAAGAGTCTTTTCCGGGATCAAATTCCTTAATTCGCTTAACAGATTGTTCACCGCGGCTCAAACTGACATGTGCCTGTTTAGAAGCGTTATTGAGTTTTACATATGCATACGTGCCGGCAGAACCGACAATAACGAGTAAAAAAGCAATTGTAACGATTAAAAATTTAACCCATTTTCTCAGGCGTTTCTTTTTTTTCTTGCGTTGGGATCGTTCTTCCATATCAATACCTCTCATTTCTTTACTGTTTGAAGCGTACCATGAAAGTTGTGTTAGTACAATTTCAAAAAGACAATATTCGATAAAGTTTCCTAAATTTATATATAAAGTGCGGATGTTTGTAGTTAATTGTCAGCCGGATCACACTATATTGGACGACAGGAAGAAGGAAATGTTTCGTTATCTCCTAAAAAATTAATTGGTAAATATATGGATGTTAGAGAGCGGCGGTTGATTCCAAGGTTTAAGGACCGTAAAAATAGGATAAAAGATTTCTACAAGAACTCCATGCTGGTACGATCGTTCTAGTTATGAGGAGAGGAGTCAGGATTTATGAAGAAAAACCGTTCTAATATATGGCTTTATTTTTTTGGCGCTCTGGGCGGCGCTTTATATGGATATGATACCGGAGTGATTTCAGGAGCCATACTTTTTATGAAAAATGATTTAGGCCTTACCGCATTCACAGAAGGGCTGGTCGTCAGCTCATTGCTTGTCGGGGCCATGCTGGGATCAGGGTTTGCAGGAAAACTGACGGATCGATTCGGGAGGCGGAAAGCGATCATGACAGCCGCGCTTCTGTTTTTTATAGGCGGACTCGGAGTTGCGCTCGCTCCTAATACAGAAGTCATGGTGCTTTTTAGAATTGTGATTGGGCTCGCAGTAGGCGGATCTACAACAATTGTGCCGCTCTATCTGTCTGAACTTGCACCGAAAGAAACACGCGGGGCGCTGTCTTCGCTTAACCAGCTGATGATTACTGTTGGTATTTTGCTTTCATATATCGTCAATTACATCTTTGCCGATGCCGAAGCTTGGCGCTGGATGCTCGGCTTGGCGACTGTGCCGTCGCTGCTCTTGCTTGTAGGAATCATGTTTATGCCGGAAAGCCCGCGCTGGCTGTTTACGAACGGCGAGGAAGATAAGGCGAGAAAGATTCTTGAGAAGCTGCGGGGCGGAAAAGGGATTGATCAAGAAATACAAGATATTAAGGAAACGGAAAAACAGGAGGAAGGCGGTTTGAAGGAACTGCTTGATCCATGGGTGCGCCCTGCACTTATCGCCGGACTCGGCCTGGCATTTCTTCAGCAGTTTATCGGAACGAACACCATCATTTACTATGCGCCGAAAACCTTTACCAATGTCGGCTTTGGAAATTCTGCTTCCATTCTGGGAACTGTCGGAATCGGAACAGTGAATGTGATTATGACACTCATAGCCATCAAAATTATTGACAAAGTAGGGAGAAAGCCGCTGTTATTAATCGGCAACGCAGGAATGGTCATCAGCTTGATCGTTCTGGCGATGGTCAATCTTTTCTTTGATAATACCGCGGCCGCATCGTGGACAACGGTTATATGCTTAGGTTTATTCATCGTCGTTTTTGCCGTCAGCTGGGGGCCTGTTGTATGGGTGATGCTTCCTGAATTATTCCCTCTCCATGTCCGAGGAATCGGTACAGGCGTTTCTACACTGATGCTTCATGTCGGTACATTGATTGTTTCGTTAACCTATCCGATTCTCATGGAAGCAATCGGAATCAGCTATCTGTTCCTGATCTACGCAGCCATCGGAATCATATCCTTCCTATTTGTCCGTTTTAAAGTAACAGAGACAAAAGGAAAAAGCCTTGAAGAAATTGAACAGGATTTAAGCAACAGAAATGGCCGTGACAAAGCGGCAGGAAATCAACAAACAGTGAATACGTAAAGAGAGAAGGACTGTCATTGATGGCAGTCCTTTTTTAGATTGGCTATTAGTAGGATGTTAAACAAACGTTTGATTATAGTCTGCTGCGTGTTCTGAATAAAAATCGAAACCGCCTCATACGTTAGATAAGAAGTAATGAAAAAGGCGGGGGCGCAAGTGAAAACAAGTATTATTATTCTTACATATAACGAGCTGGTTTTGACGAAGAAATGTCTGGCCAGCATCGAGAAGCATACACAAGAAGAGGACATTGAATTAATAATAGTAGATAATGGATCAACTGACGGGACGCGGGAATATTTGGCGGGCCTTTCATCCGTCCGCACCATCTTGAATGGTGAAAATCTCGGTTTTGCGAAAGGCTGTAATCAAGGGATTGAAGCCGCAAAGGGTGACAACTTGCTTTTTCTCAATAATGACACCATGGTGACGCAAAACTGGCTTAGCGCGATGCTGCGTGTGCTTGATCAATCGGATCAAACCGGAATGGTCGGGCCTGTCAGCAATTATGTCAGCGGCGCCCAGATGATCCCGAATACGTATCAAACGTTAGAGGAAATGGAGCCTTTTGCGAAAGCCCATTGTGAAAAAGAAAAACACAAAACGAAACGGGTGCTGCGTCTCGTGGGCTTCTGCATGCTTATCAAACGGGCTGTTATTGACGAGATCGGCGGATTTGATGAACGCTTTGCGTACGGGTCATTTGAGGATGA
Source organism: Bacillus atrophaeus (assembly GCF_001584335.1). Lineage (GTDB taxonomy): Bacteria > Bacillota > Bacilli > Bacillales > Bacillaceae > Bacillus > Bacillus atrophaeus. The sequence continues at coordinate 513,280 of NZ_LSBB01000001.1, forward strand.
TGATCTTTGCCTGCGCGCCATCCAAGCCGGGTACCGTCTGGAAATCGCCCTTGATTCATTTGTTCATCACCATGGGCATGCGACATTTACGGCTAATCGAGAAATCAATATCAATCACCTTTATACGGCCAATAGGCAGCGCTTCATAGATAAATGGGGAACAGACTTCACTTATTTTACCCATCCCCGTCCAGAAATTGTGCAGCTTGTTCCCCCAGAAGCGAACCGGATTCTTGATATCGGCTGCGGTGCAGGAGCGACCGGATTAGAGCTGATGAACAGGCAGTCCTGCGAGTTATACGGAGTGGAGCTTCATCCGCTTGCTGCAAAAGCGGCAAGGAGCCATTATAAAGCCGTAATCGAAGAAGATGTTGAACAGGCTGAAATGCCGTATCCGGAAGGCTTTTTTGATGTGATTATTTTCGCCGATATATTGGAGCATTTAAAGGACCCGTGGACCGTTATTCAAACGTATGCCAAATATTTAGCTCCTTCCGGCTGCATGGTGTGCAGTATCCCGAATATATCGCATGCGGAGGCCCTGTTTCCTCTTTTGCTCGGTGACTGGACTTATAGAGATGCCGGTATATTAGACCGCACTCATTTGCGCTTTTTTACACCGCAAACCGTGCACACTCTTTTCCAGGCGGAGCAGTTTGAAATAAAAGCACAAACCTATAATATAGTTGATGTCGATGTAAAGGTTCAGCTGTTTTTTAATGAAATTGCCAGGCTGGCCAGAGCGCTCAGTTTCCCCGTTACACAGTTAGCAGACCAATGCAGCATTTATCAAATATTGATTCTCGCCGAAAAAAAGGCCCAATAGGATCGGCACTTTATTTTCCCGCTGTTCCGAAATTCACGATTTTAAGAGAAATATCATAATGAAAATCGGCTTCAGCAAACACTTCATCCCAATCATTCTTCACCTTATTCCAGTAATCCGGAAAGTTAATCCGGACGTAATCAGAAAAAAAGACGGGGTCAGTTCGATACGTATGCTGGAGTTTATACATGGCATTTTTCATATCGGCTTCAAGCTTTTTTTCAAAAATCCGTTCAACTTCCTTCAAATATCTCTCGTTAAATGAATTTTCTTTAGGATTTTGATTCTCTGTCATCAGGCCTTTTGTAAAGACTGAAACGTGAAATGAAAGTTTCCCGTTTTTAACGGCAGGTTTTATTTTTGACTTTGAGCGCTTGATTTCAAAGGTAATCGGATACCCCTTTTCCTCAGCAGGCAGTACACCGCCTTGAATCGTTCCGATCAGCCAATTGAGGGTTTGCGTTTCGTAGGGAGAAATAAATCCGATTAATTTATTCTCTCCGCTTTTTAGGATCCCGGCTCCGTCATAAACGGCCTTTTTTCCTTTATTTGTTACAGCCTGAATGAGAAAGCTATAGCCGTTTTGACAGTAGATCGAAGCTCTTCCGATGCGAAGCGGCATCATGATTTTGCCATTATAGCCGCCATGGTTTGTGATATCAATCAGCTTTTCAGCCGGCATCACCTGCTGCTGGGTGGGGGTGCTTTCAGTCAGGATATCTGCCGCTTTTCCTTTTGCTATAAATATATAGCTGCTTCGTCTTAACTCATCATCACGAATAAAATGGTTAATGAAATTGTTTATATTTTGATTGGTCATTAATTTTTCGCCAAAGATCAAGACCTTTAAATGGTCACTATAAACGGGAGGATCTTGTAAAGCTATCTCACTGACCGCTTCAAGCATAGTGTTCCCCCGTGCTGTTACATTTACGAATTTGGGCTTCCCGGCCGTTTGGCTGTCCTCACTTTGCGGAAGAAGGTTTTGATACGTCAGTTTGTACTGATGATCACTTGTCTCATCAATCGCCAGCCCTCTGGCAAATGACAATTTTTCAATCTCCTTTACGTCCCAGCATCCGCTGAGCACTTGTAACACAAGACAAATAACCGTCAGCTTAAAGAGAAGTTTCATTGCGGCTGCTGCCCCCCCATTTTTTCTTTATCCAACTCACAAACCAAACCATAAAAGGAATCAGAAGAATGATTAAAAATACATAACCTAACTTCCCGCCAAAATAAATGACAGCATTCAGATCGTCAGGATACATTGCCACTCCGAAAGTGAAGAGGAGCAAACCAGCTATAAGCCATGCATTGTTTTTATTTTTTAGACGGAACAGAGTATTTAAACCTAAATGCGCGCCCTGAAAAGAACCGAGCATGCAGGTGAACTGCTGGCATGTCCAAGTGATCAGTAAAAAGAGATCAAACCGTTCAATAAAAATACCCTGAATCTCCAAGGCGTGTATTAAAGAAATCGTCGGCCACGTCAAGGTCTTCGCTTCGGCAACCGTCATACAGCCGATCACCACGAATAGTGTGATGCTGTAGAATACAGCAGAAGTCGCAATCCCGAGTACCAACGCTTTTTTAGCCTGTTTAGGGTCCTTCATAAAAGGCACTAAATAAAAGATGACTTCAAAGCCTGAGAAATATATAAGCGTCTTCGGAAATAAGGAAAAATAGCTTTGATATCCGCCTTCTAAAACGGGACGAAGAAAATTAAGGTGAAATAACCGAAAGCTGAACATCAGGAGCATCAGAAAAATGATAATCGTGACCGGAAAAATATAGGCATATAGCTTAGAGACCGGATAGACGCCGCCTGTCACATGATAAATGCCGACTGCGAGAAAAATAAATACGATAATTTCCATCGGTGTATTTTTCAAAATAAAGAAATTCACGACCTCACCCAGCAGGCGGGCCTGAAAGCAGACCATGGCAATAAAATAAAGACTCATAAACAGATTCAGTAATGACCCGACAATGTTGCCTGTGATATCACGATTCAGTTCGTAAAGGGTTTTTCCGCTGTTCTTTTGCAGAAAGGGTAAGAAAAGCAAACCAATAATGATAAAAATAATACTTTGAATAAGAATCATGATCCAGCCGCTTGGACTATCGGATTGTGCAGCTGAACGGGGAAGCGTTAAGGCCCCGGCGCCGATCATCGTTCCGCTCACCATAATGAATGTCTGCATAAATGTAAGCTTGTCTTCCTGTTGCTTCATGGCCATCACCTTTGTCTGAGTTTATCTTTCGGCCCTTTTCTGGTCGGTCTTTTTTTCATAAATCTGGTTGGAAGCCGAATGAAAGTATCCTTCAAATCTTGCCCGGGCTGCGCCATAATAGGAATAAGGTAGTCCTGGCCAAAGCTTTTCAGACGCATTAATTGGCCGAGGACCAGCAGAAAGCACATGATGACCCCGTACATGCCGAGTACCGCAGCGCTTACCATAGAAATGATCCGAATAATCCGTAACGGAAAGTTATAGGCATATGACGGAACGGTAAACGAGGCCAGTGCCGTTATAGAAACAACGATTACCATCAGCGCGCTTACAATATTCGCCTGAACAGCCGCCTGCCCGATTACGACTCCTCCGATCAGTCCGATTGTCTGTCCGATCGGTTTTGGGAGTCTCAGCCCGGCTTCTCTGATCAGCTCGATCGTGAAGGTCATAATAAAAGCTTCTACAAAAGGCGGGAAAGGAACGTTTAATCTGCTGCCGGCAATTGCAATCGCCATTCTCGTCGGCAAAAGCCCCGTATGGAAAGAGACAAGCGATATATACAAGCCGGGCAAATAAATGGTGAGCAGGATGCAAGAATACCGCAGCAATCTGAGCAATGAAGACTGATACCATCTCTCATAATAATCCTCAGGAGAATGAATAAATTCATCTACTGTAACGGGTACGATCAACGCAAATGGTGTGCCGTCCAATAAAATGGAAACCCTTCCTTCAAGCAGCCCTCCGACAACCCGATCGGGCCGTTCTGTACTTAAAATGGTGGGAAAGATGGAAATGGAACTATCCTCAATAAGCTGTTCCAATACTCCCGATTCCGGCAAGTCATCAATATGTACGGAATTCAGCCTTTTAAAGACCTCTTTTACAACATAATCGGGAGCGATATCACGGATGTAGGCAACCGCCACTTTCTTCTTTACTCTGTCTCCAAGTGTCAGTTCCTTTATCACAAGGTTCGGATCATTCGCGCGTTCCCTCAAAAGCGCTGTATTTGTCCTTAATTTCTCGATAAAGCCGATTTTTGGTCCGCGCTCAAGCACTTCTGACTTCGGCTCTTCAATATCGCGTATTTTAAAGGTTTTCGTATCAAAGGCGAGTCCTTCGCTGTAATCGTCAGCCAATAAGACCGATTTTCCTGAAAAAATATTGTTCTGTACATCTTTCAATGAAGAGATGGTGATGTGATTAAAGCCGAAAAAGAAGGACGATAAATCGTCAACAAATACATCCTTTTGTTTTTTAGCCTCAGTTTGCAAAGGGGAAATAATATGCTCTGCAAGCAGTTCATTTTTTGTCAGGCCGTCAATATAAATTAAACATGCTTTCCGTCCTGTATCTCCAAAAGAAAACGTATAAAAAATGATGTCGTCATTTTGGCCGATTTTCTTTTTCAAAGCTTCTATATTTTGTGTAAGATCAGAGTTTATGGTCATGTGTTCATCTCCTTTACAAAGATGCGGACAGTCATATTAATTTGCATCAAAACAGGAGAATTATTCTTATAGTGGAAATGGCTGAGTAAGAAGGTTTTAAATGAAAGCGCTTGCTGTATTGAGACGCCGCAGCAGCGGATGAGCATTGACTAATTTATGATTCCCTTCATAATGGAAGTGGGAAGCTATACATATAAAGCCATACATAAGCAGATCAGCCATTTCTGGCGTTTGCCGGTGTGGCGCAGAGGGAATTGGATATCAGCCATTTTTAAGGGGAGGGGAACGCAACATGACGCAATCACCCATTTTTTTACGGCCCGTATATAAAGAAAAAATCTGGGGCGGCACTGCTTTACACGATACATTCGGATATGACATTCCATCAGAAAAGACCGGAGAATGCTGGGCTATATCCGCTCATCCGAAGGGAACAAGCACTGTGATAAGCGGCGAATATAAAGGGAAAACACTAGCTGAGCTTTGGGAGCATCACAGAGAGCTGTTCGGAGGAATAGAAGGTGACCGATTTCCGCTCCTTACAAAAATGATAGACGCCAATAAAGCGACGTCAATACAAGTCAATCCTGATGATTATTACGCAGGAGAAAAAGAAAACGGGGAACTCGGCAAAACACAGTGCTGGTATATTATTGACTGCAAGGATAATGCTGAAATTGTTTACGGGCACACTGCCCGGACAAAAACGGAGCTTGTTACCATGATTAATAGCGGCGACTGGGACGGTCTGCTCCGCAAAATGAAAATCAGGCCGGGAGATTTTTATTATGTGCCAAGCGGAACAATTCATGCATTAGGCGAGGGGACACTCGTATTAGAAACCGAGCAAAGTTCAGACATTTCCTATCGTGTATATGACTATGACAGGTCTGATCAAAAAGGAAACACACGCGAACTTCATCTCGGACAAGTCATCAACGTTACAACCGTTCCCCACGTGGACGGCTTTATAGACGAATCAACGGAATCCAGAAAAGGCATCACGATTAAAACGTTTGTACAGGCAGAATATTTTTCAGTATATAGATGGGAAATAAACGGCACCGCTGAGCTGTCGCAAGATGCTCCTTTCATGTTATGCAGTGTTATAGAAGGAAACGGAATACTTGCAAGTGAAGGAAGGTCAAGCGAGCTGAAAAAGGGTGACCATTTTCTCCTGCCGGATGACATGCCGGACTTTACAATAGAAGGCGCATGCACACTGATCGTGTCTCATATTTAAACAGGTCAAGAGCTTAATCTCACTGAGAGGTTAAGCTTTTTTTATTTTTCAGAAATGGAACCTATCAACCTATAAATATAGCTCGCCTTTGCCGATAAATAAACTAGTTTTATAGATGACAATTGAATATGAAAGAGGAGAAGGTATGAAAAAGAGATATTTTGCATCCATGTCATTGTCCGCCGCTGCCCTTGTCTTTTTTACGATAGCAGGCTCTGCTCAAGCATCCTATATCGATAACTCGATTTATAAAATTGACCCGGCTAAGCAATTTGCATCCGAGAGCGAGGCATCACAAGCCGTAAGCAAGCTGAAAAAGGACACCGGCTGGCAGGCTTCTTACAAAGCTTCAGGAAGCAGTTCTGCAGCCTACCAAATCTCAGCTACTGGAATAAACAGCGAAGCCGCCGCTAAATCTGCGTTGGGGCAGCTCACAAAACAGACAGGCATCACAGGCACATACAGCCCGGTCGGCAGCAAACAGCCGTATGTCACTATCACTTCGGGCGCAATAGCTGGCGAACAGCCGGCAAACAGCTTGCTGGCCAAGCTGAAAAAAGAAACAGGAATAACAGGAGCAGTAAAGGCAACAGGAGTAAAACAAAATTATATAAATGTTGTTACTTCAGAAATAGAAGGCGAGACAAAGGTCAAAGGTATTGCCCAAGGACTTGCGAAAGAGACGGGCGTCAAAAGCACATACCAGCCAGTTAAAAAAGAAATATCCTTGACACGAATCCAATCTGGCAACATTCAAGGAGACGGCAAAGCAGCGCAAATGAAAACCGCGTTCCAAAAAGAGACCGGTCTGACGGCTTCATTAAAAGAAACATCAAAAGGCGAGATTTATTATACCTTGACCACAGCTGACTTCTCCGGAGAAAGCAATGCGAAAAATCTTGTTAAGCAGCTTGAACAAAGTACGGGGATCAAAGGAAGCTACAAGGCGATCAGCCAGAAAAAAACCGTTTCCGCCTATAACGTCCAATCAGGCTACTTTAAAGGGCTGAGCACAGTGAAAAACGCGATCAGTCAAATTAAGAAAAACACGGGAGTAAGCGGGACCTATCAAAAAGTTGGAAAAAGCACATCGTATACCGTGAATATGAAAGGCATCTCAAAACAAGAATTACAAAAAGTTCAGGCATTCTTTAAGAAAAAAAAGTGGCGCTATACCTCTGCATCAGCCAAAACAACAACGTCAGCTACAGTCTATCAAATTACGACTGCACCGGTTTTAGGTGAGCAGCTTGCCAATAAAGGCACTGCCTTCTTCACACAGAAAAAAGTAAAAACAAGCAGAAAATCAACCGGGAAGAAAACTGAAAACCAATACCGGCTTGTATCGGAAGAAACATCAGATCAAGGGAAAATCACCAAGGGGCTGAGCTTTTTAAAGAAAAACAATCTCAGCGCCACAACACAAATCATCAAAAAACAAACGAACAGTCAATTCAAAATAACGACAGAGTCTTTACTTGATACAACGAAAATCAATCAGACATTGGCTTATTTTAAAGGGAAAAGCATCCCCGCCAGCAGCCAAAAAACGGGAAAAACTACAAACAGCCAATACCAAATCACTACGGCCGAATTGCTCAATCAAAAAGACATTGATCGAGTGCTCGCCTTTTTCAAACAAAACAAAGCAGCCGGTTCAAAAACATCAACGGGTAAGACAGCTTATACGCAGTATAAAATTGTCACTGCGCAACTCAGCAACAAAACGACATTGAATAAAGGGCTGAATTATTTTAAGACAAACAAGATCTCAGCAAGCTATACGAGCAAAAGCAATCCGCTTTACGAGATCACCATTACTCAACAATTCACAGGAAATGACACTGCCTCTGCGGCAGCCGCAAAATTGAAGAAATTGTACGGCTGGACATCTTCCATTGTGAAAATCAAAAACGGCCCGCAAATCATGAAAACAAATTACAACGTCTCGCTTCGTGATATGGTACAAAAACAAATGACGGTAAGCCCACAAACAGACGGAGCCGCATACGTGTCACTCGCCTATATCAACACAGCCGCCCAAACGGTCACGGCAGATGTATTAAATATCCGATCAACACCGGCGGTCAGTCCGACCAATGTGATCGGCCAATTCACAAAAGGCGATAGAGTCAAAATCATCAGCCAGGCAAACGGCTGGGCTAAAATCAACATGAATTGGAGAAACGCAAGCAGTGACGAAGTGGAACAATACGTTAATCCCGACAACTTCTCATTAGACAGCAAATACTATTTTCAATTCTTAAAGCTGTCGCAAACAGCCGGACTGACAGCGTCAGAGGTTAACCAAAAGGTGCTTTACAACAAAGGGATCCTTGCGGGGAAAGGCCAGTCCTTCATAGACGCAGCCAACAAATACGGTATTAATGAGCTTTACCTGATTTCACACGCTCTTCTGGAAACAGGCAATGGTACTTCTAATCTGGCAACAGGAACAACCTATAACGGAAAAACCGTGTACAACATGTACGGAATCGGTGCCTATGACAGCAACCCGTTATACTACGGAGCGAAATATGCCTACGAACAAGGCTGGTTTACACCGCAGGCAGCGATCATAGGAGGTGCAAAATTTATAGGCTCATCCTACATTCACAACACAGCCTACCAGCAGGACACCCTCTATAAAATGAGATGGTCGCCGACTGCTTCTCACCAATACGCCACCGATATCGGCTGGGCCTACAAACAGGTGAACCGCATGTACAGCCTGTATACATTGCTGGATGGATATACGCTTTATTATGATGTTCCGGTTTATAAGTAAGGATAAAGACGGCTGAAGCTTTTAATGCTTCAGCCTCTTATTTTTTTAAAAATCTATCACTGCTATTTCTTCCCGCCACATTCACTTCTTCTGGACTTTCCAGCGTACTTAAGTTCCGGTGGCAATAAAAAACACTTGCTCCCGAAACTGAATTTTCCAGTTTCAAGAGCAAGTGTTATTACTTGTTACCTCATATTTTTGTCAATAAAGTGCAAGAGATTATAGCTTGAAGACCCTTTAGAGTAGAGATTCCATTTCTGCGAAAATCGTTTTATTTGTTCTGTATCAGCGGAAGGATCAGCTATTTCTTCAAGCAGCGAGCCGCTGTTCATACAGGCTTTTCCGGGAATAACAGCTTTATAATCGTCAATTAACCCCCGTTTTTCATCATATTCTTTTAAGTCATATGTGAAAAACAGCATAGGTTTATTTAGAAAAGCATATTCAAAAGGTACAGAAGAATAATCAGTAATTAAAATATCCGAAGCAATAAATAAATCCTTAAGACGGAAATCAGACACATCTTTCACATACTCGCCGTCTGATAGTACGGTTATTTTATTACGTAAAGCGGGATGAAGTTTCACAAACAGAATATAATCGCCATTTAACTCATTTATCAGCTCTTCTTTTGTAAAGGGGAGGCGCAGTGAATGCATGTCGTAATCTCTAAACGTCGGTGCATACAGAATGATTTTTTTATTTGTAAAGCTTCTGAGGTGTTCCGCCTGTGTCTTTTCAGTTGTCTGATAGTATTCATCTGTTAAAGGCACACCGATTTTTAATAACTGATGATCTTTTACGCCAAAAGAATTTTTGAATATCCTGCCCATCTCTTCTGATCCTACAGTTACATAATCGAATGATCTGTAAACCTTTTTAAATCTTTTGATATCCTGTTTGGACCTCTGTTTATTGGTGACATCCTCTAAACCGAACTTTTTCAGAGATCCGTTTGCATGCCACACCTGTATACATTTTGTTTGCGGGCGATTGTTCAGCGCGCTTGTCAGTAAAAAGTAATTATCGGTAATTACAAACTTACTTTTAAAAAGTGTAAGAACGGCATGAAAAAGATGAAATGGATTTTTTTCGTTAAAATAACGTGAGTTAAGACCGGACAACTCATCTTTAAGGGAAACGGCATGCCTTGTATACAAAACGGTTAAATCATAGGAGAGTGAATCGGAATGGGCCCTGTAAGAGTTGATGACAGCTTGTGCATTTTCTTCAAAAGACACAAGCAGTGTCACTTTATCCCCGGGCTTAGTCCATCTCAGCAAGGCGCCGAGGATATATAAATAAATTGAATAAAAAGCGGTCAATAAAGATCGAATGTTCATATATTACCAGTCTCTTTTGTTATAAAATTTTATTTAAAGCTGCTTTGTTTGATCCTTAGCCTGTTCCGAATAAAAACCTTTCTGAGTTTTATTTTCTCTCAGAACGGTAAAAGCATACTTCGGAATGTTCAACATTCTTTTCCATCTCCACGGATTCTTGATAAGCCTGTAAAGCCACTCCGTATTTGTTTTAATCATCCAGCGGGGAGCTCTTTTTACTGTGCCGCTGAATACGTCAAAACTTCCTCCCAATCCGATTGCTACAGCTTGAGGAAAGAGATGTTTATATTCATAAATAAACTTTTCTTGATGCGGGTATCCTAAAGCAACAAACACGATATCAGGCTTGGCTCTGGAAATTTGTTTGGCAACAAAACGTTTATCTGCTGCATAGCCGTCACTTGATCCGACAACTTCAATTTGCGGAAATTCCGTACCGATACGTTTCAAAACCGCATCCAGCACTTCTTTTTTTGCACCATATAAAAATATTTTTTTAGATTGCTGGTTTGCAAGATTGAGCAGGGAAATAAAGACATCGAATCCCGCAATTCTTGATTTTAGTGGATGATGAGTCAAACGGGACATCAGCACTACACCAATTCCATCGGGCAAGACGAAATCAGCTGAAGAAATGACATTGTGGAAACCTTTGTCTTTCGCTGCCGCATACCCGATTTCAGGATTTACAGTCGCAATCACCGCCCCTTGGCGTTTGGCAATATAATAGGTGTTCAAATAAGACATAAACTCCTGCAAATCTCCATTTATATAAGAAAGGTTGTGTACCATTTCAGTTTGCATCTGTTCCGCCCTCCTTCTTTCCTTGGATTTTGATCTATAATGAAGCGATCAATTTTTAGGGTTATTTGGGTAAACTTTATTTTAACATAGAAACTTCACCTATACTTAACAATAGTTTTACAAAAATATAAATAAGATAACAATTTTTAAATCCTGGGCAGTATAACCAGTCTGAAACACCAAGAATACAGCATTTTTGAATTCCGTTGAAAAATTTGGAATCGGATGATCTTTACATAAGCTTAACCTTTTCTAGGCTATGTGATATAATTAGGTTCCATGAGTTACGAATTTGTTGTCGAATTTTAAAAGATTAAGGATATTGCAGCTGCTTCACTATCCGGGCAGTTACTTGTTATACGTATGAATATAGAAAGGAGCTTTTGTTTTCATGAAGAAAGTCATTACTTACGGAACGTTTGATTTACTGCATTGGGGTCATATTAAACTGCTTGAGCGTGCAAAGCAGCTTGGAGATTACTTAGTCGTCGCGATTTCAACTGACGAATTTAATCTTCAAAAACAAAAAAAAGCGTATCACAGCTATGAACACAGAAAACTGATTCTTGAAACGATCCGCTATGTTGATGAAGTTATTCCAGAGAACAGCTGGGATCAAAAAGTACGTGACGTAGCAGATCATAATATTGATGTGTTTGTCATGGGAGATGACTGGGAAGGCAAATTTGACTTTCTGAAAGATCAATGCGAAGTTGTTTACCTTCCGAGAACAGAAGGCATTTCCACTACGCAGATTAAAAAAGAAATTGCTGGGGTATAACATACATTTGGATATCTAAATATCATAGAAGTACTCCCTTATAGATGAGGGAGTACTTCTTGTAATATAAGGTTATTTTCGCTATATTTGTTATGCGCTTTTGAAAAAAAAGCTAGACAATAAGAGGAGAATTTAATTATGAATCTTAGTAACTTTTTTAAACTGAACAAAAAAGAATCCGATCAGTCTGAAAAAAAACGAGAATATACATTATTAAACAAAGAAGCTTTAACAGAAGAGAAAAAGGTAGCAGTTGTTGTACCTGTATATAATGCGGAACAGTACTTACGAAAAACCGTTGACTCAGTCATTTTGCAGAATATTGGCTTTCAGCATATTTCATTAATTCTGGTAGATGACTGTTCTACAGATGAATCAAGGAATATTTTGACTGAGTATGCCGAATTGTATGAAAATATTACTGTTGTATTTCTGAAAAACAACACGGGGACTCCGGCATTTCCGAGGAACCTGGGAATCGAGCTTGCAAATGCAAAATACATTACTTTTTTAGATGCGGATGATTGGTTTGCACCAAATGGAGTAAAGATCTTATTTGACATGCTTGAAGAAAATAATGTGAATTATGCAGTCGGAAAAACGATTGAAATGCAAGTGAACGGCCAAAAAGCAATAGGGAAACATGAGTCTTCACTTAAAAGAGAAAAAGTCTCACCTTTTTCAATTCCTCATATTTTCTATCATTTAGGCCCTCGTGCCAGAATGATGAATTTGCAGTTCTTAAAAGATAATAATATCAGATATCCGGAAATGAAATTTGCTGAAGACAAGCAGTTTTTTATGGATGTTCTGTTGTCATGCGGAGATATTGCCACGTCTACAGAACCGATTTATTATCTCAATCGAATGGATAATAATGAATCGCTTACAAAACAGACAAATATTATGGAAAAAACTGATACGAACATAGCTGTTATGAAGTATATTTTAAACAAAAAATTAGATGTTGAAAAAGAAAAGATGGCCATGAATCGTCTGATTGAATTTGATTCAATCACCCGCCTTTTTGACAGAATGCATTATTTAAAAAGTGAAAACAAACAAGCCTATTACAATAAATTTAATGAGATACTCTCTGTTTTAAAGAAAACAAATTATGATATTTCTGAAACATTTTTTCATCCGATTCATAAAACTGCGTTTCAGCTTCTAAAGCAAAAGCGTTATGCCGAGATTGAAAAGCTGTTTCGCTGGTCAAAAAAAGAACCGAATAAGAAGATTATAACGAAAGATGGTCTGGCCTTTTTAGAAAGTCCATTAACCGATGAAGAAAACAAGTTAATTGAACTTCGAATGCATGGTGAGACAGAAAATGCAGAGTTTTCGAATGGCAAATTCGTCATCACTTTTCGATTGTTTGGAAGAGCGAGAAATAATGCACAGTATGTACAATTCCAGAGCAGAAACGATATGAAGGTATACTATCAATTTAATGTTCAGCTTCAGGAAGATGGCCGTTATGTTCTTGAAATTCCGCTGGGTGATATTGAAAAAATCGGAATTGGCGGTTATATTATGTATGTCATTTATAACGATTATGAGCGTGTTACTTTATATAAAGAAGACGATCAGCAAATTTTGGCAGAAACGAGCGGACGAAAATATCAATTTTATCGGACGGTGAAGGAGAACCTATCGTTAAAAGTGATTAAATGATTGTTGTTGTGATTGGATATGTTTATTTGAAATAGAGGAGTAGACTTATTTTATGGGTATAGAAAATCCTGTCAGGTACAAATTGAAGCATCTTAGTATAGAGGAAGAGAAACTCAGTATTACTATTTCATGTGAGAATATAACATTAAAGGAAGAGCCAAATCTTCAGATTATAAATCGTAAGACAAAAGAAGATATTTCCGTACCTTTAAAAAAGATTGATGAACTAGGTCAACAATATCTTGCTGTCATGGATATTCACTTGCTTTCGGCCCATGTGCAAAACAAAGGGTGCCTGGATTTTTATGTAAACTTTTTAAGCGACGAGAGTGATATAAGCAAAAAAAGACTGAAATCAAGTCTTGAGCCCATTGAACTGTCGCATTATAAAGATGAAGTAAATAATATCATTTTTTTCCCGTATACCACCAAAAAAGGGAACTTTTCATTGAAGTTATTGGTGAAAAAATTTGTCACTCGTATTGACGACATTAAGCTTACATCTGAAGGTATCTTGAAACTGAAGGGGTTCGCTTTTCGCCTAAATGCTGCAGAGTCACTTAAAATAAAAGAAAAGTATCTGATATTGAGAATGAAAAAAGGCAATGATGAAGAACCTCTCATCATGAAATACGAACTGAAGGATCTGCCGAGATATGATCTTGCTGAATATGTAAATGAACAATCAAGTCTTGAATCGATAGGTTTTGATGTAGAACTAAACTTAAAATCTTTATATGAAGAATTAAACACGCAGCTCGTTTTTCAATTCTACATTCAATTCATTTATGAGAATACAACTGCAGGTGATGAAATCATCAGCACCAGTAAACCGATAAAAGTGATAAAAACGGAACAATTAAACCCGAATCAGTTTACTGTACTGACAACAGAAAAAGGGCCTGCCAGATTCCATGTGTTCACGAAGAAGAAAACAAAACATTTTCAATTGAGAATGAATGATTATCGTTTTAGCACACGGATAGAGTATTTTGTGAAGGGCAAACTGAAACGCGGCGCTGCCTTTATTCGCAGAAGAAAAAACAAATTGAAAAAATCGATCGAAAAAAGGATCCAAAACTCCTATAAAGCCGGATTTAAAATGGCGGGAAAACTGCCGGTTAAGCAAAAGCTTGTGATGTTTGAAAGCTTTGCTGGTAAACAATACAGCTGTAACCCAAGAGCCATTTATGAGTATATGAAAAAAGAAATGCCGGAATACCAGCTTTGCTGGAGTGTTAATTCTGCGTATACGCAAACATTTGAAGAAAAAGGAATTCCCTATATCGAACGCTTTTCTTTAAAATGGCTGTTTGCGATGGCAAGAGCAGAATACTGGGTGGTAAACAGCCGTATGCCATTGTGGATCCCGAAACCTGAACATACGACATATGTGCAAACATGGCATGGAACGCCTTTGAAACGACTGGCCGTGGATATGGATGAAGTGCACATGCCAGGGACAAACACTGAAAAATATAAAAGAAACTTTACAACAGAAGCGTCTAAGTGGGATTATTTGATATCGCCAAATGCGTATTCAACTGAAATTTTTGCAAGAGCTTTTCAGTTTAATAAAACAATGATTGAATCAGGATACCCGCGAAACGACTTTCTTCAGACAGATAATAGTGCAGCTGTAATCAAAGCACTAAAAGAAAAAATGAAACTCCCTCAAGATAAAAAGGTGATTATCTACGCGCCAACATGGCGAGATGACCAGTTTTATAAAAAGGGAAAATATAAATTTGATCTTGACTTAGACCTCCATCAATTGAGAGAAGCAATAGGGGAAGACTATGTCATTATCTTAAGAATGCACTATCTTGTAGCTGAGAACTTTGATTTAGGACCTTATGAAGGCTTTGCATATGACTTTTCAAATTATGAAGATATCCGCGAGCTCTATATGGTATCAGACTTACTGATAACAGACTACTCTTCTGTATTTTTTGATTATGCAAACTTGAAAAGACCGATGCTGTTTTATGTACCGGATATCGAGACATATCGTGATAAACTCAGAGGCTTTTACTTTGACTTTGAGAAGGAAGCTCCAGGTCCTCTTGTAAAAGAAACTGGTGACGTGGTTAAATGGGTAAAGGAAACAGAGTCAGAAGCCTATACTCTGCCGCAGTCATTTGGGCCTTTTTATGAGAAGTTTTGTTATCTAGAGACAGGGGAATCATCTGAGAAAGTTGTGGATGTCGTTTTCAGGAAAAATAAATAATAGTTATAAGGCATAATTTAACATAATGTTAATTATGCTTTTTTTGTACAGGAGTTCATTTTCAATTAATTGGGTATCGACAAGCACATTTGTCCCTATATGAGTTTCTGTGCTTTCTTAAGCAACCTTATATGCTGCTAATGGCAACAGTTTTAAGAAATGAATTTAGAGCATGATAAGAGGTACAAAACGATAAACAGGCCAACTTGTTTAGAAGTGAAAATTACATCATAATCTGTTACAATTATGAGCGGTGCTTTTGTAAGTCAAAGCTATACCCAAAACTTACGACTAAGGAAGATTAGAATGAATGCATTGGTTAAAATTCTGAAAGAGCAATTCAACTCGTTTCCGCTTATAATGCGGCTTGCAGTGTATGAAACGAAGTCAAAGTATCAAATGAACTATCTGGGTGTATTGTGGCAGTTTTTAAACCCTATGATTCAGATGCTCGCATACTGGTTCGTATTTGGGCTCGGAATACGCGGCGGGCATGATATGAAACTTGGAAATGGAGATAGCGTATCCTTCATCATTTGGATGCTGGCGGGCTTAATTCCTTGGTTCTTTATCAGTCCGACCATACTTGACGCATCTAACAGTGTCTTTAAAAGAATTAATTTGGTTTCAAAAATGAACTTTCCAATCAGTTCACTGCCTTCAGTTGTCATAGTTTCTAACTTGTTCAGCTATTTTGTCATGATGGCGATTTATTTGATTGTTCTGTTAAGTAACGGTCTTTTTCCGACGCTTCACTGGTTGCAATATATTTATTACTTGTTTTGTATGATTGCTTTTATGTTTGCCTTTGGTTTGTTTAATTCGACCATTAGCGTGTTAATCAGGGATTATCAGTTTCTGCTTCAAGCTGTTACCAGGCTGCTCTTTTTTCTTTTGCCGATCTTCTGGGATATTGCCGAGAAATTTGGAGATAAGAAAGAAGTGTTAACCTTATTAAAGTTAAATCCCCTCTTTTATATTATAGAAGGATTTAGGGACAGTTTTATGGAAGGGCAGTGGTTTTTCCAAGATATGAAGTATACGTTGTATTTCTGGCTGATTACGCTGCTTCTGTTGACAGTCGGCTCACTTCTTCATATGAAATTCAGAGATAAATTTGTTGACTTTCTTTAATATAGTAAGGAGATTATACGATGAAACTAAAGGTTTCGTTTAGAAATGTTTCAAAACAGTATTTTCTATATAAAAAACAGTCTGACAAAATAAAAGGGCTGTTTTTCCCAAACAGAAACGAAAAAGGTTTTTTTGCTGTCCGAAATGTTTCGTTTGATGTGTATGAAGGAGAAACAATCGGATTTGTAGGCATTAACGGTTCAGGTAAATCGACGATGTCGAACCTGCTGGCAAAAATCATACCGCCGACAAGCGGAGAAATTGAAATGAACGGACAGCCGTCTTTAATTGCGATATCGGCCGGGCTCAATAACCAATTAAGCGGTAAGGACAACATCCGTTTAAAGTGTTTAATGATGGGGCTTAACAATAAACAAATTGACGAGCTGTATGAAAAAATCGTTGAATTCGCAGACATTGGCGACTTTATTGATCAACCGGTTAAAAGCTATTCAAGCGGTATGAAATCGCGTCTTGGTTTTGCAATATCCGCCCACATGGATCCGGATATTCTTATTATAGATGAAGCGCTATCTGTGGGAGACCAAACATTCTACCAAAAGTGTGTAGACCGCATCACTGAATTTAAAGAGCGGGGAAAAACCATTTTCTTTGTCAGTCATTCAATCGGACAAATTGAAAAAATGTGTGACCGTGTGGCTTGGATGCATTATGGTGAGATGCGGATGTTTGATGAAACAAAGCCGGTAGTCAAAGAATATAAAGCGTTTGTTGACTGGTTCAATAAGCTTTCAAAAAAGGAAAAAAAGAAATATCAAAATGAGCAAATTGAAGGCAGAACACGTGCTTTGGAAGAGCAGGAAATTGCTCGTACTCAAAGTGAGAAAGCAAAGCCGAAATTCATTGCAAATGCGATTCAAATTACGCTCCTTGCAGTTCTCGCAGTGTGTCTGGCCGCTTCTATGTTCTCGGACAAGCCTTTACGTACCCTTGCAACCTTTGGCGCAACTAAGCAAGATGACGTAAAGCAAAATGAAAGTCTTAATCAGCAAATGCAAAAGCTAGAAAAGACGAATGAATCTGCTTTGATTAAGGCAGAAAAGGCAGATGTTTTCTCAAATCAAAATCTGAAGGGGAAAAGCTCTGCAAAATTAGATTTCGGTACAATGGTACAAATAAAAGCTGAAAATAACAAAGTGTCGGAAATCAAAATCGGAGATAAGCAGTATTTTGTGAAAAAAGCTGACCTCCATAAATTAAATGATCTGAAAGCGACATCCATAAAGCTCAGTGCTTTTCATCCGTACTTAGCCCAACAAACGGCAGCATCTCATGAGTATCTTCTTTCTTTTTTAAATAAAAGCCAAGAAAGCCTCAAAGATAAAATAAACGACCTTAAACCGGGTCAAACCGATGATGGGAGAAAAGTGCTGAAGTCTTCAAATAAACAAGCGGATTTTGTAATTGAAAATAACAAAGCTTCTGAGGCGATTTTTCATTTAACTAGTCCTGTTGATTTTTCTGCTTTATCTATTAATGATGATAACGTGCTTTCAAACCAAAATAAGAATCAGTTTATCTTCAAGAATAATCAGTACACGTTCTCAGTCGACAATGATCAAAAAACAATGACGGTTGTTTCTAATACGGATGATAAAAAAACGTCGTGAATATAAAGGTATGAGCATCTGCTGAAGAATTGATAAATAAATATGAAGATTCTCTGACCAGATAGCCGACTGTCTCCGTGTATTAAATTTCGCATAATAAAAAAGCTGCCAAACAAATGGCAGCTTTTTATTTAATTCATATCTTCTTTTGCCAATAGATCTTTCATAAACGGAATTAACTTATGACGGATATCCTCATCTTGCAAGGCGAATTCAAGAGTTGTCTCTATAAACCCGAGCTTTTCTCCGACATCATAACGTTTTCCTTCAAAATCATAAGCGAACACACGCTGAATGTCATTGAGTTTTTGAATAGCGTCTGTTAATTGGATTTCTCCGCCGGCACCGACTTCTTGCTGTTCTAAATACATAAAGATTTCAGGTGTAAATACGTATCTTCCTAGAATAGCTAAGTTTGAAGGTGCTGTTCCCGGTTCAGGCTTTTCAACGAATGTTTTCACTTGATAGCGGCGCCCTTCGTTTGTTAACGGATCGATAATACCGTATCGGTGTGTATCACCTTCTGGCACTTGCTGAACTCCGATAATGGAAGATAACGTTTTTTCATACTCGTCCATTAATTGACGAAGACCAGGTTTCTCAGCTTGTACGATGTCATCTCCGAGAAGAACGGCAAATGGTTCATCGCCGATAAAGTTGCGTGCACACCATACTGCATGACCAAGACCTTTTGGCTCTTTTTGGCGGATATAGTGGATATCCGCAATGTTTGAAGATTTTTTTACTTTTTGAAGCAGTTCTATTTTTCCTTTTTCTTCTAGGTTGCGTTCGAGCTCTGGAGCGTTGTCAAAGTGATCTTCTATCGCTCTTTTTCCTTTTCCTGTTACGATAATGATGTCTTCGATGCCAGACTCTACAGCTTCTTCAATAATATACTGAATTGTTGGCTTATCAACGATTGGAAGCATTTCCTTAGGCATTGCTTTGGTTGCCGGGAGAAACCGAGTTCCCAACCCAGCTGCCGGTATAATGGCCTTACGTACTTTTTTCAATGAATACACCATCCTTGTTTCTGAAAATCTTTTTTTGGAACAAAAAAATTCCTAGCCTTTTTCCACTTTACCACACTCGTTTGATTTTCTCACGTTTTAATATAAGGTAAACTCCCGCTTTCAGCATAATATAAATTGTTTTTGATTTGTTTATCAGGAAGCTTTAAAATATCAAAGAAATCATATAAATATGTTAACATTAAGTGCATATTCTCATACATTTAAACGAGGTGCAGATAAACCGTTGAAAAAATTAAAAGTTATGACCGTATTCGGTACAAGACCTGAAGCAATTAAAATGGCTCCGCTTGTATTGGAGCTTAAAAAACATTCAGAAATTGATTCGATGGTTACTGTAACTGCTCAGCACAGACAAATGCTTGATCAAGTGCTGAAAGCATTCAGTATAAAACCTGATTTTGATCTAAACATCATGAAAGAGCGCCAAACACTATCTGAAATAACGTCCCATGCGCTTTTGAAACTGGACCAGCTGTTTCAAGATGTGAAACCTGATATTGTTTTAGTTCACGGAGACACAACGACAACGTTCGCAGGCAGTCTTGCTGCTTTTTATCATCAAATAGCAGTCGGCCATGTTGAGGCTGGTTTGCGTACACAAAATAAGTACTCACCCTTCCCGGAGGAAATTAACAGACAAATGACGGGCGTGATTGCTGATGTGAATTTTGCCCCGACAAGTCAGGCGGAGCAGAATCTGCTCATGGAACATAAAAAATCAGACACCATTTTTGTCACTGGAAACACAGCAATTGATGCACTTAAAACAACAGTAAGTGAAAACTACCATCACCCGATATTTGATCAACTGGGTTCAAGCAGAATGATTCTTCTCACGGCACACAGGCGCGAGAATTTAGGTGAGCCGATGGAAAATATGTTTAAAGCTATCAAAAGAGTGGTTGAAGAGTTTGAGGACGTTCAGGTTGTATACCCTGTACATCTTAATCCGGCTGTTCGTGAAGCCGCACAGGCCCAATTTGCGGACCTGGACAGAGTACATTTGATTGAACCTTTAGAGGTTGTAGACTTTCATAATTTCGCTGCGAAATCACACTTTATTTTGACGGATTCGGGCGGCGTGCAGGAAGAAGCACCATCTCTTGGTAAGCCGGTTCTTGTATTAAGAGACACAACCGAACGGCCTGAGGGTGTGAAAGCAGGCACTTTGAAGCTTGCCGGCACAAATGAAGAGACGATTTATGAACTGACAAAACAGCTGTTAACAGATCCAAAGGAATATGAAAAGATGTCAAAGGCCTCAAATCCTTACGGTGATGGGTTTGCTTCAAAGCGAATTGTAGAGGAATTGCTCTACAGATATGGGCTGAAAGCAGACCGTCCGCAGCCTTTTACAGAATAAAAAAAGACTCTGCATTTTGTGTGCAGAGTCTTTTTTTATTTATTCCAAGCTTTCCTTTAATTCCTTTTTCACAGAAGCAAGGCTTGTTTCATCTAATTGATAGTAATAAATATTGTTAATTCTTGTGCCTGATCCCTTAAGCTCATGCTGAATGACTTTATTGCGTGCTTTTTTATAATCAGTCATGATTGTCCACATATCATCAAACGACATGTTTGTTTTCATGTTGTCTTCAACAACTTTGAACATATCGCCAAATTTCGTTATGGACGAAATATTTGCTCCTTTGGAAATAATCCCTTCAATAACTTGGCGCTGACGCTGCTGTCTTCCAAAGTCTCCCTTTGGATCTTCTTTTCTCATACGTGTATAGGCAAGAGCTTCTTCGCCATTCAGATTGATGTTCCCAGTGCCGAAGGAGTGCCCGTCATAGCTGAATGCAAACGTGCTGTTCACCGTAATTCCGCCGAGTTTATCAACGGTATCTTTAAAGCTTTCCATGTTTACTTTTACAAAATAATCGACTGGAACATCAAGCAGTTCTTCAACGGTATCTGCAGCCATTTGGGTGCCCCCATAAGCGTAAGAATGGTTGATTTTATCCATGGTTCCTTTGCCGACAATTTTTGTATACGTGTCACGCGGAATGCTGACCATTTCGGTCGTCTTTGTTTTTGGGTTGACTGTCATGTAAATAAGCGTATCAGCCCGCCCTTTGTCATTTTTTCGTTCATCTACGCCCATAATTAAAACAGAAATCGGGTCTTTCTTGCTGATATCTATATCTTTATCCCGTTTATCGGATTTTTTTAAATCTTCCTGAATACTTGCAACGGTTGATGCCGCCTTATTCCACAAGTAATAAGCATAACCGCCTGTTGCTAAAACAAACAGCCCAATGATCATTAAAACAATTAGAAGAACCTTCTTCTTCTTTTTCCTTCTTTCAGCTCTCATTTGACCCTCACCTTTTCTATGATCTTTAATGATTATAGATTTACTAATCTTTATAAACAAGTTATTTATTTACTGCTAACCTAGTAATAGACGAATTTCTGAAAAAAAGGTTTCAAAAAGCCTTAAAATTACCTTAAAATATTTTATTGTAAGACGATACATAATGATGAGGTGAAAAAAATGAAGAAAAATGTCGCATCGTCGTTCTTAATACTGCTTTTTTCTATAATACTGGCAGCATGCGGAACAGCCGAACAATCTAAGGAAGGAAACGGTTCTTCAAGTTCTCAGGTTCAAAATGAAACAGCATACTATGTCGGTATGGCGGATACACACACCATTGAAGTGAAAATTGATGATCAGCCGGTAAGCTTTGAGTTTACAGATGATTTTTCGGAAATTTTAAATGAGTTTGAAGAAAATGACAAAGTGAACATTTCTTATCTTACAAACGATAAAGGACAAAAAGAGTTAACAGAAATCGAGAAAGTGCAATAGAAAAGGCGGGATGAACCAAATTGAAGAAAAAGATATTGGCTGTTTGTGTCTCTGTGATATTCAGCCTGGCTTTATTACCGGAAAATACTTTAGCAGCTAGCTCTAATATTTCAGTGAAACTAACAAATTACATAGGTAATAAAACGACTCTGGATATCGAATCTTCCGGAACCTATAAGATGACAGGAAGCAATGTTTCCGCAGTCACAAGGCTGGGAGGGGCATCTAAATATGACACAGCAAACACCGCAACTTCTAACTATTGGAAAAATCCGTCAAATGTTGTTGTTGTCAATACTGATGCTTATTTTGCGGATACGCTTTCCGTTATTCCTTTAGCTTATAAGTTAAAAGCACCGATTTTATTGACTGAACAAAAAAAACTCAGCACCAGTACAGAAGCACAGATTAAAAAATATAATCCAGACAATATTCTAGTCATCGGCGGGACAAACAGCATTTCTTCTGCCGCTGAAAAAACATTGAAAAAGTATGGCCAAACAAAGCGTATAAGCGGAAAGAACAGATACGACCTATCTAAAAATATTGCGAAAGAAATGGGCAGCTATGATCAGGCAGTTGTCGTGACGGGGGATGTGTATACAGATGCCCTAGCCATTGCTCCGTACGCTGCGAAGAACGGTTATCCTATTCTATTAACGAAGAAAGATTCATTGCCAAGCTATGACCTTCCAAAAAAAGTGATTATAATGGGAGGAACTTCAAGCGTAAGTAAGACAGTAGAGAACCAAATTAAGTTGAAATCAACGGTTATGAAAAGGATTACCGGATCTAACAGATACCAGATTTCGGCTAACGTCATAACTAGCTTAGGAATGGACGCAAGCAAGGTAGTTACAGCGAACGGAACCAAATTGGCTGATATGGTAGTCGGTTCGAATATCGCCGCAAACAATAATATTCCTCTGCTTTACGTTAAAAAAGACGAAACGACGACTGATGTCAAAAATATCTTTAAAAACAAAGGCACCTATTCTTATACATTAATAGGGAGCACTAATTCAATTACTGATTCTGTCAAGAATTCATATGCAAATGAATTCTACCTTGTTAGCGGAAAGACATATCAGGTCAACGCTAGTGGCGGAAAGCTGGGCATTAAAAATATTAATAGCGGGAAATCATCCTTTAAAGCAATTCCGGAAAAATATTCTACTGCTAATTCAATTAGCATTAATGGAAAACCATACTTGGGAGATATGAATTTTTCTGTTGAATCAAGTAAATATGTAAGGCCGGTAAATGAAAACATCCCATTCGAGGATTATTTGAAGGGCGTACTGCCAAACGAAATGCCGGGGAGCTGGCCGATTGAAGCATTAAAGGCTCAGGCTGTAGCTGCTCGTACATATTCAATCAGCAGTGTTGGCAAAACGGTTGCAGATACAACTGCATTTCAAGTTTACGGAGGATATAGCTGGTATCCTAATGCTACAAAAGCAGTTGATGGAACTAAAGGCAAAGTGCTCGAATACTCGGGTAAGTTAATAACCGCCAATTACTCATCAAGCAATGGGGGTTATACAGAGGCAAGTGATGAAGTATGGGGAGCGCAAGTTCCTTATTTGACCGCTAAGAAGGATACAATGGATCCTGAAATCAGCTGGTCTGTGTCTCTTCTGAAAAATCAGATTGCCACAAACTTAAATATGAACGACCCTAATTCTTGGTGGTCTAAGACAACTGAGCAAAATGCAACACAAGTCGCTGGAATCAAAAATTGGTTGATAAAGAATAAAGAGACCAATGCAAGATCAGTCAAAATAGCGAGTATTTCTGGTCTTACTTTCAGCGGAAAGACAAAAGGGCAGCGTGCTGAAAAAGTCACGATCAAACTGACCTATCATGTTGACGATAAGTCTAAAGGTTATGTTTTGAATAAAAATGCAACAATTGATGTAAAGGCTTCAGAATTCAGAACAATGATTGGGGCTTCCTCAATTAAAAGTACGTATGCCAGTGTGAGCAGTGATTCGAAACAATTCACAATATCCGGAAAAGGATATGGCCATGGTGTCGGAATGAGCCAATACGGGGCAAAAGAAAGAGCGGAATCAGGAGACTCATATACTTCCATTCTTAAGTTTTATTATCCTGGTACAACACTTACTAACTACTAAAATATGTGGAGGAGATTATATTGAAATTTTTATTTAAATGTCTCCCTGTTTTCCTGCTGGGAGTGATTCTTTTTGTTCCTTCTGCATTGGCTGATAATTCGGTCAAGAGAGTAGGCGGAAGCACTCGATATGATACAGCGGTATTGGCAGCGAAACAGTCATGGAGTGAGGCGAGAACAGCAGTAATTGTCGGAGGAACTGCATATCCAGATGCCATTACTGCAGCACCGTTAGCATACCAAAAAAATGCGCCATTGCTGTATACAAATAAAGACCAGCTTTCTGCAGGAACAAAAAAAGGATTGATAGATCTTAAAACTAAAAATGTCATTATTGTAGGCGGAACACCTGCCGTTTCAAAAAATACTGAGAATCAAATTAAGAAATTAGGAATATCAGTTAAGAGATTGTCCGGAAGCACAAGGTATGCAACAGCTGCAAAGGTTGCAAATGAAATGGCCAGATCTACTACGGCTCTTGTAGTTAATGGTTTTGTTGATGCTGATGGAATGGCCGCTATATCCTACGCATCTTCAAAAAAATACCCGATTTTATTCACTAATGATTCCACATTAAACGGGTCTGCAGCAAATGCGATTAAAAATTTAGGGATTAAAAATACAATTGTCATTGGCGGAACGAAAAGCATCAGTAATTCGCTTTATAATAAACTTCCTAACCCTTCAAGGGTCACCGCCAAAAACAGATATGATTTATCTGTAAAGCTTTCAAAAAAAACAAGTTTAAGTACTAGCTACACATATATAACAAACGGGTTCAAAGAAGCGGACTCTATCGTCGCAGGAGCTATTAGTTCCAAACAAGGCAGAGCGCATTTGCTGACAAATGGAGATAACTTATCAAAAGAAGTAAGAACCTATATAGGCGATAAAAATATGAAAAGCTTTACAGTAATAGGAAAAGCGTCATCCTTAAGTGACAACGTCGCATCCCAGCTCAAAAATCCAGTCGTCGGAAAAACTGTCTTTATTGATCCGGGACACGGGGATCAAGACTCTGGGGCAACTGGTTATGGATTGCTTGAAAAGAATGTGAATCTAGATATCGGAAAACGCCTTAACAGTAAATTATATAGTGCAGGAGCCCTTCCTGTGATGTCCAGAACAGGCGACACATTTGATTCCCTTGAGGAACGAGTTAATAAAGGAGCAAAGGCCAAAGCTGATATTTTCATCAGTGTTCATGCCAATGCAAATGATAACAATAGTGCAAACGGAACGGAAACATATTATGATAAAACCTATCAATCAGCAAACAGCCTGAAGCTTGCGCAAAATATTCAGCCGCAAATGGTCTCTGCTCTCGGCACACGTGACCGCGGCGTGAAAACTGCCGGCTTCTACGTTATTAAATATTCTCAAATGCCGAGCGTATTGTTGGAAACCGGTTTTGTCACAAGCCCGATTGATTCAAATATTTTAAAACAGTCAGCCAAAAAGGATCGCCTGGCAACAGGCATCAGCAAAGGCGTCTCTTCATACTTTAAATAATCCGTAAAATCGGAACACGAACAAGCAACAGAAAAACAATTCTGTTGCTTTTCTTTTTAAGATACAATTATTTTAATTAGTATGTTTTTTGTTATGATTATGAGGAATTTGTTTATAAGTAACTTGCGATCTGTGTAGGATAAAGGTAAAAGAATGGAAGAGGTGAAAACGTTGAAAAAAGTATTCATGTTGCCGCTGCTTTTAGGTTTTATACTGACAGCGTGCGGAACAAATGAACAGTCTGCTGAAAAACCTGTATCAAAACAAAAAAACACAGAGGAAGCGACAAAGGATACTTCATCTGAGAAACAAAGTGAAACAAGTGAGGAGACAGTAAATCAAGAAAAAGAAGAGGACAAGCCTAATGATCAACAGAACGCTGAAAATACGGCTTCAGCCAATTCTGTTAAAGTGTACAAGAGTGAAGGAACATTTGTAGGGCTTGCTGATAACCATACAATTGCAGTCGATATTAACGGAAAAGAAATAGCAATCCAAGTAGATAACACACTGAAAAATAAAATCTCAAAACTGAAAGAAGGCGCCTCAGTAAAAGTAACATACGAAAAAGATCAAAAAGGTACACTTAGACTGAAAGAAATTGATGAAAAGTAAGAAGGGACCGCTCGCTGTTAGACACATCTTCTCCCAGATGTGTCTCTTTTTTATGGAAAAAAACAAATTCAAGCACTCGTAAAATATGCTAAATCCAATAAAAATTTTCAGAAAACAAAAGTAATTCACACTTCTTAACATACCCTTTACAACCAGTTTACATCCGTCTGCTAAACTGACTGGCATAGGTCATCATAAACATCCCCAACAAATCGTGAGGTGTGTGTCAGTGGGTGCAGAGAAAAGCATGGATGTGAGTTACGAGTTTTTAAAGCAGCAAGGGAATATTGGTGCTTTATCGGGAAAAACGGCTCGTTATTTGGCTGTTAAGCGCGTGATGGATGTATTGTTTGCGCTGATTGGGTTAGTGGCAGCGCTGCCGATGATAGCTGTGTTTTCTATATTAATCAGTCTGGAGACGCCGGGCCCTGCGATTTATACACAGGAGCGCGTGGGAAAAGGCGGGAAATCTTTCAAACTTTATAAGCTTCGTTCTATGAAAATAGATGCTGAGAAGTCGGGTGCGGTGTGGGCGCAGAAACAAGATCCCCGTGTGACAAGGATCGGGGCCTTTATAAGAAGAACGCGGATTGATGAACTGCCTCAGCTGTTCAATGTGCTTCGCGGCGAGATGAGTATGATCGGTCCGCGTCCCGAACGCCCCGTGTTTACGAAAAAATTCCAAGAGGAAATCCCGGGATTTACGCAGAGGCTGGCGGTTAAGCCCGGTTTAAGCGGATGGGCTCAGGTAAATGGGGGTTACGAAATGACACCGAAGGAAAAGCTGATATTTGACTTATATTATATCCGCAACCTGACCTTTACGCTGGAATTGAAGATTATGTTAAAAACTTGTAAAGTGGTTTGCACAGGTGATGGCGCAAGATAATAGCCTGAATGTGTCATCAAGCTGATGCTTAAAAAAGAAGTAGGGAAAACAATGCCAAGTATTACAAACCAGATTTTGAGCGGTGCAAAATGGACAAGTTTATCAACAGCATTCATCACGATTATTCAAATCGTTCAGTTTGCCTTGCTCGGAAACATGATGACCTTAACAGAATTCGGGCTTGTCGGAATGATCACAACGGTTGCCGTTTTTGCCCAAATCGTGCTTGATATGGGGTTTGGCGCCGCGCTGATTCAAAAAGATGATGCCACAAAGCGTCAGATGTCCACCTTGTATTGGCTCAATATCATGACCGGCCTTTTGCTGTTTGTGATTCTTTACTTATGCAGCCCCGTGATTGCGGGATTTTATCAGCGGGAGGAACTCACTTTCCTGATTAGAATTTTGGCGATTATGTTTGTGATTGCTCCGGTCGGACAGCAATATCAGTATATGCTTCAAAAACATCTGCAATTTAATACGTTAAGCAAAATAGAGATTGTTTCAAATGTGGCGGCTTTTGGTTATTTAGCGATATCAGTCTTTATGATGGATGCGATACTCGCCTATGTCATTTCACAAGTCATTTTGCAGTCTTGCAAAGGAATCTTATTCTGGGCTGTCTATCGAAAAAAGTGGCGTCCTTCCTTTGTTTTTGATCTGCGAGGAATGGGAGAGTTCTTTTCCTTTGGGGCATTTCAGCTTTCATCAAGGCTTGTGAACCGTTTGGGTTCCAATATTGACATGATTTTAATCGGACGTTTTATCGGAGCGGAGGCGCTGGGAATTTATAACCTAGCTTATCAAATCGTGACAATGCCTGTGTTAAAAATTAACCCGATTATAACGAGAGTGGCTTTTCCTGTGTTTGCAAAAAACAAACATGAAAACAGTGTGATCAGAGAAGGCTTTCTCAATATGACAAAGATGCTGGCACTTGTTTCATTTCCGCTGCTTATCGGCCTTGTGTCCGTATCAGACGCATTTATTGCAACAGTTTTCGGAGACAAATGGCTTGTCGCGGTTCCCGTTCTGAATGTCCTTGCCATTGTTGGCGTCCTGCGCGTGCTGATGAATCCGAATGGGTCTGTGCTTCTTGCGAAAGGAAGAGCGGATTTGGCGTTTTATTGGGACTTCGGGGTTATGCTGCTGTACGGAGTTTCGCTGTATGCGGCGGTGCAGACAGGTAATCTGCTGACGGTGGCTTGGGTCTATGCATTTATCAGCGTCTTGAATTTTATGATCGGCCGCTGGCTTTTGTCATATGTCATCAAATTACAGCTGGCTGCCTATTTTCAAGCCGTGTCTAAGCCTCTCCTCATTACGGCTGCAATGGCGGCCATCGCATTTGGCGCAAGCTACGGGGGAGGGCGCTTCAGCCTGAATGCTGAGCTGCGGCTGGCGATTTCTGTCGGTGCAGGCGCCATGTGCTATCTGTTTCTTTTAATAAAAGCGTATCCGCAAATGAAAAGCAAATTACGAAAAGGGCGTTTGTCATGAAAATATTATGGATTACAAGCGTTTATCCGAGCGCACAAAAACCGGGTGAGGGTGTTTTTCATGAAACTCAGGCACAAGAGCTTTATAAGCTTGGGATTGACATTACCGTCATATGTCCAAGGCCTTTTCACCCGGCACCGGTGCGTATGCTGAAAAAAGCATACCGTAAAAAGGATGCAAGACCGGAATATGAAATACGAAAAGGGATTCCGGTATATCGGCCGTTGTATCAAGCGCTGCCGGGCCAGTTAAAATGGGCGCAGCCGCACAGAAGAATTGCAGCTTCCGTCTTGCGCACCATCAGAAAAAACCGCTTAAATGCCGAACTGATACACGCGCACTTTGCGATGCCATCAGGCGGAACAGCGGCTATTGTCTCACAGGCGCTGGGAATTCCCTATATGCTGACCTTGCATGGCAGTGATGTCAATATCTACCCGCATTACAGCAAGGGAGCGTACAAAGCTTTCCGGACTGCGGTGCAATCTGCGGCAGATGTTCTTGCCGTCAGCCCCAAGCTGCAAGAGCAGACAAGAAAGCTGACAGGGGTAAACAGCACCGTCCTGCCAATCGGCATACAACTCGGCAGGTTCCAAGAAAACGAAATGCCAAAGCATGAAATCAGAAAAAAGCTGGGGCTGCCGCAGGATCGAATGTTACTTGTCTATATCGGCAGGCTTGTCAAAGAGAAGGGCATATTCGAATTGGCGGAAGCAACTGATTCACTGGATGAGCGATTTACCGCCGTTTTTGTCGGTGACGGGCCGGCCAAACCAATGCTTGAGCACAAGGACAAAATCATCCTAACAGGCCAAGTGCCGAATCAAAAGGTAAAGGAATATCTTCTTGCGGCTGATATGTTTGTGCTTCCTTCCTACAGTGAGGGAATGCCTACTGTTGTCATCGAAGCGCTCTCGCTTCAAGTTCCGGTCATCTGCACGGATGTAGGCGGAGCAGGGGCCTTATTCGGAGATCACAGGCATTTACTGATTGAACCGAAATCATCACTTGCTTTAACGAATGCGATTGTCTCTTATGCAGATCAAGATGGTTGGAAGCCGGATGTCTCAGCTGACTTATATCAAACCATCCGCACTGAATATGACGCGAGTAAGAATGCAATGGCCTTGCGTGACCGTTACCAGGCAGTCATTCAAGCTCAGGAGGAACAGTTTAAAGCCGAGCGACAACGTCCAAGCTAAAGAGTAAGAAAAGTTCATTTCGCAAAAGAGAGGAATGATTGGTAGTGAAAAAGATCGCTGTGATTGGAACCGGGTATGTAGGCCTTGTGTCGGGAACATGTTTTGCTGAAATTGGAAATAAGGTTGTCTGCTGTGATATTGACGAGTCAAAAATCAGAAGCCTGAAGAACGGAGTAATCCCGATATATGAGCCGGGTCTTGCTGATTTAGTCGAAAAGAACGTCCAAGAACAGCGCCTGTCTTTCACAAATGAAATACCGTCCGCTGTAAAAGAGGCCGACATTATTTATATCGCTGTGGGAACGCCTATGTCTAAAACCGGCGAGGCTGACTTAACGTATGTGAAAGCCGCAGCCAAAACGATCGGGGAACACCTCAACAGCTATAAAGTAATCGTAAACAAAAGCACGGTGCCGGTCGGGACAGGGAAACTTGTTCATTCTATTATCCAAAAGGCCTCAAAGGGAAAGTGCCCGTTTGATGTCGTGTCCAATCCTGAATTCCTTCGGGAGGGCTCGGCGATACACGACACGATGAACATGGAGCGCGCGGTCATTGGCGCAACAAGCAACAAAGCAGCGTCCATCATTGAAGATCTGCACCAGCCCTTCCATACTCCTATCGTCAAAACAAACTTGGAAAGCGCGGAAATGATTAAATACGCGGCAAACGCATTTTTAGCCACAAAGATTTCGTTTATCAATGACATTGCGAACATCTGCGAACGGGTGGGAGCGGACGTTTCAAAAGTATCGGACGGCGTCGGCCTCGACAGCCGGATCGGAAGAAAGTTTTTAAAAGCGGGCATTGGCTTCGGCGGTTCATGCTTCCCGAAAGATACAACCGCATTGCTTCAAATTGCTAAATCAGCCGGCTATCCGTTTAAGCTGATTGAAGCCGTCATAGAAACAAATGAAAAACAGCGGGTTCACATAGTAGATAAGCTGCTGAATGTTATGGGGGATTTAAAAGGAAGAACCATTTCCGTTCTCGGTTTGGCATTCAAGCCGCATACAAATGATGTTCGTTCGGCTCCCGCACTCGATGTGATTCCGCTGCTTCAGCAGCTTGGCGCCTGTGTAAAAGCATACGATCCAATTGCCATTCCGGAAGCGTCATCTATTCTAGGAGAACAGATCGAGTACAGTACAAATTTGTATGACGCGATCAGCGATACAGATGCATGTCTGATCTTAACGGATTGGCCTGAGGTGAAAGAGATGGAGCTGGTCAAAGCCAAGACGCTCTTAAAACAGCCGATCATCATTGACGGGAGAAATCTATTTTCACTTGAAGAGATGCGGGCTGCCGGCTACATCTACCATTCAATCGGCCGTCCATCGGTTCAAGGTTCTGAATCTCTTGATCACTATTTCCCTGCCTGTCCGATTGAGGAGATGGCGAAGGAATTTAGAAGCGTAAATATATAAAAAAGATAAAAGGTTTCAGCTTGAATGCTTTTCGGCTGCTGTGGCTCGGCTGCCGGTTCCTGAAACGTCAGGAAAGGGGTTGCACATGTGAGTATCAAACGTTCAGCGGTGCAAATGTTTGCCTTGCTGGCCGCTGTCATATTGGGAGTTTTTATACTGTTGGGAGCTGCCCGGGCGGAATTAGGGGTTGTCCAGACTGCCGCAGCGCTGGCGGTATTGGTTATCGGTCTGTTCGGCCTTTCGCTTGCAACGGCTTTTACAACAAGAGATCAGCTGTTTATGGCTGTTATCTATCTATTGATCGCCTGCACTTTTTTAAATAATGCATTTTTTGCGATTCATCTAGGCTTTTTCAGTTTATTTCTTTACCGCATTCTGCTGATTGCGGCAGGCTGTCTTCATTTTGCCGGAATGCTGCGGAATCGGACCCATATCCAGAGATGGAACAGGCTGAATGTAAAAGGAATTTTGCTATTTTTTGCTTTTTGGTTTATATACGGGCTTATTTCCTTGCTTTGGGCTAAATCCGTGACGGAAGGGATTAAATATTTAGCGTTATTGGCGATGGGGATATTTATGATTTATCTCATCGTTATGTATATGCAGAAGATGGAGCGCATCCTGATTTTTTATACGATCTGGCTGGTCATGACGGTAGTTCTGATGGGTATCGGAATTTACAACAACATCACCTTGCACCATCTGCCGACATCGACGCTTTATAACGGGCCGGAATACAAGCAGCATTATCCCACGTCTGTGTTTTTTAATCAAAATGATTTTGCGACGTTTTTGTCCATTAGCTTCTTTTTATACCTCACAATGGCCAAAAATATCAAGAACGGATATCTCAAGGGGATCGGGCTTCTTCTTTCCTTATGCGCACTGTATTTAATCATTTTGACTGGCTCTAGAGCAAGCTTGCTCGGCGTTTTTGCAGGTGCGGCTGTCTATATCTTTATTTTGCTGCCTTCTGTGCTTAAAAAAGCTGCGATTTGGCTCTCGGCGGTTGGTTGTGCTGCTTTTGCCATTTTGTTTGCAAATCGAATTTTCTCTGTTTTTTGGAAGTTGTTTCTTGCTCCGCAAACGGCTCATTCATTTGATGAGCCGCTGCCTTCCAATGTCGCAAGGGCGAATCTTTTGAAAAACGCCTGGCATTACGTTCTTGATACATTCGGATTCGGAGTAGGCGCGGGGAATGTTTCCTACTATTTAAAGCATTACGCTCTGTACGATACAGATCAGGTGGTAGAGGTGCATAACTGGCTTGTGGAAATTATGGCGAACTTCGGTTTGATCATGATGCTCGGATATCTTACCGTTTATCTGTATTTGATTTGGACGCTTTACAAATTGTATGAAAGAAAAATGGATAATTGGTCAAAACTGGTCATAGAAGGACTTATTACGGCTCTGGTCAGTTTCCTAGTATCCAGCATCAGCCCAAGCTCCGTTTCAAATCTATTTTTTCATTGGGTATTTCTGGCGCTTGTCATTGCAGCTGTCAATGTCATTAGGCGTTCAAAGCATGAGCAGTCTGAACCCGTATACCGCTAGACATAGACTAAGAAAAGCAGGGAGACTTATATGAAGGATATATTGATAAGAATAGCCCGGCGTTTGAAAAAGAATAGTATCTGGATCATTGCGCTGCCGCTTATTTTAGGGGTGCTGGGTTATCTATTGCCATCGCAAATGGAAGGGAAAAGCAGCTACGCGGCGCAAATCACAATAGCTTCGGGGAATTATGACAATCCGCTTTATAACAACACAGAAGAAATTCCGCTTCTTTTAAAAAGCGATTCTTTTTTAAAGGAGGCTCTTCCTGAGGAAAAAGAGGAATATCTTGCTGAGGTAAAAGAAAAGCTCGTCATCAACGCGGAGTCTGACTCGTTAATAACAATCAGCTATAGCGACCGGGAGAAGGAGCGGACGGAATCCGTTTTGGATGCCATTTCCTCTGCTTTTCTGAAAAAGGATCAAGCGCTGTTTGCAAAAAGGGAAGCAGTCATTAGCCAAAGTATAGACGCGCTTGATGGCGAGAATGTAAGCGAAGATTCTAAGGTGGATAAAGAAAGATTTTTATATGAGCTGAAAAACACAAAGCTTAATGTAAAAGCTGCCAGTATCGTAGATTCTGAAACAGTAAATGAGGCATCAGGTGAAGGAATGTCCCCAAAAAAGAAAGCGGTTCTAGGTGTGCTGATCGGTGTAACCATTGCGTTCTTTTTCATTGTCATTCCTGAATTTTTCAGAGAGTCCTTTTAAAATCATACGATGGAGATGTGATCATGACCAACTGGAAACCTTTCGTATCTGTCATTACGCCATCTTATAATGCGCGTGATTATATTGAGGACACCATTCAATCTGTATTGCAGCAAAGCCATCCGCATTGGGAAATGATCATTGCGGATGATTGCTCTACAGACGGAACTCGGGACATTCTAAAACAATATGAAATGAAAGATGAAAGAATTCATGTGATATATCTGGATGAAAACAGCGGGGCCGCTGTGGCGAGAAACAAAGCATTAGAGCGTGCAAAGGGGCGTTACGTTGCGTTTTTGGACAGCGATGACAGATGGAAGAAAGAAAAACTGCAAAAGCAGCTTCACTTTATGTCTGAGCATTCTTGCGCCTTTTCGTTTACAGGCTACGGCTTGATGACGCAAGACGGATCACTGATTGACAAAAATATTCAAGCGCCGGAACGCCTGACGTATAATGATGCTTTAAAAAATACCATTATCGGATGTCTGACGGTGATGATTGACAGGGAACAAACCGGACAGATTCAAATGCCGAACATCAGAACGCGGCAAGACTTGGCTACATGGCTTTCTTTACTGAAAAGAGGATTTACCGCATACGGAATGAATGAGTGCCTGGCCGAATACAGGCTTGTCAATAATTCAATCTCGAGCAACAAATGGAAAGCCGCCAAAAAAACGTGGTTCGTCTACAGGGAAATCGAGCGGCTGCACTTTATGAAGGCATCATGGTGTTTTGTCCAGTACGCGAAAAACGCCATGAAAAAAAGACTGTAATCGTAACAGAGAGAAAAGGTGATGAAGGTGGAAACGAAATCTATAGTTCATGTCATCGTCGCAACGGCTGAATGGGGACAGGATCATCTGAGATACAGACGGCACAGACTGGCTGAATTTTTAGCGGGCCAAAGCGCTACAAAGGAAGTCATTTGGGTGTGTCCGTCACCGGAAAATCAAGAGCCGGCGTTCAAAAATCTGGCAGGGGGCATCCGGCAATTTGCCGTAAAAGATCTCCTCCAAAAAAAGATGTTCCGCTTCGGCCGATATGCTGATTTGTTTTATAAACACAAGCTTTCTCCTTTATTGGAAGAATTGCGTTCTGCTTCAAGTAAAGGAGAGCGCTGCTGTTTATGGTATACCTTCCCTGGTTTTCCGCTGCTGTCAGAGCTTTACTCGTGGGATCAAGTCATATACGATTGCAGCGACTTATGGGCCGCGCCTATCAGCGGCCGGTCAAATTTACTTTCGGAATTCAGACGCAAGGTCATTAAAACAGCGGAATTGAGAATTATTCAGCGCGCTGATTCAATTACATGTTCATCTGACTACCTTCATCGTGAAGTAGATAAGAAGCTCTCAGGCCGCCGTGATAAGGTCCACACTGTGGAAAACGGCGTGGAATATGATTTGTTTTCCGCGCAAAAAGAAAAGCCTGATCAAGACATTTTAAAAGGAAGAAATGGGGAGGTTCTCGGTTTTATAGGGGGAATTAAACCAAAGCTTGATTTTAAGCTGATTGAGCAAACGGCTGCCATAAAACCGGATTGGACTTTCTTATTTGTCGGGCCGGACGCAACAAACGGCGATCCGGCATTCCAAGAGCTGCTGAAGCGGCCGAATGTGATTTGGACGGGACCTGCTGACCCTGACAAGGTGCCGGAATATATGGAGCTTGTTGATATCGGTATTATGCCATACAAGAAATCGCCATATAATCAAGCGGTTTTTCCGCTTAAGCTTTATGAATTTTTAGCTGCCGGCAAGGCAGTAGTCGGCTGTAATCTCCCGTCTACGTCCAAAATGCAGCAGCCTCATATTTATGAATACCTAGAGGACAGCGATCCCGAAAGTTTTATACAGGCTTGTGAGAAAGTGCTGGAAAAGGAGCGGGATGCATCATACAAAGAGCTGCGCCGGCAAATCGCCCGCCGGCAAGACTGGAATTGTTTATTTAAACAAATTATGCAATACACCGGGATTCAAAGGAATGCGTAACCCTTTTTTTGGGGATGCGCATTTTTTGATTATCCATGTTTCTTTTTGATGAAGCTTGTTATAATAACTAGTAAGAATGTATAATGGAAAGAACGGTTCAATTAATAAAGACTTCATTCAATACCAAAGGAGACTTCTTTATGCTTGACGAACGCATGGTTCGCATTGTTGTTGCGTTTTTTGTCTCTCTGCTAACGGTTTTAATCATAACCCCTATCGTAAAAAAACTTGCGATCAAAATAGGTGCAGTTGACCAGCCCAGCAATCGAAAAGTACATGATAAAATTATGCCCCGTATGGGCGGATTGGCAATCTTTATAGGTGTCATTGCAGGCGTTGCCGCAGCCGGCATATACAATGAAACGAGAATGACGGCTATCACCGTCGGCGCGTTTATGATTGTCATTTTAGGCATTATTGACGATAAGTACCAACTAAGCGCAAAAATTAAATTTTTAATTCAAATAATAGTAGCAATTATGATTGTGAGCACCGGACTGAAGATGGAATTTTTCTCAGTGCCGTTTCTAGCTGAGCGTTTCGAATTAGGATGGATGGCATATCCGCTCACCGTATTTTGGATCGTCGGCATTACAAATGCGATGAACCTTATTGACGGACTAGACGGATTGGCAGCTGGTTTATCCGTTATCGGACTGTCAACCATTGCGGTTATGGCGCTGTCCGGCGGAAAAATCCTGATTCTGTCACTTTCACTCGTCGTTATAGCGAGTACACTAGGATTTTTGTTCTATAACTTTCATCCGGCTAAAATTTTCATGGGAGATACCGGATCACTCTTTTTAGGATATGTCATTTCAATCTTATCACTGCTAGGCCTGTATAAAAGTGTAACCTTATTCAGTATTGTTATTCCGATTATTATATTAGGCGTTCCGATTTTTGACACGACATTTGCCATCATAAGACGAATCTTAAATAAACAGCCAATATCGGCGCCAGATAAATCACATATCCATCACCGGCTGATGGCCTTTGGGCTGTCCCACCGAATGACGGTTATCATCATATACCTAATCGGGTTTATCTTCAGCATCAGCGCGATATTACTGACGAGCGCCACCATCTGGCTCTCGCTGTTGATCATTTTCACCTTGATTGTATTTATGCAGATCATTGCAGAGGTAACAGGGTTGGTGAATGAACAATTTAAGCCGTTTACAAAGTTCTATAAAAGGCTTGTCAAAAGAAATTAAAAAGCTCCGGCTCTAAAGGCCGGAGCTTTTTAATGTGTAAAGGTAAATGATTTAAAAATTCCCGATCCGAAAGAGGACCGGGAATGATTTTAATAAGAAGAACCAGTTGTTGAATTTGTAGTACTATCGGAACTTGAACTGCCGGAGCTGCTATTGCTGTAGCTGTCTGGGCTTGAACTGCTTGTAGAATCATCAGTACCGGTCGTTCCGGACGTCGAGCCGCTGGAATTGCCTGTGCTTCCGGACGTCGAGCCGCTGGAGTTATCGGTGCCTGTACTCCCGGATGTCGAGCTGGCCGAATCATCAGTGCCGGTGCCGTCAGCAGTTGAACTGCTGCTTTCCGGCGTATAGTCTAAATAATCTTGAAGCTCCTTCTGAAGATTGGCAAGGTTGGTAGCATCCGGTTCAAAGTAATACGTTCCTTTGGTGCTGGTCGTGCCCCCTAAATAGAGATCAGACCCTGTGATTTTTAATGTTTCTGTGTTTTTGCTGGAAAATCCGCTGTAAATTTGCTGCAATGCTAAACCTTCAGTGATTCGAATATTTGTTTCAACGTTTTTGCTCGCTGTTTGTGCAATTTTATCAATCTTTGCAATGTTGCTTGCTTTAGACATTTGATCGATGATGGCATTCAAGATCTGCTTTTGTCTGTCATTACGTCCAAAGTCTCCGCGCTTATCTTGTTTTCTCATACGTGCATAAGCAAGTGCTTCCTCACCGTCTAAATGCATTTTGCCTTTAGTAAAATAGATCTTTTTAGACTTATCAACGTCACTTTTTTCATTGAAATCGAAAGGAACATCTACATCAATTCCCCCAACCTCATTAATTACGTCTTTAAAACCGTCAAAATCTACTGTTACATATTTATCAATCGGTATTTGTAAGAAGTCTTCAACAGTCTCAACAGTTTCTTCTTTTCCGCCTTTACTGTATGCTGCATTTATCTTCGTTTTATTTCCTGTTGTATCACCGTGCAGCTGAACCCGTGTATCACGAGGAATACTCAGCATTTTCATCGTTTTCTTTTTTGGGTCGAGAGTGACGACGATAAGAGAATCGGATCTGCCTTTTTCGCCTTTTGTCGAATAATCTTCAATTCCCATAAATAAGATGGAAAATGGTTTTTTCTTCATATCAACCACTTCGCTCCGAAGATCTGATTTATCTCCCCGTGAGAGTGCGTCGTACGAATCATCCGCGGCACTGATGGTTTTGTATAATTTATATCCGCCCAGCCCGACAACAACTAATAAGGCAAGGACAAACAGCACTAAGATTCTCTTGAAAATTATCTTTCGTTTACTCTTCTTTTTACGTACCCGTACTCTTACACGTTCAGCCATTATTCTGTCTCCTTTAGATGGTTGACGACTTTTTCAAGATACGTCAAATCTCCTTCTGTATTATCACCTTTTCCATTTGTTAAATCCGTAATCCATTCAGAGAAGGCTTGTTTCTCTTTCTCTTCTACGTATGTCTCAAATTCGACGTGTTCCGCATAATGGATTTCTTTTAGCTGATAAGGCGATTCTCTTAATTCATTTTCTACTTTTCCGAGCCATGTGTAATCGACAGAAGTATGCATGATCCTCATCAGCTTCCGCTCAACGACTCCTATATGATTTAAACCCTCAGACACTGACTTTCCATAAGCGCGAATCAGTCCGCCCGCACCAAGCTTAATTCCTCCGAAGTACCGTGTTACAACAGCGCAAGTATCCTTGAGTCCGCGTTTTTTCAATACCTCAAGCATAGGCACGCCGGCTGTGCCGCTTGGCTCTCCGTCGTCATTCGCTTTTTGGATATGATCGGTTTCGCCAATCATATAAGCAGAACAGTTATGGGTGGCATTCCAGTGCTGTTTCTTTATATCCTGAATAAATTCCTGTGCCTCTTTTTCAGAAGAAACACGGCTTAAATGGCAGATAAACCGTGATTTTTCAATCACAATTTCGTGTTCACCTGCTTCTTTCACAGTTAAATAGCTGTGCAGCATGCTTGCTGACCCTCCTGACAGGCATAAATACCTGCTTTTACAAATTCGAACAGGCTTTAGAATTTTTGTGCGTATTTTGTTATTATTAGAATAAGAAAATATATAAAAATGTTTTTTTCTAGAATATACGCATTCTTTCATTATAATTCGACACAAATTGCAGATCAATTACATTTATAATAAAAATATATGACATCACCGTTACGGAGGGAGATCTATGAATAAAACAAAGATGGATTCCAAAGTGCTGGACTCTATTCTAATGAAGATGCTAAAGACCGTTGACGGGAGCAAGGACGAGGTTTTTCAGATCGGGGAACAGTCCCGCCAGCAGTATGAGCAGCTGGTTGAAGAATTGAAACAAATCAAACAGCAGGTATATGAAGTGATTGACCTTGGTGATAAGCTAGAAGTGCATACCCGCCATGCCAGAAACCGTTTATCAGAGGTCAGCCGCAATTTTCATAGATTCAGTGAAGAGGAAATCCGCAATGCCTATGAAAAAGCACATAAACTTCAAGTCGAACTGACAATGATTCAGCAGCGTGAAAAGCAGCTGCGGGAGCGCAGGGATGATTTAGAACGCAGGCTGTTAGGCCTTCAGGAAATTATTGAACGGTCAGAATCGTTAGTCAGCCAAATTACTGTGGTGTTAAACTATCTGAATCAAGATTTGCGGCAAGTCGGGTTGCTTCTTGCAGACGCTCAGGCGAAACAGGATTTTGGATTGAGGATTATTGAAGCCCAAGAAGAAGAAAGAAAAAGAGTTTCCAGAGAAATTCATGACGGTCCCGCGCAGATGCTGGCAAATGTGATGATGAGATCTGAATTAATCGAACGAATCTTTCGCGACCGGGGGACTGAAGACGGTTTTCAGGAAATTAAAAATCTGCGGCAAAATGTGCGAAATGCCCTTTACGAAGTCAGAAGGATTATATATGATTTAAGACCGATGGCTCTAGATGATTTGGGTCTGATCCCCACGCTGAGAAAATATCTTTATACAACCGAGGAGTACAACGGAAAGGTCAAAATACATTTTCAGTGCATCGGTGATACGGAAGACAAGCGAATTGCGCCACAGTTTGAAGTCGCGCTCTTCAGGCTCGCACAGGAAGCAGTGACTAACGCGTTAAAGCATTCAGAATCAGAAGAAATAACAGTCAAAGTTGAGGTCACAAAAGATTTTGTTATCTTAATGATAAAGGATAACGGAAAAGGCTTTGATGTGAAGGATACTAAACAGAAAAAGAATAAATCATTTGGTTTGCTTGGGATGAAAGAGAGAGTAGATTTGCTTGAGGGGACTATTACGATAGACTCTAAAATAGGTCTTGGGACATTCATCATGATAAAGGTTCCGTTATCTCTTACTCTATAATTTGTAAAATAGAGCCAAAAGGCATATTGACCGAATAGCAGACTATATAGAACAATAACATAAGGAGGCGTGGCTTGTGACTAAAGTAAATATTGTTATTATCGACGACCATCAATTATTTCGTGAAGGTGTTAAGCGAATATTAGATTTTGAACCTACCTTTGAAGTGGTAGCAGAAGGTGACGATGGAGATGAGGCAGCTCGTATTGTTGAGCACTATCATCCTGACGTAGTCATTATGGATATTAATATGCCGAATGTAAATGGTGTGGAAGCTACTAAGCAGCTTGTAGAGCTGTATCCAGAATCAAAAGTAATTATCTTGTCTATTCATGATGATGAAAATTATGTGACACATGCCTTAAAAACAGGCGCAAGAGGTTATCTGCTGAAAGAAATGGACGCTGATACTTTAATCGAAGCAGTTAAAGTGGTGGCGGAAGGCGGTTCATATCTCCATCCGAAGGTCACTCACAATCTTGTAAACGAGTTTCGACGTCTTGCAACAAGCGGAGTTTCTGCCCATCCTCAGCATGAGGTTTATCCGGAAATTCGGAGACCATTACATATTCTAACCAGGCGGGAATGTGAAGTGCTGCAAATGCTTGCAGACGGTAAAAGCAACCGCGGTATAGGCGAATCACTATTTATCAGTGAAAAAACAGTCAAAAATCATGTCAGCAATATTTTGCAAAAAATGAACGTAAACGATCGGACGCAAGCAGTTGTGGTCGCGATTAAAAATGGCTGGGTAGAAATGAGATAGGATAAGCGAGACTTGCCTTTTATGGCAGGTCTTTTTTATAATGAAAAATATTTGTATTCTTATATATGAAAAAGATTAAGTAACCTATAAGGCAGGTAACAAAGACATGAAGATTGCTGTGGTAACAGACAGTACCTCGTATATTCCTAAAGAAATAAGAGAGCAGAATTATATACATATGATTCCTCTTAATGTTGTATTCGGAAACGAATCCTATCGTGAGGAAACAGAAATCGATTGGCGAAGCTTTTACAAGGAAGTAAAAAAACATGATGAGCTTCCCACAACATCACAGCCGGCCTTTGGTGAGCTGCTTGCTTTGTATGAAGAGCTTGGAAAAACGTACGATGCCGTTATTAGCATTCATCTTTCAAGCGGGATAAGCGGCACATACAACAGTGCGGCCTCTGCTAATGCAATGGTGGATAATATTGAAGTTTATCCGTTTGACTCTGAGATAAGCTGTCTTGTCCAAGGCTTTTTTGCAATTAAAGCAGCGCAGTTGATTAAAAGCGGATACGCTCCTGAAGACATTATAAAAGAGCTGGATGAAATGAAAAAAACACAGCGGGCGTATTTTATGGTCGATGATTTAGCCCATCTTCAGCGAGGCGGGCGTTTAAGCAGCGCACAGGCTTTTATTGGGGGCCTTCTAAAGGTAAAGCCTATTTTGCATTTTGACAATAAGCTAATTGTTCCTTTTGAAAAGATCCGAACACGTAAAAAAGCGATTTTGCGGATATATGAGCTTTTGGAAGAAGACGCAAGCAAAGGATTGCCGATGAAGGCGGCCGTAATCCATGCCAACAGGGAAGAAGAAGCTGATGAAATCATTAAAGAGCTTTCTGCAAAGTATCCGCACGTCGATTTTTATAAGAGTTACTTTGGCGCGGTTATCGGCACGCATCTGGGCGAAGGCGCGATCGGTATCGGCTGGTGTTTTATGTAATCAGAAATCTCCGTTTTAGAGACGGAGGTTTTTTTATATTCTGTTTTTTTAGATTGGACAGAGAATTTTCGGTCAGGCATACTTTTTCCCAAGGAGGCAGTGCGTTATGCAGACTGAGTTGGAAAAGAAACCTTTATTCTCTGCTGATCTGCAGCAGTTCCTTCATCACCGCCACTTGCTTAGAACTGAAATCCCATTCTCTGAGGAACTTATCAACTGGCATATTGAGCATGGTTTTATTTCCGCTGAAAAATCAATCATCAAAAATAAAAAGGGTTATTTGTGTAACAGGTGCGGCCAAAATGATAAGCGGTATTTTTCCTCCTACTGGTCATGCTCAGATGAAAAAAATCAAATGTATTGCCGTTCGTGTGTCATGATGGGAAGAGTAAGCGAGAACATTTTCTTATATTCATGGATAAAGGAGGTGGAAGCAAGCTGGCAGCCTATAAAGCTTACTTGGGAAGGTAAACTCTCTCTTGGACAGCAAAAAGCGGCGGATATTTTAATTGACGCGATAACTAAAAGGGAAGAGCTTCTTATTTGGGCTGTTTGCGGCGCAGGTAAAACCGAAATATTATTCCCGGGCATTGAGTTTGCGTTAAATCAGGGATTTCGCGTATGTATTGCAACACCGCGCACCGATGTCGTACTAGAGCTTACTCCAAGGCTGAAAACCGCCTTTCAGACCACAAAGGTCTCAGCCCTTTACGGAGGGAGTGAAGATAAAGGGAGCCTGTCCCCGCTGATGATTTCAACGACACATCAGCTATTACGTTACAAAGAAGCATTTGACGTCATCATCATAGACGAAGTTGATGCTTTTCCTTATTCTGCTGATCAAACTCTCCAGTTTGCTGTTCAAAAAGCAAGAAAGAAAAACAGCACCCTCATTTATTTAAGTGCAACACCTTCCAAAGAATTAAAAAAGAAAGCGCATATAGGGAAGTTAAACTCGGTTCGCATACCCGCAAGACATCACCGGAAACCATTGCCTGAACCACGTTTTTGCTGGTGCGGAAACTGGCAAAAAAAATTAGCCGGAAGCAAAATTCCGAAACAGGTGAAAATATGGGTAGAACAGCATGTGAAAGTAGGCAGACCTGTTTTTTTATTTGTGCCGTCTGTTTCCGTTTTAGAGAAAGTTACTGCCTGTTTCGCCGGCATGAGATATCGGACAGCGGGTGTGCATGCGGAAGATAAGAACCGTAAAGAGAAAGTGCAGCAATTCAGGGACGGCCGGCTTGATGTATTAATCACAACGACCATATTAGAAAGAGGAGTTACTATTCCAATGGTGCAGACTGGCGTATTGGGAGCTGAATCGCCTATATTTACTGAGAGCGCACTCGTCCAAATCGCCGGGAGGACAGGGCGGCATAAAAAACATGCTCAGGGTGACGTCATATATTTTCACTTTGGAAAAACAAAGAGTATGATAGATGCCAGAAATCATATAAACGAAATGAATAAATTGGCAAGAAAAAACGAATTAATAGACTAGTTAATTTGTAAAAATATGTTACAGTATACTCAAACATTCAACGAGGAGCTGTAAAAATGCTTGTCAATTCAAAAGAAATCGTGATGAAAGAGCTTCTTGACCGTTATATTGATCAGCTTCATATGAAATGCACATGCCCAATATGCAAGAATGATGTACTGGCACTTTCTTTAAACCAAGTGAAACCAAGCTATGTTACAGATAAAAAAAAGATTGCGTATAACAAAGCCGAACTTGTTGATAAACAGAAAAATACGGCGATGCTTGTTATATTGGCTGAATCGGCTGCTATCGTGTCAGCCGGCCCAGGCGATAATTGTGTGACGAAAAAAAGAGAGGAGCAAAAAAGCTGAACTGCTTATTGTGTGATTCGCAGTTTTCTCAATCTCTTACGTGGAGATCTTTATTTTTATTAGAGCCG
The DNA here is from genome assembly GCF_001584335.1 of Bacillus atrophaeus. Classification (GTDB taxonomy): domain Bacteria; phylum Bacillota; class Bacilli; order Bacillales; family Bacillaceae; genus Bacillus; species Bacillus atrophaeus. The sequence continues at coordinate 557,076 of NZ_LSBB01000001.1, forward strand.
GACGAAAAGGTCTGTCATCCGTGCAAAAAACAATTACAAAGGATCGCAGGAACGGTTTGCCCTTCATGCGGCAGACCTCAAAACACAAATGAAAAATGCCCCGATTGCACCGAATGGGAATCAAGGATTGATAGAGGCTTCCTTTTAAGCCGAAACCGTTCTGTTTATTTATATAATGAGATGATGAAAGAATCGCTGGCCCGTTTTAAATTCAGAGGAGACGCAAAGCTTTTGCATGTTTTTAAGACTGATTTTGTATCGGAATTTTCAACTGTCTATCCTGAAAAAAGCTATGTGCTCATTCCAATCCCGCTGAGTGAGGAACGGAAAGCAGAGCGCGGGTTTAACCAGTCAGAGCTTCTGGCGAAATGTTTAGACCGGCCCATCATTCATTCCCTAACCCGTCTGGATAATGAAAAACAATCCAAGAAAAACAAAGCGGAACGGCTCCTTTTCAAACGTGTTTTTGATACTGAAATCAATTCCGTTGGAGATATGGATGTCATATTAATCGATGATCTTTATACCACTGGCGCTACCTTACACCATGCAGCCCGCTGTTTATTGGAAAAAGGAAAAGCAGGCTCTGTGTCCTCTTTTACTTTAATCAGAAGCTAAATCATTCTGTATTTGTGCCGATATAATTTTTAGAAATATAACAGGCATATTAAAGAATAGGAGTTAAAACGATGGGTGAACTGGCGAATTGTCCAAAGTGCAATGCTTTATTTTTAAAAACAAAGCTGCAAACTGTATGTCAGGCGTGTATTAAGGAAGAAGAAAAAGCATTTGAAACTGTATATAAATTTTTAAGAAAACAAGAAAACCGGCAATCCACACTTAACCGCATTACCGAGGAAACAGGTGTGGAAGAAGAGCTGATTTTAAAATTCATCAGACAAAAAAGAATTCAAATCACTCATCTTCCGAATTTGGCATATCCTTGTGAAAGGTGCGGTACATCAATACGGGAAGGCAAATTCTGCAAGGCTTGCCAGTCAGATATTGAGGGGCAAATGGACCGTTTGAACCAAGAGATCGCTTCGAAATCAAAGGGTGGAAATGGTTCTAAAGACACATACTATGCCTATAATACCAAAAACAGCTGATTCCCTAAACTAACTGAAAACGCAGTCGATAAAAGGGTTAGATTGTTTAAAGACTGCAACGGAAAGCGAGAGGAATCCTATGAAAATCAATCAATTTGGAACACAATCCGTTAATCCATATCAAAAAAATTACGATAAACAAGCCGTGCAAAAAACATCTGCACAGCCTAAAGATAAAGTTGAAATTTCTTCACAGGCAAAAGAACTCCAAAATGCATCAGACATTAAGTCTCGTCAGGAAAAAATTGCACAGCTAAAAGCCGAGATTGAAAACGGGTCCTATAAAGTGGACGGAAACAGCATTGCGGAAAACATGGTGAATTTTTATAAAAAGCAATAAAAAAGGAGAAAGCCGATGTCAGCAAAGCCAATTATTGAACAATTAAAGCGACTTTGCGTTCTGCATGAACATTTGCTCACGCTTTCTGAAGTAAAAACCGAAGCGCTAAAGGCCGGCAAAACAAAAGAGCTTTCTAACATTTTGACAAAAGAGCAAAAATATATTCAAGCAATTGGACAAGTAGAAGAAGAACGGATGAAAGCAACTTCTGAATTTCTGGGTTTTGGTAAAAACAATACAGTTACAGCATGCATAAAAAAGGCTTCCGGTAAGGAAAAAACCGAGCTTGAACAGTTATTTCAATCGCTTTCTGAACAGCTTAACGGCTTAAAGGAAATAAATGAGCTGAATAAACAGCTTACGAAACAGGCATTGCAATTTATCTCCCTTACGTTTGATATGCTTGTTCCTCAGGAGAATAACATTAATTACGGACAATCAGTTCAAGCAAACCATCCGGCGGGAAGCCGATTAAAATTATTTGATTCACAAGCTTAGAACGGAGGATTTGAACATGTCATCGACCTTTATGGGCCTTGAAACAGCAAGGCGGGCGCTAAGTGCTCAGCAGGCTGCTTTAAGCACCACAGCTAATAATGTTGCCAACGCAAATACAGATGGCTACACAAGACAAAGGGTCTCATTAGAGGCAACAAGCTCGTTTCCTGCTGTTTCAAAAAACGCGGAAAAAGTAGCGGGCCAAATGGGAACCGGTGTAGAAGCGAAGTCAGTTGAAAGGATAAGAGACAGCTTTCTTGACTATCAATATCGGTTACAGAATAACAACTCGGGATATTATGATACTAGGGCTAACGCTCTCGGGCAAATGGAAGGTGTAATGAATGAAACCGATGACAGCGGTTTAAGCAGTGTGCTTAATTCTTTTTGGAAGTCATTACAGGAATTAACAAACAATTCAAATGAAGACAGCGCACGTTCTGTTGTTTCTCAAAAAGGACAGGATGTTGCTGGTGCATTTAATCATATTTCTGAGTCACTTACAAATGTTCAGTCAAATTTAAAAACTGAACTTGATAGCAGTGTCTTAGATGTTAACTCCCTGCTGTCTCAATTAAACAGTTTAAATCAGCAGATTGCACAGGTCGAACCATCGGGAAATCTTCCAAACGGCTTGTATGATCAAAGAGATGTGCTTCTTGATAAATTGTCATCTTTAGTTGATATAAAGGTCAGCTATAATAAATCAGGTGGAAATGCACTTGCCTCATCTGAAGGTACTGTATCAATCGAAATCCTTGATAAGAACAAACAGTCTCTTGGAACTGTTTTGGACGGGAAAGATTACAAGGCTACAGAGTTAAAAGTGAATTATGATGAAGAAACCGGTCTGGCAAAAAGTGTGTCTATCGGGGATTCCGAGATACAGGCAGATTCATTCAGCAGCAACGGCTCTTTGTTAGGTTTTATCCAATCATACGGGTATGTGACTGCAGCTGGAGAAGAAAAAGGCATTTATCCAGAAATGCTTTCTGATCTTGATAACATGGCGCTTGAATTTGCTAAAGCTTTTAATGAGGTGCACAGAAATGGCTTAACCGCCAGCGGTGAACAAGGCGGCGATTTCTTTGACTTTAGCAGCGGGGAAGCTAATCCTGCAAAAGGAGCAGCCGCTAAGATTAAAGTGACTGACAGCATTAAAAATTCAAAAGGCCAAAACATTGCTTTTTCATTAAGCGGCGAACCTAACGATAATTCAAATGCCACAAAACTAGCAAGTGTTTTAACCGGTAATATAACAATTAGCGGAAAGAAAACCACGGTTTTAGATTACTATGCAAGTTTAATAGGCGAATTAGGCATCAAAACACAAGAGGCGAACCGTTTAGCGGCTAACACAGAAACACAGCTGAATGCTGCTGATTTAAACCGCCAGCAAATGAGTGCAGTCTCATTAGACGAAGAAATGACCAACATGATTCAATTTCAGCATGCATACAATGCTGCCGCGCGAATGGTTACATTACAAGATGAAATGCTTGATAAAGTGATAAACGGCATGGGTGCCGGCGGAAGATAGGTGACGGGTAAATGAGAGTAACACAAGGTATGATTCAGCAAAACTCCTTGCGCTATATTGGTTCAAGCTATGCTAAGCTTGATAAACTTCAATCTCAAGTTTCATCAGGTAAAAAAATCTCTAAGGCTTCTGATGATCCGATTGTTGCTATGAAAAGTTTAAAATATAATACGCAGTTATCTCAGGTTAAACAATACCAAAGCAATGCTTCACAAGCCTTCACTTGGCTTGAAAATACAGAAACGAACATTACTGAAGGTATTGACGTATTGTCAAAAGTAAGGGATCTTGTCGTTAAAGCTAAAAATGGCCAAAATGGCGAGGCTGAATTAAAATCTATAGGCGTTGAAGTTAATCAACTAAAAGAGCAGCTTCTTAATATAGCCAATACACAGGTAAATGGACGCTATATATTTAATGGGACTAATTCAGATAGCCCTCCGGTAGTGGATAATGGTGATGGAACCTATACCATATCTGACGCAGATGATGTCAATGTCAATATTTCAACTAATATGACTTTAAAGGTGAACTCAGATCCGAAATCGGCCTTCGGAGGTACATCAGCAAGCGGTCAAAATGTATTTGAAATGCTTGATTCGCTTGAAAATGCATTAAATTCAGGATCGGTAGACGATCTGAAATCAACTTTATCAGACATTGATCAGTTTACTGACGGCATGAGTGCCGAACGTTCTGATATTGGTGCGCGATATAACCGATTAGAATTAATCAATACACGCTTAGAGACACAGGAAGAGACGGCTACAAAAGTATTATCTGATAATGAAGACGTAGAACTTGAAAAAGTGATAACCGATTTTATTGCTCAGGCAAGTGTTCACAGAGCAGCACTGGCTGTAAATGCGAAAATCGTTCAGCCTACATTGATTGACTTTTTAAAGTAAGCGGCTCTTAATGAGTCCGCTTTTTTTACAATTTAGGAGGCATTATGATGGAGATACCGATGTTAGCCATGCAAAGTATTCCTGCCAAAATTAGTTTGACAACAATTCCGGCAAGCGTAAAAATGGAGCAGCCTGAAGCGGATTTAAAAATCGAACAGCCCGAGGCTGAACTGGATATGTCAGTAACACCTTCAAAACTTACGATAGATCAAACAAAAGCTTGGGAAGACTTAGACAGGAAACATATATTTAAAAGGATAGAAGAAGCTGCACAAAAAGGCCGTCAAGATGTACTTGATGGAATAGCAAGAGCTGCAGATGAAGGAGACGAGCTCATGAGGATTGAAAATGGAGGAAACCCGATTGCGTCCCAGGCGAAACGAAACGCTGCCCATCATCCTATTGAATTGGGTAAAAATTTCACTCCATCTCTTTCAAGAGTAAAAGTCGATTACACCCCATCGGAGCTTCATATAAACGTAACGCCGCATAAACCGGTTATTCAGGCAGCGCCGCGTAAACCAATCATTGATTATACGCCCGGAAACGTTAAGGTTGACATGCTGCAATATCCTGATTTAAAAATAGATGTAGTATATCCTAAAAAAGCGTAAGGTTGAAAAGTAAAAATGAAAAGGATCGTGAACAATGTTCATTAAAACAAAATACCATGGCCAAACGAACGTTAAAGAAGAACAAATGATTGTTTTTGAAAGCGGGCTCCCTGGATTTTCAGAAGAAAAACAGTTTGTCATTTTGCCGCTTTCAGAAGACTCTCCGTTCGTTGTCTTGCAGTCAGTCGTAACAGAGAACCTTGCGTTTATTGTCGTAAGTCCGTTCGTCTTTTTTAAAGGTTACGAATTTGATCTTAGTGAATCCGCAGCAGAGCTTTTGGAGATTGAAAATATTGAAGATGTTGAAGTCATGACAATATTAACAATGGAAGAGCCTTTTGAGAAATCAACAGCGAATTTGCTAGCTCCAATTATTGTGAATCGTAAAAATATGCTGGCAAAGCAAGTAGTATTACACAACTCCTCATATACGACAAAGCATCCGATCGGAGGAGAATCATGTTAGTTTTATCACGGAAATTCAATGAAGCGATTCAAATCGGCGATGATATTGAAGTGAAAATTATTGCTGTTGAAGGAGATCAGGTGAAATTGGGCATCGATGCTCCAAAGCATATTGATATTCACAGAAAAGAAATCTATTTAACGATTCAAGAAGAAAATAATCGGGCAGCTTCTTTTTCCAACAATCTATTATCTGCGCTATCCTCACAAAAAAAGTGAGGATTTTTTTCTTTTTTGTATTAATAAATTTAAGCACAGTCCGATATTAAATATGTAACCGGCAGGAAGAACATTGGGCTTCAGCCGTTACATAATATAAGCACAAGGACGTGCTATAAAACATATTCAGGGAGGAACAACAAAATGAGAATTAATCACAATATTGCGGCATTAAACACGTACCGCCAGCTTTCAGCTAACAGCAACGCTTCACAGAAGAACATGGAGAAACTTTCTTCAGGTCTTCGCATTAACCGTGCAGGAGATGACGCTGCTGGTCTTGCGATTTCTGAAAAAATGAGAGGACAAATCAGAGGTCTGGACATGGCTTCTAAAAACTCTCAAGACGGAATCTCTCTTATCCAAACAGCAGAGGGTGCATTAACTGAAACTCACTCTATCCTTCAACGTGTGCGTGAACTAGCTGTTCAAGCTAACAACACAGGTACTCAAGATACTACTGATCTTGGAGCAATTCAAGATGAGATCGGTTCTTTACTAGAAGAAATCGGTGGCGTTGACGGAGCAAGTAAAGGTATCTCTGACCGTACTCAATTTAACGGCAAGAACCTACTTAATGGTGATTTCAGTTCTGCAAGCGGAAATCAGCTTCAATTCCAAATTGGCGCAAACGACCAACAAACTCTTACAGTAAACATCGAGGACATGTCTGTTAAATCTCTTGGGACAGCAGATACAAAAGACGATGCTGGGAACGCAGTAGAAGGATTTAAAATTGCTGACTTAGACGTTACAAAACTAACTGGAAAAGCAGCAGATGGAAAAGATCTATCAGACGAAGACAAAGCAAAATTCTCTTTTGAGAACCAACTTTCTGCTATTGACGCAGCTACTAAACAAGTTTCAACTCAACGTTCAAAACTTGGTGCGGTTCAAAACCGTCTAGAGCACACAATCAATAACCTTGGTGCTTCTTCTGAAAACTTAACAGCTGCTGAGTCTCGTATCCGTGACGTAGACATGGCTAAAGAAATGAGCGAGTTCACTAAGAACAACATTCTTTCTCAAGCTTCTCAAGCTATGCTTGCTCAAGCGAACCAACAGCCGCAATCAGTTCTTCAATTGTTACAATAACAGCACGTTCAAAAAGACCTTAGCTTTGCTAAGGTCTTTTTCTTTGTAGAAATAAATATCTCCTTTCATTAATCTTCTTCGTCAGCGTCTTCAATTTAAAATGATTTTTATACTGAAACCGATCCTTATGTTAAAATGAAATTTTTCATAAAATGAGTTGAACTATTTACTCTTTTACTCTTCATTTTACTATAAATCAACATGAGTTTTTTTCCAAAAAAACATGTAATTTAACTGAACTTAGTCGATATAAACGGTAGATCATCAAATGGGGGATGGTTAAAATTGAATATTGAACGTTTTACATCATTTGAATCTATCTGGGATGCTTATCATACTCGCATGGTAAGTGGTCGAGATGAAGAGGCGGTAATAAACGGAGCAGCTTCGGAGCAAGGGGTGTCTTCACAAGTTGAACAAACGATACAGAAAGCCAACAAGCTTTTGGAGCCGTCCCAAGTTCATCTTAAGTTCGAGCTTCATGAAAAGTTAGATGAATATTACGTGAAGGTCGTTGACAGCAAAACAGAAGCGGTTATCCGTGAAATCCCGCCAAAACAATGGCTTGATTTTTATGCGGCTATGGCTGAGTTTATAGGATTACTAGTTGATAAATCAATGTAAGATAGGAGTTGTTTGGGTATGGTAACAAGAATAACAGGTTTGGCTTCAGGTATGGATGTTGATGAAATCGTCAGCAATTTAATGAAAACGGAACGTGTACCGCTAGATAAACTGACACAAAAAAAGCAGCTTCTTGAATGGCAGCGTGACAGCTATCGGGAAGTCAATACAAAAATAAGTGAATTACAAAATTATATTTCGCAAAATACGTTAACTTATCCAAGTGTATATAATAGTAAAACAGTTACAAGTTCAAATGAAGCAGTTGTGACAGCTACTGCGGCCAGCAGCGCTCAAAATACATCAACATCAGTTGAAGTAGCTAAACTTGCGACTTCTTCCACATATAAATCTTCCAATTATACAAGTTACACGGCTGGTGATTACAGTTTATCATTTAATGTCACCGCGCCAGGTGAAACTGAGGCAAAAACTGTAGATATCAGCATCAGCAGTACAGACACAATTGATAAGGTGATTGCTAAGATTAACAAATCAAATTTAGGGGTTTCTGCTTTTAAAGACAAAATTTATAACGGTTCTGAATATGTTGAAACGATTGCTTTCTCATCAAAAGCGACCGGAGCAGGGGGCAGTATTCAGGCAGCAGATGATACGACTGCGGGCTTTATGTCCAATCAGCTCGGATTTACACTTGATGCTGAAAATAAACTTACTGCTGATCAAAAAGGGCAAAATGCAGAAGTGAAAATCAATGGTTTTACAATGGAAAAAACCTCTAATACCTTTGCAGTAAACGGTGTAACTTACACACTAAAGGGCACAACGGAAAAAACCGGTCCCATTACAACTTCCGTTTCTACAGATGTAGACGGTATTTATAATAAAATTAAGGATTTCGTTACTAAATATAATGAATTAATTGACGGCATCAATGAAAAGCTGCAACAGACAAAATACAGAGATTATACTCCTTTAACATCTGATCAAAAAGAGGCGATGTCAGATAAAGAGGTTGAGCTGTGGGAAGAAAAAGCAAAAAGCGGCCTTTTAAGAAATGACAGTATTTTAAGCGGCGGAACAAACCAAATGAGGACTGACTTCTATTCAAACGTCACTGTAGATGGTAAATCCTATCAATTAACCGAATTTGGCATTGCTACCTCAAGTACTTATTTAAAACGAGGACACTTAGAGATAAATGAAGAAAAGCTGAAAGCAAAAATAGAAGAAGATCCTCAAAGTGTGGTTAATTTGTTTGCGGGCGGTACGAGCAGCAGCAGTTATGGTGAAAAAGGGATTATTAACCGTTTAAATGACTCATTAAAAAATACAGTCAAAAGCATAGAAAACAAAGCCGGAAATTCAACGATGACTAACAGTAACTTCTCAATCGGCAAAAGTCTTAATACGGTCAGTACCGATATCACAAGTTTGAAGGACCGTCTCGCAAATATCGAAAACCGCTATTATACAAAATTCACTGCAATGGAGACGGCGATTCAAAAAATGAATGAGCAATCAACCTATTTAACGCAATTTCTTTCACAATCTATGTAATTCGGAGGGTAAAAAATGGCAATCCAAAATCCTTATACAGCTTATCAGCAAAATTCTATTAATACCGCAACTCCAGGTGAATTGACGCTTATGTTGTATAATGGCTGTTTGAAATTTATAAAACTTGCAAATCAGGCTATTCATTTGGGTGATATGGAAAGCAAAAATGTAAATCTCATCAAAGCACAAAACATTATTCAGGAATTAAATATTACTCTTAACCGTGACATTGAGCTTTCCGGTTCAATGGGAGCGATGTATGAATATATTCACCGTAAATTGGTAGAAGCGAATATACAAAGTGATAAGGATATTTTGGCTGAAATTGAGGGTTACATTACTGATTTTCGTGATGCGTGGAAACAGGCGATTCAAATCGAGCGCAAAGACCGGCACGGATCAGGCGGAATTGTATGAGGAAAACGGAGCTGTTATACAGTGAAACGAAGAACATGCTGACACATATACAAGGGACGTCTGAAAGTGACGAACTCGTTAAAGAAATCGAAGATTTTCTTTCGAAACGAGAAGGTTTAATCAAAGAGATATCGCTTCCTCTTTCAGATGAAGAGAAAAATCAGATCAAACTTGTATTAACGTGGGATCAGCAGATTGTTCAGGAAATGCAAAGAATTAAGCTGTCTTTAAAAAGTGAGCTGCATAAGCTGAAAAAAAAGCGTGCCGTACATACAACGTATTTAAATCCGTATAACAACATCACGGTTGACGGACGTTATTATGACAAGCGTAAATAGGTGAGTGCCTTGAACAGAATTGAAGATTATACGCTTTTATCAGCCTATTACCATCTTCTTTTTACAATCGATGAGGGACTTTGTTATTTGATTGAGGCTGACCAAAATTTGGCGAAAACAGAAGGGGATCGGATTTATCATGATCTGATCCAAGCTTTTTTCTATTTGGACTCAACGCATTCTCTTCTTCTCCGCATATTGAAGACGAAGTGCGCCGAAATATGCATTCGAGCTTTTGACGAGGTTTTCGCTGATTTTGATCACTTGGTTTCTTTCACCTTCCCATCTCGGGAATTTTGTGCTTATTTAAAAGAACATTTTCTTATACATTATAGAAAATGGATGCTTACCATCCATCAATGCATGGAGCCCTTTATTATGAATTAGATGATATGAGGACAGTTCTTTTTCTCTTTTAAACCGCATATACATATACCTCAGATCAGCTGCTATTCGGGAAAATCGCCCATAATTCGACAAAGTTCACTGAATCTTCACACAAGATTTACGTTTCAGCAGGAATTGTAAAGGGTAAAAGAGAAATAGATACATATCCTTATATAAAAGGGAGGCGTTCTTTGATGAACTATAACATCAGAGGAGAAAATATTGAGGTTACACCCGCGTTAAAGGATCATGTTGAGAAGAAGATCGGCAAGCTGGAGCGTTATTTTGAACACAGCGTGAATGCCGATGTAAACGTCAACTTGAAGTTCTATAATGATAAAGAATCTAAGGTTGAGGTTACCATTCCAATGACTGATCTGGCGCTTCGGTCTGAGGTGCATAACGAGGATATGTACAATGCAATTGATCTCGCAACGAACAAGCTGGAACGTCAAATAAGAAAGCATAAAACAAAGGTGAATCGCAAATTCCGCGAGCAAGGATCACCGAAACATTTATTCACGAACGGCAGCGCGTCTGAAACAGACGTTGCGGTTCAGGATGAAATAGACGAGGACAGCCCGGAAATTGTCCGTCAAAAACGGTTTAATTTAAAACCGATGGACAGCGAGGAAGCCATTTTACAAATGAACATGCTCGGCCATAGTTTCTTTGTTTTCACGAATGCAGAAACAAATCTGACAAACGTAGTATACCGGAGAAATGATGGGAAATATGGCTTGATTGAACCAAACGAATAATAAGCAGACCAGCCTTCCGTGATTTTCGCGGAGGGTTTTTTTCTTCATTATTAATTGCAAATTCTTTGGAAATAACAGAAGGTATGATATGATAATGAGAGGTATACATGGACCAGTAAATCATTTAAAACATGCACTGAAAAAGACATGTGAAGATAGAGGAGCGTTATAGATGCTTGGAATTTTAAATAAAGTGTTTGATCCGACAAAACGTACGCTGAATAGATACGAAAAAAAAGCGAATGAAATTGATGCGATCAGAGGAGATTATGAAAATCTTTCTGATGATGCATTGAAACATAAAACCATTGAATTTAAGGAGCGCCTTGAAAAAGGAGAGACGCCGGACGATCTTCTGGTTGAAGCGTTTGCGGTCGTACGGGAAGCTTCCCGCCGCGTAACCGGTATGTTCCCGTTTAAGGTTCAGCTTATGGGGGGCGTCGCTCTTCATGACGGGAATATTGCGGAAATGAAAACAGGGGAAGGGAAAACATTAACTTCCACGCTGCCTGTTTATTTAAACGCGTTATCAGGAAAAGGCGTACACATCGTGACGGTCAATGAATACTTGGCAAGCCGTGACGCTGAGCAGATGGGAAAAATTTATGAATTTCTTGGTTTGTCCGTCGGCTTGAATTTAAATTCCATGACGAAAGAAGAAAAACGTGAAGCATATGCGGCTGACATCACGTACTCTACAAATAATGAACTCGGTTTCGATTATTTAAGAGATAACATGGTGCTTTACAAAGAACAGATGGTGCAGCGGCCGCTTCACTTTGCCGTAATTGACGAGGTCGATTCCATTCTTGTCGATGAAGCCAGAACACCGCTTATTATTTCCGGACAAGCTGCAAAATCAACCAAGCTGTATGTGCAGGCTAATGCTTTTGTCCGTACGCTGAAAGCTGAGAAGGATTACACCTACGATGTGAAAACAAAAGGCGTACAGCTGACTGAAGAAGGAATGACCAAAGCCGAGAAAGCATTTGGCATTGACAACTTGTTTGATGTCAAAAACGTCGCGCTTAACCATCATATCAACCAAGCCTTAAAAGCGCATGCCGCCATGCAGAAGGACGTTGACTATGTGGTAGAGGACGGACAGGTTGTGATCGTCGATTCCTTTACGGGCCGTCTCATGAAAGGCCGCCGTTACAGTGAAGGTCTTCACCAGGCCATCGAAGCGAAGGAAGGGCTTGAGATCCAAAATGAAAGCATGACCTTAGCTACGATCACATTCCAAAATTACTTCCGGATGTATGCAAAGCTTGCCGGTATGACCGGTACTGCAAAAACAGAGGAAGAGGAATTCCGCAACATTTACAATATGCAGGTTGTGACGATTCCGACAAACCAGCCGGTTGTTCGTGATGACCGTCCTGATCTAATTTACCGTTCAATGGAAGGAAAGTTTAAGGCCGTTGCAGAAGATGTTGCCCAGCGTTATATGACAGGACAGCCCGTTCTGGTCGGAACTGTTGCTGTTGAAACATCTGAATTAATTTCGAAGCTTTTGAAAAACAAAGGCATTCCGCATCAAGTCTTAAATGCGAAAAACCATGAACGAGAAGCCCAAATTATTGAAGAAGCCGGACAAAAAGGCGCTGTCACTATTGCCACCAATATGGCGGGGCGCGGTACGGATATTAAACTTGGCGAAGGTGTGAAGGAACTTGGCGGACTTGCTGTCGTCGGTACGGAACGCCATGAATCGCGCCGGATTGATAACCAGCTGCGAGGACGTTCAGGCCGTCAGGGAGATCCTGGTATTACACAATTTTATCTTTCTATGGAAGATGAATTAATGCGCAGGTTCGGTGCCGAACGCACGATGGCGATGCTTGACCGCTTCGGAATGGACGACTCCACTCCGATTCAGAGCAAAATGGTGTCGCGCGCAGTGGAATCATCACAAAAACGTGTCGAAGGAAATAACTTTGATTCACGTAAACAGCTCCTGCAATACGATGATGTTCTTCGCCAGCAGCGTGAAGTTATTTATAAGCAGCGCTTCGAAGTGATTGACTCAGAAAACTTGCGCGACATCGTCGAGAATATGATTAAATCGTCTCTTGAACGGGCTATCGCCGCTTACACGCCAAAAGAAGAGCTTCCGGAGGAATGGAAGCTGGACGGGCTTGTTGAACTGGTGAACACCACTTATCTTGATGAGGGCGCGCTTGAGAAGAGCGACATTTTCGGAAAAGAGCCAGATGAGATGCATGAGCTGATTATGGATCGGATTCTGACAAAATATAATGAAAAAGAAGAGAATTTCGGCGCTGAGCAAATGCGTGAATTTGAAAAAGTAATCGTGCTTCGCGCGGTTGATTCAAAATGGATGGATCATATTGACGCTATGGATCAGCTTCGCCAAGGTATTCATTTGCGGGCATATGCGCAGACTAACCCGCTTCGTGAGTATCAAATGGAAGGCTTTACGATGTTTGAGCATATGATCGCGTCTATCGAAGATGAAGTTGCGAAGTTTGTGATGAAAGCTGAAATTGAAAGCAACCTTGAACGTGAAGAGGTTGTACAAGGCCAAACAACGGCTCACCAGCCGCAAGACGGCGACGAATCCAAACAGGCAAAAAAAGCGCCTGTTCGTAAAGTAGTGGATATCGGCCGGAATGCGCCATGCCATTGCGGAAGCGGGAAAAAATATAAAAATTGCTGCGGACGGACTGAATAAGTTCGCGCGTGAGCGTAATGACCGGGGCGCGCCGGAGGCACATCCGGCGCCCTCGGATCTTTTAATGAGGTGAATGAAATGGAATTATCTGAAATCAGGGCAGAACTTGAAAATATGGCTTCTCGTTTAGCTGACTTTAGGGGGTCTCTTTGACCTCGAAACAAAGGAAACTCGAATCGCTGAGCTAGATGAGCAAATGGCTGATCCGGAATTTTGGAACGACCAGCAAAAAGCTCAGACGGTTATTAATGAAGCAAACGGATTGAAGGATTATGTCAATTCTTATAAAAAATTGAGTGAATCGCATGAAGAGCTTCAAATGACTCACGATCTTCTGAAGGAAGAGCCAGATGAAGAGCTTCAGCTTGAGCTGGTGAAGGAATTAAAGACTTTGACGAAGGAATTCAATGAGTTTGAACTTCAGCTTCTTCTCAGCGAACCGTACGACAAAAATAACGCCATCTTGGAACTTCATCCGGGTGCCGGCGGTACAGAGTCCCAGGATTGGGGTTCTATGCTTCTGCGAATGTACACAAGATGGGCTGAGCGAAGAGGTTTTAAAGTTGAAACGCTTGATTATCTCCCTGGTGATGAAGCCGGAATTAAGTCAGTCACGCTGCTGATTAAAGGGCACAATGCTTATGGATATATAAAAGCGGAAAAAGGCGTGCACCGTCTTGTGCGTATTTCTCCGTTTGATTCATCCGGTCGCCGCCACACATCCTTTGTTTCGTGTGACGTGATGCCGGAATTCAACGAAGAAATTGATATTGATATCCGCACGGAAGATATTAAAGTCGATACGTACCGTGCAAGCGGAGCCGGCGGCCAGCACGTCAATACGACGGATTCCGCCGTTCGGATTACTCACTTGCCGACGAATGTGGTTGTCACATGTCAAACTGAGCGTTCACAAATCAAAAACCGTGACAGAGCAATGAAAATGCTAAAGTCTAAGCTGTATCAGCGAAGAATTGAAGAACAGCAGGCGGAACTTGATGAAATTCGCGGTGAACAAAAAGAAATCGGATGGGGAAGCCAAATCCGTTCTTACGTCTTCCATCCGTATTCGCTTGTAAAGGACCATCGTACGAATACAGAGATGGGTAACGTTCAAGCGGTCATGGACGGAGACATTGACGTATTTATAGATGCGTATTTACGCTCCAAGCTTTCTTAGGAAAAAACACACCTGTTAGTCGGGTGTGTTTTTTTGATGAATAAATAGACGAGCCTGCTGCACCGAAAATGAAAATAGGAAAATCTAACCAATCGCAAAATTAGCCGGAGGCTTTTTGATTGTGGGACGACAGCATTTAGAAGAATCTCGCTTCTTTTCATTTGATCCGCTGCTGCTTTAGCATATTAATACGGTATTCGGGTGTTATTTACTTCTTTCACGGGAAGGATTAAAATGCTATCGAAGCAATTGAAAGAACGGAGGATTTATATGAATGGAATGCCAAACAAGGGATTACAGATTTTTCGGGATTATATCTATATTCTTATAGGGGCAGCTATTACGGGTGTGTGTTTTAACGTATTCTTGCTTCCGAACCGGATTGCGGCAGGCGGAGTAAGCGGGATCAGTACGATTTTACAGCCATTTGGTTTTGAGGCTGCCTATGTGCAGTGGATTTTTAATATTCCTTTATTTATCGCTGGTGTAGTGATCCTTGGAGGAAAGTTTGGTCTGAAGACCTTGGCGGGTTCTATCTTTTTGCCGCTTGTGGTGTTTTTAACAAGGGATCTGCAGCCTGCCACCAATAATGAATTGTTGGCGGCTATTTTTGGAGGCGTAGGGATCGGGACGGGAATCGGCATTGTTTATCTTGGAAAAGGCTCAACAGGAGGCACGGCTCTTGCTGCACAAATCATACATAAGTATACAGGCTTGTCTTTGGGCACATGCCTCGCGACGATTGACGGTTTAATCGTTGTTGCCGCTATGCTTGTGTTTAACATCGAACAGGGTCTATTTGCAATGCTTGGCGTGTATGTATCAAGTAAAACGATTGATGTGGTGCAGGTGGGCTTCAACCGTTCGAAAATGGCGCTGATCATTACGAAGGATGAGGAAGCTGTCAGAGAAGCGGTTTTTAAGAAAATTGACAGAGGGGTCACCAAAATTTCTGCGGTCGGCGGTTATACAGATGATGAACGGCCGATTTTAATGTGTGTAGCCGGCCAAACCGAATTCACAAAACTGAAACAAGTCGTCAAACAAATTGATGAGTCTGCTTTCGTGATTGTTACAGATGCAAGCGAGGTGCTTGGAGAGGGTTTCAAACGCGCGTGAACGGGGTTATAATATGGTTGAGTTCGTAAAGGAGTTGCTTTTTACAAATGAAATCAAAATTAGCGATACTAATGATTGTGTTTGCCATGTCAGTTCTATTGGCTGCCTGCGGATCTAATGATGCAAAGGAAAAGAAGTCAGACACCGGCAGCAGCACGGAAGCCTCTGCCTCTGAAGGAGAAGAGCTTTATCAGCAAAGCTGCATAGGCTGCCACGGCAAGGATTTAGAAGGCGTTTCAGGACCTAATCTCCAAGAGGTCGGCGGAAAATACGATGAAGACAAAATTCAAAGCATTATTGAAAAAGGAAGAGGCAATATGCCGGGCGGACTAGTTGATGATGCCGAAGCCGCTTCCATCGCCAAATGGCTGTCAGAGAAAAAGTAGTGGCTAAAAATCTTTGCCGATCTTGAGGTAAAGATTTTTTATTTGGCAGATGAAAAGAAACTGTAATAGTATTATGTCTAAATTTGACGTATAATGAAGTGTGTTGAAAAAGGAAACTTTCAGATTTTTATCTTATTACATATGAACGGGTCATAAAGCTGTCAAATAATTCGAAGTGTATGACCGTATGGCATAAAAAGACATAAAAGATTAGGTGATTACATGATAGAAATGAAAGAGGTATATAAGGCGTATCGTAACGGCGTAAAAGCGATCAACGGGATAACAATCGCCATTCACCCCGGTGAATTTGTTTATGTAGTAGGGCCGAGCGGAGCAGGCAAATCTACTTTTATCAAAATGATATACAGAGAAGAAAAGCCGACAAAGGGCCAAATATTAATTAACAATAAAGATCTCGCCTCTGTAAAGGAAAAAGAGATTCCTTTCGTGCGGCGAAAAATAGGCGTAGTCTTTCAGGACTTTAAGCTTTTGCCGAAGCTGACGGTATTTGAGAACGTTGCGTTTGCTTTGGAAGTCATCGGCGAACAGCCGTCTGTGATCAAAAAGCGGGTGCTTGAGGTGCTTGATCTTGTGCAGCTGAAACATAAAGCGAGACAATTTCCGGATCAGCTCTCAGGCGGGGAGCAGCAGCGTGTTTCCATCGCAAGGTCTATCGTCAACAATCCTGACGTTGTCATTGCCGATGAACCAACGGGGAACTTGGACCCTGATACGTCTTGGGAAGTCATGAAGACGCTGGAAGAGGTCAATAACCGCGGAACAACTGTCGTAATGGCGACACATAATAAAGAAATCGTGAACACCATGAAGAAACGGGTCATTGCAATCGAAGACGGTGTCATTGTGCGTGATGAGTCAAGAGGGGAGTATGGTTCTTATGATTAAAATTCTCGGGCGGCATTTGCGTGAGAGTTTTAAATCTCTCGGCAGAAACACGTGGATGACATTTGCGTCTATCAGTGCGGTAACCGTAACGCTGATTTTAGTCGGCGTGTTTTTAGTGATTATGCTTAATCTGAACAATATGGCGTCTAACGCCGAAAAAGAAGTGGAAATCAAAGTGTTGATAGATTTGACAGCAGATAAGAAAGCGCAAGGCACGCTGGAGGATCAAATCAACGATATTTCAGGTATTCAAAGCGTCAGTTTTTCTTCTAAGGAAAAAGAACTTGATAGCTTGGTCGACAGTTTTGGAGACAGCGGACAGTCCTTAACAATGCAGGACCAGGAAAACCCGCTGAATGACGCATTTGTCGTGAAAACTTCAGATCCGCATGATACACCTAACGTGGCAAAGAAAATAGAAAAACTGGACCACGTGTACAAGGTGACGTACGGTAAAGAAGAAGTCAGCCGTTTGTTTAAAGTGGTCGGCGTCTCACGAAACATCGGGATCGCTCTTATTATCGGTCTGCTGTTTACGGCTATGTTCTTAATTTCCAATACGATTAAGATTACGATTTTCGCCAGAAGAAAAGAAATTGAAATCATGAAGCTTGTAGGCGCCACGAACTGGTTTATCCGCTGGCCGTTTTTCCTTGAAGGACTGCTGCTCGGCGTATTCGGCTCGGTGATTCCGATCGCCCTTGTGTTGAGTACGTATCAATCCTTAATCAGCTGGGTAGCTCCGAAGGTTCAAGGTTCGTTTGTTTCCCTTCTGCCGTATAATCCGTTTGTGTTTCAAGTGTCGATTGTGCTGATCTTGATTGGCGCAGTCATTGGAGTATGGGGAAGTTTGACCTCTATCCGCAAATTCTTGCGAGTATAAATATAGTAAAGTCAGTCCAATGCGGACTGGCTTTTTTGTTTTTCTCTGATTTACATGAAATGTCCATCCTTTACATATACTATCTCTAGGTTTTCATAAAGACAGTCTGGCACAACAGGAGGAGGTAAAGGATGAATCAAAAAATGATCGCTTTTATAGCAGCGGGGAGTCTGCTGTTTGGCGGAGCCGGCGTTGTCGCAGGAATGAACATGCCTCACGCAGAAAAGCCTCAAGCACAAGCGGTAACAGCAGCAGCCCAGTCAGACCGCTCCGATTCTGATAGAACCGAGGCAATGGATAAAATTGAAAAGGCGTATGATTTAATTTCGAATGAATACGTAGAGAAGGTTGATAGGCAAAAATTGATGGAAGGTGCCATACAAGGCATGCTGTCTACGTTAAATGACCCTTATTCCGTTTATATGGACAAGCAGACTGCTAAGCAGTTTTCCGATTCGCTTGATTCCTCATTTGAAGGAATCGGCGCAGAAGTAGGGATGGACGAAAACAAAATCATTATCGTTTCTCCATTTAAACAATCACCTGCTGAAAAGGCGGGGCTGAAACCGAATGATGAAATTATCAGCATTGACGGGGAAGCGATGTCGGGTAAGGATTTAAATGACGCAGTGCTGAAAATAAGAGGCAAGAAAGGTTCCAGCGTCTCTATCAAGATTCAGCGCCCGGGAACGAAGAAGCAATTGTCTTTCAACATTAAGAGAGAAGAGATTCCGCTTGAAACGGTATTTTCTTCCGTCAAAAAAACGCAGGGCCATTCGGTTGGATATATCGCGATTTCTACATTTTCTGAGCATACAGCCGAGGACTTTTCAGAGGCGCTGAAGAAGCTGGAGAAAAAAGGAATCGAAGGGCTTGTCCTCGATGTCCGCGGTAATCCGGGCGGATACTTACAGAGCGTTGAAGAGATTCTCAAACAATTTGTAACTAAAGACCAGCCCTACATCCAAATTGCGGAAAGGAACGGCGATAAGAAACGTTACTTCTCAACTTTAAAGCAAATAAAACCATATCCCGTGAATGTGATTACTGATAAAGGGAGTGCTTCCGCTTCTGAAATCTTGGCCGGCGCGTTAAAAGAAGCAGCGCACTATGATGTAGTCGGTGATACGTCATTTGGGAAAGGAACCGTTCAGCAGGCAGTACCGATGGGGGATGGCAGCAATATTAAGCTGACGCTTTATAAATGGCTGACACCAAACGGAAACTGGATTCATAAAAAGGGAATCAAGCCGACCATCGCTATCAAACAGCCTGATTACTTCGAGGCAGGCCCGCTGCAGCTAAAGCAGCCGCTCAAATTGGATATGAACAATGAAGACGTGAAGCATGCGCAAGTGCTGTTAAAAGGCCTCAGCTTTGATCCGGGCAGGGACGATGGTTATTTCAGTGAAGGAATGAAAAAGGCTGTTCTTGCTTTTCAAGATCAAAACAAGCTGAATAAATCCGGAGTGATTGATCAGAGAACGGCGGAGAAAATGAACCAGCTGATTGACGTGAAAAAAACTGATGAAAAAAATGACTTGCAGCTGCAAACGGCGCTAAAATCATTATTTGTAAAATAGAGGGAGACGGCAGATGCCGTCTCCTATTCCTATAGACTTAAAAGAAAATGATTAAAAAGTCACATATTTTTCGCATTTTTGACAGGATATTTAAAAATTTTTCACATATAAACATTTATAAAGGACAACAAATGCCCGATATCAATATATGAGAGAGACTTTCTAACGAGAAAATATGTATTTAAAATGAAACTTTTGCAAGTTGTCTATTAATGGTTTAATTCCTACAATAGAAGAAGGTTCTAAAAAGAACAGTTATTTCATGTTTTGGACAGCTGCACTAATCGTATTGAAAAGAATAACGTTAGCGAGAATGCTTGTAGCACCGCCAGTGCCGCTGTTTGTACTGGTCCGTGCTTAACTGTATGAAGAAAATGGGGGTTCACAATTGAAGAGGGCAAGTATTGTGCGTGAAAAAAAATACTATGAATTAGTGGAACAATTAAAAGACCGAACACAAGACGTAACATTTTCAGCTACAAAAGCACTAAGTCTTCTAATGCTCTTTAGCAGATATTTAGTCAATTACACAAATGTAGAATCAGTGAACGATATTAATGAGGAATGCGCCGAGCATTATTTTAATTATTTAATGAAAAATCATAAACGGTTGGGAATCAATCTGACAGACATAAAACGATCAATGCTCCTCATCGGCGGTGTGTTGGACGTCGAGGTAAACCATTATTTAAAGGATTTCTCACTGTCTAATGTGACGCTCTGGATGAATCAGGAGAGATAAACCTTTTAAGATATCCAAGCCATTTATAATTTGGTAGAATAATATTAAAATGCTTGGCTTGAGGCGGTGAACGAAAGTGTCTGTTGAATGGGCAATTGAACTGTTAAAAAGCGCGGGGCTGTTTTTTTTACACCCGCTCTTCTGGTTTTTCATGATCATAAGCCTTGCTTATGGATATGCAAGGATTAAACGGGAGCGAAAAACATTTCATACGAGAATTGCCGATATTTACGATGAGCTGAAATTTACATATACAAAAGGGCTCATCCCCGGCATTATTCTTTCAGTGATCCTGTTTGGGCTCGGGATATCGGTTCCGCTCGGCATGCTTGGGATCATTGCCGTTGTAACGGCTGTCGCAGCGCTGGTCTTACGCGCAAACTGGCTGTCTGCTGCTTATATTGTCGGTGTGAGTATGATCATTGGCTTTGGCCTCAGCTATTTTCAGGCAGAGCCTTTTTTGAATCGGTTTCCGCAAGGCTTCGAAATTAATTGGCCGGCTATAGCCGTTTTGCTGGGTCTATTGGTCATTACGGAAGGTGCGGCTGCTTATCGTTCGGCGCATGTGAAGACATCGCCGGCTCTGGTTGTAAGCAGCCGGGGCCTGCCGATCGGACAGCAGATATCTAATCGTGCTTGGCTGCTGCCGCTGTTTATCCTGGTGCCGGGTAACGGATTAGAATCACATTTGTCCTGGTGGCCTGTGTTTTCAGTTCCTGGAGGATCTTTCCACTTTATCTGGATTCCTTATATCATAGGATTTGGACAAAGGGTACAGGGATCACTTCCGGCAATCAGCATTAAGACTACTGCGAAACGGATCGCCATACTGGGTCTGGTGATTACGGCTTTTGGCGCGGCAAGTATCTGGTGGATGCCATTTGCGGGAGCGGCCGTACTGACCGCGGTGTTCGGCCGGATATTCCTGTCGCTGAAGCAGCGGGTGAACGACAATGCGGCCCCTTTTTATTTTTCCAAACGGGATCAGGGCTTAATGGTGCTCGGAATTATCCCGAATACGCCTGCGGAGGATCTGGAGCTGAAAATCGGCGAGATTATTACGAAGGTGAATGGTACACCCGTCAAGCACGTGTCTGATTTTTATGAAGCCCTCCAAAATAATAGGGCGTTCGTAAAGCTGGAAGTCATCGGGTTAAATGGGGAGATTCGTTTCGATCAGCGTGCGACTTATGAAGGAGAGCACCACGAATTGGGAATTCTTTTCGTAAAGGATAACCAAGAAGAAGAAGAAAATATAACCGCTTTGCAAGGATAAAACAGTCCGGTGTCACGTGAAAAACGTTGACACCGGACTGTTTTTTTAGATCCGCAAGGCAATGCCTGCGGGATAAATTTCTGATGTGATGGTGTTCACCACTGTATCAGAGGCGGTATCAATCACAGAAATGAGGGTGCTCAGCAGGTTTGTTACGTAGATTCTTGAGCCGTCGGGCGTACATGCGGCGCTGTATGGGTATAAACCCACCGGTATGGCCGCCGTGATTGTGTTTGTTGCTGTATTGAAAACAGACACATCACTGCCGCTTGAATTCAAGATATAAACTTTCTCACCGTTCGGAGTAACTGTCAGCCCAAGGGGATTTTGGCCTGTGCCGACATTCTGCAACTGTCCGTCAGGTGATACGTCAAGGCCTGATGGCAAAAGCCCGACGGGAATGATTTTAATGACGGCGTTAGTCTGAGTGTTGATCACATATACATTGCTGCTTTGCTGGTTTGCCACATAGGCAAAGTTTCCGTTTGGGGTAATCACAATGCTATACGGTACAGCACCCACTTGTATTTTTGTCAATTCGCTATTGTTTTCCGTTCTGATCACGGAAACGCTGTTTTCTCCCGAGTTGCAAATATAAATGAGCTTTCCGTTGGGGGTAATGGCAATGCCAAGCGGAGCCGCGCCGGCCGGAATATATTCTGAAACTGTATTAGAGGTTCGGTTTATAGCGGAGTATTATTGCTTAAAAAGTTGGTCACGTATGCGAAGGTTGCCGGTTCAATATATAATTCAGTCGTTGCCGGAAGCAATGAGCCGATGATTAAAACCGTATTTTCTGCTGAAAAGGAATAGATCCCTTCAGCCGGCAGGGTTTTATTTTTTAAGTGTCAGCGTAAATTGCGCAATTCCGAGAAGATCTAGGGTGAGAGGCAGTGTGACTTTTCTGCCGCCTTCAGAAATTTGCGAAGCTGACAGAGCGGAATTGTTGATTGTATCATTTGTTGTCGCAGTAAACCCTTCAGGCAGTCTGAATACGACACCGCCTAAAGACAGCACTGAATTAGGCGAATACGTGAGGATAAGATCGGTAGTTGTCCCTTCCGCATCATTTTGGACGGCAGTGATTGTTAAAGAAGGCGCGAGCGGCCGAAATTGGTCTTGAGGCTGAACCATATCAATTCCCCATTTCTCTTTACGTATTTGAAAGCTTGGGAATAGAGTCTGGCAGAATGCGAGTCAGATACAGTACCTTATGCAGACGGAAATCGAAAAGCAACTCTGATAGAAAAGATGAAGCAGAAAAACTATACAAAGAAAATAAAAAAGGGTCTGAGATGATCTCAGAACCCGTACGATTACGCTGAATTTTTTTGAACGCTGGCTGTTTCAGCAGGCTTAATTCCGAGAGAAACAAAAATACCGATGACTGAAACGCCGATTAAGATGATAAATAGGATATGAAATCCGGAAATCAGGCCGATAAGAGCGGAAGAAGTAATGCTTCCGAAATATCGAAAGGTTGAAAAGATACCCGAAGCTGTTCCGGACATGCCGGCATCTACTGTTGATAGAGAAGAAACCTGCATGCTTGTTAAACCGACGCCTGAAGCGAGTCCTCCTAAAATAAGTGAAACCATTAAAAATACAATGGAATGGGACTGACTCAGCAATAAGAATAAAATATTGGCTCCCGCCATCATGGCAAAGGAGAGAAAGATGACCTTTCGAGCGCCCCATTTATTATGCAGTTGAGCGCCGACCCAGTTGCTTGCCGACATGAAAATAGAAAACACGGACAGCGCCATACCGCTTTTGGAAGTTTCAAGCCCAAACTGGCTCGTCATAAATAAAGGCATGATCAGCAATACGGCATACATCATCAAATTACTTAACATAACTGATAGATTCGCATTGGTGAATGTTGAGTTTTTAAATAAGGACAAATCAATGACCGGGTGCTTCGTTCGGAGCTCCCATCTGAAAAAAAGCGGGACGAACAAGAGAATCAGCAGACCGTAAATCAGATATCCCCATGATTCAGCGTTCTTTGTGAGCAGAATAATAGAGATAATGCTTACGGCAAGCAAGGCAGAGCCAATAATGTCCAGCGGCGCGTCTGATTTTTTTTCTTTGTATTTTGGAAACATGGTCATTGCCGTAAATAATGCAATGGCCAGAAACGGGATATTAACCCAAAAGATTGAATGCCAGCTAAAGCTGTCGATCAAGATCGAACCGATAAACGGGCCGAGAGCAGCACCGAGTCCCGCGCCGAGCCCGAAAAATCCAAATACTTTCGGCAGACGCTTTTCCGAGACCACGTGCCGGATAATCGCAATGCTGTTCGGCGTCAGAAGCGCACCGCCGACAGCCTGTAATGCGCGAAATACATTCAATAATAACAGGCTTGGTGAGAGGGCGCATCCCAAGGAAGCGATGAGAAAAAGGCCGACTCCCCATAAATACATCGTTTTGTTTCCGTACATATCGCCGAGCTTTCCTGCAATCGGCTGGGTCACTGCCATGACAATCAGATAGACAGTCACCACCCACGTGATGCTGGCGAGTGATTCATCATACGTATTTGATATAGATGAAAGCGCAACTGCAATCATCGTTGAGTTAATGGGAACGAGTATGGCTCCCAGCAAAAGAGAAACGATCAGCGCCCATTCTTTCCTTGAACCCATTGGTATCCTCCTTTACTTTGTCTGCCAGAGGTTTAACGGGCTAAAATTCCTTCGATAAAAATATTGGTGCTATGTTTAATCATTTTATCCTGAGGCAGTGTAATCACTCTTTGCCCTAACTGGAGACGGTGTATAAAATAGCCGAAAATGATAGACATAAAAACATCTGCATTCGCCTCTTCATTTCCTTTGTGAATGATTCCTTTTTCCCCTAATTCCTTAAAATAGTCCATAAGCAGATGTTTCATGGCTTGGGGATATTGTGTTACATGGTTGATGACTTCTTCAAACATAGCCGGTTCCCTAAAGCTGATATGAAAAATATCCTTTTTTCGTTCAAGCTCTGCCAGCAAACAGGTTCCGATATGAAGCAAATCCTTATGCGGATCACCTGTCGTTTTTCCAATAATGCTGCTCATGCTTTGAGAATGCTGGGAAATGAGTGCTTTCATTAATCCTTGCTTGTTTTTGAAATTGCGGAAGATCGTGGCTTCACTCACATTTGCCTTCTCTGCAATTTCTTTTGTTGTGGTTGCGCGATAGCCATTTTTGACAATCAGCTGCATCGCGGCATCAAGGATTCTGCGGTTTGTCGGTCTCAATACGTTTCACCTCACGAATATACTGGCAGGACAAGTATACACCTGTCCTGCCGGTATAATAAAGAGGCAGCCGGCATTTAAGCGCGGCTGACGATGGTGATCTTGCCGCTGGTGCCGTCCACTGTGACAACATCTCCGTCCCGCAGCCTGTCAGTTGCTGCGCGCGTGCCGAGAACAGCAGGTAATCCGTACTCTCTCGCAATAATCGCCGCATGAGACAAAATTCCGCCTGTGTCTGTTATGACGGCTTTGGCATCTTGAAACAGACTGGTCCACAACGGTGTGGTCATTTTGCAAACAAGCACATCCCCCGGTGAGAAGCGGGAAAACTCATTGGCATCCCGAATCACTTTAACCGGACCGCTTACAATGCCGCTTGAAGCAGCAACGCCGTAAATATGATCCTCTGTATTTTTTTCATCTTCGGTAACCGAGCCGACGATGTCTTCTGCAGCCTTCAGCTGTTCCGCCGTCGGTGATCCGAGATAAGAAGGGGCGTGAACCAATTCATACTCTTTAAATACCTCTCTCCGTTTTGCTGTTTTAGCCTGGAGCGGAACAGGGTGTAAAAGGGCGTTTTCGATTTCGTCATCGTATAAATACCACAGGTCCTCTTTGTCATCAATAACACCGCTGTCTGCAAGCATTTCGCCGATTCTCAGCAGAAAGATTCTTGCCTTTGCATCAAGCATCGCATCAATATAAAAATGATGGTCGTCACGGATGACAGATGAATTCAGCATCCATTGATAATAACGGTCATATTCCTTTCGGAAGGCTTCATCTTCTATCTGCTGCAAGAATTCATTGTACAGCTGCTTTCTTTTTTCAATTGTTTTGTTAAACTCATTGTCAAAGTGATAGCCATTGCGAACATAATTTTGGATGTGGGACAGGGCGTAATAAGGGTTTTCAGCCCAGATCTGTTCAATAAGATCATGGCTTTTCACTGATCTCCAGCCATACTCCCGCAAAAATTCATTTACCTTATCCAAGAAAAGCTTTCCGTCGCTTGTTTGCGCCAGCGTCTCTTGCAGTTCTTCCGCTTGATGAGTTTCAAATACCTGTTTCAGCGCTGCGTTCTTTTTGACTTCATTAGAAAGCAGCCACAGATGCCGGTCTGTTTCCAAGGATTTGTTCATTTTTCCTGTCAGCATCTCATGAAAATGGGAATTCTCCGTGTCTCCCTGAACTTGCTGATACATGGTTTCCAGCTTCGTATTCAGGAGTAATTGCGGGAAGACGATATTGAAGTGTTCATCATAGGCTTCCATATAAAATGCCTTTAGTTTCTTAAAGGCGTTCAGCGCGCTTTCCGGTGTGTGTGAAGCTGCTGACAGTTCATCTAATGTTTCATAAAAAGGCAGGAAGGTTTTGTTGAGAATGCCGTACATCCGCTCAGCCAAATGAGGAAACAGTTCTTCAGCCGCTTCGGCAGCCTTTGCAGCTTCGGTCGGGTCTCCGCCTTTTTGTTTCGAATAAATATGGCCCCGATACTGTTTCACTTCTTCAATCGTTACCCCGATCGGAAATTGCTCGGAACGTTTTTTCAGCCCGTGCTCCATTGCAGGAACAATAAGAGAAGAGAATAACGGGCTGATCGGTCCTTCAATGTTTGACTCCATATTCAGCCAGAAATCGTTCATATCCTCCTTGGTGATCATGAAATCACGCTCTTCCTCAGCAGCTTCTTTATCTTGGTCAATGGTTGTAATCGGGCGGGCTTGAAGAAGATATAATGTGTTTTCGGCGATTCCAAATTCCAGATCAACCGGAAATCCATACAATGCCTCGGTCTTTTTCGTTAAGGCAGCAAGTTCCCGTATGTGCTCGTCATTAAGGCAATAGCGATTCCGCATTTCTTCGTTTGTTTCTCTTTCAGCAATGCCTTCAGATTGAGAAACCATATACAATTCCTTTAAGCCCATCTCTTTTTGAATGGCGAATGAATCTTTATTCACGATGAATGTGTCGGGTGTCACGCTGCCGGAAACAATCGCTTCACCAAGACCGTAGCTTGCGCTGATTAATAATTCGCCGTCATCGTGTGTGACCGGATTGCGGCTGAAAATGACACCTGATACTTCAGATTCGATCAGCCCTTGAACCACGACGCCCATTAACGGCTTACCATGATTATTTTTCATTTTTTCTTTATAGCGGCCGACTCTGGCAGAGAAAAAAGAAGCCCAGCATTCCTTTACTTTTCCGAGAAATTCATCTTCTGTTTTGACATTTAAGTATGTTTCATACTGGCCTGCGAAAGAAGCGCCTTCTAAATCCTCTGAAGCGGAAGAGGACCGGACGGCGACAGACGCATAGGATTCCCTGAGTTCATAAAAGGAAGCCGTAAGCTCATTCTTCAGTTCATCTGAGAATATGCCGTTAATGATGTTGTTTTCAATGTCTTCTTTTGTTTCATGAAGCTGGTTATCCTCCATAAAACGCGCCAAGGCATTGGTTTGAATGATGAAACCGTCTGGAACGGGAAGTCCGTTTTTGGTCATCTTAATCAGGTTCATGCCCTTTGCGCCAGCCAATTGACTGGATTCTTCAGCTTTGTTAAACAGTACTGAATACATGTTTCATAACCCCCTCTTTCCGTCGATATACAGGATGTTTTTCTTTTTTTATATCCTGAAAAAGTAAAAGCACTCTGGAGCCTGTCTTCAAAAATGATAGTGAGCACTATCATCCAATTGTAGAGGGTAAGGAAAATGCTGTCAAACACAATAAGTCCTAAATAAAGTTAATAATTAAGTTGGTTAGAGTGATAATAGTTTCAGGAGAAGGCGGGCTATTTGACTCACTTATACTGATGTAGAGGTTTAGAAGAATCATTGCAAAAAGATGATTGAACCATGCTAAAAACGGGTATTGTGTATAAAGAGGGAACGATTGCATCATTGTCCGATTCTTCTTTTTTTACTATAATCAGATGAGATGAAGAATCGGAGGAGGGTTTTTGTGATAACAAAAGCCGTTTTTGCATTAGTTTTTCCTTTTATGCTTGTTGTCCTTTTTACGAGAGTCACATTTAATCATTACGTGGCAATTGCTCTTACAGCCGCACTGCTATTTGCCTCCTATTTAAAAGGCTATACGGAAACGTATCTGATCGTGGGGCTAGATGTGGTGTCACTTGTTGCCGGCGGGTTATACATGGCGAAAAAAGCCGCAGAAAAAAAGGAAGAATAACACGGCCATCATATATAAAGAGATGAATTCCTGCTTTTGCCTGAAGAAAGCAGGTTTTTTATACGGAAAATCAAGATGGAAATAAATGGCCATCGAACTTTAGTTCGTATTTTTAGCGATTTTGCTCTTCATTGTGTTACTATATCAATAGGAAGATTTCGTAAAGAAACGGAGGCTTATTTGTGAAAGATCGCTTTGAGTTAGTCTCGAAATACCAGCCCCAGGGAGATCAGCCGAAAGCTATAGAAAAGCTTGTCAAAGGAATTCAAGAAGGAAAGAAACACCAGACTCTTCTGGGTGCGACGGGTACGGGTAAAACATTTACGGTGTCCAACCTGATTAAAGAAGTCAACAAACCGACACTTGTAATTGCCCATAACAAAACACTTGCGGGCCAGCTTTACAGCGAGTTCAAAGAGTTTTTTCCGAACAACGCTGTCGAGTATTTTGTCAGCTACTATGATTACTATCAGCCGGAGGCTTACGTGCCTCAAACGGATACATTTATAGAAAAAGACGCAAGCATTAATGATGAAATTGATAAGCTCAGACACTCCGCAACATCGTCTCTTTTTGAACGCAGAGACGTCATTATCATTGCGAGTGTTTCTTGTATATACGGTCTCGGTTCACCGGAAGAATACCGTGAAATGGTGCTTTCGCTCAGGACGGAAATGGAGATTGAACGCAACCAGCTGCTCAGAAAGCTTGTTGACATCCAATATGCCCGCAATGATATTGATTTCCAACGGGGAACGTTCCGGGTGCGCGGAGATGTCGTGGAAATTTTCCCGGCGTCACGCGACGAGCATTGTATACGGGTCGAATTTTTCGGAGATGAGATTGAACGGATCAGAGAAGTGGATGCACTGACCGGGGAGATCCTCGGCGACCGCGACCATGTCGCTATTTTCCCGGCTTCCCACTTCGTCACACGAGCCGAAAAAATGGAAAAAGCCATTCTTAATATTGAGAAAGAGCTTGAGGAGCAGCTGAAAGTCATGCATGAGAACGGCAAGCTCCTTGAAGCGCAGCGATTGGAGCAGCGGACAAGGTACGATCTTGAAATGATGCGGGAAATGGGATTCTGCTCAGGCATCGAGAACTATTCAAGGCACTTGACGCTTCGTCCGGCGGGTTCCACGCCATATACGCTTCTCGACTACTTCCCCGATGATTTTATGATCGTTGTCGATGAGTCGCACGTGACAATTCCCCAGGTCCGCGGAATGTTTAACGGAGACCAAGCGAGAAAGCAAGTGCTGGTGGATCATGGATTCCGTCTGCCTTCAGCGCTTGACAACCGTCCGCTCCGTTTCGAAGAATTTGAAAAGCATATGCACAATATTGTTTATGTCTCAGCAACGCCGGGCCCTTATGAAATAGAGCATACACCGGAAATGATCGAGCAGATTATCCGGCCGACCGGGCTTCTTGATCCGATTATTGAGGTGCGTCCGATTGAAGGACAGATTGATGATTTGATCGGTGAAATTCAAGCCAGGACCGAACGGAATGAAAGAGTGCTCATCACCACGTTGACGAAGAAAATGTCTGAGGATCTGACAGATTATCTGAAAGAGATCGGCATTAAGGTCAATTATCTTCATTCCGAGATTAAGACGCTGGAACGGATTGAAATCATCCGGGATCTCCGGCTCGGCAAGCATGATGTTCTTATCGGAATCAACCTGCTGAGAGAAGGGCTTGATATTCCTGAGGTATCCCTTGTCGCTATTTTGGATGCGGATAAGGAAGGTTTCCTCCGGTCAGAACGCTCACTGATCCAGACCATTGGGCGGGCGGCGAGAAACGCGGAAGGCCGCGTCATCATGTATGCCGATAAAATGACAAAATCAATGGAAATTGCCATAAACGAAACGAAACGCCGCCGTGAGCAGCAGGAGCGTTTTAATGAGGAGCACGGCATTACGCCGCAAACGATTAATAAAGAAATACGCGACGTTATCCGCGCGACAGTGGCTGCTGAAGATAAAGAAGAATATAAAACAAAAGCAGCGCCGAAACTGGCGAAAATGACGAAAAAAGAACGCCAGAAAGTCGTTGAACAAATGGAACTTGAAATGAAGGAAGCAGCCAAGGCGCTTGACTTTGAAAGAGCCGCGGAGCTTCGCGATTTACTTTTAGAGCTAAAAGCGGAAGGATGATGAAAGAATGGCTATGGATCGGATAGAGGTGAAGGGAGCAAGGGCGCATAACCTGAAAAACATAGATGTGACCATTCCGAGAGATCAGCTCGTAGTGGTGACTGGACTGTCGGGTTCCGGTAAATCCTCCCTTGCTTTTGACACCATATATGCAGAGGGGCAGCGGCGCTATGTGGAGTCGCTTTCTGCCTATGCCCGCCAATTTTTAGGCCAGATGGATAAGCCGGATGTCGACGCGATTGAGGGTTTATCCCCGGCTATCAGCATTGATCAAAAAACCACGAGCCGCAACCCGAGATCAACTGTCGGGACGGTGACAGAAATTTATGATTATCTGCGCCTGCTGTACGCAAGGGTGGGAAAACCGCACTGCCCAGAGCATGGAATTGAAATTACATCACAGACGATTGAGCAGATGGTCGACCGGATTTTGGAGTACCCGGAGCGGACGAAGCTTCAGGTGCTTGCGCCGATTGTGTCCGGCAGAAAAGGCGCCCATGTCAAAGTGCTTGAGCAAATTCGAAAACAAGGGTATGTCAGAGTTCGGATTGACGGCGAAATGGCCGAGCTTTCTGAAGAGATAGAGATTGAAAAAAATAAAAAGCACTCCATTGAAGTTGTCATTGACCGGATTGTAGTGAAAGAAGGCGTCGCCCCGCGGCTGTCAGATTCATTAGAGACAGCCCTTCGTTTAGGCGAAGGCCGTGTCATGATAGACGTAATGGGCCAGGAAGAGCTGATGTTCAGCGAGCACCACGCCTGCCCGCATTGCGGTTTTTCAATCGGCGAGCTTGAGCCGCGCTTGTTTTCGTTTAACAGTCCGTTTGGCGCTTGCCCAACTTGTGACGGGCTGGGAATGAAGCTTGAGGTCGATTCGGACCTTGTCATTCCGAATAAAGACCTGTCATTGAAGGAAAATGCGATCGCGCCATGGACGCCGATCAGCTCACAATATTATCCTCAGCTGCTTCAGGCGGTATGCAGCCACTACGGGATTGATATGGAAGTGCCGATGAAGGAATTGCCCGATCACCTGCTGGATAAAGTATTGTACGGAAGCGGCAATGAACAGATTTATTTCAAATACGAAAATGACTTCGGCCAGGTTCGTGAAAATCATATTGAATTTGAAGGTGTATTGCGCAATATTGAGCGGCGTTATAAAGAGACGAGCTCAGACTATATCCGTGAACAGATGGAGCAATACATGTCACAAAAACCTTGCCCGACGTGCAAAGGCTATCGTTTAAAGAAAGAAGCGCTTGCCGTTTTAGTAGACGGCCGGCATATCGGAAAGATTACCGAGCTGTCTATAGCAGACGCGCTGCAATTTTTCAAAGGTCTTAGCCTTTCGGAAAAAGATATGCAGATTGCGGACTTGATTCTGCGTGAAATCGTCGAACGGCTCAGTTTTCTTGATAAAGTCGGACTGGATTATCTCACGCTGAGCCGTGCTGCGGGAACGCTGTCCGGAGGAGAAGCCCAGCGAATCAGGCTCGCGACGCAAATTGGCTCGCGTTTGTCGGGAGTGCTTTATATTTTGGACGAGCCGTCAATCGGCCTTCATCAGCGAGATAATGACCGATTGATCAGCGCGCTGAAAAATATGAGAGATCTCGGAAACACGCTGATTGTCGTTGAGCACGATGAGGATACGATGATGGCTGCCGATTATTTGATTGATATCGGCCCCGGCGCCGGCGTTCATGGCGGGCAAGTGATTTCGGCAGGCACGCCGAAAGAGGTTATGGCTGATAAAGACTCATTAACCGGAAGTTATTTATCGGGGGAGAAATTTATCCCGCTGCCGCCTGAAAGAAGAAAACCGGACGGCCGCTTCATTGAAATTAAAGGCGCATCGGAAAACAACCTGAAAAAAGCGAATGCGAAATTCCCGCTTGGAACATTCACAGCGGTTACGGGGGTTTCCGGTTCAGGAAAAAGTACACTCGTAAATGAAATTCTGCACAAGGCTTTGGCGCAAAAGCTTCATAAAGCGAAAGCGAAGCCGGGAAGCCATAAAGAAATAAAGGGATTAGACCATCTTGATAAGGTCATTGATATTGACCAGGCGCCGATCGGGCGGACACCAAGATCAAACCCGGCAACATACACCGGTGTGTTTGACGATATCCGCGACGTGTTTGCGCAGACGAATGAAGCGAAAGTCCGCGGCTATAAAAAAGGGCGTTTCAGTTTTAATGTAAAAGGCGGACGCTGTGAAGCCTGCCGCGGCGACGGAATTATTAAGATTGAGATGCATTTCCTTCCGGATGTGTATGTCCCGTGCGAGGTATGCCATGGAAAACGCTACAATCGGGAAACCCTTGAGGTCACCTACAAAGGGAAAAGCATTTCCGATGTGCTGGATATGACAGTTGAATATGCTCTTTCTTTCTTTGAAAATATCCCGAAAATCAAACGCAAGCTTCAGACGCTTTTCGATGTGGGACTGGGTTATATTACACTCGGCCAGCCCGCGACTACCTTATCCGGCGGAGAAGCGCAGCGTGTGAAGCTGGCATCCGAGCTGCACAAGAGATCAACCGGCCGCACGCTGTACATTTTAGATGAGCCGACAACAGGTCTGCATGTCGATGATATCGCACGGCTTTTGATTGTGCTTCAGCGTCTCGTGGACAACGGGGATACGGTACTTGTGATCGAGCATAATCTTGATATTATCAAAACGGCTGATTACATTGTTGATCTCGGTCCGGAAGGCGGAGCGGGGGGCGGAACGATCGTAGCGTCGGGAACGCCCGAAGATGTAATGGAAGTAAAAGAATCGTATACCGGCCATTATTTGAAACCAGTTGTGGAGCGTGACAGAAAACGGATGAAGGCGCTCATTAAAGCAAAAGAAACCGTTACACCTTAACCCTCTTTTTAGAGGGTTTTTTTATGCAGATGGCGGTCTTCGTCTTTGAGCTGCCGGCTTAAGTCCATTAAATCATGAAGGATATGTGTGCTGCTGCTGTCCAGAAGCACTTTTATATATTGAATATCATGAGAGATGGGCAGAGGCGCGTTAATTTGTTCAAGCTCAGCGATCATTTCGCGGTTCATTCTTTTTTGTTCATGCATCAGTTTTAAAAGTGAATCTTGTGTTACTGTATAATCACCAGGTTTCTTTTGCATTATTTTCACCCTCCTTGATTACGATCAGCTTTTTTACATATTGTAAAGGGTACAGGTGAAAGAATCTACATTCAAAACTTGTAAAAACAAATTTGCGTAAATGGAAGCATGCCCATAGAATGAAAATGAAACCTAAACATCTTTCATACGTATAACTAAGGAAAAGGTCCCTGACCAATGGTCCCGGACAGCCAATTATTATAGGAGTGTGAATGAATTGAATCGTAATCAAGCATTGATAGCATCCCTTTGTTATTTCAGTGTGTTTATCGCACCTCTCATTGTTCCGATTGTTGCTTATTTCGTCGTTGATGAGAAAGAGACGAAGCGGCACGCCGTCCGTTCTCTGGTTTCTCATATTATCCCTTTTTTCGGATGGATCTTTCTCATTGCTGCTTTGATCGGCGGAGCGATTGTCGCCGGTGAAGAAAGTATGATGCCGGTATTTCTTTTGATCGGCGGAGCGATTGTTTATTTCTTAATTGTGATTGGCATTATCATTTGGAATGTCATCCAAGGTATTAAGGTTTTACGCCAGGCATAAGAAAATTAGGGGAGGAGATCAATATGAAACAAGAAAAAGAACGAATATTGAAGCTCGTGGAAGAAGGAAAACTGACGGCCCAGGAAGCACTCACCCTTATAGAAAAGCTGGACAGCGAATATAAAGAAAAAGAAAACAAAATCACTTCGTTATCAACGGATGTTCATGAAGCGGATGAGTCATTTGCCGCAAATAAAGAAGGACAAAAGCCATCCATCGGCGCCAAGCTGTTCGACTGGATTGATTCTGCTGTGAAAAAGGTCAAAGAGGTTGACTTGGATTTGAATTTCGGGCATGCGTTTGATGTGCAGCATATTTTTCAATTTAAAGAAACCGATTTTTCCAGCTTGGAGCTTCAAATCGCAAACGGCAGCGTCAATATCGTGCCGTGGGACGACAGCGATGTCCGAGCTGAGTGCCATGCGAAGGTGTTTCGCGCCGATAGCCAGGAAGCGGCAAGAGACGCATTTCTCCAGCATATTGAATGTGAAGCGAAAGGAAGCAAGTTTTTCATCCGGACAGAAAAGAAAACGATGAAAACGAATGTGACCTTATACATTCCGCAAAAGCAGTATGATAAGATTCGGGTGAAACTGTTTAACGGGCCGATAAGAGGGGAACATTTACATGTAAAAGAGTTCTCAGCCAAAACGACAAACGGTGTACTGTCCTTTTCCCATTTAACTGCTGAAAAAGCGTCTGCTGAAACGGCGAACGGGCAAATTAAACTGGCGAATCACAGCTGCGGCACGATAGAAGCTGAAACCATTAACGGATTGATCGACTTACGGGGAAGAAGCGAGTCGGTTGATGTTCAAAGTTTTAACGGAAATATCGCGGTCACTGTGACAGAACCTGATTGCCGTTCGATTTATACAAAAACAACGACCGGCAATGTGGAGCTTGCGATTCCAAGCGACGTTGCAGTAAAGGCTGAGCTTAAAAGCAATCTCGGCTCACTGTCCCACGAGCTGCTGGATGTTGAGATGCTGAAAGAAAAAAACGAAACGATCCAAAAAGAAATGATGTTTACTTCAAATCAAGGACATGATCAAAACATCGCCATATTCTCAGAATCATTAACAGGCGCTATTAAACTAAAGCATACACAGAGGTGATAAAATGAAAAAGCTTTATCGTTCGAAAAAGAATAAGATGATAGCCGGTGTAGTCGGAGGGCTTGCCGATTACTTAAATATGGACGCGTCACTGCTTAGAATTATTACAGTGATTTTAGCATTCGTTACAAGCGGAATCGTTCCGCTTGTTTATATCATATGGATTTTTGCCGTTCCGTCAGAAAAGGAAATCGGATAAATGGTGAAATGGGCAGTCAGCATTTTAGTTAATGCATTATTACTAATTGTAATTGCCGGATACTTTGATTCCGTTCATGTCAGCAGTATTGGAGCGGCCATTATTGCCAGCCTCATTTTGTCTGTTCTGAATGTGCTGGTCAAGCCATTTTTAATCATTTTAACATTGCCTGTCACAGTGGTGACGCTTGGCCTGTTCTTATTTATCATCAATGCGATTACCTTGATGATGACCGCGGCACTGATGGGAGACAGCTTCCAAATCGACGGCTTCGGCACGGCGATCTGGGCGTCAATTGTACTCTCGGTTTTTCATCTGCTGATTCAAAAAGGAATTTTAGAACCGCTTGGAAAAAAATAAAAAAGCCGCCGATCTGGCGGCTTTTTTGTTATGTCTTTTAAAGAAATTTCAATTTAATGGTGCATTTACATAAAAAACTACATAAGCTGCATCCTCCCGACGCAAAATACATTCAGAGGGAGGTGCTTTTGTGAAATATAAAATGCTCATTTTGGTTCTTATCAGCCTGTTCGGTTTTGTTCCCGCTGTGAGCGCCGAAGGTTTTTTGCCAATGAAAAATAACGGACCTTCATTTCCTATTCTGAAACAGGAATCTGTCCAAACGCCACATTACATACCGCTGCTTGAAAACCCTCCTCAAATTGAAGTGAAGTCTGAAATGAAGGAAAACCTGCTCATTCAGGCTCAAGTGCGTGACCCTGAGTATCAAGCTTTTTCTGCCTTTCTGTTTTATAAACAAAGTAATGAACTGGGCTATAAGATGGTGCCGATGGATGCCGGTCCCGGGGTTTTGCGGCAATTTATCGCGCGAATTCCGAAGCGGTCTATATGGAATAGCGAGATCGAATATTATATCGTGCTCTCCAACGGAAAACAGCAGGTGGAAACGGACACGAAGAAGCTGAAGCTAGAGGGCTATCGGGCTGATCTGGACCATATTCCGGAGCTATTGATCACAGAGCTTGCCATTGATACGAAAAACGCCGGGGGAGCCGATGGCTTTGAGTTTATTGAGATTTACAACACGACTGACAGGTCCATTGATTTTAAAGATTACAATATTCGGTACCGCTACCCGAAGGAAGGTCCTGAATCAGACTTGATATGGAAGCCTGAAAATGAACATATTATCATCCCATCAGGCGGGTCGCACGTTTTTTGGCTGAAAAATCAAGTAAGTGCTGAATTAACGGCGGATGATTTTAATCAGTACTATCGTACGTCTTTGATTGAAGGAAAAAACCTGACTGTTATCGAAGGCACAGAAGGGATGGCCAATTCCCGGCCGCGCGCGGTTGCCATATCAACCAATACGGGAAAAGATATAGCAGTAGCGCATTATCGGAAAAATGTCTTACAGCGGCTGTCATCGGTGCTTTACAAATACCCGCTCAACGGCACAACGGAGCTGCTGAATATCTCAATCGGAGAGAAAAAGCCTGCGCCGGGTTCGGTGTTGCAGGCGCAGGTGCCGGAGCAAAAACGGACAACAATGCCCGACAAAGAAAAGCCGGTCATCGAGGATTTAACCGACCGCAAGCCTGTCCGTCCTGCTGAAAGCATTGAATTACGGGCTGATATACACGACCGCAGCCTTGTCAAAACGGCGGCCTTTTATTATCGGACGGATGAGACAAAGCCGTTCAAGCGCATTCTTGCTGAAAAAGACCGCAACGACAATTTGTATCATTATATCGTTTATTCCCCGGAACTGATTGGAAAGGATCAGCTTGAGTATTACGTGGCCGCGGGTGACGGGACGAATGAAGCAAAAACACCGGTCAAAATGGTTGATATTAAGCAAACAAGCAAGTCGCACGGACTTAGGGTGAATCTTGAAAATCGCGATACATTATCTGGGATTCAATACCTGAAGGCAACGTCTGATGAACGAACGGACAGAATAAAGCTGTGGATTGACGGAAAAGAACAAAAGACAGAGCCATCAATGGAAAAGGAGGCGTATTTTGCGTTTGACACCCGTAAAACGAATCTCTATTTTAAAAATGCTGTGATAATGGGAGACAAGGTGCTGAAAATTTTTGATGACACCACTCACCGATACCGGACATATTCCGTGCCGCTGCCGGAGCCGCTCCTGCAAAAAGGAAAACAGCAGCAGCGTATCACAATTCGATCGGGTTCAAAGGTATCCACGTTCGATACGGCAGAAAATCGCGATGATTTCTTGGTGAAAAACGTCCGATTGGTATTATCAGACGGTACCGTCATCAGGGATTCAAGGATTTTACCGAATAAGGAACTATTTATCGGGGATAATCAGCGCGCAGATAAAAGCAGGCAGTTTCATTTTCATCTCCCGGACGAGCTGTTTACGTCGCGTTTGCTTGAGCTGGACACGGCAAAGCTGTCTGAAGGAGTCCATCTTATCGCAGCCTCCGACGGTAAGGAAGAGCTCAATCTGACAGTACGGGTGGATAATACAGGACCGGCAATTAAGCCGAACGTTACCGGCGGACAAACCTATAAAGGAAACGTCGTTCTTCAAGCCGATATTTATGATAAGTGGAGCAAGATTGAAGAGGTAAAGGCTTCACTTGATAATGAAGATATTACGCTGCCTTATCATACATCGAGTTCGGAGCTTGCTCCCGGAAAACACGTGCTGAAAATAATAGCCGTTGATTTGGCGGGAAATGAGACGGTGACAGAGCGCACGTTTACCACAGAAGAAGAGCATCCTGA
Organism: Bacillus atrophaeus; assembly: GCF_001584335.1. Lineage (GTDB taxonomy): Bacteria > Bacillota > Bacilli > Bacillales > Bacillaceae > Bacillus > Bacillus atrophaeus. The sequence continues at coordinate 595,036 of NZ_LSBB01000001.1, forward strand.
GCAGCCGGAACTCGTGGAAAGCAAAGCCGGGAAGGATAAAGCACGTGTCTCTGTACGGGTAAAAGATCCGACAAAGGACGACATGGATATTTCCTTTTATCAGGGCTTTCAATATACGGCGCGTGACCGCGGCAGCATGAAAGTCTTTACACATGCTTCATTGACTGAACCGCCTAAAAGCTTTATACCGCCAAGTGAGTCGCTGCTTTCAAATAGAGAGATGGAACAGATTTCAGATGCTGACGGAAAGACGATACAAACTGAACATCAGAACCTATTTCCTTATCATCGGTTTGAAGTGGAGGTTGATCCGTCAATTGACGGAAATGATGTGACAGAAGCAGTCTGGAAGGGAAGCTCACTGCCGGGAAGAAAAGTGACCATGTATGCTTGGAATTACCGGATGCTTCAATGGCAGGCGATAGACAGCTTTGTTGCAAAAGACAAAAAACAATTTACCCTAAAGGCTTCTGTAACTGCCGCCGATTATGTCAGACATGCGAAAATGAATGTGATTGTACAGGATGAAATCCCGGCGCCAAAGGATATGTACACCTTTGTCTGGATGTCGGATACGCAATATTACGCGGAAAGCTATCCGCACATTTTTGATAAGCAAACGGCATGGATCAAAAATAATCAAAAGAAGCTCAATATTAAATATGTCTTTCATACAGGAGATATTGTTGATGATTCTGCACAGGAAAAGCAATGGAAAAACGCCGACAGGTCGATGCGTGTGCTGGATGACAGCGGCATTCCGTACGGCGTATTAGCGGGAAATCACGATGTCGGCCATAAAGACGGATCTTATAAAGCCTTTGGCAAATATTTCGGCAGCCATCGCTTTGAAGGGAAGCTGCATTACGGTGAATCGTATAAAAATAATCGCGGCCATTACGATTTAATATCGAGCAACGGCAACGATTTTATTATGTTGTATATGGGCTGGGGGATCACAGATGAAGATATTGCCTGGCTCAATCAAGTATTGAAAAAATATCCCGACCGTACGGCGATTCTCTCTTTCCATGAATATTTGCTGGTGAGCGGAAACAGAAGCCCGATCGGAGAGAAAATTTTCAAAAACGTAGTCAAACCGAATCGAAACGTTGTCGCGGTGTTAAGCGGCCATTACCATAGCGCCATGAGAAAAACGGATGCCCTTGATGATGACGGGGACGGTAAGCCTGACCGCCTTGTCCATCAAATGCTGGCTGATTATCAAGGAGGGCCTGAGGGAGGACAGGGTTATGTACGGATCATGCAATTTGATCAAGCGAATGATCAAGTGCATGTATCAACCTATTCCCCGTACCTGGATGACCAGAATTATTATGACACCGAAACATACGGCAATAAGGATGAATTCTCTATTGGAATGAAGCTGAAGCCGCGAACGAAAAAGGTAGAAACCGATTACTTTGAATTAAATGTGTATACTGACAGTCTTCTCGGTAAAAAAGAGAAGGTGAAAAGCGGAGATACGGCAGAATTCGAGTGGGAGAATCTTCAGCCGGATTCCATATATTATTGGTACACAATCGTTGAAGATGCATATAACGGCAAAACAAAATCACCGATCTGGAAATTGGCTACGAAGAAAGCAAAACAGCGCCCAGCTCCCGATCAGTTTGATTTCAGGCATGTCTCCAATCCTTAGGATTGGAGATGTTTTTATTTAAGCCGGTCCATATAATGCACAAATGTATAGCGATCGCCCCGGTAGATTGATTTTACATGCTCGAAGGCAATCCCGCTTTGCAGGTAGGTGGTTCTTTTGATCAGGAGAACGGGCGCCCCCTTCTTGATCTCCAGCAATTTTGCCTCTTCCTGAGTTGCCGCGCTCGGTTCAAGCTCCTGCTTGGCATGAGAAATAGGCGAGCTGTTGTATTGTTCGATGTGTTCATAAATGGATGTTTGGAAATGCGAGTCATGTAACTCACCGGCCATGTCAAACGGAATATAGGAAGCTTCAATCGCCATCGGAATATCATTTGCGAGCCGGACGCGAATGACTTTGTGGATTTTGGACGGGTGTTCGCAATCCAATATGCCGGCCAGCTCGGCTGTAGAATCAATAAGCTCATAGTCAACAAGCTTGCTGCTCGGCACCATTCCGCGGCTTTTCATATCTTCGGTAAAGCTTGTCAGCCCTTGGAGCGTTTGTTCCATTTTCGGCCTGCTGACAAAGGTTCCGCGTCCCTTTTGCCGGTATAGAAAGCCCTCATTCACAAGATTTGACAGAGCTTGCCGCACCGTCATTCTGCTGATGCCGAATTGTTCGGAATACTCGCGTTCAGAAGGCAGCGGCGCATCCGGCTGAAGCTCTCCGTTTTTAATTTGGCTCTTTAATTGCTCCATAATCTGATAATAAATCGGAATGGGAGATTGTTTATCAATGTGCATGTGTCAGATCCTTTCAATGTCTTAGTGAAGCGGCTTCTTTATCAATCAAGACTGAGACATGAGGATGTAAATGCAGCGCTGATGCAGGACACTCTTCACTGATTTTGCCGTCTAAAAGCGTTTTTACAGCGGCGGCTTTGCTTTTTCCTGAAGCGATTAAGACGATGCGCTTGCTGGACAAGATCGTTTCAATACCCATCGTGATCGCTTTTTTCGGTACGTCATCAATGGAAGGAAAATATCGCGCATTTGCCTGCCTTGTTTGTTCGTTCAGTTCCACGGAATGGGTGCGTGATTTGAATGATGTTCCCGGTTCATTAAATCCGATATGGCCATTTTGCCCGATACCGAGAAGCTGAATGTCCGCGCCTCCGAGCGAGTCAATAAGTCTGTCATATCGTTCGCACTCAGCTTCAACGTCCTCGGCTTTCCCATCAGGCAGAAAATGCCTGCTTTTTTCGCTGTCGATATGCTGAAACAAATGAGTATTCATATAATGATGATAGCTGTTGGGATCCTCGGAAGAAATTCCGGCGTACTCATCCAGATTAATCGTTGTAATGTTTTTAAAGGAAAGACCCTCTGTTTTATGAAGCCGAACCAGCTCACGGTACACGCCCTCCGGTGTTCCGCCAGTCGCCAGTCCGAGGACGGCATCCGGCTTTTGGCGAACTGTTTCCGCTATAATGTCGGCAGCCTTTTTGCTTAGATCTTCATAATTATGACATTCGAATATATTCATTACCAGTCAGCCTCCTTTGATTGAAAAGCGATTTCTCCGCGGCAAATGGTCAAGAGCACTTCGCATTTGCTGTTCAATATCACGGCGTCGGCGTCTTTGCCTATTGCAACGCTGCCTTTTCGGTGGAAAATACCGAGCTGCTTTGCCGCATTTGCAGATGTCATATTCGCTATATCCATCCATGTACAGTTTGTAAACCTTCGCATATGTTCGGCGCCTTCATTCATCTTTAAAATAGATCCGGCAAGCGTCCCGTCAGAAAGAAGAGCTGTTTTGTCCCGGACAGTCACATTTTGGCCGCCGAAATCATATTCACCGTCTTCAAGTCCTTTCGCGCGCATCGAATCAGTGATCATCAGAAGCTTTTTGCTGCCCTTCGCCAAGAAGGCCAGCTTTGCGGCTAACGGGTGGGAATGAATACCGTCAGTGATCAGCTCTGTGAAAAAACCGTCATGTGTAAGCGCGGTGCCCATAACTCCCGGTTCGCGGTGATGAAACGGGCTCATTGCATTATACAAGTGAGTGATGTGCTGAACTCCTGCTTCGGCGGCTTTTAATAGGAGTTCTGAGTCCGCATCGGTATGTCCCATTGAAGGGATGATTGATTGTTCCTTTAAGTAACGAATCAGTTCAAAGTCCTTATCTTCTTCAGGCGCAAGCGTTACAATTTTAATCAAACCGTCCGCCAGCTGCTGCCATTTTTGAAAAAGTGTAAGGTCCGCCGGTCTGATCCAATTTTTCGGCTGCGCTCCCGCTCTTTTCGGGGAGACGAAGGGGCCTTCTAAATGAATCCCGATCATATCTGCGCCTGGCGCCGAGGAGCCTTCAGCAGCCTTCCATTCCTTCGCATTGAGCAGCGCTTGTTCAATTTGCTCATGGTTTTGGGTAATGGTTGTGGCTAAAAAGCTTGTCGTCCCTTCCTCAGGAAGACGAGCGGATAATGTGCGGAGAGCAGAAAAGCTTGCGTCCATTGTATCAGCCCCATACCCGCCGTGAATATGAATATCAATCATCCCTGGGAGCAGGAACGATTCTTCCGGCGCGTGCATTTCGTTATCATAAGGTTCAGCAGGTTTTTCTTTTGACACGGAAGTAATGATTCCTTGTCTGATCCCGACAAAACCGTTGTTAATGATGGCATTCTCCGTGACAATATGAACATTGCTGATGAGGAGACTTTCTTCCATCGTTCATCCCGCCTTTCAGGAAACTGTTGTTACCTTTTATTCTACCCCTTTTAAGACTAGTTATCTAGACCACTGCTCACCTTGTTTCTTTGTCTTTTATAAAATGTGTTTTAGGTTCATACTTGAAAGTGATAAAATGAAATATATTGTGAGCAAGCTTGGATCAGCCCGGAACAGGAGGAACATATCGTGGCAAAAGTTCGGACAAAAGATGTGATGGAACAGTTCAATTTAGAACTAATCAGCGGTGAAGAAGGAATTAACCGCCCGATTACGATGAGCGATTTATCAAGACCCGGCATTGAAATTGCGGGATATTTTACATATTACCCGAGGGAACGTGTGCAGCTGCTGGGAAAAACAGAGCTTTCTTTCTTTGAACAGCTGCCTAAAGATGAGAAAAAACAGAGAATGAATTCACTATGCACGGATGTGACGCCTGCTATTATCCTTTCGAGAGATATGCAGATTCCGTCTGAACTCATAGAGGCGTCCGAAACAAACGGAGTGCCGGTGCTCAGGTCGCCGCTGAAAACGACAAGGCTGTCAAGCAGACTGACAAACTTCCTTGAAAGCAAGCTTGCGCCTACCACGGCGATTCACGGTGTGCTGGTTGATATATATGGCGTCGGCGTGCTGATTACCGGCAAAAGCGGTGTAGGGAAAAGCGAAACCGCCTTGGAGCTTGTGAAAAGAGGCCACCGCCTTGTTGCGGATGACTGTGTGGAAATCAGACAGGAAGATCAGGATACACTTGTCGGCAACGCGCCTGATTTAATTGAGCATTTGCTTGAAATCAGAGGGCTTGGCATTATTAATGTGATGACACTGTTTGGAGCCGGCGCCGTCAGAAGCAATAAGAGAATTACAATCGTGATGAATCTTGAGCTTTGGGAGCAGGGGAAACAATATGACCGTCTCGGCCTGGAAGAAGAAACGATGAAAATTATTGATACAGACATTACAAAACTGACGATTCCAGTACGCCCCGGCAGAAACTTGGCTGTCATCATTGAAGTGGCCGCCATGAACTTCCGATTGAAGCGGATGGGCCTGAACGCAGCTGAGCAATTCACAAGCAAGCTGGCGGATGTCATTGAAGACGGCGAACAAGACGAATAGGAGTTGGCAATATGAATGAAGCGATAAAACCACTGAATCCTATTGCTTTTGAACTGGGGCCTTTTGCCGTTCATTGGTATGGGATTATCATTGGAATAGGCGCACTACTGGGCTTATGGATAGCGATAAAGGAAAGTGAAAAACGAGGTTTGCAGAAAGATACCTTCATTGATCTCGTCCTGTTTGCGATTCCGATTGCAATTCTGTGCGCGCGGGCATATTATGTCATATTTGAATGGGATTATTATTCTGAGCACCCGGGGGAGATCATTCAGATCTGGAATGGCGGCATCGCGATTCACGGCGGTCTGATCGGTGCGATTGTGACAGGGTATGTATTCTCCAGAGTGAAGAATCTCTCTTTCTGGAAGCTTGCTGATATTGCAGCGCCAAGCATTTTGCTCGGTCAGGCGATCGGCCGCTGGGGCAACTTTGTCAATCAGGAAGCGCACGGAGGATCTGTGACTAGGGGATTTTTAGAAAGTCTGCATTTGCCGGACTTTATTATTAACCAGATGTACATAAACGGGCAATATTATCATCCTACTTTTTTATATGAGTCATTATGGAGCTTTGTCGGCGTGATCATTCTGTTATGGCTCCGCCGGGCGAATCTGCGGAGGGGCGAGCTGTTTTTAGGTTATATCATTTGGTACTCGATCGGCCGTTTCTTTATCGAAGGAATGCGGACTGACAGCTTAATGCTGACTGATACGCTGCGGATGGCGCAGGTGATTTCGATTGTTCTGATCGTATTGGCAATCGTTGTGATCATCGTCAGACGGGCTAAGGGATATTCAGCGCAAAGATACGCTGAGTAGACGATTTCAAAGGGGAGATGGGGATGAAGAAAATCTTTCGGGATGGCCTGGCGGCAGGTCTTCATACGACGTGGACACTTGGAAAAATCATTTTCCCGGTGACGCTGCTTGTTACTCTGCTGCAGCATACGCCGGTAATGGATTGGCTGATTAAGCTGATCTCCCCGGTTATGGGATTATTCGGCCTTTCCGGCGAAGCGGCGATTCCGCTTGTTCTCGGCAATATGCTGAATCTGTATGCCGGAATTGCGGGGATTCTAACCCTTGATTTATCAGTCAAAGAAGTCTTTATATTGGCTGTAATGCTTTCATTTTGTCATAACTTAATTATTGAATCGACAGTCGCCGCAAAGGTCGGCATCAAAATAGGCGTGATATTGGCTGTTCGTATCGGATTGGCGGCAGTATCGGCCGTTATCATTCATCTGGTGTGGCACGGCGGGCAGAAAACAGCGCAATATGGTTTCATCGCTCCAAAGAGTGAAGCGCCTGACGGCTGGCTCGCCATGTTTACGGAAGCGTTGACAAAAGCCGGGCTTGGCGTCTTGCAGCTGGCTGCGATCGTCATTCCGCTGATGATTGTGATTCAGTTTATGAGGGACTTGGGCTGGCTGAACACTTTTTCGAAGTGGCTGTCTCCGTTTACGCAGATGCTCGGGATGAATAAAAACACGTCAATGACAATGGTTGCGGGGCTTACAATCGGTCTTGCCTACGGAGCGGGTGTAATGATTAAAGCGGTCGAGGATGACGGTGTGAGCAGGAGGGATATGACGCTCGCGTTTATTTTCCTCGTTGCCTGCCATGCGGTGGTCGAAGATACGCTCGTCTTTATTCCGCTCGGCATACCGGTATGGCCGCTGCTTTTCATACGTGTCACCACTGCTATCTTATTGACAATGGCCATTGCCTATACGTGGAAAAAACTGAAACCGACAATGGTTGGAAAGGAAGCTGTATGACTGAGACTAAACAAGTAACGACCATTTTGTTTGATCTAGACGGTACTCTTATTAATACGAACGAATTGATTATCGCGTCATTTCTTCATACGCTTGACCACTATTATCCGGAGCGTTTTACGCGTGAGGATGTGCTTGCCTTTATCGGCCCGTCTCTTTTCGAAACGTTTTCGCGTATGGATGCTGAAAAATGTGATGAAATGATACAAATGTACAGAGCCTTTAACCATGAGAAGCATGATACGCTTGTAACTGAGTATGAGACGGTCTATGAGACGCTTGACGAACTGAAAAAAGCGGGGTATAAACTGGGGATTGTGACGACGAAAATTAGAGATACTGTCAATATGGGTCTTAAGCTGACAAATCTCGGCCAATTTTTTGAGGTCATCGTTACAATGGATGATGTCAAAATGCCAAAACCCGATCCGGAACCCGTTCTTTTAGCACTCGAGCAGATCGGCAGCAAACCGGGCGAAGCCATCATGGTCGGCGATAATTACCACGACGTACTGGCCGGCAAAAACGCGGGCACGGCTACGGCCGGAGTCGCTTGGACGATTAAAGGGGCGGAAGAGCTTGCAAAGCATCAGCCTGATTACATGCTCGAAAAAATGAGTGATCTATTACAAATCGTTGGAGTGAAGTAATCTGTGAGAAAAACTGATCGTCATCCGGTATCAGGTGCCAATTCGCTTTGGCATGTTTACCAAACGGTTCCTTTTTTTAAGGTCGTGAAGAATTTCATTGTCATCCAGACAGCAAGATATACACCGTTTATAGCAATGAAAAACTGGCTGTACCGTACATGTTTACGGATGAAGATTGGAAAGCAGACATCCTTTGCGCTGATGGTAATGCCTGACATCATGTTTCCTGAGAAAATCTCCATCGGAACCAATACGATCATCGGCTATAATACGACCATTTTGGCTCATGAGTATTTAATCAAAGAATACCGAATCGGAAACGTATCTATCGGGGATGAAGTTATGATCGGAGCAAACACCACGATTTTACCCGGTGTGGAAATCGGAAACGGCGCCATTGTGTCAGCAGGCACGCTGGTCCATAAAGATGTCCCCGCGGGTGCCTTTGTCGGCGGAAACCCGATGAAGATCATTTATACCAAGGAAGAAATGCAAGAGCGAATGAGAAAGCCCGCTGATTAAGAAATCGGCGGGCTTTCCTTTAAAATGGAGTATTATTTTTTTCAGTTACATGCTGAACGCCGATCCATTTCTGGCCGACATTGGAATAGCGTGTATTTGTCATTGTGACAGTACTTGTTTTACTGTCAGTTCGGAAAATCGCTTCCTTCATATTTGTGATGGTGCATCTGTCAATGATGACATCAGTATGGAATGTGGAGCCGCCGAGCTGGCGAATGAATTTTCCTCCATTGTCCGCTGTGAAATTTTTCACTGTAAAGGTACTGGCTTTATTGATCTGAAAAATTTTATCTGATGCTTTTTGGGCGGAACCGCCGTCAATCGTTACTTTTCCTTCTTTTTTCACCGTCAATGCATCTTCACCGACATCTTCCCACACGACATTTGTAATGTTGGCATTGCCGTATGTGTGAACGCCGTCAGCAGCAGGTGCGCCAAGAACGACATTTTTTAACGTCGCGCCGTCTTCAACTTTAAAAACTGGCTTTTGACCCTCTTTCTGGCTCCCATCCCCTAAAGCAGAACCTGCAATAAAGCGTTTTCCTTTTCCATCATACGTTGTATTTTTAGGAACTACAATTGTTTGCTGCACGACTTCGTCAGCAGCAAAAACGGTTGAAGGCTGGAATTGACATAAACCAATGAACAGACCGAGCATCAATAATATAGAAGCGATTTTTTTCAATTTTGATCCTCCCGTAATTTATATACTGTAAATGATTTGAGAAAAGCTTCACACTTTGCTCTAGCTTTTCTCAATTTAGAACAGAACAATGTGTGAATCTACTTTTTATTATAAATTTTGGGTTTATAATGTAAAGAATATTCTGACAAAAAATAAAAAATGTGTCGATGTATGTAAATGACTGACTGTCTTAATCTCTATTTTGTAAGGTTAATGGGTGAATATAGTCGGAATGCAAATTGAAAAAGCGCGGAATCCCCGCGCTTTTTGCCTAGTTCTCAATGGCGATCGCCTGACTGCCCATTTGCTTCCAAGCTTTCTCGAAATTCTTCCTGTCTGTTTTTCTGTTTTTATGGCCGTACGGATCGTTTACATATACATAATCCTCATCATATCCGGTCACTGCGACGCTATGGACGCTGTATGTGATATCCACATTGCCGTTTGAAGTTTTCCACGTCTCAATATTATCAACCGGAGCGAATTTAGATGTGGTAATGACCCAGACAGGACGTCCCTGCTCCAGCTCACGGTAAACCGCTTTTATATTTTGGCCTGTTAAATCTTTTACATCGCTGCCAGCGTATTTTTTGGCCAGCTTGTAGATCGGTTCGTGGTATACGCCGAGACCGGGGCCGTTTTCCATATCCCCGACAAAACCTTCATTAGGATCCCCTTTCAAGCCGCTGCTGTAAGTCAGAGGAACGGTTGGGATATTCTCGGCCAGCGTGTTTTTTGACACGTTGTAGCCCGCGTAATGTAACACCATGGCAAGGCTAGTTACCTCACAGCCGTTATAGAGCTTTGGCGAATCCATTTGATTATAAAGCACGACATCAAGCGGAGAAGCGCTGCCTTTTAGTGTCAACGTTTTGCTTTTATCCTGATTAAAAAAAGGGATCGTTATATCTTGTGTATACATTTTAAAGCCGACAAATAACGCGGCAGAAATCAAAATGAGCACAAATAAAGTTCGCAGTATTTTCATCTTACTCTCCTGTCTCTTCCTATCTAAAATGCTTGTTTGTATTATAGCATGCAAACTTTTCGCAATAAGACATGTTCAAGGACTTTAATGATTTGTTCATCAATTTTTCATATTTACAGAGAGGATAAAAATATGGGCGTGATGAGATTAATAGCTGTTATTGATTTTCATTCTTTTATCTGTTAGCATATTATCATATTAGCGAACTAAAGGATTCGGAATTTTCCTTCAATCGAACTCGGAGGTGCACGGATTGATGTTTATGTTTGAAAAACCGCACGGCATGAGAGATACATTGCCTGGATTATATGAAACGAAAAAAAAGGTACGCTCCTCGTTAACTGAAATCATTGAAAAATGGGGTTATCAATTTATGGAAACGCCGACGCTTGAATTTTACGATACGGTTGGCGTTCAGTCTGCGATCGAAGAGCAGCAGCTATTTAAACTGCTGGATCAAGACGGCAAAACGCTTGTGCTTCGGCCTGATATGACGGGACCGATCGCGAGAGTGGCGGCATCCAAGCTCCATAAGCAGGATCATCCGCTCAGAATCGGATATGCGGCAAATGTATTCCGTGCACAGGAACGGGAAGGCGGGCGTCCCGCGGAATTCGAACAGGTCGGTGTGGAATTGATCGGTGACGGGACGACGAGTGCGGATGCCGAAGTGATCGCACTGGTGGTCGGCGCATTGAAAAATACGGGGCTCGGTTCATTTAAAATTGCGATCGGACACGCGGGGCTTGCGGACGCGCTGTTTGTCGAGGTGCTTGGCAATGCAGAGCGGGCGGACGTATTGCGGCGATTCTTATATGAAAAGAATTATGTCGGCTATAGAGAGCATGTCAAATCACTTCCGCTTTCTTCAATAGATAAAAGCAGGCTGCTGGAATTGTTGAAATTGCGGGGCGGAACAGAAATTTGCGCCAAGGCAGAAGAAATTGTCGGCTCCGTCCAAGGGAAAAGCGTAGTGGATGAACTGAAGGCGCTTTGGGATATTCTCGAAGATTACGGCTGTACTGAAAACGTCCGGTTTGACCTGAATATGGTAAGCCATATGAGCTACTACACAGGCATTTTGTTTGAGGTCTATGCGGCAAATGTCGGCTTTGTCGTCGGAAGCGGCGGACGCTACAACAAGCTTTTGGGACACTTTGATGCACCCGCGCCGGCTACAGGCTTCGGCCTTCGAATCGACCGGATGATAGAAGCGCTGCATGTCAAAGACGAAACATGTGAAATGGATGCGGTAATTTTCAGCAAGGAACAGAGAGCGCAGGCGATTGCTTTTGCCGAAGAAGAGCGTTTGAAAGGAAGAAAAATCGTGCTTCAGGATTTATTAGGAATCGAAAATATTGATCAAATGACGAAATCATTTGCTAACATCACATACTTTATCGGTGCCAGAAAGGAAGAGCAAAATGGGTAAGGTTCTCACAATGGCGATGCCGAAAGGCCGGATATTTGAAGAAGCGGCAGGCTTGCTGCGGCAAGCGGGATATAAGCTGCCGAAAGAATTTGAAGATTCAAGAAAACTGATTATTGATGTTCCTGTGGAAAACCTGCGTTTCATTCTGGCAAAGCCGATGGATGTGACGACATACGTAGAGCATGGAGTGGCTGATGTCGGCATTGCAGGAAAAGATGTCATGCTGGAGGAAGAACGAGACGTATACGAGGTGCTCGATTTAAATATCAGCAAATGCCATCTCGCCGTTGCCGGACTTCCTAATGCAGATTGGAGCGGTGTCGCACCTAGAATTGCCACGAAATATCCGAATGTCGCATCCAGTTATTTCAGAGAACAGGGAGAGCAGGTTGAAATCATTAAGCTGAACGGGTCTATTGAACTCGCCCCTTTAATCGGTTTGGCAGACAGAATTGTGGATATCGTGTCCACAGGTCAAACATTGAAAGAAAACGGACTTATCGAAACAGAGCATATATGTGACATTACGTCACGCTTTATCGTCAATCCCGTAAGCTACCGCATGAAAGATACTGTGATTGATGAAATGGCGTCCCGGCTGTCACTTGTTGTGGAAGGAGAAACGGCAAAATGAAGATCACAACCATCAGCAGCGGCGATCGTTTTTCCTTAAAGCGCTCCATTGACGCCGGAACGGAAGAACAAAGAAAAACCGTCCGTTCCATTATTGAAGATGTCAGACGACATGGGAATCAAGCGGTCAAAGCTTATACAGAAAAATTTGACGGCATCAGTCTCGACGATACACGTGTCACAGAAGAGGAGATTAAACAAGCATACAGCTTACTGGACGACCGGCTTTTACAGGTGATTCGGCAGGCGATTAGAAACATTCAAGAATATCATGAACGACAGCTTCAGTCTTCCTGGTTTTATCATCGGAAAGACGGAACAATGCTGGGGCAGAAAATAACGGCGCTCGATTCAGCGGGTGTTTACGTCCCGGGCGGAACAGCAGCTTATCCGTCATCGGTACTGATGAATGTGATTCCCGCGCTTACGGCTGGGGTTGAGCGAATTGTACTCGTTACACCTCCGGGAAAAGACGGGCAGCTTTCTCCGGGTGTTTTGGCGGCAGCAAGTGAACTTGGTATAAAGGAAATTTACAAAATGGGCGGCGCTCAGGCCATTGCCGCGCTTGCATACGGTACCGAAACCATCGAATCAGTAGATAAAATCACTGGCCCTGGAAATATATATGTCGCGTTGGCAAAACGAGAGGTGTTCGGTGACGTGGATATTGATATGATTGCCGGACCGAGTGAGATTGTCGTGTTGGCCGATGATACGGCCGTCCCAAAAGAGATCGTTGCAGATCTGTTGTCTCAGGCTGAACATGACAAACTCAGTTCAGCTGTGCTTGTCACAGATTCCGCAGCGCTTGCACAAGCCGTTCAATCGGAAGTGAACGAGCAGCTTGACACTCTTCCGCGAAAAGCGATAGCAGAGGCGTCAATAAGAGAGTACGGTCATATTTATGTGGCGGAATCAATGGATGAAGCTGTTGAGGCAGTCAACGCACTGGCGCCGGAGCATTTGGAAATCATCACAAAATCTCCGGAAGCCTTGATTGGCGGCATCAAACACGCCGGGGCGATTTTCTTAGGACGATACAGCCCTGAGCCGGTCGGCGACTATTTTGCGGGGCCGAACCACGTCCTTCCGACCAATGGAACAGCCAGATTTTCAAGCCCATTGAATGTGACGGATTTTCAAAAGAAATCCAGCATTATTTCATATAGCCAAAAAGCCTTTGAAGAACAGGCTGAGAGCATCGCGGCCTTTGCCAGACTGGAAGGGCTTGAAGCGCACGCCAGATCAATTGAAGCGAGAGAACGGAGGAATTCAAAATGAGAAAAGCGGAACGCGCCAGAAAAACAAATGAAACGGATATTGAGCTGGCTTTCGGAATAGATGGAGAAGGGCAGTCAGATATCAAAACGGATGTGCCGTTCATGACGCATATGCTTGACTTATTCACAAAGCACGGCCAGTTCGACCTGTCAATCAACGCAAAAGGCGACGTAGATATTGATGATCACCATACGACGGAGGATATCGGCATTTGTCTGGGGCAGGCTTTGCTCGAATCACTTGGCGATAAAAAAGGAATCAAACGCTACGGCTCAGCTTTTGTACCGATGGATGAGGCGCTAGCGCAAGTGGTTGTGGATTTGAGCAACCGCCCGCACTTGGAAATGCGTGTTGATTTCCCTGCGGCGAAGGTGGGAACCTTCGATACAGAGCTGGTGCATGAATTCTTATGGAAGCTTGCGCTTGAAGCGCGGATGAACCTGCACGTCATTGTTCATTACGGAACGAACACCCATCACATGATTGAAGCCGTTTTTAAGGCATTGGGACGGGCGCTTGATGAAGCGACAACGATAGATCCCCGTGTCAAAGGGATTCCATCGACGAAAGGGATGCTGTAAATGATCGGCGTGATAGATTATGGAATGGGCAATTTATACAGCGTGTCAAAGGCGCTGGAGCGTGTCGGCGTGCCGTACCTTGTTTCTGACAAGACGGAAGAGCTGAGAAAAGCGGATGCGTATATTTTGCCCGGAGTCGGCTCTTTCCGGGATGCGATGGGCATCCTCCGAAAAACAAAGCTTGATGAATTTATTCACGAAGCTGTTCGTGAAGGAAAGCTTCTCCTCGGCATCTGCCTCGGAATGCAGCTTTTATTTGAAGAAAGTGATGAACGGGAGGAGACTGCCGGTCTTGCTTTATTGAAAGGAAAAGCGGTGCGGCTGAACGACTCTGATGCGGAAGGAAATCGCCTGAAAGTTCCTCATATGGGATGGAACCGCCTTACCTTTCACCAAGAATCGCCGCTTTTATCAGGTGTTGAGGAAGGCTGCGTCTATTTCGTGCATTCCTTCTATATGAGCGGAGTGGAAGATGAAGCATTATTAGCGAGCGCTGATTACGGCGTCTGCGTCCCCGCGGTCGTCGGCAAAAACAATGTCTACGGCGCCCAGTTCCATCCTGAAAAAAGCAGCACGGTCGGAATGTCTATCTTGGTTCAATTTACGAAAATGGCTGCGGAACAGAAGGTGAAGAAATGAGTTCTTTTACATTATATCCTGCAATCGACATGAGAAACGGCAAATGTGTACGGCTCGTCCAAGGTGATTACAATCAGGAAACCATTTATGGAGATTCGCCCTTCGATATGGCATCCCTGTTTGCAAAGGAAGGTGCAGAATGGATTCATCTCGTTGACCTTGACGGTGCGAAAGAAGGAAAGAAAGTGAATGACCGCCACGTATTAGAGATCGCGCAAAAACTTGATCTGAAAATCGAAATCGGCGGCGGCATCCGTTCAGAAGCGGATGTGTATGATTATTTATCCAAAGGAGTGGACCGTGTTATCCTCGGAAGCTCAGCTGTCTCGAATCCGCCATTCGTCAAACAAATGCTCAAAGAATATGGGCATCAGATTGCCATCGGACTTGATGCGAGAAATGGATTAGTGTCTACCGAAGGCTGGCTTGAAACGTCAAGCGTGAAAGCGACTGAACTGGGGAAGGAGCTGGCGAATGAAGGTGCGGAAGTATTCATTTTTACCGATATCGCGACAGACGGCATGCTCTCAGGCCCGAATATAGACAGCACGGTTGAGCTGGCAAAAGAAACAGGAAAGACAGTTATCGCCTCAGGCGGAGTCAGCTCTGTCCAAGATCTCGAAGCGCTCTCCCGCTGCCAGGCAGACGGCGTATCTGGTGCGATTATCGGAAAAGCGCTTTATACAAAGCAGTTTACGTTAGCGGAAGCGCTTGAAAGGGTGAAGGGCAAATGATTACGAAACGGATTATTCCATGCCTTGATGTCAAAGAGGGGCGCGTTGTAAAAGGGATTCAATTTTTGGGGCTGAAAGATGCAGGTGATCCGGTAGAGCTGGCTGAGGCGTATGACAAGGAAGGCGCCGATGAGCTGGTTTTTCTTGATATATCTGCCTCACATGAAGGACGGAAAACAATGGTTGATGTCGTGGAAAGTGTAGCCGCAAAGCTTGCGATTCCTTTCACGGTCGGCGGCGGCATCAATCAGTTAAGTGATATGAAAACCATCCTCCGTGCCGGCGCGGATAAGGTGTCAGTGAATACGGCGGCTGTTCTTCGCCCTGAGCTGATCACCGAAGGGGCGGAATTTTTCGGCTCGCAATGCATCGTTCTTGCCATTGACGCCAAGTATGACCGGGGATCAGATACGTATAAGGTGTACACGCATGGGGGCCGAAAGAAAACAGACTGGGAAGTGATCGCTTGGGCGAAGGAAGCAGTCAAACGGGGAGCGGGTGAAATTCTCCTTACAAGCATGGATTCAGACGGCGAGAAAAAAGGCTTTGATCACAGGCTGACAAAGCTGGTCTCACAAGCCGTGCCTGTTCCTGTCATCGCATCAGGCGGAGCTGGAAACGCAAAGCATATGCTTGACGCCTTTACAAAAGGAGAAGCGGATGCCGCGCTTGCCGCATCTATTTTTCACTACAAAGAAACATCTATCAAAGAAGTCAAAGCCTATATTAAAGAGCACGGGGTGAATGTGAGATGAAACGGGCAGATGAATTAACATTTAACGAGGATGGACTCATCCCTGCCATTGTGCAGGATGCTGCAAGCAAGGAAATTCTGACGCTGGCGTATATGAATCAAGAATCCTACGAAAAAACATTGGAAACGAAAGAAACATGGTTTTACAGCCGATCACGCCAAGAATTATGGCACAAGGGAGAGACGTCCGGACATACACAAGCCGTAAAGGGCATTCGCTATGACTGCGATCAGGACGCCCTTATCTTGCTTGTGGAGCCGGCCGGCCCGGCGTGCCATAAAGGAAGCTACAGTTGCTTCACTTCTGAGCAAGGCGAGGAAAAGACAGGCGGCCGCTTCAGCATTCTCAATGAACTGGAGCGCGTCATCGCGGAACGTGAAGCGGAAATGCCTGAGGGAGCGTATACAACATACCTCTTCCGTGAGGGTGTTGATAAAATATTAAAAAAAGTAGGAGAAGAAGCATCCGAAGTTATCATCGCAGCCAAAAACCGGGATCACGAGGAATTGAAATGGGAAGCGGCTGACCTGCTGTATCACCTGCTCGTTCTTCTGCGTGAACAATCACTCCCGCTGGATGATGTGCTCGAGGTTTTGCAGAAACGCCATTCGGAGTCTGAATAAAAAAGGAGCTGCAACGTTTGGTTGCAGCTTCTTTTTTTTGGAATGCACAAGAAATATAAGTAAAAATAACCTTACGTTTCGTAATACGTGTGATTTGCAAAATATTTAACAGATCCGAAAATGTTGGTACATCAAAAGGCAGAGCAACATACTGCCGTATAAAATTAAGACTAATTTCCTATTCATCTAATTTTTGCCATGATGTAACATAAAAAAGGATAAATTAATCAGTTGAAAACCGGGCCGTTAGAAGTATTTTTTCATCTGAGTAAAAAGAGCGGCAGTTTTTATACGACTTTGAATGTTATCTCAAGCCCCTTGGAGGTTCGTAATGAAAAAGATATTTTTTATTTGTTTTACCTTATTACTTGCTCTGACAGGAGGATGCAGTATGAATGACAAGCAAAACCAAAACGGCCAAGACGGCGAAAAAACAGAAGCCATAAAACCAAAAGATATGGACTCGAAAGACCTGCCGCAAGTACCGGCGTTTCAGGATGAAAAGACGAGAGAGTATATGGTGTCGGCGAAGGAAGAGGAACCCGGATATTATTTGCTTGAGTCTAAGTTAAAAGGATTTAGGATGTTGTTTCCGGAGGATGGGGAATACGAAGAAGAGCTATCTTCAAATGATGAAAAAAATATAGAGAGTATTGCTTTTAATAGTTACGATGAGAAAACAAACGTTGTGCTTAATGCTCAAGTAAAATATTATTCCCAACAAACATATATTAATAAACCTGAAACGATGTTGGAGATTGTTAGCGGGCAAAATGGATATAAGGGTGACTATGAAAAAAGCAGCGAGCATGGAAAAGATATATACTTTGCATACACGAAAGATGTATTTGATGACATTGATAGGAAATATAATTTTTCTTACAATTATTTTGGATTTATAAAATCAACTCAACAGGATTATTTAGGAATAGAATATAATTTCACTTTTGCATGTCACAAAGACGATCAGCCATGTTCTCTAACAGAACAAAAAGCGAGAGAAAAAGCCAAAAAGCTTATTCGTTCAATAACCTTCATAACAAAGAAGGAGAAGCAAGTTGATGAATAAAAATTTATTTGAAAATGAAAACGTGAAATTACGTCTTATCCAACTAGATTACAATTATAAAAATAAATTTGATACAACGAATATAAAGAAATTGGCAAAGGCTAAAAGTGATTTTGAAAAAGACGTACGAAAAATATATAAAGAAGAAACTAATAAAGAACTTCCGGTAGACATCGAGATATATACTTCTAAAGAGCTTTTAAAAAATAAAGACTCCGTTATTAAGAATTCAGGATATGATGGAACTGCTATCTACATCAACGATGATAGAAATGAAAGAAATCAACTCCACGTTATTTCTCAGGGGAGTGCTGATAATGGAGACTGGACATATAACTTCTTTGGACTCTTTTTAGGAATTGATGATAGTCAATACAAAGCAACAAAGGAATTTACTATTGAAGCAAAGAAAAAGACGCAAGGCACTGGAAATGTAAAAACTTTTGCAATGGGGCATTCTCTTGCAAATAATAATCAAGTGTTGGTTCAATTAATAGATGGCGAGTTTGATGAGGTTTATGGAATTAATGGAGCACAAATAAGCGTTGATCATGTATTAAAAGCTGACTATAAACTCACCAATTATTTAAAAAGAAAATTTAATATAATAAAAATTAATGAAATATCAAAAAACGACCTAAATAAAGCCATCACCAAATATTATAAAGACAAAGGCGTCACAGCAAACATCACCCAGCGCATCTCCAAAGATGATCCGCTCTACGGGGTGAGCGGCAAGGCTGACTTTATTACGTTTGGCGACGTGAAGATGACGGATACGAATGCTGACGTGAAAGGCATCAGAAACATCATGGATGGCATACCTGATGAAGACGTCAGATCCATTCAAAAATATTTGCAGAAATATGAGGCTGATTATAAGTCAGGCGGATTAAACGGATTTGTAAAAGCTGCCACTGGGATAGATATAGAGCTGGTAGAAAACATTATAAAAGCTGATGGTGTTAAAGCCAAATCTGGAGTCGTGTTCAATCACTATGATGAAATCTGGGACATGGTCAATCACATTAGGAAAGACATGCCTGCCTTTTTGACATTTTTTCATACCGTTTTGAATAACAGCGGATCAGTTGTGGATCAGCTTGCTGAAAATGGGTATATCGATGAAACGCAAAAAAAGAAGATTAACAAACAGTTCAGTCAAATCAATGATAGTGTGAGTGATATAGAAAGCCAATTTCAAACTCTTCTAGCCATGATGGCTACGAATAATATGCCGGGAACTATGTACATTCTCACTAAAATGTGGGGATCTGTTCAAGATATAAGGGACTCCTTAGATACCCTGAATGCAGAAACAAAAGAAGCATTAAAAATGATCATTGAAGGCCATAGCATCATTCCGATGCTGAACGCACTATCTAAAGTAAAGGGCATCAGTTATAAAGGAACGGACATTTATTTTACGGGGAAAAGCGGAAAGGGACAAAAGATTGAAGTGAACATCTCATCCGCTGTCAGAATGTATCAAGCCGGGATGAGGATTATTGAAGAAATAGAAGAAGCGATCACCCGCTATCAGCGAACCTTCACCCATGAAATTGAAGAAAGTTTCGCAGAAAAGAAACTGGCGCTAAGGACTGCAATTCACCATATGGAAGAAAATCCCTCATGCTATGCCTTTGACCTTCAATTTCGGCTTGCAGCGGGTTACGGCCACCCGTTTGACAAATTAGAGAAAATTTCAGTCCATGAATCATTTCACACGGCCGCCCTCCCAAGCAACGATGCGATCATAGCAGAGTTAAAAAAGCAAACAACCGAGAAAAGACATTTTATAAAAGATATCCGTACGAGTATTGAAAAATTATTTGAAAAAGATGAAATCATTTCTCAGTTATTTGATTTTCAGCCATAGGGGGAATTGTAAGAGTGACGTCCATATTTTCGGAAACAGAAGTCATATCAACGACATATCATTTTTTAACCAGTGATCCAATGAAGGACAAAGCTAGCCGGATTAATGAACCGATCAATGATATTCTGCACCTGACAAAGCAATTTGAATCCACATTAAAGGATGAAATCAAGGGGCAAAAAGGGTTAATTATTGACAAAATCAAAGAAGAAATTGATTCAAAAAGCGAAAAACGGCAATCTGCACTTAAAACCATAAAAGAAGAAAATATCAATAAAGTGAGTCTTTATAAAAGCATTATTGAAGATCTAAGAGTGCAAGATGTAACGCTTTATTATAAAAAAAAGAAGCCTGAAGAGGGCTTTTAGAACAGCTTCACATTCTCCTATTCGAATACCGGGTAGGAGATTTTTCTATTTATATTGTGTTGAATAACAAAAAGAAGCTGAAAAAATTTTGCTGAATTGATATGATCTAGTAAGCAGTTCTTTATACTTATGAAATTAACAAATCATTCAATTTATGATTTGTTTATATTCCGTCCTCGCCACGTATAGTCTAGGTATGAGAAACAGGAGGAAACCATATGACAAATAAACAGCCAATGCAAAAAGGAAAATTCAGCGCATTTTTTACACTGGTGAAAAAGACAAAGCCATCGTACGGAAAATTAGCGTTTGCCCTCACACTCAGTATCGTCACAACGCTGGTCAGCCTGCTTATCCCTCTATTGACAAAGCAGCTTGTCGACGGCTTTTCGATGTCTTCATTATCAGGGGGGCAAATCGGCCTCATCGTACTCGTCTTTGTCATTCAGGCCGGGCTAAGCGCGTATGCCACATATGCCCTGAACTACAGCGGTCAAAAAATCATTTCCGGACTTCGCGATTTATTATGGAAGAAATTAATTAAGCTCCCTGTGTCCTACTTTGACACAAAAGCGTCAGGGGAAACGATCAGCCGGGTGACAAATGACACCATGGTCGTAAAGGAACTGATCACAAATCACATCAGCGGCTTTATTACAGGAATCATTTCCGTCATCGGTTCTATCACCATTTTATTTATTATGAACTGGAAGCTGACATTGCTCGTTTTGATTGTGGTTCCGCTGGCAGCTCTTATTTTGGTGCCGATCGGACGCAAAATGTTTACCATTTCTCGTGAAACACAAGATGAAACGGCCCGGTTTACCGGTTTGCTGAATCAGATTTTACCTGAGATCCGCCTTGTCAAATCCTCGAATGCAGAAGATGTGGAGTACAGACGGGGAAAAGCGGGAATTTCGTCGTTATTCCGGCTTGGCCTTCGTGAAGCAAAGGTACAGTCGCTTGTCGGCCCGCTTATCACTCTTGTCTTAATGGCCGCACTTGTTGCCGTTATCGGCTATGGCGGCATGCAGGTGTCGTCAGGCGAGTTAACCGCCGGATCGCTCGTTGCCTTTATTTTATATTTGTTTCAAATCATTATGCCGATGGGGCAGATTACGGCTTTCTTTACACAACTCCAAAAATCAATCGGAGCAACAGAGCGTATGATTGAAATTTTGGCGGAGATAGAAGAAGATACCGTGACGGGAAAACAAATCGAGAATGCCCACCAGCCGATTCGGTTAGAGGATGTATCATTTGGCTATAAACAAGACCAGCTCATACTGAAAAATATCAGCGCCACAATTGAAGCCGGTAAAGTAACAGCGATTGTCGGACCGAGCGGCGGAGGAAAAACCACATTGTTTAAGCTGCTTGAACGTTTTTACGACCCGACGGAAGGTACAATCAGACTTGGAGATGATCCGATTGATAGCTATTCGCTTGAATCATGGAGGCAGCAGATCGGGTACGTATCGCAAGAAAGCCCGTTAATGTCCGGAACAATCCGCGACAATATTTGCTATGGTTTAGAACGTGAAGTGACTGACGCTGAAATCGAAAAAGCCGCGGAAATGGCATATGCTCTCAATTTTATTAAAGAGCTGCCGGATATGATTGATACAGAAGTCGGTGAACGCGGCATCATGCTGTCAGGCGGACAGCGGCAAAGAATCGCAATTGCCAGAGCGCTTCTTCGTGATCCGAGTATACTGATGCTTGATGAAGCGACTTCAAGCCTTGACAGCCAGTCTGAGAAATCAGTGCAGCAGGCGCTTGATGTACTGATGGCGGGCCGCACAACCATCGTCATCGCTCACCGCTTATCAACCGTAGTGGATGCAGATCAGCTGCTATTTATCGAACAGGGCGAAATTACGGGCCGGGGCACACACCATGAATTAATGGATTCTCATGACCTGTACCGCGACTTTGCCGAGCAGCAGCTGAAGATGAATGCCGACCTGGAAAACAAAGCCGTTTGACAGACAGAATAGGGAGTTATTATGATTCAAGCTATCATGTGAAAAGCGGCATCCAATCTAAAATTTGGTCGATTCAGCCAGAAAAAAAGCGAATGAATTTTCCCAATCCTTCCTTTTCATCTATTGAGGCACTAAGGATTTATGGTATACTACTGACGGTAATATTGATAAACGGAGGGTAGTTGTGGGAAAACACACTTCTGAACATAAAAATGACACACAAATTGTCCAGCTGTTTCAAGATGGACAATATTTTTTTCATAAAGGACTGAAGGCTTATAGAGAACGAAATCTCCAGCGGGCGAGCAAGCTGATTCAACGTGCGGTGCAGCTTGAGCCGAAAGATTCTGAAATGCTTTCGCAGCTGGCGGTTATCTATTCTGAAATGGGCCATTATCAGCAGTCAAACGAGCTTCTTGATCTTATTTTAGTGAAACTGAAAGAAGAAATGCCGGAATGCCACTATTTTAAGGCAAATAATTACGCGCATCTCGGACTCTTTCAGGAAGCCTATAAAGAAGCGTCCGCCTATTTAAACGCGGAGCCTGAAGGCGAGTTCAGTGAAGAAAATGACAGCCTGCTTGAACTGCTTGATTTAGGAGAAGGCGGGCGGGAAGATTCTCTATACGATCAGGATGATCTGCTCGTGAAACAGGACCGCGCCAAAGCGCTCCTTGAAAGCGGCCAGCTTGAGGAAGCCATTGTCATGCTGGAGGAAATCATTCAGGATTATCCGGAATTTTGGTCCGCCTATAACAATCTGGCGCTCGCTTACTTTTACTCCGGCAAGGTGGTTAAAGCCAAGGAAACGGTTTATCAAGTCTTGGAAGAAAGCACCGGGAACCTTCATGCTTTATGCAATTTGCTCGTATTTTGCTATTATGAGCGGGAAGACGAGAAAGTAAGCGAATTAAGCGGACAGCTTGCCAATGTGTATCCGATGTTATTTGAACAGCGCTATAAACTCGGGGCCACCTTGGCGCTTGTCGGCCGTTACGATCTAGGCTACAAGTGGCTGAAATCTTTATATAGAAGCGGTTTTGAAGGAGACGACACGTTTTATTACTGGCTCGCCAGCTCCGCTTACTATACAGGCAGCCGTGAATTTGCCGAAAGCGTTTGGAAGAGAGCGAGAGAAGAATATCCGGAAACTTCCCGTTTGGCTCCATGGGAAGAACGCCGCGAGGCTCTTCCTTCAAAGACTTCTATAGAAGAGCGCCTGGCAGCGTATTACCTCAGCAGCACAAAAGGTGAAACCGAGCAGCTCGAGGCTGTGATCCGCTCAAAGCGAATTACGGCACCGTTTGAGAATCAATTCGTCCAGCTTCTTCTCTCAGGAGAATCGCAAGCTCTCAATGTTTCATCAGACGCTTTATTCGCATACCGTACGGTCAAGCTGCTTGAGCAAGCAGAACAAAACGGCATGAAAACAGATGTTATGAGCTGCTGGGTATTTCATGTCATTCAGCAAATCCGCGCATCCGCCGCTAAGAAAAATGAACGCGGATGGGCAGCAGCCATCTATTATATTTGGAAAGAAGTCAATGGCGAAAAGCACTCCAAAAAAGAGACTGCGGCCAAATTTGGCATATCCGCAGCGACCTTGACGAAATATATGAAACAGATTGATGATATACTAGAATAATATATATAAATAAAGCTGACACTTTGTGATTGAAGTGTCAGCTTTATTTTTTTTGAAAAAATGATATTACAAAAATAAATTCGACAAGTTTCCTTGACTTTTAAAAAAGATGACAAACATCGCCGTTCTTGACATGTGTTTGAAACATAAATGTAATAAAATTTATCGTAAAAATGTCGAAACTTGATGGTATAATGAGTCTCGTACATAAAAAGATTAGTGTTTTTTACATATGATGACAAATGAAAAGAACACATAAAACCAGTTACAGAGATTAGTAAAATAACCATAAAATATCATCATTCCTCGTAGAGTATGAGGAACCTAATTTTGATGTGCAAAATAAAAGAATCCAAATAAGAACAGCTTTATAGTAAAAGGGAGGATACAAAAAGTGAGAAAGAGTTTATTAACACTTAGTTTGGCTTCCGTCATCGGGACAAGCAGTTTTTTGATCCCGTTTACAAGCAAAACTGCATCGGCGGAAACATTAGAAGACAAGAAACAGCAGATTGAGAGCAAGCAATCAGAAGTAGCTTCCAACATTGAAGCGAAAGAGAAAGAATTGACTGAGCTTCAGAACAATCAATCTAAAATCGAAAAAGAACTAAAAGAAATTAACGCCAAGGCGCTTGATACAAGCAACAAAGTAGAAGATAAAAAAGAAGAAAACGATAAAACGAAAAAAGAAATCAAAGCATTGAAAAAAGAAATTAAAGAAACAGAAGCCCGCATTGAAAAACGCAATGAAATCCTGAAAAAACGCGTTCGTTCATTACAGGAAAGCGGCGGATCACAAGGGTACATAGACGTGCTTTTAGGTTCAACCAGTTTCGGTGATTTCGTTTCACGCGCAACTGCTGTATCGTCTATTGTTGATGCTGACAAAGATTTGATCAAACAGCAGGAACAGGATAAAGCGAAGCTTGAAGATTCAGAAGCAGATCTGAATGATAAGCTGAAAGAAGTCCAAGCGACACTTGCTAAGCTGGAAACAATGCAAAAAAGTCTTGATAAACAGCTTGATGAAAAAGACAAGCTATTTGACGAAGCAAAGAAAAGCCAAGAAAAAGCAGCGGCTGCAATTTCTGAATTAAAATCAGAGGCTTCAAAGCTTGCTAATCAAAAAGCGAATACTGAAAAAGAGCAAGAACGCATCAAAAAGCAGCAGGAAGCAGCAGCTGCAATGATCAAAAAACAAGAAGAAGCTCAAAAAGCTTCTGCTGATGAAAACCAAACAGATGACAGCCAGACGGCATCAGCTCCGGCTAAAAAAGCAACAGTTCAATCATCTGACAATACAGCATCAAATTCATCAAACAAATCATCAGGTTCAACATCTAAGAAAAGCACAAGCTCTAATGACTCTGACAGCGGCTCAGGCGGCGGTTCTGTCATCAGTAACTCTGGCGGCATTGAAGGAGCAATCAGCGTAGGTTCAAGCCTTGTCGGTAACTCTCCGTACAAATTTGGCGGCGGCCGTACTCAGTCTGATATTAACAACCGTATTTTTGACTGCTCTTCATTCGTACGCTGGGCATACGCATCAGCAGGTGTGAATCTAGGACCTGCGAGTGGAACAAACACAGATACATTAATCGGCAGAGGAAAAGCTGTCAGTGCATCTGAAATGAAACGCGGCGACTTGGTGTTCTTTAATACTTACAAAACAAACGGCCACGTCGGCATTTACTTAGGAAACGGTACGTTCCTTAATGACAATACGTCACATGGTGTGTCTATTGACTCTATGAGCAACCCTTACTGGAAAAAAGCATTCAACGGCAACGTTAGACGTGTCGTTCAATAATAAGACTTCGGAGCCTTCTGTTGCAGAAGGCTCTTTCTTTTAAGAAAAGGGCTTCATTATATACATACCCTTTGTAAGCGTATGTAATCATTGTTTTGAAAAAGATGAGCAAAAAAATAGCGCTTCACCTGAAGATTTTATAGGATATGGGTAAGGAATACGTTTGATGGGGATTCTTATCATAAACGCCCAATCTCGAAAAGACTGGTTAAGGAGTGAACATTGTGTCTGAAGAAAAAATTTATGACGTGATAATTATCGGCGCAGGTCCCGCTGGGATGACGGCCGCGGTATACACATCAAGAGCGAATTTATCAACATTAATGATCGAAAGAGGAATACCGGGCGGCCAAATGGCCAATACCGAAGATGTTGAAAACTATCCCGGTTTCGAAAGTATCCTCGGCCCTGAGCTTTCTAATAAAATGTTTGACCATGCGAAAAAATTCGGCGCTGAATATGCGTATGGCGATATTAAAGAAATTGTTGACGGCAAAGAGTACAAAACTGTCAAAGCCGGTTCAAAAGAATACAAAGCGCGTGCCATCATTATTTCTGCCGGTGCGGAATACAAAAAAATCGGCGTTCCGGGCGAAAAAGAATTAGGCGGCCGCGGCGTGTCTTACTGCGCTGTATGTGACGGAGCTTTCTTTAAAGGCAAAGAGCTCGTTGTTGTAGGCGGCGGAGATTCCGCTGTAGAAGAAGGCGTCTATTTAACGCGCTTCGCATCAAAAGTTACGATCGTACACAGACGAGATAAACTCCGTGCTCAAAGCATTCTTCAAGCACGCGCGTTTGACAATGAAAAAATTGATTTCATTTGGAATAAGACCGTAAAAGAAATTCATGAGGAAAACGGCAAAGTGGGCAAAGTAACCCTTGTTGATACAATCAGCGGCGAAGAAGAGGAATTTGCGACAAACGGCGTATTCATTTATATCGGAATGCTGCCTCTCTCAAAACCATTTGAAAATCTGGGCATCACCAATGATGAAGGCTACATCGAAACTAATGACCGTATGGAAACAAAAGTAGACGGTATTTTTGCAGCCGGAGATATTCGCGAAAAATCTTTACGCCAAATTGTAACAGCTACAGGAGACGGCAGTATCGCTGCACAAAGCGTACAGCACTATGTCGAGGAGCTTCAGGAAACGTTAAAAGCAATGAAATAAAAAGGGCTGTCATTAGAGTTTCATAAATCGTTACTGGGTTTTAATTCCTCTGTAACACGGGTGAAATACTTCTGCGTTATGATGAAAACAGTAATTGACCCCCTTTTTATAATGAATACACTTTGGCACGGATCCTCCAGTATCCGTGCCCTTTTTTTGTCCAAACAAAGATGGACACACTTTTTTCAAGAGTTATCTAAATTCAGATGATCGAACGGAAGGATTTGCTGTAAAATAAAAGAAAAAGAATGTTAATGTCTCTGCATTGTGAGGGACCATTTGAAACGGTATAATGAAGAGACGATGACAGGGATGAAAAGGTTAGGTGACGCACTTTGCAACGAGTGACAAATTGTGTGCTTCAGACGGATGACCAAGTTCTTCTCCTTCAAAAGCCGAGACGCGGCTGGTGGGTAGCGCCCGGCGGAAAAATGGAGAGTGGAGAGTCGGTCAGAGATTCCGTCATCAGAGAGTACAGAGAAGAAACTGGGATTTATATATTAAACCCGCAGCTTAAAGGCGTTTTTACCTTTATCATAAAAGAACAGGATCAGATCATTTCTGAGTGGATGATGTTTACGTTTGTCGCCGATTCCTATACAGGGCGAAACGTCTCCGAATCGGAGGAAGGCATTTTAAAATGGCATGATGTCAAAGATATTCACAACCTGCCAATGGCACCGGGAGACGGGCATATTCTCGATTTTATGATGAAAGGACAAGGACTGCTTCATGGCACCTTTACGTATACACCGGATTTTGAGCTGCTGAGTTACCGTTTAGATCCGCAGCATATAAAATAAAAACAGATACGGCAGGGGGAGAAAAGATGAGTGTGAGTGAAACGCATGATATTCAGCTCGTCATTATAACTGGAATGTCGGGAGCGGGAAAAACTGTTGCCATTCAGAGCTTTGAGGATCTCGGCTATTTCTGTGTCGATAATCTGCCGCCTTCATTACTTCCGAAATTTTTAGAGCTGATGAAGGAATCAAACTCTAAAATGAGCAAGGTCGCGCTTGTGATGGATTTGCGCGGCCGTGAATTTTTTGACCGGCTGATCGAGGCGCTGGATGAAATGGGGGAAAGCCCCTGGATTACGCCGCGCATTTTATTTTTAGACGCGAAGGATTCCATTCTCGTGACACGATATAAAGAAACAAGGCGTTCGCATCCGCTGGCGACTACCGGCCTTCCGCTTGAAGGAATCGGAATTGAACGTGAGCTGCTTGAGGAACTGAAAGGCCGTTCCCAAATGATTTACGATACGTCTGACATGAAGCCGAAGGACCTGCGGGAAAAAATTGTAAATCACTTTGCGACAAATCAAGGTGAAACTTTTACAGTCAATATTATGTCGTTCGGATTTAAATACGGTCTTCCGATTGATGCAGATCTCGTCTTTGACGTCAGATTTTTGCCGAATCCTTATTACATTGAGAGTATGCGGCCGCTGACGGGGAAGGATGAAGAGGTGTCCTCTTACGTCATGAAATGGAATGAAACGCAAAAGTTTAATGAAAAGCTTATTGATTTGCTGAGCTTTATGCTGCCGTCTTATAAACGGGAAGGAAAGAGCCAGCTCGTCATCGCTATCGGATGTACAGGCGGACAGCACCGCTCAGTCACGCTTGTCGAATATTTGGCTGACTATTTTAAACAGGATTACTATACTCATGTCACTCACCGGGACATTGAAAAGAGAAGCCGTAAATAAAATGGGACAGAAGCCGAAAATCGCAATCTTTGGCGGCGGAACAGGCCTTTCGGTTTTACTGAGGGGCTTAAAGCATAAGCCTGTTGATATTACTGCAATTGTAACGGTTGCCGATGACGGCGGGAGCTCAGGGCGTTTAAGAGACGAACTGCAAATTCCGCCGCCAGGTGATATCAGAAACGTGCTTGCCGCTTTATCCGATGTGGAGCCATTGGTTGAAAACCTGTTCCAGCATCGCTTCAACAAAGGGAGCGATTTGACAGGCCATTCACTCGGAAACTTAATTCTTGCAGCGATGACGAATATAACCGGTGATTTTTTTCACGCTGTGACAGAAATGAGTAAGGTGTTGAATGTCCGCGGGAGAGTGCTGCCGGCTGCCAATACCAGTGTCATCCTTCACGCTGAAATGGAGGACGGCCAGGTGGTATCCGGAGAATCCACGATTCCGTCATACGGACAGCGCATTAAGCGGGTTTTCCTTACACCCGAAAAAATTGATCCGCTGCCGGAAACTCTTGAAGTGATCCGGGGAGCGGACTTGATCATTATCGGTCCAGGCAGCTTGTATACAAGCATTCTTCCGAATCTGCTCGTTCCGAAGATCGGTGAGGAAGTATTAAAGGCATCAGCGAAAAAAGTATATATATGCAATGTGATGACCCAGCCTGGCGAAACGCTGAATTACAGCGCCGCCGACCATGTAAAAGCGCTGAATGATCATATGGATCGTCCATTTATTGATACGATTTTAATAAACAATGAGGATATTCCTGACGAAATAAAACAGAAGTACGCAATGGAATTGGCGCGCCCTGTTGATTTCAATGTCGATGATCTGAAGACGATGGGGCTCGAGGTCATCAGAGACCGCATCGTAACTTATAAAAATGACGTAATTCGTCACGATACACATAAAGTGGCTTCTCTTCTCGTGGATTTATTGAAAGAATAGAAGCCTTGAAATGAGGTGGCTATATGTCATTTGCATCAGAAACAAAAAAAGAGCTGACCAATCTTGAAGTGAAGGACTGCTGTTCAAAAGCAGAGCTTTCAGCGCTCATTCGGATGAATGGGTCTTTATCGTTTTCCAACCGCCATCTTGTGCTTGATGTCCAAACCGAAAATGCGGCGATCGCCCGCCGCATTTATACATTGCTGAAAAAGCAGTATGATGTGTCGGTCGAGCTGCTCGTCAGAAAAAAAATGCGGCTTAAAAAGAATAACGTCTACATCGTGCGCTTTTCAGAAAAAGCAAAATTGATATTAGAGGACTTAAAAATACTCGGCGAGAATTTTGTGTTTGAACGAAATATTTCCGAGGAGCTTGTCAAAAAAAGATGTTGCAAGCGCTCTTATATGAGAGGAGCATTTTTAGCTGGAGGCTCTGTCAATAATCCTGAGACCTCCTCTTATCATCTGGAAATATTCTCTCTCTATAAAGAGCACAACGATTCCTTATGTGAACTGTTGAATGAGTTTCATTTGAACAGTAAAACATTGGAACGGAAAAAGGGCTATATCACATATTTAAAGGAAGCTGAGAAAATCACCGAATTCCTGAATGTCATCGGAGCCCACAATTCTCTGCTTCGATTTGAAGACGTCAGAATCGTCAGAGATATGCGTAACTCCGTGAACCGACTCGTCAATTGTGAAACGGCAAACTTAAACAAAACCATCGGGGCATCGCTCAGACAAGTGGAGAACATTAAATACATCGATGAAAGAATCGGGCTGGAAGCACTTCCTGACAAGCTCAGAGAAATTGCGCAGCTTCGGATAGATTATCAAGAAGTAACACTCAAAGAACTAGGGGAAATGGTCACAAGCGGAAAGATCAGTAAGTCCGGTATCAACCACCGTCTAAGGAAACTTGACGAAATCGCAGAACAGCTGCGAACGGGGCAAACCATCACTTTAAAATAAACCGTACAGAAAAGGGGAGATCTTATGGTTCAGCAGAAAGTGGAAGTGCGATTAAAAACGGGATTGCAAGCACGCCCGGCTGCATTGTTTGTACAAGAAGCAAACCGATATACATCAGATGTATTTCTTGAGAAGGATGGGAAAAAGGTCAACGCGAAAAGCATCATGGGGCTGATGAGCCTTGCGGTAAGCACAGGCACTGAAGTGACCTTGATTGCAGAGGGAGAAGATGAACAAGAAGCTCTTGAAAAACTTACTGCTTACGTTCAGGAAGAAGTTTAAGCGCATGCAGGGAGGTCCGGAAGATGAACGAATTTTTGAAAGAATGTTATACAAAAATAGGCTGGGATCAGGATACACTGGCTTTTGACGACCTTCCTCGTTTTTTAACAAAACTGGCTTATCAGCTTCCATTTGAAAATCGGGCCGTTTTGGAGAAACATCAATATGATATGTCCAGGGACGGCTTATGGAATCACATTGTGAAAGAGCGGCATGGAGGCCTTTGTTACGATCTGAACGGATTTCTTTACTATGTGCTCTATGAAGCGGGGTTTGATGTCAGGCTGATTAGCGGCACAGTCTATACTCAAAAGGAAGGCCAGTGGGCGTTAGAGGGAACGCACGCCGTTGTTCTGCTATCTACTGAAGAAGGCGATTATATCACCGACATCGGTTTTGGCGTTAATCTCGCTTTGCAGCCAATTCCTTTATCAGGAGAAACCGTGGAAGCCGCCACAGGCAAATACCGAATCATAGAACAACAGACAGAAATGGGCAGCCATGTGCTTGAGATGGACAAAGGAGAAGGCTGGCAGACGGGATACGCTTTCACCCTCAAAGAAATAGAGGCTGATGACCTGTCAGCTATGAGAGACATCATTTATCATCATGACCTGTCACCCTTTAATAAAAAGCCGCTCGCTTCCAAACTGACGCCTGACGGACATTTGGTTTTGACAGAGAATCATCTGACTGTGAACCGGAAGAACGGTGAATCTGCCAAAGAAAATATTCATGCCTCAGATTTTGGCCGGAAGCTGGAAGAACACTTTTTCAAGCAATAATGCAAAAACGGTTATCCCTAGGGTAACCGTTTTTTTGACGCGCATCTACCTGATCCGTGTAAATGTTTCGTAATGATCTGTTGTTTTGTAAATCAGCCAGTCGCTGGAGTACAGCAGCCGATCGGCGTTTCTGAAGCCAGATGTATAATTGATATCGGCTTCACGCCAAGTGCGGCCGCTTTTTGCCGGCAGCCTGCCTTCACGGTTGCTGAATACATCACCGCCAATGCTTTTTCCCGGCGCTACTTCTGCCAAATTGCCCTTAGAAGCCACCCAGCCAAGCGCCTGGGCTTGTGCCTTCGTGATATAATTGTCTGGAAGCTTTTTGTACGTCAGTAAATAATCAGCAACGCCGTCAAAGGTGTTAATAACCTGAGCTGATGCAGCGGCTGATTCCATTGATCTCTGTTCTGCTTTCGCATCTGGTGAAAACAGCATACTTGTCATTGAAAACAGCAGCATCATACATACAGCAATCCGTGATAAGCATTTTTTCCTCAATTAACCTTCCTCCTGTCTTTAATGAATTTCAAGAGGTATGAGGCTCTAACGATGTTTATCTATTACGTATTGTAACAGCAACGAATTGAAATAAATTAATTTTTCTGAAAAATAATTCTTTTCGACTAGCATTGGGCTAAAAATAACAGGAACACTTTGAGAAAAAAGGGGATAAAAGATGTACAGTATATTGCTTGTTGAAGATGATACACGGATAGCCTCTTTATTGTGCGGACATCTGCAAAAATACGGCTACCATGTGCAAATAGCTGAGAAGCTGAATCAGATTAAAGAAGAATTTACGGCTATGAAGCCGGATCTTGTACTGCTTGATATTAATCTTCCTTATTTTGATGGTTTTTATTGGTGCAGGCAGATCAGAACGATCTCAAACGTTCCGATCATTTTTATTTCCGCGCGCACGGACGAGCTGAATCAGGTGATGGCCATTGAACACGGCGGCGATGACTATATCACAAAGCCGTTTCATCTGGAAGTGGTGCTCGCAAAAATCAAAAGTGTGATGCGCCGGACGTATGGGGAGTACTCTCCCTCAATCTCACAAGAATCAAAAGTAGTAGAGATTGGTGAATTATATATCTATCCGGATAAGTATGAAGCGGAATGGAAAAACAATCGAATGTCATTCTCGCAAAAAGAGTTTCAGCTTCTGTCCATTTTCGTAAAAGAACATAAAAAAATTGTGACAAGGGATGAATTGCTTGAGGCATTGTGGGATGAGATTGATTTTGTGGATGACAACACATTGACGGTGAATGTCAATCGCTTGAGAAAAAAGCTGGAGAATGCGGGCTTACAAGAGGCTATCACTACGATAAGAGGAAAGGGTTATAAATTTGAAATAAACCGGAAGGATGAACAAGAGTGTTAAAGACCTATTTGCTTGACCGCATTGTCATTATTCTCTTTTCCTTTTTGAGTATAGGGGCTGCCATGCTGATCGCTTTTTTTAGCATAACGGAAAGCGGCGCAGAGCTTTCATTAGAAAACTTGATCTACCTCTGGGTTCTCCCTGGCGTGTTATTGGCTGTCGGTTTTACTGCGGATTATATCAGGCAATATTCGTTTCTCACATTTTTGAAAAGCTGCGCGGACCAAGCGGATTCGCCGGCTTATAACATGGGGGCCGCATTGTCGGCCCGAAATCCCCGCACGAGGGAGCAGGCGGTATGGACTGATATTTTGAAAGAGCTGAATCAGCAGTACGATAGGCAGATCGCACAATATATGAATAAACAAAAACAGCATCAAACATTTATTAATCAGTGGATTCACCATATGAAAACACCGGTCTCCGTCATTTCCATGATGATACAGGAAGGCAAAAGAATGGATTCGCCATCAACTGAAGTTTTCTTAGAAGAGCTTGAAGCTGAAAATGAGCGATTTCGTCACGGGCTGGAAATGATGCTGCAGACCGCCCGGCTTGATGAATTCGCCTTTGATGTAAAGCCTGAAACCTTTGATGTGGCGGGGCTCGTCCGAAGTCTGATCAATAAAGAGAAGCGGCAGTTTATAAAACGGCGTATATTTCCGGTGCTGGAAACGCCTCAAGTGCCTGTGAACATTTCCAGTGATCAAAAATGGCTGGCCTTCGTATTAGAGCAGCTTCTTTTTAACGCGTTAAAATATTCTCATCAGGGCTCGGGAGACAGCATTTTAATCAGTATTCAAGAGTGCGGGTCTGAGGTTCGTTTGTCGGTGGCTGATGAAGGAATCGGCATTCCCGACCATGACCTTCCCCGGGTGTTTGAGCCGTTTTTTACCGGTGAGAATGGAAGGAAAATGTCACAGGCGACCGGAATGGGCCTCTATTTGGCAAAGGAAGTCTGCCATCAGCTCGGACATAGGCTGACCGCCGAATCAGAGGAGGGGAAAGGAACGGTGATGACGATCGTCTTTTCCAGCGATACTCTTACTATGTGACAATATTGTAAGGTACAGCGACCGGTTTGAAAGAAAGTTCGATGGGAGGCTGCTGACTTCCTTTTTATAATAAAGAAAAAGGAGGCGCAGAACACATGAAAGTATTAGAAACAAAAAAACTGTGCAAAACGTATTATTCAAATAAAGGAACACTCAATTATCAGGCGCTCACCGATTTTGACATCAACGTCGATAAAGGAGAATTTGTCGGCATCATGGGGCCGTCGGGAAGCGGAAAAACCACGCTTTTGAATTTGCTGGCTACCATTGATAATCCGACTCAGGGTGAGATGATGATCAACGGCATTCAGCCGAAAACGTTAAAGGATCAAGAGCTGGCTCTGTTTCGCAGAAGAGAGCTGGGCTTTGTCTTTCAGGACTTTAATCTGCTTGATACGCTGACGATTCGGGAAAACATCCTGCTTCCGCTCGCATTGGACAAAGTAAAGCTGAGTGAAATGGAAAACCGCTTAGATGAACTGGCAGATACCCTGCAAATCAAACATATTTTAGACCACCGTACATACGAAGTGTCGGGCGGCCAGCAGCAGCGTGCGGCCTGCGCAAGAGCCATTATTCATAATCCGGCACTGATATTGGCGGATGAACCGACAGGCAACCTTGATTCAAAGTCTGCCAAACAGGTGATGAACACGCTGGCTCAGTTAAATGAAGAAAAGGAAGCAACGATTCTATTGGTTACGCATGATGCTACAGCGGCAAGCTTCTGTAAACGGATCGTCTTTATTAAAGACGGAAGATTTTTTTCAGAGATCCGCAGGGGAACGAATCAGCAAGTGTTTTATCAAAGTATCCTAGATACCCTGAGTGTGTTGGGAGGCGATTTTCATGAATTTGAGAACCATCGCCCGTAAGAACATTATTGGGAATCTGCAAAGATATGTTGCCTACTTTTTAAGCTGTGTGTTTGCCGTCTCGGTGTTTTTTGTCTTCACCTCTTTTATTTTTCACCCGGATGTGACGGAAGACAATGTGTATGGCGGAAGCCTTGTAAAAACGTGTTTGAGCGCGGCTCTTGTCGTCATTATCGTGTTTTGTATATTCTTTATTTCTTATTCCAATTCAGCGTTTCTGCAGGCGAGAAAGAAAGAGTTTGGCTTGTTTACGCTGTTCGGGACATCAAAGCAGCAGCTTCGAAAGATGATTTACTATGAGCAGTCGCTGATTTCTCTTGCGGCTATTGCGGCCGGTATCGGAACGGGGCTGTTATTTTCGAAACTGTTTTTTATGATCATGACATGGATGCTCAGCGTGAAGGTGCCGATCTCGTTTGCGATTGTACCGAAAGCGTTTGTGCTGACGGCTGCCGGTTTTCTTATATTATTTCAAGTCCTGCTCATTTTATCGCTGGGACAGATTCGCAAGCTTGAAATCATAGATTTGATTAAATCCGCTCAAAAACCTAAAAGTTTACCGGCCTATTCGAAATGGCTTTCTGTGCTGTCTTTGCTTTGTCTGGCGGGCGGTTATTATCTGTCTGCCACAGCCAATGCGATCGACATGATGTTTCGTGTCTTTCCGATTTTGATTTTAGTGTTAATCGGCACGTATTTCTTCTTTACACAAAGCAGTGTCGCGTTTTTCCGCATGCTGTACAGAAAGAAACACAGCTTTTACAAAGGAACCAATATCATTGTGCGTTCCAACATGATATTTAGGCTGAAGGATCATTCACGCATGCTGTTTTTAACCTCTGTCATTACGGCGGTCATTTTAACCGCTACAGGAGTCATCTATATGTTTTATGCTGATTTAGAAAGGCAGGAGGAGCAAAGTATTCCTCAATCTGTTGCCTGGGTGGAAAAAGACGCTTCCCGCTTTCAGGTTATGAAGCCTGAGACGGCTGAGAACACATTGAAAAAAGCAGATGCTGACATCAAGTATAAGGTGAATGCCACAGGAATTCCTGTCACATTTCAATCAGATTTGCCGTATGGGAACAAGAAAGCGGAAGCAGAGGCTTTGCTGATTTCAGAGAAAATCTATAATCAAGTCGCAAAGGAAAAAGGTTTCCCTGTTATTCATTTACAAGAAAATGAAGCGTTTATCAATGTCCCGTTTCAGATGATGGTAAAAGACACGTTCAGAGAAGGGGAAAAAGCAGCATTTCATATAAAATCAGGAAAATCACTTTCCTATGTCATGAAAAAGCAGCAAAACAAAGGGATATTGATGTCAGTCGGAGGAGTCAGCCGTTTATTAGTTGTCAACGAAAAAAGCTTTGACAGCCTGACACAGGAGGTGCCGCTGAAGGATCAGACGAGAGTGGTAGGCTATGAGCTTGAGCATTGGAAGGAGACGGTGGATGTCTCTGAAAAGCTTGAAAACATGGTGCCGAAAGAACATACATCTGATTTTCAAACGCGTGCCCCGAGTTTTCAAATGGTGAAGCAGGGAGTCGCATTAATGCTGTTTATCGGTCTGTTTGTCAGCGTGCTGTTTTTTATCGTGCAAGGAAGCATGCTGTATTTGCGGATGTTTACTGAAATAGAAGATACGAGAGTGCAAGTGTTAGCATTAAAGAGAATGGGGATTACGGACAAAGAGATTCACTCCATCCTTGGTAGACAAATTGGATTTTTGTTCTTCATCCCATTTATCGCGGGCACGATTCACGCAGGTTTTGCTTATGTAGCGTTAAGCAACATGCTGAATGCAAACTTATTTCTTGAGGCCGTAATTGTCATTTTCACTTATTTTGTGTTCCAGGCTGTTTATTATATCGTCACTCGTCATATTTACAAGCGTGCTGTTCTCCAGCATATGTAATATGAAATCCGGTCTGTATCAGACCGGATTTTTTGATTTACTGAAATTCTCTTGTCAGATTTCTCGGTGTATTCCCTTGGATGGCTGCGATCATGTTTTCGGCAGCCTGTTTACACATATTGAAGCGTACTTTCGCTGTTGCTGAGCCAATATGCGGCAGTAAGGTGACGTTGTCGAGCTGCAAGAGCGGATTGTCTTTTGCGACTGGTTCTTCTTCGTACACATCTAAACCCGCACCGCGAATCCATCCTTCTTGAAGGGCACGGATGAGCGCTTTTTCATCAACCGTCTTTCCCCGGGAAATATTGACGAAAATTGCGGAATCCTTCATCAGCTTAAATTCACGTTCCCCGATCATGTGATACGTTTCGTCAGTCAGCGGAGTAATCAGCAGAACAAAATCTGATTGCTCCAGCAGTGTGTCAAGCTCAGCGTATTTGACGCCGATGCTTTCTTCAGTTTCTTGTTTGCGATGGCGGTTATGATAAAGCACGTCCATATCGAAACCGAATTTGGCGCGTCTGGCCGCTTGCTCGCCGATCCTGCCCATGCCGATAATGCCTAATGTTTGATGATGGACGTCAATGCCGAAAAGTGCTTCTTCCTCAACTGTCCCCCATTTACCGGCCCGGACGAAACGGTCCAGTTCAGCAACACGTCTGGCAGATGAAAGAATTAAAGAAAAGGCCAGATCGGCCACTGTGTCATCCAGTGTATAAGGCGTATGAGTGCCGACGACGTTTCTTGCTTTCATCGCTTCTATATCAAAATTATCATAGCCTACGGATTGATTGCTGACGACCTTCAGCTTAGGAGCATGTTCAAGCAGCTCGCTGTTGATGGACGGCCCTGATGTTCCAGTAGTTAAAAGCCCTTCAGCATCTTTCATTTTCTCGAATAGCACCTCTTGTGGAAGTGTATCCTCCTGCCATATCTCATAGCGGCAATGCTCGCCGATCATCTTCTCAATATCTTCAGGAATCGGTTTTGCGATAAATACAAATGGTTTCAAAAAGGCTCCCCCTTTATATTGCTGTTGTCTATTTTATTATATCGGAAATAAATAGAAGTTAAAAATTATGACTGCGTTTATCATATTTCTGGTTCTTTTGAACTTAAAATGATTCGCGAGAATAAAAATAAGACGTTCTCTGATTAAATAAGTTTTTAAATTATCTGAATTCACCTATATTTTTTGTCAGACAATTGCTAGCAAACCTCTTAAAGCAGGATTATAGGATTGAATGAATATAAATTTTATTATCTTTGAAAGATATAAATTTTTATGATTTTTAATTTACAGTTCATTTATAGTGTCTTTTTTTGAAAGCCTTTTTGCTGTCTGTTCCTATGCTATAATTCCTTACTGTAGGCTAGGAAAGAAGGCTTGCAATATCATATGGATGGGAGATGAAATTGAATGGTTTCATTAACAACGATTTTGGAACACAATGATCAATTTGTCAGGGAGAAGAAATATGAACCTTACAAAACGACAAAATTCCCTACAAAAAAGCTTGTCATTGTCACCTGTATGGATACAAGGCTCACTGAACTTCTTCCTCAAGCAATGGGGCTTAAAAACGGCGATGCTAAAATTGTGAAAAATGCAGGAGCCATCGTTTCCCACCCATTCGGAAGTGTCATGCGCAGCATATTGGTCGCCATTTATGAATTACAGGCTGAAGAGGTTTGTATTATTGGCCACCATGAGTGCGGAATGTCAGGGCTGAATGCTTCGTCCATTCTTGAAAAAGCAAAGGAACGCGGAGTGGAAGAAAGCTGTCTGAACTTGCTGAATAGCGCCGGCTTGGATTTGGAAACTTGGCTGACGGGTTTTCACAGCGTAGAAGAAAGCGTTACCCATAGTGTGAATATGATCAAGAATCACCCGCTGTTACCAGAAAAGTTTCCAGTTCATGGACTTGTCATTCATCCCGAAACAGGCAAACTTGATGTTGTCATTAACGGTTATGAAACTGAGTTAATAAAGACTAATTCATAAGGGAGGTTATAACGTAATATGCGATTCTCAGGGAGATACAAGGGATACAATTTACAGAAATTTCAGAAAGACCTGATTGCAGGTATAGTAGTAGGAGTTGTGGCAATTCCTTTAGGGATGGCTTTTGCCATTGCCTCGGGAGTCGAGCCTGAATACGGGCTGTATACTGTTGTCGTCGCAGGGATCTGTATTTCTTTATTTGGCGGATCGAAATTTCAAATTGGCGGTCCCACAGGCGCCTTTGTGCCGATATTGTTTGGCATCGTGATGCAGTACGGACTCGAAAACCTATTGATTGCGGGGTTTATGGCAGGAGTAATGCTGGTGCTGTTCGGCCTGTTTAAACTCGGTAAAATTATGAAGTTCGTTCCGAAACCAGTCATCATCGGCTTTACGGCCGGTATCGCGGTATTAATATTCACTGAGCAAATCGCTAATTTTTTCGGATTGAGAAATGTGGAAAAACATGAGAACTTTCATCTGAATATGTTTGAAATTGCACAGAAGATCGGCACATTTAATTGGTATGCTATTTTGATTGCGGTTATTGCACTCGCCATTTTGCTTGTGTCTGCCAAATTGATGCCGAAAATTCCAGGTGCTCTGCTGGCTTTGCTTATTTCAACGATGGTTGCAGTTGTGTTTTTCCCTGATCACATGGCAACTATTGGCTCCACATATGGGGAAATCCCGCGTCATTTGCCAGAGTTTCAATTCCCGGAGTTTACACTGGATAAAATGGTGATGCTGTTTCCGGCCGCGCTTGTCATCGCTCTTCTCGGAGGTCTTGAGTCGATCTTGTCTGCAATGGTA
The DNA here is from genome assembly GCF_001584335.1 of Bacillus atrophaeus. Taxonomy (GTDB): domain Bacteria; phylum Bacillota; class Bacilli; order Bacillales; family Bacillaceae; genus Bacillus; species Bacillus atrophaeus. The sequence goes on from NZ_LSBB01000001.1 coordinate 634,505, forward strand.
GCTGATAACATGAAGGGGTCGAAACATGACAGCAACAAAGAGCTGGTCGGCCAGGGAATTGCCAATATGGCTGCGCCTCTGTTTGGCGGAATTCCGGCTACCGGAGCTATCGCAAGAACGGCAACCAATATTAAAAATGGGGCGGTTTCGCCGGTGTCGGGAGTCGTTCATGGCGTCGTTGTGCTGCTCGTGCTGCTTGTATTCGCACCATATGCTTCCCATGTGCCGCTTGCGAGCATGGCGCCGGTTCTGATGGTCGTGGCGTGGAATATGAGTGAACGGAAGGAAGTCGCGAATGTGCTGAAGCTAAGAAACGCCGATTCCTTCATTTTAGCAGCAACCTTTATCTTAACGGTTCTTTTTGATTTAATTATTGGTGTGGCAACGGGATTACTGCTGGCTTTTGTGTTCTTTATCAGAAGAATGAGCGAGGCGACCCGCATTCACAATCAGGAATCGCATCCCGTCATGGCCAAAGCCGCAAACAAACAGCAGGGAGCCGATGCTTCTGTCAGCATGTATTCTATTGAAGGACCGCTGTTTTTCGGATCGATTGATTCACTGGAATCATCCCTGTTAGAGCGTGTCCAAGAGAAACCGAAGACCATGATTTTACTTATGAATAAAGTGCATTATATGGACACGTCCGCCGAAGCGGTCTTGGTGAATATTATGAACAGAATGAAACGGAATAACGGTAAACTGATGATCGTCGGCCTGCAATCCCAGCCTAAAGAGCTTCTGCATAAAACAGGCCTCTTCCACAAAATAGGCAAGCAGCATTTCTTTGATCATCAGGATGAGATCACAGGTTAAAAAAACGGCCATTGCGGCCGTTTTTTCATGCGTTTTCAAATCGTTTTGTCAGTTTATCTTGATGGGCTTTCATCACGTCTTCTAAAGACACATCGTACATATCGGCGAGAATGGCGATATTCCCGATGACGTCGCCCATTTCTTCAATCAGCTCTTGCTTTTGCTCAGCACGAGTCGATTGTTTTTCATCCGGACGGTCTCTGCCGATTTCATAGGCTCTTACAGCCCTCGCCAGCTCTCCAGCTTCCTCCATTAAAAACCCCACCCGTATGAAAGGACCGTACTCTGTCCAGCCTCTTTTTTCATAAAAATCCTTCATCCATTTTTCAGCTTCAGCCAACTGCAAAAAAATCACTCCTGTAACTTTTATAAATGATGTTGATATTATCTCATACGCATGGGACAATATATAGTGTAGTTTTTATGTTTTTATACAATATATTGATTTGGAGATGGCGGGATGAAAACAATTTGTGTATTTGCAGGATCGAACCCGGGAGTCAATGAAGAGTACAAAAGAAAAGCGGCGGAACTGGGAGCGTATATGGCGGAGCAAGAGATAGGCCTTGTTTACGGCGGTTCCAGAGTCGGTCTTATGGGCACGATAGCCGATACGCTGATGGAACATGGGGGAAAGGCGATTGGAGTTATGCCGAGCGGTCTTTTTTCCGGGGAGGTTGTCCATCAAAAGCTGACAGAACTGATTGAAGTGAACGGAATGCATGAGCGAAAAGCGAAGATGAGCGAACTTGCCGATGGATATATCGCCATGCCGGGCGGTTTCGGTACATATGAAGAATTATTTGAAGTGCTTTGCTGGTCGCAAATCGGGATTCACCAAAAACCAATCGGGCTTTATAATGTCAACGGGTATTTTGAGCCAATGATGAAAATGATTAAATACAGCATTCAGGAAGGTTTTTCAAACGAGTCACATTTAAAACTCATCCACAGCTCCTCCCGTCCGGCTGAATTATTACAGCAGATGAGAGACTACGCTTACCCGATTTTAGAGAAAAAGTGGACAGAGATTTAAAAGACTGATATGAACTTGTTTTCATTGCCCGCGGTGGTTTTTTCTGAACTGGCGGGCTGAAACATTCATGAAAAGAGGCGGGGGTATGAAAGGGAGCTGGAGTGTCGGTATTTTGCTTTTCGATGATGTTGAGGTGCTTGATTTTGCCGGCCCGTTTGAGGTTTTTTCAGTCACGGCTGTTACTGATCAAAAAGGGGATGAGCGCAAACCGTTTTCCGTCAAAACAATTTCAGAAACAGGGGAACCGGTAAAGGCGAGAAACGGCTTGACTGTCAGTCCTGATTATTCCATTGAGCAGGCACCGGCATTTGATATTCTGATTGTGCCGGGCGGACCGGGAGCTAGAAATACAGAAATACATAATGATCGTCTGATTGATTGGATCAAGGAACGGTCTGCGTCTGTTGAATTATTGCTGTCCGTTTGTACGGGAGCGCTTCTTTTAGCAAAAGCCGGGCTGCTGGACGGTAAAAAAGCAACCACACACTGGGCAAGCTATGACAGGCTGGAACAGGAATTTCCGGAAGTTGAGGTTGTCAGAGAAGTAAAGTATACGGATGGAGGGCATATCGTCACCTCAGGCGGAATATCGGCGGGGATCAACATGTCTTTTCATATTGTAAGGAGGCTTCTCGGAGAACAAACCGCAAAGCAGACCGCGAAACGAATGGAATACGATCATCCGTTTGGATAAAGAAGAGCTGCCTGTTAAGGCAGCTCTTTCATCTTATTTCTGTTCTTCAGTGTTGCGTGTCAAAACCTTATCAATCAAGCCGTATTCCATTGCTTCTTCGGCTGATTTGAAGTTATCGCGGTCAGTATCGCGCTCAATGACTTCAAGCGGCTGGCCTGTGCGTTCAGCAAGCACTTTGTTTAATTTGTCGCGAAGCAAGAGAATGCGTTTCGCAGCAATCTCGATTTCCGTTGCCTGACCTTGCGCTCCGCCAAGCGGTTGGTGAATCATAACTTCACTGTTAGGAAGCGCATAGCGTTTGCCTTTTTCTCCGGCAGCAAGCAGGAACGCACCCATTGATGCAGCCATACCGATACAAATTGTAGACACCTTTGGCTTAATAAACTGCATGGTATCATAAATCGCCATACCGGCAGTGATGGAACCGCCCGGGCTGTTGATGTAAATAGAAATATCTTTTTCAGGGTCTTCTGCTTCTAGGAATAAAAGCTGTGACACGATGGAGTTCGCAACGTTGTCATCAATCGCAGATCCAAGCATGATGATACGGTCCTTCAATAGACGAGAGTAAATGTCATATGCTCTTTCCCCGCGGTTCGTTTGTTCAATGACTGTAGGTATTAAATTCATAATGCTCCTCCTTCACCTTTTAGGTAAGTATGTAGTTACATGATACATTTTTGGTCAATAAAGGTCAAACAAAAAGCTGACTAAAAACAAAAAGAAGTATCTTTTCACCATTTTTCCCAAAATAAAAGGCGTTCAAACCATTGTATTATGGTTTATGAAGAGAAGTGAATCTTTATGTGAGCAAGTTTGTGAAAAGGCAAAGGACCAGAAATTATAGGGTTGTCATCCGCCGTAAAATCCCGTATAATAAGTTGTGCTGACGTTGTAAGAAATTTTTATTTATATGCGCTCGTAGCTCAGTTGGATAGAGCGGTGGTTTCCGGTACCACGTCTGCCGGGGGTTCGAATCCCTCCGAGCGCGTCCAATAGAACAACAGGAAAGACAAGGATTTTGGCGATTTGCCGTCCTTGTCTTTTTTTATGTAAAAAGAAATCGCGAACCTTTCGTTAGATGTACGAGCAGGGATTACTTACTGAGTCATCGAATAATGCTTGTTAGTTACACATAAGGAGGATCACTTATGACTGACAAAACAATATTTATCGACCAGCTGGCTGCCTGTTATGATCAAAATACTTGGTTTGTTTCATTAAAGCATGCAATTGAAGGTTTGTCCGAAGAACAGGCACAATGGAAAAGTGTCAGCGGAACAAACTCTATACAAGAAATCATGAATCATCTTAATTTTTATAATGAGCGTTATTTACTTCGTTTTAAAGGAGAAGAAGTATTGTCTTCTAAAGGTGATAATAACACAACATTTCATGCGGGAAAAACGTCTTGGCATGACACCGTTGAAAACATGGAGAGCATTTTCCTCAGCTGGCGGGAGGAATTACATCAGAGTGAGGACGAAAAATTCACTTCTGTTGCTTATATAAACGATGACGAACCATGGTCCTCTGTTCTGACCCATCTATTTCTTCACAATACCTATCATATCGGACAGATTCTTCATATCCGCAAAGAACAGGGCAGTTGGGATTCTGCTAGGGGTGTACACTGAATGTCATGCGTCTCATTGCCGCATGATTCTTCAGAACAGCATAAAAATACCAAGAGCGCTGGCCCTTGGTATTTTACTGATTATTGTTATGATCTATTCTGCTTCATTGTCAAAAACTCTTTCTGAAAAATGCACATTCTGATGGCATTATGGTAAAATCCGTCGACGAAAAATTCGTCTTGCAGCTCGCTTTCCATAGAAAAACCGGATTTCTTATAAAGGTGAATGGCTTTTGTATTTTCTTCGTCCACGATTAAATAAAGTTTGTGCAGATTCAATACTGAAAACGCGTAATTCATCGCCAAATAGGTCGCGATGACTGAGTAGCCATTGCCTTGATAACGCGGATCAATAATGATTTGAAACTCTGCTCTGCGGTGGATATAATCAATCTCGACTAATTCAACCAGTCCGACCATTTCTGTGTCTTTTTCCACAATAAAGCGCCGTTCACTTTGGTCATGAATGTGCTTGTCATATAAATCCTGCAACTCTACAAACGCTTCATAAGGCTCTTCAAACCAATAAGACATGATTTTCGCATCATTATTAAGACGGTGGACAAATGCCAAGTCTTCTCGTTCTAACGGACGCAATTTAAGCTGGTTATGCATGGGAATATCCTCCAATGTGTATAAGTTATGATGTAAGTCTTAAGCCGATGACGCCGACGAGTATGAGACTAAGGGAGATCAGCTGTGAAAGGGTAAACCGTTCTTTAAACCATAAAAACCCGACTGCTGTAACTCCGATGCTGCCCACTCCGGTCCATACGGCATAAGCAACTCCTGCTGGCAAGACCTGCATGGCTTTTGAAAGGCAGTAAAATGATAGAATAAAGCCGAAACACATCACGATGATGGGCCATTTTTTTCTTGTGCCGTCTATATATTTCATTGCAATTGCAGCTATAATTTCCTCTATGCCGGCAATGAATAATAACAACCACGCCATTACTGTTCACCTCTTGATTGATTGTTTTGCTCTTTGGTAAAGAGTTTCATTCCTAAAATTCCGAATAACAGCAAGGCTAAAAAGAATAATTGGCCTGCGGAAAAGGGTTCGCCTAAAAAGATTCCCGTTACGTAAGTGCCGACTGTCCCAATTCCGACAAAAACGGTATAAGCGGCTGTCATAGGTATTTTTTTGTAAGAACGAATTAACAAAATAAAGCTTACTGCAATCAACAAAAAGATAATAATCCAATCGAATAGCGAATCCGCGTATTTAAGGCCCGAGGCCCATACGACTTCTAAGAAACCGGCGATGAAAACAAGTAACCAATACATTTGAAACACCTCTGTAGTTTATGAATGAACGTCAGTCATTTTATAGGAAGCAAAAAATAAGCAGGACAACCCGCTCAATTTTTATGCGGTAAGTAAGCTTCTTTTTAAGAATGTAAAGATCTCCTTCTTAAACACTTCGATATTTTCCTCTTGTTCAAAACCGATATAAAACCGTTCAGCTGTATTTTCAACCAGGTTTATAATCGTTCTGGCCGTCCATCTCACATTAATATCGCTAATAATTTCGTTGTTTTCAACAGCTTTCTTAATGATACCCTCAAGCCAAGAATAATACGGCTGATAGATGGCTTCCCATTTTTCCATGGAATGGTCAATAGCAAGACCGGAGTAACAAAGAACAATAATATCTTTATGAAGGTTCGTAATATTGAATGTCTCGTCGATTAAGATATCTAAGACAGACCAGAAATTTTCGTTTCCGTTCATTTTTTCTTTGATCTGATCTAAAGAGTGTGTCAGAAGATTCTCTGCGATAGCCGGTATAAGAGCATTTTTAGATGAGAAATACAAATAAAATGTACCCTGTGCAGTCCCGGCTCTTTTCACAATATCTGAAATGGAAGCCTTATCTAATCCTTTTTCAGAAATGACTTCAATGGCCGCGTGCAGTATTTTTTCATATTTCCCTGACGTGTGTTTTGGCATAGTGAAGATCCTCCTAAAATGAATGACTATCATTCATTTTATCTTAAAGCTGTTTTTTTGTAAACAAAAGAAGTAAGATTTCACTCTTACTTCTTCTGTACCAATTATTTATCATAATCAATGGCCGCTTTCGGAAGGCCCGTATACTTCGCCCAGTAATAAATTCCGAGCGAGCCGATGCCGACTAAGATGAGATCAACAGGATTGCTGATGATGCCTAAACCGTGTCCAAAGGAGCCGATATAAGAAAAGATCAGCATCATGATGTAAAAGCCGACAAGCCACCAGGCCGATTTAAGCTGCTGCGCTAAGCTGACATCTTCCTTCGGCGCATACTTGTTGAAGCAGAGATAAATCAAAAACATGACAAGCTGTGAGCCAAGAAGCCAAGAAACGGTATTCCATCCGGACCAATACACGATATAGGCTGTGAAAATAAATGAGAGCGGCCCGATGATACTCATTCCTTTTAAATAAAACGGCCTGTTTAAGTCTTTTGCGTTTACTCTCAATGCAGCAGAAGAAATTGGTGCGATGGCATATGAAAGAATTAACGCAACAGAGCAAACATTGACGAGTGCATTCCAGGAAGGGAAGGGAAGCGTCCAGAAAATAGCCAAGCCGAACGACAGCCATAGTGAGGCCCGGGGTGTTCCCGTCTCCTTATTCACCTTCGAAAACACATGAAATAACGTGCCGTTCCGCGCCCAGGCGTAAACGAGACGCGAGGTTGTATTCATAAAAATATTTCCGTTGCCTCCCGGCGATAAAATGGCATCTAAGATGACTAATGTAGCAAGCCAACCTAATCCGAGCATGACCGCGATATCTTTAAACGGCAATGAGAACTCCCGTCCGATCGCCGGCCAGCCGTGTTTTAACGTCTCAGTCGGAATCGCTCCGATAAAAGTAATCTGAAGGATGGTGTAAATGATTGTTGAGACGATGATACAGATAATTAAAGCGATCGGGATGTTGCGCTTTGGATTTTTCACTTCACCTGCAACAGCCACAATCGGGTGCAGCCCGAGGTACGCAAACATGACGCCGCCGGTGGAAATGGCTGCCTGAATGCCGGTAAAACCAAATGGAGCAAACCCGCCGGCTGACATATTGCCCGGTTGAAAATGAAAGATTAACACAATGATGATGGTGACCGGAACAATGTATTTAAAAATAGAAATAATGAAGTTCGCTTTTGCAAAGGTTTTGACGCTCCAATAATTCAACAGAAAAAACAAGCAAAGTAAGGCGAATTGCAAGATCCAGCCGGCGATGGTCGGAGAGTCAGACCCTTTCACTGTCAGGCCGGGAAACCAATAAGCCACATACTGGCGGACTGCCGTTACTTCAATTGAAATCAGGCTTGTATAAGCTACAATCGTTACGAAGGAAATTAAATAGCCTACAAGGTGGCCGTGTGAATAGACAGGATATCTGATAATTCCTCCGGTACGGGGCAAGGCAGCACCAAGCTCTGCATAAACCAAACCGATTAACAGGATGATGGCACCCCCGAGGACCCAGGAAAAAGCGCCTGACGGACCTGCTTTGGAAGCGACATTACTGACAGCGAACAGCCACGCTGAACCAAAGATGGCCCCCATTCCAATCAGAATAAGATCAAATAGCGACATGGATTTTTGGAAATTTCCTTGTTTAGACATCCGCTTCCTCCTTAAGATCAAGCCGTTTTTAACACTTCAAATGAATGATCGCTTTACTTACAATACCCATTCTTAAGCCGATCATACACGATCTGTTGATTGATATTTGATTAGCCGAAAGCACTCAAACAAGCAGTAAGATAAAAACAGGTGCTAGACCATGCTGCACCTGTTTTCTTGAGTCTGTTATTTATAGATAGACTCTAAATGTTTGATCTCGACATTTTTAAAGACAGAAGTGCCGCCTTCAGCAAAAAGGGTGATTCCTTTATCGTGTGCACGGGGAAATACTTCACTTGAAAAAACGGTTTTCCCATCGTCAATAAATACTTCAATACTTGTCTTATCAATCAATACTTTGAGATGGACTTTCTTGTTATGTGCCTCAAACGGCGCTTTGCTTTCAAGATATGTTTTCTTTTTGTCGGGCTGTCGTACAGAAGCTCTGCTGACATAAGAGTAGGAGCCTTCTGCAAAAACGCCAACATCAATATGGCGCTTTTTATCTGCTGATTCACGAAGCCGTATACCTGTATTTTTGATATCGGACCAAAGGATATCGGTGTCAAGCTGATACGTGTCACCTGTGACATTCAGTGTTTTTTCACCAGTCACCTCAAGATGTTCAATAGTATCCGTTGAACTGATTAAGCTGTTCAAGGCTTCGATTGGTTCTGATTTCAGAGTGTATCCATTATCTCCTTCATGTGCCAGCTTGATTTGGCGAACAATAGAATCTGTTCCGTTAAAGCCATCCCGCAGCGTGGGTGTATTGTCCGGATAATCCCAATTGTTCATCCAAGCCAGCGCATAACGTTTTTGGTATTTATCACTGCTTGTCCCGTCTTCAAACGTCACGCCGCCATACCAATCAAATCCATAGTCAAGCCATTGGGGCTCCTTGTCCTCGGCCGTAAATTCCTTGCCATTATAGTCGCCGATCCAATAGGCGTAGGTGTTCGGATTGCCCTCGGATTTGCCATTCGCGCTGGCGCCCAGCACCCATTTATACGTCCCGTCATCTGCACGCAGTTTGAAAAGGTCGGGACATTCAATTAGACCGGTATGTTGAGTGAGGAATCCTCCTGTATAGTGCCAGTCCTTTAGATTATGGGACTCATAAAACCCAATCTTTGTTCCTTCGGCCATCACCATCACCCATTTACCAGCTTGATCATCCCAGATTACCTTAGGGTCTCTGAAATCCTTTGTTCCCGGGTTGGCCATAACCGGATCTTCACTGTATGATGTGAACGTTTGTCCTTTGTCAGTGCTGTACCACAGATATTGTTCCTGCTTGCCGCCGTTGGCAGAGGGCTGTGTCATAATCGCGACAATGGCATTCTTTCCGAAGCCCGCCGTATTTTCTGTATCAACAACGACTGAGCCTGACCAGATATCACCATTTTTATTTGTGTATTTAGGAATGGCGACTCCTTCGTCTGTCCAATGCACCAAATCTTCAGATATTGCATGGCGCCATTCTGTCCCGTTGCCGCTTGGATAATCACCATTATAGAGATAATAGTAATGATACTTTCCGTCAAAATAGATAGGCTTCTGCGGATCATTTTTCCATTTATCCGGTGTTGTAAAATGGTACGCTGCCCGATAAGAGGGGGGATCGGTTGTTTTCTTCTTCTCCTCCTTATGGTGGACCGCTAACCCAATGCCGATGAATAGGCCTAAACAACACACAATGAAAACACTTAACCGCTTATATACTTTTTTGTTAAAGACTCTTTTTATCAAATAGATTTCCCGCTTTCATTATTTTACATCTTGGAATGTATGCAATTGAATTTGATTTGGAGAAGAATCTGTACACCTGGAAAATAAATGAATAACGAAAAGAAAAATGCCAACGGTTCATCGGCATTTTCTTTTCGTTATTATACAGGAGCTTATTCAGTACTTCTTCTTATTTATTAACTGTTAGTTGTCCTTGATCAAGGATGCTGTTTTTAACAACAGATGTTTTCTTGCCTTTAATGTTTAGTAAAAAGCTTGGCGCAAACGTAGCCTGTTTGTCTGAATAGAAGCCTCTGTTTGTCATGTAGCTTGTGATTACGACATTATTTCCTTCAGCTTGCGGTACGGCAAAGTGAGAGTACGTAAAGGTGATATCGCTAGGATCTTGGTCCATTTGTAAAACAAGTCCGGTTTTGTTCAACGGTTTGTATGGGCCTGTTAAGGAGTCGGATACATAACCTAACATATAAATATCGTTAGACGAAATGCCATCGATTGTCATTTTTGATCCTCTTGAATCAGTGAACAGATACCATTTGCCATTCATTTTAAAGACATTCGCACGTTCAATTTCATCTGTTACAGTATTAGACGTAATCAGCGGTTTCATGACTTTTTTCAGCGTGTAGTCATCGTTTAATTCAACAATGCCGAGTGCGCCGTTAGCTAATTCAGCTGTGCGTTTTTTATCGCTTTGCAGAAGTTTTTGACTTTCTTTACGGAAGAATGATGTGCTTTTGCCATAGTATGCTTTGTTAAATAAAGATTCTTCGCCTTGGTAGCCAACTTCAGTTCCCGTATTGGCTTCGAACACAAGGTATTTATGGCCGTTTTCTTCTACATAGTGAGGATCTCTTAGCGTATGGTTATCGCCGGAGCTATAGTTGCCCTCATCAATAAATTGCTGCACATTTTGATAGGTTGTGCCGTCGCCGTCAAAAATAGATTTATAATCTTCAATACCGTCAATTTTGAGAGAGTTCTGATCAGGCTGAGACACATTAACCTGAGCTGTTGTTAAGGTTTGTTTGCCGTAATTCTTACCAGAGAAATCTGTGTAAAATAAACGAACCTTTCCATCAGATGTTAATGTCGCCGAACCGGACCATTCTTGCGTTTGATCTTTTAGAATCGGATCGTTTGCTGCAAATTTATCGCCATCCTTAAACACTCTTCCTGCATTTTTCCAGCTGTCGATTGAAGTCTCGCCTGCTTTTTGGTAGAACACGTAAATAGAAGTGTCGTCCGCGTTTTTAGGATCTCCAGCTAAAGCGAATACAATGTGGTAGCCATGATAATTTGCAACGGTGCCGTCAGCATTTTGCAAAGGCCAGCTGTCCCATACGTCGAGCCCTTTTGCAGAAGAGATGTTTTTAATTGTTGATTGATCGAATTGAGGCACTTGATATTTCTCACTTTTTTGCTGTTCAGGGATTTGCAGCATGTCATGGCGGGTAATATGGGAAACGCCATATGTTTCTTTATACGGTTTGTTATCCGCTTCTTTCGCAAATGCTTGAGTCGCGCCTCCTGCCAGCAGTGCAGTTGTAAAGGTTAATACTGTTGCTTGTTTTGCAAACTTTTTGATGTTCATCATTCGTGTCTCCTTTTTTTATGTACTGTGTTAGCGGTCTGCTTCTTCCAGCCCTCCTGTTTGATAAATGGCAAGTCAGTTACGCACAATAAAAAAAGACCTAAAATATGTAAAGGGATGACGCCAAAGAATACACTTTGCCCTTAACACATTTTAGGTCTTGCCTGCTTTATCAGTAACAAACCTGCGTTATTTTCTTTTCACCATTACTCTAATTGATTGGTTATTTGATTTCAACCGGACTTTTTTCCTCTTTTAGAATCGTCTTTTAATAGTTTTTTTCATTTTATATAGGCTAAAAGACTGGTAACCGCCGCATATTATGAGTCATCATATTTCCGTGAATTCTTTGTTAAACTCTCTCTTGCCATCTTGGGGTACCGTCAGGAAAATGCGGATTTACAACGCTAAGCATATTTTCATGACGATTACCCTGATTTTAACAACGTTAAGCAACTCTTAATGGTCTTAAAGTATCTAAAGAGATACTTGTTTCCGAATAACATATGATGCAACAAATCCTCATTTAGATCAGCTAATCCTTTTTATGTTCTATCGCTATAGACAAATATAGAGTATTCCAGATACTGAGGGTATTGATAATTATATTTAAAGCACTGGCTCTTTTAAGCTGATGTTGTATGGTTCGTTCCCTAAGCTCTCCTTGTTTTCCAAAGAAAATAGCACTTGCCAGTTCCATACAGCCAAATCTTAATTACGGTAATGGCTGGTGTTAACCAATTAGAGCGAGATCTTATTCGTATGCGCCAATGTGAAGGGATTGAGCTGGCTAAGAAAGAAGGCAAGTTTAAAGGCCGGTTAAAGAAATATCATAAAAATCACGCAGGAATAGTAACTGGCAGTATAGTTTAAGTGAGACTCTTCGCGAAACCTTAGTGAATAGGTGTTAGCATCTTTTATTAAAATAAAACTGCAAAAATACCTCATTATTTATAGAAAAGCATAAGTAAGGCATCTTATTTATCACACCAAGATGTCTTACTGCTGTATGTAAGTATTAAATTTCCTGATAGAAAGTACCAATTAGATAACCAACAGAAGTTAGGAAAATATCGCTGATTAGGCTAAATCGTTTTTTTCTCATCCTCTATGGTATAACTTCCCTTGCTGCTTCTATGAAAGATAATATGATTGGTGAAAGCCACTTGTCTTTATGCCATGCCATATGTGTATATACGTGCAAGTCCGGAATTTGCCATGGAAGAGCAACAAGTTCACCCCGTTCAACTTCGGCATCCACTGTTATTTCAGGAAGAAAGGCAATACCAATTCCCGTAATTGCACATTGTTTAATGGCTTCGGCATTTTGAAACTCTAAATAAGTAATATCATCAATGCCCTTCTTCTCAAATGACCGGTCAAACATGGTTCGATAGGTACATCCCTTTTCATTTACCAGGAACATTTCTCCGTGAAAATCTTCCTGCTGCAGTACAGTTAGTTTCGCAAGAGGATGGTCAGGAGCGACGAACAAGCGGAAAGTTTCTTCCAGTAACGGTTCTACTGCAAGTCTCGTTGAGAAAATGGTTTCGTCCAGCATAAAGACGACATCCGCGGTTCCATCAAAGAGCGTTTGCTTGAGTTTTTGATTTGGAACAGATTGGAAGATGAGACGAACTCCGGGGTGACGCAAACGAAATAGCTGAAAGACAACTGGAAGCCGATAGGCGCAAAGAACCTCGTTGGCACTAATCGTTAGGGTGCCGCTTAGATTTTCATTGTCATGAACGACACTGCGAGCTTCGTCCAATTTGTCTAGAACGCTTTGGATATGAGTTAAAAAGCGTTTCCCCGCAGTTGTTAGCACGAGTTGCCTGCCTAAGCGGTCAAAGAGACGAACACCAAGCTCATCCTCCAATGCTTTTATTTGCATCGTGACGTTGGAGGGGACGTAGTTTAGCACTTCCGCAGCCCGACTGAAGTTTAAAGTAGTAGCAACCGTGCGGAATGTAATCAGTTGGCGCAATTCCATCACACTACCTCCTTTTTGCTTTCAATATTTTTGAATACTACTTTGAATTTTATTCACTTTTCTTGAAATTACCACAGGCTTATACTAGCAACAAGAAATACATTTTGGATTTCACTTTGAAGGGAGCAATCATACAATGGATTATGAAATTTTTGATTTAGGTGACATAACATTGCAATCAGGAGTGACTTTACCTAACGCTTTTCTTGCTTATAAAACTTATGGTGAATTGAATGAAAAGAAAGATAATGTCATCGTCTATCCAACTGCTTTTGGAGACCAGCATGGTCAGAATGAATGGCTGATTGGAAGCGGCATGGCACTAGATCCGCAGAAATATTTCATTATTGTTCCAAATCTGCTGGGAAACGGATTATCTTCGTCTCCTAGTAACACGCCTCCTCCATTCGACAAGGCTAATTTTCCGCAGGTAACCATCTATGACAACGTTAAATTCCAAAATCGGCTGGTGACCGAGAAATTCGGCATTCAAAAGATTGCACTCGTAGTTGGATGGTCAATGGGGGGCATTCAATCATACCAATGGGGGGCAAGTTATCCCGACATGGTAGAACGAATTGCACCTTTCTGCGGAGGTGCAAAGACTTGGCCGCAAACGTATGTGGTTCTGGACGGAATGAAAGCTGCGCTCATGGCTGCAGTTGGCTACGATTCAAGTAAACTAAACCAGTTGACTTCAGCAGACATGCGCACCGTTGCCCGTGTCTATGCAGGATGGGGCCTATCACAGGCGTATTACAGAGAGGAACTTTATCGTGATATGGGATTTGACTCATTAGAAGATTTTGTGGCTGGCGTCTGGGAAGATAGCTTTATGAAGATGGATCCGCACAATGTCCTCGCCATGTTATGGGCAGGCCAAAATGCAGATATTAGTGCAAATCCTGTCTATAATGGAGATTTCGATGAGGCGCTTAAAAACATTAAAGCGCTAGCCTGCGTCATGCCAGGGAGTACGGATCTCTTCTGCACTGCAGACGATAACGAATACGAGGCTAAGCTTATACCTAATGCTGTTTTTAATCCTATCGAATCTATCTGGGGCCATTTTGCTGGTCGCGGAATCAACAGTGTCGATAATAAATTTATAGATGACAATCTGAAACGCTTGTTGTGGCTTAATCCAAACGGATAAATAATCATTAGTAATTGTTTCGGAAGAAAATGTCAGAGTATACAACAAAAAAATAGGTCTACATTTCATCAAAAGCCTAATTTCTCTGCATTTAATTGAGAAATTAGGCTTTTTTAATATTGAGAATCCCTTAACGTTGTAAATCCGCATTTTCCTGACGCTACCCCATCTTTAAGGGAAGTAACATTGAATTTTCTTGAAATATTGACTTAATTAGAATATGTCTAATGGGGAGGGAGACAAATGGTGCATATACGAAGAGCAAAGGAAGAAGACCTTATCGCTATTTTAGACATCTATAATCAAGGTATACGGGATCGCATTGCTACCCTGGAAACAGAAGAGAAAGACTTGAAGTATATGTCTGACTGGTTTCTCCAGCGTTCCGATAAATATGCGGTTTTGACAGCTGCAATTGAACATGAGGTGGCGGGGTGGGCTTCTCTTAATCCTTATTCTCATCGCTGCGCTTACCGGGGGGTGGCTGGTCTATCTCTAAAGGGGGGAGAGGGTCTGAGACTTATTTTTGTTAATATTCAGCCAAGGAATCAGCCGCTGAGGGGCGGTTTCATTGCAGGAATGGGATTCTACAGTCAATAGAATCCCTAAGCAGAATTTATCATCCCTTCAAGGATCGAATACTCGCCAGCCGTCTTTGCCGTTTAATAAATTCCTTTGTTTGTTCTGCTTTTTGTGATAAATCCTCCCAGCAGCCAAAGGGCTGCAGACCAAATAAGCAGATAGATAAGCTGGTTATTGAAACCCCACATATTTTGTCCCATTTCCAAACCATGAACAAGTGTCATAAATGCCTTTTGCGGAAGAATGGAACAGATGACGTCTAACGTTTTATTGTTTGGTGTAAAGGAGATGAAACACCCTCCTAATACACTCGTAACCACACTGATTCCACTCGTTACTAAACTTGTATTTTGTTCCATCACTGAGGCCATAAATAAAGAGAATGCGGTTGCCAGCACTGTAAGAATAGCCAGCAATAAAGCCAGCATGCCAAAACCAAAGCCGATCTCAACGCCAAAAGATACTTTAGTAATCACAATGGCTAAATAGGACGGAATGTATAAACATAAAAACGTAAAGATAGATTGTACCAATAAATATTTTTTTTCGCTTACTGGTGATGTTAAGATTCTTCTGAAGGTTTTTAGCATCCGGTCTTCCGGATAAAGGGCAGTCAATGCAACACCCTGCATTAAAATTAACATCACAATGAAACCTAAAATATTTGTGCCTGCGCCCCGTTCAGCTCTAAGTTCATCCTCTCCCTGATAGTTATCTGGAAGTCGTCCCGTCTCAAAAAACTGTTCAATTACTTTTTTATCCTCTTCGCTTTTCAAGGTAGTTACCGAATAACTATTATTTTTTTTCTCTACAACAGCTGTATATTTTCCTGTCACAAGATCAGAAAACTTTGGCTTTTTATGTACCACAACCACTCTGAATGTGGGATCGTTTGGTATGTTCTGCGTATTGCCTTTGTCGGTCACCAATGCGATCGTCTCTTTTATAACTGGTTCACCGGAAAAAAAGATAGCCACTCCAATCATAAGGGGGACAATGACCACCGCAATAATAATAATTGCTTTTTTAGTTAACATACGTTCCCATCTGTTTTTGAATAAATTCAGCATACATATTCCTCCGGTTTAAACACGATCTGACTTACAATAATACAGACAATTGAAGCTAAAAGCAGGGAGGACAGCACTGGGAGAAAGATGCTGAAATCATTATCATAAATGATGCGAAAGGCACATTCCGAAACCCATTTAACTGGTGACAAATTGGAGATTTTATTTACGGTGACCCCAAGTCTATGAATCCCGAAAAATACGCCGCCAAAAAAGACAAAGAAGGCTACCGGAATTTGCATGATGCTATTTGCCTGCTCTTCATTTTTGCAAATACAGCAGAACATCGTACCGAAACAGCAGCCAAATAACAAAAAGATATTGATTAACAACATAACGTAGGGAAGGTTGCGACCGCCAAAATTCAGCTGAAAAAGGGTTTGGGCCAAAAATAAAATAAAGCTGTAGGAAATAGTGCCAAAAAGATAAGTAGATATTAATTTAGAAAGATAAATGTCCATTTTCGAAACCGGGGCATATAAAATCCTTATATTTCCTTTCTTTACCTTTTCCTCCATGAATGTATTGGCAGCTGTCATGGCGATGAGAGCCACCGCAAAAATCGTCATATTGACTCCATAATAATCGTATGAACTAACACTGCTTGCACCAAAATTGCTTTTTGTCACAAAGCCCATGGTCGCAATCAAAATAAAAGGAAAAACCGTATTTACTAATAATAGGGCGGGTGTTCTTAATATATTCATAAAATCAAATTTGAGGATTCGTATAAAGTTCATATGTTCACTCCTAATCTCTTAGGTTTCTACCTGTTAATTCTAGAAAAACTGTTTCTAAAGAAGCCTCTTTGCTGGTCATGCTTTGAATTTTACAGCCTTCAGCAGTCAAAACGGCGATCATTTTATCAAGATGAAATTTTGACTTTTGAGCTATTACTTCCAAAATATTTTCTGTTACATTCACTCTTATAATCCCATCCATTTCACTGATCAACGCTCTGTTTAATTGGTCAAAATGGGTTAACTGGAAGGAGTACGCGGTTTCATTATGTATTTTTTGATTTAATTCCTCTTTTGTTCCATGGGCAATAATGTTGCCATCGTTCATAATAATAATCCGATCAGAAATGGCCTCAACTTCTTCCATGTAGTGTGTTGAATAAATAATTGTTGCACCTTTATTTTTCAGCACTTTAATAGATTCTAAAATGTGGTTTCTGGATTGAGGATCAATTCCCACTGTAGGTTCATCCATGATAATCAGCTTCGGCTGATGGGCAATGGCACATGCAATATTTAATCTCCTTTTCATCCCGCCTGAAAAGGTTTTAGGTTTATCATCTTTCCGATCATATAGCTGTACTATCTCTAATGCTTCCTTTACTTGGGTTTCCAACTCTTTTCCTTTAATATTATAAAGGCCGGCAAAAAAACGAACATTTTTTTCAGCTGAAATTTCTTCATAAATGGCGATGTCCTGAGGAACAACTCCGATACCCTGCTTGATCAGCTTTACATCTTTTTTTAAATCGCGGCCAAATATAGTTACTTTTCCGGAGGTAGCTGATAAAACTGTGGCTAAAATATTAATAGTTGTGCTTTTACCTGCCCCGTTTGGACCAAGCAAGCCGAGAATTTCCCCCTCTCTCACTTCAAAAGTAATACCATCAACCGCAACTTTATTTGGGTAATGTTTCTTCAAATTTTCTACTGCGACAATGTTGTTCATTCGCTATCTCCTTTTTGCAAACGGCGTTTTGCAAATTCCTGTAACGCTCGGGTTTGTAATGCTCCCCGGTCTTGTTCAATTTCAAAATCAGGCGCTGTTTCTTCAAAACCATCCTGCTCTTCTCCGTCAAAGCTATACAATTTCTTTAATAAATTCCATAGTGTCTCTAGCTCTTCCGTTGTAAATTCTTTAAAAAGGTCTGCCATAAAATATATTGCTTTTTCACCGCATTCCGCCATAATCTGATTTCCTGATTCAGTAATTTTCACATTCACCGCGCGTTTGTCTCGTTTGCTCGGTTCTGTGCGCAAATATCCTCTTTTTTCAATACTGCCAATCAGTTTGTTGGCATTCTGTTTCGAAGTGCCTAATTTTTTAGCAATATTATTGATTGTTGTTTCCTCCTCAGGTAAGTGGAGGATGGCTACCATAGTCATAAATTGCCTTGAAGTCAAACTCTCAAAATACACATCCCCTCGAAATTGAATTTTGTTAAGGACGGAAAAAAGTGTAGCGTATGCTTGCTGCATAAAAAATAAATCTTTTAGTTCTTTTGAAAAATCCATTGTATGCCTCCTAAAGACAATATGTTGTCTATTATGATAGCATCTTTTGGAAAAATGTCAACTTATTGTCTATTTTTTCACCTCTTTGTTTCAAAACTCGGACAGAGCCGAGGGATCCTCGCTTTTTTTGCACATAAGCGTTCCATTTTAATTTATTTCAGCTTTTCCGGGCAGATACCGTTTCTATTTCTGTATCTATCAATATGATAGTGTATCGCTATAAATCTAATAGAAGAGAAAGTGACTATAAGGAGGAACAAGCAATGCCGCCACGGCCGACTAAATGGATTAAGAGGAGCGTTCGTCCGGAACCTCTTTTATCACCTAGTGTCATGCAAGGGAGAAATGGGAATACCCCAGCCGCTCAACAAAACCAGCTCTTCGGACCTGCCAAGAACCAGCCTATTTCAGCGTTCAGAGCTGTCAACAGTACTGCTCAGTCTTTGCCTGCAAATGCAGCCAGCGGAGTCTTATTTCAAAATGAACAATTTGATTTAGCGAATGAATATAATCCCGATACGTCTACATTTACGCCAAGAACAGACGGAGTCTATTCCCTTACCGCATCCGTTGAGTTTCAAACAAATGCCATCGTTGACTTTACCTTCGAAGTTGTTTTTCTTGTCAATCAAGATGTTGTAGGAGGAGATAACGAATTTCGGGGAGGGGCTCTTCCGGTAATCGTAACTATTAATGATATTCTGCAGTTAAATGCCGGGGATACGGTGACAGTTGCGATGAGAAGCACTGCCGCAGGCGCCGTCCAAGTAAGCACAAGCACACATTTTGCAGCCGCCAGACTTCCATCTCCGACTGCATAAATATGTTGATTCAATTTAGCGGAGCCAATCATGAAAGTTGGTTTTTCCTGTTTTTCTAAGGAATGATCGACTTTTTTCTTGTTTGTTATGGTTTTGCTTCGCAGGTCGATTGAAAAATCTTTGATAAATGTTCCGGCAAAGTACCGCATTTTTGTTTAGGCGCGCCTCTTGCAAAATTGGAGGCTGAAATTGCGTTGACCTCTTTCGTCAATAAGTTTTCTCATATTGAAAAAGACCCGGTATTTGATTTTTGATGTACAAGTGCAGTACTTGAAGAGTTGTCCTATGGTGATCAGATGAAATATGAAATAAGGACCTCACAAGTGAAGTAGAAAAGACAAGGCTAGCCGGCCTTGTCTATTTGTATAGTATTTTCCTTCATTCTATGTGATGTAAAGCTTAGGAAATAACTTGGCGTTGCATGATAGCATGTATGGTCTCGGTGATTAATTTTTCAAATGAAACAGCAGGAATAGGGCCTGCTAAACGCTCATATTTTTTTTCGCTCAAGCTGTTTTCTTTTATCTGCATCCGGGTCTTGTTCGATAGAAATCGAGCTGTTAAAGATCAAGGTTTTCCGTGTTTCTTCATTATAATTAGGTCATTCGACAGTGCTGTGGTTTGGGTAGCCTGTACGGGCAAATGTGATCCAGGCGGTTTGAATGTGTGTGGAAAGCTGTTTTATGTCTTCGCTGATCTTCGTTTGCAGTGCCGCTTCAAGGGATTCAAAATTACCGAAAACAAACGGTATTTCTAAGGCATGAATCGCCTTGTCAAGCGGCGGCCGCCCTAGATGCCAGTCGAATCGGTACATCCAGACAGGTGCGATGTTGGATTGTGCTGATGCATAAGTAATAGACGGACGCCAAAAGAGCAGATCGGTCATCATATGAATTTGGCTTTCCAAAGATGGAGGATATAAGCCAGCGGCTCTTCTCGCAAACTCCTGTCCTCCAAATTGTTCTAACGCCTGATTGTTTTCTGCTTGAGACATCACTTCTGAATCAGGTGTAAAAAATAAGTAGCCTTCATCCTTGTTGGTTCCGATTAAAAGAGGAATCCTTTCTGCCGCTCCTTGTGCAATCGCTTTTTCCGGTTCAACCGGAAGTGTGTCCGGGTCTGCTGTCGGCTGGAAAAGGAGTGAGAAGATATTTTCATTATTCGTATTCCTGATCTTGTCAGCCGCGTTTAGAATATCCTCAGACGTTTTGGAATGGAGAATATCTGATTGATCAGGCTCAATGTCGAGCGTTTCCAGAAATGCCGCAGCAATATCAGCCGCTTTTTCGCTTGGCATGGTTTGAGAAGCGCCGCTTTCCATAATCGCTTTTTGGAATAAGCCCTTAGCCTTTGGCATTGTAAGAAGAGCGGCAATACACATTCCGCCTGCTGATTCTCCGAATATCGTCACGTTTTCCGGATTCCCGCCAAAGGCAGAAATGTTATCTTTTACCCATTGTAAAGCCGCGATTTGGTCAAGAAGACCGAGGTTATTTGTGTATGATTTATCAATAGAAGATAAATGTAAAAAACCGAAAGGCCCTAAACGATAGGTCAGTGTGACCACAATGACGTCGCCCGCCGCCGCGAGCGCAGACCCGTCATACAGAGGCTCGCTTCCCGCTCCGAGGTAAAATGCTCCGCCATGAATCCAAACCATTACCGGCAGATCCTTTTCGGGCGTGTCAGGTGCATAGACATTTAAATAAAGGCAATCCTCCGACTGAACGGGCATTTCCGCTCCTGCAAACGACATGGACAGCAAATCAGACGGCTGGGGGCACACAGGGCCAAATTCTGCAGCATTCCGCACCCCGCTCCAAGGCTTTGGAGCTTGAGGCTCTTTGAATCTGAATTCTCCTGTGGGAGGCTGTGCAAATGGGACGCCTTTCCATGTATGCACACTATTTTGTGCGGTGCCTTTCAGCTCCGTACCGGGTTTGGACAGTAAGATCAGCCATTCCTATCACTCCTCTTTTTACCCTTCATTATAAACAGCCAGCATGGTTTAGGCTAACAAAGGACTCCTGCTATGCGCCAGGCGGGCTGTGCAAAATATGCTGATCTATAAAAGAAGGGCGGAGTAATGACAAACGCTTCAGCGTCAGTCAAACTCTTGCCCTCTGGTTTATCTTCCCATCGTTTTTAAAAATGTCTGCACTTCATCAACCGAAAGACCCATTTCTTTTGCTTCCAGCATTAAAGCTTTCCATTCCTCTATGTTCGATTCGGTTAATTTTCTGTTTCTATATGAGGCCGATTCAGTTCTTTCTGATTTCAGCCTGTTCGTAAAGGTGAACAGTTCTTCTTTTTCCATTCCGGCTTGGACGGCTTGGACGAGAAGGAGGCGCCATTCCTCTTCACCGCCTGTTTTTTGGTGCAAAATCGTTTCCGCGTCAAATAATTCAGTTAATTCAACCTCCAGCGTTTCTGATACTTTTTTCAAAAATTGGATTGACGGATTGGTGTGCACGCCTCTCTCAATCTTACTCAAATAGGATTTAGAGACACCGGCCTCGACTGCCAGCTGGTTGATAGAGTAGCCTTTTCTTTTACGATATAAACGAATTATTCTTCCAATCATTATGCTGTATTCTCCTCATTTCACTGTCGTTATTTCGTTCATTATAAGAAATAAATCGTTCTTTATAAAATTTGAAATAGTAAGGGAAGTGCAGTAAATAAGAGGAAAATAATGATAATGTTCTCTAAAAAGAACTAAATAGCCTATTTTGCAATTTTCCAATTGTTGTGTTTTCTTTTATAATCCAATCATTAACAGAAGGGGGCGTAAAGCCTGCGGTGATAGGGCTGAAGGCTATTAAAACATGAATGAGAATATGAGTTTTAAAGAATTATTCGCGATTGTCAAACGCAGATTCGTACTGATTTTGATGATCACAATAGGAGTCACTCTGCTCGCCGGTTTTGTACAGTATAAGATCATTTCTCCAATTTACCAGGCGTCGGCTCAGGTGCTGATTCATGAATCAGACGGTGAAGAAAACTCGAATCTCAGTGACATCCAGCTAAATCTCCAATACAGCAACACATTCCAAACGATTATGAAAAGCCCGGCGGTGCTGGAAAAGGTCAAAGCAGAACTGCATCTTTCTGAAACGGCTGCCTCGCTGAAGCAACAAGTGATCACAAGCAGTGAAAAAGAATCAGAAATCATTACGGTTGCGGTTCAGGATGAAAGCCCGAAAGAAGCGGCTGATATTGCGAACACCCTGATCAAGGTGTTCAAAGCCGAAGTGAACGACAGAATGAATGTCAAAGGCGTACATATCATTTCCGAGGCAAAGGCTTCCGACAGTCCGATGGTGAAGCCTTCTCGTGTTCGAAACATGGTCATGGCTTTTGGAGCAGCCGTTCTGGGCGGTATCACGCTGGCGTTTTTTCTTCATTTTCTCGATGACACATGCAAAAGCGCGAGACAGCTTAATGAGAAGACGGGCTTGCCCTGCCTAGGGACTGTTCCCGACATAAAAACGGGCAGACGGGGACGGGGACAAACGAAAAAAAATTCTAGGAGTGAGGCGAGTGGGCTTTAGAAAAAAGAAAGCAAAACGAGGCTTGGCTCAAATATCCGTTTTACAGAACAAATCGTTAGTCGCTGAACAGTATCGTACGATTCGGACAAACATTGCGTTTTCTTCTGTCCAGACCAATTTGCGGTCGATTCTCGTTACCTCCTCTGTGCCTGGCGAAGGAAAATCATTCAGCGCCGCGAATCTTGCCGCAGTATTTGCCCAGCAAGAGAAAAAGGTGCTCCTTGTTGATGCGGATCTGAGAAAGCCGACCATCCATGAAACCTTTCAGCTTGAAAATGTAACGGGTCTGACTAACGTGTTGGTGGGAACCTGTTCTCTCAGCGAAACAGTCCAACAAACACCGATCGACAATCTGTATATCCTGACGAGCGGGCCGACGCCGCCGAATCCGGCCGAGCTGTTATCTTCAAAAGCGATGGGAGATCTGATACTGGACATCTACGATCAATACAGTCTTGTTATCTTTGATTCTCCGCCGCTTTTGGCTGTGGCAGACGGTCAGATTTTAGCCAATCAAACAGATGGCAGCGTGCTGGTCGTCCTCAGCGGAAAAACAAAAATCGACACGGTTCAAAAAGCAAAAGATGCTCTGGAGCAATCAAAGGCGAAACTCTTGGGCGCTCTATTAAATAAAAAGAAACTGAAAAAACCGGATCTTTATTCATATTAGTTTTGTTTAGGTGATGTCTCCTGACCTTTATCAACGGAGGCACTCGGCTCTGCTGTGGGCATGTTACTTGCTGCCTTAGATGCTGGTCGTCGCTGGCGGGGTGTGAGGGCGGGTTAAATGCCCACTTTTATTTCAGATATTAGAAAATGTTGTCGGTTTAGCTGTTATGTATGTTTTTGACAAACGAAAGCCGTCACAGCTAAACCGATAAATATTATAGGAGGGAAAAGTTTGAGTTACCGGAGAAGACTGTCTATGATTATCGCGCTGGATACTTATCTCGTCTTACTTTCAGTTATTATAGGATACCAATTTTTTGAGGATTCTTATCAATTTTATGACTCCGGAGCATTATTGCTTACTGCGGTCAGCTTGCTCGTCAGCCACCATGTGTGTGCCATGTTGTTTCATCAATATAAGCAGATGTGGAGCTATACCGGCATCGGTGAATTGATTGCCCTCCTTAAGGGAATTACGCTGTCTGCCGTAATGGCCGGCATTGTTCAGTATGCAGTGTTTCATACGGTTTTGTTCCGCCTGCTGGCCGTGAGCTGGATGCTGCAGCTTCTTCTTATCGGCGGAACACGTGTGGTATCAAGGGTGTTAAAAGAACGTATGGGAAGAAAACGGAGCTCTTCGTCCCGGGCGTTAATCATCGGAGCGGGATCAGGAGGAACGCTGATGGTCAGACAGTTGCTCCAGCAAAATGACTTTGACATCACGCCTGTCGCCTTTATAGATGATGATCAGACGAAGCACAAGCTTGAGATTATGGGAGTACCCGTCATCGGGGGAAAAGAAAGCATCATGCCGGCGGTGC
Source organism: Bacillus atrophaeus (assembly GCF_001584335.1). Lineage (GTDB taxonomy): Bacteria > Bacillota > Bacilli > Bacillales > Bacillaceae > Bacillus > Bacillus atrophaeus. The sequence continues at coordinate 658,580 of NZ_LSBB01000001.1, forward strand.
AAAAATTAAGAATTAATAACATCATTATCGCGATTCCGTCTCTTCGGACACATGAACTTCAGATTTTATATAAAGAATGTGTGCGTACCGGGGTGAGCATCAAGATCATGCCTGATTTCGATGAAATGCTGCTCGGCACGCGGACGGCCAGCCAAATCAGAGATGTAAAGGCTGAGGATTTGCTCGGCAGAAAGCCGGTAACGCTTGATACAAGCGAGATTTCTAACAGTGTGAAAGGAAAAACAATTGTCGTCACAGGGGCGGGCGGTTCCATTGGCTCGGAAATCTGCCGGCAGATCAGCGGTTTTCAGCCAAAAAATGTGGTGCTTCTCGGGCACGGGGAAAACAGTATTCATTCAACTCATTCAGAGCTGATCGGACGCTTCGGTAAACATGTCACTTTTCATACGGAGATCGCTGATGTGCAGGATCGGGACAAAATGTTTACAGTGATGAAAAAATATGAACCGCATGTAGTGTACCATGCCGCGGCCCATAAGCATGTGCCGTTAATGGAGCACAATCCTGAAGAGGCTGTAAAAAATAATATTATCGGAACACGAAATGTGGCAGAAGCCGCCGATATGTGCGGAACAGAGACGTTTGTACTGATTTCATCGGATAAGGCGGTTAATCCCGCCAATGTGATGGGGGCGACAAAACGTTTCGCGGAAATGATTATAATGAACCTCGGAAAAGTCAGCCGGACAAAATTTGTCGCCGTTCGCTTCGGCAACGTGCTTGGGAGCCGCGGGAGCGTCATTCCCGTTTTCAAAAAGCAAATTGAAAAGGGCGGGCCCGTCACAGTGACACACCCGGCGATGACACGCTATTTTATGACCATCCCGGAGGCTTCGAAGCTGGTGATACAAGCAGGGGCGCTCGCAAAAGGACGGCAGATTTTTGTGCTTGATATGGGTGAGCCTGTCAAAATTGTGGATCTTGCCAAAAACCTGATTCATTTATCAGGCTATACAACCGAACAAATTCCCATTGAGTTCACCGGTATCCGTCCGGGCGAAAAAATGTACGAGGAATTGCTGAATCAGAATGAAGTTCATGCGGAGCAGGTTTTCCCGAAAATTCATATCGGCAAAGCGGTTGACGGTGATTGGCCAATGTTAATGGAGTTTATGGAAGATTTCAAGGACCTCTCGGAAGCAGAACTGAGAAAGAGGCTGTTCGCGGCGATTGGATCAACGAAAGAAATGGCGGCCGCGGGCGCTCATTAGGAGGGGTGAAGATGACAAAAACGATATTATTTTGCGCTACTGTCGACTATCATTTTAAAGCTTTTCACCTTCCTTATTTTAAATGGTTTAAACAAATGGGCTGGAAGGTGCATGTTGCTGCAAGCGGCCAGCTCCGGCTTCCGTATGTGGATGAGAAATTTTCCATGCCGATTCAGCGGTCTCCCTTTCACTCCCAAAATCTCGCAGTCTATCAGAAGCTGAAGCAATTAATTGAAACAAACGAATATGATATCATTCACTGCCACACGCCGGTCGGAGGCGTGCTTGCCCGCCTTGCGGCGAGGCAAGCGCGGCGAAAAGGAACGAAGGTGCTGTACACGGCTCACGGCTTTCACTTTTGCAGCGGAGCGCCGGTGAAAAACTGGCTTCTGTATTATCCGATTGAGAAAATGCTTTCTTCCTATACTGATTGCCTGATCACGATTAATGAAGAGGATTATGCCCGGGCGAAAGGGCTCCGTAAAAAGTACGGCATGACGGAAAAGATACACGGGATCGGCGTGGATACAGAGAGATTTCAGCCTGTCAGCCAGGAAGAAAAACAGCGGCTGAGGGAAAAGCACGGTTTCAATGCCGGCGATTTTATTTTAATATATCCGGCTGAACTGAATGCGAATAAAAACCAGCAGCTGTTAATTGAAGCAGCCGCTTTATTGAAAGATCGGATTCCGGAGCTGCGGCTCGTTTTTGCGGGAGAAGGGGCAATGGAAGAAACATACCGATCCAGGGCTGAACAGCTCGGCATTTCCAGGCAAGTACAATTTCTGGGGTTTTGCCGCGATATCCACGAGGTGATTCAGCTTAGTGATGTGTCTGTGGCATCGAGCATCAGGGAAGGGCTTGGCATGAATGTGCTGGAGAGCATGTCTGCGGAGAAGCCGGCAATCGCCACAAACAATCGCGGACATAGAGAAATCATTCGCGACGGAGAAAATGGCTTCTTAGTCAATATTGGGGATAGCGCCGCTTTTGCCGACCGCATTGACCGGCTTTACCAAGAGCCGGCGCTCCGAAGAACATTAGGGCTTGAAGGCCGTAAAACCGCCGAGCATTACTCAGAAAAACGCACAGTTGAGGAAATGGCGGAGATCTATTCCGTTTATATGGGAAAAAAGGAGAAAAGCGTATGAAATCAGGTGTAAAACCGAAAATTTCCGTCATTATGGGTATTTACAATTGTGAAAGCACGTTGGCAGAAAGCATTGAATCTATCCTCAGCCAATCCTATAAAAATTGGGAGCTGATTATGTGCGACGATGCTTCAACCGACGGAACGCTTCAGATTGCGAAGCGGTATGCCGCCCATTACAGAGATCGGATCAAGCTCATTCAGAATAAAACCAATCAGAGGCTGGCAGCTTCTCTGAATCATTGCCTTTCCTACGCTACAGGAGACTATATCGCACGTCAGGACGGTGATGATCTGTCTTACTCCCGTAGGCTGGAAAAGCAGGCCGCGTTTTTAGAAAAACATTCCCATTATCAAGTGGTCGGCACAGGCATGCTTGCCTTTGATGAGTTTGGCGTAAGAGGCGTGAGAATGCTCCCGGCAACACCGGACAAGAGAATCATGGCAAAAGGAACGCCTTTTTGCCACGGTACGATCATGATGCGGGCCAGCGCCTACCGAACGCTTGAGGGCTACCGCTCCGAACGGCGAACACGGCGGATGGAAGATATTGATTTATGGATGCGTTTCTTTGAAGCTGGATTTACGGGTTACAATCTTCAGGAAGCCTTGTATAAGGTAAGAGAAGACAGCGACGCTTTCAAAAGGAGGTCGTTCACCTATTCCATTGACAACGCAGTGGTTGTGTATCAGGCATGCCGCCGCCTGAAGCTCCCCATTTCTGATTACATATATATCGCAAAGCCTTTAATCCGCGCGTTTACGCCTCCGTTTGTGATGAACCGATATCACAAAAAAAGAGTGATGAATCAAAAAGAAGGGCTTGTGAAACATGAATAATGGAAAACAGCGCGTCCTCCACATCTTAAGCGGGATGAACAGGGGCGGCGCGGAAACCATGGTGATGAATTTATACAGAAAGACTGACAGAACCAAGGTGCAATTTGACTTTTTAACCCATAGAGATGATCCGTGCGCTTTTGATGAAGAGATTTTATCTTTAGGCGGACGGCTTTTTTATGTGCCGAGCATCGGCCAGACCAATCCGGTTACATTTGTACGGAATGTCAGACGGGTGATGGAAGACAATGGGCCGTTTGACGCCGTTCATGCCCATACGGATTTTCAGTCAGGGTTCATCGCGCTCAGCGCCAAGCTTGCGGGTGTTCCGGTCAGGGTCTGCCATTCCCACAGCACATCATGGAAGGTGCGTTCCAATTGGATCAGCCGTATGCAGCTGTTTGTGTTCAGACGGCTGATATTAGCCAGCGCGACATCGCTATGCGCCTGCGGGGAAGAAGCGGGCCGCTTTTTATTCGGCCGTTCAAAAATGGAACAACAAAAGGTGCATTTGCTTCCGAATGGGATTGACCTCGATTTGTTTTCCGGCGGCGAAACGAATGCCGACGAGGAAAAACAAGCGCGCGGAATTGCATTAAACCGGCTTATCATCGGTCATATCGGCCGTTTTACAGAGGAGAAAAACCATGCGTTTCTCTTGACTCTCGCTTCCTATCTGCGGGATCAGGGATGTCATTTCCAAATGGTGCTTGCGGGTGATGGCCCGCTCCGACAGCAATTGGAGGAGGAGGCCGATCGGAAGGGGCTTCGTTCTCACGTGCTTTTTTTGGGCACGGCCGAACGTATCCACCAGCTTATGCGCGCCTTTGATGTCTTTGTGATGCCGTCTTTATATGAAGGGCTGCCTGTTGTGCTGGTCGAAGCGCAGGCGTCCGGCCTTCCGTGTGTGATTTCTGATGGCATCACAGAAGAAGCGGACGCGGGTCTGGGGCTGATGACGAGGCTCAGTCTCTCAAAGCCGCCGGAGATCTGGGCGGAAGCTGTGTCAAGGGCTGCCGCCTCCGCCAGGCCGAATCGGGAGCTGGTAAAAGCCGCTCTTGCCAAACGCGGCTATGACGCGCAAGAAAATGTCGGCTATTTAATGAATCTTTACAATCTTACCTGCGAAAAAGGACAGTAAGCCATGGTTGTGTATGTCGTGAATATGGGGATTGTATATATTTGGTCTTGGTTTGCGAAAATGTGCGGAGGATATGACGAGCGGCTCGCGACCGGCTACCGGCCGAATAAGCTCGTGATGTTTATCCCGCTTGCCTCGCTTGTCCTTGTATCCGGTCTGAGATACAGAGTCGGCACTGATTTTCAGACCTATGGGCTCATGTATCAGCTGGCGGGAGACTACCAAAACATTTGGGAGATATTTGGATTCGGCGCGGGAAAAGCCGCCGTTGATCCCGGCTTTACCGCCTTCATATGGCTTTTGAATTTTATCACACCTGATCCGCAAATCATGTATGTGACAGTGGCGGCCGTGACGTACAGCTTTATCTTGAAGGCGCTTGCCGATTACGGAAGACCGTTTGAATTGAGCGTATTCTTATTTCTAGGTACATTCCATTATTACGCCTCCTTTAACGGAATCAGACAATACATGGTGGCGGGTGTTTTATTTTGGGCGATCAAGTATATCATCAGCGGGAACTGGAAGCGGTATTTCTTCATTGTGCTGATCAGTTCGGCCTTTCATTCCTCCGCGCTGATTATGATTCCGGTTTATTTTATCGTACGAAGAAAAGCATGGTCGCCGGCGATTTTCTGCCTGTCGGCTGTTTTTCTCGGAATGACATTTTTATATCAAAAATTTCTTTCCGTCTTTGTCGTTGTACTTGAAAACAGCTCATACAGCCATTATGAAAAGTGGCTGATGACCAATACAAACGGCATGAACATCACAAAGATTGCCGTTTTGATATTGCCTCTTTTTCTGGCCTTTTGCTATCGGGAGCGGCTGCGGAAACTATGGCCTCACATTGATATTGTCGTCAATTTGTGCCTGCTCGGTTTTTTGTTCGGATTATTGGCGACAAAGGATGTGATCTTTGCCAGATTTAATATTTATTTCGGACTGTACCAAATGATCCTGATTCCGTACTTTGTCAGAATTTTTGATGAAAAATCGAATGCGCTGATCTATATCGCTATTGTTGCTTGTTATTTCTTATATAGTTATTTGCTCATGCCGGTTGATTCTTCTGTGCTTCCGTACAGAACGATTTTTTCCCGGTAATTTATGCAGAGGAGCCGGTCGAAATGGAAACACCTGCGGTTAGTCTGTTAGTCGCTGTCTATAATACAGAAGCTTATTTGCCGAAGTGTCTGTCATCGTTACTCAATCAGACGCTGGACAATATCGAAATCATAATCGTCAATGACGGGTCAACAGACGCCAGCCCGCGTATCATTCAAGAATTCGTTCAAAAAGATGCCAGAATTCGCGTCATTGATCAAAAAAACCAAGGGCTGGGAGCGGTCCGGAACAAAGGCCTCAAGGAAGCCCGGGGTGAATTTGTGGCTTTTATCGACTCGGATGATTGGGTCGAGCCGGATTATTGCTTGCAAATGTACGAAAAAGCGAAAACCGACAAGGCTGACCTTGTCATTTGTAATTATGCCGCGGAGTTTGAAGAGACGGGAAAAACCGTATATTCAACGATTGCTGAGGCGTATCAGGAAAAAACGAAGGAACACTATATGAAGTCGCTGTTTGAAGGAAAAGTCAGCGGGTTTTCGTGGAATAAGCTGTACAGAAGAACCATGATTGAAGCGCATCAGCTTTCCTTCCCGCTAAGGGGAGAGCTGGAGCATATTGAAGATCAATTTTTCAGCTTCAGGGCCCATTTTTTCTCTGAAAGAGTGTCCTATATTGAAGATCCTCTGTATCACTATAGAATTCACATGACTTCCATCGTGCAAAGTTATCAGAAGAAGCTGTTCGATTACGGTGTGGCGCTTTATGAGGCGAATGTGCAGTTTTTAATGGAGCACGGCAAGCTGGAGGATTATCAGAAGGAGCTTGATTTTTTTATCGTTCAGCATGGCAGCGTTTGTCTGCTGAATGAATGGAAACGAAGCAATAACAGACTTCTTGGGGAGAAATTCAAAAATGTCAGCCGGATATGCGGAGATCCTGTCTTCCGGTTAAGCCTGTCGAAAACGGGCACGGCGCCTTTTGATGCGAAACGGTCTTGCCTGCTTGTTTTGGCGAGGCTTAAAATGGTTCCGTTTGTCTCCTTGGCGTCGGCATTATATCAAAGAGCAATTGAGCATAAAATGAAAATCAGAGGGTGAAGACATGTCGATACATTCGTGGAAAATCAATCTGGCAGAATGGCTGCTGCTTAAGGTCAAATACCCGTCACAGTTTGTCATGGGAACGAACCGGATACAGGCGGCTGCCCATAAGAAAAAAATCATTTTAACCTTGCTGCCGTCTCACGACAATCTTGGCGATCATGCCATCGCCTATGCCAGCAAAGCATTTATCGAAAGAGAGTATCCTGAATTTGACGTCATTGAGGTTGATATGAGGGATATCTATAAATCTGCGAAAGCTTTAATGCGGCTGCGCCATCCGGAAGATATGGTCTTTATGATCGGCGGCGGAAACATGGGAGATTTATACCGTTATGAGGAATGGACACGCCGCTTTGTCATTAAGGCATTTCGCGACTATAAAATCGTACAGCTCCCAGCGACAAGCCATTTTTCTGATACGAAAAAAGGACGCAAGGAGCTGAAGCGCGCCAAAAAAATTTACAACGCGCATCCGGACCTGCTGCTCATGGCGAGAGACGAAACGACATACCAGTTTATGAAGCGCCATTTTACAGATAAACCGGTTCTGAAGCAGCCTGATATGGTTTTATACTTAGACAAAAGCGAACACCGCGCTGAACGTGAAGGTGTTTATATTTGTTTGCGGGAGGACCAGGAGAGCGCGCTCGGCGAAGAACAGCGGCACCGGCTGAAGGATGCGCTGGCTGGAGAATTCGGAGACATAAAATCCTTTACGACCACCATCGGGCGGAGGGTTGACCGCACTTCTCGCGAAGAGGAGCTCGAATCGCTATGGAGTAAGCTGCAGGGCGCAGAAGCGGTTGTCACTGATCGGCTGCATGGCATGATTTTCTGCGCACTGACAGGAACACCTTGTGTCGTCATCCGTTCCTTTGATCATAAAGTGATGGAAGGTTATGACTGGCTGAAAAGCATTCCGGCGATGAAGCTGATTGAACATCCGGAACCGGAAATGGTGACCGCCGCCGTCAAAGACCTGCTCACAAAAGGAACGCATGATTCAGGGTTTCCGCGTGACCAATATTTCAAAGGACTGCGAAACAAAATCAGCGGTGAAGGGAAATGACCCCGCTCGTCAGCATCATCGTCCCTATGTATAACGTCGAGTCCTTCATCGAAGAATGCGCTGAATCTCTGCTGAGACAAACGCTTTCTTCGATTGAAATCATTTTTGTCAATGACGGTTCGCCGGATCGTTCCGGCGACATTGCAGAGGCGTATGCCAAACGGGATGCAAGGATTCAAGTGATCCATAAACCAAACGGCGGGTTAAGTTCAGCGAGAAACGCCGGAATGAAGATTGCGCGCGGCACGTATATCGGTTTTGTGGACGGTGATGATTATGTGGCGGAAACCATGTTTCAGCGGCTTGCTGAAGAGGCGGAGAAGGACCGTCTTGATATTGCCGGCTGCGGATTTTACAAGCAAACCTCCCAACAGCGGACCTACGTGCCGCCTCAGCTTGAGACAGCGCGTGTTTTGACAAGGGAGGACATTGTTGAACGGCTGAAACAGGCGCACGAATCGAGGTTCATCTGGTATGTCTGGCGGTACTTATATCGCCGGGAGATGTTGGAAAGAGTGAACCTGTCCTTCGATGAGGAGATTCGCTTTGCTGAAGACTCTCCGTTCAATTTGTCCGCGTTTTTTGCAGCGAAGCGCGTCAAAATGCTGGATGAAGGCTTGTACATGTACCGGGAAAATCCAGAAAGCCTTACGGAAGCTCCCTATAAACCTCTTATGGATGAAAACTTACAAAAACAGTACAAGGCAAAAACCGCATTTTACGAGAATCACGGTCTAACGGACATATGCAAGGAAGACTTAGAGACATATATCTGCAAGCACCAGATTCCGATGCTTCTGGCAAACGCCTGTGCTTCGTCTCAGTCTTCACGGGAGATCAAGACACGCATCCGGCATGTTTTGTCCTATGCGATGGTGCAAGAAGCCGTACGAAACACGTCGTGGGGGCATAAAAAACTATTAAAAGGCGAACGCGTTGTCTTGGGCCTGTGCAAATTGCGGCAGCCATTTCTTCTGAAACTGTTTTTTGAGCGGCGGGGGAAACCGAAAGGCAGTGCGGGCTGATTATGAAATTTACCATCAATTTCAGCGCCAATGTTGTTGCTTTTTTACTGTCGGTTTTTTTGTCGGTCTGGATGACGCCCTTTATTGTGAAAACGCTGGGTGTTGAAGCGTTCGGATTTGTTCATCTTACGCAGAATGTCATTAATTATTTCTCAATTATTACGGTTGCGCTCAGTTCCGTAGTGGTGCGGTTCTTCTCTGTCGCCGCCCATAGAGGAAAACTGGAAGAGGCCAATGGGTATTTGAGCAATTACTTGGCAGCCTCCGTCATCTTGTCGCTGCTGCTGTTTTTGCCGCTTACCGGAGCGGCTTTTTTTATTGAGACATTCATCAATGTTCCGGCGGCGCTGCTGGCTGATGTGCGGCTGTCGATCCTGATCGGCAGTTTGCTGTTTGTCTTAACCTTTTTCATGGCGGGATTTGCCACCGGCCCGTTTTATGCCAACCGGCTTTACATTTCAAGCTCGATACAGGCGGTGCAAATGCTTGTCCGTGTGATTTGTGTGCTGGTTCTGTTTACATGCTTCACCCCGGAAATTTGGCAGATTCAGCTCGCGGCTTTAGTCGGTGCTGGGGCAGCTGCTGTATTATCGGTGTATTTTTTCAAAAAGCTGATTCCGTGGTTTTCCTTTCGAATGAAGGATTTGTCGTTCCAAACGAGTAAGAAGCTGTTTCAGGCGGGGGCATGGAGTTCAGTTAATCAGATCGGGGTGCTCCTGTTTTTGCAGATTGACTTATTGACGGCCAATATGATGCTCGGCGCCTCGGAAGCCGGAAAGTATGCGGCAATCATTCAGTTTCCTTTGCTTTTACGCAGCCTGGCGGGAACGCTTGCTTCTCTTTTTGCGCCGGTCATTACCTCCTATTACTCAAAAGGAGATATGGAAGGGCTGGTCAAGTATGCCAACCAGGCAGTCAGGCTGAATGGATTGCTTCTTGCACTGCCGGCCGCCCTCTTGGGAGGATTGGCAGGGCCTTTTCTGACGATCTGGCTCGGCCCCGCGTTTGCGCAATTAGCGCCGCTCTTATATATCCATGCCGGATATTTGGCTGTCAGTCTCGCGGTCATGCCGCTTTTTTATATATGGACCGCCTATAACAAGCAAAAAACACCTGCGCTTGTCACCTTGCTATTAGGAGGGCTCAACGTCTTGCTCGCCGTCACGCTGAGCGGGCCGGCTCATCTCGGGCTGTACGGCATCACCATTGCGGGAGCGGCAGCGCTTATATTAAAAAATGTCGTGTTTACGCCGCTATATGTCTCTTATATTACCAATCATAAAAAACATGTGTTTTATAAAGGAGCGCTCGCGCCGCTTTCAGCAGCCGTGTTTGCCTGGGCTGTTTGTAAGGCGCTTCAGCTTTTCTATACGGTTGACAGCTGGACATCCCTGATCGCGACCGGTCTTGGTGTAAGCTGCTGCTATGCCGTTTTCGCTTTTGGTGTGATTTGTACGAAAGAAGAAAGACAAATGGCAATCAAACGGTTGAGAAAACAGAAAGGAGCTGTGAATATTTGATCGCAAAACGAGTGTTTGATCTGACGGCCGCCATTCTTTTATTGTGCTGTGCAAGTCTTATTATCGTGTTCGCCATGTGTATCATCAGGCTGAAAATAGGGTCCCCGGTCTTCTTTACACAAGTGCGGCCGGGACTGAACGGGAAGCCGTTTACACTTTATAAATTCAGGACGATGACGGATGAACGGGACAAAGAAGGCAATCTTCTTCCTGATGAAGTCCGTCTCACAAAAACAGGCAAGCTGATCAGAAAGCTGAGTATTGATGAGCTGCCCCAGCTGTGGAATGTGATCAAGGGAGACTTGAGCTTAGTCGGCCCGCGTCCGCTGTTAATGGAGTACTTGCCGTTATATACAAATAAACAATCAAGGCGCCATGAAGTAAAACCCGGCATAACGGGATGGGCGCAAGTCAACGGAAGGAACGCCATCTCGTGGGAGAAAAAATTTGAGCTGGACGTGTGGTACGTGGATCATCGTTCCTTTTTCCTTGATTTGAAAATCCTGTTCCTTACCATGCGCAAAGTTCTTATATCCGAAGGTATTCACCAATCCGATCATGCAACCTCGGAGCGATTCAGAGGAAGCGGTGACGTGTCTTTATGATCAAGGTGGCAGTGATTGGAGACGGCGGACATGGAAAGGTTGTCAAAGAGATTGTAAGCGCCCGGACTGACACCCGGTTAATCGGAGTTCTGGACGATACGTTCAGTGCGCTTCAATACAGCGGTGAGCTGTACACGGGTCCCGCTGACTCTATTCAGGAACTGCGCAGGCTTATCCCTGACATTGTATTTGTGCTGGCCATCGGCAGCAACATTGTGAGAAAGCAATTGGCAGAGAGGCTGGGACTTGAACAGAAAGATTTCGTTTCGCTGATCCACCCTTCGGCAATGATCAGCAAGTCTGCCAAAGTCGGACATGGAACGGTTGTCATGGCGGGCGCGGTCATTCAGGCCGGGGCTATAATCGGCGCCCACAGCATTATTAACACGGGCGCTGTCGTAGAGCATGACAACAGAATCGGGGATTTTGTCCATCTTTCTCCGCGTGTCACCCTTACCGGCGCGGTTGCCGTTTCAGAGGGGGCGCATCTGGGCGCCGGCGCGGTGGTGATTCCAGAGATGTCAATCGGCCGCTGGAGTGTAGTCGGCGCAGGTGCGGCCGTCATCAGCCCCATTCCGGATCGGGTAACGGCAGTCGGCACTCCGGCTCGCGTTATTTCTCATTTTCAAACATAAAACAAAGGATGATTCCATGCATGCAAACAAAAGAATTTACTTGTCCGCTCCGCATATGAGCGGCCGGGAACAGCACTATATCGCAGAAGCCTTCCAGTCGAACTGGATCGCTCCGCTTGGCCCGCTCGTGAATACATTTGAAGAAAAAGTGGCTGGCTTCGCCGGCGTAAAAGCGGCAGCGGCGCTCAGTTCCGGAACGGCGGCGATTCATCTCGCCCTGCGTTTACTCGGTGTGGCAAAAGGGGATACGGTGTTTTGCTCTTCCTTTACCTTCGTCGCCTCAGCAAATCCTATTTTATACGAACAAGCGGAACCGGTCTTTATTGATTCAGAACGGGAAACGTGGAATATGTCGCCGGCGGCGCTTGAAAGAGCGCTTGTTGAAGCGAAACGCGCAGGAAAGCTGCCGAAAGCGGTGATTGTGGTTAACCTTTACGGCCAAAGCGCGAAAATGGATGAAATCATAAGTTTGTGTGATGCCTACGGGATTCCTGTGATTGAAGACGCCGCCGAATCTCTTGGCACGACCTATAAAGGAAAGCAGAGCGGCACATTCGGACGTTTCGGCATCTATTCCTTTAACGGAAACAAGATTATCACGACATCCGGCGGCGGCATGCTGATTTCAGATGACGAAGCCGCTATCGAGAAAGCAAGATTTCTCGCGTCCCAAGCCCGTGACCCCGCCGTTCACTACCAGCATAGCGAGGTCGGACATAATTACAGGCTGAGCAATATCCTCGCAGGTGTCGGCATTTCTCAGATGGAGGTGCTCGGGGAGCGTGTGAAAGCGAGGAGAGCCGTATTTGACAGATATGAAAAAGCACTTGGGGACGTAGACGGCGTCAGCTTTTTGCCTGAGCTCTGCGAAAGCGTCTCAAATCGCTGGCTGACCGCCATCACGCTTGATAATGGGGTGAGCCCGCATGATGTGATCAATTGTCTTGCCGAAGAAAATATTGAAGCGAGGCCGCTGTGGAAACCGCTGCATACGCAGCCGCTTTTTGCATCATCTTTATACTATCCTCATCAAGAAAACGAAAGCGTATGTGAAGACTTATTCAGCCGCGGCGTTTGTCTTCCTTCCGGTTCTAATATGACAGAAGATGAGCAGGGGCGTGTTATTGATCTGCTGATCAAGCTTTTCCAAACAAATGAGGTGAATACATGGACAACAAGCATTCAATGATCAGCTTAAAGGAGAAATTGGCTGAGCTGCTTGAGATCATTCCTAAGCAATCTCACATTGTGTATGCCGACTATCCTCTATATGGGAATGTAGGGGATTTATTTATTATGAAAGGAACAGAATCCTTTTTTAAAGAACACGGCATTCGCGTTAAAAACCGCTGGAATCCTGACAATTTTCCTTTTGGCAGAAAGCTTAGCAAAGATACAATTATCGTCTGCCAAGGCGGCGGGAATTTCGGGGATTTATATCCGTATTATCAGAATTTCAGAGAAAAAGTGGTTCAAGCGTATCCGCATAATAGAATTGTCATCCTGCCGCAATCCATTTACTATCAAAACGAGGAGAACTTAAAACAGACTGCCGATATATTTTCAGGCCACCCTGACTTGTACATCGTCACAAGGGAAAAGGCATCGTATCAAATTGCCGGCAATGCTTTTAAAAGAAACCACATCAGGCTTCTGCCCGACATGGCGCATCAGCTGTTTCCCATTTTGCCGACAAGAGCTTCTTCATCTCGCAAACTGCGTTTCATCAGAACTGACCATGAAGCGAATGAAGATTTACAGAAACATATGCACACAAAAAGTTATGATTGGAATACCGTGCTGTCAACGGGTGACCGCCGGATGATCGCCTGTTTTCAAACGCTCAATGTTTTGAATAAAAAAGCGGGAAATCTTCTGCCTATGGCGTATATGTGGGAAAAATATTCCGCATACATCGTCAGAAAAGCCATCCGTTTCTTCAGTGCTTATGAATTTGTAGAAACCTCAAGGCTCCACGGGCATATCTTATCCTCTCTTCTTGAAAAAGAGAACACCGTCATCGACAACTCTTACGGAAAGAATGCCAATTACTATCACACTTGGATGGAGGGGCTGCCATATGCCCGCATCCTTCAGGAAAGCGCCCGGTAAAAGGAAAACCTTCCTGCTCATTTATGAGCGGAAGGTTTATTTTGATTCGCCTCGTTTTACCTTGTTATAAGCCTCGTCCAAATGCTGAATCCGTTTTAAAACCACCGAGTTTTTTGTCAGCTGATCCTGCACAAGGGTGGATACGACCGAACGATAGTAGCTGTTCATCGCGTGAATTTTATCCTCGGATTGGTTCATTTCTATATGCTGTTTAAAATTTTCGATAAAGTAAGGAACAGAAAAAAGTTCAGACATCTATAAAGCATCTCCTTTTCATAAGTATATACGGTGTGAAGCCAATCATGTACAATGAAAAAAGGGGAGTGAGCATATGGATATGAAACTTCAGCAGGTACAAGTGTTAAAACCTCAATTAACCCAGGAGCTTCGGCAGGCCATCACGTTACTCGGCTATAACTCGGCTGAATTGACTGAATATATTGACGAGCTCTCACTGGAAAACCCTCTGATTGAACGAAAGGAAACAGACACGCCGCCACTATCTTATCATAAATCAAACAAAAAGATGATGAATGGGCAGGAAGCGGGAATCCAATTAAGTGATCCTCAAAAGACATTGCAAGACGTACTGACACATCAGGCGTTAGATCTGAAGCTGTCAAATTCCGAAAAAAGAATTTTTAATTATCTGATTCATTCACTTGATTCAAATGGCTATTTAGAAGAAGACCTGAGTATTGCGGCCCAAAATATATCAGCATCGGCTGCTGAAATAGAAGCGGTACTGTCCCAGCTTCAATCATTAGAGCCGGCCGGCGTCGGAGCAAGATCGCTTCAGGAATGCATCCTTATTCAGCTGCAGCGTCTGACGGTGCGGAACAGCCAGGCGGAAATGATCATAGCGGACCATTTCGAACTATTTGCAAAAAAGAACTGGAAAGCGCTTTCAATGAAGGCAGGCTTGCCTCTTCAGACCATTCAGGAAGTTTTTGATCTGATTGCGGCACTTAATCCAAGGCCGGGCCTTTTGCACGGAAAAACAGAGCCGGACCTTTATATTGAACCGGATATTTTTATCACGGTGAAAAACGGGCACATTAAAGCGAAACTCAACAGCCGCTCTTTCCCCGATATTCAGATGCATGCTCATTATCAGCCGCTGTTAACAGGGGGAACCTGCCAAGATACAGCTTCCTATTTGTCGTCTAAGTATCAGGAATGGCGCTGGCTGAGCCGCGCGCTCGCACAAAGAAAGCGAACCATTACCAGAATTATCGGCGAGCTGACCGTCCGGCAGAAACCCTTCTTCACTGAAGGGCGCGGCCGAATGAAACCGCTGACACTGCGTGAGGTCGCCGATGCGCTTGACCTTCATGAATCAACCATAAGCAGAGCGATTAAAGGAAAAACAGTGCAAACGCCTTACGGATTGTTTGAGATGAAAACATTTTTCTCGGGAAAAGCGGAGGCGTCAGGAGACGGGGAAACTTCAAATTACGCTGTCAAAACACAGCTCCAGTCATTGATCACAAATGAGAATAAAACAAAGCCGCTCTCCGATCAAAAGCTGGCTGATTTATTATACGAGCAATGCAATATTCGAATTTCCAGACGAACAGTGGCAAAATACCGCGACCAGATGAACATTCCATCTTCAGCGGCCAGGAAAAGATATGAATAACATCCTCCCATGCCGGACACGGGAGGATGTTTTTCTTTCTATGGAATCATCCAGGCAAAAAAATGATGCTGCAAAAAGGTAATGATACAGACAAGCAATAACAAAAACAGGCTGTGTTTAATCGTAAATCTGAAAAGCTCTGATTCTTTTCCGGCCAAGCCGACCGCCGCGCAAGCGACCGCGATCGACTGCGGAGAAATCATTTTTCCGGTGACGCCGCCTGAAGAGTTTGCCGCTACGGAAAGAATGGGGTCCATCCCGACAGAAAGCGCGGTTATCTTTTGCAGGTTGCCGAACAAAAGGTTAGCTGAGGTATCAGAACCTGTGATGAAGACGCCGAGCCAGCCGAGAACCGGTGAAAAAAAGGTAAACATCGCGCCTGTCATGGCAAGCGTCAGACCAAGCGTCGTGCTCATTCCGGAAGAGTTGGTGACATAAGCAAAGCCGACCACCGACGCAATGGTAAGAAGGGGAAACTTTAATTCCCGCAAGGTTTCTCCAAATACGGCCCCCCACTTTTTCCATGAAAGCGCGGTAATAAACTTTGAAAGCACGGCTGCAATCAGGATAGCCGTTCCCGCCGATCCCAGCACTTCGAGTTTATAAACCGCTTCAATCGGCGTCCCGTCCGCATGTAGGATCTGGTTATTCAAAAAAGGTACGCCAGGCGCAAAGGTAAGCTTTTCACCTGCTGCATTCAGCCATTTAAGCCAAACAGCAGTGCCTTCGTAATGGCCGGTAAGCGCCGATTTCACTGAAGGAATTCCCCAAATCGAGATCATCAATGTCAGTAACAGAAACGGAGACCAAGCCTTGAAAATCTCGCCGCCGCTGTATGTTGGTTCAGATTCGCTTTTTTGCTTTTCAAGTGAGGCTGCCGCTTCTTGCTCGGCGGGAAATCTGAAAGTCGTTTTCGGCTTCCAAAACTTTAAAAACACGGCAAGCGCGGCCATGGAAGCAAGCGCCGACAGCACATCCGGCAGTTCGGGTCCTAAAAAGTTGGAACTGACATACTGCACAGCCGCAAAGGAAACCCCCGAAACAAGAATCGCCGGCCATATTTCCAGCGCTTTTCTGAATCCGCTCATGATAATAATTAAGTATAAAGGGATAAATAAAGATAAAAACGGAAGCTGCCGCCCCACCATTTTTGAAATGTCCATCGCCGGAATTCCGGTCGGGCCTTCAACGGCGGTAATCGGAATGCCAATCGCTCCAAAGGCAACCGGTGCTGTATTGGCAATCAGACAGATGCCGGCCGCATAAAGCGGATTGAACCCGAGTCCGACTAGCAAAGCGGCGGAAATTGCGACCGGCGCTCCGAACCCGGCGGCTCCTTCTAAAAAAGCCCCGAAAGAAAATGCTATCAGCAAAGCCTGCAGCCGCCGGTCATCTGTAATCGACAGAACAGAACTGCGGATAATATCAAATTGTCCGGTTTTCACGGTGATTTTATACAAAAAAACAGATGTAACAATGATCCAGCCGATCGGCAATATGCCGTAAACCGCTCCTTGTGTAGCGGACATAAGCGCTTTTTCCGCAGGCATCCCATAAATAAATACAGCAACCCCTAATGCAATCCCCAAAGTTGCCAGGCCTGCTGTATACCCCTTCATTCTTTTAATCGCAAGCGCCCAGAAAAAGAAAATAATCGGTATAAGCGCGGCAATGGCAGATAAAAGCAGGTGATCCCCCAAAGGCGTGTACATCTGTGTCCATTGCATCCCCAAACCCCTCCTATAAAAAATGTCAGCCGGCCTATATGTAAGCGATTACTAAATATGATATGATCATCAGATGACTGGGTAATAGGACCAGCTAACTAGCATTATATTTTGAAAAAAATGAAAGCACAATACTTTTTTGCGGAAATTGTCTAAATCTTTTGAAGGAGACTAAAAGAGAGTATAATAGAGCAGAAACAGCCAGACCTTACAATTTACGAGGTGACAAGCATTGAAATACAAACAAATAAAAACAAAAAAAATATACGAAGAAGTGGCAGATGCCTTATTGGATATGGTGAAAAGCGGCGAACTGAAGCCGGGTGACAAGCTCGACTCCGTTCAGGCGCTTGCCGAAAGCTTTCAAGTCAGCCGGTCGGCGGTCCGTGAGGCGCTCTCTGCCTTAAAAGCAATGGGGCTGGTCGAAATGAAGCAGGGGGAAGGAACCTATCTGAAGGAATTCGAACCGAATCAAATCTCTCAGCCGCTGTCATCCGCCCTTTTGATGAAAAAAGAAGACGTGAAACAGCTCCTTGAGGTCAGAAAATTGCTTGAAATCGGTGTTGCTTCCTTAGCTGCCGAAAAGCGGACGGAAGAGGACTTACAGCAAATTCATGCGGCCTTAAAGGAAATGGGAGAAATAGAAACGGACGAAGAACTGGGCGAGAAAGCCGATTTTGCTTTCCACCTGGCGCTTGCAGAGGCTTCAAAAAATGACCTGCTGAAACATCTGATGAACAACGTCTCATCACTATTGCTGGAAACGATGAGAGAAACGCGGAAAATCTGGCTGTTCTCCAAGGAGACAACGGTTCAGCGGCTTTATGAAGAGCATGAACGAATTTACAAAGCCGTTCATGCACAAGATGGGGCAAAGGCGGAAGAAGCGATGCTTACGCACTTAACGAATGTGGAGAGTGTGCTTTCTGGATATTTTGAGGGAAATGCATAACCTATTCAGGAGTGTATATGGATTGAGTATCTAGACGAAATAACCCATGTGATGTTGAGTCTCATGGGTTATTTCATGTTTGAATTTATTTCAAATCAACTAAAATAAAGCATTCATCATCGCTTTTGTGATAGACACTTTTTTGACGATTCAGCGATTGTATAACCTTGTCTTTTAGTTTTGTTATAGGGATATTGCGATGATCCTTTAATATGGGTGATAAGTAGTCTGAATCTGCAGGGTCCATTACACCGTTTGTATAAAGGAGCAGCCTGCCTCCCCGCGTGTATGTGAAAGTGTTTGTTTGAAACAAAGCACGTTCAAACATACCGATGGGGATGCTTGTGGAATGTAACGGATTTTTAACATGAAATAGGATCACAAATTATTAGAAGGAGCCGAAAGAACGTTAGTAACCCGCTGATTTTAAGACTTTTGGAAGAAAATCCTTTCAATTTTGTGTCCAAATAGTGTACGATATTTGTAAAGAGGTAAATTCAGGTCATCAGATGACCGGATCTTATATTGAGGGTGAAAGAGGGGTTCATCATGAAAGTCTCACTATTTGTCACTTGTCTTGTCGATATGTTTCAAACGAATGTTGGAAAAGCGACGGTCGAGCTGCTTGAACGGCTGGGGTGTGAGGTTGATTTTCCGGAAGGCCAGATCTGCTGCGGGCAGCCCGCATACAACAGCGGCTATGTAAATGACGCCAAAAAAGCGATGAAGCGTATGATCAAGTCGTTTCAGGAGTCAGATTATGTCGTCAGCCCATCGGGATCTTGCACAACGATGTTCAGGGAATATCCGCATTTATTCAAAGACGATCCGAAGTGGGCCGAGGAAGCGCAGCGGCTTGCGGATAAAACGTATGAGTTAACCGACTTTATCGTGAATGTGCTGGGGGTAGAGGATGTAGGCGCAACACTTCATAAAAAAGCGACCTTACATACATCGTGCCATATGACGAGGCTGCTCGGTGTGTCAGAGGAGCCGATGAAGCTGCTGAGCCATGTGAAGGGGCTTGAGTTCAAGGCACTTCCCGGAAAGCACAACTGCTGCGGCTTTGGAGGAACGTTTTCCGTCAAAATGGCGCAGATTTCTGAACAGATGGTGGATGAAAAAGTCGCGTGTGTGGAAGAGACAGAAGCTGAAGTGCTCATCGGCGCGGACTGCGGCTGTCTGATGAATATCG
Organism: Bacillus atrophaeus; assembly: GCF_001584335.1. Taxonomy (GTDB): domain Bacteria; phylum Bacillota; class Bacilli; order Bacillales; family Bacillaceae; genus Bacillus; species Bacillus atrophaeus. Next base: position 677,599 of record NZ_LSBB01000001.1, read on the forward strand.
GGGGAAGGCTTGGCCGAAAAGACAAGAATGTCAAAGTGATGCACATCGCCGAAGTGCTCAACAGCAGATAACTAGATACAGAGGGGGAAAAGGTCATGGCGATGAAAATCGGTACTGACGCTTTTAAAGAGCGGGTATCACAGGGGCTTGACAACCAATTTATGAGAGGCGCCGTCTCAGGCGCACAAGAACGTCTGCGGACGAGGCGCCTTGAAGCCGCGGAAGAATTGGGGAATTGGGAAGAGTGGCGCTCTTTATCAGAAGAGATCAGGCAGCATGTCCTTGAAAATCTTGATTTCTACTTAGAACAGCTTGCGTCAAATGTGGCGAATAGAGGTGGACATGTTTATTTTGCCGAAACAGCGGAACAAGCGTCCTCTTATATTCGGAATGTCATTCAAAAGAAGAATGGCAAAAAAATCGTAAAATCAAAATCAATGGTCACAGAAGAAATCAATTTAAATGAAGTGCTGGAGAAGGAAGGCTGCGAAGTCGTTGAAACCGATCTTGGGGAATACATTTTGCAGATTGATGATCATGACCCGCCGTCACACATTGTCGCGCCGGCCCTTCACAAAAACAAGGAGCAAATCCGTGATGTGTTTAAAGAAAGGCTCTCCTATGAAAATACTGAAAAACCGGAAGAGCTGGTCATGCACGCGCGCGGCATTTTGCGAAAAAAATTCCTTGAAGCCGACATCGGCATTACCGGCTGCAACTTTGCCATTGCCGATACCGGTTCGGTCAGCCTTGTCACAAATGAAGGAAACGGCCGGCTTGTCACCTCGTTGCCGAAAACACAGATTACAGTGATGGGCATGGAGCGGATTGTCCCGTCTTTTTCTGAGTTTGAAGTGTTGGTCGGCATGCTGACAAGAAGCGCTGTCGGACAGCGGCTGACAAGCTACATTACCGCGCTTACAGGGCCTAAACTGGAAGGGGAAGCGGATGGCCCGGAAGAATTTCATCTTGTGATTGTCGATAATGGGCGCTCCGGCATCCTGGGCACAGAATTCCAGTCTGTGCTTCAGTGTATCCGCTGCGCGGCATGTATTAACGTATGCCCGGTGTACCGGCATGTCGGCGGGCATTCATACGGATCCATTTATTCAGGGCCGATCGGAGCGGTCTTATCGCCGCTGCTTGGCGGCTACGACGATTTTAAGGAACTTCCTTACGCATCCACATTATGTGCTGCGTGCTCGGAAGCGTGTCCGGTTAAAATCCCGCTGCATGAGCTGCTTCTCAAGCACCGGCAGAATATTGTCGAAAAAGAAGGCAAAGCGCCGATCAGTGAAAAGCTTGCGATGAAAGCATTTGGTCTCGGTTCGTCCTCCAAGTCGCTTTACAAATTGGGGTCTAAATGGGCGCCTGCTGCGATGACACCTTTTACAGAAGATGAAAAAATCTCGAAAGGCCCAGGCCCGTTAAAAGAATGGACACAAATCCGCGATTTCCCTGCACCGCATAAATCTAGATTCAGAGACTGGTTTGCAGATCGGGAAAAGAGCGAAAGCAAGGAGGAGGAGAAGAAACGATGACAAAGGGAACCATACAGCATCAGGACAGCTTTCTAAATCGGATTGCATCCAGCCTCGGCCGGGACAGAAGAACGGAAGGAGTCATCGTTCCTGATTGGACGTATCAGCCCCAGCATAAAGTGTATGAAGGATATTCAACGGATGACTTGGTCGGCGTGCTGAAAAATCAGTGTGTCAAAATCCATACGGAATTAATCGAGACTGATTCGGCGGGGCTTTATGATGCGCTTCGCGAGCAAGTGAGCCGATTCTCCGGAGGCCCTGTGATCATACCGAAAGATCCGCGATTTGAAGCGTATGGATTAGGAAGTCTGCTTCAGCAGGATTGGCCTGCTGAAGACATTCCGGTGTGGGAATGGGATGCAAAACAAGGCGAAGACAATATCGTCAAGGCCGAACAAGCTAATGTGGGGATTACATTCAGCGAAATCACGCTTGCGGAATCAGGAACGGTCGTTTTATTCTCTTCCAAAGATAAAGGAAGGTCCGTCAGTCTCCTGCCTACCACCTATATCGCCATTGTCCCTAAATCAAGCATTGTGCCGCGGATGACGCAGGCAAGCGACATTATCAAGAAGAATATCGCCGAGGGCGTCACCATTCCTTCATGTATTAACTACGTGACAGGACCGAGCAACTCGGCTGATATTGAAATGGATTTGGTCGTCGGTGTGCACGGGCCGGTAAAAGCCGCCTATATCCTTGTGCATGATAGATAAAAAGGAACCCTGGCAAATGCCGGGGTTCCTTTATTTGCTGATTGTCAAGGCCTCCTCCTTTAACGTAAACATATACTATTGTGATATAGCATGTCTCTGATTTGGAAAACTTATTTTTTTATTGAATCTAAGAGACCCATAGCCGATCATATTAATATACATATAAGAGGAGGCACCATCTTGAAAAAAACGTTTCTGGCCGTTATTTCACTGGCCATCGCTTTGGCTCTATTTACATATTCAAACACAGAAGCAAAAGCAGTGAAAATGACCCTGGGTTATACAACAGGGGACACGGCTTCTTATAACTCGCTGACGAAATTTCACAAATACCTCAATTCAATCGCAACAGATACGTTTGCCTTTGATAAAAGCGGAAATCTGATTGGGGAGGCTCCCAATAAACAGCTTACATTCGCGAAAAAAAATAAAATCAAAACATGGGCAGTCATTTCCAATTATAATGATGCGATTTCTGATTTTGACGGGGACTTAGCCAATCGCGTCATGACCAATAAAACAGCCAGAAAACACTTTATCGAGCAGCTGGTCAAGCTTGCGAAAAAACATTCATTTTACGGCGTTAATATCGACTTTGAAGCGGTGCATCCAAAAGATCGATCAAAGTATTCCAGCCTCATCCAAGATGTCTCGGCTGCTTTAAAAAAGAAAAAAATCAAAACAATGGTTTCAGTTCCTGCCAAAAGTGCAGATGATAAAGGCGACGACTGGAGCTGGCCATACGATTATGCGAAAATCGGAAAATATGCCGATTACGTACAAGTCATGACCTATGACGAACATGGCATTTGGGGCGAGCCAGGTTCTGTTGCAAGTACAAACTGGATCAAAAGCTCTTTACAATTTGCAGTGAAAAAAATCAAACCGAATAAAGTCGTCATGGGAATTCCTTCATACGGGAATGACTGGGATCTGACAGACCAAACAAACAGCACAGTAAAACAGTGGACTGAGATCAATGCCCTCAAAAAGAAGCTAAAAGCCAAGCCTGCTTACAATAAGAAAACAGGGTCGATGACGTTCTCTTATGTTGATAAAAACAAACATAAACATGTCGTTTGGTATGAAAATGAAAAAACCATTCAAACAAAAAGCCATCTGGTAAAGCAATATAAAATTGCCGGTGTCTCTGTCTATGCTTTAGGGCATGAATCGGCGTCGTTTTGGAAAGCCATTCAAGCAGGAATAAAATAATGTGAAAAAATGGATCATATGATTCGAAAGAAATATATTTTTTAGTATTGACATACAAAAGTTAAGAACGTATATTATGTTAATATATTCAGAAAATAAAGTTTCATCTAACAGAAAATAAAACACATAGATCGGGAGCAGTAAAAGAGCCAAATCAGTAACAGAGAGCTGCGGGGTGGTGCGACGCAGTCTGATTCTTCTTTGAACTCGCCCGGGAGTGGTAAGACAAAACGGAATAGAAAGAATATTCCCTATGTTTTAACGGGTAACCTACGTTATGAGGTTCAAAAGCAGGATTCTGTCACAAAAAGAATCAACAAGAGTGGTACCGCGGTCAGCCAAAGGCTCGCCGTCTCTTTATCTCATCGTATGATAAAGAGGCGGCGGGCCTTTTTTATTAAAGAAAAGAAAGCAGAGGGCGTGTATAAATGGAAAAGGACAAACAGACTTTAAAGCGGACGATGACGTCGCGGCATATTATGATGATGGCATTGGGCGGAGCGATCGGTGCAGGCTTATTTAAAGGAAGCAGCACCGCGATTGATGTAGCAGGCCCATCTGTTATTATCGCTTATCTTATCGGAGGTATTATTTTACTTTTTATTATGCAGGGATTAGCCGAAATGGCTGTTCGGAATAGTAATGCCAGAACATTCCGTGACCTTGTGCAATCTGTTTTAGGGAATTACGCGGCTTATTTTTTAGATTGGATTTACTGGAAAATGTGGGTGTTGAATATTGCGGCAGAGGCTGTAGTTGCCGCGATTTTTCTCCAGTATTGGCTGCCGGATTGTCCGATTTGGGCATTGGCGCTGGGGATTTCTCTATTGGTCACGGTTGTGAATCTGCTTTCCGTGAAAATATTTGCTGAGACGGAGTATTGGCTTGCGCTGATTAAAATTGCAGTGATTGTCATTTTTATCATATTAGGTTTACTGCTATTATTTTTTACATTCGGCAATCATTCAGCTGTAGGCTTATCTAATTTAACGGAGCACGGCGGATTTTTCCCGCATGGGCCAAGCGGGCTGATCACAGCTATGCTGGTTGTCATCTATTCTTATGGCGGCACTGAGATTATCGGTGTAACCTTGGCGGAGACAAAAAACCCTGAGAAGGTTGTACCAAAGGCTGTTCGCAGCACATTAACACGTATCGTGGCGTTTTATTTGCTGCCGTTTTTCATCATTGTCAGCCTGATTCCGTGGAATCAAGTAAATTCCGTTCCGGAAAGCCCGTTTGTCATGGTGTTTAAAATGGTTGGAGTTCCCGGTGCGGATCATATCATGAACGCAGTCATCTTGTTAGCGATTATCTCATCCATGAATTCCGGCTTATACGGTTCCTCCCGCATTTTATATACGCAGGCAATGGATGGGCGGGTTCCGAAGATGTTTTCCAAGCTTTCAAAGAAAAAAGTTCCCGTCTATGCGATTTTAATGTGTACGTCGTTTCTGTATGTAGGCGTACTGATTTCTCTATTTGCGGGCAGCCAAACCTTTACCTATTTAATGGGCTCTCTTGGCTATACGGTCTTATTTATTTGGCTGATTATCGGATTCGCCCATTTGAAATCAAGGAAAAACCAAACGGAAATGCCGAGCTATTATGTGAAATGGTTTCCTTACACCACATGGTTCGCGATCCTTTCATTAATTGCCATTCTGATAGGCGTCATCTTGACAACATCCATTGTGATTACCTGCATTACCGCAGCGATTTATCTTTTAATTACAGCGGCGTATGTGTGGAAAGGAAGACGTCATCAATAGAAAAAAACTCTTGTCTCAAGCAGACAAGAGTTTTTTATGTTCCGTTTACTGTGCAGCTTTTCCTTTGATGCCAAGCGGATTAGCGGCTTTAAGCTTTTTCGGTTTTGAGTTCACAAAACAAATACTGATGACAATGAAAAGCAGGCCAGCTAAGAGATTGAAGGTGAGCGGCTCATGAAGGAACAGCGCGCTGACCGTAATTGAAATAAGCGGAATCAAAAAAGTATAGGATGCGACCTTGCTCGCTTCTCCGGATCCGACAAGCATAAAGAACACAAGCCAGCCGAGCGCAATGACAAACACGGAGATGAACAAAAGGCTGATGACAAAAGGTGCCGTCCATTGGATCGCGGACCAGCTTTCTGTCGAAAATCCTGATATAAGTAAAAACACACTGCCGATAGTCAGCTGCAGGGCAACCATCCAAATGGAATCAACACGGCTTCCTGTTTTTTTCATAAAGACTGTCCCAAGCGCCCAGCTAATGGCTGAACCGAGCGCAAGCAGAATGCCGGTCACCGAGATGTGTCCGCTGAAGCCGGCCGCACTGATGACGGCGACACCCGCGAAACCGACTGCCAGCCCGACCAGCTTCAAAGCAAACATGGATTCGCCGAGCCACATCCAAGAGAAAATGCCCATTAATACAGGCTGAAAGAAAACGATAGCGGAAAACAAGCCGGCCGGCAGATAATTCAGCCCGATGGTTTGCAGTCCGTAAAATAATGAAATATTTAAAATGGCAGAAATAAGATAGATATGCCACGTCTGTTTAAAACGGAGCTTCTGCAGACGCGGTAAAGCAACCAATAGCAATAACAGCCCGCCGATCAGCGTCCTGATACCCGCAAATAATAAAGGCGGCGAGTAAGCGAGCGCGGCTTTTGACAGCGGCCAGTTGACTCCCCACATGACAACCAGAAACGCAAGAAAGAATGCTGTCTGCGCCTTAGAGAGCTGTTTCAATTTCAATCACTCCTTGTAGAACATTTCCATCATATGATACGGTATTAAACAAGATAAATAAAATGAATCTTTTTTATGAGGAGCATAAGTAAATAGTTATGACTATTACCCAATTGCAAGTTTTCGTAAAAATAGCTGAAACGGGAAGCTTTACAAAAGCCGGGCAGGCGCTTAATATGACGCAGCCGGCCGTCAGCCACGCGATTTCCGCGATCGAGGCCGAGCTTGGTGTGAAGCTGATCATTCGCGACCGCCGGAACGGACTGATGCTGACGGATACAGGGAAGAACATTTTGGTTCATATCAGAGAAGTATTAAAAGGGATTGAAAAAGTCGAGCAGGTCGCTGCCGCGGAAAAAGGGCTCGAGCTTGGAACGATTCATATCGGCACCTTTCCTTCCGCGTCCGCTCATTTTATGCCAAAGCTGATCAGTGTGTTTAAACAAAAGTATCCGAAGCTTGAGCTGATTTTGCATGAAGGAACAGTAGATGAGGTGAGAGAATGGCTTCAATCACGGATTATTGATGCAGGCATTCTGCTTTTCCCCGCTCGGGATATGGAATATATTCCGCTCAAAAAAGACAAGATGGTTGTGGTGCTTCGCGATGACCACCCGCTGTGCAGCCGTTCAGCCATTACGCTGAACGATTTAGACCAAGAACCGATGGTTGTATGTTATGGAGGCTATGAATCTCCCTTTATTGAATTATTTAAGCAGGCCGGTTCCACGCTCAACACAGCGTATACCGTTTATAACGTCAATACCTCCATCAATATGATCCGAGAAGGCTTAGGGCTTGCGATTATATCCGAGCTTTCCATGTCCGGAATGCCGCTGCCCGAGCATGTGGTGACGCGTGATCTTGACCCGCAGGTGTTCAGAGAGATCCAGCTCGCTGTTCCTTCATTAAAGGAAGCCTCGCTTGCGGCCAAGCTTTTTATTCAGACCGCTCAGGAACTGTTTACGTAACACCCATCTCCCGTCTCATCTTCAGAAGCATCGGTATAAGCAATCAATGCGGAGCGCATATGGCGCTGCGCATTTTTTATGCTTGTGTATTTCCTTGGATTTATCATTGTTCGAATTTCATCGAATCAATTTCTTTAAATGGGTAGTACGGGTGTGGTATGGTGGTTCTTAGATGCCCTTCGGTAAAGAAAGGCTCAAGATATTTTTAAATTGCACACGCAAACGGCATCAGGCCGTTCACTTACATCACATCTTAAAAGGAGAGAAAAATGTCAAACAAACAACTGAAAGATACAAGGTTTTCCGTATTGAATTTATCTCCTATCGTCAAAGGAGGAACTGTTGAAGAAGCCTTTAAAAACAGCATGGATTTAGCCCGCCGCGCGGAAGAATGGGGTTATAACCGCTACTGGCTTGCCGAGCATCACAATATTGAAGGTGTCGCAAGCTCGGCGACGTCCGTATTAATCGGCCATATAGCCGGCGGAACAAAAAAAATCCGCGTCGGTTCCGGCGGAATTATGCTGCCGAACCATTCCTCGCTGGTCATTGCGGAACAATTCGGAACCCTTGAAACTCTCTATCCCGGCCGAATTGATTTAGGGCTGGGCCGGGCGCCGGGTACCGATCAATTAACGGCAAGAGCATTAAGAAGAAATGTAAACAGCGGTGAAGATTTTCCCGAACAGCTGGACGAATTGCGCAATTACTTTAAGCCGTCAGGAAACGTACGCAATCAAGTCCGCGCCATCCCTGGAGAAGGCTTGGATGTGCCGATCTGGCTGCTTGGTTCAAGCGGCTTCAGCGCCCGTCTTGCCGGTGAGCTCGGGCTTCCGTTCGCATTTGCGGCTCATTTCTCACCGGCGAATACCGTTCCTGCATTAGAGCTGTACCGCAATTCCTTTACGCCGTCAGATGTATTGGACGAACCGTATGCAATGGTCGGTGTAACAGTTATTGCCGCCGATAAGAATGAAAAAGCGCAGCGTCTCGCGACCTCGCATTATCAGAAATTTTTAGACCTTGTCCGCGGCACACCGAACCAGCTTAAACCGCCTGTCGAAGATATGGACCAAATCTGGAGTCCGTATGAAAAAGCGATGGTCAATGAGCAGCTCAGTTCCACGATTATCGGCGGTCCGAAAGAGGTAAAGGCGAAGCTTGAAGACTTTATCCGGACGACCGGGGCTGACGAAATCATGGTGAATTCTGAAACCTTTGAGCACAGCGACAGACTGCGCTCCTTTGAAATCATCGCCGATATTATGAAAAACAGCTGAGTTCTTTCAATATATTCATACACAAAAAAGCAATGTAATGGGAATTCCATCACATTGCTTTTTTTATTCCCCAATTTTCTTCACCGAATGGCGGATGATTAATTCCGGTTCGAAAATCACATCATCCTGCTTTGGCTTTTTATGTTCCAGACAGTCAATCACATATTTCGCTGCGGCTTTTCCCATCGCGGATTTCGGATGCTTGACCGAAGTCAGCTTCACCTCGGAAATCTGGGCGAAATGAGAATCATCATAACCGACGATCGAAATATCGTCAGGCACCTTCAGACCGATGTCACGGATCGTATTGATAACCTTCAAAGCGATTTCATCATTGTAGCAAAGGATCGCCGTTGGCCTGCTGCTGTTCTTTTCAAGAATGTGTTTCACTTTTTCCAGCAAAATCAATTCCTTTTCCTCTGTTGTAAACGTAACAATCATGTCAGGGGAAGGAAATAGCTGGCGGTCGCGGTGTGCCTGAATATAACCGTTCATTCGTTTGACGCCCTGCGTGTCATCAGCTTTAAAAATCCCCATAATCTGAGTGTGCCCGAGAGAAAACAGATGCTCGGCTGCCATCATGCCGCCTTTTATGTCATCTACGCGAAAGCTTGGCGCCGCCAGCTCAGTATACGATGCGTTCATCATCGCAAACGGGATTCCGTTTTTTTCGAGGTTAAGATAATACCCTATATTCGGGGTTTGCATTGCGCTTTTCGTCGGTTCGACAATGAGCCCGTCAATATTTTTAGACAGCAGGTTCTCTAGGCCTCTTCTTTCGTTTTCTGTCTGATTGTTTGTGCTTGTAAGCAGCATGGAATAGCCCTTCTCACTTAAATAAGACTCAATCCCCCTGATAATGCTCGGAAAAATATAGTCTGATATGTATGTTGTCAGAACACCGATCGTTTTGTTGGAATGGATGGCCGACTTTGAGGAGCGGGAGGCGACAAAAGTGCCCCCGCCTTGCACGCTGTAAAGCAGTCCTTGTGACACGAGGTCTCCGATTGCTTTACGTATCGTATGGCGGCTAACACCGAATTGCTGCATTAATTCACTTTCTGTCGGCAGTTTTTGATCAGGCAGAATTTTGCCTTGATTAATCCATGAACAAATTTCTTCTTTTACTTGAACATATTTCGGTAACATGTGAATTCCTCCAAAATGTATACGCACAAATTTTAGTATAACACAGCCATCTGTACAATAAAATGTAATAAACTCATGATCAGATTTATTTGTACGTTCAAATGAAGGATTAACGCAGATTATGTTGAATATAAGTACGTACAATATGTGTATTCACACAGAAATGAAAACGCTTTTATTAACGCATTTCTATAGGAGGGTGTATAACATGAAGAATAATCCGGCACAAACTGAACCGAATGTCCCTGTAACGAGAGGCCATTCAATGGGTTTTGTGATTCTCATTTCTTGTGCGGCCGGGCTGGGCGGATTGCTGTACGGCTATGACACGGCGGTGATTTCTGGAGCGATCGGCTTCCTGAAGGATTTATATCGCCTGACCCCCTTTATGGAGGGGCTTGTGATTTCCAGCATTATGATCGGCGGTGTATTTGGCGCCGGTATTTCCGGATTTTTGAGTGACAGGTTCGGGCGAAAAAAAATCTTGATGACCGCGGCTCTTCTATTCGCCATTTCCGCCGTGGTTTCAGCAATTTCCCGCGATGTTTCTACATTAATTATTGCGCGGGTGATCGGCGGCTTGGGTATCGGCATGGCTTCCTCGCTGTCCGTAACCTATATTACGGAAGCCGCTCCGCCGGCGATACGCGGCAGTTTGTCTTCTCTGTACCAGCTTTTTACGATCCTAGGCATCTCGGCAACGTATTTTATTAATCTGGCGGTTCAAAGGTCAGGCACATACGAATGGGGCGTGCATACCGGATGGAGATGGATGCTTGCCTATGGGATGATTCCGTCAGTGATCTTCTTTCTTGTTCTGCTGGTTGTGCCTGAGAGTCCGCGTTGGCTGGCAAAAGCGGGCAGGACCAAAGAAGCTTTGGCTGTTCTTCAGCGAATAAACGGGGAAGCCGCAGCTAAAGAAGAAATCAAAAATATCGAAAAATCCTTGCAAATTGAAAAGATGGGGTCATTATCCCAGCTTTTCAAACCTGGTCTTAGAAAGGCGCTTGTCATCGGTATTTTGTTAGCCCTTTTTAATCAGGTGATCGGCATGAACGCGATTACATATTATGGGCCGGAAATTTTCAAAATGATTGGTTTTGGCCAGAACGCAGGGTTTGTCACGACTTGTATTGTCGGGGTTGTGGAAGTGATTTTTACGGTCATTGCCGTGTTGCTCATTGATAAAGTCGGCCGGAAAAAATTAATGTCCATCGGATCTGCATTTATGGCTGTTTTTATGATCTTAATCGGAACATCATTTTATTTTCATCTGACAAGCGGTCTTATGCTGATCTTTTTCATTTTAGGCTTTGTCGCTGCGTTCTGCGTATCGGTCGGACCGATCACATGGATCATGATTTCAGAAATATTCCCGAATCATCTCCGCGCAAGAGCAGCAGGAATCGCCACTATATTTTTATGGGGCGCCAACTGGGCGATCGGGCAATTTGTGCCGATGATGATCAGCTCATTCGGCCTTGCGTATACATTCTGGATCTTCGCCGTCATCAACATTCTTTGTTTTCTGTTTGTATTCACGATTTGCCCGGAAACGAAAAACAAATCCCTTGAAGAGATCGAACAGCTTTGGATAAAAGATAAAAATGAAAGCGTTTCAAATTTTAATTGAAAACCGGAGTCCTTTCATTCGAGAGGACTTTTTTTAATTCATCTGCACGCATGTCAAGCAGCCTGTATATAATGAATCTATATCCCCCATACTAAAATAAGAGGCAAGCCGGGCTGCCGGCAGTGCGAATATTGTCGATAATTAACCTTTAACAGTTGAATAAACAATTACACCCTGTTAAAATAATTAAAGAAAGCAGAAATAATTTTTTTTGGCTATGATGGGACGTTTTTTGTCATAGTGGGACGTTTTAAGTCCAGGTGTGAATAGAAAGGAACGTTTAAACCATGAACCAATTAATACAAGCACAAAAAAAATTATTGCCTGATCTTCTGGTTGTGATGCAAAAAAGATTCGAAATCTTGCAGTATATCAGGCTGACAGAACCCATTGGGCGAAGAAGCCTGTCTGCCAGTCTCGGAATCAGCGAGCGTGTGTTGAGAGGTGAGGTTCAGTTTCTTAAAGAACAGAACCTGGTCGAAGTTAAAACAAACGGCATGACATTGACGGAAGAAGGCTACTCACTGCTTTCTATTCTGGAAGATACGATGAAAGATGTTTTAGGTTTGACTGTTTTGGAAAAGACATTAAAGGAACGTTTAAATCTAAGTGATGCCATCATCGTATCCGGAGACAGCGATCAATCCCCTTGGGTCAAAAAAGAATTAGGGAGAGCGGCTGTCGCATGTATGAAAAAAAGATTTTCTGGAAAAAATATCGTCGCTGTTACTGGCGGTACGACAATTGAGGCTGTCGCTGAGATGATGACGCCGGATTCAAAGAACCGTGAGCTTTTGTTTGTGCCTGCAAGAGGCGGTTTAGGCGAGAATGTCAAAAATCAGGCGAACACCATATGTGCGCATATGGCAGAAAAGGCTTCAGGCACTTACCGGCTTTTGTTTGTTCCGGGACAGCTTTCTCAAGGCGCATACTCATCTATTATTGAAGAGCCTTCGGTTAAAGAGGTGCTGACCACGATTAAATCCGCAAGTATGCTGGTTCACGGAATCGGCGAAGCTAAAACAATGGCGGAGCGGCGAAACACCCCTCTGGAAGACTTAAAGAAAATTGATGAAAACCACGCCGTGACAGAAGCTTTCGGCTACTACTTTAATTCTGACGGTGAAGTTGTCCATAAGGTGCATTCGGTCGGAATGCAGCTGGATGACCTTGACGCGATTCCGGATATTATTGCGGTAGCGGGCGGATCATCAAAAGCCGGGGCGATCGAGGCTTACTTTAAAAAGCCCCGCAATACGGTCCTCGTCACTGACGAAGGAGCGGCAAAGAAGTTATTAAGGGATATAAACAGTCCCTCAATATAAATATCTCTCACTTATTTAAAGGAGGAAACAATCATGGCAGTAAAAGTCGGTATTAACGGATTTGGTCGTATTGGACGTAACGTATTCCGCGCAGCGTTAAAAAATTCTGAAGTTGAGGTAGTAGCAGTTAACGATTTAACAGACGCTAATATGCTTGCTCATCTTTTACAATATGATTCTGTACACGGAAAATTGGACGCAGAAGTTTCTGTTGACGGAAACAACCTAGTGGTAAACGGCAAAACAATCGAGGTTTCTGCTGAACGCGATCCTGCTAAACTTAGCTGGGGCAAACAAGGCGTTGAAATCGTAGTTGAATCTACTGGTTTCTTCACAAAACGCGCAGACGCTGCAAAACACTTAGAAGCTGGCGCGAAAAAAGTAATCATCTCTGCACCTGCTAACGAAGAAGATATCACAATCGTAATGGGTGTTAACGAAGACAAATACGATGCGGCTAACCATGACGTTATCTCTAATGCTTCATGTACAACAAACTGCTTAGCTCCATTCGCAAAAGTACTTAACGATAAATTCGGCATCAAACGCGGTATGATGACAACTGTTCACTCTTACACGAATGATCAGCAAATCCTTGATCTTCCGCACAAAGACTACCGTCGTGCGCGTGCAGCAGCTGAAAACATCATCCCAACATCAACTGGCGCTGCAAAAGCTGTTTCTCTAGTTCTTCCTGAACTAAAAGGAAAACTAAACGGCGGAGCAATGCGTGTTCCAACTCCAAACGTATCTCTAGTTGACTTGGTTGCTGAACTTAACCAAGACGTAACGGCTGAAGATGTAAATGCAGCTCTTAAAGAAGCGGCTGAAGGAGATCTTAAAGGAATCCTTGGCTACAGCGAAGAGCCATTAGTTTCTGGTGACTACAATGGTAACCAAAACTCTTCTACAATCGATGCTCTTTCTACAATGGTAATGGAAGGCAGCATGGTAAAAGTAATCTCTTGGTACGATAACGAAAGCGGATATTCTAACCGCGTTGTTGACCTTGCAGCTTACATCGCGAAACAAGGTCTTTAATTCATAGCTGATAAAGGGCCGGACTTGGTTCTTTTGTATAGAAACGCTATAATGAAAGCGGACAAGGGAAGGGGACGGACTCCCTTTCCCTTTTTCCATGAAGACCGGCTTTCAGAAAACGCCGGATAAGTGCTTACCCCGCGTTTTGCTTGCGTTGGCGGCGCCTTCATGTTTTTGGCCGACTGCCCTGGCTAAAACCATGATCTGCCCTGTGCCGGCTTTCGTTTGCAATCTGCCCCGCGGTTTAAGAGTGCTTGATCAGGCGGTTTCACGTTTTTCGTGCTGTTTGTAAACCATTTTGAAGGAGGATCTCCTAAAGCATGAATAAGAAAACTTTAAAAGACATCGACGTAAAAGGTAAGGTTGTATTCTGCCGCGTTGACTTTAACGTTCCAATGAAAGACGGGGAAGTAACAGACGATACTCGTATCCGCGCTGCGCTTCCAACAATCAAACACCTTGCAGACCAAGGCGCGAAAGTCCTTCTAGCGAGCCATTTAGGCCGCCCGAAAGGCGAAGTCGTTGAGGAGCTTCGTTTAACTCCTGTGGCAGCGCGTTTAGGAGAACTGCTTGGCAAAGAAGTGAAAAAAGCGGATGAAGCTTACGGCGATGCTGTTCAAGCGCAAATTTCCGACATGAAGGACGGAGACGTTCTTGTGTTAGAAAACGTACGTTTCTATCCTGGCGAAGAAAAAAATGATCCTGAACTTTCAAAAGCATTCGCAGCGCTTGCTGACGTATACGTGAATGACGCATTCGGCGCCGCTCACCGCGCGCACGCATCAACTGCGGGAATCGCTGAGCATCTGCCGGCTGTTGCAGGTTTCTTAATGGAGAAAGAGCTTGACGTTCTCGGAAAAGCGGTCTCCAATCCTGAGCGCCCGTTCACAGCAATCATCGGCGGAGCGAAAGTAAAAGACAAAATCGGCGTCATCGAAAGTCTTCTTGATAAAGTGGACAACCTGATTATCGGCGGCGGTCTTGCTTACACATTTGTAAAAGCATTAGGCTACGAAGTCGGAAAATCTCTTCTTGAAGAAGATAAAATTGAGCTTGCGAAAACCTTTATGGACCGCGCAAAAGAAAAAGGCGTTAATTTCTACATGCCTGAAGATGTATTGGTAGCAGATGATTTCTCTAACGATGCAAACACAAAAATCGTGCCGATCTCTGAAATCCCTAGCGATTTAGAAGCGATTGACATCGGAACGAAAACACGTGAAACGTACGCTGATGTTATCAAAAACAGCAAGCTTGTCGTATGGAACGGACCTATGGGTGTATTCGAAATCGACTTGTTCGCACAAGGAACAAAAGCGGTTGCTGAAGCTTTGGCAGAGGCAAAAGATACATACTCTGTCATCGGCGGAGGAGATTCTGCGGCAGCGGTTGAGAAATTCGGCCTTGCTGATAAAATGAGCCACATTTCAACAGGCGGCGGCGCTTCTCTTGAATTCATGGAAGGCAAAGAGCTTCCTGGAGTCAGCGCGTTAAACGATAAGTAAGACAAAACTGCTATAAGGAAGTGGAACAGATGAGAAAACCAATTATAGCCGGTAACTGGAAAATGAACAAAACACTCGGCGAAGCTGTCAGCTTTGTTGAAGAAGTGAAATCTTCCATCCCAGCAGCAGACAAAGCTGAAGCTGTAGTTTGCGCACCAGCGCTTTTCTTAGAAAAACTGGCTACAGCTGTGAAAGGCACTGACCTTAAAGTCGGCGCCCAAAACATGCACTTTGAAGAAAACGGCGCGTTCACAGGCGAAATCAGCCCGGTAGCATTGAAAGACCTTGGCGTTGAATACTGCGTCATCGGCCACTCAGAGCGCCGCGAAATGTTCGCTGAAACGGACGAAACGGTTAACAAAAAAGCACACGCTGCTTTCAAACACGGCATTGTGCCGATTATCTGTGTAGGCGAAACGCTTGAAGAGCGTGAAGCAGGCAAAACAAACGATCTTGTTGCAGATCAAGTGAAAAAAGGCCTTGCCGGACTTTCTCAAGATCAAGTCGCAGAATCTGTTATTGCTTACGAGCCTATTTGGGCAATCGGAACAGGCAAATCTTCTACATCTCAAGATGCAAATGACGTGTGCGCGCACATCCGTCAAACAGTTGCTGGCGAATTCGGCCAAGAAACTGCTGACAAACTGCGCATTCAATACGGCGGAAGCGTAAAGCCTGCCAACATTAAAGAATATATGGCCCAGTCCGATATTGACGGTGCTTTGGTTGGCGGCGCAAGCTTAGAGCCACAGTCATTCGTTCAATTATTGGAGGAAGGTCAATATGAGTAAAAAACCAGCTGCACTCATCATTCTTGATGGGTTCGGATTACGCAATGAAACAGTAGGTAACGCAGTAGCCCAAGCGAATAAACCGAATTTTGACCGCTATTGGAACCAGTATCCTCATCAGACATTAACTGCTTCAGGTGAAGCTGTCGGCCTCCCTGAGGGTCAAATGGGGAACTCCGAAGTAGGCCACTTAAATATCGGTGCCGGGCGCATCGTGTACCAAAGCTTAACACGCGTGAATGTTGCCATCCGTGAAGGAGAATTTGAACGCAATCAAACATTCCTTGACGCGATCAGCCACGCGAAAGAAAACAACAAAGCCTTGCACCTGTTCGGCCTTCTGTCTGACGGAGGCGTACACAGCCATATTAATCATTTGTTCGCACTGTTAAAGCTTGCGAAAAATGAAGGGCTGACAAAGGTATACATCCACGGTTTCTTGGACGGCCGCGATGTAGGTCCGCAAACAGCGAAAACTTACATTAAGCAGCTGAATGACCAAATCGAAGAAATCGGTATCGGCGAGATTGCCAGCATTTCCGGACGCTATTACTCCATGGACCGCGACAAACGCTGGGACCGTGTAGAAAAAGCGTACCGCGCAATGGCATACGGCGAAGGTCCGACATACCGCAGCGCGATGGATGTTGTTGAAGATTCTTATGCGAACGGAATTTATGATGAATTCGTCATTCCGTCCGTCATCACAAAAGAAAACGGTGAGCCTGTTGCGAAGATTCAGGACGGCGATTCTGTGATTTTCTATAATTTCAGACCGGACCGCGCTATCCAGATTTCCAACACGTTTACAAATAAAGATTTCCGCGATTTCGACCGCGGTGAAAATCATCCGAAGAACCTGCATTTCGTCTGCCTGACACATTTCAGTGAAACAGTTGACGGATATGTCGCGTTTAAACCGATGAATCTTGATAATACTGTCGGGGAAGTATTGGCACAGCATGGATTAAAACAGCTTCGCATTGCCGAAACTGAAAAGTATCCGCACGTCACGTTCTTTATGAGCGGCGGACGTGAAGCTGAATTCCCTGGTGAAGAACGCATCCTCATCAATTCGCCGAAAGTCGCAACGTACGACTTAAAGCCTGAGATGAGCGCGTATGAAGTAAAGGATGCGCTTGTGAAGGATATCGCTGATGACAAGCATGACGCGATTATCTTAAACTTTGCGAATCCGGATATGGTCGGACACTCCGGAATGGTGGAACCGACAATTAAAGCAATTGAAGCAGTGGATGAATGCTTAGGCGAAGTGGTCGATGCCATCATCGCTAAAGGCGGACACGCCATCATTACCGCTGATCACGGTAATGCTGACATTCTGATTACAGAATCAGGCGAACCGCACACTGCGCATACGACAAACCCTGTCCCTGTTATTGTGACAAAAGAAGGCGTGACATTACGCGAGGGCGGAATCCTAGGCGACCTTGCACCAACGCTTCTTGACCTTCTGAACGTTGAAAAACCGAAAGAAATGACGGGAACTTCTTTAATTCAAAAATAATTGCAAACAAAAAGGAGAGACAAACACATGCCATACATTGTTGATGTTTATGCACGTGAAGTATTAGACTCACGCGGCAACCCAACAGTTGAAGTTGAAGTATATACAGAATCAGGAGCATTCGGCCGCGCATTAGTTCCAAGCGGAGCTTCTACAGGTGAATACGAAGCAGTTGAGCTTCGTGACGGCGACAAAGACCGTTACCTTGGAAAAGGCGTGTTAACAGCTGTTAACAACGTAAACGAAATTATTTCTCCAGAGCTTCTTGGCTTTGATGTAACAGAACAAAACGCAATTGACCAGCTTTTAATCGAGCTTGACGGAACTGAAAACAAAGGCAAGCTTGGCGCTAACGCAATCCTTGGTGTATCTATGGCTGTTGCACGCGCTGCTGCTGATTTCTTACAGATTCCTCTTTATCAATATCTTGGAGGATTCAACTCAAAAACGCTTCCTGTACCGATGATGAACATCGTCAACGGCGGAGAGCATGCTGATAACAACGTTGACATTCAAGAATTCATGATTATGCCTGTAGGTGCTGAGAACTTCCGTGAAGCGCTTCGCATGGGCGCTCAAATCTTCCACAGCTTGAAATCAGTTCTTGCTGCTAAAGGCATGAACACAGCTGTAGGTGACGAAGGCGGATTCGCTCCAAACCTAGGTTCTAACGAAGAAGCTCTTCAAACAATCGTTGAAGCGATTGAAAAAGCCGGCTTCAAACCTGGTGAAGAAGTGAAATTGGCAATGGATGCTGCATCTTCTGAGTTCTACAACAAAGAAGACGGCAAATACCATCTTTCTGGCGAAGGCGTTGTTAAAACTTCTGCTGAAATGGTTGACTGGTACGAAGAAATGGCTTCTAAATACCCAATCATCTCAATCGAAGACGGCCTTGACGAAAACGACTGGGAAGGTCACAAACTTCTTACAGAACGCCTTGGCAAAAAAGTACAGCTTGTGGGTGACGATCTATTCGTTACAAACACGAAAAAATTGGCTGAAGGCATCAAAAACGGCGTAGGCAACTCTATTCTGATCAAAGTAAACCAAATCGGTACATTGACTGAAACATTCGATGCAATCGAAATGGCGAAACGCGCAGGATACACAGCTGTTATCTCTCACCGTTCTGGTGAAACAGAAGACAGCACAATCGCTGACATCGCTGTGGCAACAAACGCAGGCCAAATCAAAACAGGTGCTCCGTCTCGTACGGACCGTGTTGCGAAATACAACCAATTGCTTCGCATCGAAGACCAATTGGCTGAAACGGCTCAATACCACGGCATTAACACTTTCTATAACTTGAACAAGTAATAATAAAAGACCGCCGAGAATTTCTCGGCGGCTTTTTTATATTCAATATGAACTCAATACCTCTTTGAGACTTTTTTACATCTCCATGTCTTTTCACTCAGCGAAAAACCAACAGTTCCCTCCTTTTATATTAGATTAATTTGGTAATTAATATTCATTTTTCTCATTTTTAAAGGAATCATTACGATTGAACCGAAGAGAAGAAGTTTAATAAGAGGAGGGATTTGATGAAATATGTATTTATGTCAGCAGCACTTGCCGCAAGCTTTATATGGGGAGTGCCTGCTGATCTGGTAAAGGAGAAGCAGATTCAATCAGCCTCGGTGATTGAGTCAAAGTTTGATGCGGACGGCGCGTTTGAAACCATTCATGATTTGAGTGAGACAATAGGGCCTAGGGAAACAGGAACAGACAAAGAGAAGGAAGCGGCAGAGTATTTATCAAATCGGCTGCGGGCTGAAGGCGTATCGGTTCGTATACAGCCGTTTGAATTAAAAAACTACTTTTCCGGCTCTATCACGGCGGGCGATCACGAATTTCCGATTCGGTCAGCAGATGATGCTGCTGTAAAGGATGAAGTGAAAATAGACGCTCCCATTTACGATGGAGGTTATGGTTTAAGCCGTGATTTAAAAGGTGCCGAGGGCAGAATAGCAGTCATAAGGGAGGGGAAAATCCCGGTATCTCAAAAAATAAAACATGCGGAAAAAGCAAACGCAGCCGCTGTCATTATTTATAATCATAAGACAAAACCGCTTGCCATACGCCCCAATAAGGAAAAGAATATAACCATACCGACAGCGGGTATGAAGAAAGAAGACGGGGAAGCCTTATTGAAAGAGAAGCAGGCTGTGATTCAGTTTAAGAACTATCAACACCGCATCTCGCGAAACGTAATAGGGACCCGCAAAGCGAAAAGCTCGAAGCATCCTGATATTATTTACGTCACCGCCCATTATGACAGTGTACAAGGAGCACCGGGAGCAGATGATAATGCATCAGGTACGTCTGCTGTACTGGAAATGAGCAAGATGTTTAAGAACCTGCCAGATAATAAAGAGATTCGGTTTATTTTATTTGGCTCAGAAGAATTGTGGTCCGCCGGTTCATCCTATTATGTCAGTAAACTGACAAAGGATGAGATCAAACAAAGCCAGGTGAACTTTAATGCAGATATGATTGCGACTGACTGGAAAGAAGCCAGTCAACTATTCGTGACCACTCCTGACGGTAAGACCAATCAAAGTATCAGATATGCTGTAAATGCCGCTGAAAAGCAGCATATCAAGAAACCAAGTCTTATTCAACTCGGCTATTCTGATCATGTCTCTTTTTATGAGGCGGGTATTGCTTCTGCCAATTGGATTTGGCTTAGCCCTGAAACGAATGAGCCGGGCCCTTGGTATCACACAAGCAATGACAATATGGAACACATTAACAAGGATAGATTAAAGAGTGCAGGGGAGCTTATTTCTGCTTCCGTATCAGAAGCTATTCAAGATTGATTAAGCAGGCTCCGGCCTGTTTTTTATTTTTCAGTATATTCTTTTAATTAGGGGGAAAGTTCTTAATGATTCCCTGATTTATTCCTTATTATGGGTAATTTAATTCTGCAAAAAAGAAAAAGTATTATATATTGCCCAACACTAAAAAAGGATATATAACCCATTTATCATATTTATCCTTTTGTTATAATTACGATATCGATCGATATTTGTTTTAATTTGTAAAAATATATCCTTTTCTATCAATTAGGGGGTAAAAAATGAATACTGTCACTAAAGAAATACATAACCTCGGCCAAGAACGGCTTTTGAAGCTTATTGAAACAAAACAGGCGGTAGTAGGCGTTCTGGGAATGGGGTATGTAGGATTTCCTCTTGCCTTGGAATGTGTCAATAAAGGATACCATGTCATCGGCTTTGACAAGAACAGTGAAAAAGTATCCTTATTAGCCGCCGGGCATAGCCACATCAATGATATAGATGAAAATAAACTGAAGGAAGCTTTACATACAAAGCGATTTCAAGTAAGTGACAACATGGCCTCTATCCAGGATTGCGACATTATTGTGATATGTGTGCCGACACCCCTAGACAAAAAAGAAAAGATCCCCGATTTAACCTACATCGACAGTGCAGTTGACAGCATGATCGCTTATGGAAAGACAAATCAGCTCTTAATTTTAGAAAGCACGACCTATCCGGGAACAACGAAAAAAAAGATTGCGGAAAGAATGGAAGCCAGCCGGCAAATGAACATAGGCACCGACTTTTTTACAGCATACTCTCCAGAAAGAATTGACCCGGGGAATATTCAGTATGAAGTATCTGATATTCCGAAAGTGGTCGGGGGAATAACAAAGACTTGTACAGAACTTGCCTCAGCGTTTTACAGCACGATCGTGAACAGCATCCATCCCGTCACCTCAGCTGAAGTAGCAGAAACAGCCAAACTCCTAGAGAATACCTACCGTTATGTAAATATTGCTTTAATCAATGAAATGGCACTAAACTGCCGGGAACTCGATATTGATATTTGGGAAGTCATAGATGCTGCGGACACGAAGCCGTTCGGTTTCCAAAAGTTCAATCCAGGCCCCGGTGTAGGCGGACATTGTATACCGATAGACCCCTTTTATTTTAAATGGGTAGCCAATCAAAAAGGATTGAAGACAAAATTGATTGATTTGGCGGATGAAATTAATTCGGAAATGCCGATTTCTGTATCTGATTATGCCATAAAGTTAGTCAATAAAGAAAAACGCAGCATTTTATTAGTTGGTGCAGCTTATAAAAAAAATACGAATGATCCTCGGGAATCCTCGGCGCTTACAATTATGGGAGACTTGATGAAAAAGGGCTGCGAGACAGACTATCACGATCCTTTTATCGGGAAAATCCGCTTGGACGAGGGCAGTGTGAAGTATTCTGTCCCTTTTACAAAAGAACAGATCAATCAATATGATGTGGTGATTATTCATACCGATCATGATGATATTGACTACAGCATCTTGCAGGATACATCTCCGGTTATTTTTGATACAAGAAATGTTTGCAGTGATAAATTAGCTGACAATTTAAAGCTTGTCACACTATAGGAGGGAAAGACCATCAGTAACCGATATATCCCCTTTCATAAACCAGATATGACAAATGAAGAAATAGCAAGTGTAACTGAAACACTGCAATCAGGCTGGATTTCAAAAGGTCCAAAGGTGATTGAATTCGAAAAACAATTAGGTGAATTTACAGGAGCCGAACACGTGATCAGCTGTAATTCAGGAACCGCTGCCTTACATATGGCCTTACTTGCGCTAGGCGTAGGAGAAGGCGACGAAGTCATTGTGCCGAGCTTTACATTTTGTTCGAGTGTCAATGTTATCTTGCATGTCGGGGCAACCCCGGTTTTTGCAGACATTCGGGAGGCTGATTTATGCATAGACCCGGAGGATGTAAGACAAAAATTATCTCCGCGCACCAAAGCGGTAATCGCCGTCCATTTTGCGGGCTATCCGGCAGATTTGGATGAACTAGATGCAATATGCAAAGAAAATCAGCTGTATTTAATTGAAGATGCCGCCCACGCGCTTGGGACTCAATATAACGGAACAATGATCGGCACTCATGGCGACGCGGTTTGCTTCAGCTTTTACGCTACAAAAAATATTACAACCGGAGAAGGCGGAGCTCTCATTGTGAAAGACGGCGAAGCGGCAGAGAGGGCCAGACTGTACGGCTGGCACGGCATTACGAAGAATGCATGGAACCGCTACGGTGAAAAAGGCAGCTGGAGATATGACGTTTTATTGCCCGGTTTTAAATACAATATGACAGATATACAGGCGGCGCTGGGACTGGTACAGCTAAGCAGGGCTATCGACATTCAAGAAAAGCGGGAGCGTATTGCTCATTACTATGCTGCCGAGCTTGCCGATTTAACTGACTCGTCACGGCTTCCTCTCGTTGATATACCTACCGGAATTACGCACTCATGGCATTTATTTATTTTAAGAATTAAAGAACGCAGCGGGATGGACAGAGACCTGTTTATCGAGGAAATGAAAGCGAAAAATATCGGTCTCAGCGTCCACTTTATCCCTGTGCATATGCATCCGTATTATAAAGAACATTTTCCCGCAAAACTGCCGATAACGGAGAAAATTTTTACCGAAATTGTGTCACTTCCTTTGTATAGTCAATTATCTGAGGAAGATTGTGAATATATCATTCAGTCTATTAAAGAAACTTTAACTATTGAGAAGGGGGTTCGACAATGAAACACATTGCAATCATCGGAGGCGCGGGTTTTATCGGAAGTGAATTAGCAGCATTACTGCAAGATAAGGGTTTTCACACGATCATTGTAGATCAAAAAAAGCCGAATTCTGATGCACCGTTCCGTTATGCGGATATTTTAGATCAACAAACACTTCGTGAATCATTGCAGGGAGCGGATGCCGTCGTTCATTTGGCGGCAATGGTCGGTGTAGACAGCTGCCGCAGTAATGGTGAGGACGTCATCCGGGTCAACTTTGAGGGAACGAAAAATGTAACCGAGGTGTGCAAAGAATTAGGGATCAGCACTCTTCTGTTTTCATCAAGTTCAGAGGTTTTTGGGGATTCACCTGACTTTCCTTTTACTGAGAGCAGCCAAAAGCTTCCGAAATCTGCATATGGAAAAGCGAAGCTGAAATCAGAAGAATATCTGAGGGAACAAGCGTCAGAACAGTTACATATCCGTGTTGTCCGGTACTTTAATGTGTATGGCGCGAAGCAGCGGGAAGATTTTGTCATGAACAAATTTTTCAGCCTGACCGAGTCCGGCCGGGACCTTCCGCTTTATGGAGACGGCGGGCAAATCAGGTGCTTCAGCTATATCAGCGACATTGTCAATGGAACGTACCTTGCTCTCGTACATCAGGGCAATGAATTTGAAGACTTTAATATTGGGAATGACCAGCCGATCACCATAAAAGAACTGGCTGAGAAAATCAATGAAATCTCCGGCCGAAGCAAAGAACATTACATATTCAAAAAGCTGGGAGAAGACGGTGTCAGGGGTAAAGACATTGAAATCTTTAAACGGGCTCCGTCCATTGATAAGGCAAAACGTCTGCTTGGATATGTTCCCAAAGTCAGCCTTGATGAAGGATTGAGGATTATTAAAGATGAAAGAAAAAAACACAAGCTATCATTATCCTAAACATCCGGAGGAGATCAAGTTCCCCATTTATCCAGGGCAGCTTTCAGGCATAAGCCGTTTACATGCAGCCAAATCCTTGTTTACGGCTACAAAAAGCCGGTTAGCTGAAAAACTGGAGAAACGATATGAAAAAGGCGTTGTATTAACATCAAGCGGCAGTGCGGCTTTGGTGCTGGCCTTGACCTATTCGGGAGCCGGACCGGGGAAAGAAGTTATTCTGTCATCCTTTAATTGTCCAAATGTGATTGATGCGGTCCTTCAGTGTGGAGCGACACCGGTTTTTGCCCAATTGGAGTTTGATTTGTCCCTGTCCGTTTCGGATGCCAGAAAAAAAGCGACTCGGCATACATGTGCCATTATTTTGACGCATGTATATGGCCGAAGTGAAAATCCGGAGATAATAGATTGGGCAAGAGCGAATGGCATTTATATCATTGACGATGCTGCCCAAGCGATGTTTACGAAGCAAGCCGGAGTATATGCGGGCGGATTGGGGGATTTCGGCATCTTAAGCTTTGGGCCGTCCAAGCCTCTTGCCAGCATTGGAGGAGGAGCTTTAATTGCGACCAAAGATTTTCTCTGCCAACAAGACAGGCCGCCAATGGAACAGCGCAGGCAAGTGATAGCTGATTATAAACATTATATGAAAAATCAAAGAATGCAAGCTTTGATGAAACGAAAACATCCTCAGCCCATTCCATATGTAATGAAGAAAACTGGTTTGGTGCCTTCTATGAAAGTAAGCAAGCTTGAGGTACTGCCGCAATCTCCGTCTGTCGTCTCTGTTTTACGGATGCATCCCTCAAGAGAAGCTATTATTGAATATCAGCTGTCAAAAATAGATCAATTGATAAAAGCTTCAGCCAAAAATATAGAAACAGCCAGAGAACGATTTGAACAGGAGGAAACGACTTACGGCGTACAGATGATTCAGCCTAAAGAGGGAGAGTGTTTGAATTACTTGACGATTGTATTTCCGCAAGAAGAGGAGCGGTATGCCTGCTCCGTTTATTTAGCCGAAAAAGGAATTCAAACTTGCTGGAATTACCTCCCTCTCGATCTCATTCCGATTTATCAAACATATGCAACGCAGGCTGATGAAAATCCGCTTTGGAAAAGAGTCCTTTCATTGCCGTTCAAACCGCCGTTGACAGAAGAACAGACAAGGCAAATTGCCGAAACCGTTTTAAAGTATGCAGAGCATCAGAATAAAAACTGAATGTTGGTGATAAAACATGCAAAATACCGTATGCAATAGTCAGCAAGTATGGGATCAGGCCGCTGCCGCACACGAGGCGATACTATTTCAAAGCTATGAGTGGGGAAAGCTTATGGAAGAGCTTCCCGATACTTCATTTCACCCAGTCATACTGAAAACGGATAACGGACAAGCGGTCTATGTGCCTGTTTTTGAGCAGAATGGCAATATCAGCGGCAATATGATTGGGTACGGCGGACCTTTCTTAGAGGGGCCGATCTCGTTTGAATGGCTGCAGGGAGAGATCAAGGCTTTATTTGGCCGGGAGATGTCCAGGATGCTGCTGCCTTACGATCAAGCCACATTTATTGAAGAATTTGGACCAGGATGGGAAGTCAAAACGACACATATGTTAACGCTGCCGGACACATTTGAAGAGCTATGGACGAGCTGTTCAGGAAAAGCCCGTACAGCTGTCAGATACGCAGAAAAGGAAAGTGTAACCATTCGGCAAATCGGGCAAAAAGAGCTGAATGAATTTTATGACCTGTACAAAGCGCATTCAGCAGCAATTGGCGCTCAATACGTATTACGGTTATCTTTTTTTCAGAGGCTGCTTGAGAATCTTAGCAGCCGAGTCTTTTGGGTGGGGGCGTTTCTAGAACAAAAACTGATTAGCAGCAGTATTTTTCTCTATGACCGCTCTCATTTTTATTACTGGCAAAATGTAAACAGTCTCGACGGTAAAAAAGCACAGGCATCCTATTTATTAATGCGGGACGCATTACAGTTTGCCATTAATGCCAAGCTTCGATGGGCTGATTTTGGC
Organism: Bacillus atrophaeus; assembly: GCF_001584335.1. Classification (GTDB taxonomy): domain Bacteria; phylum Bacillota; class Bacilli; order Bacillales; family Bacillaceae; genus Bacillus; species Bacillus atrophaeus. Next base: position 703,587 of record NZ_LSBB01000001.1, read on the forward strand.
TACTCTCACAGTAAAGAGATTGCGAGACCGAAACGATATTGGGGAGCTGAAGAGAAACGATGTCTACAATTTACGGCAGCGGAGTAAAAGTGGTGAGCGGTCATCAATCCAGCTACATTCCGTGGCATGGTTTTTTTGAAAAAATTCATAAATCAGATCTATTTGCCATTCATGACACGGCCCAATTTGAGAAAAAAGGATTTCTTAACAGAAACCGAATTAAAACGCCCCAAGGTCCCAGATGGCTGACCGTTCCTTTACAGATGAAGAACTACAAGGAAATCGAGCTGCGTCATATGAAAATCGACCAGACACAGGACTGGCAAAGAAAACACTGGATGGCGATCCAAATGAACTACGCAAAAGCGCCTTACTTTGAACAATATCGAGCCTTTTTTGAAGATATATATCAAAGGGATTGGGAGTATCTCCATGAATTGAACATGTATATCATTCAGTTTTTTCTAAAAGAGCTGCGCATCTCAACGCCTATTTGTTATGTTTCAGAGCTTGAGTGCCGTAATGAGAAAAAAAGTGATTTTGTTCTTGCTCTTTGTCAAGAACTGGGAGCCGGCCGATATTATTCAGGGAGCCAAGGATCGGACTATTTAATAGAAAGCGATTTTGAAAGAGATGGAATTGCTATTGAATATCAGACCATTAGAGCGATTGAGTATCCGCAGTTATTTGGAGAGCATATTCCTCATCTTTCCATGATCGATATGCTGATGAACTGCGGAGCCGATATGGCGGAAACGCTAGTCAAAGGAGGGCAATATGATGAAAGTAATGGTGTTTGCGGCACATCCAGATGATGAGATTATCGGAGTCGGCGGAGCGCTGGCTAAACATGTGCGCCAAGGGGACAATGTATCAGCGGTCATCATGGCAGAGGGGAAATCGTCAAGAAAAGCTGATTATGTAAAACCTGAGGATTCAATTATGCAAGATTCAAACAATGAAACGAAACAGGCGCTCAGCACTCTTGGTATTGAAGATTTTGTCCGCTTAAACCTGCCTGATAACAGACTTGATTCTATGGATTTATTAGATGTTGTGAAAGAAGCAGAAAAACAAATCGAGCGGTTTCAGCCCGATATTGTGTATACCCAGTACGGAGGAGATATTAACATTGATCACACCGTCGTATTCAGAGCGGTGATGACGGCAACCCGCCCGCTCCCCGGTCATTCTGTTAAACAGGTGCTGGCTTATGAAACTTTATCTTCGACAGAATGGAATTATCTTCAGAAGGATCAATTTCATGCCAATTACTTCATCAATATTGAGGAAGAGCTTGATATGAAGCTGAAGGCCATGGCGTGCTACGGGTCTGAGCTTAGAGACTTTCCCCATCCCCGCTCTCTGCAAGCGATAGAAAATAATGCGTATGTATGGGGCGCAAAATCCGGTTTTAAAGCGGCAGAAGCGTTTATGCTTGTGAGAGGAACATGGTGAGGGCCTTATGATTGCTCAAATTCCTTTTTTCGGACTTGATCCGAAACAAATCGATGGCCGATGGGTCGAAGAAGGGTACGGGCTTGAAGCTAATATTTTTGACGGCCGCTCTTTTGAACAAAAAGATTATGTGAAAAAGATCAATCAAACACTCGCATACGCACAACAGTTGCTTCCGTCTCTGTTAACGCTTCATTTTCCCACGGACAATGCAGATTATATTCATGAAAAACACATCAAAGATCAGCTCCTCCATTTTGCGGAGCTCGCTGTGAAATACGATGCAAAGGGCATAACTGTTCATGCCAATCAATTTATGAATGTAGAAGAATTTCAACAATATGATCTGCAAGGAAACCGCAAAAAAATAATTGAATTTTTTGCAGAGTTTGATGAGGATTTGAAAGGCACGGATATTTGGATCGGTGTCGAAAACCTTCCGATCATCGGAAACCTGGGTGAAGATTTTGATCCGATTTTTATCTATCCTGAGGATTTTGAAGAGCTGGTTCAATTGAAATTGAGGCATGTCGGCATTACGTGGGATATATGCCACTGGGCGATCACCTACCAGACGCACTTATCATCCTCTCTTATGTTTCGAAATGAAACATTGAAGTATCCCGATTTTTTTCAGTTTCTTTCGTTAGAAGAAGCCATTAAACATTATCATTTCAGCTCCTTTCGACAGCTTGCTTTTCCGCATGGGGATGTCCGCTGTTTTGAGGGGCAGCATCCCAAAACAGGAACCATTGATGAACGTCTGCTCCGACAAGCGGCAGAGGAGTTAAAAACGCGTCATCAGGATGATGAAATGGGTATTGTATTTGAAGTGATGGAAACGGACTATACACAAAGGCAAGAATCATGGAGAACTCTAGAATGGTTCGGCGGTGCTTCTGATGAAAAGGATAAAAAACAGGCGTAATCAGACATATCGAACACCGAGTTATGCAAAACTTTGGGCTGCGCAGGTGTTTTCTTCGGCGGCGGATGGTGTATGGCTGATTGCGCTTCCTCTCCTTGTTTTGGATTTAACCGGCAGCAAAATTCTTGTCGGCGTTATTTCTTTTATTGAACTTGTGCCCTTAACATTTGGAGTGTTTACGGGGCCATTGATAGACTCTTTTCGTAAAAAATCTATTTTATATATATGCAACACGGGAAGAGCCGCCATTATGGTGCTTCTGGCGGTGCTTAGCGCAAACCATTTGTTATCCGTGTGGATAGCGGGAGCGTGCGCTTTTTTTCTTTCTCTGCAATCGATGCTCTTTGCGCCTGCGAAAGTTGCGCTCATTCCGCTGCTTGTCCGCCAAAAACATCTGGATCAGGCGACTTCTTTAATGAATACAAGTGATTTAATCGGATTGATCGTCGGAAAACTGATTTGCGGTGTGTTACTGGCCACGATCCCGTTTAGCTTTCTGTTTACGATAAATGGGGCGGCTTTTTTTATCTCTGCCGTGCTGATTCTGCTCATTCGCACATCAGAACCTATTGTGCAAAAAAGCAAAGGAACAGAAGATATGAAGGCCGGTTATAGGATGCTGAAAGGAAATAAGACATGGCTGACATCTGTCGGGTATTTTTTCATTGTCAACCTTGTAATCGCCGGTCTGATTTCGGTTATGGGGCCGATTCTTGCGGTTGAACGTTTTGGTAAGGACTATTCGGTCTGGTTTGCCGTTATGTATGCAATGTTCCAGGCGGGTATGCTGTTAGGAAATCTGGCTGTATTTTTTAAGTGGAATACGAAACATCTAGTCCGCTTATATCCGCGGACTTTAACGGGGGCGGGGGCACTTATTATGATCTTGTTCTTTCCGCTTCACGGATTTGAATGCGTGATCTTTCTTGTGCTTGGCATCATCATTTCATATATCGATGTGCAAACGGTGCTGTATTTTCAAAAAACAGTTCCGACCGCTTATTTTGGGAGGATCTTTGCTCTTATTTTTTCTATCGTAAAGATGGGAGAGCCGCTTTCTGCTGCTTTATATACGGCACTTCTGTTATTATTGACAGCAAACTACATTTTTCTGAGTATAGGACTATCTCTCATTTTGATCTTCTTCACTCTGTCAGTAATGCAGATTGTTCAAAGAACATCACATGAAAAAGCAGATCGGTCTGTCTGACAGGACATCAAAAAGAAGCGGCAGCCGAATTTTTCGCGGCAGCCGCTTCTTTTTATAAATCAAGATAAAGCCTCACCATATCCCGGCACTGAATGCCGTTTTCAAAAATCTCCTCCTCATAATGTCTGATAAAAAAATCATGGTCAATAGCCTGCAGCCGGAATCCGCATTTTTGATAGAGAGAAAGCTGATGAATGCTGGAATTTCCGGTACCGATCTCGATTGTGTCAGCTCCCCATCCCCTCGCCTTTTCAATGGCATCCTGCACAAGCTGTTTACCAATGCCTTTGTTCTGCATAGATTCTTTCACAGCGATATTGACGATTTCAACCGTTTGCGGTCTGGTTTTTAAGAGTACATAGACTCCTGCCAGTTCGCTGCCGATCCAAGCTTCGTAACATTCGCCTCTTACCAGGTATTCATCAACAATTTCCTTTGAAGGATCCGCGAGCAGCAGAAGTTCATATAGCGCCTGATTCGCTTCTGTTGCTTTTTGAATGCTGAGTTGCATATTCACTCCACCTTTTTGTTATAGTTATATATTTTACTAATTTGCTCCAATTTCAATCCATTCTATTATAAGATATATAAGATAGGAAATGTTATACAAGTTAGTAGAATTGAATAGGAGGAAAGTCATGTTTTTTTGTAAGGAATGCGGCCAAAAGAATAATGAAGGGGCAAAGTTTTGTAAAGAATGCGGCACCCCGATCGGAGGAAGCAGCATACAGGCAAATAAAGAAACAGCAAGCACTGCTGAAACGAGGCAGGCTCCGCGAAAACCAATCCCTAAGAAAACCATCATTTTATGGAGCAGCATTGCCGCAGCGTGCGTCATATTATTCGCCGCATATAAAACCGGAGCGTACCTTAATTCTAAGGACAGGTTAGTCGACAAATTTGAGCAGGCTGTAAATAATGAGGATAAAGACCAAATCGCTTCTCTCCTTACGCCTGTAAATGACAAGCTTAAGCTTACTAAAAATAATGTAAAACCGTTTCTTGCATATTTAAAGGATTATCCTGACAAAAAAAATGAGCTTTTAGCATCGCTGCGTGATGAAACAGCCCAAAAGGAAATTGTATACGCGGAGAAAGACGGGAAAAGCTTGCTAGTATTTGACCATTATGATTTAAAGATAGCACCTGTTTATTTTGAAGTAACCAGCAATTATAAAAATACGGATCTACATGTGAATAAAGAGGATGCCGGACCTGTAAAAAAAGCAGATCAAGCACAAACCCTCGGCCCGTACATTCCCGGCGAATATACAGTCTCAGCCAAACTGAAAAACGATGTAGTCGATCTTGTGAAAAAGGAAGAAATTCAGGCGGTTGGTGATAACAGTTTTCGTGTTGATCTCTCATTGGAAGCAGACGATGTGACATTCAGCTTAGCGGATGACATTAAGGACGGAAAGGGAGAATTGCTGATTAACGGTAAATCCATCCATAAGGATCCGTTCAAATCTGTCACATACGGCCCGCTTCTGACAGACGGATCAATGACTGCTGCTGTTGAAGCGGAGTTCCCATGGGGAAAAACAAAAACAGCGGGTGTGCCGATTGATAGCAAAGAAATGGAGTTAACGTTAATTCCTGACCAAGACACACAAGAAACAATCATGAATACGATTGTCAAAACGACAAAGCAATATTCCAAAGCGCTTTCTGATGGAAATACAGCTCAGATGACAGAGGCAAGTGCCAGTTGGAAAGCCGAAGTAAAAGATAACGTGGACTCGATGAAAAACACGGATTCTTACTTAAAAGATAAATATCTGGAAACAGACTTTGATTTGGATACCTTTGCTCTATCCCAGAAAAATGACGGTACATGGCAGGCGGCAGTAACAGGAAAAGAACTTCACCAGTCGGCTAATTATAATGACTATACTAAACCTGAAATGTCGGATGAGAGCCCGAGCTATGAATATCTGCTTTCATATGATAAAAAACAGAAAAAGTGGATTTTCGAAGATGCAGAATCAACTTTTGATTCTGCCGGAACAAATATAAAGAAAATAAAAAATGATAATGCAGAGACGTACACGTCAGCCTGGGCAGACTCAAAAGGCAAGAAACCAAGCGTAAGCCCATCGACCGACGATGTCACGGATGAACAAGTTACATCATTTATGGTTGATTATCTGACAAATCAATCAACCGCAGTGAATTTAAATGAATTTGCGGTCATGGAAGGCAATTTGGAAAAAGGAAGTTCATTATATAATGATCAGCAGAAATTGGTTAAGAAGTTGAACAGCGAGGGGACGACTGAAGTATTTATTGATGTAGAGGTAAAAAGCTTTAGTCAAAGCGGCTCGAATATCATAATTAAAACATATGAAGAATTTGATATTACAAAATCAGGCGGCAGTACAAAGCGCAGAACGTACAACTGGACCTACACAGGCACAGTAAAGGACGGAAGAATTTATTTAACGTCTATTCAATAAAAACAAACCCCCATACCAGCAGGCGATGGGGGTTTGTTTTTAAAAGAAGATATAATGGAAAATCTCTTTGATATAATGTTCGATGATTAACCGAAACGCAACGCACGTGATCAGATAAATCACAATGGTTGAGTAAATGATATCAGCCTTTCCTTTATACGAATGCTGGTAACTTCCCAGCATCGCAGGGGGAATAGCGAAGAATGCGCCGATTAAACCAATCGCTAACACGGTGAAACAAAGATCTGTATGTAATAAAAACAATAGGAGTGCAAGAATCAAAATAGCCGTATAGGGAATAAGAAACGCACCAAATCTGGAGAGTGAATCTTTAAATGACACTTGGTTTCCCGCGATTTTTAAGGAAAAAAAGATCAATGCATGCAACCCGAAAATAAAAAGGGCAAAGTAAATGGTTGGCTTTAAAAAGATTTCTGTAAAGCTCGCACTGCCGGGACCGTCTGAAAAAAGAATATAAAACATCAGCGGAGTTAGTAAACTGAAAAGCACCATTGTAATCATTCCGCTGATCAGCTGTTCTCCGCCTGTTGTTTTGCATTCCTGATAAGGTCGTTTCAGAACGGCCAGGACAAATGAACCGAACTGCTTTGCTGCTTGTTTTGCAGCTTCAGCTCCCGGCTGTGCTCCTTGATTTTCGCCCGCTTGGCGTGGAAGAGGCGATCCGCATTTCTCACAAAACTTTCCGCCATCCGTTTGATGGCCGCATTGAGGACAATACATACTTTGACTCCTTTTCTTTGTAATATAGGGATATTGTACTAATTACCATTATAAAAGAAAAAAATTGAAAAGGAACCGTATTTCTAAAATATAACTTTGTCTTCTTTGGCCGGCTAACCAATATGAGCTTATCAGCCGGACATATCGGAGTCGTCCATTACATCAGTGTGATCATAGGTATAGCGGCTGTCATAGCACTCACGTTTGTTTTGTTTCACTATTCATCTTTTATCAGCAATAAGCTTGGCAAGACGGAGATGAATGTCATTACCCGGCTGATGGGTTTGATTCTGGCGGTGACAGCAGTCGGAATGATCGGAGCAGGTCTGAAAGGAATGTTTCCTGTACTTGTTTCTTAACGATAAAAAAAGCAGTTCCCTTTTATTCACTGAGGGAGCTGCTTTTTATTGTTTTTGGGACATATTGAAAAACTTCTTCGCTTTCAAAAAAATCAATTAAGCGGCTCAGCCAATCATAATAATTAAGCCATTCTTTTAATTCAATTAAAAGCTGGTCAACCTTCGCTTCTGCCTCAGGGCTCAGGTTTTCCTCTTTTAATAGATCAGTCAGCTCGCGGCTGAGTTTTTTGTGGAGCATTTTATTTTTGCTTACGACTTTTGTCCAATTCGCTGTAAATAAAGAAATGAAGGTTTGATAGTAGTCCTGTTCGACGTCATAGAGATCCTTTCTGACCCCTCTTTCAAACACTTTTTCCGCAAGGTTGGCATCTATCATTTCCCGGACAACTTGGCTCATCCGTGTTTTGCTCATTCCGGTAGCTTCAGAAAGCTCGCTTAACGTCATCGGCTTGCGGTTCATATAAATGATGCCGAGCACACGCCCGACAGTAGCGGGCATTCCAAACGTATGCATATTTTCCGCAATCTTCTCAATGAGGTGCTCCTCAGCATGTTCGATGATTTCAAGAGCATTTTTTTCCACAGATGATCATCCCTTCACTGACAATTCATGTTGTCAATATATCATATTTTTGGCAGTTGTTGAAAACGTTTATATGCTGAGGATAAGGGAGGAAATGAGAGAGATTGTAAGAACACTGCCGCTGGTTATGTCATAACAATAAATAATATGTGTATTACATGTAATATCAACACATTGTAAACTTTTTATTTTATAAAGTTTATAATATAATAAAGGTTATACTTTTCAGAAAAATAACGGAAACCTGTTGGAGGTGCACGGATTGCTGAAATTAGAAAATGTTTCAAAAATATATAAAGGCGGAAAAAAAGCTGTCAACAGCATCAATTTAGATATCGCTAAAGGCGAGTTCATCTGTTTTATCGGGCCGAGCGGCTGCGGAAAAACGACGACGATGAAAATGATTAACCGTTTGATTGAGCCTTCGTCAGGCAAGATTTTTATCGACGGCGAAAACATCATGGAGCAGGACCCGGTTGAGCTGAGAAGAAAAATCGGCTATGTGATCCAGCAGATTGGTTTATTTCCCCACATGACCATCCAGCAAAACATTTCACTCGTTCCGAAACTGCTGAAATGGCCGGAAGATAAACGGAAAGAACGGGCAAGAGAGCTGTTAAAGCTTGTTGATATGGGACCTGAATATTTAGAGCGTTATCCCCATGAGCTGAGCGGCGGCCAGCAGCAAAGAATCGGCGTGCTAAGGGCGCTGGCAGCGGAACCTCCCCTTATTTTAATGGATGAACCGTTCGGAGCGCTTGATCCGATTACACGTGATTCTCTTCAAGAAGAATTCAAAAAACTGCAAAGAACATTAAACAAAACCATTGTCTTTGTGACCCACGATATGGATGAGGCCATTAAGCTTGCCGATCGTATCGTCATTTTAAAGGGAGGAGAGATCGTCCAAGTCGGATCGCCTGATGACATTCTCCGAAATCCGGTCAATGAATTCGTAGAGGAATTTATCGGAAAAGAAAGGCTGCTTCAATCCCGGCCTGATATCGAGCGGGTTGAACAAATGATGAATAAAAAGCCAGTTACCATTACGGCGGATAAAACACTTTCTCAAGCCATTCAATTGATGAGAGAACAACGTGTGGATTCACTGCTGGTTGTTGATGAGCAAAATGTGCTTCAGGGCTATGTCGATGTCGAAATCATAGATGAAAAACGGAAAAAAGCAAGCCTTGTCGGCGATGTGTTCCGTTCTGATATTTATACGGTGCAAAGCGGAACCCTCCTTCGCGATACGGTCCGGAAGATTTTAAAACGGGGAATCAAATATGTTCCGGTAGTTGATGAAGAGAATCATCTGGTCGGCATTGTGACGAGAGCGAGCCTTGTAGATATTGTGTACGATTCAATTTGGGGAGAAGAAGACCAATTAGTGACGACATAATGTGAGGAGGTGCTCTTTAGAATGAGTCAGTTTATTGATTTTTTGCAAACGAACGGCGGAGAAATGCTTTATAAAACATGGGAGCATTTATATATTTCTATTATTGCCGTTATATTAGGCATTCTTGTTGCCGTGCCGCTTGGTGTCGTTCTGGCGAGAATGAAGAAAGGGGCCGGCACGATCATCGGTATCGTCAATATTGTGCAAACATTGCCGAGCCTTGCCATTTTAGCCTTTTTTATTCCTTTGCTCGGCGTAGGAAAAGTACCGGCTATCGTCGCGTTATTTTTCTACTCCGTACTGCCGATTCTCAGAAATACCTATACAGGCATTCAAGGGGTAAACAAGAACCTGCTGGAGTCAGGGAAAGGAATCGGAATGACCGGCTGGGAGCAGATCCGGTTAGTCGAGCTTCCGCTTGCGGTGCCGATTATTATGGCGGGAATCCGAACATCTACAATCTATTTGATCGGCTGGGCGACACTCGCGTCCTTTATAGGAGGCGGCGGACTGGGTGATTATATTTTTATCGGATTGAACCTGTATCAGCCTGAATATATCATCGGAGGCGCGGTGCCGGTCACGATTTTAGCAATTATAATTGATTATCTGCTGGCTGTAACGGAACGGAAAGTGACACCGAAAGGACTGCAAGGGATGAAGGAAGTTTCATAAGGAGTTGGCTGTCTTGAAAAATAAACGAATCAGATGGTTTGGCGCGTTAGCTCTCGTTTCAGCTCTGCTGTTAGGCGGCTGTTCACTGCCGGGGCTCAGCGGAGCTTCAGATCAAACGATTAAAATTGGCGCGCAGAGCATTACAGAGTCGGAAATATTAGCGAACATAATCGCTCAGCTTATCGAACATAACACGGACTTGAATACAGCATTAATTAAAAATCTCGGCTCCAACTATGTGCAGCAGCAGGCGATGGTCGGCGGTGATATTGATATTTCCGCCACCCGTTATTCCGGGACGGACTTAACGAGCACCCTCGGAATGGAGGCGGAGAAAGACCCGAAAAAAGCGCTGGACATTGTGCAAAAAGAGTTTGAGAAGCGTTTTAAATATAGATGGTTTGATTCTTATGGGTTTGAAAACACATACGCGTTTACTGTGTCAAAAGAGCTTGCTGAGAAAGACCATTTGAATACCGTTTCAGATATTAAGAAAAACGCAGACAAATACAAGCTGGGAGTCGACAATGCGTGGCTGAAGCGGAAAGGCGACGGCTACAAAGGGTTTGTCAGCACGTATGGGTTTGAGTTCGGAACAACCTATCCGATGCAGATCGGTCTTGTGTATGACGCAGTAAAAAACGGAAAGATGGACGCCGTTCTTGCCTATTCTACAGACGGACGGATTAAGGCGTATGATTTGAAAATCTTAAAAGACGACAAGCAATTTTTCCCGCCCTATGACTGTTCGCCGGTTGTTCCCGAGAAAGTGCTGAAACAGCATCCGGAGCTTGAAGGCCTTTTGAATAAGCTGATCGGACAAATTGATACAGAAACAATGCAGGAGCTGAACTACGAAGTGGACGGAAAGCTGAAAGAACCGTCAGTCGTGGCGAAAGAATTTTTGGAGAAACACGATTACTTTGAGTAAGAAACGAGGTGGAGCAGATGGAAGTGTTACAGCAGCTTGGCACTTATTATTCACAAAACGGCGGTTACGTGCTGCATGAGTTTTCCCGCCATTTTCTGATGTCAGTGTATGGCGTTTTATTCGCGGCTGTTATCGGCATTCCCACAGGGATTTTCATCGCCAGATACAGAGCATTAAGCGGCTGGATTTTCGCGATTACAAATGTGATTCAGACAGTTCCCGCGCTCGCCATGCTCGCCGTCTTGATGCTTGTGATGGGGCTTGGCGCCAATACGGTAATCTTGTCTTTATTTCTGTATTCGCTTTTGCCGATTATCAGAAACACGTATACAGGCATTGTCAGCATTGAGCATGCGTACTTGGAATCAGGTAAAGCGATGGGTATGACGAAATTTCAGGTGCTCCGCATGGTGGAACTGCCGCTGGCGCTTTCGGTCATCATGGCAGGCCTCCGCACGGCGCTTGTCATTGCCATCGGCATTACGGCGATCGGAACATTCGTCGGCGCGGGCGGACTCGGCGATATCATCGTCAGAGGCTCAAACGCGACAAACGGCACCGCGATTATTTTAGCCGGCGCGATTCCGACCGCTCTCATGGCGGTTATCGCCGATTTGGTGATGGGCTGGCTTGAACGAGCGTTAAGCCCGGTGAAAAAGAAAAAAGGAAAACAGCTGAAACCGACTGCTGTATCTTGATGGTAAAAAAAAAAACGCCTAGTAGCTAAGGCGTTTTTTTTACGGTTTCGGGACATGCTTAAAAACCTCTTCACTCTCAAAAAATTCAATCAAACGGCTGATCCAGTTATAGTAATCGAGCCATTCCTTTAATTCTTTGAGCAATTCATTTATTTTTACTTCGGCCTCAGGGGAAAGGTCGCCCTCAAGAGCAGTCAGCAGCTCGCGGTTCAGCTTTTTATGCATCATTTTATTTTTGCTGACCACCTTGCTCCAGTTTGCCGAAAATAATGTGATAAAGGTTTGATAGTAATCCTGCTCTACATCGTATAGATCCTTACGCACGCCTTTTTCAAATACTTTTTCGGCTATATTCACATCAAGCATTTCCCGGACGACCTGGCTCATTCTTGTTTTGCTCATGCCGGTTTCTTCTGATAATTCGTTTAACGTCATGGGTTTGCGATTCATATAAATAATGCCCAAAATTCGCCCCACAGTCGAAGGCATTCCGAACGTGTGCATATTTTCCGCGATTCTGTCTATTAAATGGTCCTCTGCTTGTTCGATGATTGTTAAGGGATCCTTCTCCAACAGTTTCAATCCTTTCAGATGGCAATTCCGATGTCAATATACCACATTTTTAATATAACGAAAATGCTGTAAATAGAGAATTTGGCAGGAAATTGGAGCAAATATAAGAACATCGGTGATGCATAGGGATAAATCAAGGCTTACACATACTTTATATATAATATGAACATATTGTAAACTTTTTATTTTATAAAGTTTAATTTATAATGGTTAAAGCTCAATTTTCTGAAAAATTAAATACGAATTTAACAAATTGAATCAATTTAATCACGGAGGTGTTCATGTTTGCTGACATTAGAAAATGTCTCGAAGAACTATAAAGGCGGGAAAAAAGCCGTCAACAGCATTAACTTGAAGATCGAAAAGGGCGAATTTATTTGTTTTATCGGACCGAGCGGCTGCGGAAAAACGACAACGATGAAAATGATCAACAGGCTGATTGAGCCGTCATCTGGCACCATTTCTATTGACGGTGAAAACATTATGGAGCAGGACCCGGTAGAACTGAGAAGAAAAATCGGCTATGTGATCCAGCAGATTGGTTTATTTCCCCACATGACCATCCAGCAAAACATTGCGCTTGTGCCGAAGCTTTTGAAATGGCCGGAAGAAAAACGAAAAGAACGGGCGCGTGAGCTTTTAAAATTGGTCGATATGGGACCGGAATATTTAGACCGTTATCCACACGAACTAAGCGGAGGACAGCAGCAGAGAATAGGTGTGTTACGGGCACTTGCAGCAGAACCGCCGCTTATCTTAATGGATGAACCGTTTGGGGCGCTTGACCCGATTACGAGGGATTCCCTTCAGGAAGAATTTAAAAAACTGCAAAAAACCTTACATAAAACCATCGTATTTGTTACCCATGATATGGATGAAGCGATTAAACTGGCAGACCGGATCGTCATTTTGAAAGCAGGAGAAATCGTACAGGTCGGAACGCCAGATGAGATTTTGAGAAATCCTGCAGACGAATTTGTAGAGGAGTTTATCGGCAAGGAACGGCTGATTCAGTCGTCAAGCCCCGATATGGAGCGTGTTGACCAGATCATGAACAAGCAGCCTGTTACCATTACGGCAAATAAAACCCTCTCAGAAGCCATTCAAGTGATGCGGGAGCACCGTGTAGACTCCTTGCTTGTCGTTGACAGCCGAAACGTCCTGCAAGGCTTTGTGGACGTGGAGATGATTGATCAGCATCGTCGAAAGGCAAAGCTTGTGGCGGAAGTGCTGAATCCTGATATTTACACTGTGTTAAGCAGCACCTTATTGCGTGATACGGTTCATAAGATCTTGAAACGGGGCGTGAAATATGTGCCGGTAGTTGACGAAGATCATCACCTGGTCGGCATTGTGACCAGAGCGAGTCTCGTGGACATCGTCTATGAGTCGATATGGGGAGAAGAAAATCAGCTCGCGGTTATGTCATGAGGAGGTGGTAAAACATGAATCAGACCGTTCAATTTTTACAAACCAATGGCGGAGAAATGCTTTATAAAACATGGGAGCATTTATATATTTCTATCATCGCCGTCATATTAGGCATACTTGTCGCTGTGCCGCTTGGTATTGCCTTAACGAGAATGAAAAAAGGCGCCGGTTTGGTCATCGGCATTGTCAATATCATTCAGACCTTGCCGAGTTTGGCGATTCTCGCTTTTTTTATCCCGCTGTTAGGAGTGGGAAAGGTTCCGGCTATCGTGGCTCTATTTTTCTATTCCGTTTTGCCGATTCTCAGAAACACGTATACAGGCATTCTCGGTGTGAACAAAAATCTGCTTGAGTCAGGAAAGGGAATCGGCATGACCGCAGGCGAACAAATCCGCCTTGTTGAGCTGCCGCTCGCTGTGCCCGTCATTATGGCGGGTGTCAGAACATCAACGATTTATTTAATCGGCTGGGCGACACTCGCGTCCTTTATCGGGGGCGGCGGACTGGGTGATTATATTTTTATCGGCCTGAATTTGTATCAGCCTGAATATATCATCGGCGGAGCGGTGCCGGTCACGATTTTGGCGATTCTCATAGATTATTTGCTTGCGGTGACGGAACGAAAAGTCACACCTGATGGATTGCAAGGATTGAAGAATGTTTCATAAGGAGGTGGCTGTTGTGAAAAAGAAACACATCAAGCGGCTCGCGGGGCTTGCGTGTTTGTTTGTATTGCTGTTGAGCGGATGCTCGCTTCCGGGACTCAGCGCGGCGTCCGATCAGACGATTAAAATCGGCGCGCAAAGCATGAGCGAGTCGGAAATCATCGCCAGCATGCTTGGACAGCTGATCGAACATAACACAGATCTGAAAACAACAACGATAAAAAATCTCGGCTCCAATGCGGTTCAGCAGCAGGCGCTGATGAGCGGAGAAATCGATATTGCTGCGACCCGTTACACTGGGGACGCTTTGACAGGCACACTCAGAATGGATGCTGAAAAGGACCCTGAGAAAGCATTAAAGCTTACACAGCGGGAATTTAAAAAAAGGTACAATCTCAAATGGTATGATTCGTATGGCTTTGATAATACATATGCCTTTACCGTCTCAAAGGAGCTTGCAGACCGATACCATCTTGAAACGGTTTCAGATGTGAAAAAACAGGCGGCTGATCTAAAGCTTGGCGTCGACAACTATTGGATGAAGCGTAAAGGAGACGGGTATGAGGATTTCACGAAAACCTACGGAATGAAGTTCGGCGGAACATTCCCGATGCAAATCGGCCTCGTGTACGATGCGGTGAAAAACGGCAAAATGGACATCGTTTTAGCGTACTCAACCGATGGGAGAATTAAATCCTACGGCCTGAAAATCTTAAAGGATGACAAGCGCTTCTTTCCGCCGTATGACTGCTCTCCGGTCGTTCCCGAAAAAGTTTTGAAAGAGCATCCTGAGCTTGAAGGCATCATTCAAAAGATGCTCGGTCAAATTGATACGGAAACAATGCAGGAGCTGAACTACGAAGTGGACGGAAAGCTGAAAGAACCGTCAGTCGTGGCAAAAGAATACTTGCAAAAACACAATTACTTTGAATAAAGAAAGGGGATGCATCAAGTGAATGTGCTAGAACAGCTGATGGCGTACTATTCACAAAATGGAAGCTACGTCATGTATGAATTTTACCGGCACTTTCTGATGTCGGCGTACGGCGTGTTGTTTGCGGCGATCGTCGGCATTCCAGTCGGAATTTTCATCGCCCGGTATCGGCGCGTCTCAGGCTGGGTGTTTGCCGTAACGAATGTGATCCAGACAGTTCCGGCGCTCGCCATGCTCGCCGTCTTGATGCTTGTCATGGGGCTTGGCGCCAATACGGTGATCTTGTCTTTATTCCTGTATTCGCTTTTGCCGATTATCCGAAACACGTACACAGGCATTGTCAGCATTGAGCACGCGTACCTGGAATCAGGAAAAGCGATGGGCATGACGAAATTTCAGGTGCTCCGCATGGTGGAGCTTCCTCTGGCGCTTTCGGTCATCATGGCGGGCCTCCGCACGGCTCTTGTCATCGCCATCGGCATTACGGCGATCGGAACATTCGTCGGCGCGGGCGGTCTCGGCGATATGATCGTCAGGGGCTCAAACGCGACAAACGGAACCGCGATTATTCTGGCAGGCGCGATACCGACAGCCGTGATGGCGGTGGCTGCCGATCTGTTAATGGCATGGCTGGAACGCGCGCTCAGCCCTGTGAAAAAGAAAAAAAGGGTGCAGCCGAAAGGTGCGCAGCCGGCTGCATAAAAAAATGCCCCTCACGACATGAGGGGCATTTTTTGATCTTTATTAAATTGTAAACCGATTCATCCGTTCATTCAGCTCCTCGGCCAGCTTTTCCAGCTCTTCTGCATTCGATAAGATGTGGTCCATCGAATGGCTGGATTGCTCTGTAACCGAGAATGTTTCTTCAATGCCGGCTGCTGATTCTTCGGACACGGAAGCGATATTTTCAATTGACTGGTTGATCGTAATGGATTGGTCAGTTAAGTGCTTCAATCCGTCTGTTACTTCTTTTATACTGCCGGCCACAAGTGTGATGGATTGCTTGATATTATGCATGGCCTGGCCGGTTTCAGATAAATGCTGAGTTCCTTTTTCTACTTCGGTATAACTGCTCTCCAAGTATTGGATCGCACCGTGGATATCCTTCTGGGTTCCGTTGACAATCCGGGTGATGTCCTGAACCGAGCCAGAAACGCCGTCTGCCAGCTTCCTCACTTCCTCGGCCACCACGGCGAAGCCCTTGCCGCTTTCTCCTGCGCGGGCGGCTTCAATCGCGGCGTTTAACGATAATAAGTTCGTCTGCTCCGCGATGCCGTTGATCACTTGAACAAGCTTGTTTATATCTTGGGAGTGCTGTTCAAGTGCCCTTACTTTATGAACGGCTTCTTGGACAATGTGATGAATGGACTGCATTTGTTTTAATGATGTATCCATATTTTCATTTCCGCTGACCGCCAGTTCAAGAACATTTTGCGAGGTGCTGCTGATGGTCATTCCGTGATGATAAGCCTGATCAATGCTATCTGTGAATTCATTCATCGACTCGGCGATGGTAACGGCGTCCTGAGCCTGCTGCTCGGAGCCCTCCGCCATTTCATTCATCGTTTCTGTAATATGCTGGCTGCCTGATCTTGATTCATTTGTTGCCGCGGTTAAGACTTGTGAAGATGTGAGAACACGAGTTGAGATGTCTTTGGAGTATCCGACAATATCTCTTAGATTTCCCACCATTTTTTGAAGGGCTTCATTCAAATCCCCGATTTCATCTTTGGAGGTTAATCCCTCAATATCATTCGAAAGATCTCCTCCGGCAATTTCATTTGCCGCCTGCCTCATGTGAATGATTGGTTTTGCGATTTTTCGATTAATATAGACCCAAAACAGGACGCTGATCACAATGGCGGCCGCCAGAAGCAGTGCCGTTAATATCAGCCCTTTATGATAAATGTCGTCGGTTTCCTTCACTGCAGAATTGCTGCCCTCTTTATTCAAATTGACCAGCTGGCTGATTGATTTTTTCATATCCTCAAAGTTGGCTTCAGTTTGAACCAGTAATCCTCTTGCTTTGTCTATATCATTTGTCCGCCCGCTCTCAATGATTTGCGAGTGGATGTCAGAATAGGTTTTGACCTCGTTTGTCAGCTTTTCATAGATTTCCCGTTCTTTGGAGCTTGAGATGGTTTTTTCATACAGCTCAAGCTTATCATTGACCTCATTAAGCGTTGTTCCCATTTTCTTTTCAAGGGAGTCCATTTTATCTTTATCCTTATAGATCAGAAAATCCTTCTCTTGGGCTGAAAGGTGTTCGGTCAGGTAGTTAATCGTCGTAATCTCTTTGATTCCATCTATCCATTTTGTATTGATTTCATCTGTTTTTTTGATGATATGCTGCATGTTTAAGGCTCCCAAACCGCCAACAAGCAGCATAATGACCATCAGGGATATAAAAACAAGACTGAATTTGCGAGAAATCGTTAACCGCATCTAGGTGATCTCCTTTAAAAGTAATTTGATTAATGTATATATCGGCTGACGCTCGCATTTTTCACAGGACATTATCAATAAAAGATGAAAAAAGAAAAACGGCATATCCTCTGAAGGCAGAAGATTGCCGTTTTTCGTAAATGGTTATAAGGAGGGGTCAATCCATTCAGAAGACCATTTAGAAATTTCACTAAGAATGGGAGCTAACGCGTTTCCCTTTTCTGTTAAAGAATATTCTATACGAACAGGAGTTACCGGAATGACATCCCGTTTGACCACTCCTTCAAGCTCAAGTTCTTTCAGCCTTTCTGATAGAACTCTGCCGCTTAGATTTGGCAGTGCTGCTTCAATTTCACTAAACCGCTGCTGTCCATTTAATAGTTGAAAGACGATTAAGGCGACCCAGCGTTTACTCAAGATGTCGACGGCTTTCTCAAATCTAGGGCACATTTCTGATTGGTTCATACTTTTCACCTCGTCTAAAGCTATTATAACGCAAATAACGAGGGAACGTACGTATGGCGCTTGTTAAAATGAAGGGAATAAGCGGGAAAAACTGAATGATTAAGAAGAAGAGATGCGGTTTTTTGCTTCAGCGGCTAAAAAATCAAAGTATTTACTCAGGTTTTCAAGATCTTGTCTGGAGAAATACTGCCATTTTTTACAGTCGAAAAGGGAGAGGTGCTCAGCTTTATGGGCAACAGCTGTCTGGTATATGGAATAGATGGATTGATAGCCTTCAGGCGCTTCGCGGATTTCATCCGGAAAGGGAGTGATATGCCCTGCGGCCGCCATCAGGTTTTCGTATGGCATCTTTAGCGTATCCGCCAGTTTTCTGATTGTCGCAGGCTTAGGAATTCCCCGTTTGCCGTTTTCGATTCTCGAAATCGTCGCCGAGCTGACACCGGAGTAAATAGCCAGCTGGTTGACTGTTAAATGGCGTGCCTTACGAAGCGCTCTTAATTGCTCTCCGAACGCGGTCACTATTCTCACCTCGCTTTTTCTGTGTGGGATGGTTTGCGTTTACTCGTTATCAGTGCGTTTTTTCGCTTCATCTGATAAAAAGGCGAAATAATTATCCAGCATCACCAAGTCCTCTTTAGATAAATAATTCCATTTCTCCTTTTTGAGAAGTGACAGGTCTTCTAATTGATAGCTCTGAGCTTTTTCAATCAGCTTGCAGCTTGTGCTGTACGTTTCCCGGGCTTCGCGGATTTCCTCGATATACCCCGCTTTTTTCATGAGATCCTCATAAGGGATCTTTAAGGCTTCGGCCAGCTTTTTAATAGTAGCGGGTTTCGGCACACCGCGTTTGCCATTTTCAATTCTGGATATACCTGCGGCACTGACACCGGAATAGATGGCCAATTGATTGACTGTTAACTTTCTCTCTTCGCGCAGCGTTCTTAATTGTTCTCCAAATTCCATTTCGTTCACCCCGTCTCTCACTGTTACTCATATTTTAGTATGTTTGTTGACTAAAGGGAATAGCTGGACTGGAAATGTATTGACAAAAGTTAACAAAAGCCGTATGTTAAATATATAGAAAAAAGTTACTGAAGAACGGTAGGTGAGGAAAGTGGTAGAAAAGATACAGATTAGAAGAGATTATGTGCTGCAATATATGGTCAATAAAGACCTTTCGCTAAACCAGCTTGCTCTGGAGATCGGAATTTCCCCCGCCACACTAAGCCGCGTATTGAATGGAGAAAGACGGCCGGGACAGCTGGTCATCGGAAAAATGCTGTATTATTTTGATATGCGGTTTGAAGACCTTTTTTACTATGATTTTGTTGACAAAAGTCAACGGTAGATGAATACAGGACTGCCGGCTGTTATTTTTTTATGATGGGGATCGTGCGTGCGTTTTTTCCGGCTGAGGACAGGAAGCATACGTATGAATACAGCGTGACATGCCCAAGCTTTTCATGTAAAATAGAACATAATGTAGGCCAGTCAGTCTGGAGGTGTATGGAATGCACGCAGTTTTGATTACCTTGTTGGTTATCGTCAGTATTGCACTTATTATTGTCGTATTGCTTCAATCCAGTAAAAGCGCCGGTTTGTCAGGTGCTATTTCAGGCGGAGCGGAGCAGCTGTTCGGAAAACAAAAAGCAAGAGGGCTTGATTTAATACTACACCGCATAACCGTTGTGCTGTCAGCCTTGTTTTTCGTTTTAACGATTTCGCTAGCTTATATATTATAGGGCAATTCTTGTATAAGGTCTGATGTGAAGTCAGGCCTTTTTTCTCGTTTCGGGCAATTCGTTCCGGGCGTTTGTTTCTTATGATATTGTGGAAAACTAAAATGATCGTGCAGAAGAAAAGGAGTTATGAGCATGAAAGTTGTGACACCAAAACCATTTACATTTAAAGGCGGAGACAAAGCGGTGCTTTTGCTGCATGGCTTTACAGGGAATACGGCGGATGTCAGAATGCTTGGCCGTTTTCTCAATGAAAGGGGCTATACATGCCACGCCCCTCAATATGACGGACACGGCGTTCCTCCCGAAGAACTGGTCCATACAGGTCCTGAAAACTGGTGGAAGAATGTCATGGATGGATATGAATATTTGAAATCGGAAGGATATGAAAGCATTGCCGCTTGCGGGCTGTCGCTTGGAGGGGTTTTTTCGCTGAAATTGGGTTACACTGTACCCATAAAGGGAATTGTTCCTATGTGCGCGCCAATGCATATTAAGAGTGAGGAAGTCATGTATCAAGGAGTCCTTTCGTACGCGCGCAATTATAAAAAATTTGAAGGAAAAAAACCGGACCAAATTGAGCTGGAAATGAAAGAATTCGAAAAAACGCCAATGAATACGCTGCAAGCGCTGCAAGAACTGATTGCCGATGTGCGTAAAAATGTCGATATGATTTATTCTCCTACCTTTGTTGTTCAGGCACGGCATGACCATATGATTAATACTGAAAGTGCCAATATCATTTACAACGAGGTTGAAACAGACGATAAGCAGCTGAAATGGTACGAAAATTCCGGCCATGTGATTACTCTGGATAAAGAACGGGATATCGTGCATCAAGACGTGTATGAATTTTTAGAAAAGCTGAATTGGTAACAAACAGGAGGTTGGATAATGGAAAAAGAAGCATTTATGGATAAACTTCTCTCCTTCATGAAGGAAGAGGCATATAAGCCGCTTACCGTTCAAGAATTGGAAGAGATGATGAATATTACGGATGCCGATGAGTATAAAGAGCTGGTAAAAGCTTTAGTCGCGCTTGAGGAAAAAGGGCTTGTCGTAAGGACAAGAAGCGACCGCTACGGTCTTCCGGAAAAAATGAATTTAATAAAAGGAAAGCTTTCAGCGCATGCGAAAGGGTTCGGCTTTTTGCTGCCGGAGGATACATCTTTAAGTGATGTGTTTATACCGCCGACTGAACTGAACACAGCGATGAACGGCGATATTGTCATGGTCCGTCTCAATTCGCAATCAAGCGGTTCAAGGCAAGAAGGAACCGTCATCCGTATTTTGGAGCGGAGCATTCAGCGGGTCGTCGGAACCTACACAGAAACAAAGAGCTTCGGCTTTGTCATTCCGGACGATAAAAAAATCACAAGTGACATTTTTATTCCCAAGCATGCCAATCATGGAGCGGTGGAAGGACATAAAGTGGTTGTCACACTGACGAGCTATCCTGAAGGGCGGATGAGCGCTGAAGGAGAAGTCACAGAAATCCTCGGCCACAAAAATGATCCGGGCATTGATATTCTGTCTATTATCCATAAACACGGCCTGCCGGGCGAATTCCCGGGAGAAGCGATGGAGCAGGCAAACAATACGCCTGATACAATTGATGAAAAGGATCTGAAGGACCGCCGTGACCTGCGCGATCAAATCATTGTCACCATTGACGGCGCGGATGCGAAGGATTTAGATGACGCCGTGACAGTGACTAAGCTTGAGAACGGTAACTATAAGCTTGGTGTCCACATTGCCGACGTCAGCCATTATGTGACGGAGAACTCTCCGATAGATAAAGAGGCGCTGGAAAGAGGAACGAGCGTTTACTTAGTCGACCGGGTGATTCCGATGATTCCGCACAGATTGTCAAACGGCATCTGCTCATTAAATCCGAAGGTGGACCGCCTGACACTATCCTGTGAAATGACAATCAACAAGCAGGGACAAGTCGTCGAGCACGAGATCTTCCAGAGCGTCATCAAAACGACAGAGAGAATGACATATTCAGACGTGAAGAAGATCCTTGTTGATGACGATGAAGAGCTGAAAACAAAATATGAGCAGCTTGTTCCTATGTTTAAAGACATGGAAAAACTCGCCGAAATTCTTCGCGGCAAGCGAATGGAGCGCGGAGCTGTAGATTTTGATTTTAAAGAAGCCAAGGTGCTGGTTGATGAAGACGGAGCCGCAAAAGATGTCGTAATCAGAGAGCGGTCGGTTGCTGAAAAACTGATCGAAGAATTTATGCTGGTTGCGAATGAAACGGTCGCCGAGCATTTTCATTGGATGAACGTTCCGTTTATTTACCGGATCCACGAAGAGCCGAATGCTGAAAAACTGCAAAAGTTTTTGGAATTTGTCACTACATTCGGTTATGTTGTGAAAGGAACGGCGGGCAATATTCATCCGCGGGCGCTGCAAAGCATTCTTGACGCAGTTCGTGACAGACCTGAAGAAACCGTTGTATCAACTGTTATGCTTCGTTCGATGAAACAGGCGAAATATGATCCGGAAAGCCTTGGGCACTTCGGGCTGTCTACGGAATTTTACACTCATTTCACCTCGCCGATCCGCCGCTATCCGGATTTGATCGTGCATAGATTGATCAGAACGTATTTGATCAATGGAAAAGTCGATGAAGCAACGAGAGAAAAATGGGCTGAGCGCCTGCCGGAAATCGCCGACCATACGTCGACAATGGAACGCAGAGCTGTGGATGCAGAACGTGAAACAGATGATCTGAAAAAAGCGGAATTTATGCTTGATAAGATCGGTGAAGAATTTGACGGGATGATCAGCTCCGTAACCAATTTCGGAATGTTCGTCGAGCTTCCGAATACAATTGAAGGGCTCATTCATGTCAGCTTTATGACGGACGATTACTATCGTTTTGATGAACAGCATTTTGCCATGATCGGCGAACGGACGGGTAATGTCTACCGCATCGGCGACGAGATTACAGTAAAGGTTGTCGATGTCAATAAAGAAGAGCGGAATATCGACTTTGAAATCGTCGGTATGAAGGGAACGCCGCGCCGTCCGAAAGATACGGATAACCGGAAAAAACGCGGAAAACCGGCCAGAAAGCGCGTATTAAACACCAATACACCTGTATCCCCGCCCGCATCGGAGGAAAAAGGGGAATGGTTTACAAAGCCAAAGCCGAAAAAGAAAAAGAAAAAACGAGGCTTGCAAAACGCGCCTAAGCAAAAACGCAAAAAGAAGAAATAAAACGAAGAAGCAAATAGGGCCGGCGGCTCTGTTTGCTTTCTTTCGCAAACTGCATTTTCATTGTCGATAAGCGTCTCATTTGTTAGAATAGAGCGTATCGCACAATGGACAGTTTTTCCTTTAGAGAGAGGGGGTTCTAGGGGCATGCCAAAAGGATCTGGAAAGGTATTATCTCAGAACAAAAAAGCAAATCACGATTATTTTATAGAAGAAACATATGAAACCGGCATTGTTCTGCAAGGAACGGAAATTAAATCCATCCGCGCCGGCCGTGTCAACTTAAAGGATTCCTTCGCAAAAATCGAAGGGGGCGAAGTGTTTCTTCATAATATGCACATCAGCCCATACGAACAGGGAAACCGTTATAACCACGATCCTCTGCGGACAAGAAAGTTATTAATGCACCGAAAGGAAATTAATAAACTGATCGGTCTGACGAAGGAAAAGGGATATTCGCTTGTCCCGCTGAAGCTGTACTTGAAAAACGGCTTTGCCAAAGTGCTGCTTGGCCTTGGAAAAGGGAAGAAAAATTATGATAAGCGTGAAGACCTGAAACGTAAGGACGCTAAGAGAGAAATTGAAAGAGCGTTCAGAGACAGCCAAAAAGGCTTCTAAAGCGCAAAGCTTGATCCGAAAATCGGCCTTGTGTTATACTAATTTCACATCATGATAGCAAGTTCTTTTTGGAATAATTGCCAATTGAATTAGGCTGAGATCATGATATAATATGAATGTAGCCAGTGAGCAAAAGTTTGATATTTTTCCCGTATTCCCTTACAAGGGGACGTTACGGATTCGACAGGGATGGATCGAGCTTGAGTCGCGAGCCGAGAGGCGATCTCGTTAACACGCACCTAAATATAACTGGCAAAACTAAAAGTTTTAACCAAAACTTAGCACTAGCTGCCTAATAAGCGCAGCGAGCTCTTCCTGACATTGCCTATGTGTCTGTGAAGAGCACATCCAAGTAGGCTACGCTTGCGTTCCCGTCTGAGAACGTAAGAAGAGACTGACAGACTAGCTCTCGGAAGGCCCGCCCGCAGGCACGAAGATGAGTGAAATCCTAATATGCAGGCTACGCTCGTAGACGCTTAAGTAATCGATGTTTCTGGACGTGGGTTCGACTCCCACCGTCTCCATACATAAGACCTAGACCGCAGTGTTATCAAAGCTTTCAAAGCTTTCGACGGCACTGCGGTAACTTTTTTGTAATAAAATTCTTCAATCTCCTTCTGTGCTGATGGGGAAAGGTGGCTGTATGTATTTAATGTTTCATCCACTTTTCTGTGTCCCATTCTTTGAGATGAAGCGTGAATAAAAATCATCCAAATCCCCAATAATCATGATTAAACTGACGCAATTTTTTGGCGTTTTTTTTATGCCTATATGATGTTTTCAAAATCTCCATCATCCCACGTTATGCGAGTAATTCGCATTTTCTCGCGCCTTTGTGCAGAGATGATCTCTTTAAATTCCTCAAACTTTCAAAAAACCCATAGCATGATGTTCTTGGTCTTGTGAAATCTCAGCGGAAAATTAAATACAGCTGGTAACGTGGTGTGAATTTTTTAATGAAATCATTTGCATACTTATCTAGAATTTTATGTTGATATATCATGACTTTTTTATGAGTGATGGATTCAAGCTTAGATCACCAAACTTGGATGAGATGATTAAAGAGGATGTTCTGGATAATAATAAACAGCCGACTTTTTTCGACGTGCTCTATACCAAGTGAAATCACTGTCAACTGGTTCTTTAAAAGTTATATCAGAGAAATTTCTCTTCTTAAATAAAAATTTAAATTTTACCTCAAATGGGCACATTGTGGGTGTTGGGAGAACATAGTGTGACAGGATTATCGTACCATGCCGGAGACACAAGAGGAGTTGTGAAAGATGGAGGGAATCTCTGTAAGAGTACTATTCTATATATAGCTCAAGCCACAAGAAGAAAGCGCTGATTTTCAACTCTTCTTGCGGCGTTAAACATTTAAAGATTATTGTACTGTGACATATACCTTACCAAGAACAGACCTATCTTGCTTTAATAAAGTAATTGTAGCCTTACCCTTACTTACACCTTTCACTACTCCTCCCTGTGTTACAGACGCCACACCGCTGGAATCAGATGAATAGTAATATGCTACTGGGTTAGAAATGTCTTGTGTCTCTCCAACCTTTAATGTTATCGAATAGTCTTGAACCTTGATTGGGCTAGAGACAACAATAGGTTTAGCTTTCGGGACCGGAGATGAGTTCATTTCTTTTGCAGATGCTGCTCCGCTAACCGACAAAGCTAATGCGGAAATAGAAAGTGCCGAAATTACAGTTTTTTTGAAATTCATGTTAAAACACTCCTTAAAAATTTTTTGGTGTTGCATAGTATATATTAGACGTTTGTAATTATTTTCCTTGTAAATATTTGTTAATCTTCTGTGAACAAATTAAAAAGTGCTAATTGGCAGGCTTGAGCTTCATGAAAAAACGATACTATTCTATCTATGGTACCTATGGGGCTGCTGGTGTTCACTATGATGCAGCGCGGTTATTTCACAACCTCAATAAATAAGTCCAAGATGGAGAAGTCTTCGGACACTAACCACTGCACAGTGGTTAGTGTCCGTTTTTTTGAAGCAGAAGAAAAAAGCCCGCTGAGAAGCAATAGGAATGCTCTAAACACTTTTGGAGAGAGCTCATGGGAAGTTGACAGGAAGTACGGAGGATTTAAACGGAAAATTAAACATTTTCATTCATCAATTGAAGAATCCGATAATCGCTGTTTGGATGTTAAAGATGACTGTAATTATTTCTGTTGTAGAGCTTAACGATTCCGCTGGAGTTATGCTTTCTTGAAAAAGCTGATAATAAAATAATTCAGGCACCAAAAGGTACCTATATCACTTTAAAGTGCGTACTTTTCATTGCTGTGCGGTTCTCTCATAATAATGATAAACCTCAAATATTTTTCAATGTTTCACTCTTCTTGTTTTTGTAAATAAATAAAACGAGTGAAACATGAAAGTGAGACTAAAAACGGAGGGATTGTCAATGGATCTTCATGTAAAGGGAAAAACAGCTCTGGTTACAGGTTCCACCTCTGGAATCGGAAAAGCCATTGCCGCTTCATTAATTGCAGAAGGGGCAGTTGTCATTGTAAATGGACGCCGTGAGGAAAAAGTGAATGAAACGATAAATGATATAAAAGAACAATATCCCGCTGCCGTCCTTCACCCGGCAGCATTCGATTTGGGGACCGAAAAAGGATGTCGTGATATTTTTGAGAAATTTCCGCACGTTGATATTCTTGTGAATAACCTGGGTATTTTTGAACCGAAAGAATACTTTGATATTACAGATGAAGAGTGGTTTCGATTTTCGAAGTAAACATGATGAGCGGGGTCCGCCTCACAAGGCAATATCTCAAACAAATGATTGAGCAAAAGGAAGGCAGAGTCATTTTTATTGCCAGCGAAGCAGCGGTGATGCCTTCTCAGGAAATGCCTCATTATAGCGCAACAAAAACTATGCAGCTTTCGCTTTCCCGCAGTTTGGCAGAACTGACAGAAGGAACAAATGTCACTGTTAATACCGTTATGCCGGGGTCTACGTTAACAGAAGGTGTGGAAACCATGCTGCAATCGCTTTATCCGAATGAGAATCTGACTATTGAAGAAGCGGAAAAACGCTTTATGAAAGAAAACCGGCCGACTTCTATCATTCAAAGACTGATCCGCCCGGAAGAAATCGCACACTTTGTCACCTATTTAAGCAGTCCGCTTTCCTCGGCGATAAATGGATCGGCCCTGCGGATAGATGGCGGCTTAGTCCGGAGTGTTTTTTAAACAGAAGATAAACATCCTTTCTCTTAAAAGAGAAGGGTTTTTTTTATGTAATAAAATTGAATATCACCTAAAAATGGGTTATAATTTCGGTACTGAAATAGTTTTTAAAGTACCAATGAGCGAGGTGATTCTCTCTGGAGAAAAGAATGATAGCCGAAACCGTACGGCTGATTCAGCAAAAAGGTTTTACATTTACAATGGATGACTTGGCAAAAAGCCTGGCGGTGAGCAAGAGGACGCTTTATGAGTTTTATCCGTCGAAGAATAAACTAGTTGAAGCGGTCATTGCGCAATTCATAGCTGAAATGAAGAAAAGTGAAGCAGAGATTTATGGAAATGAGGAACTCGACGCGCTGGAAAAAGTGAAAAGGATACTTATCGGGCTTCCAAAGGAAATGGAACTGCTGAATATGGGGCTTCTGAACGAACTGAAGAAATATTATTATGATGCATGGCTCACGTTAGATACTTTCATGAAAGACGAATGGACGATTATTTTAGAGTTATTAGATAACTGCCATAAGCAAAACATGATCAGGGAGGTGAATACATCTCTCTTTATCCAAATGTATTTGGGTAGCATTAATCAAGTATACGATCCTGATTATCCGCTCAAAAACCAAATGACAACCGGGGAAACCCTAGAGTCGATTGTCGATATTTTGTTTGAGGGCATATGCCGAAAAGAGAAATAGAGAGGCGGAAAGGTATGCATTGGATTTATTTATGTTTGGCGATTTTGTTTGAAGTCGCAGGAACGGTAAGTATGAAATTTTCGGTGGGATTTTCCAAGCTCTTGCCTAGCATGTTATTAGTATGCTTCTACGGGGGAAGTCTTTTTTTCCTGACTCTTACTTTAAAATCAATTGAGGTCTCGGTGGCGTATGCTGTATGGTCCGGGATGGGAATTGTTTTGATATCAATGATCGGTTTCTTGTATTTTAATGAACAGATGAGCGTGATCAAAATGGTTTCTATAGGGCTCATTATCGTTGGGGTTGTATCTCTAAACTTAACGCATAATGATAGTGACCATCCACAATCAATGAGTATAAGCGGGGAGTAAGATGAAATATATAAAATCGTTTTTTCTTATTACGGATATTGGTTTTATTTTATACTGGTTTGTTTCATGTTTTCATTTTATTCCAAAAAGTTGGGCCTTTAAACATTATGATGATGCTTTCATGATAGCTTGGAATTGGTCCTTTTTTCCCTTGGATATTTTGATTTCAATAACCGGTTTGACCAGCTTCTATCTTTATCGGAGAAAGATTGCTGCTTGGCGGCAGTTGGCGCTCATTTCTCTTGTCCTTACATTTTGTTCAGGTCTTCAGGCGCTTGCGTTTTGGATTTTTATAAAGGATTTTGACCTTATTTGGTGGGGGGTTAATCTATATCTTTTAATCTATCCTTTATGTGTCATGAAGGTGCTGTTCACCGGAAAATATGCTGAAAAGCAGTACTGATAAGTGCTGTTTTTTTAAACATATAATTTGTACACAAACTATATGCCTACTACATAAAATAATAATATAAGCGAAAGGATCAGCTATGCTATCTCATGCGGAAGAATTGATTGGATACAATATTAAAACAAGCCGGCGGATCATTCGATTTTTAGCCATTCATTTAAAAGAAGACGGGATTACTCCTGAACAGTGGACAGTCTTGAAACGTGTCGGCGAATCCAGGGGCATCAGCCAAAAGGAGCTGTCAGCACGGGCGGATAAAGACCAGGCGACCTTGACGAAAATTTTGGATCTGTTAGAAAAGAAGAACTTCATTCGGCGAGAAGCAAATCCGAGGGATCGGCGCTCTTTTTTAGTGGTGCTCACTGAAGCGGGTGAAGAGCTAAAGCAGAGTCTCATTGATAAAGTGGAGATTCTATTCGCAGGTTTGCTTGAGAATACGTCTGATGAGGATCTGGCAGTGTTTCTGGGCATACTAGATCGCATAAACGGGAACATAGCCAATAATACGACGAGTTAAGAAAAGGATTTTGTAAATGAATAAGTACTCAGAAAAGGATAATGAAACAAAACAAAGAGTCGCCCCTGCACAGCCGGTGCCAAGCGGAATAAAGGATGTCTTCCTTATAAATGCGAATCCTCTGCCTTGGAAACGGGCGGTTGGGTCGGGCATTGCTTCAGGTTTTCCGATTTTCATCGTCGCTTTGCTCGGCCATGTTGATTATGGTCTTGCGGCAAGCATTGGCGGTTTTGCTTATTTATACACCGGGGGGGAACCGTATACAAAGCGTGCGGTGAAATTGCTGCTCGTCGCGATCGGTCTTGCGGTTTCCTTTGGATTGGGGACGCTGTTAGCAGGCACGTTTTGGAGTATGGCAATAGTGCTGGGACTGATTGGCGCGGCGGCGGTTTTTACCTTCGGCGCATTTGGGATACAGGGGCCGGCTCCGATGTTTTTTGTGCTTGCGTTTTTGGTGAGTTCCGGCTTGCCTGTCGATCCTTCAGAAGCGCCGTTAAGAGCGGGCCTCGCGTTTTTAGGGGGGCTTTTTGCGTGGATAATAGCAATGCTCGGCTGGCTGTTTGACAGACATGGACCGGAAACCGCGGTATTGCAAAAAACATATCGGCAGCTTGCAGCCTGCCTTTCAGCAGTGGGCACGCCGAATTTTCACTCCGCGCAGCACCAGACGGTTCTGATGCTGAGAACAGCCCGCCTGACCGTGTTGGGAAGAGGAAACAAACGCAAATATTCCCGGCATACGGAGCGCTTGATTCGCCTGCTCCAAAAAGCGGAGGACATGTTTATGGCGATTATTCACTTTTCCGCTGAGGCGCCTAAAGCCGATACTGAAGAAATGGTTACCGCCATTCGCAATGTGGCAGATCTTCTGGGATATTCAAAGGTGGCTGCGGAAATCAAGCTGCAGCCATCAAAACATGAAACAGAAGCACATGAAAAGCTCTATGGAGAAATCAATGCGGTATTGCTTGCCGCCTCAGAACAGCTTGATGATCCGTTAAGCGCAGAGCCAAGCCGTGTGCAATCGGCGGGTTTCTTTCTCCGCAACGCTTTTGACTGGCACTCACCTGTATTGATCCGAGCGTTAAAGTACGGAATCGTGCTTGCGGCGGCAGCGCTGTTTGCCAATGCGCTCGGTTTTCACCGCTCCTATTGGATTCCGCTTTCCTCAGCGGCGGTTATGCTTGGCACGACAGTCGTATTTACGTTGCATAGGGCGATTCAGCGCTCAATAGGTACGGTGCTTGGCATCATGTTAGCCAGCGTGATTTTGTTTTTGAAACCGGAGGGCATGTATATCGCTTTATGTGTGACCGTACTGCAATTTCTTTTGGAAATGTTCATCGTCCGCAACTACGTGTTGGCGGTGCCTTTTTTGACGGCAAACGCCTTGATCATTACTGAGAGCATGCATGCGGATATCGCTGTCTCATATTTTATAACGGCTCGGCTGACGGATGTCGTTTTAGGAAGTGTAATTGGATTTTTAGGAGCCATGCTTTTGTGGAGGCGTTTTTCTTCAAATCGGCTGCAGGAATTGTTAAGTGATGTCATTCAGCAAGAGGGCCGGTATTTGCAAAAGCTCCTTTCTTTTGAAGAGGCAGGACAGGAAGCGGATGGTCATAAACTGAGAGTGAGTTTGGTGAAGCTGAGGGATTTGTTTGATACATCTCTCGGAGAATATCCGAAAACAAATATAGATAATCTGTGGCCGGCGGTTGCGGGAGCGCAGCATTTAGGGTATTTCTTAATCTCGGCGTCAAACCATCGGCGGCACAAACCCGTTTCAAAAGAAGAACTGAATCGCCTGAAAGAACTGTTTGACAGCATGGCGCAAGCTGCTCTGAAAAGAGAGAAGCCGATAGATACAGAGGTGCCGCGCGTCGAGAGCTATCCGCGAATCAGTGAGGAATTATCGGCGATGTATCAAGGGTTAAGAACCGCTTATGAGCGTTAAGCTCAATGCGGTTCAAATAAATATACTAATTTCGAGGTATTATTCTTGCAAAAGCCTTTCGGTGTAACTATAATAATTACAAGATAAAGAAGTATAAAAATACATACATATTTCATACTAATCTTGTGTGTAATTTGAAAATGAAAGGGCTGTTAAAACATGGCAAAAGTACTTTATATCACCGCTCATCCGCATGATGAAGCAACATCATACAGCATGGCAACAGGTAAAGCATTTATCGATTCTTATAAAGAAGCGAATCCGAATGATGAGGTTGTACATATTGACCTGTACAAAGAAAACATTCCTCATATTGATGCTGACGTATTCAGCGGATGGGGCAAGCTTCAATCAGGTTCAGGCTTTGAAGAGCTTCCGGAGAACGAAAAAGCGAAAGTCGGACGTCTTGCGGAGCTTAGCGATCAATTTGCCGCAGCTGATAAATACGTGTTTGTAACACCGTTATGGAACTTCTCATTCCCGCCGGTTATGAAAGCGTACCTTGATTCAGTAGCAGTAGCAGGCAAATCATTTAGATACACAGAACAAGGTCCGGTCGGTTTATTAACTGATAAAAAAGCGCTCCACATTCAAGCACGCGGAGGCTATTATTCAGAAGGCCCTGCGGCTGACATGGAAATGGGCCATCGCTACATCGGCATCATGATGAACTTCTTCGGCGTTCCTTCTTTTGACGGCTTGATTGTCGAAGGTCATAATGCTGAGCCTGATAAAGCGCAGCAAATCAAAGAAGATGCAATCGCCCGCGCGAAAGAAGCAGGTAAAACATTCTAATATACAGAAAATCCTCCTCACGTCATGTGAGGAGGATTTATTTTATTGTTCAATTGTAATGGTGCGCTTCTCTTCACTGCTCTTTATCGCCGCATCAATGATACGAATCACGTTAATGCCTTCTTCCGCTGTAACCGGAAGCGCATTGCCTTCCCGTATGCTATCCGCTATTTTTTCATAGTAGTTCAAATAAGAGCCATTAACTGATGGGATCGTTTCTGTTTTCCGGTCATCTCCGTGAACGGTTGTTAATTCTCCGTAAAACGCCGGGTCATCCGCTCCCCAGTTGTCATCAACCGGTTTTTCGCCTGCTCTGAGCGCGTCCTCCTGCCCGTCAATACCGTATTTAATAAAGCTTGAGCGCTGGCCGTGGATTTGATAGCGCGGACCGTTTGCCGCAGCGATCGAACCTGCATGAAGGATAACTTGAAGCTTGCCGTAATGCAATGTCATATGAAAATAATCAACTGTTTCGGCGTTTTCCCTTTGTGCCGTTACGTTTGCAGTCACAGCCTGCGGCATGCCGAATAAGTGGAGTGCCTGGTCGATAATATGAGAGCCAAGGTCATATAGGGTGCCTGTGCCGGCTCCTTGTTTTTCTCGCCATCTTTCTTGAACTTTGGGTTTATAACGATCATACGAAACCTGATATGTATTAATGTCTTCAAGCTTTCCCTCGTGAATCAGCTTTTGAATCGTCAGAAAGTCATTATCCCAGCGTCTGTTGTGATAGACGCTCAGCAATACGCCTTGTTCCTCTGCGATCTGTTTCAGCTCTTCTCCTTCTTCCGCTGTTGCCGTCATTGGTTTTTCAATCACAACATGCTTTCCTGCGCGAAGACATGCCTTTGCGTGTTCGTAGTGAAGCCCGCTCGGAGTAGTGACGATGACAAGCTCAATGGCAGGATCACCCGTAATGTCTCCAATATCATGGACCACCTCAGCTTCCGGCAAATCCCGTTTCACTTCTTCTGTCCGCGATGTCATGACTTTACTGATATGAAACTGATCGAGAACAGTAAGAAGCGGTGCGTGAAACACTGAGCCTGAAAGCCCGTACCCCAAGATTCCAACCTGAATTGTATTCACATTTGTTCCTCCCCTATAGAGCACTTGAATAATGATATATACCCTTTTTGCCATTTGGTAAAACCTAGCACCGGAATTTTTTTAATTTCACAAATTTAGACATAGGGTTCAACAGTAAGTATAATGGGAACTAATCAAAAAAATCAGAGGTGTACGCATGGAAAAACATACTGACCATAAAACATTAAATCATAAAAGTTCAAACGATAAAGAACAAATCACAAACCGCTTAAAACGGATTGAAGGGCAAGTAAGAGGCATTCAAAACATGATCGAAAACGATCGTTACTGTGTAGACATTCTGGTTCAAATTTCAGCCGTTCAGGCGGCGATGCAAAAAGTTGCCCTTCATTTGCTTGAAGATCATACGCATCATTGCGTGTCAGATGCAATCAAAAGCGGTGACGGAGAGCAAGCCATTACTGAGCTTCTTGATGTGTTTAAAAAATTCGCGAAAGCTTAATGAGTGTGCCTATTGATATACCCTACAGGGGTATGGTAGACTGAAATCGGAATAAGAAAACAGGGAGGAATATAATCATGGAACAAACAACAATAAAGGTAGAAGGAATGTCCTGTCAGCACTGCGTCAAAGCAGTTGAAAGCAGTGTGGGGGAGCTGAACGGCGTAAGCGCGGTTCATGTCAACCTTGAAGCGGGGGAAGTCGATGTGTCCTTTCATGCCGATCAAGTTTCATTGAAAGAGATCACCGATGCCATTGAAGACCAAGGCTATGACGTAGCCGGCTGATCCGCCTATCGCGCTTTTTATTCTGGCGCGATTTTCTTTCATTTTCATATACCCCCTGGGTGTATCTGAGGAGTGAGTATGTTGAGTGAACAAAAAGAGATTGCGCTCCAAGTATCAGGCATGACCTGTGCGGCGTGTGCTTCAAGAATTGAAAAAGGGCTGAAACGGATGGATGGAGTTGCGGACGCCCATGTCAATCTGGCACTCGAAACATCAAACATCACGTATAACCCTTCTGAAACAGGAGCGGCCGCCATTAAAGAAAAAATTGAAAAGCTTGGCTACGGAGTAGTGACGGAAAAAGCAGAGTTTCAAATAGCCGGCATGACATGCGCTGCATGTGCGAACCGAATTGAAAAACGGCTGAACAAAACAGAAGGAGTCAGCAGCGCCCAGGTGAACTTTGCTTTAGAAACAGTGGCTGTAGAATATAATCCCAAAGAGGTTACCATCACTGATTTGAAAGAAACCGTCGCAAAGCTCGGTTATCAGCTTGAGCAAAAAGGGGAAGCAGACGGCAAAACCGAAAGTCCGCTAAAAAAGGAACAGCGGAAGCAGACGGTAAGGCTCATCTTTTCAGCGATCCTATCGTTTCCTTTACTATGGGCGATGGTAAGCCATTTTTCTTTCACATCATTTATTTGGGTGCCGGATATCTTCATGAATCCATGGATGCAGTTTGCCCTTGCGACTCCTGTGCAGTTCGTCATCGGCTGGCCGTTTTATACGGGAGCGTACAAAGCGCTTAGAAACAAAAGCGCCAATATGGATGTCTTAGTTGCGCTTGGCACCACAGCCGCTTATGTATACAGTCTTTATCTTACCATTCAAAGCCTGGGCGCTCACGGCCATACCGACGGTCTCTATTATGAAACAAGCGCCATATTGCTGACGCTTATTTTATTAGGCAAACGGTTTGAAGCGAAAGCGAAGGGCCGATCATCCGATGCAATCAAGAAACTCATGAAGCTTCAAGCAAAGACAGCGACTGTTGTCAGAGATGGGCAGGAGCAAGTCATCCCGATTGAAGACGTCATGACGGGCGACTTGGTCTATGTGAAGCCCGGCGAAAGAATTCCTGTTGACGGAGAGGTAACCGAAGGCCGCTCAGCAGTGGACGAATCAATGATTACAGGCGAGAGTATTCCTGTCGATAAGTCTCCGGGAGACAGTGTGACAGGTGCGACGATGAATGCTAACGGTTTTTTGAAAATCAAGGCTGTCAATGTAGGTAAAGACACCGCTCTCTCGCAAATTATCAGGGTAGTCGAAGAGGCGCAAGGTTCAAAAGCGCCGATTCAGCGACTCGCAGACCAGATTTCCGGTATCTTTGTGCCGATTGTGTTAGGCATTGCGGTTATCACGTTCCTTATATGGTATTTCTGGGCGGCTCCCGGTGATGTTGGTGAAGCGATCAGCAAGCTCATCGCTGTTCTTGTGATCGCCTGTCCTTGCGCTCTTGGCTTAGCCACCCCGACAAGTATTATGGCAGGCTCAGGACGTTCAGCCGAATTTGGCATCCTTTTTAAAGGTGGAGAGCACCTTGAAAAAACACATCGCCTCGATACGATTGTCCTTGATAAAACAGGGACGGTCACAAACGGGAAGCCGGTGCTGACGGACGCTGTTGCAGCTGACGGGTTCGAAGAAACAGAGCTGCTGCGGCTGGCGGCGGCCGCCGAAACAGGCTCAGAGCATCCGCTTGGCGAAGCGATTGCTGCCGGGGTGAAAGAAAAAGGAATCGACATTCCGAAGCTGACCCGTTTTGAAGCGAAAATCGGTGCTGGCGTCTCGGCTGAAGCGGCAGGCAAAACGATTCTTGTCGGCTCAAGGCGATTGATGGAAAGTGAAGGGGTTCAGCATGAGGCTCTTCTTTCTCAAATGTCAGCTCTTGAAGGTGAAGGGAAGACCGTCATGCTCGTATCTGTTGACGGGGAACCGGCCGGGCTGATTGCAGTAGCCGATACCATTAAAGAGACGTCGCGGGAAGCTGTGAAACGCTTGATGTCTATGGGACTTGAGGTCATTATGATGACGGGAGACAATCGCAAAACGGCGGAAGCCATTGCGAAAGAAGCGGGCATCACCCGTGTGATTGCCGAGGTGCGCCCAGAAGAAAAGGCGGAAGAAATCTCCAGATTACAGCAAACGGGAAGTCGGGTGGCGATGGTCGGAGACGGCATAAACGACGCGCCCGCTCTTGCAACGGCTGATATCGGCATGGCAATCGGAACCGGGACAGATATCGCGATGGAAACAGCGGACATTACATTGATCCGCGGTGATCTAAACAGCATTGCAGATGCCATTAGAATGAGCCGTCTGACGATGAAAAACATTAAACAAAATTTATTTTGGGCGCTCGGTTATAATACACTCGGCATTCCGATCGCAGCCTTCGGTTTCTTAGCACCGTGGGTAGCGGGAGCGGCAATGGCGTTTAGCTCAGTGTCAGTTGTTTTAAATGCCTTACGTTTGCAGAGGGCAAAATGATTGTTTCCAAAAGCCGTTTTCTCAGCAGTTGAGAAAACGGTTTTTTTGTAAAAAAATTGGACAGTTATTCGTTGACAATTTTTCCGAAACCGCCATATAATATAAGTAATCAATATATGATTATATGCTCATATATATAAATGTGTTAAACAATGCTCATTCATAAGTGTAAAGCGGGAACCCTAATTCGGAAGGTAAGGTGAGACAGATGGAAAAAGGCAAGCAGGAATTTATGCTGAACGGTTTGGATTGCAGCAACTGTGCGAAAAAAATTGAAAATGGCGTCAGGGGCATTGACGGAATTGACTCGTGCGCAGTCAATTTTGCGGCAAGCACGTTAACTGTCTCATCTAGCGAAAAAGATGAACAATGGCTGCTGAATGAGGTGGCGAAAAAGGTAAAATCAATTGAATCCCATGTGACTGTCCGCCCGAAACATGAGAAAAAACCAGCAGATGACGGCTATAAAAAACGATTGCAGCACATGCTGTTAAGACTTGCGGCGGGAGCGGTTCTGGGAGCGATTGCGCTTTTGGCCCATCCCGGCGCGGCAATGGAATTTTTACTATACTTCGCGGCTTACCTCATCATCGGCGGCGACATTGTCGCAAGGGCAATCAAAAATATTTTCCGGGGACAAGTGTTTGATGAGCATTTTCTGATGGCTCTGGCCACAATCGGCGCTTTTATCATTCATCAATACCCTGAAGGCGTTGCGGTTATGCTGTTTTATCAAATCGGCGAACTGTTTCAGGGAGCAGCCGTCAGCCGGTCTAGAAAATCAATTAGTGAATTAATGGACATCAGGCCGGATTATGCGAACCTCAAAACCGGCGAGGGCATTCGTCTTGTCTCACCCGAGGAAGTAAAGATCGGAGACATTATCATTGTAAATCCGGGAGAAAATGTTCCGCTGGACGGGCGTGTTGCAGCCGGAGCGTCAATGGTTGACACATCAGCATTGACAGGTGAATCCGTTCCGAAAAAAGCGGAAAAAGGAAAAGACGTGATGGCGGGCTTTATCAATCAAAACGGCGTGCTGCACATAGAAGTTACAAAAGGTTATGAGGATTCCGCTGTTTCGAAAATATTGGATTTAGTCCAAAACGCAAGCAGCCGGAAAGCGCAGACGGAAAACTTTATTACGAAGTTTGCCAAGTATTATACGCCGGCGGTTGTCATCATTGCCATGCTTCTGGCATTTTTGCCGCCGCTTCTTATCTCCGGTGCCGTGCTGTCTGACTGGGTGTACCGCGCGCTTATATTCTTAGTTATTTCTTGTCCGTGCGCCTTGGTCGTCTCTATTCCGCTCGGTTTTTTTGGCGGTATCGGAGCAGCGTCTAAAGCGGGCGTACTCGTGAAGGGAAGCAATTATTTAGAAGCGCTGAACCAGGTGAAGTACGCAGTCTTTGATAAAACAGGAACATTAACAAAAGGAAGCTTTGAAGTGACTGAATTGAATCCGGCGGGGGAATTTACAAAAGAAGAGCTGCTCGAGGCTGCTGCTTTAGCTGAGATACATTCACAGCATCCGATTGCCGAATCAATCAGAAAAGCTTATGGGAAAACGCTATCTGCTGAAACAATTAAGTCCTACGAGGAAATTCCCGGACACGGCATTAAAGCAACGGTAAACGGAAAAGCCATATTGGCGGGTAATATGAAGCTGATGGATAAGAAGCAAATTGATCACGGTCAAACCGGGATGACGGGAACCGTCGTTCACATCGCGATTGATCATCGGTATGCCGGCTCAATTGTGATTGCCGATGAAATCAAAGAAGACGCCAAACAGGCCGTCACTGCATTAAAAGCACTCGGAGTCAAACGCACCATCATGCTGACAGGTGATACGAAACAGACTGGAGAAGCTGTCGGAAAGTCAGTGGGGATCGACGACATTTATGCAGATCTGCTGCCGCAGGGTAAAGTGGAGCAGATAGAGGCACTGGAAGCCAAACTCCTGCCCAATGAAAAACTGATTTTTGTAGGTGACGGCATCAATGACACGCCTGTACTAGCACGGGCTGATATCGGAGCCGCAATGGGCGGACTTGGATCAGATGCCGCAGTAGAAGCCGCGGATATCGTCCTTATGACAGATCAGCCTTCCAAAATAGCAGAAGCGATTCGTGTTGCGAGACGGACACGGCGCATTGTATGGCAAAACATCGGCTTCGCATTAGGTGTTAAAGCGATTTTCCTTTTGCTCGGAGCGCTTGGTTTTGCGACAATGTGGGAGGCTGTTTTTTCAGATGTCGGTGTTACGCTGCTTGCGGTGGGGAACGCTATGCGGATTATGAGACTGAAAAATGAGTAATTGTCGGAGAGTATTCATTTTTTCAGGCTTTTCTATAACAGGTTGTCTTGGTAAAATGAAGAAGCGGCCATAGCCGCTTCTTTTTTAAATTTTAAACGATGAGGTGTCTGAGTGAAAAAGAAACAGCAGTCTTCTGCGAAATTCGCGGTTATCCTTACGGTTATCGTCGTTGTGTTATTGGCAGGGATCGTTTTGATTAACAATAGTACACAGCAAAGCAGCGAAACGGTTTCGAGTCAGCCGTCCATTAAAGGACAGCCTGTGCTCGGCAAGAATGATGCGCCTGTAACGGTAGTGGAATTCGGAGATTACAAATGTCCTTCCTGCAAAGTATTTAACAACGACATTTTTCCAAAAATCCAGAAAGACTTTATTGACAAGGGCGATGTGAAATTTTCTTTTGTAAATGTTATGTTCCACGGTAAGGGGTCAAGGCTGGCGGCTCTTGCGTCAGAGGAAGTATGGAAAGAAGATCCTGACTCCTTCTGGTCATTTCATGAAAAGCTGTTTGAAGAACAGCCGAATACAGAGCAAGAGTGGGTAACACCTGTGTTACTGGGAAATGTCGCAAAGAGTACAACGAAGGTCAATCCTGCTACGCTGAAGGAAAATCTCGATAAAGAAACGTTTTCTTCGGAAGTGGAAAAGGACTCTGAGCTAAATAATAAATTAAACATTCAAGCGACCCCAACCATTTATGTGAATGATAAAGTCATTGAGAATTTTGCCGATTATGGTGAGATTAAAAAAGCGATAGAAAAAGAGCTGAAAGGAAAGCAGTAGCATGAAAAATAGAATTGTATTTTTATATGCTTCCTGGGTCGTCGCTCTTATCGCCATGCTGGGCAGCCTGTATTTCAGCGAAATTAAAAAGTTCATCCCGTGTGAACTGTGCTGGTACCAGCGAATTCTCATGTATCCGCTTGTCCTTATTTTAGGGATCGCAACGTTTCAAGGTGATGTCCGCGTAAAGAAATATGTGCTTCCGATGTCGATTATCGGAGCATGTATTTCGATCATGCATTATCTGGAACAAAAAGTGCCGGGATTTAGCGGGATAAAGCCGTGCGTAAGCGGTGTGCCTTGCTCTGGCCAATATATTAACTGGTTCGGTTTTATTACAAT
This sequence comes from Bacillus atrophaeus, assembly GCF_001584335.1. Lineage (GTDB taxonomy): Bacteria > Bacillota > Bacilli > Bacillales > Bacillaceae > Bacillus > Bacillus atrophaeus. The sequence goes on from NZ_LSBB01000001.1 coordinate 742,882, forward strand.
TCCTTTTTTGGCGCTGATTGCCTTTATCCTCATCATCATTTTTATGTGCTTTGTCAAAGGAGAAAAATCTGAACAATAGAAAAAAGCATCCGCATAAGCGGGTGCTTTTTTTAACGGTACCAAGCTTTGTTTGTTGTAATCTGCCTGTTGTGGGCACTGTCCCACGTATCGACGGTATAAGAATAATCATAGTTCATAATGCAGCGGATGCCGCTTCCTTGTGCGTCATGAGAAAGTCCGAAGTTATGGGAGAACTCATGCTGGGCCGCTTTTGCCGTATTCGCTGTTCCTTGATCAAGGTTGACGCTGAATGCCGGACCGCTCGGCTTTCCGTTGTATACGTAAGCAATGCCGCCTGCGTCAAAACTTGATTTTGCAGTAAAACCGGCAACAAATTTATAGTTTTGGGACCTGAAGCTGTTTTGGAGATTAGAGAGAATTTGAGAGCTGTTTGAGCCGGAAGAAGTCCACGGCTGGACGGCCTGCACGACAAAATCAATGTCATGATCCCGGTTAAAAGCCACATCGGCCTGTTCGATAATTTGGACAATTCTTGTCTGCCAGTCACTGTACTTTGCGCGGTATTCAGCATCCGCTACAGCGAGTACGCTCACCTTTTGTCTTCCGGTGCCTGCTTTAGTTGAAGCTTTGTCTTCCCTAACATTTGCTTTATACCGTTTTTTGCCGACCTGCTTGCCGTTTTCGTCCAGAATCTTTGTGTCGACTGTTTGTTCGATTTGAACCTTTCCGTTATAATCTTTAAAATCTTTTGCCTTCGGAAGCGAATCCGCATAGGTTGTTTTCGCCTTCTCCGCATGATGGTGATGATCGTGGCCGGCCTCAAGATTTCCCGCAGATGTCAGACCCGGAATAATACCCGCTGTAAGCAAAACTGAAAAAGCAATTGAACGCATCTTCATCCATAATTCCTCCTTTTTTTTACAGTAGATGTATTCACTGCACATAATGAAATACCTTCTTCTATAGTTAAAAACAGGAAAAATGTTCTGGGTTTTTTTAGTTTCCAGAGGGCAATGTGACTGTTTATAAAATGGAATGATGCCGAAAAATAAGCTATGGTCCCGGCTGCTTCAGCATTATTATCTGATCTTTCTAAATTTATCTTTTTTTCTGTGTAAATGAGGTTGATTTTAGAGCGAAGCGATTATAAAATCTAGAGGTCGTCAGAAAATTTCATAAAAATAAAGGGAGTCAGAGGAATGGCTTGGGAACTGCTCAGTGTAATTGGTATCATTGCGTTTGCGGTCAGCGGCGCGATTGTTGCGATGGAAGAAGAGTATGATATTTTAGGAGTTTATATATTGGGAATTGTCACAGCGTTCGGAGGGGGCGCGATTCGCAATGTGCTGATTGGAGTGCCCGTTTCGGCTTTATGGGAGCAGGGCGCATTCTTTCAAATCGCTTTAGCGTCGATTACGATTGTTTTCTTGTTTCCGAAACTGTTGCTGAAGCATTGGAACAAATGGGGAAATTTATCAGATGCGATCGGCCTCGCTGCCTTCACGATTCAGGGCGCGCTGTATGCCGTTAAAATGGGGCATCCGCTTAGTGCGGTCATTGTCGCGGCTGTACTGACGGGAAGCGGGGGCGGAATTGTTCGCGATTTACTTGCCGGAAGAAAGCCGATGGTGCTGAAAGCAGAAATTTATGCCGTTTGGGCGGCGCTGGGCGGTTTAATTGTCGGTCTTGGCTGGATGGGAAACTCGGTCGGGCTATACGTGCTGTTCATTATGCTGGTGGCATGCCGCGTCTGTTCATATATGTTTAAATGGAAGCTGCCAAACCGTTCCTTTTATGTGAATAACTAATATACAAAAAACCGATATCCAATAGGAATCGGTTTTTTTCATTATAAATAACCCAAACCTTGAACTCAGGTGGGCAAATATGTTAAGATAAACTGTATTTAGTATTTTTTTGTATATATTAAATTTATATCCAATTTAATTATACCGTATTTTGTCTTCGCTTGTCAAATACTTTCCGGAGGTGCCGTTCATGGAAAAAGAGAAAAAGGAATGGGAACAGGAGCAGTCAAGAGTCGAAGCTGTACTGACAGAGCTGGACAAAAAACAGAAGAAGCTCGAAACATCAGCCGGCGGGTTAAAGCATGATATTATCGGCATCAGAAAAAACTTCTGGGAGGACGTCACCGTTAACATGGATGACGCTCATGAAGCTGCCGAAACGTTTTCCAGCATCAAGCAGCAGGCTGAAATTCTGTCTGAAAGGGAACGGAGCCATCGGCACATATATCGGCAGATTCAAAATATAAAAAAATTAAGGGCATCTCCTTATTTCGGGCGGGTTGATTTTATTGAACAAGGAGATCAGAAACCGGAACAAGTATACATTGGCTTGACCTCATGCATGGATGAGAATGAGGAACGCTTTCTCGTCTACGATTGGAGGGCGCCGATTTCAAGTCTCTACTATAATTATTCCCCAGGAAAAGCTGAGTACGAGGTGCCGGGTGAAACGATAGAAGGAGAGATTGTTCTGAAGCGCCAGTTTATCATTAAAAACGGCATGCTTAAGGCAATGTTTAACACAGATATGACAATCGGGGATGAGATGCTGCAAGAAGTGTTAAGCAGCCATTCGAACACCCAAATGAAAAACATCGTGTCTACAATTCAAAAAGAGCAAAATCAAATTATCCGTAATGAAACAAGCAAATATTTAATCGTTCAGGGAGCTGCGGGAAGCGGAAAAACATCCGCGGCGCTTCAGCGAGTTGCCTATTTGCTCTATCGGTGGCGCGGGGTGATTGATGCCCGGCAAATTGTGCTGTTTTCCCCAAACTTTTTGTTTAACAGCTATGTGTCCGCCGTGCTGCCTGAGCTTGGAGAAGATAACATGGAACAGACAACGTTTCAGGAGTATATCGAGCATCGGCTTGGGAGGAAGTTTCAATGTGAAAGCCCTTTTGAGCAGTTGGAATATTGTCTGTCAGAAACAGAAGAGAAAATCGCTGCCACAAGGCTGGCCGGTATTCAGTTTAAATCGGACTTGGCTTTTCAAGGATTGATTGACCGTTATGTCAACTGGCTTTCTTCCGAAGGGATTTTATTCAAAAATGTTGTTTTCCGGGAAGAAAAGCTGATCACAAAAGAGCAAATACGAACCTATTTTTATTCGCTGGAACAAAGCATTTCCATCCCGAACCGTATGGAGCTGACCGCGGAATGGCTGCTGTTGGAAATCGGCAAGATGGAAAAGAAGGAACGGCGTAAAGACTGGGTTATTCAAGACATCGAGCTTTTCGACAAGGAAGAATTTTTAGAAGCCTATAAAAAGCTTCAAACCCGTGAGCAATTCAGCGAGCATACCTTTAACGATCATCAAAGAGAGCAGCAGCTGCTGGCGGCCATGATCGTAAAGAAGGCGTTCAAACCGATTAAACATGCGATTAAACAGCTTGCTTTTATTGATGTAAAACAATTGTATCTCCAGATGTTTTCTGATTGGGGCGATAATGCCGCAACTGGGCAGTGGGAAGCGATTGGCAAGCTGACTCGCGCGAGTTTTGCGCAGCACTTGCTGCATTATGAAGATGCGGCGCCTTTTCTATATATGCAGGATAGTATTGAAGGCAGGAAACAAAATACACAGATCAAACACTTGTTTATCGACGAAGCTCAAGATTATTCGGCGTTTCAGCTTGTGTATTTGCGAAGCTTGTTTCCCGCAGCAAGAATGACCATTCTTGGCGATATCAATCAGTCCATCTACGCGCATGCAATGAACGGCGCTCAGCGTATGGATGCCTGTTTTGAAGAAAATGCCGCAGAATATATCCGTTTAATGAGAACCTACAGATCAACAAGGCAGATCGTTGAGTTTACAAAAGGGCTGCTCGTCGACGGGGCGGAAATTGAACCTTTTAACCGGAATGGAGAAAAGCCCCTCCTACAAAAGACGGAAGGACGGGCAGAACTGCACGCAAAGATCAAAGACACGATACAGCACTTCAAGAAAAATGGGCACGAAACCATCGCGGTTATTTGCAAAACTGTTCAGGAATGCAGACAGGCGCACAATGAGATCAGCAAGTATACGGACATCCGGCTGATTGATAAAGAAAATCAAACGTTCCAAAAGGGAGTCTGTTTGATTCCGGTTTATTTGGCAAAAGGAATCGAATTTGACGCGGTGATTGTCTATAATGCATCAGGCGAACAATACAAAACCGAGTACGACCGCAGGCTGTTATATACTGCTTGCACGCGCGCTATGCACGCTGTAACGATATTTTATCTAGGTGAAGCAAGTCCGTTTTTGCAGGCTGTTCCATCTCATTTGTATGAGGGCAAATAAAAGAGTGCCTGGAACATTACAGTAATATAATGCCGAGGGAGAAGGGGAACCTTCTCTTTTTTTTGTGAGGATATTCTGAGTCTTTTAATAGCATTTTAAGCCCGGCTTATTGGAGAAGTGTACTGGAAACAATTCATTCAAAGGAATAAAATTATTTCCAGTCTATCATTAGTAATCTTAATCGTTATCATCATGTTTATCTATTTTACTTAATTCTCATCTTCCGGTAAAGTTCAATAAGAAGCTTTTTTTAAAAAGACCAACTATTTAAAAAAATGACGTACGATGAGTTAATATTCTTTGTGAGGTGGATTTCGTTGCAACTTCAGGTAATGAACAGTCCGTTTAATCAGGAGCAGGCAGAGCTCCTTAACCGCCTTCTGCCGACCTTGACCGAATCTCAAAAAATCTGGCTGAGCGGTTATCTTGCCGCAGCCCAGTCTGGTTCTGTCCAAGGAACAGCGGAAGCGCCGGCGGCGCTTCCTGCCGGGGATACGGCGCAGACGATTTCAAAAGAAGTGACCATTCTTTACGGATCACAGACGGGCAACGCGCAGGGGCTTGCGGAAAATACGGGCAAGACGCTTGAAGGCCGCGGCTATCAAGTAAACGTTTCGTCCATGAGCGATTTTAAGCCGAACAATTTAAAGAAAATAAAAAATCTTCTTATTGTGGTGAGTACACATGGAGAGGGCGACCCGCCGGATAATGCATTGTCATTCCATGAGTTTCTTCATGGCAGACGGGCGCCGAAGCTTGATGATCTCCGTTTTTCTGTATTGGCGCTTGGAGACAGCTCCTATGAGTTTTTCTGCCAAACGGGAAAAGAGTTTGATGCCCGTTTGGAAGAGCTCGGCGGCACACGGCTTTCTCCGCGTGTTGACTGTGATCTTGATTATGATGAGCCTGCGGCAGAATGGGTTGAAGAGGTCCTTGGCGGCTTGAGCGAAGCGCAAAGCGGTATTGCTGAGCCAACTCCGGCAGCGGCGCCTCAATCAGGTGAGTCGGCATATACCCGAACAAATCCGTTCAGAGCAGAAGTGCTCGAGAATATTAATTTGAACGGACGCGGTTCAAACAAAGAAACACGCCATCTTGAGCTGTCGCTTGAAGGATCAGGCCTCACATATGAACCGGGGGACAGCCTCGGCGTTTATCCGGAAAATGATCCGGCTCTTGTCGATATGCTTTTGGAGGAAATGAACTGGGATCCGGAAGAAGTGGTGACGGTCAATAAACAAGGAGACGTTCGTCCGCTCAAAGAAGCGCTTATTTCTCACTTTGAAATTACCGTTTTAACCAAACCGCTTCTCCAGCAGGCAGCGCAGCTTTCTGCTGACGAGGATTTGCGTGAACTGTTATCGCCGGGCAATGAAGAAAAAGCAAAGGCGTATCTTGAAGGGCGCGATGTGCTTGACCTGGTCCGCGATTTCGGTCCGTGGGGCGTATCGGCGCAAGAATTTATCGCAATCCTCCGGAAAATGCCGGCCCGCCTTTATTCAATTGCGAGCAGCTTATCGGCGAATCCGGATGAAGTGCATCTGACAATCGGCGCTGTCCGGTATGATGCACACGGCCGTGAAAGAAAAGGCGTTTGCTCGATTTTGTGTGCGGAACGTCTTCAGCCGGGAGATACATTGCCGATCTACATTCAGCATAACCAGAATTTTAAACTGCCGGATAACCCTGAAACACCGATCATTATGGTTGGCCCGGGGACAGGCATTGCGCCGTTCCGTTCTTTTATGCAGGAGCGTGAAGAAGCGGGAGCGGAAGGGAAATCATGGATGTTTTTCGGCGATCAGCATTTCGTAACGGATTTCCTTTACCAGACGGAATGGCAAAAGTGGCTGAAGGACGGCGTGCTGACGAAAATGGATGTTGCATTCTCGCGTGATACGGACGAAAAAGTATATGTGCAGCACCGCATGCTTGAACACAGCAAAGAAATGTTCGCGTGGATTCAAGAAGGAGCGGCTGTTTACATTTGCGGAGATGAGAAGCACATGGCGCATGACGTGCATCAGGCTCTGATTGATATTATCGAAAAAGAAGGCGGCATGAGCCGCGAAAAAGCGGAAGAATACTTAGCGGATATGCAGCAGCAAAAACGTTACCAGCGTGACGTATACTGATTTTGGTTTGAAAGGAGTTTTTTCAACATGGTGAACAACATTTTAAAAGCACCGGAAGGCTCTCCGAGTGATGTTGAGGACATTAAAGAAAAAAGCGACTATTTGCGCGGCACACTCAAAGAAGTGATGCTCGACCGGATCAGCGCCGGAATCCCAGATGACGACAACCGCTTGATGAAGCACCACGGAAGCTATTTGCAGGATGACCGGGATCTCCGCAATGAACGGCAAAAGCAAAAGCTTGAACCGGCGTATCAGTTCATGCTGCGCGTCCGTATGCCGGGCGGTGTTTCGACGCCGGCTCAATGGCTTGTCATGGACGACTTGTCCCAGAAATACGGCAATAATACCTTAAAGCTTACAACCCGTGAGACATTTCAAATGCACGGCATTTTAAAATGGAACATGAAAAAAACAATTCAAGAGATTAATGCGGCTTTGTTAGATACGATTGCGGCTTGCGGTGACGTGAACCGTAACGTCATGTGCGCTTCAAATCCATATCAGTCTGAGATCCATACAGAAGTGTATGAATGGTCCAAAAAGCTGAGTGATGATCTTCTGCCGCGCACTAGGGCATATCATGAGATTTGGCTGGATGAGGAAAGAGTGGCCGGGACTCCGGAAACCGAAGAAGTCGAGCCGATGTACGGTCCTCTTTACTTGCCGCGGAAATTTAAAATCGGTATCGCTGTTCCTCCATCCAATGATGTTGATGTTTTCTCACAAGACCTCGGCTTCATTGCGATTGTGGAGGAAGGCAAGCTTATCGGTTTTAACGTGGCAATCGGCGGGGGCATGGGTATGACGCATGGTGACCAAGCGACATACCCGCAGCTGGCGAAGGTCATCGGATTCTGCAAACCTGAGCAAATGTATGATGTAGCAGAGAAAGTGATTACGATTCAGCGTGATTACGGAAACCGTTCCGTCCGAAAAAACGCGAGATTTAAGTATACAGTTGACCGTCTTGGAGTGGAAACGGTCAAAGCGGAGCTGGAAAACCGGCTCGGCTGGAGCTTGGCGGAAGCAAAGGCTTTTCATTTTGACCATAACGGCGACCGCTACGGCTGGGTAAAAGGTGTAGAAGGCAAGTGGCATTTTACGCTCTTTGTTGAAGGCGGCCGTATTACCGATTATGATGATTACAAACTCATGACGGGATTACGTGAAATTGCAAAAGTCCATACCGGCGAATTCCGGCTGACATCAAATCAAAACTTGATTATTTCAAATGTCACAAGCCAGAATAAGGATGCCATCAGCAGCCTGATTGAAAAGTACGGGCTGACAGACGGAAGACAGCATTCAGCATTACGCCGCAGCTCTATGGCGTGTGTCGCACTGCCGACATGCGGACTGGCGATGGCGGAAGCGGAAAGATATTTGCCGGTTCTTATTGATAAAATAGAAGACATTGTGAATGAAAACGGCCTTCGTGATGAAGAAATCACGATTCGTATGACAGGGTGCCCGAACGGCTGTGCGCGCCATGCACTCGGCGAAATCGGGTTTATCGGGAAAGCGCCTGGCAAATACAACATGTATCTGGGCGCGGCCTTTGACGGCAGCCGCCTAAGCAAAATGTACCGCGAAAATATCGGTGAAGAAGAGATTTTAAGCGAACTGAGTGTGCTTCTTTCCCGCTACGCGAAAGAACGGAATGAAGGGGAGCACTTTGGTGACTTTGTCATCCGCGCCGGTGTCATCAAAGCAACGACAGACGGAACGAATTTCCATCATGAATAAAGTGTATCAGAGACAGGATGGCATGCCTGTCTCTTTTTTTATCATTTAAAAGGCAGAATCAGGCCATTCTAATAAGGAACGGGTAAAGGCAGACGAAAAAAGGATTTTTTTACTAAAGGCAAAAAATTTCCCAGTAAGCATAATATGAGAAATTTTCTGCAAAAAAGGGTAACATATATATAGAGACTAGTGTGGACGAAACTCATATCGTATGGATTTATGATGAAAAACAAAGCCTTCATCTTCTCCTGCAAAGCACATCAAGACACAGGAAAACCATCATTTGTAATGAATGATTTAAACATGCAGAGATTGAGGAGGTCGTGCATTTGGAAATATTTTTAGTTGTCCTTGTTCTACTAACCATTATTGCGATCTCAAATATCGTGAATCGGTTTATCCCTTTTATTCCGGTGCCGTTAATTCAGGTGGCGCTTGGAATCTTAGCAGCTGCATATCCGCGGGGGCTCCATTTTGATTTAAATCCGGAATTATTTTTTGTCCTGTTTATCGCACCGCTGTTATTCAACGACGGAAAGAGAACGCCGCGGGCGGAGCTTTGGAATTTAAGAGCGCCGATCTTACTTCTGGCTCTCGGCCTCGTGTTCGCTACCGTAATTGTCGGAGGGTATACGATTAATTGGATGATTCCGAGCATTCCGCTTCCTGCCGCATTTGGGCTTGCGGCCATTCTGTCGCCTACAGATGTGGTGGCGGTAAGTGCTTTATCAAGCAGAGTGAAGATGCCAAAAGGAATTCTCCGCCTGCTTGAAGGAGAAGGGCTGATGAATGATGCATCGGGACTTGTCGCCTTTAAATTTGCGATTGCGGCAGCCGTTACGGGAACTTTTTCATTAGCGGAAGCTGCCTTCAGCTTTGTGCTCATCGCTGCCGGTGGTTTATTGAGCGGTGTGATCATCTCCTTTTTGATCATACGCTTTCGGCTTTTCCTTCGCCGTCTCGGGATGCAGGACGTCACCATGCATATGCTGATTCAGATCTTGACTCCCTTTGTCATTTATCTGGCAGCTGAAGAAATCGGTGTTTCCGGCATTTTAGCAGTCGTGGCAGGCGGAATTACCCATGCGGTGGAACAAGACCGTCTGGAATCTTCAATGGTGAAACTGCAAATTGTATCATCAAGTACATGGAGTATTATTCTATTTATTTTAAACGGGCTGGTCTTTGTTATCCTTGGAACGCAGATTCCTGATGTTATATCTGTTATTTTTAACGATACGGCATTTAATAATATGATGGTGATCGGTTATATTCTTGTCATCACCTTTACATTGATGCTTCTCAGGTTTCTTTGGGTGCTGTTCTTCTGGAACGGCAAGTGGTTCTTTAATAAAGACCAAAATATTTATAAACCGGGCCTTCGTTCAACGTTATTAATCTCTATTTCAGGCGTACGGGGAGCGGTTACGCTTGCGGGTTCGTTTTCGATTCCTTACTTTCTGGCGGACGGTACGTCGTTTCCTGAGCGAAACTTAATTATCTTTTTAGCGGCCGGCGTCATTTTGTGCACACTTGTCATTGCCAGTATCGTGCTGCCTATGCTGTCTGATAAAGAAGAGGAGAACGTGAAAGAGGAGAATGAAAAGCTGATGACAGCGAGACGCAAGCTGATTAAAACAGCCATTCATACGATAAAAGAAGACTTGAACGATACAAACAAAACAGCGTCCTTAGCGGTCATTGCCGAATACAATGAGAAAATGAAAAATCTTCGTTTTCAGCAATACACGACCAAAAGCCGTGTGAAAAAATATGAACGCAAACTCCGCGCTTACGGAGTGAAGGCTGAACAAGCAGAACTGATGCGGCTGCTTGACCGCGGAGAGATCCCTGAAGAAACGGCGAACAGCCTTCAGGAGAGATTCAATGAATTAGAAATGCTTTATGCCAATCCGTTTAAGGTAGGTTTATCAAAAACAAAGCTGAAACGCCTTCTGTATTGGATCTTTTTCGGACAGCTTAAAAAACCGGAAATGTCGATTCTGAATGAAGAGGGCTTGATCCGGTCAACCAGAGTGAAAACAGCTAAAGCAGCAATAGAAAACCTGAAAAAACATACGACAGATGAAAATAAAGAAGTGACGTACTCTGTGATCGCGTTTTACAATCACTTGATTTTCAGATTGGAACAGGGCCATCATGAGCAGAAATCGAATTCCCATTTCGAAAATCAAAAGCTTGAAGTGAAATTGAAGGCTGTGCAGGCCATACGAAATGAAATCCAAACACTCTTTGAGGAACGGGAAATTTCCCGCGATATCACCCATCAGCTCCGTCAGTATATTAATGATGTGGAAGCTGCGATGCTGGAGGGCGGAGATTAATTTTTACACACAAAAAAGCTGGCGGATAAGACCGATGAGTCTTAACCGCCAGCTTTTTTGTGTATGTTAAGGGCGATGGAATTCGACAGTATTGTCATTCCGGTCAAACCAGCCTCGGAAGGCCCAGTTAATCCAGCCGCCGTCCCCTTTGTTAGTAAAGCTTCCGTCTTCAAATACCCAGATTCCGTAAGTAATGCCGTCATAAACAGCTGATCCGTAAAATTTGACGCCATTAAAGTGATCCTCATATTCTTGGCTTAGATTAAACACCATGACATTATACTTTTGGCCTGACGCATAGAAAGAGGATTCCATTAAGTTTTTCACAAATCCGTCCCGGTTCTGAGCTGATTTAATGGAGTCAGCAATTTGGTTGGCGATTCCTAATACATCAACATTCACATTTAAACCGACTTCGGCAGCCGTTGTACCGGCCGTCGATTGTTGTGAAGCCTTAGGCGCGGGGTTTTCCTCAGCAGAAGCAAAAGACATAGGAGCGAGTGACAAAGCGGCACCAAGCATAAGGGTCATAGGGATACGAGAACGTTTCATGTGTTTCCTCCTTTAAAATTTTTGGGTACAGTTTGCATTTACCCCTTATGCTGTTTTATATTCATATTTCTATAAAAATAAGAAAATATTAGTAGATTTATTGCTGGCTTAATAACCTTTTACTAGAAAATGTACGTTTATATTATGAAAAAAGGAGGGGATACGCCATTTTTTTGCATGAAAGCAAAAGTGGCTGTTTCCTCCGTAGTGCTATTGCATCAGAAGAAGGTTAACCGTTTTGCTTCATTCAAGGGAAAATCTATTTTTTAGGCAGACCAAAGCAGCAAAGCTTATTATTGGTTTCCGTTGGTAAGAATATGAGATAATACAGGGGATAATTAGAATTCGAGAGAAAAGGTGGTTGTTCAAAGTGGTTGCAAGTTTAAAGGATACTGTAAAGTTGCATAATGGAGTGGAAATGCCGCGATTTGGTCTTGGTGTTTTCAAAGTGGAAAACGGAAGTGAAGCGACGGAGTCCGTAAAAGCGGCAATCAAAAACGGATACCGCAGTATTGATACGGCTGCTATTTACAAAAACGAAGAAGGTGTCGGAGCGGGCATTAAAGAATCCGGCGTTGCCAGAGACGAGCTGTTCATCACATCTAAAGTGTGGAACGAAGATCAAGGGTATGAAACGACACTTGCTGCTTTTGAAAAAAGCCTTGAAAGGTTAGAACTTGATTACTTGGATTTATATTTGATCCATTGGCCTGGCAAGGATAAATATAAAGATACTTGGCGCGCACTGGAAAAGCTGTACAAAGACGGCAAGGTCCGCGCGATCGGCGTAAGCAACTTCCAAGTTCATCATTTGGAAGAACTGCTTAAAGATGCGGAAATCAAACCGATGGTGAACCAGGTTGAATTCCACCCGTGTCTTACACAGGTTGAACTAAGAGAGTATTGCAAAAAGCAAGGCATTCAGGTTGAAGCGTGGTCTCCGCTTATGCAGGGCCAGCTGTTAGATAATGAAGTGCTGAAACAAATTGCTGAGAAACATAATAAGTCCGTTGCCCAAGTTATTTTACGCTGGGATTTACAACAAGACGTTATTACAATTCCAAAATCAATTAAGGAACACCGCATTATAGAAAATGCAGATATCTTTGATTTTGTATTATCTCAAGAAGATATTGAAAAGATCAATGCGCTGAATAAAGATGAACGTGTCGGACCGAATCCGGACGAGCTTCTTTTCTAAGCAACAAAAATCCCCGCCGGCAGGCAGGGGATTTTTTAGTTCAATACAAACTTGATAGCTAATTGTTGATTTGTTCTGTTATTTCTTCCATCGTTTTGTTCTTATCGATTTGCATGGAAAGTGTGATGAGATATCCGTCAGGGTCTTGTAACACAAGCTCGCGTGCGTTCCATGGGCGGTCAATAGGGCCTTCTATCATTTTTGCTTCTGCGCTTTTTGCTTTCTCAAAAAACGAATCGACATCTTCTGTCGTCACGTTTAACTTAACTCCTTTTCCATTGATGTCTGTATTCATTTGTGCAGATTCCAATAAGATGTCTTGATACTTTTTGCCGCGAATATGTGCCATCACTTTTTTCCCGTCATTACCCGTCAATTCAAAAACCGATTCAAAGTGAAGCACAGCTTTATACCAGCTAAGCGAACGTTCTATATCACTTACTGACAATTTGACAAACAAAGGCATTGGATAAAATTCTGTCATGATTACACCCCTTTTTTGAAGTTACATATAAGATAAATGATCACGTAACGGGAGGGTCAAGCAAAAACAGAAAAAGACCGGAGCAATGTTACGGCCCTGGTCTTTATGACAATTTAAGCTGATTTTTTTAATTGAATCAAAAATAACATAATGAAAGAAATGACGATAATGCAGATGACCCAAGCCCAGGCGAGAGAGTTGCTGCCTGAGTCCATGGCTACGTAAATCGCAGTCGGCAGAGTTTGGGTGACACCGGGAATGTTTCCGGCAAACATCAGCGTGGCGCCGAATTCACCAAGTGCCCGGGCCAGACTGAGAATGCTCCCGGACAGCAGTGATTTAAATGCGAGCGGAACAGAAATGTACATGAAGACCTGCCACCTGCCGGCTCCGTCTATTTTTGCGGCGCCTTGAATGTCAGGGTCGATGTCAGCAAAGCCGGTCTTCGCTGATTGGTACATAAGCGGAAAGGCGACAATTGCCGAAGCGATGACTGCGGCCCACCATGTGAAAATAACGGGACGGTCAAACACCCATTCTATCGCTTGTCCTGCTATGCTGTGTTTTCCGAAGATCACAATCAAAATAAAACCGACGACTGTTGGCGGAAGAACAAGCGGCAGCATAAAGATTGTTTCGACGACGGTTTTGCCAAAAAAACGCGCCCTTGCCATCCATGCGCCTGCCAGTGTGCCAAGAATGATAACGGCGATCCCTGCCGCCGCGGCGACCTGAAACGACAGAAGAACAGGCGTGAAAAACTCGGAAGCCGTGATGTTATTCGGCAGTAAATCCATATTTCTCAAACACTTTCATCGCTTCATCCGTTTGCAGATATTCGTAAAATTCCTTTGCTTCTTTCCGATGCTTTGTATCTTTTACAATGCCCAGCGGATAGACAATCGGGCTGTGAGTGTCGGCATCTGCTTCATCGGCAATCTCCGCTTTTTTGGAGACGAGCGCATCTGTTTTATAGACAATGCCTGCGTCGACATTTCCGGTCTCCACATAGGAGAGCACTTGCCGCACATCTTTTCCGTATACGATTTTGTCTTTTACTTTATCCCATAATGACAGCTTTGTCAGTGACTCCTTCGCGTAGGCTCCAGCGGGAACAGACTCAGGTGTTCCGAGAGCGATTTTTTCTGTGTCTGACTTTGTGAGATCTTCGAAATGCTTCACAGAAGAATCGCCGTTTTTGGGCACAACAAGAACAATTTCGTTCCCGACTAGGTCCGTGCTGTCCTTTTTGGCGATATCACCGTCGTCTACAAGCTTTTGAAATTTATCCTCAGCCGCCGAGAAGAATAAGTCGGCTTCTGCGCCTTGGGAAATTTGTTTTTGCAAGGCCCCTGAAGAGCCGTAATTGTCTTGAATGGTAATGTTTGAGTGTGTCTTTTCATAATTGTTTTGGATTTCCTCTAACGCATCCTGAGCACTGGCAGCCGCTGAAATAGTCAAGGTGACGTCTTTGTCGGCATCCTTTGACGTTTGATTGGATGAACACCCTGCGGCAAGTAAACAGACGGTCATGGCTGTTGCTGTTAAGATCAAGTTCTTTCTTCTCATAACTGCACTCCTTATCATTATATATATCTAATTATCATTAATTATAACGTATTGAGGTCTTCTTATGTGGTTTTTTTCAAACATGTAAAAAGGTATAATAACAGTGGAGTGTGATAACGATGAGCGAAGTCTCTTCCTATACAATCGAAGAAGTCGCGGGCCTGCTGAAGGTTTCAAAGCTTACCGTATATGATCTGATAAAAAAAGGCATGATCCCCGCTTATCGGGTCGGAAGGCAAATGCGGGTTGATGAAGAAGATTTGAAGCTGTATAAATCAAAAATGAGGATGCCGCAACAGGCGCCCCGTCATGAAAAACCAAAAACGTCAGATACACTGCAATCGGGCGAGAAAGAAACAGTCATTATCAGCGGGCAGGATGTGTCCATGGATTTGCTCAGCAAACATTTGGAGAAGGCTATTAAAGAGACGCCGCTTCGCAAATACAGCGGGAGCTTAAACAGCCTCATCGAAATGTATCGGGGACAATGTGATATTGTCAGCTTGCATTTATACGATGCGGAAACCGGGCAATACAATATTCCTTATGTGAAACGCATTCTGTCAGGCGAACCATTCTGCTTGATCAATGCCGTCATTCGCCAGGCAGGGATATATGTTCAAAAGGGAAATCCGCAAAACATTCAAGGCTGGGAAGACCTGAAAAGAACCGATATCCGGATCGTCAACAGAGAAAAGGGCTCAGGCGCAAGAGTGCTGCTTGATGAACAGCTTGGCGTGCTTGGTATAAAGCCGTCTGGCGTAAAGGGATACAACGATATTGTGACTGATCATTTTTCGGTTGCCTCTCAAGTCTCAAGGGGGCAGGCGGATGCGGGCGTAGGCGCACAG
Source organism: Bacillus atrophaeus (assembly GCF_001584335.1). Taxonomy (GTDB): domain Bacteria; phylum Bacillota; class Bacilli; order Bacillales; family Bacillaceae; genus Bacillus; species Bacillus atrophaeus. The sequence goes on from NZ_LSBB01000001.1 coordinate 758,109, forward strand.
CATGCCGCCCATATAGGGAACGCCGACTTTATACCGCTTATCGAGGAACAGTACGACATCGTCATCCTGAAAAAAAATCAAAAGCTGCTCGACACTGTAACAGACATCCTGAGTTCAAAAGAATATAAATCGCATCTTTCACAACTAAACGGATATGATACGAAAATGAGCGGCAGAATAGTATATGAAACCTAAAAAATCCCCCTTTATCAAAAGAGGGATTTTTCTTATTGCTCATAAAACCGCAGCAGGTCGCCGTTTAAAATTTTATCTGAAAGCGACAGCTCTTGATTTGCTTTTTCGCCAAAGGGCTTACATTCGTTTTGGTCTTCAGCAGGTTCTCCGGTTTTCTGGCGATAGCACGTGTTTTTTGTATAAATATAATCATTTGTGATAAAGCTGCCGTTTCTCAACACGGCGAATGGAGTTCTGTCATTTGAGAATAGATCGTTTCCGAACTGAATGTCTCCTTTGGTTTCAATGCCAAGGAGGTGCAGAAGCGTCGGTCTGACATCAATCTGTCCCCCTACATCAGAGACGGTTTCAGGCTGTTGATCCGTCACGCCGGGAATGTGAATAATGAAAGGAACACGCTGCAGCTGGACCGTGTCGTACGGTGTGATCTCATCTTTCCCTAAAAACTCGCCAAGCGCCTTGTTATGTGCTTCAGAAATTCCGTAGTGGTCACCCATAAACACGATCATTGAATTTTCATACTGACCTTCTTTTTTCAGCTTGCTGATAAAATGCTTTAACGCCTCATCCTCATAACGGACTGTCGTCACATAACGGTTTAACAAGTCGCTGCTTGAATCATACTCGTCAATCAGTTTGTCCTTGTCATCAATTTCAAACGGAAAATGATTGGTCAATGTAATGAAATTGCTGTAATAGGGCTGCGGCAGGTTTTTTAATTTACTTGCGGATTGCTCTAAAAATTCCTTGTCCTTCAATCCCCAATTGGTTGATGTTTCAGGTGCGACTGTAAATTCATCCACATCAAAAAAACGGTCAATTCCAAATGATTTGTACATCACATCTCTGTTCCAAAATCTCTTATGGTTAGCGTGAAAGACGGAAGTATAATAATGGTGCTGTTTTAATGATTTGTACATGGTTTGGAACGTATTATCGCTTTTCGTGAAAAAAACAGCTCCGCTTAAAGAAGGGTACAATGAGTTGCCGACAATAAATTCTGAATCGGACGTCTTGCCCTGCTCGGTTTGCTGGTAAAAATGATCAAAGTTGTAACTTTTCTTGACCAGGTTATTGAGGAAAGGGGTAATCTCTTTTCCATTTACTTTTTCATGTAAAACAAAGCTTTGTGTTGATTCGAGTGTCACAAAAATGACATTGCGGCCTTTCGCCAGCCCGAATTTGTTTTTGTCAGGTTTGCTGTAATCTGCTTTCGTGTAATTTTCAATCGTTGACAGGCTGTCTTCATCAGCAAATGCTTTCGCGCTGACATTTACCGTCTGTGATATCGTGTCATACACATGAAATTGAAACAGCCCGATGCTTTTCACAAGCACTTCCCTGTCAAAGGAATGCGTCAATAGCTTCGGCTGTTCGGCTTCAGCAATAGCCAGATTGAACAGAATCATTCCGGCCGAAACCGCGTAATACTTTTTGATCGTCCCGGAGGCGGTTTTTTCGGCTGGTCCTTTATGGGTTCTTGCAAGCCACGCCAGCACCGCCAAATCCAAGAGCAGGGCGATAAACAATGGATTGAACAGCTCTTTCACACTGCTGCCCATATCTCCCATATTGCTGGCTTGGAAAAGAACCGGTATGGTGATGAAATCAATATAAAACCCATAAAAGATGGTATTTGATATTAAAATAATTGTTAGGACCAAATTGGCAATGAGCAAAAAGAGCCGCTGTTTGTTCCCTTTCAGCAACAAGCCGATCCCAAACAATGGGAGTATAAAGCTGAGCGGGTTCATCAGCAAAATGATCTCCTGCAAAAAGGAGTCAATCTGCAAATCAAAGCCAAGCTTATAAATCAAATAGGTTTTTATCCACATAAACAAGACGGATAAACATAAAAACCACTGATTTTTAAAAAAGGTTCCTTTCATATGTATGGCTCCTCACGTTCAAGCATTGGCACGAAAATAAGTGTCCTTATGTAAAGCTACTAAAAAAAGTTGCGCCGGGCAATGAAAAAGCGGCTCCCATGTGCCCGTGGAACAGCTCATAGAAGTAATAGCACGAAATAATCGTCAAGCCCGCTAATACAAGCTGCTCTGAAAAGCTGCCTGTTCTCATATAAAAGGGAAGCCGAATGCGGATGGTTGACGGAAACAACAGCTTAATGCCGTTAACCGTCCACGCATCAAGCAGCAGGTGGCTCGCCATTCCGACCATTAACCCGGCCTGAATACTTTGGTTCGGAATATATGTAGTGATGATAAAAAACATAATCAGCATAAACAGCAGGCTGTGTGTAAACGTGCGGTGCCCGAATACTGAGCTGATGATCTTTGATAATAAAGGAAATTTTCTCCCGATTTTGCTTCTTGTATGGCATATGTCCGGCACCAATGCCCCAAATGCTCCGGAGGCTGCCATAAGAACAGGATCATAACCGTAATAATAAGCAATAGCCGTACAAGAAGCGATGCCTCCCATGATGTGTGTTTTCCCTGTCATTTCTCGCTTCTCCTTTTTATCTTTTGCCAAAAATCTCTGAATTACAAATATATCAAGAGAATGCCTGTTTGAGCAACAGAACTTTGTCACGATAAAAGCATATCATTTGCTTCAATGGAAAAAATCACCCTATAATTGCTTTATGGTAAAGATACGACACAACAAAGGTGCTAAGACATGGATAAAGGTAAACAAGGCATTATGAAAGACATCATTCATACACAATTTGAAGTGAATCGGGCAGTAAGAAAAAAACTGTTTCAGACAGAGCGGACGATTACGCCCACTCAAATGTATATGTTAAGTCTGCTCGATAAAGGGGAAGCATCGACCGTTTCTGAACTGCGAAAGCGGCTTGATTTAACTTCAGGAGCGGCAACGATAGCGATAAACCGTTTAATCGAAGGGCAATATATCAAACGGGAACGGGATCAAGGGGACCGCCGTGTTGTCCGTTTATCTATGACTGATAAAGGGATGGAGATTTATCAAAAATTAAATGACCAATTTCAAGTGACATACAGTCAATTGTTTAAGGACTTTTCAGCTGAAGAATTGGAACAGTTCCTTGTTTTTTTCAACAGAATGAAGGAACAGACGATGCTGTAAATGCAAGACAATTTGTATATTATTTAAGAAAAAAGCCACATTAAAAGTGTACCCATTTTTCTTAAAGAGGTGATACTTTTGGCTTTCTTTAATAAAGATAAAGGCAAACGTGACGACAAAGAAAAAAACGTCATCCAAGGCGCGCTTGACGATGCCGGTTCTGCCCTTAAAGATGATCCGCTTCAAGAAGCGGTACAAAAAAAGAAAAACAACCGATAATCAAAAAGCGGATAGGGCTTGGCTCTATCCGTTTTTTCCATCTGTTCCCTTTGACAGATCTTCCTTTCTCTGATAACCTTCTTGAGTAAATGAATATATAAATCCTCACTCTTTCTCAGTGAGGTAGAGGTTGCGCGGATGATAAGTCACACATGCCAGGCTGACAGGGAGCTGTTAAACATGTGTAAAAGGCATCAGCGCCGAAGTGTGAAGAAAGCCGATCCTTCTTCATGCTGGGACTGTATCTGAATAAGTGCAGGACTGCCGCGTGCTTTTTCGCGGAGGGCTATCCGGAGATCAAGGGTGTGTGTTTCTTTAAGCATGGACTTTTGTTCAGGCTTTTTTTGTATTTTAAAATGATCTCGGGTTCTGTCCGTATTTACAAGAATGTTGGAGGTACTGGAATGGAACAGACAAAAAAATGGGGTTTTTGGTTATTAACGGCGTTTGTCGTTGGAAATATGGTCGGATCAGGCATCTTTTCTTTGCCAAGCACGCTCGCGGAAATTGCGAGTCCGCTCGGTGCGATATCAGCGTGGCTGTTAACGGGAGCCGGCGTTCTTATGATCGCTCTCGTCTTCGGCCACTTATCGATTCGCAAGCCTGAGCTGAAAGCAGGACCGCAAAGCTATGCGAGAGCGCTGTTTCAGGACCGAAAGAAAGGCAATGCCGCCGGATTCACAATGGTGTGGGGTTACTGGGTGGCAAGCTGGATCAGCAATGTGGCGATCATTACGAGCCTTGCCGGTTATTTAACATCGTTTTTCCCGATATTAGTGGATAAACGCGTGCTGTTTGCGCTGGGCAGCCAGGAGGTTACCCTCGGGCAGATTTTGACGTTTGGCGTGTGCACGGTACTTCTTTGGGGAACACATGCGATTCTTGTATCAAGCATAAACGGAGCAAGCAAACTGAATTTTATCACGACGTTTTCAAAAGTTTTAGGATTTGTCTTTTTTATTGTTGCAGGATTATTCGTGTTTCAAACGGCGTTGTTTGGTCACTTTTATTTTCCGATTCAAGGCGAGAACGGCACAAGCATCGGGCTTGGCGGCCAGGTTCATAACGCGGCCATATCTACTTTATGGGCCTTTGTCGGCATTGAATCTGCCGTCATTCTGTCAGGCCGCGCATCCTCGCAGCGGGATGTAAAGCGGGCGACAATTACCGGATTGCTTATTGCACTGGGCATTTATATTATTGTGACGATGATTACGATGGGTGTGCTTCCGCATGAGAAGCTCGTCGGGTCAGAAAAACCGTTTGTCGATGTGCTTTACGCGATCGTCGGAAACGCGGGAAGCGTCATTATGGCGCTGCTTGCGATACTTTGCTTGTTCGGTACGATGCTCGGTTGGATTTTGCTCGGCTCAGAGGTGCCGTACCAAGCGGCAAAAGCAGGAGACTTCCCGGCGTTTTTTGCTAAAACAAATAAAAAGGGAAGCCCGGTAAATGCTTTGATTATCACAAATGTCATGTCACAGGTCTTTATTTTTTCCGTCATATCACGGACGATCAGCGACGCATTTACCTTTTTAACAACGGCGGCCACTTTGGCGTACTTAATTCCGTACCTCGTTTCGGCGATCTACAGCTTTAAGCTCGTATGGAAAGGCGAAACGTATAATGAGCTGAAGGGCTCCAGAGTGAGAGACGGAGTTATTGCGCTTCTTGCTTGCGTGTATTCCCTGTTTGTTATTGTGACCGGAACAGCGGATTTAACCACATTTATTCTCGGAATCGGACTATTCTTTGTCGGTCTCGTGATTTATCCGTTTGTTTCTAAGAAATTCAAGAAGGAAAAATAAGTATAATAAAAGACGCCTGACATTCGTGTCAGGCGTCTTTTTGATGATTAAAAAATGACCTCTCTTGTTAATAATCCTATCAAAAGGGAAGCCGCCATAATGGCCGCTAACGTAATAAAAATCTTATTCACGAAACGAATCGGCCTGCAACGCTTATTTAACCGATTCATCAGGCTGAACATAAGCACCATGATAAAAGCAGCCAGTATAATTGCTTTTATTTGAACGTTAGTAAACGGTCCCCTCAAATATGGACCGCCGAAATAACTGACAGCAATGAGTGTGCTGATGAACATAAATTGGGATATAAAAGAGGTTATGTAATTCAAAAATGTTTCGCTCCATTCAATAGAAAAGGGCCGCGGTTCACGCGGCCCTGCTGTGTTATTTCGTTAAGCTTTCTGTAATAAATGCCAGCTGTCCTTCTAATGAAATCGGATCAGAAAAATAAAAACCGATCGGATCAATTTTGTAGACATGATCTTTTTTGACGGCATCAAGGTTCTTCCAAAGTGCGCTGTCAAACACGCCGCCGTCATCCCCGCCTGATTGCCATGGGCCCATAAAAATATAATCTCCTGCAAAGTCAGGTATTTTTTCTAAAGAAATACTGGTATAACCGGGGCCTTCATCAATCGCTTTTTCTTTTGTCAGCTTTGTGGCGTTCAGCCCAAGCTCATCGTAAACAATGCTGCCGCCTCGGCCGAATTTATCACCGAATACATAGATCGCTTTTCCGTTCGTTTGCATTATGGACACGGTTTTATCGCCAACTGCTTTTTGTACCTTTGTTTTTGCCGCTGCAACTTTTTTATCCCATTTCGCGAGCCACTTATCCGCCTTATCTTCAGTGCCGGTCATCTTGGCGAAATCTTTCAGACGTTCTTTATTGTTTAGTGAATCATATTTGAGGGCGACAGTCGGCGCGATTTTTTCAAGCTTTTCGATGTCGGCGCCTTGTGTAGTCCATACGATAATCAAGTCAGGGTCTAAATCGACGACTTTTTCAACTGAGGTTCCGTCGCCAATGTTTGTTACACCGTCGGTTTTCCCTTTGTAATACGGGTTTTTGAAAACATTTTCAGGAGCTCCGACCACATTAATGCCAAGTGTTTTAAAATAGCCATAATAGCCGTCCGCCATTACGACAACCCTTTTTGGATGTTTCGGAATCTTAATATTTCCGTTTTCTGCTTTGTATGTAATGGTTTCTTCCTTTTTAGAGCTGGAAGATGAGGAACCTTTACTGTCTGATGCATTTCCGCAGGCTGCCAAAGCCGTAATAAGAAACAGAGCAAAAAACGCAGCTCCGATTTTTTTGCATGTATAGGTCATAACGTATTCCTTCTTTCGTACGTTTTTTGAATGATAAAGAGAATCATTATCAACGTGATTATACCACCGCTTTTGCCGATAAGCACGATTTTTTTGAAATTCATTATTTCATATAGAAAAGACTCTATTACCTATGAAGAAAAAAATGATATACTGATACAGTTATTGATAATAATTCTCATTATCATGAATAAGAAAGGAAGAACGGACGTTGGGTGTAATAAAAAATAAACAGACTATAAGCACGCATGATTCCTCAGAAGAAATCGAATGGAAGTCCCGGCCGTTTGGGGCGTTCCTTCTATTAATAGCGGGAATCATTCTTTTATTGTTCGGCGCCGCTTTATCAATATCAGTCGGCGCAGCAAATATACACCTGGGAACAGTGTGGGACGCGGTCTTTCATTTTCAGCCTGACAATACGTCTCATCAGATCATACAGGAACTAAGGCTGCCAAGGACAGCTGCGGCCGCGCTGGTTGGCGCTTTTTTGGCTGTATCCGGGGCCATTATGCAGGGGATGACAAGAAACCCCTTGGCGGAGCCTTCAATCATGGGCGTTACATCAGGTTCTGCCTTTGCGGTTTCAATCGCGTTCGCCTTTTTTCCCGGTATTTCAGCGATGGGCCTCATCATTTGGTCCTTTGCGGGAGCCGGTTTGGGAGCTTCCACGGTATTTGGCATAGGCATGTTTTCCAAGGGCGGGCTGACGCCGGTAAAGCTTGCGCTCGCCGGTACGGCTGTCACCTATTTTTTCACTGGTATTTCAACAGCGCTTGCGATTCGCTTTGATGTGGCTCAGGATATAAGTTTTTGGTATGCAGGAGGGGTAGCGGGAGTTAAATGGCAGGGGGTTCAGCTGCTGCTCATTGCGGGGGCTGTCGGGCTGACGTTCGCCTTAATCATTGCCCGTTCCGTCACGGTATTAAGCCTCGGTGAGGATCTTGCGAAAGGGCTTGGACAGTATACTTCAGCGGTGAAGCTGATTGGAATGCTTGTCGTCGTACTCTTGACGGGGGCGGCTGTTTCTATTTCCGGGACCATCGCGTTTATCGGACTTATCATTCCCCATGTCACACGGTTTTTGGTCGGTGTTGATTATCGATGGATCATTCCCTGCTCGGCTGTCCTGGGGGCAATTTTGCTAGTGTATGGAGATATTGCCGCGAGACTTGTAAATGCTCCTTTTGAAACACCGGTCGGGGCGCTGACAGCGCTCATCGGAGTTCCCTTTTTCTTTTATTTGGCACGACGTGAAAGGAGAGGGCTGTGATGGAAAACAAAACGAAAAAGCCGTTCATTGTCATGGCGGTTACGTTCCTTCTTATATTAGTGATCTTTTTTATCAGTCTGAATCTGGGTGTAATCAGGATAGCCCCTCTGGAAACACTGCAAGTATTTTTTGGACAAGGCACTGCCCGTGACGGGCTCGTGCTGTTTGAATTCAGACTGCCAAGGATTATTCTTTCCTTGCTTGTCGGCGCCGGGATAGCGGTGTCTGGAGCCATTTTGCAAAGTGTGTCCCAAAATAATTTGGCGGAACCCGGCATTCTTGGCATTAATGCGGGCGCCGCGCTTGCCGTCGTTCTCTTTATTTATTTTTTTCAAGGGTCAACGGCAGATTTAAGCTTTTTAGGCACGTTAATTTTACCGTTCAGTGCGCTGGCCGGTTCACTTCTCGCCGCTTTTCTCATCTACGCTTTGGCATGGAAGAAAGGCGTGACTCCGATTCGGCTGATTTTAGTCGGAATTGGAGTGAATGCGGGTTTTAATGCGATTCTGCTTATTTTTCAGCTTAAAATGGACCCGCAAGATTTCATGCAGGCAACCATTTGGATTTCCGGCTCTATTTGGGGGGCGAATTGGAAAATGATTTGGGCTGTCTTGCCATGGATATTCATTCTCTTACCCTTTACTTTATATAAAGCCCGGTACTTGAACATTTTACATTTAGGCGATCAATTGGCGACAGGTCTGGGAACAGCGGTGGAAAAGGAACGGCGCATCCTGCTTGTGGCGGCGGTGGCGCTTGCAGGTTCATGTGTTGCGGCTGCCGGCGGCATTGCATTTCTCGGGCTGATTGCGCCGCATGTGGCCAGACGGCTTACCGGCCCGCGCCATCAGACGCTCATCCCGGTTTCCGCCCTTATCGGCGCATTGCTGTTTCTTTTCGCTGACACATTGGCGAGAAATGTATTAGCTCCTTCGGAAATTCCAGTCGGGCTTGTTATTTCTATTTTAGGCGCTCCGTATTTTATTTATTTGCTGATGAAAACGAATTAGAGAAGGGGGATACTAAGAGATGGATTCACTATCAACAGAACAGCTCGGAATCGGTTATGGCGACCGGCTGATTGTAGAAGATTTGAATATATCAATTCCTAAAGGGAAAATTACCACCTTGATCGGTCCGAACGGCTGCGGCAAGTCAACCATATTAAAAACGATGTCGAGAATCCTGCGTTCAAAAACAGGTGCTGTTTATTTAAACGGGAACGGCATACATCAGATGTCGACAAAGGATATAGCGAAGGATATGGCGATTCTTCCGCAGACACCGGAAGCGCCGAGCGGTTTAACCGTATATGAATTGGTTTCATACGGAAGATTTCCGCACCAATCAGGATTTGGGCGAATACAAGCCGAAGACCGCCGCATTATCAAGCAGGCGCTTGAGGAGACGGGAATGGCTGAATATCATGAGCGGCCGATTGAAGCTCTGTCAGGCGGGCAGCGCCAGCGCGTGTGGATCGCCATGGCGCTTGCCCAAGGAACCGAACTGCTTTTGCTTGACGAACCTACGACATATTTGGATCTCGCCCATCAGCTGGAGATCTTGCAGCTTCTTGAAAAGCTGAACAAACAGCAGGGCCGGACGATCTTAATGGTCATTCATGATCTCAACCATGCCGCGCGCTTTTCCCACTATATGATTGCCCTTAAAAAAGGAAAGGTCATAAAGGAAGGAACGGCAGAAGAGGTTATGACCCCGGACGTTTTGAAACAGGTGTTTCAGATAGACGCGGAAATTGTGAATGACCCGCGCACGAACAAACCGATTTGTTTGACGTATGATTTGATCCAACATGATAAAGTGATTGAACATGTATAAAGAAAATCCCGGTCCATGACCGGGATTTTTGTATTTTCATGCAGAAAAATACGATTTTTAGAAAAAGATTGCAAGCTATATAGAAATAATAGATAATATTGGTTAGAATGTTTCAAAAATATTACAGAGTGAACGGAAAGAGGAGATAAGAGTGTCCAAAAAGAAAAAATGGCTGATATTCAGTCTGATATTTGCGGGTGTGTTGGTGCTGGCGGGTGTCGGCTTCGGAGCGGTTTACTTCTTTACACATGCAAAATCAGTGGGAGGGGCTGAAGAACCGTACGCTCAATCAGTTTCCATTTTCATGGGTGAAGAAACGGCTTCGGCTAATTCGTTTTCTGGAAAAGTTGAACCGGAAAAACAGCAGAAAGTATACATAGACTCAGAGAAAGGCAGCATTAAAAAAACATATGTAAAAGAAGGCGACAAAGTAAAAAAAGGTGACAAGCTGTTTGAATATGACACAGCGGACAATTCAGACGAGGTCGAGCAAAGCAATCTGGACATAGAAATGGCCAATCTCCAAATTAACCGTTTAGAAAAAACAATTGCCGATACAGAGAAAAAATTAAAAAAAGCTGGCAAAGAAGAAAAATCACAGCTGGAAGATGAGCTTGATCAAGCAAGATTTGATCTGAAGACAAGCAATCTTGAACTGAAGCAGCATCAAAAAGAGCTTGCGAATCTGACAAAAAGCAAAGGAGCAAACGTCATCACGAGTAAACATGACGGAATCGTGCAAACCGTTAATCAGGACATAGCTGACGGAGCGAGCGGCGATCAGGCATCAGGGCCGTATATTCAAATAGTGTCTACAGGCGCCTATCTCGTTAAAAGCCAAGTCAACGAGCTGTTAATGGACACGATCAAAAAAGGCAGCAAAGTAAAAATTACGCTGAAAACAGGCGGGGAAGGCGAATGGACAGGCAAAATCACTGACATTGGCAAACTCCCGGCAGGCACTGAAGAGGACGGACAGGCGGAAAGCTATGGCGAAGAGGAAATGAATCCTCAGTCTTCAAACTATCCATTTACGATATTGCTTGACAGTCATAAGGGGCTTGAGGTCGGCTACCATGTCAACATTGATGTACTCGGAGACGACACGAATTCAGACAGCGTTAAGCTCCCTTCCGATATGATCGTGCAGGACGATGGCGAGCCGTATGTCTGGAAGACTGATGAAGAGCAGAAGGCTGTGAAACAAACCGTGGAAATCGGGGAGCCGGACGAGAATGACATGGTTGAAATTAAGAGCGGCCTGACACCGGAAGATTATGTGATCTACCCGGATCTTCCAATTAGGGAAGGGGAGCAGGTTACAGTCGATGCTGACACTGAATAATATTTATAAATCGTACAAGCTGGGAAAAGAAGAGGTCCCGATCTTAAAAAATATTAATCTGACAGTCGAAGCCGGGGAATTTATCGCGATCATGGGACCTTCTGGTTCGGGGAAATCAACTTTAATGAATATCTTAGGCTGTTTGGACAGGCCGACATCCGGCAGCTATAAGCTTGAACAGATGGATGTGCTGAGGGGAAAAGATGGCGCCTTAGCCGACATCCGCAACCAATCAATCGGTTTTGTATTTCAGACCTTCCATCTTCTGCCCCGGCTGACGGCGCTGCAAAATGTCGAACTTCCTATGATTTATAACAAGATAAAGAAAAAAGAAAGAAGACAAAGAGCGTATGACGCGCTGGAAAAGGTCGGTTTAAAAGACAGAGTAGCTTATAAGCCGACGAAGCTGTCAGGCGGTCAAAAGCAGCGTGTGGCCATTGCCAGGGCTCTTGTCAATCAGCCGCGTTTTATCTTGGCGGATGAACCGACCGGAGCGCTTGATACCAAATCGAGCGAGCAAATTCTGTCCTTATTTTCACAATTAAATGAAGAAGGCACGACGATTATTATGATCACACACGATCCGGATGTTGCCAGAAAAGCGGACAGAACGGTCTTTATCAGGGACGGCGAGCTGGTTTTAGATGAGAAAGGGGATGTGAACCATGCTTGAAAATATACGTATCTCCTTTCAATCCATTCTCTCACATAAACTGCGGTCAATTTTAACGATGCTTGGGGTCATTATCGGAATCGCGGCGATTATCGCGATAGTTTCTATGATTAAAGGGCAAAGTGAGCAGCTCAAGCAAAGCATGATCGGGATGGGAAACAACTCGATTAATGTGGTGTATCAGCAGAACGGCGGAGAAGAGGAAGGCTTTCATGAGCTTTCTTACACAACGGCTCCCCCGATATCTGATGAAACCATTGAGTCTATTACATCAGATCCGATGGTAAAAGGAGTTTCATTGTATCACTTGGCAGAAGGCGTCACAGCCTTTCATTTAACGAATTCCGCTTACCCGCAGGTGTATGGTGTGGATCAGGACTATTTCAATATGTTTCCGATCCGTATCACAGAAGGAAAAGCACTGACTGACAAGGAGCTTGGGAGCAAGCATCAGGTTGTCATGATCAATGAAGATGCAAGAGACGAGCTGTTTCCCGACGGAGACGCGATTAATAAAAAAGTGGAGATTAATGGTATGCCATTCCGCGTCGCCGCAATCTTTACTGAAAAAAAGCAGGACGAAAGCGTGTATTACGGGGAGTACGGAAATCCGATTTTTTATCTCCCTAAAGGAGTATGGCCGCTCATTGAAGGTTTTGACGCTCCGACGCAGATTGCCGTACAGGCTGATTCATCTGACCATATTCAAGAAGCCGGTATGATGGCTGCCGATTTGCTTAATGCAAGCCTGCCGGAAGCTGAATTGGAAAAAGCAGAATACAGCGTGACAAATTTACAGGAGATTGCAGAGGAAATGGAATCTTTCAATCAGGCCTTTGCTCTATTGCTTGGCGGCATCGCCAGCATCTCTCTATTGGTCGGCGGCATCGGCGTGATGAATATTATGCTTGTTTCTGTGACAGAACGCACACGTGAAATCGGCATTAAAAAAGCCCTCGGAGCGAAACGCCGTGTCATTTTATTTCAATTTTTAACCGAAGCGGTAGTGCTGACCAGCCTTGGCGGAATTCTCGGCGTTCTTGCTGGATGCGGCATTGCCAAACTGATAACGGTATTTTACCCAATGCCTTTTATCGTTTCAGTTCCTGCCGTGGCCGGCGCGCTCATTTTCTCGATGGCGGTCGGCATCATATTCGGACTGCTGCCGTCTATCAAGGCCTCAAAGCTTCAGCCTGTAGACGCACTCCGGTATGAATAGGAAAGTGACATGTCTTAGAAGCGATTGTTTGTAAAATAATGAAAAGACCTTCGTCCCCGAAGGTCTTTTTTTACTTAAAGCCCCATTCACGCAAAAGCTTTCTTTTTGTAAAAGCATGCATCAAAAGCAAAAAACACCCCGGCGATGATAAACTCCTCTGTTGTGGACAGCCAGATCCCCTTAATGAATTCATCTGCTGTGTAGACGGTCATCCATAAAAATAACACCTGAACACAGCCGGCTAAAAAAAACAAATGATTTTTATGCAGTTTGAAGCTTTTGAAGCTATGTATCATTAAGAGCTCAAATGGCTCAATGCATAGGCTGAGTCCCAAAAATATGGCGGCAAACAGAAGCACATAAAAGATCGATTCATAATTTGCGTCGGTCAGATGAAAGACAATAAAAATACCTAAAAAATAGCCTGTAAATACAGCGGCCGCCGCCACTGCATATTGGATGAAATGTGTCAGTTTCATCATTGGTTTCCCCCTCTCCAACAGAAAAAACTTGCAGAGAAACGCTGCTGATTTCTCTGCAAGCCTCAGGCTCTTGTGACCCTTTATTTGTTTTGGTCTATTTTGATAACCGGATGCTTCTCTTTTTGGAGTGCATCTGTAAACTCTTTTCCTAAATTGACATGATTCTGAACAAATGTCTCAGGCAGCATGGCAAGCCATTGGTTTAAAGAAACATCTGCATAATGATCATCTTTGAAAATTTCTAAAAAGACCAAAGGCTCGTCCCCTGTATTTTGCACGTAATGTCCCATGGCAAAAGGAACATAACCGACGTCGCCTGCTTGATAGTTAAAGGTTCTGGCATGACCGTCCGAAGCGAATACCGTCATTTTTGCCTGGCCTGAGATGAAATACTGCCATTCGTCTGTGTTTGGGTGCCAATGCATTTCCCGCATTCCGCCCGGCTCTACTTCAACAAGGGCAGAGGCAATGGTTTTAGAAACTGTAAAGTTTGAAGAATCGGCAATCCACACTTTTCCTCCATCAGTGGTAATCGGTTCCTGCTCAAGAAGACGGTAGCTGAATGGGTGAGGAACCTCGCCATTCGGACCTTCAACCTGGTCATTCTCAAGGGAGCCGGGTAAGGCTGTCTCAAAAATATATTTTTCTTTAGACGGAAGGTTGGCAATATTCTTTTCCGTAAGGCCGAAATTCGCTGCCACGACATCTTGCGGTGTGTGCGCGAGCCAATCTGTCAGCTGGAATGTACTGTTCTCAGAGAACCCGCCGTTATCGAAGACTAACAAAAACTCGCAGCCTTCATCCAATGCTTGAATAGAATGCGGCAGGCCTGATGGGAAGTACCATAAATCTCCTTCGCCCACATCATCAATAAAGCTGCGGCCTTTTTCATCAACAAGCGTAATACGGGCTGATCCATAGATGACATAAGCCCACTCGGCTTCTTTATGCCAGTGAAGTTCGCGAATGGCCCCCGGCTTCAGCCGCATATTAACAGAAGCGATGTTATCGGAGACCGGAAGTTCCCGAACTGTTACTTCACGCGCATAACCGCCTTTTTCTAAACGGTTATGTGTATCTGAGAAAGAGAATTTCAGGTTTTCAACTGTTCCGTGATCCGTTTCCGGCGGTACAAGCATATCCGGATTTTGGCGGTCACGCTCTATGTTGCGCGGAATTTTTACTGTTGCCCCTTTTTCTCCTCTGATTGGCTGCGGGATGTTTTTTTCGTTTTTCATGTTTTGTTCTCCTCTCAAATGTGATTTGATATTTGTCGTTACAAAGAGAATGTGAAAGGCCCTTCGTTTTCCCTCTGTTATGTTAAGTGAAAAAAACGGACGGTACGTCAACCTGATGAATCATTATTTTTTAAATTGTTGTTCTTTCAGGTCTGTCATCAATTCAAGAAGCTGATCGAATTTCTTCTCAAAACGGGTGAGGAGATAGATGGCGATTAATGCCGGAAAGCCGACATTGCCGATCTGCCTCACCGCCTCTTCTGCAAAAACCTGATCCATTTTTAAACACCTCCCTGCTTTTTATGCAGTCATTTATATAAGTGAAAAAAACAATTGAAATCGTAAACCCTATTAAAAATTTTCAGCGGGTGATGCCCTTAGGCTGATAGTAGTAGTTTACTTTTTTTTGCTTTCTTTCATTTAATTTAAATAGGAGGCGGTTTTATGGACTATCAAATTCTGTTACGGTCAAAATGTAAGGAAATCATGAAACACCCCATTGTAAAGCATTTTTTGAGCAATCCACAGCATTATCGCTTGTTTAAAAATGTAATGGAAAATTCCAATGAGAAGGATGCGGAATCGCTCGACGCAAAGTTCAAGCAATTTTACAAAGAAATTCGTATTATCAAATATATGAATTCTATGATCCGCATCTTTTCGATCGACTTTGACAAACGCATTCGAAAAAATCAAAACCGTTATCCGCTGACTGTCGACCATCCTGAGGCTGGGGAGCGGCTGCCAGTACAAGGGGGAAATGATGCCTATGAGGAATTTTTGAATCTTGAAGAGGATTTAGGCCAGCATATTCAAGATCAAAATCTTTATCAGGCCATTCAGGGGCTGACTGAAAAACAAAAAAGCGTATTAACAAAAATTTATGTTCATGGGGCTGCCATGCAAGAAATCGCCGACTCATTGGGAGAATCCCGCCAAAACATCTCGAATATTCATAAGAAAGGGCTGGAGAATATCAGAAAACAGATGGCGGCGCTAGAAAAGGGGGAGAAATAAGCTGTGAGCCGGTTGCATGAGAACCATAACAACAAAACAGATGCAGAAGAAATAGAAAGACTGATCGCAGGATTTTCACCGATGATTAAAAAGAAATTGAGGAATACATCCTTTCAGGAAAGAGAAGATTTGGAACAGGAGCTGAAAATCAAAATATTTGAAAAGGCGGACATGCTGCTTTGTCAGGAGGTCCCGGGGTTTTGGGAATTTATTATAGAATATATGGAAGAAAACTGATTTCAACTGATTTTTTCTCGTTTTCGGAAAAACTTGGCTGATGCGCGGTTCTCGTTTTTCTTTCCAATTCTCCACCATATAATGATATGATGAAAAAAAGACAGAAAGAGAGGAAAGTGGGAAGTGGAAAAAGCTTCAATTTTGATCGTAGATGATGAGAATGCCATTGTAGATATGGTCAAACGCGTTCTCGATAAAGAAGGATTTCAAAACGTGATGACAGCGGGAAGCGCCGAAGAAGCCATCCCAATCGTCAAGAAGGAAAAAATAGACCTTCTGGTGCTGGACGTCATGATGGATGGAATGTCCGGTTTTGAGGCATGCGCCGCGATCCGTGAGTATTCCGAGGCGCCGATTTTCTTCCTGACAGCCAAGACCTCCGACACGGATAAGCTGTCAGGCTTTGCCTCAGGAGCCGATGATTATATTACAAAACCCTTTAATCCGCTTGAATTAGTGGCGCGGATCAGGGCGCATTTGAAACGGACGTATAAACAGGAAGACGGGCGCTCAAGCACGCCGTATGCATATGAGCATTTTACATTTTACCCTCAATTTGCCGAGTTAATTGTAGGCGGGAAAGTCGTCAGCTGCTCCGCTCAGCTTTTGCAGCTTCTCCAGTATTTTTGCGACCATCCCAATGTTGTGTTGTCAAAGGATCAAATCTATGAAAAAGTATGGGGCTATCCTTCATATGGAGATAACAATACGGTCATGGTCCATGTCCGCAAGCTGAGAGAAAAAATAGAACGCGACGCCAGTGATCCGGAATATATTGTGACAGTCCGCGGCCTTGGCTACCGATTCATTCCGAATCCGGAAGAAAACGGCAAACAATCATGAGAATGAGAGGGAAATTTCTGCTGCATTTTTTCGGACAAATGCTGCTTATTCTTCTTCTTGTAACAGTGATGGCCGTGTCTTCCTTTTTTTATTTGGATTGGCGTTTCAGCGAAGCGGAATCCAATTCGGGACTTACGAAAGCAACGCCTGATACCTTCGAGTCATGGCTGGATAAAACGTCAGACGGTTCATGGGATGTAGATGATTTCCTGAAAAAGTCGGTGAAAAAGCAGCGGGGCTGGCTGCAGATTATCAATGATGATGAAAAAACGGATTACGCCTACCGCGTGCCTAAAGACGTTCCAAGCAGTTACAGCAAAAAAGAGCTCTTATCCATATATGAAAACAGGAAATTTGGGAACTACAAGCTGAATTACTGGACGGTCACGATTGAAGACGATACGTATCTCATTTTATTTGGCTGGAAATCAGAAAGTGAACAGCTGCTGACCTATATAGAAAATCAGGAAAAACCGATCGATTCGCTCAAGGACTATAAAGACAGCACGAAAGACTGCATCAAGCAGGAAAAAGGGGCTGTCTATCTCTTGAATGATGACGGCAAGCTCATTGACAGCTTAAACAGCACAAAAAGTGAAAGGGACAGCCTGAATGAGCTGGAACTGTTGAAATACAACTCTGCGCCCTGGAACTACAAGCGGGAAATCTCATTTAAGAGAATTGACGAATCAAGATGGATGGTAGCTTCTGTACCGAATCCTGTTTACATTCCCGATCACGAATTTAATAAGTCATTTTTAAAATTTGCGTTGAAAGCCCTGTTCCTCATTATGGGTGCATTGGTGTTCATGCTATGTTTAATGACGATTTATTATTCCTTCAGATTCGGCCTGCCGATCCTGCACACGATCAAATGGCTTGTGAATCTATCAAAAGGACGGCTGGAAGAACCAAGAAACCGAAAAGGGCGGCCTGTCAGCAAAAATAAAAAGGGTAAAACAAAACAGCCGTACCGTTTCTTCGGGGAGATTTTCGAATCAATGGACCAGCTGACAGAAACTTTGAAAAGAGACAAGAAAAACAGGGAAAAAATTCAGACTACAAGAGAAGAATGGATTGCGGGCCTCTCTCACGATTTAAAAACACCGCTCAGCACAATTTACGGCTATAGTATGATGCTCGAATCAAAACAATACGACTGGTCGGCTGAAGAGGTGAAAGAAATCGGGCATGTCGTCAGGGAAAAATCAGAATACATGTCAAAGCTGATCGAGGACCTAAATTTAACCTATCGTCTGAAAAATGCCGCTCTGCCGATGAATAGACAGTTGATCAATGTGGTTCCATTCTTCCGAAATGTCATTGAGGATTTTAAGAAAAATCCGTTTTCAGAAGGTTATGATGTCTCTTTTGTTTCAGGGGAGCAGAATATCCGTTTTCCGATTGATGAAGGCTGGTTTCGGCGTATTTTAGAGAACCTTCTTGCAAATGCGGTGAAGCATAATGATAAAGGTACGGCGATTCAAGTGATATTGGAGGATTCTAAGGAACATCTCTCATTGAAAGTAAAAGATAATGGCAAAGGGATGGACGAAGAGACCATTACCAACTTGTTTAACCGTTATTACAGAGGAACGAATACAAAAGATTCAACAGCCGGAACCGGGCTGGGTCTCGCGATTGCCAAGGAGCTGGTGCATCTTCATAACGGAACCATTCATGTGAACAGCAGAATGAGGATCGGCACTGTCATCACGCTCTTATTCCAAAAAGAGTAAAGCAGGGATCTGTTTCAGGCGCCTCTTTGCAGGGAATAACAAAAGCACAACAAACCAGCAGAGAGGTGTTTTTTATAATGGAAGCTGTTTTAGAAGCTGACACAAGGGCTGTAATTGGAGAAGGCCCATTATGGGACGAGGAGAAAAAGTGCTTGTACTGGGTGGATATTTTGGGAAGCCGGCTCCATGTGTTCGATCCCGCAGAAAAAGAAAATCATACTGTATCATTCAAATCTTTTGTAACATCGCTTGCTAAGTATTCAAGTGATGAGCTGATCATGACAATGAAAGACGGTTTTTACCTTTATCACCTTCGGGAGAATAAACTCACTCCGATCAAGCAGCCGGAAGATATGGACAAAAGCCTTCGTTTTAATGATGGAAAGTGTGATCCGTCAGGAAGGCTGTGGGCAGGAACGACAAGCATGGAAGGAAAACAGGAAGCAGCTTCGTTTTACCGTTTGGAGGCAGACGGCGGGCTTGTAAAGATTAAAGACAATGTATCAACATCAAACGGTCTGGATTGGGACCGAAAACGTCAGCTGATGTATTATATTGACACACCGACACAGGAGATTGTTTGTTATCAATACGATCCTGACAGCGGTGATGTGTCAAATCCGGAAACAGTTTATCGCTTCCAAGAATCTGACGGCTCGCCGGATGGGATGACGATCGACCGTGATGGTATGCTTTGGGTTGCATTGTTTGGCGGGGGCAGGGTCGCTAAAATTGATCCGTTCCAAAAAAAGTGGATTGATTCGATCATGGTTCCCGCCAAATATGTGACATGCTGCGCGTTCGGCGGTGAAGATTTAAAAACCCTCTATATTACGACGGCGACAGAGCAGATGACGGAAACCGAAAGATACAATCAGCCTCATGCGGGCGGCCTGTTTTCCGTTCGGCTTACAACTGGCGGATATGTCCCGGCGCCATTCTCAGGTACACTATAAGTAAAAAACGCACCCCGAGCAGGGTGCGTTTTTTATCGTTTAAATGGACCGGATAATCCCGCCCTCTACGCGCTGGGACGTTCCGTTGATTGCTGAAGCTGCATCCGAAGCCAAAAAGACAATCGTATTGGCGACTTCTTCGGCAGTCGCATAGCGCTGGATAAGTGATGTCGGTTCATTCACTTTAAAATAATCTTTTACAAATGTATTGGTGTCCTGTCCTTCAGCCTTTGCTGCCCCTTCCATGTAGGAGGCCACGCCTTCTGTCCAAGTAGGGCCCGGAAGCACTGAATTAACGGTCACATTTGTGCCTTTTGTCATTTCAGCCATCCCTCTGGACAAGCTGATTAACGCTGTTTTGGTCATGGAATACGGAATCATTTGCGGAAGCGGTTTGACCCCCGCTTCACTCGCGATATTCAGGATACGCCCGCTGTTTGCAGCAAGCATCTTTGGAAGGAAATGCCGGTTCAAACGGACCGCGCTCATCACATTCACCTCAAAATATTGATGCCACTCCTCATCCGTCACCTCTGCAAAATCCTTCACTTCAAAAAATCCGAGGTTATTGACAAGAATATCAACTTCGCCGATTTGATTGACTTGTTCAATGAAGTCTTTTGCTTCAGCAGGATTGGACAAATCGGCGGCGATTCCGTAAACCGTTCCGTATGAAACAAGCTCTTCTGCCGCACGCTTAGCTGTTTCTTCTTTTCGCCCGTTCACGATCACCGCCGCACCTTCTTGCAAAAAGCTTTTCGCTGCGGCTTTGCCGATGCCGGATGTCGAGCCTGTTACGACAACAAGCTTATTGTTTAATTGTAAATCCATCAAATCATTCCTTTTTCACAATAATGGTACTTAGTATACAGGATGAATTTTAGTGTTTACGAGAATTTTGCTTTCATACATACAAGGAGCTTGAAAAGCCAATGATATCACGTATACAAGCCTCACAGACTTATAGTATAATTACTCCGAAAAAAGGATACGAATGTCAAATGGGTGCCGGTACGTGAAAATAGCCGGCTTAATAGGGAAACCGGTCGAAGCCGGTGCGGTCCCGCCACTGTAATTGGCCTTTGCGCCAAAAGCCAGGATACCTGCCTGTTTGATCAACACGTAGTCTGCGAGGACAGATGATGTGTAAACAATGCTTATTTGTTGTTTACTGCATCTTTACCGTCGTAGAGATGCTTTTTTAATACATCCACAGGAGGAAGTTATATGAAAAAGTTCGCGGGGATATGGACAGCGCTTGTCTTGACAGCCGTTTTGATGACGGGTTGCAGCGGAGCTGACAGCCAAAGCGGCTCCAAGGCAAAACAGGAGCCAGGATCTTCTGAAGCGTTCCCGGTTAAAATTGATGATGCCTCAAAACAAGACGTCACCATCAAAACAGAACCGAAAAAAATTGTCTCTCTTATGCCGAGCAACACAGAAATTACATATGCCCTCGGGCTGGGTGACAAGGTAATCGGCGTTACGAAAAACGATACCTATCCGAAAGAAGTCAAAAAGGTTGAAAAGGTCGGAGATATGAACGTTAATGTCGAGAAAGTCATTTCTCTCAAGCCAGACCTTGTCCTTGCCCATGAATCGGCGATATCAAGCTCTGCGGACGCTATGAAACAGTTGAAAGACGCGGGTATCACCGTCTTGACCGTAAATGACGCACAATCGTTTCAAGAGGTATACCAATCAATTGAAATGATAGGGGAAGCAACCGGTGCTGAAGATAAGGCTGAAAAACTAATCAGCAGTATGAAGTCAGACTTGCAGGAGATTAAAGACAAAGCGAAAACCATTTCTGAAAAGGATGAAAAAACGGTATTTGTCGAGGTGTCTCCTGCCCCAGAAATCTATACCACGGGAAAAGACACGTTTATGAATGAAATGCTGAATGTCATCCACGCGAAAAATGCAGCATCTGGCCAAACCGGCTGGGTGCAAATGACAGATGAAGCGATCGTTAAGCTGAACCCTGACGCGATCGTCACAGCTGACGGAGAAAAAGCGGCAGATGTGGAAAAACGCGATGGCTGGAATGTGATAAATGCAGTGAAGCATCATAACGTTTATAATGTTGATCCTGATCTGGTTACACGTTCCGGCCCCCGCTTAATTGAAGGGGTCGAAGAACTTGCGGAAAGCATTTACCCTGACACGTTTACAAAATAATCGCTTCGCAGCGTATATGATCAGCCTGCTGTTTCTGGCCGGCAGTATATTGATGGGAATCTCTATCGGCAGTTTAGAGATTCCCGTTTCTGTCATTCTTCGTATTTTTTGGCATGAAGGGTTGGGGGGTGCGGCAGGTTCATATGATCCGATGTATACCAATATTATGATGAACATCCGTCTGCCGAGAGTCGTGCTGGCAGCGCTTGTCGGTGCTGCTCTTTCATTAGCCGGCGCAGCTTTTCAAGGGCTTCTGAAAAATCCCCTTGCTGATCCCTACACATTGGGCGTCTCATCAGGAGCTTCCGCCGGTGCGGTGATGACATTGTTTTTCGGTTTGCAGCTTCCTATGATCGGCGGCTTTACACTGCCGGTTATAAGTGTCGCGGCTGCATTGGCGACCATGTTAACCGTTCTCTCCTTCAGCCGGCTTATCCATGATTCCATGTCCGTTTCAACTCTCATTCTGACCGGGATCATCACAAACTCATTTCTGGGCGCTCTGATCTCGCTTGTGATTGCTCTGACGGGGGATGACCTGCTTCCGATTGTCCATTGGCTGCTTGGAAGTGTGTCGATGCGGGGCTGGCGCTATGTGATCTTATTCCTGCCTTTTTTTCTGACAGGAGCGGTGTTATTGATCCTTAATGGAAGAGAGCTGAATGTCATGACATATGGAGAGGATAAGGCCAGAATGCTCGGTGTCAGCGTTCAGCGGAGAAAAATCATCATATTGATTGCCGGCTCCCTTCTGACGGGGAGCGCTGTCGCTGTATCGGGGACGATCGGCTTTGTCGGCCTGGTTATTCCGCATATTACAAGGCTGATCTGGGGAACTGACCACCGGCATTTGCTTCCGCTGTCTGCTTTGATCGGCGCGGGTTTTCTCGTTCTTGCTGATGTGGTCTCACGGACTTTAATTGAGCCAGTTGAGCTGCCTATCGGAATTATGACAGCTTTGGCCGGGGCTCCGGTCTTCGCACTCATTCTTTTACGCCAGCATCGCGGAGGAAAAACGCATGATTAAAGTATGTAACCTGTCGGGAGGATATGGAAGCCAGCGTATCATAAAGAATATAAGTTTCTCTGTTGAAAAAGGCGAATTTCTCGGCATTCTTGGTCCTAATGGCAGCGGAAAAACAACACTTTTAAATGCAATGGCAGGCACTCTGCCGGCGGCGGAAGGGTCCGTTCATCTGGCCGGAAAGCCTGTTGCGCGGTACAAACCGAAAGAGCTCGCGCAAATCATGGCGGTTTTGCCGCAAAAAACGAGCCAAACCTTTACCTTCACCGTAAAAGAAACCGTTTCGTTCGGCAGATACCCCTTTCAAAAAGGGTTATTCAGACAGATGGACGAAAAAGATGAAGCGATTGTTCAAGAAGTGATGGAGCAGACGGGGGTGGCCTTATTCGCGCAGAAGTCCATCCGTGATCTGAGCGGGGGAGAGCAGCAGCGGGTTTACTTGGCTCAGGCCTTGGCCCAACAGCCGGATGTTTTGTTGTTAGACGAACCGACCAATTTTCTTGATATGTCGTATCAAAAGGAATTGCTCGATTTAGTAAAGCGGCTTACGAGAGAAAAAGGGCTGGCTGCTGTCGGTATTTTTCACGATGTGAATGCGGCCAGTCTGTACTGTGACTGGTTGTTGTTTATGAAAAAAGGAACGGCGGGCCAAAAGCGAAAACCAGAGCACGCCATGACTGAACGGCAAATTAAAACGGTTTATGATACGGAAGTAAATACATTAGTCCATCATGAATCACCTAAACCGTTCATTGCCATAAAACCCGAGCAGCCAGTACTTAAGAGGCCTGAAATCATACCCTTTGCATCTTTATTGAAATCGGAACGGGACTGCCTCCTCTTACAAACAGAGACGCCGCTCCGCGTGCTGTCCGCTTCCGGCATTGGGTCGGGTTTTTCATGGAGCCGGACATTTATACAAAAGCAGATGCCGGCCCATACGAAAGAAGAGTTAGCCGCTCTGCTGACGGCTGAGGGCTTTACTCTCCAAGAAACATGCGCGATGGCTTCTGCTGACAAGCCTGGCCAGCCCGTATGCCGGACATTTGAAGATGGAGACCTGTCCGTTTGTATTTCCGTATCGTCCCATTTCACGATTTGGATGTTCATAAATGGTTATCTTTCAGACGAAGCCTTTGTGCGTGCTGTAATGACAGCGGGAGAAGCCAGAGGAAAAGCCCTCGGCGCTGGTGAGCAAGCAGCGGATGGAGGCGTACTCATAGCGGCCTCTCAGGAAAACGGGCTTGCATCGAAAACAGCCGGCGAAGAGCGGCTCATGCAGTTGATCCGCTTTGGAGCAAACGAGTGTGTGAAAGAGGCGGTAAACAGGTTGAAATAAAAAAACGCTGAAAAGGTGGAATGCGTGTTGAAACTTTATACAAGAACAGGTGACAAGGGGCAAACAAGCTTGATTGGCGGAAGAGCGGATAAAGACAGTCTGAGAGTGGAGAGCTATGGAACAGTTGACGAGCTGAACAGCTTTGTCGGACTTGCGTTGGCTGAGCTTTCAGAACATCAGGGCTTTGATGATTTAAAGGCAGAGCTTCTTACGATTCAGCACGAACTGTTTGATTGCGGCGGGGACTTGGCGGCAGTTATGGAAAATAAAGAGTGCAAGCTAAAGGCAGAAGCGGTGGCCTTTTTGGAAACGCGTATCGACGCTTATACAGCAGAAGCCCCCGCCCTTGAGAAGTTTATCCTTCCCGGAGGCTCCAAAGCGTCCGCCCTCCTTCACACAGCGCGTACGATTACGAGAAGAGCGGAACGGCAGGTCGTTGCGCTGATGAAAAAAGAAGACATCCATGAAGTGACCCTCCGATATCTCAACCGTTTATCTGACTACTTCTTCGCTGCTGCACGAATCGCAAATGCGAGGCTCGGCATTGCCGATGTGGAATATGAAAGAAGCGCCATCGTTTTTGGAAAAAGAAACAGCGCCGAATTATAAGCTTCAAAAAAAAGCCGGTATACCGGCTTTTTTCTATGTGTGGCATATCCGTCTCTCTCTACCTTTGTCAATTCTCTCCCTTTTATGACAATAAAATGAACCTTATGAATTATTGACTGAAAAGTGGGAAAATGAGATATTGTAAGGAGTTGTAAAATATAGGCAATCGAGGGGGCTCTGATAGATGGTGAAATTCATTGATGGGGAAAGCATCTGGAAGAGAAATTTCAACTATCTTTTTTACTCCAGACTGGTAAAGATATCCGCAGACAGCTTTGCGTTTAATTCAATTTTATGGTTGTTGATTTATGATGGGGAAGGTGCGATCGGCACGGCCCTTCTTATCGCCGTCACCTTTTTGCCAGAAGCATTTTTAGCCCCGATCACAGGGCCTTTTATGAAAAAAAACACGCTTAAATTCTGGATGTACTTTTCAGATATAACGAGAGCGGCAGTTGTACTTATAATTCCTATATGTTATTTCAATGGTTTTTCTCCTTTATGGTTCGTTATGGCACTTATGATCTTACATTCAGCGACAGGCGCTGCCTACAACCCGGCATCCGTTGCCATTATTCCGCAAATCGTAAACGAGCAGGGGATTCAAAAAGCGAATGCATTGCTGCAGTCTTCCGCCCAAATTGTTAGGCTCGGCGCTTTTACGATATGCGGAGCTATCCTGACTTTTATCGGCCCTGCGTATACGATGCTCTTTGCCCTCATCCTTTACCTGATTTCAGGCTTTTTAGTTCTCTTTATTAAATATAAAGCGGTTCAGACAAAAACGATGGATCTGCCGGCAGCCACGCAAAGAGGTACATATTTTGGCAGATTAAAAAGAGGCTTTGTTCTTGTAAGAAAACATCAAATTCTATATCCGTTGGCGATTTATTGTATCTTCATGAACTTAGCAGCCGCTCCGTGGGAGGCGTTAAGCGCGGTGTATGTGGCAGAGGAGTTAAACAGTCTGCCGATCACGTTTTCTCTTTTAAAGGCAGTCACATCCGGCGGTGCGTTTTTAATGGGATTCCTCCTTGCGAAAGTGAAAGTGAACAAATACGGGCTGCTTTTTGTAACAGCCGGTATCATAGAAGGAATCGCCTTCTTTATCACAGGAATGAACACGTTTTTGCCGCTTGTATTCCTCGCCGCATTTGCATTCGGGGCTGCGGTAAGCGCGATCAATGTTCCGGAATACACCATTATCCAAACGTCCGTGGATGAAGAAGATCAGCCTCAGGTATACGCGGTCATCCATATGATCTCGAATCTATCGCTTCCCGCCGGCGCCATTGCCTGCGGATATGCTGCAAATGCCTTTGGTTCCGGGAAGGTTATTGCCGTCGGGGGCGCGATTGAAATTCTCGCGGGAATCGGAATTCTGCTGTTCACCAAGCTTGCCAAAGCCCAACGCTCTGATTTAATAAGAGAAAGAGAAGCAAGCGTACATATATAAATATTCAAGGCGCCCATGCAAAAGCATGGGCGTTTTTTGTTTAGGGTCCTGCACAGAATACGACTCTGGTCTTATGACAAAATCAATCTCTGACTCGTTTTGCCGCTTCTGCAATTTGTTTATAGTAAAGACATGGAATACGAAAGGAGGATCAGCATGAACATAAACGTAAAAACAGCAGGCGGATTTCTATTAATCGTATTTGGGATTTCTGTCTTTTTCGGAGGAGGCAATTTTGCCTTTATCATCCCGCTCGCGATCGGCGGTTTGTTGTTATATGCAGGAATAAAAAGATTCGCCAAAGGCAAAACCGTCACAGGGATCATCTTCGGCGGAATCGGCGCCATGATGCTTGTCAGTTCATTGCCGTTTTTGGTCGGAATCGCTCTGGCGGCGGTAATGGTCTACTTCGGCTGGAAGATGATGAAAAACGGTTCAGACGAAAGCCGTACAGCATCCTTTGACCCAGAGCCTGCTTCAGCAGCTTATGAATCTAATTTTGACGCCGAATGGGAAGAATTTTTGAAAAAAAAGTAACCAAATAGGAGGAAATATAATGGTTTTAAAAAGAATAAGAAACATGTTTGTCGCATCTGTTAATGAAGGTCTGGATAAGCTGGAGAATCCGAAGGTTATGCTGAATCAGTATGTCCGTGACATGGAAAGTGATATCGCAAAAGCAAAGCAAACGATTGTCAAACAGCATACGATTGCCCATCAATTTAAGAAAAAATATGAGGAAGCAAGCCAAACGGCTGGTAAACGTAAAAATCAAGCACAGCTGGCTTTTGATGCAGGCGAAGAAGAGCTGGCGAAAAAGGCGCTTACAGAAATGAAATACTTGGAGGGCAAGGCGGCCGAACATAAAGCATCCTATGAGCATGCCGAGCAACAATTGGCAGAACTGAAAGAACAGCTCAGCACGCTTGAAGTCAGACTTCAGGACGTGAAAGACAAAAAGCAGGCGCTTATCGCCCGCGCTAACGCGGCAAATGCCAAAGAGCATATGAATGCGTCATTCGACAAAATTGACAACGAAAGCGCGTACCGCGAATTTTTGAGAATGGAAAATCGAATAGAAGAAATGGAAGTGCGCGCGAATTATTCTCAGTCAGCTGAAGCGGGAACAGAATACAGCCGGACTGAATTCGCCGGAGAAGTTGAAGCGGAACTTGAGAAAATGCGTTCTCTCTCATTAAAAAAAGCGGAACAAACATCAGCAGTAAATGAATAATGGTACACAGCGGGGAAGGGTTTTGAAAAAAGTCCTTCCCCAGATGTACGTATCAATTACAGGCCTTTTCCCTTATAATAGAATGAATGAATAAAAAGGATGAAAAATAAATGAAAAAAATGTTTGGCAAACTGCTGATTGTTGCGGGCGTTTTTATTTTTGCAGCTATTATGATGAAAGACGTGCTTGCTGAACGATTTTCTCCATTAGAAGGAACAGAAGCAGAATCAGCGAGCGCGTCGCCGCATGAGATTAACAGCATGACGATTTCCGCAGAAAACATTCATGTACATGTCATTGCGGAAGAGCGTAACGACATTTCGGCAAGCATAACAGGAAAATCCGGGAAACTTTATGTAACGGAAAACGGAAAAACACTGGGGCTGACAGCAAAGGAAAAGGGATTTCAATTTCTGAATTTCTTTCATCAGTCCTCTCTTGTTGTCCGGGTTCCGTATGCCTATAAAGATGAAATTCTCGTTCGCTCATCCAGCGGCGATATAGATCTTGATGGAAACGGAAGCTTGGCTCTCCGGGATTTGAGCGCAAAGTCATCGAGCGGAAATATGACGTTTAAGAATGCAAAAATCAATGACCTTGAAGTGAAAGGCTCTTCAGGAAATACGGTTTTGTCAGAGCTTGAGACCAAAACGGCAAGCATACGCTCTGCATCCGGCAATGCCAGCCTGGCCAATGTGACAGGATCTCTTGATGTGCAGATGTCATCAGGAAATCTCAATGCCTCGTTTCAGGAAATCAACTCCCCCGCATCTCTCAAGCTGGCGAGCGGCAATGTTAAAATGTCGCTTCCTGAAAAAGGTGATTTTACAGTGAATGCCGCAACTACAAGCGGGAATATTAATCCATCGTATTCGTTTGATGATAAAAATCTTGATCAAAACAAACTGACAGGAAAACGGGGCAGCGGAAAACAGCAGATTGAGATTAAAGTGACAAGCGGGAATGTTACAATCCGGTAGCAATCTGGCAGTAGAAAGGAGGCGGAACAGCTGAGAATGACAAAAAAACAGCTTCTTGGACTTATTATTGCTCTATTTGGCATCAGTATGTTTTTACAAATTATCGGCATCGGAGATTTACTCTTTTGGCCGCTCTTTTTTCTGATTGCCGGTTATTTTCTGAAAAAATATTCCCGCCACTGGCTTGGATCTGTCATGTATATCTTTGCCGCTTTTCTTTTTTTGAAAAACCTGTTCAGCATTACGTTTAACCTATTCGGCTATGCCTTCGCCGCTTTTTTAATTTATGCCGGCTACAGGCTTGTCAAAGGAAAAGCCGTGTTTGAGCAGGATAAGAAAATCAATTTGGACAAAAAGGAGAAACAGCCTGAGTCCTCCGGCCAAGCCGATTATAAACAGACGGAACTGAAAAGCTTTTTTATCGGTGAGCTGAGACTGATGAAAAATCCGTTTGACCTGAATGACTTAAATGTTTCTGGTTTTATCGGCGATGTGAAAATTGATTTATCGAAAGCCATTATTCCGGAAGGTGAAAGCACTGTCGTCATCAGCGGAGTGATCGGGAATGTCGATATTTATGTACCGGCTGATCTTGAGGTATCTGTCAGTTCTTCTGCCTTTATCGGAGACATTGATCTTATCGGATCGAAAACAAGCGGCATGAGCACAAAGCTGTATGCGGCTTCACCTGATTACAGCCAAGCAAAACGGCGGGTCAAAATATCGATTTCCTTATTTATCGGTGATGTGGATGTGAAATATTTATGAGGAAAAAAATACTCGCCAATATTCAATGGCGTGCAATCCGCATGACAACAGGAATCAGCCTGCTCTTATGTGCCGCCTTAATCGGGCTTCTTCTGTTTTATTATCAGCTTGATCCCGTACTGTTATTATCATCCGGCTGGTTCGGCATTCCGTTTATTTTGATTTTGCTGCTTATCAGCCTTGCTGTCGGCTTCGCATCGGGGTACATGTACGGCAACCATTTGAAAACGAGAATTGATAAGCTGATAGAATCAATTTTAAAGTTTGAAAACGGCAATTTCTCGTATCGGGTGCCGCCGCTTGGAGAAGACGAAATCGGCCTTGCCGCTGATCAGCTGAATGAAATGGCGAAACGGGTGGAGCTGCAAGTCGCTTCTTTGCAAAAATTGTCAAATGAACGGGCCGAGTGGCAGGTGCAAATGAAGAAGTCCGTTATTTCAGAAGAACGGCAGCGGCTAGCAAGAGATCTCCACGATGCCGTGAGCCAGCAGCTCTTTGCCATTTCGATGATGACGTCCGCTGTTTTGGAAAATCTAAAGGAAGCGGATGATAAAACAGTCAAACGGATCAGAATGGTAGAGAACATGGCGGGAGAGGCCCAAAATGAAATGAGGGCGCTGCTTCTCCACTTACGACCGGTCACCTTAGAAGGAAAAGGATTAAAGCAAGGCTTAATCGAACTGTTAAACGAATTTCAAGCAAAGCAGCCGATGGATATAGAATGGGATATTCAGGACACGGGAGTTTCAAAGGGTGTGGAAGACCATTTATTCAGAATTGTCCAAGAGGCGCTTTCTAACGTGTTCAGGCATTCAAAAGCCTCTAAAGTCTCAGTGCGCCTCGGATCAAAAAATCGGCAGCTTCAGTTGAAGGTCATTGATAATGGCGCGGGTTTTACGATGGATAAGGTGAAAACATCCTCGTACGGCTTACATTCAATCAAGGAACGGGCAAGTGAAGTCGGCGGAGTCGCGGAAATCATATCAGTAGAAGGGAAAGGAACACAAATCGACGTAAAAGTCCCGATTTTCCCAGAAGAAAAAGGAGAGAACCGACAGTGATTCGAGTGTTGTTGATTGATGATCATGAAATGGTCAGAATGGGTCTTGCGGCTTTTTTAGAAGCGCAGGCGGATATTGAAGTGATAGGCGAAGCCTCAGACGGAAGCCAGGGCGTACAGCTTGCCGTGCAATTGAAGCCGGACGTCATTTTGATGGATCTTGTGATGGAGGGAATGGACGGAATCGAAGCCACAAAACAAATTTGCGGCGTGCTCGATGATCCGAAAATTATTGTGCTGACAAGCTTTATCGACGATGACAAAGTGTATCCTGTCATCGAAGCGGGAGCGCTCAGCTATTTGTTAAAAACATCAAAAGCGGGAGAAATCGCCGACGCCATTCGGGCAGCAAGCAAAGGAGAGCCCAAGCTTGAATCGAAAGTGGCGGGAAAGGTTTTATCCAGACTGCGCCATTCAAATGACAGCGCACTCCCGCATGAAACATTAACGAAAAGAGAGCTGGAAATACTCTGTCTCGTGGCAGAAGGCAAAACGAATAAAGAAATTGGTGAAGAGCTGTTTATCACAATAAAGACCGTAAAAACCCATGTCACCAATATTTTATCAAAGCTAGAAGTCGCCGACCGGACTCAAGCGGCTGTCTATGCCCATCGGAATAAACTCGTCAAGTAGACAGGCCGCGCTTTCAAGCCATGCGGCGCTTCATTTATTGCGTGACACCTTTTGTCCCGAAGTCTCTGACAATCACCTTCACATGGTACTCAATATCTGATTCGCTGAATACTTGATCCCATTTTTTTGAGATTTTTCGCCACTGTTGAGGATAATGAATTCGCACT
Organism: Bacillus atrophaeus; assembly: GCF_001584335.1. Lineage (GTDB taxonomy): Bacteria > Bacillota > Bacilli > Bacillales > Bacillaceae > Bacillus > Bacillus atrophaeus. The sequence goes on from NZ_LSBB01000001.1 coordinate 789,050, forward strand.
TGGTCTCCTAAACCGGTTATATCGGTTTTAATATCATCTTGCAGCAGAGTGATAAACTCTGTCACTTGAGCTTGGATTTGTTTCTTTGTCGCTTCCTCAATCTCTTTTATATACGAATCCTGAAACGAGTTTTCTTTCGGGTTCCAGTCCTCTGACAAGCGCCCTTCCACTTCTCTGTTCACGACGAATTTAAATTTTCCGTCCCGATATGAGGTTTTAATGCTTTTGTGGCTGGAATAGACTTCGTAGGAAAAAAGCTCCCCATCATGTTGGGCGTCAATTACACCGCCTTTCACTTCTCCAGTAAACAAATTCATGGCTTGCACCTGTCCGGGGGACAAATCAGCATGCCAGTACTTGTTTTTAATAACAGAGGCTCCATCAACTTCAATTTTGCCAGCTTGGACACCCACGCGAGGAATAACAAATGAATCTCCTGCCGTCATTTTCTTTGAAACATCCCCTAATGTGACAGCCTCCATCATTCTGATAGTCACCTTATTATTGTCTGTTAATTCGTAGATAACGTTAGAAGCAGGATCGCCCTCATCGCTGATTTTTAAGATGTCTTTTGCTTTGTCAGCTACGACAAATACATGGGAGCTTCGCCTTGTTCCGTTATCTCTTACAAACTGATTAAGAAGCGCATCCATTTGAATATCATTGGAGAGCAGCTTCTTAGACATCAAGATCACGCGCAAATGCTGAGAGAAGGAAGGGCGATTTTTTAAAGCTGCCGTCCTGAAAACTTGATGGACGGTTTCCCCTTGGGTCGTGGAGATTTTCGTCGGATCTCCTGAAGAGGATTGCTGAGCGCTTATTTTTCTAGGAATTAATATTTGCTGTGAAATTTCCAGATTCTTGCCGTTTTCCGGTTTATCAAGCCCCAGCCCGATAATTAGGCTTAAATCCTCAATGTTGCGGCTGTCCCAGCAGCCGGTTAACAGAATTGTGCACAAGATGAATAAGAGGATGGGTTTTCTCATTGCGCTTTCAGCCTCCTTTTCAATGCGACCAATAGAAATGTAACAAAGGGCATTACAAACAACCCTAAGAAAACATAGCCCAGATAATCACTAAACGCCATAACTTGATTCGCATCTTTGGGCCATAGAGAAATGAAAAAAGTGACAACGGAGATGATGAAGATTCCCGTTTTATTAGAAGATCTGAACACTTTTTTCAGACCGGATGCTGCAAAAAACGTGTACATCACATAAGTGGTGAAAAATTGAATGATCCAAACGATAAGCAAAAATGACTCAAATCGTTCAACAAACAGCCCCTTTGTTTCAAAGGATTGAAATAGGGTGATCGTCGGCCAAATAATGGATACGACCTCAGGGACGGACAACGAGCCGACCACAATGACATAAGTGATGATGTATAAGAAAATCGGAATGGAAAATCCAATTGCCGATGACTTAAACATCTGTTTTCTTTTTTTCATATACTTAGGCAAAAACAGCATAACCTCCACACCTAAGAAAGAAACGGAGACGATAGTAAGGGAATTAACAACAGAGCTCATTCCCTGTCCAAGCACAGGCCGCATATTATTAATGTCGAATATTTGTAAGCTGAATGCAAACACAATCAGCAGTATGATAATTGTCACTGTTAAAAAGAAAGGAAAAAGTCTTGATATATCACTCATTCCGCCAATCATTAAATAGATGCCGCAAAAGATAAAGCTTAACAGGATGACCTGAATGGGCGTGTTTTCAAGCAGAAAGAATTTCACCATTTCAGCCATTGCCCTTGCTTCAAAACTGGCGACGCCAATAAAGTAACCCGTAATTCCCAGATTCAGCAAACTGCCCAAAAAACGGCCGAATCCTTCTTGGACATAATCAAAGTAGGATTCATATTGATGTTTTTGTATGATTTTTGTGTTTAAGAAAATGAGAAATATAAAAATCAGACCTTCCAGCATTAAGACAATCCAGCCGTCCGGGGAGTTTGCTTTTGCCGTAAGCGTTCTTGGCAGTGACAGGAGCCCCGCGCCGAGCATGGTGTTTGAAATAATGGCTGTTGCTTCATAACTGTTGATTTTAGTTGGAGTCTTCTTGTGGCTCATTTGCATCATTCGCCTCTTTTGGTTCATTTTTTGTAGGAAGCCGGAAAATGGAATCATTGGCGTTTTTTAAACTGAAAAATCCATTAGGTGAAAAATAGGGTGAGCCAAAGCTTCTTTGCCTTGTTAAATGTGTATAAATAACCAGCATAAACAAAATGATGCCGTACAGGCCGAGAGTAGCCGCGGTAATCATAGAAATAAACCGGAGCACACGGAAGGAGAGCCCCATTCCGTATTGCGGAACTGTAAAAGAAGCAAGCGCGATGATACTTACTACAATCACCATGATGGAGCTGACCAGGTTTGCTTCAACCGCGGCTTGGCCGATGACGACTCCCCCGACAAGGCCGATGGTCTGGCCGAGCGGATTAGGAAGCCGAAGTCCCGCTTCCCGCAAAAGCTCAATTGTGATCTCCATCAGCATGGCTTCAATGATAGGCGGAAACGGAACATTTTCTCTGTTAGCTGAAATTGTGACAGCAAGAGAAGTCGGCAGCAGCCCTTGCTGAAACGAAACGAGAGCGATATAAATCGATGATAAAAACAAGGTGAGAAAAATAGAAACAAATCGCAGTGTTCTGATGAGAGACGCGGAGATCCACCGTTCATAATAATCATCAGGTGACTGCATCAGAACGCCGAGAGACGCCGGCACAAGCAGCGCAAACGGAGAGTTGTCTACAAAAATCGCCACACGACCATTAAAAAGGGCGGAGGAGACCTTATCCGGCCTTTCCGTATTTTGAATTTGCGGAAACGGTGAATATTTATTGTCTTCAATCAGCTCTTCTAATGTGCCGGAATCCTGAATATCATCTAATTTCACTTCTTTGAGCCGGCTTTTTACATCCTCGATGACGGACTTCTTCGCTTTGCCTTCAATGTACATAATGGTGGCGTATTTGAGCTTGTTTTTTCCTATGAGCATTTTTTTGACAACAAGCTTAGGGTGATTCGTCCTTTGTCTGATCAGAGCGACGTTTGTGTCTGTATCTTCTACAAAGGCAACCTTTGGGCCCCTGACCACCTTTTCAGATGTAGGCTCCGTCAAACTCCTGACCTTTTTTTTGCTTGCTGATAAAACATAAACTTCATTCAATCCGTTCACAAATATAACGCAATTGCCTCTGAGCACGGAATTCACCGTATCCTTAACCGTCATTACGGGGCGGGCATCGATTTGGTCGAGGCGGTTTTTTAACTGATCCAAAGTGAGTGTGTCTTCATCCTTTGTCAGTGTCTTGACTGCGTCCTGCACTTTGCTTTGATCAATGAGTTCGCTAAAATACATATAGTAAAATACAAGCCCGCTGGCGAGCATTTTTTTATTTTGAATCAGATCGTCATTTTGATTTAAATCAGGAAGCACCAATGCTAAATTGTCGTGAATATATTCTTTAAACTCAGAGTGTTTCAACGCGCTCACCTCTTGTCGCAAATCCTTATTAGAGGTTATCTTTTCCTGTTAAAAAAATGCTATACTGTGTTACAGTATTTCTTGATACAAGTTTTTTAGAGGAATGAGAGGATACAAGGTGGCACAGGTAAGACTGGCGGGGAAAAAAGAAGAAATCGAACAAATCATCAAATCGTTTGAAGAAAATTATGAAGTGGCATACACGTCAAAGGAGTATGGGAAAACGAATCCGAGATATAAATACTCTAAGGACTTGCGTGTGTATCTGGACTTGAAATTAAAATCAGCAAAGATTGAAAAATAAAAAGGATTTCAAGGACAGCCGGCGAATTATTTTCTATTGAAGCAACAGTTATGGAGGGATACATAAAAATGGAATACAGAATTGAAAAAGACACCATGGGAGAAGTAAAAGTTCCTGCTGATAAATTTTGGGGCGCCCAAACACAGCGAAGCAAGGAGAACTTCAAAATCGGTTCTGAGAAAATGCCGAAGCAAGTTGTGAAGGCGTTTGCAATTTTGAAACGAAGCACTGCTATCGCCAATGAACGACTCGGCAATTTGGATTCTGAAAAAGCGGAAGCAATCGCAGCGGTATGTGATGAAGTGCTCAAAGGCAAGTACGATGACAACTTCCCGCTTGTCGTATGGCAGACAGGAAGCGGCACGCAAAGCAATATGAACATGAATGAAGTGGTGGCAAACCGGGCGACTGCTTTATTAAAAGAAAAGAACTCCGATAAAACGATTCATCCAAACGATGACGTCAACCGCAGCCAGAGCTCAAATGACACATTCCCGACTGCCATGCACGTGGCGGGAGTCCTTGCCATTTATGAGCAGCTTGTGCCTGCGCTTGATCAGCTCCGCAATACGCTGGATGAAAAAGCAAAAGCATATCAGGATATCGTGAAAATCGGCCGTACGCATCTTCAGGACGCAACGCCGTTAACACTCGGCCAGGAGATCAGCGGCTGGGTTTATATGCTGGACCGCTCAAAGGAAATGATTTTGGAAGCAACGGAAAAAATCCGTGAACTTGCGATTGGCGGCACGGCTGTCGGAACGGGAATCAACGCCCATCCGGAGTTTGGGGAACTCGTATCAGAAGAGATTACGAAACTGACCGGGCAAACGTTCAATAGCTCACCGAATAAATTCCATGCGCTTACAAGCCATGATGAAATCACTTATGTACACGGCGCATTAAAAGCTCTTGCGGCTGACTTAATGAAAATCGCCAATGATGTCAGATGGCTGGCGAGCGGACCGCGTTGCGGAATCGGAGAAATCGTTATCCCTGAAAATGAGCCTGGAAGTTCTATTATGCCGGGTAAAGTCAATCCGACACAAAGCGAAGCACTTACGATGATTGCTGCGCAAATTATGGGGAACGATGCAACAATCGGTTTTGCCGCGAGTCAGGGGAACTTCGAACTGAACGTATTTAAGCCGGTTATCATTTATAACTTCCTTCAATCAGTACAGCTTCTCAGTGACGGAATGAATTCTTTCCATGACAAGTGTGCTGTCGGTATTGAGCCAGATAAAGAAACCATTCAGGAAAACCTGTCAAACTCTCTTATGCTTGTGACAGCGCTGAACCCGCATATCGGCTACGAAAATGCGGCGAAGATCGCGAAGCTTGCCCATAAAGAGGGATTGACCTTAAAAGAAGCGGCTCTCAAGCTTGAATTGCTGACAGAAGAGCAATTTAACGAGATGGTCAAACCTGAGGATATGGTGAAACCAAAAGCGTAATAGAAAAAAGACGGCTGCTTGAATAAGCAGCCGTTCCTTCTAAATAAATTGCTGTTTTAATAAGTAACGGAGCTGTTCTGCCTCTTTGGCAATTGCTTCCGATTCCTTCAGGTTAAGAATCATCCCCTTGATGATTGCTTGTTTCGGTGTTTTTTTCTTCATCTCCGCTTCAAGAATATCGAGGCTTTCAGTTAATTCCGGCGCAGAGATTGTGTTCATCTTGCCGATCTTTATGCGAATCTCTTTGATAATAGACTCACTAAGAGGGTCCGGCCTTCCGTGATACAGGGGCCCAAACAGCGAGCTCGCTTCATCAAGCGAGATGAAAGGATCTTCATTTCTTTCTGCCATCCCATTCACCATGTCATCAATTCTCTTAATGACCGTTTCCGCTAATTGCTCAGGCTTCAGAGTTTGCCCTGTTACAATAATTAATTCCAGATAAATCTGACTGATTCCTTCGATCAAAAAACAAAGCTCGGCTGTATAAGGCTCTGCTTTTGCTCCGTACATATTCAATAGACTGTCAATGTGAAACTGAAGAACAGCCTGACGGATTTTTTTCGCGCATTGCTCGACTTCTTCCGTATAAGGAAGAGATCCTTCTCTCATCTGCATAGTAATAAAGTCTTTATGTTCAAGAATATTTTCAAAAAAAACAGCAAGCTGCTCCTTATAGGCTGACCTTGGATTGCCGCTCTTTGTTTGAATATGATGGATTCGGGTAAACATTTTATCATAATAGTAGTTCAGCATAGATAAGAGCAGCGCTTCCTTGGAAGGAAAGTAAATATAAAAAGCGCCTTTAGACATTTTGCATTCATCGGCAATTTCTTGTACCGAAGTTGATTTATACCCTTTTTGAGCAAACAGTTTAATTGCAGCTTCAATAATCAGTTTCTCTTTTTCCTTCAATGGTTCCACCCTTTCGGAGCCCGGAGGCTGACGGTTACGACAAAAAAAGATATGAGGATATGACTATAGGGTCATATCTGTATATTATAAATTTAACCTTATTGTAACTTGTTTTTTTATCCTGTATTATTTATATTATAAAGTGAGATGACCAAATGGTCAAAATTCACGTGAAAGGGTGAATCTACATGAAAGAATTGGACGAAATGATCAGCCGCTTACGAAACAGAGGGATTAAAGTTGAAAAAGTCACTTATCCTAAGCAAACCTTGTCTGAGAAGAAATGGGTTCATCAATGCAAACAGCCGATAAAAACGAACTACAGAGATTTTAACGGTTATTCCTTCACATAAAAAAAGACTGCAAAAAATCACAGTCTATTTCTTTGGCACTGCTATACGGTAGGTTACTCCTGTTTTGTCATTTTCAATTGCGATTGACGCCTTATGAAGAGTTAAAATACGTTTTACGATGCTGAGACCAATGCCGAATTCGCCTTTCTTCCCTTTATTAAAAGGCTCGTACAGGCTGGTAAGCATCTCATCTTCAATATGGGGCCCGTCATTTTTAATCGTGATGAAGATGTTCTGAACATCCTTTTTAATGCTGACTTCAATCTTTGTTTCAGCGTACCGGATTTGATTTTCCAGTATGTTTTCGAGCAGCTTGCTCCATTGTTCAGGATCACCGGGCATTACGGTGTCTACTTCTACATCAATGACCCACGACAATTCTTTTCGAGACCATTTCAGCCTCTCGATCACTTCTTCAGTCACTTCTGCAATGCTGAATGTTTCATGATGCACATTTTGCTTTAATAAATAATCCAGCTTGGTTAAATATAATAAATCCTTAATTTTCTTCTCTAATTTTTCCGCTTCGCCTTCAATGACATCTATCGTATTTTCGAGGTCCCCTTTAGGAAAAATCCCATCTTTAATGGACTGCGTATAACCTCTGATGACCATCACCGGGGTTTTTAAATCATGAGAAATATTTTGCAAAAGCGTTCGCTCTGTTTCATCTTTTTGAACCAGCTTTTGGCGCATGTCCTCAATCGTATGGCCCAGCTTCCCGATTTCATCTTGGCGGTCAACGATAACCGGATCATCCCAATCTTGTTCCGAAATGCGTTTGACGTGCTTTTCAAAGCTGACAAGCGGACGTGATAAGTACTTTGCAAGCCAAATCGCGGGAATCCAGCTTAACAAGATGACGCCTGTGAGAATAAACAGCAGCTGTTTGAATAAAGTAAACGCCAGATCATCCCGGTAGGAATCAAGAGCATAGGAGAGCATCATCGCAGATTGGCCATTTACCGAAAGCCCCTTTTTAATAACAAAAAACACCTTTTCTCCGTTTACATCCTCGCTATAGCGTTTCATTTTTACATCCTGCTTGTTCGCCAGCTTGTACACCTTATGAATAAATGATGACGACAGCGTTGTTAAATTCCTGTCGCTGGCAGCATCTTCACTTTCAGGCAAGAGCACGTGCTGCACAGATCGCACAGTCGTCGGAGCTGTTGCTTCCTCACTGTAATAGCGCCTTTCGATTGAACCGGGAAGACGGTACTCGGTCAGTACATGCTGCTCATTTTCGATCGTTGTATACGTCTCATTAGTAAAGAAATCTCTTAATGTATTAGAAAAAAGCACGAGTAATAAAATGGATATAGCCAGCAGAATCCCTGATATGACAACCCAAATCTGAAAAGCGAGCGGCCTGTTTTTCATGATGTCATCATCCTGTAGCCGAACCCGTAAATAGTTTCCACTTTTAATTCAGGCATCTTCTTGCGCAGCCGCCGTACGAGATCATCGACGACTCTGTCGGTTCCGAAATAATCATGTCCCCACACTTTTAATAGAATATCTTCTCTGGAATAGGGGTGTCCTTTATGATGAATAAATAAGAGCAGCAGATCAAACTCCTTCGATGTCAGGTTGATTAAATTCCCCTTCTCATCATAAACCTCCCGGGCTTCCTCGGCGACTTTATAGGAAGACACGATCGTTTCAGTCCTTTGCGCCGCAGGCCCCTCCTTATATACAAGCTGCAAAAGCTTTTGAACACGAATGATCAGCTCTCTCGGCAAAAAGGGCTTTGCGATATAATCATTGCTCCCAAGCTCTAAGCCAAGTACTCTGTCAATATCAGCGTCACGTGCGGAGATAAAGATGACCGGCACATAAGGGTCTATTTCTTTTATTTCTTTTATTAAAGTGTAGCCGTCCGTATCAGGCAGCATAATATCGAGAATCCATAGATGGGGTGACGGCTGCATCTGTTTTCTGGCATCCTCCCCTTTTGTGAAAGATGTAATGTTCCAGCCCTCGTTCTCTAAATATTTTGTAAGCAATTCATTCAGATTATCCTCATCTTCAACTAGATAAATGGTATATGACAAGGCAATTCACATCCTTTCAACGTCATTATAACTAGTTTTAACACAACTCAGGCGGATTTTCATAATTTCACATATTCTTTTCATTTTTATCCCACAATGTTTGTTTATGATGTGTATAAGGGAAGAAAGGAATGAAAAAAGCGAGGAAAATGTTATATGATAAAACATACACTATTTTGGTGCTTTGCTTTTCTCCTCATTATAGGGACAATTGAACTTGTATATGCGATAAATATGTAATGATAAATGGAAAACCGTAAAAGGAGCGTGCGAAAATGGATTATAAACGTGATGACAAAAATGATCCCCTTCATTCAAATGATGAATCGTCACATACAGACAAGCCAGAGCTGATTGAGCATCAGGAACAAAAATTGCTTGATCAGCCTGTTTTTCAGGAAGCCGGACGCAAAGAAACAGCATCGGCTTTAGAAATGGAACAGAAAGAAACGGCCGTAAAAAAAGAAAAAAAACGGAGAGCTGCATGGCTGAGTCCGATTTTAGGCGGAATTATCGGCGGAGGTTTGATGCTCGGCATCGCGCCTCATCTGCCGTCTAACCATAATCAGACAGCAGAGACCGTTTCAGCGAATAAGCAGGTGCAGTCAGACAACTTTACAACAACGCCGGTGACGAACGCCACAAACGTAGCTGACATGGTAGAAGACTTGGAGCCGGCAATTGTCGGAATCTCCAACCTTCAAAGCTCTCAAAATAATACATTCGGCACAGAAAGCAGTTCGAGTTCTGAGAGTGAGAGCGGAACAGGATCGGGTGTTATTTTTAAGAAGGACAATAAGAAAGCCTATATCATTACGAATAATCATGTCGTAGAGGGCGCTAATAAACTCACGGTTACGTTATATAATGGGAAAACGGAAACCGCCAGGCTCGTAGGAAGCGATGCAATAACCGATTTGGCTGTTTTGGAAATCAGCTCAGACAATGTTGATAAAGTAGCGAGCTTCGGAGACTCTTCACAGCTTCGCACCGGAGAAAAAGTGATCGCCATCGGAAACCCGCTCGGACAGCAGTTTTCCGGTACGGTGACGCAAGGGATTATCAGCGGCCTTGACCGGACGATTGATGTGGATACAACCCAAGGAACGGTTGAGATGAATGTGCTGCAAACAGACGCTGCGATCAACCCGGGGAACAGCGGAGGCCCGTTAATCAATTCCAGCGGGCAAGTCATCGGAATCAACAGCCTAAAGGTCAGTGAAAACGGCGTAGAGTCTCTCGGATTCGCCATCCCAAGTAACGACGTGGAACCGGTCGTTGACGAGCTGCTGGCAAACGGAAAGGTAGAGAGACCGTTCTTGGGAGTTCAAATGGTCGATATGTCACAAGTCCCGCAAACCTATCAAGAAAATACGCTGGGCCTATTCGGAAATCAGCTGAGCAAAGGGGCTTATGTAAAAGAAGTCCAATCCAATTCCCCTGCGGCAAAAGCCGGTATTCGCTCTGAAGACATCATCGTCAAACTAAACGGCCAAGACGTGGAGAGCAGTGCGGATATTCGGGAAATCCTTTATAAGGATTTAAAAGTGGGCGACAAAACAACGATTCAAGTTATTCGAAACGGAAAAACAAAAACACTCAATGTTTCACTGACGAAACAAACAGAAAGCAGTTCCCGCTGATTGGCCGGATATGAAAAAAAGCTGAACCCCTGGGTTTTATTAAAAGTCAAAATGTTTTATAAAAGACTTGATAACAGTGAAGTTGTATATAATGTTGCACATTATATACGGGAAAAGAGAAGGATAGATAAAGCAGATCAAACTTGCTTTATCTATCCTTTTTTGTACTACATATGGCCTCACTTACTACTACATTAATCAAGTTTTACCGCAACATAATTATCCTGTACTCTTCAATTAACGCACCCGTTAGCTGTAGATAATATACACACTACTTGTTGCTTCTAACAGTTGCTAACTCCACATCACCAAGACCATCTGCACACTGCTTTAGCATATAAATAGTTTCTGATTCACCTGTTTGTTTTTCTATAGTTTCACACTGATACTCTTCAATAAATTCTTTATCAATACTTCGAAAAACATGAAGGGATTTTCTATCATAGGAGTGTTTCTCCACTCTGTTCTGTCCCTCTACACCATAATGAATGTAATTAATCTCGGCTTTTTTATGGATTTGAACCTTTTTAATAAAGTTTTCAAGCCCTATATTTAAAATAAAGATTGATAATTTACAATAAAGTTTAATTAAAAATTCTATTTTTTGAAGAATTTTTTCTTTAACTATATAGGTAGGTTAGTTTTACAATAATTCTCGAAAAAACTTTACATTTACTAACTTTTATGTTAGATTACTCTATAATAAATTTGACAAAGGGAGGTGCAAGCAATGTTAACTGTTTTTAGAATTCTGTTTGGTAAAAATGTAAAAATTGGTAATGGTTTAGCGGAAGAAGGGAGCAGTCTGTCCTTTTTTATGCTATACAACCATACAAAAACAGTTATCGGAGCTTTACCTCTATGGCAAATAAATTACAAAGCAGTGACTTAGAGTCCTTGTTTATTTATTTGTGCATATTTTATTTAGAGTTCAGCACCGATAATTCTACCGGTGCTTTTTTGTGTTTATTTTTAACTTAAGGGATAGACAACTCCTTTCTATTTACTCCTATCAAACTAGAGAGTCTTATGGAAGGATGAGAAAGATGCAATTAAAACTAAACAATAAGTATAGAAGAATAAAAGAATTCTTAAGGGAACATAATTACCCTAGTTTTAGAATGAAACAAATATTGAATGCCATTTTTAAAGAAAGAATAAATACATTCAACGAAATTAACGTACTTCCAAAATCGTTAAGAAAAATTTTAGTTAAGGAATTTGGAGAGTCTATTTTAGATGTTGTTCCTTTAAAGGAACAACATTCTGAGCAAGTCACTAAAGTCTTATTTGAAATTTCAGGAAACGAAAAAATAGAAACGGTAAATATGAAATATAAAGCTGGATGGGAATCATTTTGTATATCTTCTCAGTGTGGATGTAATTTTGAGTGTAAATTTTGTGCAACAGGTGACATTGGATTAAAAAGAAATTTAACCTCAGATGAAATAACTGACCAAATCCTCCATTTTTACTTACAAGGTCATTCAATTGATAGTATTTCTTTTATGGGGATGGGAGAAGCGTTAGCCAATGTCCAAGTTTTTGATGCCTTAGATGTACTCACTGATCCTACGCTGTTTGCTTTAAGCCCTCGTAGGATATCTATTTCAACTATTGGTATTATACCAAGTATAAAAAAAATGACTCTGAATTATCCGCAAGTCAATTTGACGTTTTCGTTACATTCTCCTTTTAATGAACAACGAAGTAAGTTGATGCCGATTAATGATAGGTATCCATTATTAGATGTACTGGCCACATTAGATGAGCATATACGAATAACATCAAGAAAAGTATATATTGCTTATATTATGTTACCTGGTGAGAATGATTCTATTGACCATGCTAAAGAAGTAGTAAGTCTATTAAAAGGTCGATATAAAGAAGGACGTTTATATCATGTAAATTTAATCAGATATAACCCAACCGTCAGTTCTCCTTTAAGATTCGGAGAAGTTGATGAAGGTCATGTTGCTAATTTTTACAAAAAATTAAAATCATCAGGTATTAATGTGACCATTAGAAGTCAATTTGGAATTGATATAGATGCTGCTTGTGGTCAATTGTATGGAAATTATCAAAAGAGTAACAAGCAGTAATTTGAGGTAAAGATGATGCTGAATTGTATTCCATAACAAAATTTGTTAATATAAAAATACAATTATGAGAGGACTGATGGGTGGACAATGATTAACTAATCTATATTTTTATTTGAAATGAATAACTTCAAACTACAAAATATAGGGTTAGTCTATCCATTTTTATAAATCAGTTTACACTTTATTTGTCATGATTCCAATGGCAAAAAAGAACTTATTTAATATAAGTGAAAGACTAATCCTTCCAATAGCAAATTGGGAGGATTTTTTATTCTCTCATAGTTAAGATTGTTATTTTTTTAATCTGTAACTTTAATCTAATAAATAAAGGAGAGAGAAATGAGCAATTCAGACATTATTGTTACGCATGTAATACTCCGTATAAGTCGTGAATATCCATCGAACTTATACGGAGAAATTTAGAATAGATGGATGTGCCGACTTTGTATAAAAAGTAAATAGTGTTGATATACAAAGGAGGAATTATCATGTCAATGATACAAGTTCAAGACTTAACTTTTTCTTATCCAGGTAGCTTTGACAATATTTTTGAAAGTGTAAACTTTCAAATAGATACGGATTGGAAACTTGGATTTATCGGAAGAAATGGACGAGGTAAAACAACATTCTTTAATTTATTATTAGGGAATTATGAGTATAGTGGGAAAATCATTTCTTCGGTAGAATTTAATTATTTCCCTTATCCAGTTTCGGATAAAAACAAGTATACTCATGAAATCTTTGAAGATATTTGCCCCAAAGCAGAAGATTGGGAATTTCTTCGCGAAATATCCTATCTAAATGTTGATGCCGAGGTCATGTACCGACCATTTAAAACATTATCAAATGGAGAACAAACAAAGGTGTTGCTTGCTGCACTTTTTTTGACTGAGGGTCAATTTCTATTAATTGATGAGCCAACCAATCATCTAGACACTGATGCACGAAAGATGGTCTCTGATTATCTCAGGAAGAAAAAAGGGTTTATTTTAATTTCACATGACAGAATCTTTTTAGATGGATGCGTTGACCATATCTTATCTATAAATAGGGCAAATATTGAAGTTCAAAGTGGTAACTATTCTTCTTGGAAGTTAAATTTTGATAGACAGCAGGAACACGAAGAGGCAACAAATCAGCGTCTACAAACAGACATTGGGAGATTAAAACAGTCTTCAAAGCGTTCAGCAGGTTGGTCTAATCAAGTGGAAGCTTCCAAAAATGGGACAACGAATTCGGGTTCTAAGTTGGACAAGGGTTTTGTAGGACATAAAGCGGCAAAGATGATGAAGAGAGCAAAGAACCTTGAATCAAGGCAACAAAAAGCTATAGAGGAAAAGTCAAAACTGCTAAAAAATGTGGAAAATACTGAGTCATTAAAATTAGAACCATTGGAATTTCAGTCAAGTGAATTGATTGTTTTGGCTGATGTGTCTGTTAAGTACGATGACCAAATAGTGAATAAGCCAATTAGCTTTAAAGTTGAACAAGGTGACCGAATTGTACTTGATGGAAAGAATGGAAGCGGAAAAAGTAGTATCCTAAAACTAATTCTAGGAAATCCGATACAGCATACAGGCTCAATGAATTTAGGTTCAGGGCTCATTATTTCCTATGTCCAACAAGATACTTCTCATTTGAAGGGACGGTTATCAGACTTTATTGAAGAGCATGAGATTGATGAAACGTTATTTAAATCCATCCTACGTAAGATGGATTTTGACCGAATTCAATTTGAGAAAGATATATCTCATTATTCTGGTGGACAAAAGAAAAAGCTGCTTATAGCTAAAAGTTTATGTGAAAAAGCTCATTTATATATTTGGGATGAACCGTTAAATTTTATTGATATTTATTCACGCATGCAGATTGAAGAGCTTATTCAAAGCTTTAATCCCACAATGGTTATTGTTGAACATGATCAGGCATTTCAACAAAAAGTTGCAACAAAAACTATATCTATGTAGTTAAATATGAAGAATTGAAGATATAATCAGTAAATCAGGTTATTAAACTATATGGTGCTTTAGTTGAAGAACGTAGCTAAAATAAACAAGCTTTTTTATAGCGCTCGTTTCTTTAATACTACTCAAAAAATTGTTTATAATTTTTAGCCAATTCTTTTCTCAAATAAAAACCAGATATTAAACGACTTCAGTGAAGTGTTTTTCATCAAAAATTAACAAACTTTATTTTAACCCTGTCCTAATTTTGGGACAGGGTTAGGTGTGTTTAAGGTTTTAAGATTAAATAACTTTATTGTTGTTACTAAATAAAGTTTGTTCAAACACCTCATAAACCATTAATTTACCAAATTTAACGTAATTTGTTGTGGTGGTAAGTGAGGTCATTTAGGTCTTACCTAACAAAAAAGTACACCACTATTATTAGTGATGTACCATTTTTTTTATAATGTGCAACCATTATAGATAAGATACTGATATTAAAAGCTTCATGTAACATCGCTTGCTTTTAATATTACAGAGTAGTTTAGCTTTTTTAGTCTAAGAAAGAGGACAGCATCCACACTTGTTTTTCAATGTCTTCTATCAATCCGACAAACAGGTCAGCCGTTGCATGATCATTGTTTTCTTCGGCAAGTCCGATGACGAATTTTGATTCGCTGCTGATTTGTTTATAATCATCGACCAATGTCTTGACCATTTCTGATGCGGCTGTTTCGCTGCCTCCATCAGAGATGGATGCCTGCTTAAGGTACTCACTCAGCGTAGCCGCAGGATGGCCGCCGATGGCAAGCAGACGTTCCGCAATGGTATCGGCTGTTTCAGCCGCTTGGTTATATAGCTCTTCGAATTTTTCGTGAAGTGTAAAGAAATGCGGTCCCTTTACATACCAGTGAAAACGGTGGAGCTTAGAGTAAAGCAAAAACCAGTTAGATAATTGGGTGTTTATTGAATTCTCAATTACTGTGCTCTCTTTTTTTACATCTTGTACATTCATATTATAACGTCCTCCTTGTGATCTGTTACATTAATTATACCACATCTCAAATAGAAATCAATACTAAATTATAATTATTATAAATAACGATCATTTGAACAGTTTTTTCTTGAGGATATACTCCCAGAAAGACCAAGGAAAAAGGGCGCGGAACAGCAGTGTCAGCTTAACGCCTTTTCCGACCGGGTAACGTAATTTTCTGATGCGTTTTTTCAATGCTAATTGATAAATGAGATCGGCGACTTCTTGAGGGTTCCCGCTTTCGATTTCATTTTTTTCTACATATGACAGAATCGTTTTGTAGTAGTGGTGATAGGCTGATCCGGGTGCGGATGCTGTCATATTACCTGACATTGATTTCCGCCAGATCGAGGTTTGGTAGGAGCCGGGTTCTACCACCGCTGTTTCTATGCCGAAGGGAAGCATCTCAAGGCGCAGGCTTTCCGAAAACCCTTCCAGCGCATGCTTGGAAGATGCATAAGGGGATAAAGCGGGAAATCCGGTCAAACCGCTTATGCTGCTGACATTTATAATTTTGGCGCCGCCGTGTTTTCTCAAAAAAGGCAGAACAGTTTTTGTGACGCTGATCAAACCGAACACATTGGTTTCAAACTGTTTTCTGTAATGATCCATTGTCAATTCTTCAATAAATCCGCCATAGGCCGTTCCGGCGTTGTTTACGAGCAAATCGACCGGACCGTATGCCCGCAGCGTTTCCCCGAAGTCTGAAATGGACCGCTCATCGGTTACATCCAACGCTGTGATATGAATGAACGCTTCCACATTGTGCAGTGCGGCCGTCTCCCTTAGTGCACTCGCTTGTTCCGGTTGTCTCGCCGTTGCGATAACGGTGTAGGTCTGCGCGAGCTTTACAGCAGTCAAAAGGCCGAAACCGCTGGTGGCTCCAGTCACAATCGCAATTTTTCGATTCAAAATAATTCCCCCGTTCTATATTCATAAAGGTATTGTACTATCATCAGGCCCATTCATCTATAAAGGCCGTTAGAAAAGATTTCCTGAAAGGGAAAATACTTTTATACAATAATTCAGAATTGTTTTATAATGAAAGAAAGTGAGAAAGGGGTTTTGGGTCATGACATTGCAAGGCGTAAACGAAACGTGGGATCTTGAGACATTTTTTAAAGGGGGAAGCGGGTCTCCGGAGTTTACAGCGTATATCGGAAAGCTATCCAAAAGTCTGCATGTTTTCAAAGAAATGACAGATGCATTTCAGCTGCCAAAGACTGACGAAGATGAAGAAGAGCTGGTAAGAATACTCAGCAAGTTTGAAGAGATCGTCGTCAAAATTCAGCAGGCGGGCGCCTTTGTCATTTGTCTTCAGTCTCAAAATACCAATGATCAAAAGGCCAATGAACACAAAGCGCGCATCAGCCGGCTGAATGCGGATTTCAAGTCTGCTCTCGTCACATTCGATCATAAGCTTGCCCGCATTGATGATGCTGTATGGAAAAAGCTGCTTAACAGGCAGGATCTTCAAGAAATCGCATACATATTACAAGAAAGAAGAGAACGTATCGCTGAAAAGCTCAGTGCAGATCAAGAAACACTTATCGAGGGATTGGCCGTTGACGGCTATCATGCGTGGGGGGATTTGTACAACACGATTGTCGGGAAAATCACGATTCCGTATGAAGATAAACAATTATCCGTCGGGCAGGCGGAGAATCTGCTGTCTTCCCAAAACCGTTCTGTCAGAAAAACAGTGTGGGAGCGCCTGAATAAAGCTTGGGAGCGGGAAGAGGACATTTTCAGCAGCACATTAAACCATCTGGCGGGATTCCGTCTGCAAACCTATAAAGCGCGGGGCTGGGACAATGCGCTTAAAGAGCCGCTTGCCATTAATCGAATGAAAAAAGAAACGCTGGACGTCATGTGGCAGGTCATCACCGATCATAAGCAGCCGTTTGTTAATTATCTTCATAGAAAAGCGTCACTCCTTGGCGTCGACCAGCTAAATTGGTATGACGTTGAAACGCCCGTCGGAGAAGACGTGAAGGAATATTCGTATGATGAAGCGGCGAATTTGATTGTCAGTCAGTTTGCGACGTTCGGCCAAAAGCTTTCAGCATTTACCGAAAAAGCGTTCCGAGACCGCTGGATTGAAGCGGAAGACCGCAGCGGAAAAAGGGTCGGAGGCTTCTGTACAAGTTTTCCGGAAAGCGGGGAGTCGCGCATATTTATGACCTATTCGGGCAGTGCCTCAAACGTTGCCACACTAGCCCATGAACTCGGCCACGCGTTTCATCAGGAAGCCATGCTGAATGTGCGCCCGTTAAACAGAGGCTACGCAATGAACGTAGCTGAAACGGCTTCTACCTTTGCGGAAATGATCGTTGCTGATGCAACAGTAAAACAGGCGGAAACCAAGGAACAAAAACTTGTTTTGCTTGAAGATAAAGTCCAGAGAAGCGTCGCGTTTTTCATGAATATCCATGCCAGATTTTTATTCGAAACGGCATTTTATGAAGAGCGAAAACAGGGAATCGTACCGGCTGACAGATTAAATGAGCTGATGATTGAGGCTCAACAGGAAGCTTTCTGCGGCGCTTTAGGAGAGTATCATCCGCATTTTTGGGCGTCAAAGCTTCATTTTCATATTACAAGAGTGCCGTTTTATCATTTTCCGTATACATTCGGCTATCTGTTTTCACTTGGCATTTACGCTTCGGCTTTACAGGAAAAAGCCGGGTTTGAAGAAAAATACATGGCTCTCTTGCATGATACGGCTTCAATGACAGTGGAAGACTTGGCGATGAAGCACTTAGGCGCTGATTTAACCAAACGGGATTTTTGGGAACACGCCATAAGTCTGGCGGTACAGGATGCTGAGGAGTTTTTGCAACTGACCGAATCTTAAGCTATACAATAGCCGGGGTCTTTTTAGGCTCCGGCTTTTTTGTGTGAAAAAGCATAAAGGCTGCGGTTTTTTCTTCATGAATGAGGAATCCTCCCCTTGGACATAGCTAAAAAGAATGGAAACTATAGGAGTGAATAAAATGAGCTTGATCAGGATGACGGGAGCCTTTTGTCTCGTGGTGATAATGATAGCGGGCTGCCGGCTGAATGAAGAACAACAGCAAGGAAATTCCGCGGTTGAAAACGCGCCTGTTTCAAATATGAAGCCTGTGCCTTATGATCATTTCTCGCTCCAGGTGAACTATGGAAACGGGGAGCATAACCGCTATGAAGGCATGTACCAAAAGAACGGGGATAATGAAAAAGCTGAAATTGAAGATAAGCTGTCAGGCATTCACCAGGAAGGTGAAGAAGCGCTGGATGAAATGAAAATGATCCTGAGCGAGCTTGCGGTCAATCAGCATATGACAGATCAAGAAACGATTCGGAATGTACTGGAATCCTTTAATTTAGACAGCCATTACGACCATCTTCGTTTGAACATAAAGCTTCACGACGGAACTGTAAGAGAAATAAAAAAATAGCATCATCCGGAAGAGCCCGCATTCGTTCCAAAAACTAATTGAAAATGATTTTCAAAGTCATTGTTATCTGCTACAATGAAGGATATATGGCCTTATAGTGAAGTGATTATTTTATCACTTGTATAGATGATAATATTTGAGAAACATACATTCAGTATAAAAAGCGCAATACATAAGTGTTGCTAAAGTCAGCGAAAAGGAGCGGTTACGGGTATGAGTGCAATTTCTACAGAAACGTTGAGCTTAGGGTACGGGGATGCTGTTATTATTGATGAGTTGAATTTAACGATTCCAAAAGGTGAAATAACCGTATTTATCGGCAGCAACGGCTGCGGAAAATCGACACTTTTACGTTCTTTGGCGCGGCTGATGAAGCCGCAGGGCGGATCTGTGCTCCTCGAAGGAAAAGCAATCGCCAAACTGCCGACAAAAGAGGTCGCGAAGGAGCTTGCGATTCTGCCGCAGGGGCCCGCTGCTCCCGAGGGATTAACCGTGCATCAGCTGGTCAAGCAAGGAAGGTATCCGTATCAAAACTGGCTGAAACAATGGTCAAAAGCTGATGAGGATGCCGTGAATAGAGCGCTCAAAGCGACAAAGCTGGAAGAGATGGCTGACCGTGCCGTTGATTCGTTGTCAGGCGGACAGCGGCAGCGGGCTTGGATTGCAATGACACTCGCACAAGAAACGGATATTATTCTTCTTGATGAACCGACAACCTATCTGGACATGACCCATCAGATCGAAATCCTGGATTTGCTGTTTGAGCTGAACGAAAAGGAACAACGGACGATTGTGATGGTTCTGCATGATTTGAATTTAGCCTGCCGCTATGCCCATCATTTGGTTGCGATTAAAGACAAACAAATTTACGCTGAGGGCCGGCCGGAAGAAGTCATAAACTGTGATCTCGTGCAAAATGTGTTTTCTATGAACTGTCAGGTGACACAAGACCCGCTGTTTGGAACGCCTCTTTGTATTCCGCACGGACGGGGCAGATGTATTGTTCAGGAAACGGCTCTTTCATCTCACGGATAAGTACCGCAGCAAAGGAGATTCTGCCAGAGAACGGCTGCTCCTTTTTTGTTTTTACGCAGAGAGGAAGGTGTGAAAATGGAGCAAAAACTACAAGAACAGCTCGACGGATTACTGGAAAAATACACAGAACTTCTTCTTGGTGAAACAGACGCTGAATTAAAAGAAGACGTGAAGCAATGGATATTGTACACGCACATGGCCAAAAGTATGCCTCCGCTTGTGAGGCATTGGAACGAATCGTATCCTGACGCCAAACAGGGAATTAAAGAAGTCATTCAGCATATTAAAGAGTTAAATGAAGAGCATCGAAAAAAATAGTGACCTATAAAAAAGCAGTTTGCCGCGCAGCATCACACGGCAAACTGTTTTTTTGTTCTGACTGATAAACTGCATTTTTTAACAGCAAAAAACCCGCGGAATAATAAAATTCTGCGGGTTTCTCATCATACAAACTAGTGGGAAGGAGATCCGACTGCTTTTGCCTTCTCCTCTTTTTCTTGCTCCTCCCCAGCCTTTTTATTAGAAAGCTTAATCGGTTTGACGAACAAAGTGAGTACGGCTCCGATCACAATAAAGGCGAGGCCTGCGTAAAACACACTGTGAAGCGAATCCATCAAAGATGTTTTTAAAATCGGCACGATGTGTGAAGAAAACGCCGCCGGAATTTGTTTTACTGCTTCCGGACTGAACAGAGACTGAAGCAGCCCTTGCGGATCTTTGTCTATCATGCCTTTAAACTGGTCGGCAAAGGAACTGGCCTGTGCCGGAAGCGAATTTAAGTAAGGAACGAGTTTGTCGGTTAAAAGGGTGCCTGATCTGGCGTTCATTACGGCCCCCAGCACTGTAATTCCAAATGTTCCTCCAATGGAGCGGAAGAACTGGCTTGAGGAGGTGACAACTCCAAGCTCCTCTTTTGAAAAGCTCTCTTGCAGCGCTAATGTGAGAATCGGCATGACCAGACCCATGCCAAGCCCTATGATCGCCATGTAGCTTGTCGCCACAAGCTTACTCGTATCAAGGTCCAATGTTGTTAACAGAAGGAACCCGCCTGCCATAATCACCATACCTGTGATAATTTGCGGCTTAATTCCCACTTTATACACAAGCTGACCGCCGATAATACTCGTAATAATCATAGAGACCATCATCGGCGTCATAATGGTGCCTGATTCAGACGCGCTGACACCCACAATCCCCTGCATAAAGAAAGGAACAAACGTGACTGCGCCGAACATCCCGATACTCATAAAGAAGCCGATCAGATTCAGGAA
Source organism: Bacillus atrophaeus (assembly GCF_001584335.1). Lineage (GTDB taxonomy): Bacteria > Bacillota > Bacilli > Bacillales > Bacillaceae > Bacillus > Bacillus atrophaeus. The sequence goes on from NZ_LSBB01000001.1 coordinate 810,106, forward strand.
TGTAAACGTTCTGTTTTTAAATAGATACATAGGAAGAATCGGTTCTTTTGCTTTTGTTTCCGCTATGATAAAACCTATAATGCCGATAAGGGCGAGCGCGAACAATCCGAGAATCTGCCAAGAACCCCACGCGTAATCTTTACCTCCGAAACTAAGAGCAAGAAGCAAGCTCACGACACCGACAACCATGGTGAAAATGCCGGCAATATCGAAATTGATCGGCCCTGTTTGTTTGCGGCCCTGTAATCCTCTGGCAATGAAAATAACGGCAACAATCCCGACAGGAAGGTTAATATAAAAGACCCATTTCCAATTTAAAGTATCGACAATCCAGCCGCCGATCTGCGGTCCGATGACGGATGCAAGACCGTAAATCGCCCCAAAGACCCCTTGAAATTTGGCACGCTGTTTACCTGTAAATAAATCCCCGACTACAATCATAGCCATTGGCATCATGATACCGCCGCCTATTCCTTGTAATCCGCGGAATATAATCAATTCAGTCATATTGTTGGCCATTCCGCACAGTGCTGACGCGGCCATAAAGATGATCAAACCTGAAACATAGACAACGCGGCGCCCTAATAAGTCGGCTAATTTACCGGCAATCGGGACAACAGTCGTTGAGGTTAAAAGATACGCCGTAGTCAACCAGGTCATCATACTTAAACCGCCAAGATCGCCTACAATTTTCGGCATGGCTGTTCCTACAATCGTACCGTCAAGCGCTGAAAAAAACATGGCTATAATTAAGCCGGTTAATAATAAAGTGCGTTTAGGATTTTTGCTTTCTGTACTCATTTCTACCATTTCCTCTTTTCTTTAAAAATGTTTATGTTTCCGTTGTTTCAGCAGCCGCTTGAGCAAGTTTTTGAGTAATCTGTGCTGCCTGTAACAGTTCTTCTTCTGTCAGAAACGAAAGGTATCGTGCCAATATTGCTTTTCTTCCCGTCAAAATGTCTTCAAACTTTTTATCTCCTTCAGCAGTAAGGCTGATATTGATGACTCTTCTGTCTTCTGTATCATGTTTTCTGACGACAAGATTCTTTTGTTCAAGGCGGTCCACCATTAAAGTCACCGCACTTGGCTTGACCTCCATGCGCTCTGCAATTTCAGAAATTTTGCAGCTTCCGTGTTTCTTTAAGCTGGCCAAAACGAACAATTGTGCAGGTGTGACACCCTGTTTTTCCATACTTTCTACCATTTCAGGCTGTATTTTTTGGAAAAGTGTCTGAAGTGACAATTGAATATCAGACATTACTTGATCCGCATTCATCATAATTTCTCCTCTGTTATAAATAATATGAATTTATATTTAACCCACTAAAATAATTAATGCCTATTAAATATAAATAAGGATTAAGTATAAGTCAACTCTTTTCTTAAGGGATTAAAAACAAAACAAAAAAGGATAGATGCTCATTGAACATCGTATCCTTTCGCCGGTCTGGTTTTACCGTATGACTTACTGATAAGGCGATTGCTGTTGAAGGGTTTGCTGGAATTTTTGATGGGACTGCTGCAGCTTTTGCGCATCCTCCGCCTCTATAGAGTACCACCCATACTGGAACATGAGATCATAAAGTTTTCTTTGCGCTTTTTGTGACTCATCAAAAATGGATTGAATATCCTGATAGAGAGACTCATGGCTGAATTCGTGCAAGGCTGTGCAATAAGAAGAAGTGATATATTTTTCTGTTGTCAGCAGCTCATTGACGAAATCTCTGTCATTCATTTGAGAAGTCGCCGGCACTGGCGTTTCCGGGTTGCTGATTTTTTGCTGATTTTGCTGATTCATGATTTGAGCCTCCTATTGCATGTAGCCAGATGGCTGCTGCCCTTGATTTGGATTCAAGTGGTTTAAAATTCTCTGGTAGTGATCATGATGCATTTGTCCAACGCGGTCAAGCTCTTGCTTTAAGGCTTGATCCTGACATTGCTGCGCCATAAAATGGGCTTTTTTCATCGCGATTAAATTCCAGTTCAGCATGTCGTTCAGATACAAATGGTCCTTTGTCGAAATGACAGCAGGCGGTGTCATACCTGAGTTTTGCTGCTGATTATCCATAAAAACGCCTCCTATAGTTCTGTTCTTTTTATGTTTCCTTAAGCCGGCGAATGTATACAGATAAAATGCTGATTCATTAAGAAACGGAGGGAATCACATGTTGCGAAGCCTGTTTTTGTTTTTATCTAAAAACAGAACCCTGACCAAGCTTGCCAAGACATACGGCATTCGTTTAGGAGCTGGAAGATTTGTTGCGGGCGACACAATTGCTTCTGCGGTGAAAACGGTCAAGAGGCTGAATCGGGCGGGTCTTTCCGCTACAATTGATTATCTGGGCGAATATGCGCGCACCGAACAAGAAGCAAAAAAAACCGCGGCGCAATGTAAGCAGGTGATCGGGGCAATCGCGGAACATCAGCTGGACTCTGAGCTGTCTCTAAAGCTTACTTCAATCGGACTGGACATCTCGGAAGAACTTGCCGTATCCCATTTGAAGGCGATTTTAAAAGAAGCCAAACACCATGAAGTCGCCGTAACAATTGATATGGAAGATTACTCACGCTATGAGCGGACGCTTCAGATTTACAAACGGCTGAAGCCGGAGTTTGAAAAGCTGGGAACCGTCATCCAGGCATACCTGTACCGCGCCGCAGAGGATATTAGGAACTTGCATCCCCTTAAGCCGAACCTCAGGCTGGTGAAAGGAGCGTATAAAGAATCTGCCGCGGTGGCGTTTCCGGATAAGAAAGGAACCGACCTTCATCTGCAAAACTTGATTAAGCTTCAACTGTTAAGCGGAAACTATACCGCCGTTGCGACCCATGACGATGCCATCATTGAATTTACGAAAAAGCTCGTTTCAAAGCACCGCATTCCGAACAGCCAATTTGAGTTTCAAATGCTGTACGGAATCAGACCGGAGCGGCAGAAGGAGCTTGCGAAGGAAGGATACCGCTTGCGGGTATACGTCCCGTACGGTACGGATTGGTACAGCTATTTTATGAGAAGGATTGCAGAAAGACCGGCCAATGCGGCTTTTGTGTTAAAGGGAATCATCAAAAAATAAAAAACAGCCGCGAAAGCAGCTGCAATCTGTTACTCCATGTTATGTTTTTTATATTGCTGGTTTTGGCTTGTCCGTTTTCCGCCTTCATACTTTTGAGACGGACCCGCATTTCCTTTTACGCTTGCAGCGCTCACCGCGGCTGAGGACGGATCTTTTCTTTCTCGTACCATTCCCTTCACCTCCGGCTTTAAGTTGCCCTTATGGTGAATGGTTCATACGCAGCGCTAAAACAGACAGAAATGAAAAATTTACAATTTAGCTATTGAACTCAGTACCGAAATCTTTTAAGATGAAAGAAGAAAAGGGTTTCATTTTTTTTAGCTCAAAAATGAATGATTATTCATTCAAAGTTCAAGGGGGATGTTTCATGCACAAACAAATTAAGAAAGCAGCCGTTTTGGGATCAGGGGTCATGGGTTCTGGAATCGCGGCGCATTTAGCTAACATCGGAATCCCAGTTCTGCTGCTTGATATTGTGCCGAACGAATTGACGAAGGATGATATGAAAAAGGGCAGGACATTAGACAGCCCCGAAGTTCGCAGCAGACTGAGTCAAACAGCGGTCAAAAAACTGCTTAAACAAAAGCCCGCTCCATTGACTTCTGCCAAAAACCTCAGCTATATTACGCCCGGCAACCTAGAAGATGATGCCGAAAAGCTCAACGAAGCTGACTGGATCATTGAAGTCGTTGTCGAAAATCTTGAGGTAAAAAAACAAATTTTCTCTCTGGTTGATGAACATCGCAAACCCGGCAGTATTATTTCCAGTAATACATCCGGGATTTCAGTGCAGGACATGGCTGAAGGCAGATCAGATGATTTTAAGGCGCATTTCTTAGGCACACATTTCTTTAATCCGGCCCGATATTTAAAGCTTCTGGAGATTATTCCAATTCAAGAAACCGCACCGGACGTTGTGTCATTTATGAAGTCGTTTGGAGAAAACGTCCTTGGCAAAGGCGTCGTGGCTGCAAAAGATACGCCAAACTTTATCGCCAACCGCATCGGGACTTACGGCCTTTTAGTGACAGTCCAAGAAATGCTGAAAGGCGGCTATCAAATCGGAGAAGTTGATTCCGTCACAGGCCCGCTGATCGGCAGGCCGAAGAGCGCCACCTTCAGAACTCTGGATGTCGTCGGCCTTGATACATTTGCCCATGTCGCTAGGAATGTGTACGACAAAGCTGAAGGAGAAGAAAAAGACGTTTTTCGGCTGCCTGATTTCATGAATAAAATGCTTGAAAATGGCTGGATTGGAAGCAAGGCCGGACAAGGGTTTTATAAAAAAGAGGGGAAAGCGATATATGAGCTTGACCCGCTGACCCTCACATACGGCGAGCGTACAAAAATGCGAACAGCCGGTCTCGAAGCGGTGAAGCAGGTTAAGGGAATTAAATCGAAAATGAAAGCGCTTATATATTCAGAGGACCGGGCGGGTCAACTGTTATGGAATATCACGTCGCCAACACTTCTATATTCAGCTCAGCTGACCGGGGAGATTGCCGATCATATTCTTGCTATCGACCAGGCGATGAAATGGGGCTTTGGATGGGAACTCGGACCGTTTGAAATGTGGGACGCCATCGGGGTCAGACAGTCAGCCGAAAAGCTGGAGCAGGAAGGTGCGGCGATACCCGGCTGGATAAAAGAAATGCTGGATAAAGGACATGAAACCTTCTATATCAAAGAAAACGGCTCACTATTTTATTATGACCGCGGTGAATACAGAGCGGTGAAAGAAAACAAAAAACGCCTGCACCTCGCATCTCTTAAAGAATCTAAGGGTGTTATTGCTAAAAACAGCGGAGCCAGCCTGATCGACATTGGGGATGATGTGGCGCTGCTTGAATTTCATTCAAAAAGCAACGCGATTGGTTTGGATATCATTCAAATGATCAACAAAGCTTTAGAGGAAACAGACCGTCATTATAAAGGGCTTGTCATCGGAAATCAGGGAAAAAATTTCTGTGTGGGCGCGAATCTCGCCATGATTTTGATGGAAGCGCAGGATGACAATTACGCTGAAGTAGACCTTGTGATACGGCGTTTCCAAGAGACAATGATGAATATTAAATACAGCTCTAAACCCGTCGTCGCAGCTCCTTTCGGAATGACGCTCGGCGGAGGCACGGAGGTATGTCTGCCTGCGGCGCGGATTCAAGCGGCAAGTGAATCGTATATGGGGCTTGTTGAATCCGGCGTGGGACTGATTCCTGGCGGAGGAGGAAACAAAGAGCTTTACTGCCGCCATTTGAGAGGCCTTCAAGACGGAGCCGATATCATGCCGGCCGCAATCAAAACATTTGAAACCATTGCAATGGCAAAAGTTTCTAGTTCCGCTCAAGAAGCTCGGGAAATGAACATATTGTCAGAAGTTGACCATATCAGCATCAATCAGGATCATCTGCTGTATGATGCGAAAAAACTTGCGGCTTCATTATATGACAATGGCTACCGTCCGCCTGCGAGACAAAAAATCAAGGTGACCGGAGCAACAGGATATGCGGCACTCCTATTAGGTGCAGAACAAATGAAGCTGTCAGGCTATCTGTCAGAACACGATATGAAAATTGCGAAAAAACTCGCCAATGTGATTGCCGGAGGAAAAGTTCCATTCGGCACAGAGGTTGAAGAAGACTATTTATTGGAGATAGAAAGAGAAGCATTTCTGAGCCTTGCAGGCGAAGCGAAATCTCAAGCGAGAATGCAGCATATGCTTGTAAAAGGAAAACCTTTACGGAATTAGGAGGGTGTTTATGAGAGAGGCAGTCATTGTGGCAGGAGCGAGAACTCCGGTCGGCAAAGCGAAAAAGGGATCATTGGCAACAGTCCGTCCGGATGATTTGGGAGCTATTTGTGTGAAAGAAACATTAAGAAGAGCAGGCGGTTATGAAGGCAATATTGATGACCTCATTATTGGATGCGCCATGCCGGAAGCCGAACAGGGATTAAATATGGCAAGAAACATCGGCGCGCTTGCGGGTCTTCCGCATACGGTGCCGGCAATTACAGTCAACCGCTACTGCTCTTCGGGCTTGCAATCTATCGCCTATGGGGCTGAAAAAATTATGCTCGGCGCATATGATACGGCAATCGCCGGCGGCGCGGAGTCAATGTCATTGGTTCCGATGATGGGGCATGTAACACGCCCGAACATTACGCTGGCTGAAAATGCGCCGGAGTATTACATGAGCATGGGACATACCGCCGAGCAGGTAGCGAAAACATACGGCGTTTCCCGCGATGATCAGGATGCATTTGCTGCACGCAGTCACCAAAAAGCGGCAAAAGCCATTTCGGAAGGCAAATTCCAAGATGAAATTGTGCCTGTCGAAGTGAAAGTGACACAAATCGGGCCTGACCATAAGCCAAGTGAAAAAAGCTTTACGTTTTCCCAAGATGAAGGCGTGCGTCCGCAAACGAACACGGACATTTTATCATCGTTGCGTCCGGCGTTTGCTATGGACGGAACCGTCACGGCGGGAAACTCGTCACAAACAAGTGACGGCGCGGCGGCTGTGATGCTGATGGACAGGGAAAAAGCAGATGCTTTGGGGCTTTCTCCGCTGGTGAAGTTCCGTTCATTTGCAGTAGGCGGCGTTCCGCCGGAGGTTATGGGAATCGGGCCTGTGGAAGCCATTCCGCGCGCACTCAAGCTTGCCGGACTGGAATTGAGCGACATCGGTTTGTTTGAATTGAACGAAGCCTTTGCCTCACAGTCCATTCAAGTCATGAGGCAACTCGGAATAGACGAAGAAAAAGTAAACGTTAATGGAGGCGCGATTGCGCTTGGACACCCGCTAGGCTGTACAGGCACAAAGCTGACCCTGTCACTCATTCACGAAATGAAACGAAGAAATGAACAATTCGGCGTGGTCACAATGTGTATCGGCGGCGGTATGGGAGCAGCAGGCGTATTTGAATTACTTTAAAAGGGGGATCAACAATGAAACATGAAGCGGTGAAAGTGCAAAAGGGCGGAAGTTTTTTAATAGAGGATGTCACATATGATCAAATTTACACACCGGAGGATTTCACAGACGAACATAAAATGATTGCGAAAACAACGGAGGACTATATCATCAATGATGTGCTTCCGTTTGTAGACGAAATTGAAAATCATCAGTTTGAGCACTCTGTCAGGCTTTTGAAAAAAGCGGGCGATCTGGGGTTGCTCGGAGCGGATGTACCGGAAGAATTCGGCGGGATCGGACTTGATAAAATCAGCTCAGCGCTTATTACGGAAAAATTCTCACGGGCGGGCAGCTTTTCACTTTCATATGGCGCCCATGTCGGAATCGGTTCATTGCCGATCGTCTTTTTCGGAACTCAAAAACAGAAGGAAACCTATTTGCCTGATTTGGCTTCCGGCAATAAATTCGCGGCGTATGCACTGACTGAGCCCAGCTCCGGTTCTGATGCACGCGGCGCCAAAACAACCGCCGTCTTGAATGAAGCGGGAACTCACTATATTCTCAATGGAGAGAAGCAGTGGATCACCAACTCAGCATTTGCCGATGTGTTTGTCGTTTATGCCAAAATAGACGGTGACAAGTTTTCCGCGTTTATTGTGGAAAAAGATTATCCGGGCGTGTCCACTGGCCCTGAAGAAAAGAAGATGGGGATTAAAGGGTCCTCGACCAGAACGCTTATTTTAGATCAGGCAGAGGTGCCGAAGGAAAATCTTCTTGGAGAAATCGGCAAAGGCCACATCATCGCATTTAATATTTTAAATATCGGACGCTATAAGCTTGCGGTCGGGACGATCGGCGCTTCCAAACGAATCATCGAGCTGTCGGCAGCTTACGCGAATCAGCGCCGCCAATTCAATACGCCAATTTCAAGTTTCGCGCTCACACAGGAGAAAATCGCCACTATGGCCTCAAAGCTATACGCAATGGAAAGCTCAGTATACAGAACCGTCGGATTGTTTGAAGAAAACATGAGCGTTCTGACAGAGGAAGATCAAAAGGATGGAAGGCAAGTAGCAAAATCAATCGCCGAATATGCCATCGAGTGTTCTCTTAACAAAGTTTTCGGTTCTGAAACGCTTGATTATATTGTGGATGAAGGCGTTCAAATCCACGGCGGCTACGGATTTATGCAGGAATATGAAGTGGAAAGGGCATATCGTGATTCAAGGATCAACCGGATCTTTGAAGGAACAAATGAAATCAACCGCATGATTGTGCCTAGCACCTTTTTGAAAAAAGCAATAAAAGGAGAATTGCCTCTGTTCGAAAAAGCCCAGGCGCTTCAAGGAGAGCTGATGATGCTCATGCCGGAAGAACCGGGAAGCGGTGCGTTGGAACAGGAAAAATATATCGTGAGACAGGCGAAAAAAATTGCCCTGCTTACCGCCGGGCTTGCCGCGCAAAAATACGGCAAATCCATTGATCAGGAACAAGAAGTGCTTGTCAACATCGCAGACATTGTCAGCCTTGTGTATGCAATAGAATCAGCGGTGCTCAGAACTGAAAAAGCCATCGCGGCGCATGGGGAAGAAAAAGCCGCGCAAAAGCTGATGTATACGGAAATTTTCACACAAGAAGCCTTAAATGAAATTGAAGCACACGCGAAAGAATCACTGATTGCAATGGAAGAAGGAGACGCACTCCGCATGATGCTTTCCGCGCTGCGCAAATTAACGCGTATCACGCCGAAAAATGTCATCCGGAAGAAACGCGAAGCAGCGTCAGGCATTTTCCAAGCGGAAAAATATATCGTGTAACTCACAAAGTGCTCCGGTTTTTCGGAGCACTTTTCATGTAAGCAACGTTTTAGGTTTTTAAAACAATTTATGTTAAAATAACCTCGATCATTTACTGGGGGTGAAGAAGAAGATGTCATTGAATTTTTACTGGTACCCTAAATGCGGAACGTGCCGCAAAGCGAAAAAATGGCTTGAAGAGCACGGCAAAGAAATAAACGAGATACATATTGCAGAACAGACTCCAAGCAAAGAAGAAATCAAGGCGCTTTATGAAAAAAGCGGACTGGAGCTAAAGAAGTTTTTTAATACGAGCGGCTTGAAATACCGTGAACTGAATTTGAAGGAAAAACTGTATCACATGTCGGAAGATGAGCAGCTTGAGCTTCTCGCTTCAGACGGTATGCTGTTGAAACGCCCGATTACATCAGACGGAGAAAAAGTGACGGTTGGTTTTAAAGAAGATCAATTCGAAAAGAACTGGATGTAATGTAAGTTTTTAAAGAATTATGGTATCTTCTTATTATATGCAGTAAAAAAATGGAGGGATTTACATGAGCACACCTAAAGATTTGCGTTACTCAGAAGAACACGAGTGGGTAAAAGTTGAAGGAGAAAAAGTCAGAATCGGAATTACGCATTTTGCCCAATCCGAGCTTGGCGACATCGTATTTGTCGAGCTGCCAGAAGTCGGCGCTGAAATTAAAGCGGACGAGCCTTTCGGAAGTGTAGAATCTGTTAAAACGGTATCAGAACTTTACGCGCCGATTAACGGAAAAGTGGTAGAAGTAAACGAAGACCTTGACGACAGCCCTGAGTTTGTAAACGAATCTCCTTACGAAAAGGCATGGATGATCGTCGTAGAACCTTCTGATGCGTCTGAAATTGAAAGCCTAATGACATCAGAGCAATACGATGAAATGACACAGGAAGACTAATCGCTACATCGGATAACCGTGCAGTCAATTGGATACTCTAACTTTATGGGAGGTGTCCAATATGGCTATCGGCAAACAAAGGTTTGATGTGACAGATCATGTAACAGGCCGCTTTCAAAACGGCCGGCTGTCGTTATACCATGAGGATGAAATGATTGGCCAAATGACAGGCATGAATGAATACGAACTTAAACCCGGTTTTTCATTTGAAAATGAAAAATTTTATAAGACAGCCGATGCAGTTTCAGGAAGCGACGCGAAGTACGTGGATTGCGACTATGAAAACGGCTGGTGTTAATGTGTTGGCGGTGATATTCACTGCCTTCTTTTACAATCTGAGCGCTTCAAAATTGATGTGACAGGTGATGACAAATGATATTGGACGATTTACAAAAAGTCATTATAGTTGAAGGGAAATCCGATAAGCAAAAAATCAAAAGCGTCCTCAATGAATCTGCGTGTATTGTGTGTACAAACGGAACGCTCGGCCAGACGAAGCTGGAAGAACTTGCTGATCAGCTCTATGATAAAGATGTGTATATTTTGGTTGATGCAGATGAATCCGGAGAGAAATTGAGAAAACAGCTGAAGAGAGAATTGCCCGACGCCTGCCATTTATATATCGACAGAACGTTCAAAGAGGTGGCGGCAGCGCCGAGCCGTCATATTGCTTCCGTATTACTTCGCGCAAATATCAATGTTCATACAAATTTTCTTGATGGATAAACCCGAGGTGTTTGAATCAAATGAAAGAACTTCAAGAGCAAGAGCTCGAATTGATAAAAGAAGACGTCTATCTCCTATATTTATATACTCCTTTTTGCGGCACTTGCCAGCTTGCGGGCAAAATGCTGTCTGTTGTTGAAGAAATGCTGCCGCAAGTCGCCTATTATAAAAACAATGTAAACTATTCTCCGACATTCGCAAAAGCCTACAAGATTGAAAGTGTTCCTTGTTTTCTTCTTTTCAAAGATGGAAAAGTGGTTGAAAGAGGTTATGCTTTTCACTCTGTTTCCTACCTATACGATATGATTAAACAAAAAGCCTCTAATACATCCCGTTTATGACATATTTCTCGGGAAATAACTATGGAAAATGTCGTTCGTTTTATAGAGGGTTCTAGCTGCCCGCAGAGAAATGTGTATGTATGACCAATGAATAGGAGGTTGTACAAGTGGAAAAAACGGAAGTGTTAGAGGAAGAGTATCAGCGTCTGTTTTTAAAACCCCTATTGAATGCTTCAACCCTGCTTATCACCTTTCAAGGTGAGACAGAAGCTTTTACCTTCTCGATAAACGAACGGGGAGAAATGAAAAAAATTTCTCAGCCCAAAACGTCCAACCTGACCTTTTATGGAAATCAAGCGGAGATCATTCATCTGCTGCATGGAGATATTTCCCTTCAAAATTTAATTCAAAGCGGGAGCCTGAAAGTGAAGGGATCTTTTAGAGCGCTGCTCAAGCTTGAAGCCATCCTCTGGCTGACAAACGGTTTTTTCCAGAGGGTTCAAAAAGTATAAAAATAGAATATTCATAATTTTATAGAAAAAGATGGCATCATTTATTTTATTGACATCATATGATTTGCCATGCTATTCTACATTAAGAATTTCCGGACGTAAAAAGAACTATATATTTCTCTTATCAAGAGAGGTGGAGGGAAGTGCCCTATGAAGCCCGGCAACCATCAACATTGTTGAAATGGTGCCAATTCACACAAAGCGATTCGCTTTGGAAGATGAGAGAAAGGCGATGAAAAGAAGCCTTTCTGCTCATGTGTGCAGAAAGGCTTTTCTTTTGCCGAATAATCGCCGGAAGATTTCTTAGAATAGTGTTAAGGCAGGTGATTGCTTTGATCAATCTTCAGAATGTTTCAAAAGTGTATAAATCGAAACATGGGGATGTCAACGCTGTCCAAGATGTTACCCTCTCAATAAATAAGGGTGAGATTTTTGGAATTATTGGATATAGCGGAGCGGGTAAAAGCTCCTTGATCCGTCTGCTTAACGGTCTTGAGAAACCAACCTCAGGCATCGTGGAAGTAGCGGGCAGCAAAATAAATGAAGTAAACGGCCGCGGCTTGCGAAAAGCCCGCCAAGAAATCAGCATGATCTTTCAGCATTTTAATTTGCTTTGGTCTCGTACGGTGAGAGATAACATTATGTTTCCGTTAGAAATCGCCGGCGTGAAAAAAAGCGATCGAATCAAGCGTGCCGATGAACTTATTAAACTGGTAGGATTAGAAGGAAAAGAAAAATCGTATCCATCACAGTTGAGCGGCGGACAAAAGCAGCGTGTCGGGATTGCAAGAGCGCTCGCCAACAATCCGAAGGTTCTCCTTTGCGATGAAGCGACATCCGCACTTGATCCGCAAACGACAGATTCAATTTTGGCTCTATTATCCGATATAAATGAAAGACTCGGTCTGACCATTGTGCTGATTACGCATGAAATGCATGTAATCCGCAAAATCTGCAACCGGGTGGCTGTTATGGAAAACGGTATAGTTGTGGAAGAAGGCGATGTACTCGATGTCTTCAGAAATCCGAAGGAACAAATGACGAAACGTTTCGTACAGCAAGTGACAGAACCGGAAGAAACAAAGGAAACGATCCAGCATTTCCTTGATGAAAATACGTCAGGGAAAACTGTTCAGCTCACCTTTGTCGGAGAAGCTGCTGAACAGCCTCTCATTACAGAGATGATCAGGAATTTCAATGTAGACGTTAATATTCTGCAAGGGAAAATCTCGCAAACGAAGGATGGGGCTTACGGCTCTCTCTTTATCCATATTGATGGAGAAAACGAAGAAGTACAAAACGTGATCCGGTTTATTAAAGACAAACAGGTGGAAGCAGAGGTGATCACGAATGTTTGAAAAATGGTTTCCGAACGTTGATTTGACAGAACTATGGAGCGCAACGTATGAAACGCTGTACATGACGCTGATTTCCTTGTTCTTCGCTTTTATTATCGGTATCATTCTCGGGTTGCTGCTCTTTCTTACAGCTAAAGGAAGCTTGTGGCAAAATAAAGCGATTAACAGTGTGATTGCGGCAGTTGTCAATGTTTTCAGATCCATTCCATTCCTTATCTTAATTATTTTATTACTGGGCTTTACTAAGATTTTAGTAGGAACGATTTTAGGTCCGAATGCGGCTCTGCCGGCACTGGTGATCGGATCGGCGCCATTTTATGCCCGTCTTGTCGAAATTGCCTTGCGCGAGGTGGATAAAGGTGTGATTGAAGCAGCCAAATCCATGGGCGCAAAAACATCAACCATTATCTTTAAGGTGCTGCTGCCGGAATCAATGCCGGCGCTTATCTCAGGTATTACAGTCACTGCCATCGCATTGATCGGCTCTACAGCAATAGCCGGCGCAATCGGTTCGGGAGGACTTGGAAACCTGGCGTATGTTGAAGGCTATCAATCAAATAATGGTGATGTCACACTAGTTGCAACTGTGTTTATTCTGATCATCGTCTTTATTCTTCAGATTATCGGTGATTTGATAACGAATATAATAGATAAACGATAAGGGAGGATTTACATTGAAAAAGTTATTTTTAGGCGCACTACTTATTGTTTTTGCAGGGGTTATGGCTGCTTGCGGATCAAATAATGCAAGTGATTCAAAAGAAATTGTCGTTGCTGCGACAAAAACACCGCACGCGGAAATTCTCGAAGAAGCAGAGCCGCTGCTAAAAGAAAAAGGCTACACGCTAAAAGTAAAAGTGCTGAGCGATTATAAAATGTACAATAAATCGTTGGCAGAAAAAGAAATTGATGCAAACTTCTTCCAGCATGTTCCTTATCTTGACCAAGAAAACAAAGAAAATAAAGATTACAACCTTGTGAATGCCGGCGCGGTTCACCTTGAGCCATTCGGTATTTACTCTAAAAAGTATAAATCATTAAAAGATCTTCCTGACGGCGCGACGATTATTTTAACAAATAACGTGGCTGAGCAGGGACGTATGCTTGCAATGCTTCAAAACGCCGGATTAATTACGCTGGATTCAAAAGTAGAAGCAGTGGATGCGACACAGAAAAACATCACAAAAAATCCGAAAAATCTTAAGTTCAAGAAAATCGCACCTGAATTAACTGCAAAAGCATATGAAAACAAAGAAGGAGACGCAGCCTTCATTAACGTGAACTATGCGATTCAAAATAAATTAAACCCTAAAAAAGATGCGATTGAAGTTGAGTCTACAAAGAACAATCCGTATGCCAACATCATTGCAGTCCGTAAAGGTGAAGAAGATTCTAAAAAAATTAAAGCTTTAATGGAAGTTCTTCATTCTAAAGAAATTAAAAACTTCATTGATAAAAAATACGATGGATCTGTGCTTCCAGTAGCTGAATAAGAATCAAACCCCCGGATGATGAAAATCCGGGGTTTTTTGTGTAATTTCCTAAAAGCGGTTCATAATAAAAAGGAATTTTAATCGAGCTGGAGGGATATTTGTTGACTCAATATAATGAAAGTGGAAACATGCAGAACGCCTTAAAACAATATAAAGAAGGTTTAGGCACTTTTGAACAAAAAATGCCGATGATGGGAAGAAAATTTAATGAATTCACTGAGCAGTGTTTTGAGGCCAATTCACTGACTGAAAAGGAAAAACAGCTGATCGCTCTCGGAATCAGCATTCATGCCCAAGATGAATACTGCATGATCTACCATACGAAAGGCTGCATTGATCAAGGAGCGACTGAGGAAAACATTCTCGAAACAGTCAGCGTCGCGGCCGCTTTCGGAGGCGGCGCCGCATTAAGCCAAGGCGTAACGGTTGTGCAGCAATGTATTCAGGAATTTGGCAGCACAACGCATTAATAGGAGGAATATTCCGATAATCCTTTCTCATTTAACCTGACGGGATGTATATGGTTTATGTGACTTCATATCAAGTCTCAGCCTCTTTGAAGAGATGCTGTATCATTGATAAAATAGAAGCAAATACTTGAAGGGATTGATTCATTATTTGCAGCAGCCAGGATAAACTTGATTTGGACTATACGGCGGAAATGGAAAAAGCGATGCACAAAACATACGGCATCGGATACGGAGAATACAGCCGCCGGCTGGACGCAAGGATGGAAGTTGAACGGCAGCGCGAGCTTGATTATGAGAAAAGCAAACACTTTTCTGAGCAGCTTAATGAGAAAATCAATCTTTAACAAAAGGGTGGGATTCCACTCTTTTTCTATTTAAGCGGCTTTAATAAAGCGCTGATCTTTGTTACACTTGAGACCGTTCAATCAAATCAATTTTTAAAGTTGTATTTACTTTTCATTTGCTATAAAATTAGAATGAGAATAAAATGAGAATAATGATTATATATTTCTGGAGGTATAGATATGGCTGCTTCAACATTAACGATAAAAGATCTTCACGTTGAAATCGAAGGAAAAGAGATCTTAAAAGGGGTAAACCTTGAAATAAAAGGCGGAGAGTTCCACGCTGTAATGGGACCGAATGGTACAGGTAAATCCACATTGTCAGCTGCAATTATGGGCCATCCGAAGTACGAGGTAACGAAGGGCAGCATTACGCTTGACGGCAAAGATGTACTGGAAATGGAAGTGGACGAGCGTGCTCAAGCAGGCCTTTTCTTGGCAATGCAATATCCTAGTGAAATCAGCGGTGTGACAAACGCCGACTTCCTTCGTTCTGCGATCAATGCGCGCAGAGAAGAAGGCGATGAAATTTCTCTTATGAAGTTCATCCGCAAAATGGACGAAAATATGGAATTCCTTGAGATGGATCCGGAAATGGCACAGCGTTATCTTAACGAAGGTTTCTCCGGCGGTGAGAAAAAACGCAATGAAATCCTTCAGCTTATGATGATTGAGCCGAAAATCGCAATTCTTGATGAAATCGATTCAGGTCTTGATATTGACGCTCTTAAAGTCGTATCAAAAGGCATCAACAGAATGCGCAGTGAAAACTTCGGCTGCCTGATGATTACCCACTATCAGCGTCTGTTAAACTACATCACGCCTGATGTCGTTCACGTAATGATGCAGGGCCGCGTTGTCAAATCAGGCGGTGCAGAGCTTGCACAGCGCCTTGAAGCAGAAGGTTATGACTGGATTAAACAAGAACTTGGCATTGAAGACGAAACTGTTGGCCAAGAAGCGTAAGCGTTAGGGGGATTAACATGACATTAGAAACAAAACTATCCGTAGATCAGGAATATGTCAAAAGCTTTTCTGAAAAGCAGCAAGAACCTGCCTGGCTGAAAAACCTGCGCTTACAGGCTCTTGAACAAGCTGAGGATCTGCCGATGCCAAAGCCTGACAAAACAAAAATCACAAACTGGAACTTTACGCAGTTTGACAAACATACAGTAGACAATGCACCTTTATCTTCATTAGAAGACTTGACCGATGAAGTAAAAGCGCTGATTGACGTTGAAAATGCTGATAAAACGTTATATGTTCAGCGTGATCAGACGCCGGCTTATCTTTCTTTATCACAAGAGCTGAAAGACAAAGGCGTTATTTTCACAGATATTCTGACAGCTGCGCGCGAGCACAGCGATTTAGTTGAAAAATACTTTATGAAGGACGGCGTGAAAGTAGATGAGCATAAATTAACAGCTCTTCACGCGGCACTCGTTAACGGAGGCGCATTCCTTTATGTTCCGAAAAATGTTCAGGTGGAGACGCCGGTTCAAGCTGTTTATGTGCACGAAAGCAATGACACGACACTATTTAACCACGTGCTGATTGTGGCTGAAGATCATAGCTCAGTGACTTATGTGGAAAACTACATCAGTACGGTAAACCCTAAAGAAGCTGTATTCAACATTATTAGTGAAGTCATCACGGGTGATAATGCCAACGTGACATACGGTGCGGTTGATAACTTATCTGCGGGTGTGACAACATACGTGAACCGCCGCGGCACTGCACGCGGACGCGACAGCAAAATTGAGTGGGCGCTCGGCTTGATGAATGACGGCGACACCATTTCTGAAAATACCACAAACCTCTACGGGGACGGCACATACGGCGATACGAAAACCGTTGTTGTCGGAAGAGGAGAACAAACACAAAACTTTACGACGCAAATCATTCATTTCGGTAAGGCTTCAGAAGGTTATATCTTGAAGCACGGCGTGATGAAGGATGCCGCTTCTTCGATTTTTAACGGAATCGGCAAAATCGAACACGGCGCATCAAAAGCAAATGCGGAACAGGAATCCCGTGTGCTTATGCTCAGCGAAAAAGCGCGCGGAGACGCAAACCCTATTCTTTTGATTGACGAAGACGATGTAACTGCAGGACATGCGGCATCTGTCGGCCGTGTGGATCCGATTCAGCTTTATTACTTGATGAGCCGCGGAATCGCTAAAGAAGAAGCAGAACGCTTAGTCATTTACGGATTCCTTGCGCCGGTAGTAAAAGAACTTCCGATTGAAGGCGTTAAGAAACAGCTTGTTTCTGTTATCGAAAGGAAAGTGAAGTAATGAATATCACAGATATTCGGGAACAGTTCCCGATCCTTCATCAGCAAGTGAACGGACATGATCTCGTCTATTTGGACAGCGCTGCGACTTCCCAGAAGCCGCGCGCTGTTATTGAAGCAGTGGACCAGTATTATAACCATTACAATTCCAACGTCCACCGTGGTGTTCATACACTTGGAACAAAAGCGACAGACGGTTATGAAGGAGCGCGTGAAAAAGTCCGGAAGTTTATTAATGCATCATCCATGCAGGAGATCATTTTTACGAAAGGGACCACGACTTCACTCAATATGGTCGCACTCAGCTATGCCCGCGCCAACTTGAAACAAGGCGATGAAATTGTGATTACCTATATGGAACATCATGCGAATATCATTCCTTGGCAGCAGGCGGCTAAAGCAACAGGCGCAACCTTGAAATATATACCGCTTCAAGAAGACGGCACGCTTTCTTTGGAGGACGTCAAACAGACAGTGACAAGCAACACAAAAATTGTCGCCGTTTCGCATGTGTCCAACGTGCTCGGCACGATTAATCCAATTAAAGAAATTGCCAAAATCGCTCACGATAACGGGGCTATTATCGTAGTCGACGGGGCGCAAAGCACGCCTCACATCAAAATTGACGTGCAGGATCTCGATTGCGACTTCTTTGCACTGTCTTCCCATAAAATGTGCGGTCCTACCGGTATCGGTGTGCTGTACGGAAAGAAAGCCCTGCTTGAAAACATGGAACCTGCTGAATTCGGCGGCGAAATGATTGACTTTGTAGGGTTATACGAATCGACTTGGAAAGAGCTTCCCTGGAAATTCGAAGCGGGCACTCCGATTATCGCGGGCGCGATCGGTTTAGGCGCTGCGATTGATTTTCTTGAAGAGATCGGGCTCGATGAGATTTCCCGCCATGAGCATAAGCTTGCATCCTATGCGCTTGAACGCTTCCGTCAGCTTGACGGCGTAACGGTTTACGGGCCGGAAGAACGTGCGGGATTGGTCACATTTAATCTTGAAGACGTTCATCCGCACGACGTTGCGACTGTTCTTGATTCAGAGGGCATAGCAGTCAGAGCCGGGCATCACTGTGCGCAGCCACTGATGAAATGGCTGGATGTATCAGCTACTGCGAGAGCGAGCTTTTATCTGTATAATACAGAAGAAGAAATTGATAAACTGGCGGAAGCACTTCAAAAGACAAAGGAGTATTTTACAAATGTCTTTTAATGCAAACCTAGATACATTGTACAGACAGGTAATCATGGATCATTACAAGAACCCGCGAAACAAGGGCGTTTTGGATGACAGCATTGTCGTGGATATGAACAACCCGACATGCGGCGACCGAATCAGACTGACAATGAAACTTGACGGAGACATCGTGGAAGAGGCGAAGTTTGAAGGGGAAGGCTGTTCCATTTCCATGGCATCCGCTTCCATGATGACGCAGGCCATCAAAGGTAAAGATATTGAAACAGCCGTGCGGATGTCGAAGATTTTTTCTGACATGATGCAGGGCAAAGAGTATGATGAATCTATAGATCTCGGGGACATTGAAGCCCTTCAAGGCGTTTCAAAATTCCCTGCCCGTATAAAATGTGCCACCCTCTCATGGAAAGCACTTGAAAAAGGAGTCGCTGGGGAAGAAGGCGGCAATTAAAAGGATTGGAGTGAAAATGGATGGCTAAAAAAATGCCTGATATTGGTGAATACAAATACGGTTTTCACGACAAAGACGTTTCCATTTTCCGTTCAGAGCGCGGATTGACAAAAGAAATCGTAGAAGAAATTTCTCGCATGAAGGATGAGCCGCAGTGGATGCTTGACTTCCGTCTGAAATCTCTTGAGCATTTCTACAACATGCCGATGCCTCAATGGGGCGGAGATTTGAACGCCCTTAACTTTGACGAAATTACGTACTACGTGAAACCGTCTGAGCGTTCAGAACGTTCTTGGGATGAAGTGCCGGAAGAAATTAAGCAAACGTTCGACAAGCTTGGAATTCCTGAAGCTGAGCAAAAATACCTTGCGGGTGTTTCTGCGCAGTACGAATCTGAAGTGGTTTACCACAACATGAAAGAAGACCTTGAAGCTCAAGGAATCGTGTTCAAAGACACAGACAGCGCGCTTAAAGAAAATGAAGATATTTTCCGCGAGCACTGGGCGAAAGTGATTCCGCCGACTGATAACAAGTTTGCGGCGCTTAACTCAGCTGTATGGTCAGGCGGATCTTTCATCTACGTGCCTAAGGGCGTGAAAGTGGATACACCGCTTCAAGCGTATTTCCGCATCAACTCTGAGAATATGGGTCAGTTTGAACGTACGTTAATCATCGTGGATGAAGAAGCGAGTGTTCATTACGTAGAAGGCTGTACAGCGCCTGTTTACACAACAAACTCACTTCACAGTGCGGTTGTTGAAATCATCGTCAAAAAAGGCGGCTACTGCCGTTATACGACGATTCAAAACTGGGCGAACAACGTCTTCAACCTTGTGACGAAGCGTACGGTTTGCGAAGCGAACGCAACGATGGAATGGGTGGACGGAAACATCGGTTCTAAATTGACGATGAAATACCCTGCTGTCATCCTTAAAGGAGAAGGCGCGCGCGGTATGACACTATCTATCGCTCTTGCCGGTAAAGGGCAGCACCAGGATGCAGGGGCGAAAATGATTCACCTTGCACCGAATACGTCATCTACGATCGTGTCAAAATCCATTTCGAAACAAGGCGGAAAAGTGACTTACCGCGGTATCGTTCATTTCGGACGGAAAGCGGAAGGCGCACGCTCAAACATCGAATGTGACACACTTATCATGGATAACAAATCAACATCAGATACGATCCCTTACAATGAAATCTTAAATGACAACATTTCATTGGAGCACGAAGCGAAGGTTTCAAAAGTATCTGAAGAACAGCTCTTCTACTTGATGAGCCGAGGCATTTCTGAAGAAGAAGCAACAGAAATGATCGTTATGGGCTTCATCGAGCCATTCACAAAAGAGCTTCCGATGGAATACGCAGTTGAAATGAACCGCTTGATTAAGTTCGAGATGGAAGGCTCAATCGGTTAATCAGCCTGTAATCAAAAAGGACGTGACTGGGAAAACCAGTTCATGTCCTTTTTTATATGAACCGCTTTACGAGATTGGAGCCGCACAATGGATTGTCAGACAAACAAGCGGAGTCACCACGTATAACGCGGCCTTCCTGGCTGGATCATTGTGCTGTTTGTTTTTTTATTACTTTACATCAGGAGCGGGCGTACCCATCCACTTGCGATGTGAATCCGCGCGTATGTTTTGTTAAAATAAAATAAGGCTATAAAAAAGATTCAACATAGAAAAGGTGTTAAAAGATGAAAACGTATATTGTAGTCGGCGCCGGCATTCTCGGTGCATCAACAGCCTATCATCTTGCTAAAGCGGGTGCGTGTGTAACGTTAGTTGATCGAAAAGAGCCCGGACAAGCCACTGCCGCAGCGGCTGGGATTGTCTGTCCTTGGCTTTCGCAGCGCCGCAATCAGGACTGGTACAGGCTCGCCAAAGGCGGCGCCCGGTACTATGCTGATTTAATCAAACAATTAGAAGAGGATGGAGAGACGGATACGGGGTATAAACGAGTTGGAGCGATCAGTATCCATACAGATGCCGCGAAGCTTGATAAGATGGAAGAACGGGCGTATAAGCGGCGTGAGGATGCACCGGAAATCGGTGAGATTACCCGCTTGTCTAGGGATGAAACAAAGAAGCTGTTTCCGCTTTTATCAGAGGAGTATGAATCGGTTCATATCAGCGGTGCGGCCCGTGTAAACGGAAGAGCGCTATGCCGGTCTCTTGTAAGCGCGGCGAGAAAACATGGCGCCGTTATTTTATACGATAATGCCAAATTGTTGTATGAAGGCAATCACGTTCGCGGAATAGAAACGGAAAAGGAGACGCTGCTTGCAGATCAGGTGATTGTAACAGCGGGTGCTTGGGCAAGTGAGATCTTGAAGCCCCTTGGCATGGATTTTCAAGTAACATACCAAAAAGCGCAAATCGTCCATTTCGAAATGCCTGATAATGATACAGGCGAATGGCCGGTGGTCATGCCGCCAAGTGACCAATACCTTCTCGCATTCGCTAACGGCCGGATCGTAGCGGGAGCGACACATGAAAATGAGGCAGTACTTGGTGACTGCCGGGTGACAGCGGGAGGAGTCTCCGATATTTTAAACAAAGCGCTGACAATCGCGCCCGGACTTTCAGAATGCACGATACTTGAGGAAAGAGTGGGATTCCGACCGTTTACGCCTGGTTTTCTGCCTGTAATCGGTGCACTGCCGAATGTGAAAGGCTTGCTGATCGCCAATGGACTCGGGGCTTCAGGGCTGACGAGCGGGCCTTTTCTGGGGGCAGAACTTGCAAAGCTTGCGCTCGGAAAGCAGACGGAATTGGACCTTAGTCATTATGATCCTGCCGGCGCCTTGCATAATAATTAGAAACATAACAAACAAATATAAAAGCAAGCCGTTGTAGCTTTTCTTTTCTACCTGTGTTAGCATTTACCTTTAATGAAAAAGAGGACGTGAACTGATTTTGATAAAAATTGATATACCTGCTCCAAATGTAACCATTACCGAACGGCAGCAGTCAGCGAATGAAAACGAACCGAAAATAAAGCCGATCCACGGTTTCATTGACTTTCATCAGATTCCAAGAGATAAAGGCGGCATCTTCATGTTTTATAACATTAATGATGAGCTGCTTTTTGTCGGCAAAGCAAGAAAGTTAAGACAGCGAATCAAAAAGCATTTCGAAGACAATGTATCACCAATCAAACAGCACAGAGACGAAGTGTATAAGATTGAAGTATGTTTAGTTGAAGATCCAATGGATCGAGAAATTTACGAAACATATACGATCAACACACTTCAATCGAAATACAACATAGACAAAGTATTCTATAAATAAGCCATCAGTCTGCGGATTGATAACAAAGCCAGAGCTTTTTTTAAGCTCTGGCTTTTGCGTGAGAAAGAATTGAAGATTCTTCTTCATTGAAAACATAACATAAACTTTTGAGAAATTTCAGAAAATAATATTGACAACGATCACCTCTGCCTATTAATATAACAATATATAATGTTATATAACGTTATATAATAAAAAAGGGGAGTGAAGGATTTGAGTCAGGCCACAGCAAAAGTAAATCGTGAGGTTCAAGCTTTTTTGCAGGATTTGAAAGGGAAGACAATTGACCATGTATTCTTCGTCGCATGCGGAGGGTCTTCGGCTATCATGTACCCGAGTAAATATGTGTTTGACAGAGAGGCAAAAGCCATCAGCTCCGATCTGTACAGCTCGAATGAGTTTATCCGCCGCAACCCGGTTCAGCTTGGAGAGAAATCACTCGTCATATTGTGTTCTCATTCAGGGAATACGCCGGAAACAGTAAAGGCCGCAGCTTTTGCCAGATCAAAAGGCGCGCTTACGATCGCAATGACCTTTAAACCGGATTCTCCATTGGCGCAGGAGGCCCAATATGTGGCCCAATATGATTGGGGAGATGAGGCACAGGCGATCAACACCAACTATGGGGTGCTTTATCAAATCGTCTTCGGCGCCTTGCAAGTGTTAGAACAGCATACGAAATTTGAACAAGCGATAGATGGGTTAGATAAGCTGCAAGCCGTGTATGACGAAGCGCTGAAGCAGGAGTCAGACAACGCGCAGCAATTTGCTAAGACACACGAAAAAGAAAACATCATTTATACAATGGCGAGCGGTGCAAACTACGGTGTCGCCTACTCCTACAGCATCTGCATTCTCATGGAAATGCAATGGATTCATTCCCACGCCATTCATGCCGGAGAATATTTTCACGGACCGTTTGAAATTATTGATGAATCCGTTCCTTTTATCATCCTGCTCGGCTTAGACGAAACAAGACCACTTGAAGAGCGGGCGCTTTCCTTCTCGAAAAAATATGGCAAAAAGCTGACGGTTCTGGATGCTGCCGCTTATGACTTCTCCGCAATTGACGATTCAGTTAAGGGTTATCTTGCTCCGCTTGTGCTGAATCGTGTGTTGAGAAGCTATGCAGATTCATTGGCTGAAGCGAGAAATCATCCTTTATCTCATAGAAGATACATGTGGAAGGTAGAGTATTGATCTAAAAAATGGATAGATTATGCGTCAGACTATAATGTTATATAACATTATAGTCTGATATCCACAGGAGGCCAATTCTTTGAAAAAATTTGTTTTCTTCCTAGTTATTGCGTCCGTATGTATGCTTGCCATCTCCGGCTGTTCAAGCCAAAGCAGCTCTTCAGACGGAAAGGTCACATTAAAGTTTTTCCACAGATGGCCGAAAGAGCCCGAAAGACGCTATTTTGAAGAAGTCGTGAAGGAATTTGAAAAAGAGCATCCGGATATCCATATTCAAACTGAAGCGGTTCTGAATGATTCGTATAAGGATAAAATCAAGGTTATGCTGGGAACAAGCAGTCCGCCGGATGTTTTCTTCTCTTGGAGTGACGAGTTTGCTGCTAAGTTCATCAGAGGAAACAAGGCGCTGGATCTCTCTTCCTACTACAAAAATGATACGGAATGGTCGTCCCAGCTAGTGGGGACACAAATTAAGCCGTTTACTTATGAAGAAAAAGAATATGGCGTACCTTGGCAAATGGATGCCAAATCGTTTTTTTACAATAAGGACATTTTTGAAAAGCTTAATTTGAAGCCGCCTTCCACATGGGAAGAATTGATCAAAGTGTCAAAAAAGCTGAAAGCAAACGGCTATACACCGATCAGTTTCGGCACAAAGGCGCCTTGGACGATCTCCCATTATATCGGCACGCTGAATCAGCGGATGGTGGACGAAAAAACGAGAGAACGGGATTACGACGCAAAAACAGGAGAATTTACGGATGAAGGTTATGTAAAGGCTCTCGAGAAGCTGAAAGAGCTAATGCCTTACTTTAACGAGCATGTAAATTCCATTGATCATGAGTATGCAAGACAGCAGTTTAAAAGCGGTAAATCGGCGATGATGTATGCTGAAACAGCAGAAATCAAGCTGGTTGAGCCTGTTAATTTAGGCTTATTTTCATTCCCTGACATAACAGGACAAAAAGGATCGTCCAATTCGCTGACCGGCGCTCCAGAAGGATTTATGATCTCCTCCAAAACGAAGCATCCGAAAGAAGCAATGGAATTTTTACAATTTTTGACCTCGAAAAAAATGGGTGAAAAGCTGGTCAAGGATGTCGGCAAATACAGCGCAGTGCAAGGAACGGCAACAGAGGGAAATTCCACAGCGACGCAGCGCGAAGCCGTCCAGCAAATCATTGATGCCGACTCAATGGTGTCTTGGTTTGATATGGATGTTGATGTGGAAATCGCGGATGTGTACTTGAGCAGTGTCCAGCAAATGCTCGGAGGCGATATGACGCCGGCTGAGGTGATGAAGTCCGTACAAAAAGCAGCCAAACAAGTGAGAGCGGCTGCTGAATAAACCGAAGAAAAGGTGGGACACTCGCGCCTTTTCTTTTTATAAAGGAGATGAGTTTAGCCTTGGTCAACCAAAATAGAATAATCCCCTATTTGTTTTTACTGCCCGCTCTTGTTTTTTTATTATTCGTTTACATTCCGATCTTTGAAAATATCTTCCTCAGTTTGTTTCAATGGAGTTCTTTTTCTCCAGAAAAAACGTTTATCGGCCTAAAAAATTATAGTGATTTGTTTCATGACCCTGTCTTTTACAAGGCGCTCACCAATAATGTCCTTTATGCCGTTATATCTATCGTCTGCCAAGTGTTTGGCGGTTTGATATTGGCGGCGGTGCTGGAAGACAGGCTGGTAAGAAAATGGTCGCCTTTTTTTCGTACGGTGTTTTTCCTTCCCGTTGTCATCTCTATGACGGTCATCGCCCTGTTGTTTGACTTCATTTATAATCCTGAGATCGGGCTTTTAAACC
Source organism: Bacillus atrophaeus (assembly GCF_001584335.1). GTDB lineage: Bacteria > Bacillota > Bacilli > Bacillales > Bacillaceae > Bacillus > Bacillus atrophaeus. The sequence continues at coordinate 835,271 of NZ_LSBB01000001.1, forward strand.
AGCTGTTGGAGGCTGTCGGGCTTGACCAGTTTACGAGGGCGTGGCTTGGGGATGACAGCACCGCTATGATGTCCGTTATTTTTGTTTCCCAATGGCAGTCTGTCGGTTATATCGCTATGCTTTACATCGTGTCCATTCAAAAAATTCCTGATGAATTGTACGAGGCGGCACGGCTTGACGGCGCGGGCAAACTCCAGCAATTTTTTCATATTACAGTGCCCCAGACAAAGGAGATGTCGTTTGTTGCAGTGGTCATGACGCTGACGGGCGCCTTTACGGTGTTTAACGAGCCGTATATTTTGACAGGCGGCGGCCCGGGGAACGCATCCGAAGTGTTAAGCACCTTTTTATATAAAAGCGCCTTTACAAAGGATATGATGGGCTATGCGTCCGCGATTGCCACGGTTGTTTTACTCATCACGCTCACATTGTCGCTCATGCAGATGAAATTCTTTAACACAGGAAAGGAGGATTAATATGCTGCCTCAGAAGACAGATTCGTTCCAATTAGATCCCGTGCCGGACCGGCAGACAGAAGGAAAAAGAACGGCCAAACGAAAATGGTACGCCGGAGAAACATCAGTGTGGATTTTTTTGTTTATTTATCTGATTGCGATTGCGTATCCGCTTCTTTGGATGGTCATGAGCTCATTTAAAAGCTCTGAAGATATCTTTGCGAACAGCTGGTCTTTGCCATCAGAATGGCACTTTGAAAACTATGCATCCGCCTGGAATCAGGGCATTTCCTCATACTTTATGAACAGTGTCATCGTAACGGTGCTGACTTGTCTTATCACCGTGTTTGTCAGCGCATGGGCGGCGTATGGACTTTCGAGATTCCAATTCAAAGGCAAGGGGTTCTTTTTAGTGATTTGTCTCGGCGGTTTGATGCTGACGCCGCAGGTCAGCCTTGTGCCGCTCTATTCGATTATTCAGTCGCTGGGGCTTTACAATACGTATTGGGCGCTGATATTGCCGTATGCCGCCTATCGGATTCCATTTACTATCATCCTGATCCGCTCATATTTTCTTTCCATTTCTAAAGAACTGGAGGAAGCGGCTTATTTGGATGGGTGTACAAGTATTGGAGTTTTTTTCAGAATATTCTTACCGATGAGTGTGCCGATTTTGGTCACTTCCGGAATATTGACCGCTTATCATACGTGGAATGAATTTATGTTTGCGATTATTTTCATTGACGATGAGAATTTACGGACGATTCCGGCCGGGCTGATGCAGTTCAGGGATGCGCTTCAGACGGATTGGGGCGTCTTGTTAGCTGGTTTAACCATTTCGGCCGCTCCGATTATTATCTTATTTTTATTGATGCAGAAGTATTTTGTCCGCGGTATTGCAAACGGAAGTGTAAAAGGATAAAGGAGGAACACAATGAAACTCATTGCTGTAGGAGATAATGTGGTGGATTATTATCAGGATCAGGAGACGTTTTATCCCGGAGGAAATGCTTTGAATGTGGCGGTGCTGGCTAAGCGTTTGGGGCACGCCGCTTCTTATATCGGTATTGTCGGAAACGATGAAGCCGCTTCGCACATTGTGAAGGTGCTGAAGAAAGAAAAAGTGAATACAGATCACCTTCGGCAGGCTTTCGGTGAAAACGGGATGGCGGTTGTCACCCTTGATGAGAGAGGAGACAGAGTATTCGTCAAATCAAATAAAGGCGGCATACAATCTCGTCTAAAGATTGTTTTTCAGGAGCATGATTTGTCGTTTGCGGCAGAGCACGATTTGCTGCATACAAGTGTCTACAGCCGTATCGAGAATGATCTCCCCCAACTGTGCCTGCTGCTTCCGGTCTCCTTTGATTTTTCCACAAATCGCGAGGAGGAGTATATGAAGAAGGTTTGTCCTTACGTGACATACGCGTTTTTTTCAGGAAGCGATCTGAGCGAAGCAGAGTGCCGTCAGCTTGCGGAGAAGGCTCATCAGTACGGGGCGAAAATGGTTTGCATGACCAGAGGGGAGCATGGCGCCGTTTTATATGCGGACGGGCGCTTTCATTATCAGCCCATTGTTGAAACTGATATAATAGATACACTTGGAGCGGGAGATTCATTTATTGCAGGGTTTTTGACGTCCTTTTATGAAAAACAGGACATCTCTTGCGCTTTACATGAAGCGGCGCAGACGGCTGCGAAGACGTGCGGCGTTTACGGGGCTTTCGGTTACGGCCATCCTTATAAACTGGATGGCGGAAAAGGCAGTGAAAAAACGAGAATACTATAATATCAGCAGTGTCTCGTTTTTATGCACGTTATGTGTAAGGGCTGTCGATGGTAAATGTCACCCTGTTTGTATGCATCATAAACAGTGAGCAGTAAATCGGCTGATCTTTTGACATAAAAGCCGTTTTGTCGATTTCAAACAGTGCGTCTCCGATATCGCAGGCCAGATACCGGCTTTCCTCTTGTTTGGCATATACCACGTTTAAGAGCTTTGTATTATGAGTGGGGACGACTTGGTACTGCTGCTTTAAAATATCATGCATGGAAACACCGTCACTGATGAATCGGCCGATATCGGGAAACAAAGCTAGCGGATAATGGGTGATTTCAAAGGATAGCGGCTGATCTTCATTGTATAAAATACGTTTTAACTCGATGACCGGGCTTTCCGGTTCAATTTGAAGCTTTGCGGCAATGGGTTTAGGCGCTGATATGACCTCATGGGAAAGGACTTGATGTTTTGGTTTTTTTCCGGTTGACTCCATAAATTCGGAATAGCCGTTGACAGCGATCAGCTCTCTTTTTAATTTAGGGCTTTTGACAAACGTTCCTTTTCCCTGCTGTCTGACAAGATAGCCTTCATCGACAAGATCGAGAATGGCTTTTCTGACGGTGATGCGGCTGACATTGTATTTGCTGCAAAGTTCACTTTCAGTCGGCAGCTTAATGGAAGGGGAATATATGCCTTTCTTAATGTCATCTGTGATGATTTGTTTTAACTGGATGTATAAAGGTTTAGAACTTCCGTTATTTAACAAGGGGTGAACCTCCTTTAAGCGATTATCATCATTATAATGTATTATGATGTTATAATACAAATTTGCGTTTCATCTAGAAATATGGAAATGGAACACTATAAAAATAACAGAAAGAGCAAAGTGTTTCCAGTGGCGAAATAGTGTCGGCATCAGTTGAAAAAGACGGGGGAGTGTTTTCAGATGGCTTCATTAACATTTGAACATATAAAAAAGACGTACGGTTCCCAGAGAAATTTAACGGTGAAGGATTTTGATCTGGAAGTAAGGGATAAGGAACTGTTGGTGCTGGTCGGACCGTCGGGCTGCGGAAAATCAACGACACTAAGGATGGTGGCCGGTTTAGAAAGCATTTCTGAAGGAAGCCTCTATATCGGCGGACAATTGGTCAATGATATGCCGCCGAAAGAAAGAGATATCGCAATGGTTTTTCAAAACTATGCGCTTTATCCGCATATGACGGTATTTGATAATATGGCGTTTGGTTTAAAGCTTAGAAAAATGCGAAAAAAAGAAATCGCGGAGCGGGTGCACGCCGCAGCAAACATTTTGGAGATTGAGCATCTGCTGAAACGAAAACCGAAGGCTCTTTCAGGGGGACAGCGGCAGCGAGTGGCGCTCGGCCGGTCAATCGTACGCGAGCCGAAGGTGTTTTTAATGGACGAGCCGCTGTCCAATTTGGACGCAAAGCTTCGGGTGACGATGCGGACGGAGATCAGCAAGCTTCATCAGCGCTTGGAAGCGACTATTATTTATGTGACACACGACCAGACGGAGGCGATGACGATGGGCGACCGGATCGTTGTCATGAATGAAGGCGACATTCAGCAGGTGGCGAGCCCTCATGATATTTATCATTATCCGGCAAACTTATTTGTAGCGGGATTTATCGGCTCACCCGGCATGAATTTTCTGAAGGGTGTCATTGAAGAGCAGCATGGAGAGCTGTTTTTTTCAAATCCAGCCGTCCGCCTGCTCATTCCCAAAATGAAAGGCAAGCTGTTGAAGGAAAAGGGATATGTCGGAGAAGAAATGATAGCCGGAGTGCGGCCGGAGCATATAACCCATGTGACGGAGCAGAAAAAGCCGTTTGCCTCATCTTTTAAAGCAAGGGTTGAAGTGAATGAAAATCTGGGTTCAGAGCTGATTGTGCATGTTTCCGCAGGGGACGAGCGGCTGACAGTGCGGCTTGACGGCAGTACCAGCCTTGCAGCGGGCGATTCGATTCAGCTTGCCGTGAAAATGGACAAAGCGGTCTTCTTTGACGCTGATACAGAACAGGCTGTTTATTAAAAAAAGGGTGCCGCTTTTGAGCTAAGCAGTTCGATAATGTGGAGAAAATAAATTCGCACATAAAAACGCTTGGATGATTGGTCCAAGCGTTTTCCCTTACTTTATAAAATGATCGTGATAGATAACGGTCTTACGTTCTCCCTGATATACATGGGCAGGCTTGGTTCCAATGACTTGTATACCCATATCATTGACTAAAATACCTGTTTCTTCAGGTAAAGATATAACAGGAGCTTTATATTCTTTAACATACTTTTTTATCAATGGGTCATTTTCATGTTTGTAGTGACACCAAATAGAGTATTCTTTTACAAGTTCTAAGCCATTAAACTTGTTTAATCCAACATGGTTAGGATCGATATGTGAACATGTCATTATATGTTTACCAAGAATGATGGCACCGGCACTTCCGCCATAGACTATGCCATCATTTTCTGTATAGCCTTTTAAAACCTCGATGAAAGCAGTATCAATGAATTTTTTTAGTAAACTAAAGGTATTTCCTCCTCCGATGTATACTGCCGAAAAATCATCCAGATCTTGAATGCTCTTGTCTTTAACGTTAGTCCACATGGTGATGTCTCTTATACCTAACGGATTAAAAAAGCTGTCTATCCACTCAAAACAATCATCAAATTGGGAAGTATCCATTGCGATAGGGATATACAATAAAGGCTTATCTTTATCTAATTCTTTTACAAAACGTTTATCTATTGTTTGAGTTTGGCCAGCATCTCCGCCTCCTGAAAGAAATAATGTCCCCATAAAACCCTCATTCAATTAAACTTATAACGATTTCAAATTGATAAAAGGGATTAGTTGGCTTGAATTTTGAGCAGGCACCCTTTTTGTTTTACGGCCAAATCTCGTCCGCCCATTCAGGGTGGTCGATGAAAGGATTGCGATTATGTTGAAATTCATCGTAAATGATATCATTTCTTCTTCGTTCTGAGTCGTCAACAGGGTCTTGCTTGTTCCATTCGAGAAGAACGGATTGTTTGCCATGATAGGGTGAAGAACCGTTTCCTGTTTTATCATTCAGTTCAAGGTCCGGGTACCCGTCATCTCCCTCATAGCGGACAGCCATGTAAAAAAGCATGCGCGCCACATCGCCTTTCACCTCATCGCGAGGCTCCCATGAGTCTCCGTCATAATAATTTCCCGGTGCTTTTGGGTGTTCGCTTCCTCCGTTGTCGAAATCCATATTTCCTCTGGCGCTGTTGACTTGCACGTCAGCAGGACGCAAATGATGGATGTCTGTGCCAGGGCCTTTGCTTGTACCGAAGCCGCCATGGGATTTGGCCCATACATGCTCCCGGTTCCAGTCGCCGACACTGCCGCCGTTCAGGCTTTTCGCACGAGATTCATTTGTATAGAGCAAGATGACATTGTTTGGATTTGCGGGATCTTCATCCGTTTCTTTCAATGCTGTCCACACCTCGCTGTATGACAGCATCGTATGTCCGCTGATGATGCGGTGCAGGGCACTTTTTAATACTTCACCGCTTTTCCCCTCAGCCGTTTCATAATAAGTGTCCGTATCAGCAGACGGAGCAGCGGGGGCTGGAGCAGCTGATAAAAAGATGTTTTTAAAACCGGCCGAAGCAGAGACCAATCGGCTGTTCAGGCTGTTGTCAGCTTGAACGCTTGCTGATGCTGACGGCGCAAATCCTCCGAAAATAAGCAATGTACAGACGAACGGCAAAAACCATAATTTTTTAGTCATCACTTGCCCTCCTTTTCTCTATTATCTAAAAGATACTGGGAGGAAGAAAGTTAAGTTTTGTGTATTTTTATATAAAAATGTAAATTAGTTCCTTAGTATGAACCGGAAATCCATCTTTCCAGAGTCCTTAGTCCTCGTTTTTGGCGGAGCTGAGATTTTGCCAGTTCCGCTCCTTCTTCAATCGAAGCGGTATGGCCGAATAAATAATAACGGAGGGCGGCATTCATTAAGACTTGCTTTCTTTCATAGTCCAATGAAGGATCCTCGTTTCCGCTTAAAAGTGCTGTTATTTTTTTAGCCTGGCTCTCGGCAGTCAGTGTTTTATCAAAAGCTGATTCATCTGCTTTCAGTCCGTAATCTTCCGGCTTCAGAATAAAGGATGACATGTCGCTTCCAGTTATGGTGAAAACAAAACTGTTGCGATGAACCGGAACATCCTCTGAGCCTTCCGCTCCTTGGACGATAAACGCCTGTTCATAGCGGAGCTTTTCAAAAACGGGATATATATTTTGGATGGCTGTCCGATGGAACGCGCCCATCATGATATTGGCCGCTCCGGCGTAATTCAGTAATTTTTCCGCAGTGTTTAATACGGTGCGGACGCCGATGTCATCCCGGATGGTTCTGAAACGGCTGAACGGCTGCCAAAATATTTCGGCGGAAGCAAAGCCGATGTTCAGTTCCCTGACCGTTTTTGCTGTTTGTTCCGGTGAAGAATCTGTCTTCACGCCAAGTTTATCTAAGACAGCTTTAATACTGATTGCGTATTTTGGCGGAAGGGTGTCGCTGCTGTGGAGAAATGCTGGGATTCCGCTTTCCGCAAGTAAAATAGATACGGGGATGGTTGCCAAAAAAGACTGTCTCCCGGTATAAGGGCCTGCAAAGTCTATGACACTGTTTCGAACATCAGATGGCAGTTGAAGTACGGCAGCGCCGGCTCTCATTGCTTCCGTAATAGCAAGCAGTTCGTCAGGCGTTTCCGTTTTGATCCGTTCGGCAATAAGAAATGCGGCAATTTGCACATCAGTCGCTTCTTTTGAAAACAATGTTTCTGCCGCAAGCTTAGCCTGTTCGTATGATAAATCTTTTGCTCCTCTTTTTCCTCTTGCCACTTCTTTTATCCATTGCTGCATGTATAATTCTCTCCCTTATTAAAACGATTAACTTGACTGTACATGAAAATGGCGGACATCGGTAGAGAAGGATTTTGATTTTTTACAAGAGTCAGCTATTTTGACTAAAAATTAAAAAATTTTTTGGTTTATTTGTCAATGAACAACGGCCGTTCTCCTTCTATAATGAAGGCACGATACGCGTTTTTTCAAACAAGAGGGGGGATTTTATGGATCATCGGCCGCAGCTTTCAGTCAAAAACGGCATCGCCGATTATATAGAATGGCTGTCTCAATACGGCGCCTCCGCAGAAGGAGGCGTAACGAGGCTTTTGTATACAAAGGCTTGGATGGACGCACAGCTGGCAGTAAAAAGTGAAATGTCTTCATTAGGCTTTGAAACAAGTTTCGACGATGTCGGTAATGTATATGGGAAGCTATCGGGCTCGCAATCTTCCGCTGATATTATTATGACAGGCTCCCACATTGACACAGTGGTGAATGGAGGGAAATATGACGGCGCATACGGCGTGCTCGCTGGAATGCTTGCTTTGAAACAGCTCAAGGACACATACGGAACACCGAAAAAAACACTTGAAGTTGTTTCATTATGCGAGGAGGAGGGAAGCCGTTTCCCCCTGACGTATTGGGGATCAGGCAATGTGACGGGTACTTTTGCCCTCGGTGATGCAGCAGAGCCAAGCGATGAGGCCGGTGTTTCCTTGCAAGATGCGATGCTGGAAAACGGATTCGGAAAAGGAGCTTACAGGCCGGCGCGCCGCACTGATATCAGCGCATTTATTGAGATTCATATTGAACAGGGGCTGACGCTTGAAAGGTCAGGGGCTGATATTGGGGTGGTCACGAGTATAGCCGGACAAAAGCGTTACCTGGTGACTCTTGAAGGTGAATGCAACCATGCCGGAACGACTTCTATGAAATGGCGCAAAGATCCTCTCGTCACAAGCAGCCGCATCATTCAGGAGCTGGTCATGCGGGCTGGCAGGCAGCCGGAAGAACTTCGATTGACTTGCGGGAAAATGAATGTAGAGCCTAATATGCCGAATGTTATACCGGGCTGGGTTCAGTTTTCTATTGACATTCGGCATCAAGAGCAAGAAGTGCTGAAGGAATTCCATGACGAGCTTGTTTCTGTTATCCGCGGAATAAGCGATGAAAAAGGAATCCGGGCCGTTATTGATGAATACATGAGCATTGAGCCGGTGCCGATGGATCAGACACTGAAGGCGGCCGCTTTGCAAACGGCAGCGGAGAACCGGATCAGCTGTGAAGAAATCGTCAGCGGAGCGGGACATGATGCGCAAATGATCGGCAGGCGATTCCCTGCTTGTATGCTGTTTGTGCCCAGCCAAGGCGGCATCAGCCATTCACCGCGAGAGTTTACATCCGCCAAGCAGCTTGACATCGGAGTCCGCGTCTTAACCGATTTATTGTATAAACTGGCTTACTGAAAAAAAGGAGGAATGGCTGTGTCAGTCAGAAGGGAATTACATACACCATCGAGAACCATTATGACGCCGGGACCGGTTGAGGTCGATCCGCGAGTGCTAAGAGTGATGGGCACTCCTGTCGTCGGCCAATTTGATCCGGCTTTTACAAATATCATGAACGAAACAATGGCAATGCTTCGTGAATTGTTTCAAACGGAAAACCGCTGGGCTTATCCGATTGACGGCACATCAAGAGCGGGGATTGAAGCTGTTTTGGCCAGTGTGATTGAACCGGGCGACAGTGTGCTCATCCCGATTTACGGCCGTTTCGGTTTATTACTGACTGAAATCGCGGAACGTTACGGCGCAAAAGTCCTCACAATGGAATGTGAGTGGGGAAAGGTTTTTGACCCGGAAGACATTATTCAGGAGATACAGCAGGCCAGACCGAAGATTGTCGCAATGGTGCATGGAGAAACCTCAACAGGCAGAATCCATCCGCTGCGTGAAATCGGGGAAGCGTGCCGGGCTTATGATGCGCTCTTTATCGTTGATGCAGTCGCAACTGTCGGAGGCTGTGAAATAAAGGTGGACGATTGGAAAATTGATGCCGCGATCGGAGGCACGCAAAAGTGTTTATCCGTTCCATCGGGCATGGCCCCGATCACATATAATGATCGTGTGGCGGATATCATTGCAAAGCGAAAGAAGGTAGAACGCGGAATCGCTACTCAGGCTGACAGCACTCGGCTTTCAGGAAATCGCCCGATTATCAGCAATTACTTTGATTTGAGCCAGCTTGAGGACTATTGGAGCGAGAGAAGGCTGAATCATCATACAGAGGCGACGTCGATGCTGTATGCATTAAGAGAAGGCGTACGCCTGGTGCTTGAAGAAGGACTGGAAGAACGCTTCGAGCGGCACCGTGTGCATGAGCAGGCATTGCAGACCGGGATTAAAGGCATGGGACTTGAATTATTCGGAGACGAAAGCTGCAAGATGCCTGTCGTCACATGTGTTCAAATCCCGGAAGGCATTGACGGTGAGTCTGTCCGAAATATGCTGCTGACTCAATTTGGGATTGAAATCGCCAGCTCCTTTGGCCCGCTTGCCGGGAAGATTTGGCGAATCGGAACAATGGGATACAGCTGCAGGAAGGAAAATGTGCTGTTTGTGCTTGCCGGTTTGGAAGCTGTATTACTGAGGCATGGAGCAGCCATTGAAGCGGGGAAGGCTCTTCAGGAGGCACTTCATTTTTATGAAGAAACTGAAACTAAGGCTGTTTTATAGGAAAGGAAGCGTGCGGAGAAAGGACCGCACGCTTTGTACGTCTGAAGTAAATGAATCACATGACAGTCAGAGTGGAGAAGCCTTTTTAGTAATGAAGCAACCCATCAGCTGAAAATAAATCAAATGGATGGCAAATACCCAAAACTTTAACCCGTTTTGGGTATTTGTATGAGCACATGGCGACTGCCCGTCTCTTTTTCTGTATTTCTTAGACGCAAAGGGAGGAGGAAATCAAAAAGATTCTTGGCGCTTATGAAAAAGATTGATAATCCGATTGATCAAATCTTTTGTGGCACTGTCAAAATACTCTTCTCTTTGGTTTGTCAGAATCCCTATAGGCGGTGAGATTGTTAAGTTATTAATTGGGATGACCTTCGTGCCTTTAAGCGGTTCTGAATGTGCCGTGCTGGTGAAGATTGAAATACCGACATTTTCTCGAACGATTTACCCGCTAATCAAAAGTTTCTATCTGAACAAAAGTCTTTCTTGTGCTCATGCACAGAAGCAGAAGACTGGTTTAAAAAGTTTAGCCCTGCCTGTCCTATAGAAAGTTAAAAAGAAGTAAAGAATTGAAAAAATCTGGACTTTATTCCCTTTTCACCGTTATACTGTTGATAGAAAATTGATGACAATTTTGGAATAAACACATGTTTTTTCCAAGGGGAGAAGGTATAACGAGCCATGACTTATATGGGACGACTATCTATTTTGATGCTGAATATGTTTATTGCCATGCTGGGGATCGGGCTGATCATCCCGATTATGCCTACATATATAACTGAATTCGGCGCTACAGGAAGCACAATGGGACTTCTTGTCGCAGCTGCGGGGCTTACTCAGCTTTTGTTCGCGCCGATTGCCGGGGAAATAACCGATAAATACGGACGGCGGAAGCTGATTATTTTTGGAATTGCCTCGTTTGCGGTTTCTCAAATCATTTTTGCCTTTGCCGGCAGTCTGTGGCAGCTGTTTGCGTCACGCCTGCTAGGCGGAATTGGCGCTGCTTTCTTAATGCCGTCCATGTTCGCTTATATTGCGGATATTACAACGGAAAAAGAACGCGGCAAAGGCATGGGGCTGTTTAGCGCGGCGATGACGCTCGGCGTCGTTATTGGGCCGGGAGTCGGAGGATACTTGATTCATTACGGCATCGCGGTTCCTTTTATTGTATCCGCAAGCCTTGCCTGCTTTTCAGCAATACTGTCGTTTTTCTTTTTGCCGGAAACGCTTGAGAAGGAAAAGCAACTTGAAGCGCGGGCAAAGAAGGAAAAACGTGAAAATTTGTTTCAGCAAATGTCACGCGCCCTCAAATCACCTTACGCATTTATGTTGATTTTAGTATTCGTGCTCAACTTCGGTATTATGAATTTTGAATCTATCTTTGGACTGTATGTTGACCGTAAGCATGGTTTTACCGCTTCGGACATTGCTTTAATCATAACAGCCGCAGGCCTTGTCGGCGTTTTTGTGCAGGCGGTTGCGGTAAGTTTCTTAGTCGGCAAGTTCGGCGAGAAAAAAGTGATCAATGGGACACTTATCGGCGCGGCGGCCGGCCTTGTTTTTTGCAGCCTGGCCCAATCCTATTGGACTGTTTTCGCCGCGGCCATCTTTTTTATGATGCTAACATCATTGCTCCGGCCGGCGGTGAACACACAGCTGTCAAAACTGGCCGGCGATCAGCAAGGATTTGCGGGCGGTATGAATACGGCATTTATCAGCTTAGCCAATATTGCCGGTCCGTCGGCTGCCGGTTTTTTATTTGATGTAAATATTGAATTTCCTTATATACTCGGAACCGTCATTCTTCTGATCAGCTTTTTCGCTGCTTTGAATGGGGGCAGGAAAGAACAGCCGAGACAATTATCGCAAGAAGGATAAAGGGAAGTCCCGGTTAACGCCGGGGCTTTTTTTCTTTTTTCTCCAATATGTTTTTCTCCGTTTGGCTTTTCATACTACGGCCGTTGCGGAGCTTGTACCGTTTTGCTCAATGGCAAGCTGTTCAATGCGTGTATGACTATGGTCTTATCAGGCTGACGGACAGTCACGGCCAGTGAGGCTCTGCAACAGGATGAACTTGATATCTGCCAAACCGCTTTTTTACCAAGGAGTCGGCTTCCAATGCGGCTGCTGCACTCCGGAGATGACGATCGCCCTCAAGGCGCTGTTTCGGAAAATTCCTAATCCCGCAGATGAAGAAATCGCAGAAAGGCTGTTGGGAAACATATGCCGCTGCACAGGATATGGCGGGATCATGAGAGCGGCACACAGAATCAGAAAAGAGATGAATCGCCGTAACACAGAAGAAGTATAGCAAAAGGCCGGAATCTCCATTCCGGCCTTTTTGCCTTTTAAGCGCGAATATGATCCCATCGAAACAAACGGATGGCTGCAAAAGCGAGCAGTATAGTAGAAATGATTAAAATGAGATAACTGAATAGGACACCGAGAGAGGGAGCATCTCCGTTCAAATAATAACGCAGCAATTCTCCAAAGTAGGTAAGCGGAATAAACTTTGATACAGTTTCAAGCCAAGAAGGAAGCAGGTTCATCGGCATTATTAAGCCGCACACGATTAGCAGAGGGGCGAGCATTCCGCCTGAAAGACCGTTTACAGCTTCCATAGATAGACGCATACTTCCAACGGTATAACCAAGTGCAAACAACATGAGAAGCCCGATGAGAGAGACCAGCATAATTTGGGGAATGTTCTGCGCTTGTAACATGCCGTTAAAATAAGCGACACTCAGCAGCACAAGCAGCTGAAAAGCGGCTAATACAAAACGTGCGCATATTTGTGAAAGGACAAATGTCAGCTTAGAAGCTTCAGTCAATCCGATTAAGCGCAGTGTTCCTTGATCCCTCATCTGAATAATAGGAGTGGAAGTGCCGTTTATAGCGAGTGTAAAGAACGCCATGACGATAATACCGGGTACGATAAACTCGAATAAATCTGTACCGACGCCGGTTGAACTCGATAAAACGCCGAACATGATCAAAAACAGAAAAGGAAACGCTAAAACCATAAAAAAGGTCAGGGGATTTCGTATCAATTCTTTTATATTCATCCCTAAAAGTGCAGAAAAAGCGTGTTTATTGATCACACCAAGACACCCTCTCTTATTTTTTTGCCGGTTAATTTCAGAAATACATCCTCCAGCGTTCCTTGTTCAATACGAATACTGGACCAATCGGCATCAATCTGTTTCATGACGGAGGAGATAACATTTTTCGTAATAGGCTCAGCTACAATTTCAAGCTCATAGCCGGCCGGAAGCGTTTTGATAGAAGATTCCTTTATTTCGGGAATGCTTTTTATTTGTTCGACTCTTTTTTGGCCGGCGTATTTTAGGAATAAGCGCTGCTGAGGGCAATAGGTTTGGATTAAATCTGTAGGGGTTCCGAGTGCAGCAAATTTTCCATTATATAAAATGGCGGTGCGGTCGCATTGAGTATAAGCTTCTTCCATTGAATGCGTCGTTAAAAATACGCTTTTCCCCTTTTCTTTGAGCGATTGGATAATGTCCCAAATTTGCCGGCGGGAATGGGGGTCCAAAGACGCCGTCGGTTCATCCAAAAATAATATATCAGGATCGGATATGAGAGAAATGCTGATCAGAAGCCTTTTTCTTTGTCCGCCTGATAGTTTGCGGGTGGGTTTATTCATCATGTCTTCAAGCCCGACCAGCCTTAATATTTCCTCAGGCGGCCGTGATTTCTTATATAAAGAAGAAAATAATTTCAGTGTTTCCCCTACTTTTAAATAAGGGAAAAGATTTGTTTCTTGAGGCTGTACTCCGATAAAAGATCTGATTTTTTCCGGCTGCTTCAAGGGATTGCAGCCCATAACCGAAATCTCGCCGCTGCTCGGCTCTCGTAAACCGATAATAGATTCCAAGATCGTTGTCTTCCCCGCTCCATTGGGACCAAGAAGCCCAAAAACCTCCCCTTTTTTCAAATCAAAAGAAATGCCCTTTATAACCTGATGATCGTCGTAAGACTTAAACAAATGTTGGACAGTGATCGGCACGCTGTTTTTCATATGCTTCTTTCACGCTCCTTTAATGTTTTGGATAAAGAATGTAGCCTTCTTTTCGCAGGCATAAGATATGTTTAGGCCGCTTCACGTCCTTTTCTACTAACTGTCTCAGCCGGTTGATATATACATATAATGCGTTTTTTGTAGCGAAACCTTCCTCTCCCCACGCATATTTAATGAGGTTGGCTTTGGATACAGGCCTGCCGTTATGGACGGCTAAACAATGCAGTAAACGAAACTGAATTCTGGAAAGCGGTATAGTAGATGTTTCATTTACCAACATTTCGCGTTCAGAGTCTAAAAACCAATCGCCAATAAGAAGCATATCTTTTTGCCGTTGAATAATCTGAATCTCCCCCTTTAGTTACGATAACTGAGACGTATGATTTCATTACCATATACGACGGGATTGGCCGTTCAGTTCAGATGAAAATGACAATTAAGATAAAAATAGGAAAATAGTTTCAGTAATCTTAACGTATATTAAGTTTTTCGACATAGATCATGGACGATTTATTTAATATAATGAACTCATAACCCAATATTTACGTTTTTTTGAAAAAATGGAGGTGTGTTCATGGCTCATTCGTTGGAAAAATTAGTACAGCCTTTAGGAGGATTTATTAACCGGGTATCCTCCCTCCCGACCTATCCGGGTGAACCTGATTTCCCAATTCAAGTTGCTTCAACAGGAGATATTTCTCAATCACTTCCCCATATTGCTTATTTGAATCCGGGAAGATCAATGTCGGGCGATATGGATGGGGCTGGAGGCTCACTTCATGAAAAAGATAGTCGAATAAAAGCGATTGCTGAAGCATTAGAACGTTATTCAAGCTGCGTGTACAGCGAAGACCAGTTTATTTGGGCAACGGCTGAGGAACTGGGATCAAAAGCTCTTGATTTGACAAAGATTCCCGTATGCTCGGAAGCTGAACTCTCGCATCCGCGCTGTCCTGTCAATAAACCTTTATTCAATTCTCCGCTGAGGTGGGTAAAGGGCATGTCCCTCCATACGCAAGAAGAGACATGGATCCCGGCGATTATGACCTATTTGCATCTGCCGGCCATGAGCCAAGGCGAGCGCTTCTGGCTTCCTATATCAACCGGCTGCGCTGCACATACCTCTTATGAACAAGCGCTTATCAACGCCATTTGTGAAGTGATTGAAAGAGATGCGATCTCTTTAACATGGTATCAGGAACTTCCTCTGCCTCACATCGTATTTGATGAAACACCAGATCAAGAAATGACTGAATTTTTAAACAGAACATATAAAAACGGGAATATCAAGCAGTATTTATTTAACGGAACGACAGATCTCGGCATTCCGACCATTTATTCTTTGCAGCTGACGCCTTACAATAAAAAACTGGCAGCCTTGATTATGTGCGCGACAGATTTGAACCCCCAAAAAGCAATAAACAAAGTCATGAGGGAGGCCGCCTCTTCACGTATCGCCATGATGGCAGAGCGTCCCGCCCCAAATGATATAGACGATTTCTTTAACGTGTTCCACGGTGCGACATACATGGGGAAACCTGAACGGCTGCGTGCATACGATTTCTTAGTACAATCACCAAACCGCTCAAATCTTTCAGAATTTAAAAATCTTGAACAAGAAAATGCAGGAGAGAATTTGGCATTTCTTTTAGATCGGCTCGAAGAAAAAGGGCTGGAGGCATTTGCGGTTGATCTCACAACCGATGAAGCCATTCGTGCCGATATGCGTGTGGTCCGGGTGGTTATTCCGGGGCTTCAGCCATTGTCTTTCAGCTATCGCTGCCGTTTTCTGGGGCATCCCCGATTATATGAAGGAACAAAAGCGATGGGTTATCCAGTAAAACCTGAGAGTGAAATCAATTCTTGGCCTCAGCCTTTTGCTTAATAAGGAAGGAGATTTTAAAATGAAACCCATTCATATTATGTCGTCAGGAGCTTTTGGGGAAGAAGTGGCAGAGCAATTCTCCAAGAGGTATCAAAACACTGCTGTTACGGCATTACCCGAGCCTATGTATCTACTGCCGTCAGATCGCTTCCCATCTGCACGTTTACATATTTTTGCTTCTTGGAAATCATCTTCATACATTTCGAAACAATTAGATCAGCTTTTCTTTAAATGGAGAGAACCGTGGCTGCCGATTACCATGGACCATCCTTATGTCAGAATAGGCCCTCTTGTCATTCCGGGTGAAGGACCGTGCTTTCACTGCTTTGAATCGAGGTCTTTACAGCACTCGCCGGTTCCTCAGTATGTCAGAAAGATGGATGATTATTATCACAGGCATCCAGATGCGGGGCCGAAAGGGTATTTACGAAGCTTTGCAGGCTGGTCAGCCGTCTTTGCCTCGACAATTATAAAATCAATCGATAAAGATGCGCCGTCATCAGCCGGTTCAATCTGGCAGATGAATATGCTGACAAGAGAGTCTTTCCGCTCCAAAACGGTAGGCATCCACGGCTGTCCCAGATGCGGGTTAAAACGGCCTGAGGAAAATCGGAGTGTGGCGCAGTTATCTGAAAGCCTTCAATCGTTGTTAGGCGAAAGAAGAGGGGAGGCGCTCACAAAATGAAAAACACTTCAGTCATGTCTGCGGAACAAGTCGGTCATGCGGCATATTTCGATCCGAATTTTAATTTGCCGAAAAAACCGCGTTTAATGGCAAGCCTTCAAATGATTCCTGACCAAGATTCTCTGTTGTTCCATGGAACGGAAAATTTACAGGTGCTGAAGGGAAATGCCGTGACACGGTTTTTGCCGAAACTGATACCTTTTCTAAATGGTGCATATTCTCTAGAGGAAATCATAAAAGAATTTGACCAATATTCTCCGAGGGATGTCAGTAACATTCTCTCACTATTGTTCATGCGCGGTCTGCTTGATGACGCGGAGGGAGATGAGGGGGTAGATATCAGCCATTTCGATGCTGACGTGCTGCATTTTTTCCAGCGGAGCACGGACTCCACCAGGGTAAACAGAAGCGCGGCTGAAGGCCTGAATAGATTAAAAACCGCCAAGATCCTGCTGCTGACAGATTCAGATCACGGAAAAATCCTTCAAGATGAACTTCTGTTTATGGGGGCAGACCATGTCAGAGCAGAACTGCTTTCAGATGAAGTGAAGCTTGGTCAAGCAACAAACGTCATTGTCTTTTGCACAAACCCTTTGAATCACGAGCGTCTGCTTTCGTTAGACTATCTTTGCCGTGAGAAAAATATTCCCTGGCTTCTCACACGGGTTACAGAGGAATGCGGTGTAGTCGGTCCTTATTTTGAAAAAAATGAAACAGCGGCCTATCATGATTATAAAAAAACGGTTGAATCAGAAGAAAACAATGGTGCGTCCGACTTGGATCATATTGAAATGTGGGAATACTATTCTGCGATTGAAATTGCTTATTTCATTACAAGACTCGCACCTTCGGCAACGGGGTCGGAATATTTAACCTTTCAATTTAATGATTGGACAAGCACAAGCAAAAAAGTACATCCAAAACCGGATGGCATATGCGCTTCCGGCAGCTCCGAGAATGAACTTCACCCGGCATTGCAATTTGAGAATGCCATCGCCTTTCCATCGAAACATTTAATTAACCCTAAAAGTCATCAAGTCCATTACAATCCGAAGAATCTCTTATTAACAAATGAAGCAAAAAACTATCCGAGCGCGGCTTTAACTGGGCTGCCGAAAGAAGAATCCCTTCCGCATCCAAAGGGCAGTTTTTTGAAAAATAGATATGAGCCAATTCCTGTGAAGGAAGAATTGAATCTCGAATCATTGACCCGTCTGTTTCTCACAAGCGGAGGCTTAAGAGATGCCGGCAGCGGCCAGGTCTCCGACAAAGTGCAAAGATGGGCGCCGACGGGCGGTAATTTAGGATCATGCCAGATTTATATTCTTGCGCTGTCTGTAAAAGGACTGGTCCCTAATTGTTACTATTATCAGCATTTAGACCACTCCTTGGCGAAAATCGGCCCTTCTTTAACTGAGGAAGAGATAAAGAAACAAATGACTGATATAACCGGTCTGACAGAGGAGCAGCTTCCAAAGGCTCTTGTGGTCTTTACCGGCGCTTATGAAAGGGTGGCCAGCAAATATAACGGATTCGCATATAAAGTGATCCATTTGGATGCCGGTGTCGCTTTATCTCAAATGCATGCTGTATCAACCGGACTTGGAATCACGTTAAGTGCAGTTGATCAGTGGAACGAGCAAGAGCTTATAACCTGCTTGGGATTAGATCCTAAAAAAGAACCGGTTACCGCGGTAGCCGGAATAGATGACGGGCGGTGATGGCAGTGGCTTCTTTTGAACCATTTCAGCTGATAGACCAATTAATCGAGGAAACAAAAGATTTTCATATTGATAGCGGCACGTCACAGCAACTGCATGAGACTGATCATCACAAAAACGGCAGCCGGTCTGTGCTCCTTCCCGATCAGCGCATTGAAGGAGAAGAGCTTTTTCAGGTATTTAAGGAGCGTACGGCCACTCGTTTTTATGATCGGGCTCCCGTTGATTTAAGCGATGTAGGAACGATTTTATCTGCAGCAAAAGAAGAGGATGCGAGACATTGGCCGCGGCAAATCAGCAAGGGAATTGACATTACGTTATCCGTAATCGCGTGGCGTATTGAAAATCTCCAATGTCCTTTCTTTTACGATTATTGTCCAGAAACCCATTCCTTAGTGCCTGCAGGCGAAATTCCCGAACAAGCAGAAGCGGAAAATTGGTTCTTACAGAAGGAATTCATGTTTGCTCCCGCCATTATCATTGTACACGGGACGATGAACCAAGCCGTACAGCATTATGGAGGCCATGGATACCGGCATTTGATGGTGCGCGGCGGAGCAGCGGCTCATAATGCCTGGCTTTCGGCTTTAACGCTTGGGCTTACAGGGACTGTTTTTGCCGGCGCTCTTCCAAGGCCTCTCAGGGAATGCACTCATATTGACGGACGGCACCGCACCCAATTGTGTGCATTCTCATTTGGAAAACCAATAACCTTTGCCGAAAGCTAAAAACCTTCTTTTACAACGTGTAACTTGAAAGGAGGTGATAAATATGGAAGAGAAAAAAGCTGAATTGGAATTATTCGCAGAAGAGCTTGAAAACCAGATGGACTTTACCGTTGGTCCGTTAGCAACGTGGGCTTCTGCCACGACTCTTGGATCTGCTTCATGTCCGGGAAGCACAGCGGGCACAGCAGGCACGGCATCTTCATTTTCTGGGTAAAGAAAGTGCATTTCTACAATTTTATTTTAGGAGGCTTATCATATGGAAGAGAAAAAAGAATTTGAGTTGGAGCTGTATGCTGAGGAAATGACGGAAATTCAATCGTTGTCAGGATTCACGACGGCAGCGTCCTTCGGAACAGTTGCATCAGCAGGATCATCGGCATCTACTGCCGGCACAATTTCGTCTTATGGCGGTTAATAAGGGGGATTACAAAATGGAAAAAGATAAAATGCATGAATTAGAACTTTTTGCTGAAGAACTGCCGGAGCAAGTTGATTTAGCAACCATTGCCGCTTCTTTCAGCTCTACATCATCAGTCAGCACGGCATCATGTCCGGGAACGACAGCGGCATCCGCCGGAACTGTCAGCTGCTACGGATAATTTGATAGGTGGGGGACATGTTGAAGAACGATAACAATCATTTGCAAAACCTTGAACTATATGCGGAAGAGCTGCCTGCGCAAGTAGACCTGTCATCTGTCATCTCGACGATGTCGACAGGGGCATCATATGCATGCTGGACAACTTTCGTGTCAACGATAGCAACCATTTCTACAGTAGATGTATAGGTCTGTTTTGAAACACAAAATCATGATTAGGCGGTGACAATATGTCAGAAAAAGATACATCCATTAAAACATTGGAATTATACGCCGAAGAGCTGCCGGCTCAAGTGGATTTGGCGACTGTTGCGGGAACAGCGAGCACTGCTTCCTCCTTTACAACAGCTTCATGTCCGGCAACTACAGCGTCTACAGCCGGAAGTGCAAGCAGCTACGGGTGATCAATTGAAGTAAGACAAGTGCCTGTTGGGAGCAGGCGCATGTCTTACTTTCCTTACTATTATATCGTATTTGAATGTCATTTAAAGGAGTTTAATGTATGCTCATAAACAACGCTCAGGTTCAGTCTCACTGCGATGAAGAGCTTTTGGTGAATCCCCTTTACTTGGAAGAAGGGGTGGAGTTGTTAATAGGCGCGAATGAAGAACCCATGTTGTTTGACCAACATAATGGAAAATATATCAGGCTTTCCAAAGTCGGTCTGGAAATCTTCAACTTGATGGACGGTGCTAATACCGGTCACGATATTATTAAAAAATTAGAACGTGATTATGCGAAATACTCTAACTTCCCGGAAATTGTGCATGTGTTTTTTTCATCTTTAAGAAAAGCTGATGTGCTGAATATTAAACCTTTGCCTGAACATCAGGTGAAGCGGGTGATGCGCCGGGCTGCTGACAAACCGATGCTTCGCTTACCTTTGGCTAAATCGTTAAATAAGACAACTGACGCTTTATTGCATATATACCATTCTATTCCCGCTATGCTTCAAAAAATAACTTTATATGTCCTGTTTTTTTGTGCGCTATCCTCTTTTATTCTGCTTAACGTGACAGCCGGTTGGCAAATCGTGTGGACGTCTGTTAATTGGATATTGCTGGCGTGTGTCATTATTTTTCATTTAATTGTGCATGAAATGGCTCATGCCCTCGTAACGAAGGCGTACGGCGTCAACATTCGTGAAGCGGGCGTCGCGCTGTTATATTATTTTATCCCTGTTGCTTATGTGGATAGGACAGACACATACCGTTTAAAAAGCAAGAAAAGCCGTATTCATATCGCACTGGCCGGTCCGTATTCAGACCTATTGGCCAGCGGTTTGTGGGCGGGGATTGCTATGTTGGCACCTCAGGGAACAGTGAGCGAAACAGCCCAACTCATTTCATTTATGCAAATATGCTTTGTCCTCAGCAACCTGAATTTGCTGCTGCCGACAGATGGGTATCATGCTGTAGAAGCCGCAGCCGGCGAATTATCACTAAGAAAAAGAGCCTTAACTTATTTACTGCATGTGATGACGTTTAAAAAGCTTCCGGCTTATTTAAATAATATGGCGAAAAAACGGAAAGCAGTTTATGTAACGTACTCCTTAGTTTCACTCACTTATTTCTTTTGTCTATTGTCAGCTTTTCTCTTTCTCATAAGAAATGTATTCGGAAATATGGGGTGATTTGTAATGGCGGAAAATGTGGCGCCGTTTGTTATGCTGCGGGCTGCAGGCGGCAGCATCGACAGTTTGAAAAGTATGGATATAGCAGAATCGGCAAAAAATGTTGACAAGATTCTTGATCTTGAACAAGCCCTTGAAAACTTGAAAGAACCTTTAAGCGACATTTTTTATGAACTGATTTCCCGACTGCAGGATGAGGAAACGACGATCCTCCGTTTTCTGCTAAAAATCAAACGGGATATTTTTAATAGCCGTGCTGTCAAGATTTCAGAAGAAAATAGAACGGAATTAAAAAAACGAATGTCAGAAGCCGATTTTGGTTTATTTGATCAATGGTATACGGCGATTCACGACAGACAGACATATATGGAAGACACAAAGCAGCTTTTTGAGGAAGAAATTAAGCAGGCTGGTAAACGGTTAGCGTATGAAATGGAAAATAAAGAATGGCAAAAAGGAATGGCGCTGGCCAATCCAAAATATTTAACCGCCTATAAGAAAAGCAAGCCGAAATTGTGGCAGCCTCATAAACA
Source organism: Bacillus atrophaeus (assembly GCF_001584335.1). Classification (GTDB taxonomy): domain Bacteria; phylum Bacillota; class Bacilli; order Bacillales; family Bacillaceae; genus Bacillus; species Bacillus atrophaeus. The sequence goes on from NZ_LSBB01000001.1 coordinate 856,963, forward strand.
ATACGCACGCTCCAGTATGGCTTATTTAGGAAGAATCACTGCAAAAACCAGCCCGTTCAGCACCTTTACAAAAATCGGATTGACCTCTTTTTCAGCTGATGATGCGCCGGCCCCCAGCACTCAGAAAACAAACTTTTGCAGCATATCCAAATCGATTTGCAGCGAACTCATTTTTGAAATGGCACAGCATCCTGAATTTTCCCGGTACTTGCAATATGAAAAAAACCAATCTCTTCAACCAGCAGAAAAAAACACTATACAGCTGATGAAAAGCTCTTATACGATTTTGAACGGATTTGCATGGCGGGAGGATAAAATGGTTTCAGAAAACGTATCAGATGAACAGATGAGTGTGATTGAGTCACTCTGTTCAGGAAGTTTCGAGGAAGTAACGGAACTGCTGAAAAACACGTCTTTAACCATACCTTGTTTGTCAGCTGAACAATGGATCAAACCGGTTCTCCCCTTTTCAAGAAAATCCGAGCAGCCTTTGCTAAGTTTATACGATTTCCTTCAGCCGATACCTTCCCGAAAAGCAAGGCGGCTGGCGCGCATTGTGAAATGGATGGATGGCTGCATAGAGGCGCTTGCGGCCAGTGAAGCAAAGCGAAGACTTAAGTATCACCAGCTGATTCACAGACTCGCCAAACGCGCATTCAGTGAGCTGACACATAAGGCTCCAAAAAGCTTATTGAATGAAAAACTCGTTTATGAAAATGTGAAATTTGCCGGAGATCATCCGCCATTAGGTGAGTATGTAAAACGTGATATGGAAAAGCTGTCTCATCAGCTCAGAAACTATCAATTCCGCACACACCTGTACGATTTACTATGTGAGCATTTCGTAGAAACGTATGGGAGGGGAGGCTTGTGCAGCGACATTCAAGCATTTTTGTATCAGTTTGAAAAGAGAAAAGACCGGCCGCGATTAATCAAAAACGCCTTGCGGAAAGATAAGAAGACCGCTTTGAAACTGGAGGAGTCAAGAGTCTTTGCCCCTTATGGCGCCAGTTCTGCGCCGCCAAGCGCAACCGTTTTTTATCAGTTGGCCGCAAATAACGGCAGAGACAGCATTGCGGCTGGAGACTACCAGTTGGTTATCAATCAAATCAGCTCCGGGCTGGGGCTGCTGCTTCGATTCCAATCTATGTTTCAAGAGGACGGGCGGAATTTAAGCACTCTCATGAAGCAATGGGTGAATGCTATGAACCCCAGCTCAGACATCGTTCATTTTCCGATGATTTCAGATTTCAGCAATTTACAGACTGATCCCGGCATTACATCACAATCCTTAAGATGGCTTGGCGAAAATCCTACATCAGACCAGAATGATATTCTATTAAAAGATCTGCTTTTGGTTCATGAGGATTCCGGCACGCTGGCTCTTGTAAATAAAGAAGGACGTCCTGTCGCCCCCATGTATTTCGGTGCCGTCCCTCAGCATATGATGCACGGGCCTGTATCCTATCTGTTTACCATTATGATGCCCTGGATCAATGCTTATCAGGCGGATTGGGTGTCTTCTCCGTTATTTTCAAAAGCGCCTCCGCCGGAGAAAGTGGAATTTCATTCCCGCGTGCAAGAGGGAAGAATCGTTCAAAGACGTTCCAGATGGCGGATTCCGGCTTTCTTATTCCCGCTAAAAGAACATCGTGAAAGTGAGTATGCCTATTTTACAAGAATGAAAGCATTTCAAAAGAATTACGGACTTCCTGATGAGGGCTTTCTTTCCGGGGAGAGGACAAGCGTCATGCTGAATCCGAAGCAAAGAAAACCGATGTACATGAATTTTAATAGCTATCATTCAATAGAAGCGGCTGTGAACACGGTTGCAGCAGAAGACGATCTTTTGTCGATTACGTTTACTGAAGCGCTGCCTGACCGGAATCAGCATTGGCTCAAGAGTGAGGAAGGGCATGTGATTGCGTCTGAATATATGTCCTTGTTCCAATGGCCTGGTGTGAAGCATGAAGAATCAGTTATAGCCAATCAGAAAGGGGTTTTTATATGAAAGAATGGGTGTTTTACAGCATTTATGTGCCGAGGGCCGAGTATTTAGAAAAGATTATCGTCAACATTGTGACACCTGCTGTTCAGCAAATCAAAAACAGTGTTCAAGTACATAAGTGGTTTTTTATCCGTTATATTGATATGCAAGGCCCTCATATCCGTTTGAGATTTTTGGTGGATGAGGCTGAGATGGAAGCCGCTGAAGAGCTCCTTGAAGAGCGTTTCAGCCAATGCCTTTCGGCGGTCATAGCCGAACCGGTTCCAGACTTAAGCCGTTTGCTGCCTGTCAAAGCAGAGACAGCGGATTTTGAATCTGGATTTCAGCAGGAAGAATATGAACAGGAGTACGAAAAATACGGCGGCCTTCAAGGAGTGGATGTTGCTGAAAATATCTTTCAGTCGTCGAGTGAACTTGCTCTTTTATTTGTGAATCATGATTATTTTTCCGATAAAGACCGCTTTGATCTGGCACTGTTATTGATGAAAATAACTGCTGAAAAAGCCTCTCTGTCAGAAGCGGAAACGCGGCAGCTTTGGGAAAGCATGCTGCATTACTGGAGCGGAGCTGATTACACGGAAGGGATTTCCTATAAAACAAAACTGGAAGAGGCTGCGAAAAAAAGGGTCGATGTCATCAATCAAGTGATGGAAAGGATGGCCGCCGATCCGCGTGTCAAGGAATTAACGGACGGTTATGGACAAGTGCTTGAACATGCCTTTTCTGAGATAAAAGAGTCTGAGAAAATCAGAACCCCGGTTTCCCACTTGGCTTTCCACTATATTCATATGATGAATAATCGTTTAGGAGTCTGGCCGATAGAAGAGGCATATCTTGGCGCTTTGCTGGCGCATACGTCAGGATACGTTCCAGAGGCAAAATCATAAAAAAAGAACTTCAGCTTTATAGCAGCTGAAGTTTTCTTATTGGCGCTTGCTTCTATGATAAAGGGAATTAAATATCAACATAAACAATAAGTAGCATGCCGCTAAAATAATGAAAACGACAGGGAATTTGAGAAGCAAAAGACCTCCCGCTATAAAAAGGATGGTCGCTGCTGTTACGACAGTCCAATAGACTGTATGCTTCCTTTTCGTCTGTGTTTCTTTTGGCGGAGCTGCGGTCGTGTCTTCCTCACTGATAGGCTGAACACCATACTTATACACATGCACCAATTGGACAAATCTGCCAAGCATCAAGACGGATGACACGGTAATCCAGCTGAGAGAATTAACTAAAAAAGCAAGCTGGAGCGTATCTTGAAACGGGGTGCCGCCCGCTTCAAATCGAATTATCACTAAAGCGCCGGCTCCGGCAAGGAAAAGAATCCCTAATAAGAAAACGAACACATTATAACTGTCAAATCGGTTCCATTCTCCCAAAAATCTGCAATGCTTCGCAATTAGCGCATATTTTCTTTTTGGATCCTGCGGAAGCGAGTCGACACCGATTGTATTCAAAATCTGCCGGTTAAACGCCGACCCCACTAAAGCCCCGATTGACCCTACGGCAAGCGCCGCCGCACCGCTTATGATTCCGATCATTGTACCGATTGTCATTTCATCACCTTCCTAAGAATAAGAAAAAGAGTATTTGTGCCGCAAAGCTTCCGGATAAAATCGGGAAAATCGCAAACGTATGAGAGAAAGAACGCAGCGATAATAGATCAGGCAGCTGCCAGCTTGGATATGTCAGCCAATGGCTCAGGCGGTCAAACCAAGTTTTCGGCGGAAGAGGCGATTGGGCTGCATCTTCTGGAAGGGGGACGCTGTTCAGGCGCAACAGATTATTAAGTTCAGGCATTTGCTCGTGCAAGCCTTCAATCATGCGTTTGACTTCATCGTGTTCCTTCATTCGTCATTCATCTCCTTTTTCAGCTGTTTGTTCAATTTTTTAAGTGAATAATGAAGCTTTGATTTGACGGTTCCTTCCGGGATGTTAAGAATATGGGAGATTTCTCTGCCGGAAAATCCTTGGTAATAAGCAAGAATCAGAATGGAACGCTCTTTGTCAGGCAGCTGTCCCACATACTGCTGAATCAGCATTTTATTCTGTACATGATATTCCACAGATCCGGACTCCGCGTCTTCATGTTCATTTGGCTCGATCTGCTGCCATTTAAACTTAGAGTGCTTCCGATAGTGGTCAATGCACAATCTGTGCGCGATTTGATGAAGCCAAGTGCGAAAGCTTGCTTTTTCACTTTTGTAAGTGCGGCTTTTTACATACACGCGGATAAAGGTTTCTTGCAGGAGATCTTCAGCCGCCTGTTTTTGGCGGATGTATAGAAAAATAAATTGATATGTCTTTTGAGCGTGACGGGTATATAGGCTGTTGTAGGCCTCCATATCCTTTTGTTTTACTTTTTCCATCAATTCTTCATCTGAAAGAATGTCCATACCCCACCTCGAAACTTGGTTTCGTTACTATATACGAATGCCGGCTGTAAAGAGTTCAAAGAAAATGAAAAGAAGCAGATGGAGATGATCCGGGGTCTATGGGTGTAGGGGAGCTGCGGTTTTAAGAGGATCTCTGCCTTTTTATTATAACAGGGTGAAAACCGCGGTGAACATTAAATAAAAAAGCCTGACCGTAAAGGCCGGGCTTTACAATTAACTCCCCCTATACACCTGATATCCAAAAGGCGAAAAAGCGCGGGATTTGATAGTCTGTTTTCTGATCGGAAGGGCTGCTCAGATGAGGCGGCTTAACGCGCAATCCAAGGAGAATGCTCATAAATGACTCCGAGTAAGCTGCAATCCGCACGTCAGAATGTCGATCGCTAATAGATATGTCAGATGTTCTGATGCCGAATGTAACGATCTGCCCACAAGCAGAGGCACTAATATCACCTCCGCATCCATGGCTGATACATGCTCGAAACCAAGCGTCAGGACCATAACCGATTTTTGTTTCTGTTTCACTGCCCCTCCTTCATTATGTTCATTTTAGAACATGATATCGTTCGGGAGTGTCATTGGAAAAACAGTGCATAGCTGCTGGAATAACCAAAATACTGAATATTAGTGAGAAAATATAACAATCAGCCGATCAGCCGCTGTATTCTTAGCGCGAGGCGTAATCGCATGGTCGTCTCCGGATCTTTTAAACTTTTGCCAAGCAGCTCCTCACATTTTTCCAAACGGTAGATGACCGTATTGCGATGTACATATAATCGTTTGGCTGTTTCGGAAATCTGGCAGTGTGTTTCCAAATAAACGGATAAAGTATAGAGCAGGCTTTGATCCTCCTGCTGCCGGTCAGCGAGGCTTTGAAGGGTGGCGCTGTAAAATTTCTTCAAGTCCTCTGCCGGAAGGAGCCGGAGCAGTTCGGGAACATCTTTGACGTGGTACACTTGAATGAATTCAGTACTCCTTGACAAATGTCCGGAATGGAGAGCGTCGGAAGCCTCTGTAAACGCGTCGGGAACCTCGATCAGTTTTTGGCAGATGTTGCTGATGCCAAAGGAGAGCGTTCGCTTAAATTGGGCCCGCACCTGTGTTTGAAACTGTTCCAAAAAACGGATGACCGCTGTATGTATTTCACTCCAGCTGTCCGTCGCTTCAATTAAAAGAATACCGACGTTCCCTTTGATAAAAAGGTGGGGAGGGAATGGAAACGAAGACAGCTCTCCCTCGAGGAATTCAAATACACTGTCAGAAGCCAGCTGATTTTCTGTAAAGCTGATCGCTTTGTCGTTACGATCAAGCTTGCCCGCGATGCACATATATTTTTGATCCCAGCCAAGCCGGAATTCTTTGGCGCGGTTTTTGATTTCTTCATGGGTTGAAAAGGAATGCTCGATAAAATTGCTGAAAAACTCATTGCGTGCCCGGCGGCTGAACTGCTTCAGCGCGTTTTCCTTCAGCAGCTCGAATGAAATGACATTGGCCGCCTGCTCAATCGTGAGGACAATGCCTTTATCTGCGGCCGGCACCATATCTGGAATTAATAGAAAGCCACAGTTTTTTTCATGGGTATAAATAGGAAGGACAGAATACGTTTTCCGGTCAGACAGCATAGAAAAACAAGTGAAGAAGGGGCCGGATAAAGCGCGCAGCATGCCTTTCAGCTTTGCGGTGTCGATTGGAATCTGATGGGATGCCGAGATCAGCTTTGTATGCTGGTCAAGCAAAATGACAGGAAGCTGGAGAATGGCTGACACCTTTTTGAGCAGGGATTGAAGGCCTTTGCCGCTCATAATGTGGCTGGTGAATTTTTTATGGGCATAAATCGCCTGCTGAAGCTCCTTCGAACGCATATCAAGAATATGGCTCAGCGTAGCGTTCACAATGTCGCCGAGCCGAATATCCTCAGCAAGCTCAATGATGGGGAATTCATAGTGGTCCGCAAGCTCAATAACGTCTTTGGGAATATCATCGAGGTAGCGCTTTGTTTTAATGCCGAGACCGGCGCAGCCCCGCTTGGCCATTTGCTTAATCAGCTCAGATAATTGATAGGGGTTATCTTTAAGATGATAAGCGGTCGTCACGAGCAATTCATTTTTATGGAGGAAATCCGCAATATCAGGCGCATCCATCATATTTACATGCTGAACCTCTCTGGTTGCCCCGGACTGTCCCGCAATGATTTTTGCAGACTGATACGCCGGGATTTTCATGACATCGAAAATATTCATAGATCATTCTCCTTTTCTGTGAAAACTAACTATTGGTTAAGATGAATAAAAATAATCAGAAATTATAGCGCTTTTGCTGATGTAATACGATTATAATAGCAGTAAACTAACATAAATAGATTGAAATTGTTACATTATATGACATTAAAAAGTCATCGCAGGGGGGAAGCAAATGGCTTATGATCTGATCATAAAGGGCGCAAAGGCAGTGGTAAGAGAAGGCGTCAAAGAAGTTGATATTGCAGTCAAAGACGGAATCATCGCGGCGGTCAGTCCGGCTATTGAAGAAGAGGCGGACGAGGTGGTGCAAGCAGACGGGCAATATTTGTTTCCGGGGGCTGTAGACTGCCACGTGCACTTTAATGAACCGGGCAGAGAAGAGTGGGAAGGTATCCGGACCGGCTCACAAATGATGGCGGCAGGCGGCTGTACGACCTACTTTGACATGCCGCTTAATTGCATTCCATCCACGGTGACTGCTGAAAACTTACGTGCAAAAGCGGAACTCGGCAAGCAAAAATCCGCGGTGGATTTTGCCTTGTGGGGCGGATTGGTTCCAGGGCATATAGCCGACATTCGTCCGATGGCGGAAGCGGGAGCGGTTGGCTTTAAAGCATTTTTATCTAAGTGCGGCACAGAGGAATTTCATTCAGCCGATGAGCGGACACTTTTTAACGGAATGAAAGAGATTGCGGCTTGCGGTAAAATACTTGCTCTTCACGCGGAGAGCGATCCGATCACAAGCTTTCTGCAAGCTGAGCTGATGGATCAAGGGAAAATGGACGCCGATGCGTACGCCGCATCCCGTCCGGAGGAAGCGGAGGCTGAAGCGGTATATCGGGCGATTCAGTATGCGAAAGTGACCGGCTGCCCGCTTCATTTTGTACATATCAGCACGAGAAAAGCTGTTTTGCTGATTCAGCAGGCAAAAGAAGACGGAATGGATGTTACAGTTGAAACCTGTCCGCATTATCTGCTGTTCAGCCATGAAGACCTTCGGGAAAAAGGCTCTGTTGCTAAATGCGCTCCGCCGCTTAGGGCGGAAGCGTCCAAGGAAGAATTAATCAACATGCTGCTTGCCGGAAAGATTGACATCGTCTCCTCTGATCATTCTCCTTGTCCGCCGGCGCTGAAACGGGAGGACGATCTCTTTCTTTCCTGGGGCGGCATCAGCGGCGGGCAATTCACATTGCTGGGCATGATTGAGCTTGCCGCAAGCCGGAATATTCCTTTTGAAGCCGTCGCCGAATGGACGGCCGCTGCCCCGGCAGAACGTTTCGGCCTGTTGAAAAAAGGACGGATTGAAGCGGGGCGAGATGCCGATTTCGTATTCATCGAAATGAAGCCGCACACCGTGACAAAAGAAACGATGTTTTCCAAGCATAAACAAAGCATTTACGAAGAACATACATTTCCCTGCCGAATCACAGCGACATACAGCAGGGGGCGATGTGTGTATAAATATGATGGGCAAAAGTCCGCCCTGCATGAGGGAGAGCTGGTTATTCCTTCATAAAGCCGGTCCCGAACGGGGATCGCATGAGTGACTTCCATCCGGTCACAATCTCTTAAGGCTTCATGGAACTCAGTTCCATTGGGGATGGGAAAAGCCTTAATGTGGCGATTGCCCCCGTTACTTTAATTAAGATATTTCACATATTACGATTAAAAATAATTATTCCTATAATGGATACCGCCAACATTCGAAAATTTTGAACGCTAAGCAAATATCAACAAAACAAATCCACCTCTATTAACACAGAAGTGGATTTGTTTTTATATCGATTTTATATATTTTTATACTTTTTCTTTTCATTTAAAAAATCCTTATAGACTAAAACAGCAACAAAAATAAAACTTAGACTAACAATCCGGAAGATCATCTCTAAACTCATCCATTCAGCTAAAATCCCTAATACAAATGCGCTGACTCCAACACCAACGTCAAAACTGGAAAGAAAGGTTGCGTTGGCAGCGCCGCTTTTTTCTTCACTTACCTTTTGAACCGTCCATGTTTGTAAACATGGCATAACAGTTCCATAACCAGCGCCAAATAAAATCGCTGCAATAATAAGATAAAGATTATTTGTCGTATAAGACAGCATGACAAGTGACAAAAATCCTAGAACTGCTGCCACAACGATGATAGACCAAGGTCCTTTTTTGTCATACCATTTTCCTGTAAACGGACGTAGTAAAGTAGAGACAGTCGCATTGATAAGGAAGAATAGAAAAATATGATCTAATCCCTTTTGTTTTCCAAAAAGAACTAAAAAAGTAATGATCGCTCCAAAACCAAGTGTTGTAATAACCGTCAGTAATGCTGGGAACCATGCGTCTTTTTCAAAAATCGCTTCAAAAAATTGAAATGGCTGCCTCTCGTGTTTAACAGGAGCAGGTGAATATACAAATTGAAGCGCAATAACTGCCAATAGACTGAGTACTACGGATGACCAAATTAAAATATTGAAGGAAAAAGAGCCATAGATAAGGATACCTACACTCGGAGCAATGATAGCCCCGACCGTTGTTGAAATAGAAAAATACCCTATACCTTCTCCTAACCGTGTCTTAGGAATTAAATCGACTACAATTGTACTATTGGCTGTGGTTGATACCCCCCACGCTGCGCCATGGAAAAGTCGTAACAATAGCAAAAGCCAAATAATATGAAGAAAAGGATATAGCATTGTAATAATCATTAAAGCTGCACTGGCAATAATGGCAAGACTTTTCCGTTGGTTATCAATTAAATAGTACCCCACAAACGGTCTGATTAGAACAGCGCCTAGTGTAAATAATGTTGTCATTAGACCTACTTGAATGGAAGAGGCATTCATGCTTAACAAATAGGCTGGTAAAATAGGCAGCAGCATTTCAAACCCTATAAATACTAAAAAGTTACTTATAAATAAAAATAGAAATGATTTATTAAAGATTTTTTGTTTTTTCATATTATTACTCCTCGCTTCTAATTATTTTTCTAAATTAGAAGCGTTTGGAACACTGAAACGTTTCTATATTGCCTAAGTTTTTTAAACAATTGTCTCACCCTTTCTGAAACTCCTGGGACTTATTGCAACTTGGTTTTCGTTATTTAGTGGTTCCTTACCTGATCTTTGTCCACTTTTTCATGAATTTCATCCAACAAGAGGCTGTATACACATATTCATCTCAATTCTTCACCTGTATAACGCAAAAAGACGCCATATAAAACCGGCGTCTGGTTATTGCTTAGTATTTAATCAAAATGCACAAACCATTTAAGGGTTTTCTGCAGATTCTAAAATAAAAAGACAAAAAGCTTCCGGTCGCTGGTCTCTATATGAAGTTTGCTTAAAAAAGGACAGACTGGTCCCATTGAAAGTAAATCTCCTAGATGTAAATATGACTTTACTTCTGTTGCAATTCTTCTGAAAACAGCTTCCATGACTTTTTGCCTCCTTTCTTAATATTAGTAAATAGTTTTATCTACTTTAATATATGTTGATAAAAAAAGCAAATCCATCTGAGAATCCGTTATTGGCATTACTAAACACCTTCAATTATAACGAATCCTTCTTCAACTAACCTGACCATTAGTTGAAATAGAAATCTACACAATTTATATTTATCCTAACATATATACCCATTTGCAACTTTATATGTTTATTCTCTAAATCAACCTTTACCATGCCTTTGTTTTTAAAACATGCTAATAGTGGTATCTTTTACATGAAGAAGGAGGAAAACGATGATCCAGGATGAGCAAGAATTAAAAGACATTTTAACGAAATCATGGTCGCAGAAGACCAGTTCGAAATGGACGAAAGAATGCCCGTCGTGCGGCCAGTGCAGTGTGACCGCTCTGGTTATCCAAGACCGTTACGGCGGCTCCATATTAAAAACAAAAGTCGGCGGCAGCTGGCATTTCTATAACAGCATAAACGGGGGCGTGTATGATTTCACGAGCGATCAGTTTCCGCAGCGGATCGTATACCAAAATATACCTTCCTCTAGAGAAGAAGCGTTTTTAGACACTAATGAGGAACAATATCTTTATCTGCGATCAGCTTTTTCTCAAAACATCAACAGCTTTTACAAGGAAACCTGAAAACACGTGTGATAAACTGGAAGAGAGGTGAATGATTGTGATTTATATCGGACTGACGGGCTGGGGGGATCATGACAGCATCTATCCGCCGAAAACAGGCAATCAGCAAAAATTACAGGCCTATTCTTCCCATTTTCCCATCGTAGAAGTAGATGCGAGTTTTTACGCGGTTCAGCCGCAGCGCAACAATGAAAAATGGGTGAAAGAAACACCCGCAACCTTTCAATTTATCATAAAGGCTTTTCAAGGAATGACCGGCCACCAGCGCGGCGAGATACCGTTTGAGACAAAAGAAGAGATGTTTGACGCTTTTAAGGTGTCATTAACGCCTTATCTACATACCAATAAGCTGGCCATGGTGCTGTTCCAATTTCCGCCATGGTTTGATTGTAAAAAAGAAAACGTCGCCTACTTAAGGTGGTGCAAACAACAAATGGGGAGCATTCCGTGCGCTCTTGAATTCCGGCACCGTTCGTGGTTTTCGCCCCAGTTTTATGAACAGACGCTTTCCTTTATGAAGGCTGAAGGCTGGATTCACAGTGTGTGCGACGAGCCGCAAATCGGTGAGGGCAGCGTACCGACCGTTTTAAAGGCGACAGATAAGAACAAAACGCTCGTCAGGTTTCATGGCCGGAATAAACAAGGCTGGATCAAACCTGATGGGGGACAAAACTGGCGCGAAGTCAGATATTTATACCGTTATAATAAACAAGAGCTAGAAGATTGGAAAAAGAACCTTGCCATTCTCCAGCAGCAATGCCGTGATGTTTACGTGCTGTTTAACAACAATTCCGGCGGAGACGCGGCTGACAATGGAAAAGAGATGCTGAGTATGCTCGGAATCGAATATACCGACCTCTCTCCAAGGCAGCTCGATTTATTCAACTAGGGAAAGAGGAGAATGTAAGTGTCTTATATGATTTTAATTGTATTGGGTTTGATTGCGGGTACGGTAGGAAGCCTGATTGGCCTTGGAGGAGGGATTGTCATTGTTCCCGCCTTGCTGTTTTTAAGCAGCGCGACCCCTTTCTTTCAAGATGTAACACCCCAGGTCGCCATCGGGACCTCGCTTTTGGTCATTATTTTTACAGGCTTATCTTCCACGCTTGCTTATATTAAATACAAAACGGTTGATTATAAAAGCGGACTGATTTTCTTTATCGGTTCAGGCCCCGGAAGTATAATCGGAGCTTACGTATCGAAGCTGTTTAATTCTGATTCGTTTTCTGTCTGGTTTGGGATTTTTATGATTCTGATTTCAGTATCATTAATGCTGAAAAAGAAAGCAAGGCCGCTGAACAAAGAGCATCAAGGGATAATTCGGACTTTTCGGGATGATTCGGGCGAGCCGTATACCTATTCCTACAATGCGGCTGCCGGAATTGCCATCGCCTTTGCCGTCGGTTTTTTAGGCGGGCTTTTCGGCATTGGCGGCGGTTCGCTGATGGTGCCCGCCATGATGCTTTTATTTTTATTCCCGCCAAAGGTCGCGGTCGCAACATCAATGTTTATTATTTTCCTGTCTTCTGTTACAGGATCTGTTTCTCACGTTCTCTCCGGCCATGTTGATTGGCTGTATGCTCTTGCTCTCATTCCGGGTGCTTGGTTCGGAGGGAAACTTGGCGCGGCTATCAATAAAAGAATGCAGACCAAAACGATCGTTGCCACCATGCGGATTGTGTTAATTTTAATCGGCTGCCAATTAATTTATGAAGGCATATTCAGATGAAGGATTAGGGAGAGATTGTATGTTAGAGAAACTCCGCTTATATCACACCAATGATTTACACAGCCATTTTGAAAACTGGCCGAAAATCGTCCACTATATTGAGCAGAAAAGAAAAGAGCATTTGTTAAACAGCGAAGAGGCGCTCGTATTTGATATCGGCGATCATGTCGATCGTTTTCAATTCGTGACAGAAGCGACATATGGAAAGACAAATGTAGATCTGCTGAACCGTCTTCATATAGATGCGGCTGCCATCGGGAATAACGAAGGAATTACCCTTCCTCATGAAGAGCTGGCGGCCTTATACGATCATGCCGAATTCCCCGTTATCGTCTCCAACCTGTTTGACAAACACGGAAAACGTCCGAAGTGGGCGGTGCCTTATGTGATGAAAACACTCGAAAATGGAATGACGATGGCAATTTTGGGTGTGACCGTACCGTATTATCCTGTTTATGACAAACTGGACTGGACTGTAACCGACGCTTTCGAGAAGATAAAAGAAATGATCGCAGAAGTGAAAGACAGAGCCGATATTATTATTTTGCTTTCCCATTTAGGCATTATTGATGACCAGGCGGCGGCTGAAGCATTTCCTGAGCTTGATGTGATTTTAGAATCGCACACCCACCATTTACTTGAAAACGGCCAAATGGTAAATGGCGTTTTGCTCGCTTGCGCCGAAAAGTACGGCAACTATGTCGGCTGTGTCGAACTGGTCATTGACAGCAAACGGAGGCAAATTGTTGAAAAGAAAGCATCCGTTCAAAACATGTCTGAATGGCCGGAAGAATCAAAAGAGACGAAGGCATTTCTTGAGGAAAAAGAACGTGAAGCCGAGGAATTGCTGGCTGATGAGATCGGCGTTTTGGACAAGGATGCGGAAGTCAAGTGGTTCGAGGAATCCGCATTGCCTAAACTTTTGGCCGAGGCGCTGCAAGAGTGGTGCGGCAGTGAAATCAGCATGGTGAATTCGGGCATCATCTTGGGGCCGCTGAAATCCGGGCCTGTGACCAAGCTTGACCTGCACCGCATCTGCCCGCATCCCATAAACCCTGTTACCGTGCGTCTCACAGGAGAAGACCTCAAAGAAACAATCCTTCAGGCCGCCACAGAGAAAATAGAGCAGCTTCGTATAAAAGGATTGGGCTTCCGCGGAGAAGTGATGGGGAAAATGGTATATGCGGGGGCCGAGGTTCAAACGGAACGGCTTGATGACGGCATTACTGATGTCATCCATATCACGATAAATGGAGAACACATAGAAAAAGACCGCGTGTACACAGTCGGAACGCTGGACATGTTTACATTGGGAAGGCTGTTTCCTCTTATACGGGACGCGGGAGAAAAAGAATTTTTCATGCCGGAGTTTTTACGGGACCTTCTGGCCTGGAAACTTACACAGTAAGCTTTCTGCCCACAACAAGCTGTGCCCTTCATCATAAAGTATAGATGAAGGGAGTGATTTGATGTGGTAAACCTTACACCGATTCTCATTGAAGGTGAACCTTTTACAGCGGTCACTGTTAAGCTTCCCAAAACAAATTTTATGGCGGTGGCCAATGATCACGGATATATTATGTGCGGCGCGCTGGATGTTGCGCTGCTGAATGACAAATTAAAGGAACGCGGAATCATCGCGGGCCGGGCTGTCGGCGTCCGCACCATTGACCAGCTGTTGGACGCTCCTTTGGAATCCATTACGTACGCCGCGGAAGATCTCGGCATTCATGTGGGAATGAGCGGACGAGAGGCTCTTTTGAAAATGGCAAAATAAATTGTCCCGGCTATTACTATGTCCCCCTTTACAAGCATACATTGTGATATGTAAGGGGGGATTTTGCTTGCCAAGATTTCGCGGCCCTCTTCGTAAAAGAGGACCTTTGCCATTTCGGTACGTTATGCTGCTTACACTTGTATTTTTCCTCATTTCCACAACGGTAAGCCTGTGGATCATTAATGCCTCCATCAAACCGATTTTGATGGATATCGGAGAAATGGAAACGAAACGCGTGGCGATAGAAGTCATTCAAGCCTCAATTGAAGACTATATGTCAAATCGTGATAACATGAAAGACATGTTTGAGATGAACTCCGATGAAAACGGCAAATTAACGACAATCGATTTTAATACACAAATCGTCAACAGTATGAAAACGAAGATAACAAAACAGCTGCAATCGCATCTGAAAGAAGTGGAAACAGGCGAATTCACGCATAGCAAGAAACACGGATCAGGAAAAAATAGCGGCGCTAACGAGAATATTATGATCAATATTCCGCTGGGACAGGTGACCGGCAATACCATTCTCGGCAATTTGGGGCCGAAAATACCGGTAAGGTTTAGTTTAATCGGTGACGCGCTCACTGATGTGAAGACAAAAATTGAGCCGTACGGCATTAATAACGCGTTAATTGATATCAGTATCTCTGTTGAAATTAAAGTGAAAGTCATTATTCCGTTCGCAACCAAAACATCCGTCGTCACAAACACCATTCCGGTCTCTATCAAAGCGGTGCAGGGAGAAGTTCCGCAATTCTACAATGGAAGCGGCGGAACCGGTGTCACCCCGTCTGTTCAGCTGCCAAGCAGCAAAGAGGAAGACAGCGGATCATCAAAAAACAGTAAAAAAAGCAGCGAGTAAAATCAGCCGCCTTCCTTTAGAGGGCGGCTGTTTTCGCTACTTCTTTTTTCGTATTTCAAAACGTTCCCATGCTCTTAAATGCGGGTATGGATCAAACGACCATTCGGTTCTGCCGTTATCTTTGTACATACCGTAATGCAGATGCGGAGGGAATTTCCCGGCTGTTCCGGGCGGGCCGTAGCCTGAGCTGCCGACAGAACCGATCACTTGCCCCGGTTCGACAATCTGACCGGTTTTGATTCCTTTGGCAAAGCCGTTAAGGTGGGCAAAGTAATGATACGTATTATTCACATCTCTGATTCCAATTCTCCATCCTCCGAAGCGGTTCCAGCCTTTCATTTCAATCACCCCGTAGCAGGTAGACCGGACCGGCATCCCGTAATGGGCGAACAGATCCGTTCCTTCATGGATGCGCCTGCCTCCAAAACCGCGGGCATCTCCCCATGTGCTCCGATAGCTATAATCTGTTCTGACGGGCAGAGGAAAGGCATGCTCACCGAGATCAATATGACCGTAAGCCTTAAACAGTTTCATAAACTCTGTAATAATTCCGACAGTCTGATCACGATGATAAAAATTCCATAGTCCGATGCGGATATTGTCCACGTCCGTTCCGTATGACAGCAAGTATTGGGCGAATGTATACAAGATATCCTCGTCATTGCTGACCTCGGCTTTACCGTCGCCATCCCCATCCATGCCGATCCCGTCAAACACTTTTATACTTAGCGGAGCATCATCCTTAGGGTTAGGATTTTCAGGTCCGCTCCATATGTCATCCGGAATATAGATACTGATGATTCCTGATTTTTCGGGCAAATCGTTTCGGTTGCTGCGCACATTTTCTTCATATTGATCAACGGCGGCAAGCGCGTACCAAGGGATTTGCGTGACCGCTTCCGCCTTGCGGTATAATTCCATGCGTGCAGAGAGTACGGAATCCGGCTTTTCTTTGCCCGAAATGCTAGGCTCGAATGCAAACAAAAGGAGAAGAAGAGCGGATAACACAATTTTCACAAAATGATCTCCTTTCATATTGAATACGTATAGTTTGCGGCAACTCGATAAGAAAATGTCAGTAATTCTCTTCCCTTGTCGAGAAATTTTTCCTATGTTAAAGTGTCTAGAGAAAAGACTTTCTTTAGTTAGAAAAATAATATTTTTTGCAGAAACCAAGGTGTCTGCATCCATCGAGATTTCAGAATTTTTCGCGCTCAGGAAAACATATTGGATATTGGAGATGATGGGATTGGCAAAGAAAGACGAACACCTCAGAAAGCCCGATTGGCTTAAAATAAAATTAAATACCAATGAAAATTACACGGGCCTCAAAAAATTAATGCGGGAAAACAATCTGCACACGGTGTGTGAGGAAGCGAAATGCCCCAATATACATGAATGCTGGGCGGTCAGACGTACAGCTACATTTATGATTTTGGGCTCTGTCTGTACAAGAGCGTGCCGCTTTTGCGCGGTTAAGACAGGCCTTCCGACAGAACTTGATTTGCAAGAACCGGAACGCGTAGCTGATTCAGTCAGCATTATGAATCTGAAGCATGCCGTTATCACAGCTGTTGCGCGTGATGACCAAAAAGACGGAGGAGCCGGTGTTTTCGCAGAAACCGTACGAGCGATCCGCAGAAAAAGCCCGTTTACAACCATTGAAGTGCTTCCGTCTGATATGGGCGGCAATTACGATAATCTAAAAACATTAATGGACGCGCGTCCCGACATTTTAAACCACAATATTGAAACGGTCCGCCGCCTCACTCCAAGAGTCCGCGCACGAGCGAAATATGATCGGTCATTGGAATTTTTGCGCCGTGCAAAAGAAATGCAGCCGGACATTCCGACGAAATCAAGCATTATGATCGGTCTGGGTGAAACAAAGGAAGAAATCATCGAAGTAATGGACGACCTGTTGGCAAACAACGTTGATATCATGGCAATCGGCCAATATCTGCAGCCGTCCAAAAAACACTTGAAAGTCCAAAAATATTACCACCCCGACGAATTTGCCGAATTAAAAGAAATCGCTATGCAAAAAGGCTTCAGCCACTGTGAAGCAGGTCCGCTTGTCCGCTCATCCTACCATGCGGATGAACAGGTTAACGAAGCTTCTAAAAAGCGCCAAGCGCAAGCATAATGCCAAAACGCCAGAATATCTGGCGTTTTTGTCATTTGTGATTCGTTTGCAGCGGTCCTTGAGCTTGATCCTGATCCTGATCTGTTTCTCCATTAGCATTTTCGTCTTCAGAGACAGGCCCTCCCTGCGGAGATTTTTTCATTTCTTGAATGGTATCCGCCATGATGTCACTGATATCTCTTGAATCAGAACGAAGCCTGCTGTAGTTCTCAATGGATTGCACAAGGTTTGGATTATCGGAAATATACACATGATAGTACCGCGGGATAACAGAAGCTGCTGTTTTTTTGACCTGGTCGGCCGTCTGCTCCCGTCTTTTTGAATTCGTTTGGTAAACAATGAGCGCTTCTTTGTCTGTCACGAGTGTCGCGGCATCTTGAACATGCGGGAGCTGAACCGTTAAACTGGAAATAACATGTGCGGTTTTTTCACGGTCAATTGTCGGCACTTTCGTTTGAGTGTCATCCGGCATGCTGTTTGCTTGGTAGCGGACATATCCAAACTGGCCATTTTTGTTATCCTGATTGAAAGACTCTTTTCGATCAGACACACTGATGGTCTTGCCGCCGATCTCCTTGTCGGTCTTGATATCCCGTTGCGCATCGTTTGTTTCGGCTCCCGTACAGCCTGTCAAAAGGCCAGCTAAAAGGCAGACGATATAAGCAGTATGTTTCATTTTAGTAAATCCCTCCTTACAGCTTAGGGTAGCCAAATCAGATGATTTACTCTTTAGCAATTGATGGGGACGAAGCAATGAATTATGATATAAATGAGTGATAAAAGAGGTGAAATCATGATTCTCATTCAAAACGCTGAGTTCGAGTTAGTCCGCAACTTCAAAGAGGGGTTCAACGAAGAAGCCTTCAAAGCCCGCTATTCCGACATCTTAAATAAATATGACTACATTGTGGGAGACTGGGGATACAGTCAGCTTCGGCTCAAAGGCTTTTTTGACGACCAGAATCAAAAGGCAACCTTTGAAACGAAAATCAGCACGTTAGACGAGTATATTTACGAATACTGCAATTTCGGCTGTGCGTATTTTGTCTTGAAACGACTACGAAAATAAAGAAGCAAAGGGGAGACTGTCATGTATTTTGTAGACAGGAACAGGATTGAAGAAACCCTCGGATTTCTTGAAAAAGAATTGGCTCTTTTTAAAAAACAAACAGACTGGCAGACGGAGATTGAAAAAAAAGCGCTTGAGCGGATCGGCCATGTCGCCATCGAATGCATTATCGACACGGGAAATTATATGATCGACGGTTTTATTATGCGGGACCCGGGCAGCTACGACGACATCATGGACATTCTTGTTGATGAAAAAGTGGTAACGGAAGAGGAAGGGACGCATTTAAAACAGTTTATTTCCTACCGTAAAAAACTGGTTCAGCAGTATCAGCTGGCGGACGCCGAAGAACTTCTCAAACTGATCCAAGCGCATCACACCGTGCTGCAAGACTTTCCGTCACGGATCAGGAGCTACTTAGAGACGGAACTCGGCCCTGTTTCTGCATTTAAATAAGCCATCAAGAAAAGCAACGGGAGTGTAGTTGATGAAAACATATAAAGGATATTTAATTGATTTAGACGGTACAATGTACAACGGAACCGAAAAAATTGAGGAAGCTTGCGAATTTGTCAGAAAGCTGAAAGAACGGGGCATTCCATATTTGTTTGTGACAAACAACTCGTCCCGCACACCGAAACAGGTGGCGGACAAGCTGGTTTCTTTTGACATTCCGGCGACAGAGGAGCAGGTTTTCACAACAAGCATGGCGACAGCTCAGCATATCGCGCAGCAGAAGCAGAATGCGTCTGTTTATGTGATCGGCGAAGAAGGCATCCGCCAGGCGATTGAAGAAAACGGCCTGACCTTTGCTGAGGAAGACGCAGACTTTGTAGTGGTAGGGATAGACCGCGGCATTACATACGAAAAGCTGGCAACAGGCTGCCTCGCGATCAGAAACGGCGCCACTTTCATTTCTACAAACGGTGACGTGGCGATCCCGACAGAAAGAGGGCTTTTGCCGGGCAATGGCTCACTGACTTCAGTGTTAACCGTATCAACTGGCGTTCAGCCTGTATTTATCGGAAAGCCTGAATCCATCATTATGGAACAAGCCATGCGTGTCCTCGGAACAGATATCTCTGAAACATTGATGGTCGGTGATAATTACGCAACAGACATTATGGCGGGTATGAACGCAGGGATGGACACTCTTCTTGTGCATACAGGCGTGACCAAAAGAGAGCATTTGGCCGATTATCCTGATAAACCGACTCATGCCGTTGATTCCTTAACAGACTGGCTTACCCATATATAAGAAAAAAGAGGGCGGTCCATATGGACTGCCCTCATTCTGTATTTCTGGCACGATGGGCCAGCCTGCTGGATGCGGCGGCAGCGATCGCGCCGACAATATCATCGAGGAACGTATGGCATTCACCGGTAGATTTATCATTTAAACGGCCGAGAATCCCCGGTTTTTCTTTATCAATGTAGCCGTAGTTGGTGAACCCGATTGACCCGTATATATTCACAATCGAAAAGGCAAGAACCTCATCGACTCCATAAAGGCTTTCATCAATAGCCAAAATCGTTTGCAGCGGTTCAGAAAGCTTTTTTTGCTCAGCGAGAACATCCAATTCAATTCCGGTTAAAATCGCATTTTGCACTTCGCGCTTTGCAATCACACGATTTACATTATAAGTGCAGGTTTCAATTGTTAAATCAGGATGGTATTTTTCCTGAAGAAAAAACACAAGCTCGGCAATATCCGCAATTTCTACCCCGCGCTGCCTCATCCGTTCCCTTGCCGTTTTTTCCATCTGGCTTATTTGTTCCTTTTCTGACATCAGCTTCACCCAATCTTTTTTTACTAGTTTATACAAAACGCGATAGATGTGTACGTTATTTTCTTGCGTCTCCGGGAGGTTTAAAATATGTAATCATAATTCCGGCTCCGTATGACTACGATGTGAAGAACCCCAATTCAACAGGCAGGTGATCATTTTGAAGGGTGTCATCAAAGAAAAGTTCGGCATTCAAGTCAGACAGCTTTCGGTGTATCAAACGTACGAATGCTTTCAGACGCCAAATTCCTTTTTTTTAATCATTCCGGTTTCGCAATTTTCCGAGGCGGAACTGACGGAGCTTTATTACATGAGTCAGTATTTACAAGAACAAAGTGACCCATACGTTTCCGTTTTTATCTTTACAAAAGATGGGGAGCTGACGTTTGAACATGAAGGTAAATCCTACGCGTTGCTAAAGGCGGTTCCGCCCGTGACGAACCGTTCTTTTTCTGTCGGAGCAGAGCTTGCGGAGTTCCACAGAAAAGGCAGAGGTTTTCCTTATGAAGTGAAAGATGCCGGAAGAATTGGCCAATGGAAGGACTTATGGGGGAAACGGATTGACCAGCTTGAAGCCTTCTGGCAGCAAAAAATTCAAATGCCTCCGCATGAGCCGTTTGATAAAAAAATGATCGAATCTTTTCCATATTATTTAGGCCTTTCGGAAAATGCCGTTCAATACTTAGTTGATACGGAACTGGATGATAAGCCTCAGGTGACCGATTCGGGAACCATTTGCCATCAGCGGATGGAACGGAATACCTGGTCGCCCGAGTCATTAATCAGAATACCGGCAGATTGGGTTTTTGACCATGCGGCCCGTGATTTGGCTGAATATATGAGACATACTTTTTTATATCATAGAGAGGATTTGCTGAATCAAGGCTTTCACTTTCTGCAGGAGTACGAGCAAATCACCCCGTTGTCCTCTTTTTCCAAACGCTTGATGTACAGCAGGCTGCTTTTCCCCCTTCATTATTTCGAAACCGTAGAGGGTTACTACATTTCTTCGGAGACAGAAAAGCACTATTATGAGGAGAACCTTGACAGTATTCTTGCTGATTCGGGCCGTTATGAACAGTTTTTAAATATAGGTGAGGAATTGATGAATATGAAATCCGGGGAGGTATTTGTTCCCTCTGTCACTTGGCTCGGAAAAGGTACCGTGAAATAGAGCAGGAGCCGGGGCTGAAGGCGGAGAAAGCTCCGGCCTTTAAATGAAAAAATCCAGTAAAAATATTTAGAAAATATAGAATCTTGTCATATCAATGTGTTAAGCGCTTACAACAGGAGAGGCTTGAAGATTGCTGTCTTGTCAAATTGAAGATGGACTTATATAATATTTGTAACTTAAATGTCTGTGTTGAGTTAACAAATGTCTTTTATAAGAGGACAGTTGAATGAAAGGTGGAGTTTTTTTGAAAGCGATTCGAGTGGGGCTTTTAGGATTAGGCACTGTGGGAAGCGGTGTTGTCAGAATTATTCAAGAACATCAGGATAAACTGATGCATCAAGTCGGCTGCCCGGTTACGATAAAAAAAGTGCTTGTAAAAGATATAGATAAAAAAAGGGAAGCGGATTTGCCGAGGGAAGTATTGACGACGGAAGTGTATGACGTCATTGATGATCCCGATGTCGATGTCATTATTGAAGTAATCGGCGGGGTTGAGCAGACGAAGGAATACCTGCTTGACGCCCTGAAATCGAAAAAGCATGTCGTCACAGCAAATAAGGATCTAATGGCGGTCTGCGGTTCAGAGCTGCTTGCCGAAGCAAAAGAAAACGGCTGTGATCTGTACTTTGAAGCAAGCGTCGCCGGCGGTATCCCGATCCTGCGTACGCTTGAAGATGGACTGGCATCTGACCGGATCACAAAAATGATGGGAATTGTAAACGGAACAACAAATTTTATTTTAACGAAGATGATTAAAGAGAAGAGTCCGTATGAAGAAGTACTAAAAGAAGCGCAAAGCCTCGGATTTGCCGAAGCTGATCCGACAGCTGACGTCGAAGGGCTTGACGCGGCGCGGAAAATGGCGATCTTGGCACGTCTCGGCTTTTCCATGAATGTCGATCTGGAGGACGTCAAGGTGAAAGGGATCTCTCAGATTACAGATGAGGACATTAACTTCAGCAAGCGTCTCGGCTACACGATGAAACTGATCGGCATTGCCCAGCGTGACGGAAGCAAAGCCGAAGTCAGCGTTCAGCCGACACTGCTCCCTGATCACCATCCGCTCGCTGCCGTCCATAATGAATATAACGCGGTTTATGTATATGGCGAAGCGGTCGGCGAGACCATGTTTTACGGACCTGGTGCCGGAAGCATGCCGACAGCCACATCGGTTGTGTCCGACCTTGTCGCTGTCATGAAAAACATGCGCCTCGGCGTAACCGGCAACAGCTTTGTTGCCCCGCAATTTGAAAAAAATATGAAGTCGCCGTCCGATATTTACGCCCAGCAATTTTTAAGAATTCACGTCAAAGACCAGGTCGGCTCATTCTCAAAAATTACTTCTGTATTCTCTGAGCGCGGTGTCAGCTTTGAAAAAATTCTTCAGCTGCCGATTAAGGGACATGACGAACTGGCTGAAATTGTTATCGTCACCCACCATACATCAGAGTCTGATTTTAGTGATATTCTGCAAAACTTAAATGATCTGGAAGTCGTGGAAGAAGTAAAAAGCACGTATCGTGTAGAAGGGAACGGTTGGAGCTAATGTGGAAAGGACTTATCCATCACTATAAAGAACTTTTACCGGTAACTGATCAAACGCCGGCCCTGACATTACATGAAGGAAACACACCGCTCATTCATCTGTCAAAGCTGTCTGAAAAACTGGGCATTGAACTTCATGTGAAAACAGAAGGCGTGAATCCGACGGGCTCCTTCAAGGACCGGGGAATGGTAATGGCAGTCGCGAAGGCGAAAGAAGAAGGCAACGACACGATTATGTGTGCGTCTACCGGAAACACGTCCGCTGCGGCAGCCGCTTACGCAGCCCGCGCCAATATGAAATGTATCGTCATTATCCCGAACGGAAAAATCGCGTTCGGAAAACTTGCCCAAGCCGTCATGTACGGAGCAGAAATCATCGCGATTGACGGCAACTTTGACGATGCGCTGAAAATCGTCCGATCCATCTGTGAAAAATCACCGATCGCCCTTGTGAACTCAGTAAACCCTTACCGGATCGAAGGCCAAAAAACAGCCGCTTTTGAAGTGTGCGAACAGCTTGGCGGAGCGCCTGACATTTTGGCGATCCCGGTCGGAAATGCCGGAAACATTACAGCATACTGGAAGGGCTTCAAAGAATACCACGAGAAAAACGGCACGGGGCTTCCAAAAATGCGCGGTTTTGAAGCGGAAGGGGCTGCGGCCATCGTACGCAACAAAGTCATCGAAAACCCTGAAACAATGGCGACGGCCATCCGTATCGGAAATCCTGCGAGCTGGGATAAAGCCGTGCAAGCAGCCGAGGAATCTGCCGGGAAAATTGACGAAGTCACTGATGAAGAAATCCTGCACGCGTATCAGCTGATTGCCAGCGAAGAAGGCGTATTTGCAGAACCAGGATCTTGCGCGTCCATCGCCGGCGTGCTGAAGCAAGTCAAATCAGGAGAGATTCCGCAAGGCAGCAAAGTCGTCGCCGTCTTAACAGGAAACGGCTTAAAAGACCCGAACACTGCCGTCGATATTTCAGAGATCAAACCGGCTGCGCTGCCGACGGATGAAGACGGCATCCTTGAATACTTAAAGGGAGCGTCTCGTGTATGAATGAGGCCGACATGCTGTTTTCTGTCACTGTCCCGGGCAGTACTGCCAATTTAGGGCCTGGCTTTGATTCAGTGGGGATGGCGCTCAGCAGATATTTGAAGCTGACAGTCTATAAAAGTGCGGAATGGACTTTTGAAGCTGAAACAGAAACAGTTGCCGGAATCCCTGCTGGTACAGAAAATCTCATTTATCAAGTCGCAAAACGGACGGCTGATACGTATGGGAAAGAAATGCCTCCGGTGCACGTCAAGGTATGGAGCGACATTCCGTTAGCGCGTGGGCTCGGAAGCAGTGCGGCTGCGATTGTCGCTGCGATCGAACTTGCTGACGAGTTGTGCGGCTTACGTCTTTCAGAGGCTGACAAGCTTCATCTTGCCAGCCTTGAGGAAGGGCATCCGGACAATGCCGGGGCTTCTCTTGCCGGAGGCCTTGTGATCGGGCTGCATGAAGAGGAACATACACAAATAGTCCGTGTACAGAATGTAGACATTGATGTTGTCGTTGTCATCCCTTTTTATGAAGTGCTGACAAGAGATGCGAGGGACGTGCTTCCAAAACAGTTTCCTTATCAAGACGCTGTAAAAGCAAGCGCCGTCAGCAACATTCTCATCGCGGCACTCATGTCACAAGACTGGCCGCTTGTCGGCAAAATGATGAAAAAAGACATGTTCCACCAGCCATATCGGGCGATGCTTGTCCCTGAATTGTCTAAAGTCGAGCATGTGGCTGAGCTGAAAGGCGCTTACGGAACGGCGCTGAGCGGAGCGGGGCCGACGATCCTCGTATTTACCGAAAAAGGCAAAGGAGAGGCGCTGAGAGAGCAGCTTTCCCTTAATTTCCCGCACTGTGAGATTGCCTCACTGTCAGTTCCGAAAGAAGGCAGTGTCATAGAAAGAAACCCGTTACACCAAGTAAAAAGTGTATAGCGAAAAAAAGCGTTTCTTCAGCTTCTGGAGAAACGCTTTTTTTAAAGGGTTTTTTATTTAGAAAATCGAAATATAAGCAGATAAAGGAGGAGAATGATATGAAAAAGCTGATTCTCGCAGAGGATATCACTGCCTTAGTTTCGGTGACTGATCCGCATTATTCGCCCGACGGCAAGCGTGCGGCATTTGTCCAAACACAAGTGAATAAAGAAAAGGATTCATATACCTCACACATCATGGTGTATGACACAGAAAGCGGTCATTCCGTGCCATGGACTTATGGAGAAAAGAAAAACAGCGAGCCGAGATGGTCACCGGACGGCCGTCAGCTCGCATTTATATCCGACCGGGAAGGCGACGCCCCGCAGCTCTATATCTTGAGTACAGACGGCGGAGAAGCCAGAAAACTGACAGATATTCCTTATGGAGTATCACAGCCTGTATGGTCACCGGACGGCTGTTCTTTGCTTCTGTCAGTAAACCTCGCAGCCTCCGAGCATGTAAACGACAAAGAAAAAGCAGAGCATGATAACAATGAACCGGTTGAAATTCATTCTTTAACATATAAAAAAGACGGAAATGGCTTGATCAAAGGGACGTATGCACAGATTATTTTGGTCAGCGCCGTCACGGGTGAAATCAAGCAGCTGACCGCACACAAAGCGGACCATTTGGATCCCGTTTTCTCACCGGACGGCAAATCTATTGTGTTTACGGCTAATCTAACTGATCAAGATGATGCCAGTAAGCCTTATGATGTATACATGATGTCGCTTGACAGCAGTGATGTCAAGCAAATCACCCCTCACCGCGGTTTCTTTGGCTCCTGTTCTTTTTCTCCGGACGGAAAATACATCGCTCTTCTTGGTGAAGAACATGAATATCAAAATGCCACGTTAACGAAAGCATGGCTGTATCACTTTGAGAGCGGCCGTCTCACTTGTCTGACCGACATGCTGGACGTACATTTAGACGACGCTCTCATAGGTGACTCACTGATTGGAGGCGGTCAGCAGCGTCCGGTCTGGACTAAAGACAGCCAAGGGTTCTACGTCATCGGAACAGAGCAAGGCAGCACGGGCGTTTATTATATCTCAATTGAAGGTCTCGCCTATCCGATCCGGCTTGAGAAAGAGCATATCAACAGTTTTACGCTGCATCCAGATGAACAAAGCTATATCGCCAGTATTGCAAAGCCGACGCGGCCGAGCGAGCTTTACAGCATTCCGCTTGGAGCAGGAGAAGAGAAGCGCCTGACAAATGCCAATACACGCTTTATCGAAGAGCATATCTTATCAGAACCGCAAGAGCTTCAATATGAAACAGAAGACGGAGTGACAGTGAATGGCTGGCTGCTGAAGCCCGCCCGATTTGAAGAAGATAAGAAATATCCGCTGATTCTCAATATTCACGGCGGCCCACATATGATGTACGGCAATACGTATTTTCACGAATTTCAGGTACTGGCAGCGAAGGGGTATGCTGTCGTCTATGTGAATCCAAGAGGAAGCCACGGTTATGGGCAGACCTTTGTCAATGCGGTAAGAGGAGATTATGGAGGCAAGGACTATGAAGATGTGATGCAGGCTGTGGATGAAGTGATCAGCGCTCATTCATTTGTCGATACAGAGCGGCTGGGCGTAACCGGCGGAAGCTACGGCGGCTTTATGACCAATTGGATTGTCGGCCATACAAACCGCTTTAAGGCGGCTGTGACCCAGCGTTCCATTTCAAATTGGCTCAGTTTTCACGGCGTGAGTGATATCGGTTTTTTCTTTACTGATTGGCAGCTTGGACATGATATGTTTGAGGATGCGGAGAAGCTTTGGGACCGCTCGCCATTAAAATATGCAAAACAAGTGGAAACGCCGCTGCTCATTCTGCATGGGGAGCGTGATGACCGCTGTCCTGTAGAACAGGCGGAGCAGCTGTTTACAGCACTGAAAAAAATGAACAAGGAAACAGTTTTCGTCCGTTTTCCGGGCGCGTCGCATAATTTGTCACGCAGCGGCCATCCGAAGCAGCGGATCAAGCGTCTGGGTTATATCGGCTCATGGTTTGATAAGTATCTCTAACTAAAAAAACAGGCTGACGTTACATCAGCCTGTTTTGTCTTATTAAAATACTTGTTCTACTTCAACTACACCCGGCACTTCTTCAAGAAGAGCGCGTTCAATTCCGGCTTTCAGCGTAATTGTTGAACTTGGGCAGCTTCCGCATGCGCCAAGAAGGCGAAGTTTGACAATACCTTCATCCACATCAACAAGCTCACAGTCACCGCCGTCGCGAAGTAAAAATGGACGAAGTTTGTCCAGTACTTCCTGCACCTGTTCTTTCATTTCAACCTCAGTCATGACATTCGCTCCTTTCGTCGTCATAAAACCATTATATTCACAGTAACAATAAAAATCTATTGTTTGGTTTGCAAAGTTGCTTACATTATTATAGCATATCTACACTTGAACACAAAAACCGATTTTTATACAAAAAAGCTGCCCGTCTCTGTATACTATTGGCAAGGGGAAGTTCCGAAAAGACAAGAGGGAAAAGGAGCGCTTATCATGACAAAACCGGTTATGCTCAGTGTTTACGGAGCTGAAACAATGTGTGCGAGCTGTGTCAATATGCCCGCCGCAAAAGATACATATGAATGGCTGGAGGCTGCGCTGAAAAGGAAATATCCCGGACAGCCCTTCAAGATGGCTTATATCGATATTGACGAACCGCCCAATGATGAACACATCAAAAACCTTGTACAGAAAATACGTGATGATGAATACTTTTATCCGCTTGTGCTCGTGGAAGACAAAATTGTCGGAGAAGGAAACCCAAGATTACAAGACATATATATAGAAATGGAAAAGCACGGCTATACGGCAGTCAAATAGAAAAAAACCGCTGAAACGAAATCAGCGGTTTTTTTCTATTATTTTAATTTCCCGGCGCGGATATCGTCTGTCATTCCCTCATACGGCGCTTTGGAAATGGTTTCTTGGTTGTCGATGCCGGCATTCTCTAAAAAGGTGATATCGGCAAATTCCGGCACAACGTATTTAGGATATGTTTCGTATTTCTCCCGTGATTCTTCCATTACGTCAATATAATCATTTTGATAGCAAACTGTAATCTCCGGATGCTCGTGAACCCATTTCGGGAAAAAGATGATACCGTGCATTCGTTTTTCATTTGGCATAAAGTTTAAAGAAACGTCGGTTCCGGTCGGTTCAGTCCATGAAACCTTATAAACGCCTTCTGTCAGCTTCACAAGATCTACTTCCTGGTCGCGCACCCAGCGGCCGGCAACCATTCCGCTGTGAATGCGGTAATCAATTGTTTTGTCATTTTTAATATAGATTTCATATTCCCAGCCGTTTTCATACGTATAAATCATATGGCTTCCTACAAAGTCTTTTACATCTTCTCTAGGTTGATTTGTCATCTCAATCTGCTCCTTTTTTAACGATTTCATTTCAGATCACACATGAGTCAACATATTGCCGACAATATTAAGTAAACATGAACATGTTGTTATTTACATATATAATTATAAATCTATAAATTCTCTATGTCAATTAAGAGACTTGAAGCCGAAGAGAGGACCATTCGACATAAAAAAATACGCTGATTTAAAATCAGCGTATCTTCAGCAGTGAAAGCCTATCCGTTATGGTGCTTATACATCCACAGCAAACCGGATTTTAACAGACGCGGGACCCTGCCGATCAGCGGACGGTCCGCCACCAGGCCGAATCCTGCTTTTTTGCCGAGTGAACCAAGCACACCTTTTAATTTAAATTGCGGTAATGATTCAGGGAGCGCTTCTCCGCTCCAGCGTTTTTGCATGATTTGAACGATTTGTTCGGCTTGTGCTTCTGCGAGCTGTGCACTTGGAGCATGAGGAAGGCTGGCGCAATCTCCGACAACATAAACATGTTCATTGTCAGGGAGGTTATGATATGGCGTTAAGACAACCCGCCCTTGGGCGTCTTTTTCCACGTCCAAATCCCGAACCACCTTATTCGGCTGTATGCCGGCTGTCCAGACAATCGTATCGGCGGATATGGCTTCATCGTGGTTATAGACAATTCCGTCCTCCACTTTTGTGATGTTTGCCCGGTTGATGATGGTCACGCCATGCTCTTCAAACCATTTTTGCACATACTTGCTCAGGCGCTCCGGGAAGCTTGATAAAATAAGATCTCCGCGGTCAAACAGAATAATTTTTAAATCGTCCCTGCTTTCACGCAGCTCACTGGCAAGTTCGACGCCGCTTAATCCTGCGCCGACAATGGCGACTGCCGCTCCGGCGCTTAGATTATTCAGCCTTTGATACGTTTCACGCGACTGATCAATCGTCTGAATGCTGAATGTGTATTCCTGCGCCCCCGGTACATTATGATATTTATCCTCGCAGCCAAGTCCGATAACCGCGTCATCGTAGGAAATAGGTTCACGGTCATGAAACAGCACTTGTTTTTGCTCTAAATCGATGGATGAAATATCTCCGTATTGGACATCCAGATTCGGATGCTCAGGAAAAGACACTCTGATATGATGGTCAGAGATTGTTCCGGCAGCCAGAGCGTAGTATTCTGTTTTTAAGCAGTGATAAGGATTTCTGTCAATTAACGTGATTGAAACATCATTTGGCAGCTGATTTGGCAGCAAGCGATGAAGAACTCGCATGTTTCCGTAACCCCCGCCGATCAAGACCAATTTTTTCATGTGGATTCCCCTTTTTACCCGAAGAGTATGATAGACAAACCGAAAAAAAACACGAACTATGTAAAATAACAACTAGAATTATATCGAATTTGATCTAAAATCACAATAATAGTTTCAAAATAACCTACGAATTAGCTAAAAAGAGATCAATAGTAGAACATTAAAACGTAATTAATATGTTACGATAATGTTTGAAGGGAAGTCTTTCCTTTGACTAATTATAACAATTTCGTTAGGATAATGTACATATGTGAGGTGAAACCGCATGAATCCAATGATTGAATTTTGCGTCAGCAATTTGGCTCACGGCTCTCAAGAGGCTCGGGCGATTTTGGAAAAAGATCCAAATTTGGACGTGCTTGAATACGGATGCTTAAGCCATTGCGGAAAATGCATGGAATCCTTATTCGCACTCGTAAATGGAGAAGTCGTCACGGGAAGCGATGCCGCTGAACTTGTCGAAAATATATATACCTTTCTTGAAGAAAATCCAATGTTTTAAAAAAAGGGCCTAAAAGCAGGGCCCTTTTTTTATTGGTTTATTTATATAGGAAAGAAGGATGGGGAATTCAACTGATTTCTAAAAAATCAGTAGACATCAAAAATAAATATTGTTATCTTAAAAAAGGTCTTTTTTAAATAAAAAGTAAGAGGTGTATTGATGAATATAGTGTGGGGGCTGCTTGGTGCAGTGGCGGTGTTTGCCATTGCGTTTTTGTTTTCAGAAAAGAAAAGCAAAATTAATGTAAGAACAGTCGTAATCGGTTTATGTATACAAGTGGCGTTCGGTTTTATTGTCTTAAAGTGGGAGCAGGGGCGGGCCGTGTTTTTATGGTTCTCAAGTCTTGTTCAGCTTCTCATTGACTATGCGAATGAGGGCATCAGCTTTATTTTCGGCCCGCTGCTTAAAGTCGGCGATAGCCCGGCGTTTGCCTTAAGTGTGCTGCCGGTTATTATTTTCTTTTCGGCGCTGATTGCCGTATTGTATCACTTGAAAATCATGCAGCTTATTTTCCGCGTGATCGGCGGAGGATTATCAAAACTGCTAGGGACAAGCAGAACGGAATCACTGGCTGCCGCTGCTAATATTTTTGTCGGCCAATCAGAATCTCCCTTGGTGATCAAACCGTTTATCGCCGGACTCACACGGTCAGAGCTGTTTACGGTTATGACAAGCGGTCTTGCCGCCGTGGCAGGCTCCACTTTGTTTGGCTACGCTCTTCTCGGTATCCCGGTTGAGTACTTGCTTGCAGCAAGCTTCATGGCTGCACCGGCCGGATTGATTATCGGCAAAATGTTTATTCCGGAAACGGAAACTCCGCAAACCGTAAAAGGCGATTTCAAAATGGACGAAGGAGAAGGCGCAGCGAATGTAATAGATGCAGCCGCAAAAGGAGCGTCTACCGGACTTCAAATCGCGCTGAATGTCGGTGCGATGCTGCTTGCTTTTGTCGCCTTAATTGCTGTAGTGAACGGAGTTCTCGGCGGAATCGGCGGATGGTTCGGAATAAAGGGCCTCACATTAGAATACATTCTCGGATATGTGTTTTCTCCAATCGCGTTTGTGATTGGCGTGCCATGGCATGAAGCCTTGCAGGCGGGAAGCTATATCGGGCAGAAACTTGTGTTGAATGAGTTTGTCGCTTATTCCAACTTCGGCCCGCATATCGGCGAGTTTTCTAAGAAAACCGCTACAATTATCAGCTTTGCGCTTTGCGGCTTTGCCAACTTTTCTTCGATTGCGATTATGCTCGGCACCCTTGGCGGATTGGCGCCAAGCCGCCGTTCGGATATCGCGCGCCTCGGATTAAAGGCTGTTGTTGCGGGAACATTAGCCAACCTTCTCAGCGCGGCAATCGCCGGCATGTTCGTATAACAAATAAAAGCTCCTTGCATATTGGCAAGGAGCTTTTATGTATGAAAAACGGGGGATAATTGTATTGTGTCCGCTTATAATAGCTTTTATACTAAGTAAAAGAGAAAAAGTTGGAGGCACCTATGAATTCATTTCGATTTACCAAAATGCACGGTCTTGGAAACAGCTACATTTATGTTAATCAATTTGAAGAACAATTGCCGGAAGAACAATTGGCGGACATTGCTGTCAAGGTGTCTTCCGTATATACAGGCATCGGTTCAGACGGAATGATCCTTATCTGCCCTTCTGACAAAGCGCCGGTGAAAATGCGCATTTTTAACAATGACGGATCAGAAGGAAAAAACTGCGGAAACGGCCTTCGCTGCGTGGCAAAATATGCGTATGAGCATAGGCTGACAGAGGGAACTTCTTTCTTGATCGAAACACTGTCAGGCCTTGTCAAAGCGGAAGTTCAGACAGTGGACGGCAAAGTGAATGTCGTAACCGTCGACATGGGTGAACCGCGCCTGACAAAGGCAGAGCTTCCGATGCTCGGCGGCGGTGACGAGCAAACGATCAATGAAACGATGACATTTGGCGAAGCTGAGCTAAAGGGAACAGCGGTCTCAATGGGAAATCCTCATATCGTTTTTCCGATTGAAGACATCGAACAGGCCCCGCTTACGACACTGGGGCCGGTGATTGAAAAAGACCCGAGATTTCCTGAAGGCATTAATGTGGAATTTGTGGAGACCGTCAATGAAAAAGAACTGCATTTCCGCGTATGGGAACGTGGATCGGGGATTACACAGGCATGCGGAACAGGTGCATGCGCCGCGGCTGTCGCATCTGTGCTAAACGGGGTATCCAAACGTGATGATAACATTACGGTTCATTTAGCGGGCGGCGATCTGGTGATTAACTGGAAAGAAAATGGCCACGTAATGATGACAGGACCGGCTGAGACCGTTTGTGAAGGTGTATATTTCCTCTGAAACGCCTTGTTTGAGAATTAAGCCGATCAAGTTTATAATGATAGAACAACATCCGGTATCTAAAAGGAGGTTCACAAATATGAGCAACCCGGTAACAATTACTGAAGCAGCAGCTTTGCATATAAAAGATATGATGAAAGAGCATGAAGAAGAAAATGCTTTTTTACGCGTAGGAGTAAAAGGAGGCGGCTGCAGCGGCCTTTCTTATGGAATGGGTTTTGAACATGAAAAAGGCGAGCAGGACAGCGCCTTTGAACAGCACGGCATCACTGTCTTGGTCGACAACGAAAGCATGGATATCATGAACGGCACCATTATTGACTTTAAACAATCCATGATGGGCGGGGGCTTCACCATCGACAACCCGAACGCCATCGCATCATGCGGCTGCGGCTCTTCTTTCAGAACTGCTCAAAATGCTGGTAAGCCTGAGGAGTGCTGACGAATTATATCAATTTAAATGAAATGCCTTCTCGATAGTTAATTGAGGAGGCTTTTTGCTGTTTTAAATATGATAATGCCTCAATATGAAACTTAAACCGCTCTTTTCATAGAGCGGTTTATCCATTCATTAGTACTTATCCCCATTAAAAATCGAATTCTTCACAACAACATAATCCACGTTGCGGATGGCATCCAGTTTGTTCCCGCCAGCATATGAAATAGAGGACTGAAGATCCTGTTCCATTTCGATCAGCGTATCCTTTAAAGAACCTTTGTGTTCCACATGCATTTTCTTGCCTTCTACATTTTTCTTTTCACCTTTTTGAAATTCAGAAGCTGATCCAAAGTATTCTTTGTAGAGCTTTCCGTCTTTTTCAATGGTTTCTCCCGGGGATTCTTCGTGTCCGGCAAATAGTGAACCGATCATGACCATAGACGCGCCGAATCTGATTGATTTTGCGATGTCTCCATGGGTGCGGATGCCTCCGTCGGCAATAATCGGTTTGCTTGCGGCTTTTGCACACCAGCGCAGAGCCGCCAATTGCCAGCCGCCCGTTCCGAATCCGGTTTTGATCTTCGTAATACATACCTTACCGGGTCCGATGCCGACTTTTGTTGCATCCGCTCCGGCATTCTCTAATTCTCTGACAGCTTCCGGCGTTCCGATATTTCCCGCAATCACAAAGCTGTTCGGCAAATGTTTCTTAATATGCTGGATCATCTCGATGACTGCTTTTGAATGTCCGTGCGCGATGTCGATTGTCATGTATTCAGGTGTAAGATTTTCCTCAGCTAACTGTTGGACAAATTGATACTCCTCATCCTTGACTCCTACACTAATGGAAGAAAATAATCCGCGTGAGTTCATGTCTTTTATAAAATCTAAACGTTTTTCAGGTTCAAAACGGTGCATTACATAAAAGTAACCATTTTCAGCTAATGAAATAGCGAGATTTTCATCTATAATCGTCTGCATATTGGCAGGCACCACAGGCAATTTGAATGTACGTCCGCCCAGACGTACGGATGTATCACATTCAGATCGGCTATTCACGATGCATTTTGCAGGAATTAATTGAATATCTTCGTAATCAAACACGTTTTCCATAGTATCAGCTCCTAAAAACGAATATTATTCAAATTTTTATATTAAATGTTCGCCTTGTATAATGTACTCTGTTTTATTTAGGTTGTCAAATTTTCAACATGGGTAGCGCGGCTGCTTCGGATGACAATGCTTGTCATACACGATGAGTTTGGGTATCATAGTCTTAATGAATTGTCTGGGCTTGATAGGACGAGGGCATAAAACGAATCATGAGGAACGCTAAACATATAATTTCAAAAAAAGCTTGGTCTTTAGCACCAAGCTTTCTTTATGAAAAGGAGAGTACGGAATGAATCAACATGATCAAGAAAAAACATCTAAATCGCAAAAGATTCAAGACCGAATTATATTAGGGGCAATATGGGTTGTGTCGGCACTCGTTATTGCGCTGGTTGTCGGGACTGCGATGAATTACATCACCATATTTAAATAAAAAGGAGATGTGTCAGCGACACATCTCCTTTTTTTATTTTTTATTTTCAAAAAGACTTGTTGAGTGTAAAGGCTGGACGCGCGCTTTCGGGTCCATGTAAGCCTTCGCGTTATTTACTGCTGTCGGCGCTTCTCCAAATCCGCTTGCGATCAGTTTGACCTTACCTTCGTAGGTGCAGATATCACCGGCAGCGAAGAAACCTTCAATGTTGGTTTCCATTGTGGATTTGACGACAATGGAGTTTTTCTCGATATCAAGTCCCCAGTTTTTAATTGGGCCGAGCGATGACACGAAGCCGTAGTTGACGATCAAATCATCAATTTCAACGATCTCTTTCCGGTCACCTTTTACTTCTTCAAGCACAAGCTGTTCAATGCGGTCTTCGCCGACAAGCTCTGAAGGAACAAACGGCGTCAGTACATTGACCTTTGAATTGTGAAGGTTTTCTACACTGTGCTCATGCGCGCGGAATTTATCGCGGCGGTGAACAATGCTGACTTCTTTTGCGATTGGCTCAAGCATAAGCGCCCAGTCCACCGCGGAATCGCCTCCGCCCAGAATCGCCACGCGTCTTCCGGCAAACTGATTGAGATCATCAATAAAGTAGTGGAGGTTCTTGCCTTCATACTGTGCTGCTGATTCAAGCTCAAGTTTTCTCGGCTGGAACGCGCCGTTTCCTGCTGTGATAATGACTGTTTTGGAATAATGGATTTCTTTGTCCGTCACAAGTTTAAAAACACCGTCCGCTTGTTTTTCAACAGACTCAACGGCTTGTTCCAAACAGATGGTCTGATCAAATTTATCCATTTGTTCTTTTAAATTGTTCACAAGTTCTTGGGCGCGGATTTTAGGAAATCCGGCTACATCATATATATATTTCTCAGGGTATAAAGCGCTGAGCTGTCCGCCGAGCTGAGGAAGACTTTCAATTATTTTAACGCTGGCCTGTCTCATGCCGCCATAAAAAGCGGTAAATAGGCCAACCGGTCCTCCGCCGATAATGGTGATATCATAAACCTTTGAATCCTCTTGCATACAAATAAAGCCTCCTAATTGAAAATTGTTATTAATTATACCATATTTACTTTGATTTATGATGTGTCCTGCCTAAGAAAGTTTTGATGAAAAATAGGGATATTCAAGGCTTCATCAGGAAACATACACTGTTTAGGCTGAGCACTTTTGATCTTGATAAAAAGGACGTAAGCCGCTAATATAGTGGGGAGAACTCAAATGTTAATTTTTTCTGAATTTTTGGGAGGGCGGCCAGTAATCATCATTGCATTGCGATAAAGTGCAGGCTTTCACAAAAAAATTTCAATACATTTCATAAAAACCCGCCAAAAAGCTGAAGCTAACACAAATGAATATTTTATTATGCGTCTTAACAGCAAAATAAAAAGAAGGTGGATGTGATGGCATTGAATAAACCCAAAATCGTAATTTTAGGTGCAGGTTATGGCGGATTAATGACGGTCACAAGGCTGACAAAGCAAGTCGGCCCGAACGATGCTGACATTACGCTTGTGAACAAGCACAATTATCACTATGAAACAACATGGATGCATGAAGCGAGTGCAGGAACGCTTCACCATGACCGCTGCCGTTATCAAATAAAGGATGTTATTAACCAGTCTCGTGTGAACTTTGTTCAGGATACAGTAAAAGCGATTCATATAGAAGAACGAAAGGTTGTACTTGCAGGCGGAGAGCTTCCGTATGATTATCTGGTAATCGGCCTCGGCGCTGTGCCTGAAACATTCGGCATTAAAGGCTTGAAAGAGTACGCGTTTCCGATTGCGAATATCAATACGTCCCGCCAGTTGAGAGAGCACATTGAACTGCAGTTTGCGACTTACAATACGGAAGCGGAAAAACGCCCCGACCGTTTAACAATCGTCGTCGGCGGCGCCGGGTTTACCGGAATTGAATTTCTTGGCGAACTGGCCAACCGCGTGCCGGAGCTTTGCAAGGAATATGATATTGACCGCAGTCTTGTGCGGATTGTCTGCGTGGAAGCAGCTCCGACTGTGCTGCCTGGATTTGATCCCGAGCTTGTTGACTATGCGGTTCATTACCTCGAAGGGAAGGGCATCGAATTTAAAATCGGCACAGCCGTTCAAGAATGTACGCCCAACGGGGTGACAGTCGGCAAAAAAGACGAAGAGCCGGAGCAAATCCAGTCACAGACGGTTGTCTGGGCAGCCGGTGTCCGCGGGCATCCTATCGTTGAGGAAGCCGGCTTTGAAAATATGCGCGGCCGTGTAAAAGTGAACACCGACCTTCGTGCGCCGGGACATGATAATGTTTTTATTCTCGGTGACAGCTCGCTTTTTATCAACGAAGAAACAGACCGCCCGTATCCGCCTACAGCGCAAATCGCCATGCAGCAAGGAGAAACTGTTGCGAAAAACATTGGCAGGCTGATCAAAGGCGGAGGCCAGCTTGAAGAATTCAAGCCGGACATCAAAGGAACCGTGGCCTCGCTTGGTGAGCATGATGCGGTCGGTGTGGTATACGGCAGAAAGCTCAAAGGAACACCGGCCTCCATTATGAAAAAGGTCATCGACAACCGTTCGCTGTTTATGGTTGGCGGAATCGGACTCACACTGAAAAAAGGCAAATTCAAATTCTTCTAAGGAAATCCGCAGCCGCGGATTTTCTTCTTTTTTGAAAAACTGCAATACAAAAAGAGAACGAGAGTAAACAGAGGTTGTTTCCGCTTACATCAAATATCCGGTTATAAAATCTGACTTTATCATTGACACACAGATATGTTATATTATCAGAAAATTAAGAAAAAGGAGGAATCTTTCATGAATACTGTCACACAAAGTGCCTCGAAAACATGTTCACTTTGTTCAGGAAAAGGGTATATTCAGTTGCTGCTCGGCGGATCAGAAACATGTCCTTCTTGCGGGGGAACCGGCAAAGCGGATCGATCATTTTCCAGCCGTTGACTTTTTTGCCGCCCCCGCGGTACACTTAAAGTGGCCGCAGGGGGTGGAATATTTTGATTAGTTTGCCTGTCGTAATTATTTCAGTTGTCCTATTTTTTGTGCTGTTTTTCGGCATTGGTTTTCTATTGAACATGCTGTTAAGAATGTCTTGGATCATGGCTGTTGTCTATCCAATTGTATGCCTTTTCATTATTAGTAAGGATAAGCTTATCAGTTATTTTCACGCGCCGGGAGAATCGTTTTCCAGCCTGTTTCAGCGTGTGATCTCACTGGCAGCAGCCGATGTGCTGATATTGGCAAGCGGTCTGGCCGGCGCTATCGTTTCAGGCGTTGCCATCAATGCGCTTAGAAAAAGAGGATATCAAATGTTTTAAATGCCGCTTTCTTTAATAGAAAGCTTTTTTTGTGCATCCGAAAAAGACACATCTGCTTGAATAATGCTCTCTGAGTTGGGA
The DNA here is from genome assembly GCF_001584335.1 of Bacillus atrophaeus. Taxonomy (GTDB): domain Bacteria; phylum Bacillota; class Bacilli; order Bacillales; family Bacillaceae; genus Bacillus; species Bacillus atrophaeus. The sequence continues at coordinate 894,761 of NZ_LSBB01000001.1, forward strand.
ACACTGACTGAAGGAGAGAGGTGGATGATGTTGAAAATAATCAGACGTTTGCTGATGTCCATTTTGTTTATACTTGCCTTTGGCACGACGTATTTAGCTGTTTCAGGAGTAGAGGCGAAGGACCTGTCAAACTGGGTCAATGAAAACCATGAAAAGTCTCTGAAGCAGCTTGGTCTGACATTGAAATCGATCCAGCAGAAAAAAGCCGAATCTATGTCCGGATCAGTTAAGCCCAGCAAATCATTGGAAGAGGCTTTTGACTGGAAGCAGTATCCCGCGCATAAAGTAACGGCAACCGGTTATACAGCCGGACCGGAGTCAACCGGAAAACATCCTGATGATCCTCAATACGGTCTTACATACTCAGGCGTAAAGGTGAAAAGAGATTTATATTCCACCGTTGCCGCAGACCCGTCCGTTTTTCCGATCGGGACGATTTTGTTCATCCCGGATTACGGATATGGCGTAGTCGCGGACACAGGCTCAGCTATTAAAGGAAGCCGCCTGGATCTTTATTATGAAACGGTTAAGGATGTCTATAGCAATTGGGGCAAAAAAACCCTTGATGTATATGTGATTAAAAAAGGAAACGGTTCAGTGACGGAAGCCGAACTTCTGAAATTAAACGAGAATAAATCCATGCAGGTATTCAGGAATCAGTATAAAACGGTGAAGGAATAACGTTTGCGTGCTTGGTGCTCAGCGTGAGCGCTGAGGCGCAGAAAGAATGGAAAAAAGCCCAAAACTGTCAACAGTTTTGGGCTTTATTATCGCTTCTGTAACGGAATTACATGAAAAAGTAATTTAAAATCAGGGTCAGCAAAATGCCGGTTAACCCGCCGAAAAAGACCTCAATCGGCTGATGGCCGAGCAGCTCTTTCAGCTTTTTCTGCTTTTCTTTTTCCTCCGCTTTCTGAAAATCTTTCGCTTCACTGACAAACCGGTTAAAATCAATGACAAGTTTATTGATGACTGTCGCTTGTTCTCCGGCATGCCGTCTGACGCCTGTGGCATCAAACATGGTAATGACAGCGAAAATTGCCGAGACCGCAAATAAGGAAGAGCCCAATCCGTGTTCCAGAGCCACGCCTGTGGACAGTGCCGTTACTGCGGCGGAGTGGGAGCTCGGCATGCCGCCGGTGCTTGTTACCAGTGACCAGTCGAGCCTTCTTGATACGATAAATTGTATAGGCACTTTAACGACTTGGGCAAATACAATGGCGGCCAGACTTGATAATAAAGGAAAATTCATAAAGAGTTCCATATGTGAACATCCTTTCTTTAAGAAAATCAGTTATGTTTTCATAATAAAAAGCAGCTCTGCTTCATTGTTTGTTAAAATAAGTGTATGGGAAAGAATGTTTTTCCTATTATACCATTGTTGCTGACAAATACCCATTACGTTGACAAGGAGTGTGTGCTCATGTTTTACGCAGTCAATCAATTGGAAAATAAAGAAACGCTTTTGGTCGGGCTTTTTCAAAAAAGCCAGCTGACTGAAAAAGTAAAGGAAATTGATGAAAAGCTGGATGGCCAGCTGACGCAGCTTCTGAAAGACGGCGATGTTTCTGTGAAACGGAATCAAGTATCAAAAGTATTCCCGCCCCTCGCCTCAGGTATGAAACGCATTTATTTTATTGGTTTGGGAAGAGAGGCAGATTATACATTTGAGGATGCAAAGGAATGCTTTGCACGCGCTTTTCAAACCATCCATAAAGATCGGAAAGAAGAGGTTTCTGTTTTGCTTGATACCTTTATTACCGATAAAGTGCCGGCAGCCGATGCCGCTCATGCCTTAGCGGAAAGCTGCCTGCTTGCTACATACGAAGTGCAGGATTATAAACATAAATCAAACGAGCCGGAAAAACAGATGAAGTCGGTCTATGCCTTGACAGAGGGAGATTCTCAAGAGGTTCATGCGGGTCTTCGGGTCGGCCGCGCTTTCGGCCAGGCGGCCAACTCTGCAAGAATGCTTGTCAATATGCCCGGCAATATGCTGACTGCAACTGATTTGGCTTCTTATGCGGTTGAGCTTGCCGCTAAGTACGATTTTGAATGCGAAATTTTGGAAAAAGATGATATGGAAGAGCTCGGCATGGGGGGCATACTTGCCGTGAACCAAGGCTCGGCGGAACCCCCGAAAATGATTGTGCTGAAATATCAGGCAAAAGAAGCTTGGGAAGATGTCATCGGATTTGTCGGTAAAGGGATTACGTTTGATACCGGAGGATATTCGATTAAAACAAAAGACGGCATCGTCGGCATGAAATCAGATATGGGAGGGGCAGCCGCGGTGCTTGGCGCAATGGAGGCTATTGGAGAACTCCGGCCTGAACAAAATGTGCTGGCTGTGATCCCATCGACGGATAATATGATATCAGGCGCGGCGATGAAGCCTGATGACGTTATTGTATCCTTAAGCGGAAAAACCATTGAAATTTTAAATACAGATGCGGAAGGAAGACTTGTGCTGGCGGATGGCATCACATACGCCAAGCAGCATGGCGCGTCTGTATTGGTGGATGCAGCAACGCTGACAGGCGGTGTCGTCGTCGCATTAGGAACGGAAACAACGGGCGCCATGACAAATGATCAAGCGTTTTACCAGCAAGTGGCTGAGGCTGCGGAAGAGTGCGGTGAGGCGATCTGGCAGCTTCCGATCACTGAAAAGGATAAAAAACGTGTGAAAAACAGCCAAATGGCGGACTTGAACAATTCACCGGGAAGAGAAGGCCATGCGATCATGGCAGGAACGTTTATCGGAGAATTTGCTGAACATACGCCTTGGGTTCACCTTGATATAGCGGGCACCGCAACGTCGAAAAAAGCAACATGCTTTGGACCGGCGGGCGCCACAGGTGTGATGGCTAGAACACTCGCGACATTGGCAGAGCGCTTCACACCAGAAAAAACAAAAGCATAACTCCTTCTCCCCCCACTGCGAAACTGCAGCGGGGGATTTTTATTTTCTGCTTAAATCTTTAGTTGACTAAAGTGTTTGTCATATGATAAGATACGTTCATTACTTTACTTGTCTACTACATTAGCAAACTAAAGGATTTTTGGAGGGGTAGTATGAATGCAGTCGTTATCGCAGTGCTGCTTATGCTGGTATTAAGCTTGCTGCGTGTCAATATAGTTATTGCTTTAATGATTGGCGCCTTAGCCGGCGGTTTAACAGGAGGCCTTGGTCTTGGGGAGACCGTTAAAGCCTTCACAGAGGGGCTTGGGGGCAATGCCACCGTTGCCGTTAGTTATGCGCTGCTTGGCGCTTTTGCGGCGGCCTTAACAAAAACGGGCTTGCCGGATGCAATGGTTGAAGCATCTGTGAAATTAATCGGGAAAAAGGAAGATACACGGAAAAAGGCGCTGTCTAAGGTACTGATCGTCTTCATTATTTTAATCGTATCGTGCTTTTCGCAAAACGTGGTCCCTGTTCATATCGCGTTTATTCCGGTGCTGATTCCGCCGCTGTTAAAAATCTTTAATGAACTTGAAATGGACCGCAGGCTGATTGCTTGTGTGATTACCTTTGGACTCACAGCGCCGTATATTGCACTGCCTGTTGGTTTCGGACAGATTTTCCAAGGTATGCTAAGAGATAACATGGCGGATGCAGGGTTGAAAGTTTCTCTCGGAGACATCCCATACGCGATGATCATTCCGACTGCGGGAATGGTTGTCGGATTGATTTTAGCTGTGCTCGTGTACCGTAAACCGAAAGTATATGAAACGAAAGACGTTTCGGGAATGAAAGCATCTCCCTATACGAAAAAAAGCCTCGGCATAGCCGTTTTGGCAATCGTTGTGTCACTTGGCGTCCAGCTTTACTTATCGCAAGTATTAGGAGTAGAAGGAATGATAATGGGGGCGCTTGCCGGTCTCATTATCCTGTTTGTCACCGGTGTAATGAAGCGTGAGGAAGCTGATTCTTTAATTACAGATGGTATGGTCATGATGGCCTTTATCGGGTTTGTCATGCTGGTTGCGGCTGGATTCTCGAATGTCTTGACAAAAACGGGCGATGTCGGTGCGCTTGTGAAATCAGCAGCCGGCATTATCGGACATAGCCAGTCATTGGGCGCTTTTCTCATGTTGATTGTCGGTCTTTTAATCACGATGGGGATCGGATCATCTTTTGCCACGATCCCGGTCATTACCACGATCTTTGTTCCGCTGTGCCTTCAGCTTGGGTTCAGCCCGATGGCGACGATTGCGGTCATCGGTGCTGCAGCCGCGCTTGGAGACGCCGGTTCTCCTGCAAGCGACAGTACGCTCGGCCCGACCTCAGGGCTTAGTGCAGATGGACAGCATCACCATATCTGGGATACTTGTGTGCCGACATTTATCTTTTATAACATTCCGCTTGTTTTATTTGGATGGATTGCGGCGCTTGTGCTGTAAACAAAAAGGCTCTCCGGCCGGAGGGCTTTTTTGTTTGGGCATAAAAAAGAACCACTCAAAGAGAACGGTTCATTATGTGGAAGAAATATGATTTCTGCTGAAGCCGGTTGCTTTATGGATAGAACGGTAAATGGAAGGCGCGATAAAAGCCAAAACAATTGCAAAAGCCATATCCTTAACTATAAACCAGAACATGAAAATCCAGGCTGTTCCATAGCTGATGGGCGCATCAATCCAAATCTTTAAGGCAAGATACATATAAGTAGTGCCGACCAGATACATGATGGCAGTTCCGAGCAGAGAAGCGATAAGAAAACGAAGTCTGCTTGGCTGCGCTTTCCGTTCTAAATACCACCCCGCAGCAAAAGCTGCCGGAATATAAGATAGAATGAAGCCGCCGCTTTTACCGGCAAACGGAGCAAAGCCCGCTGAAAACTGAGCAAAGACAGGCGCGCCGATTAATCCGACAAGCGCGTAAACAATCATGGCGATAGAAGCTCGTCTGCTCCCGAGAAGCAGTGCGGCCAATAGACAGAAAAAGGGCTGCATAGAAAGCGGAATACCTGCCACTTGCAAAAAAGGTGCCATTGATGTAATGTTGGCGCCGACACCCATGAGTGCTGCGAACATGCCGATCAGCGCCATATCACTCACACGAAGTTTATTCTGAATCATCTTTTTTCCCCCTTGGATATATACACAATCATAGAGTAATCGAATCCAGATTAATTGTCAACTTCTTTATCAAATAAGTTAACATAAGGAGGGAGCCGTATGTTTTTCGGAAAACCAAAGCAAACCGATCAATCCGGAAGAGTGCCGCCCAACCAAAACGTCACAACCAAATTTCCTGTGCTTCATGCCGGAAACGTGCCGTATTATAAGGATATGACGAAGTGGAACCTGCAAGTCTACGGCTTAGTTGACGAGCCGATGCTCCTAAGCTTCAATGATATAAAAGCTTTTCCGACGGCTGAGACGAAAAATGATATCCATTGCGTAACCGGCTGGTCCCGGCTTGATAATGTGTGGCAGGGAGTGCGGGCAAAAGATATCGCGGAAAAAGCGCAGGTAAAGAAAGAAGCGGGCTTCGTCATTCTGCATGCGGAAGAAGGCTGGACGGCCAATCTGCCTCTTGCGGATTTTATAGCAGAAACCTCTCTGCTCGCATATGCGCATAATGGGGAACCCTTAACACCGGAACACGGCTTTCCGCTGAGAGGGGTTTTTCCTCATTTGTATTTTTGGAAAAGCGCCAAGTGGCTGCGCGGCATCCAGTTTACGAAAGAAAACCACCCGGGATTCTGGGAACAAAACGGATACCATATGAGAGGCGACCCGTGGCAAAATCAAAGATTTCAATGGGATTAAATAAGGGGAGATTCCCCTTATTTGATTGGTTATGGATTCTCCTTTCATCTCGCCTTGAATGGAAAAAACTCGGTTTACATAAAAAAGGCTCAGCCAAATGACTAAGCCTCTTTTTCAAATATGATCTCAAAATAAGCAGCCGCACCGTAGCCGTCAATACTGGGAGCAAAGATCTGAACAAGCTTCCAGCCTTGTTTCGCATACTCATGTATGATTTCTTGATAATCCTCTTTAGGTCTTCTTCTCATGGAACTTAATTCAACTCTTACAAATTCATATTTCTTCATCAATAAAAGACCTCCTTACTCAATTAATACGGATCAGGAAAGGAAAAAGTTCACGGCTGAAGCAGACTATTGATCAGGCTTATCATCAAATGCCAGTTCGGCGAAAGCCATTACTGCCGAAATAACAGTAATGAGGGAATCTGGAATATAAATAGAATCCATGAAAAAGTCTACAATACTGATAGTGATAACATTGCCAATGAAATAAAATACCAGCCTGGTAATGGCTGTCTTTTTCATTGCCGTTAAATGATAAACAAACATGGAAAACAACTTAATGAATGGTTCTATAATCAATCCCGCTCCAAAACAGCCCAATATAAAAAACAGTAATATTTTATCAGATTCATATGAAACTCCAAGGATTGAAAATAAACCTTTTATGCCAAAGAAATATCCGCCGGCAATGACCCCGATGGCCGCAGCAATAATGATAAATAGTGAAGCGATGACTAGTAATTTAGAACTGAATGGTAAGTCTTTAAAGGGTTCATCTGGTTCTTCGTTGTTCATAACGATATCCACTTCCTGAATACAAGGTTAAGAGTAATAGTACCATATTGTGGATATTAGGTGAACAGCTAAGTCATTGGAATGCAGGTTTTTATGCCGGGGCCGTTCGTTGGTTTTATATGAGTTGATAAAGTATCCAATAGATGCTCCGTATCAGTTTCTTAAACAAGAAATTAAAGTAATTATTTTCCATCATTCTAGTTCCTAGGTACCTTATTCAAATTAGGTGCCTTTTTTATTTGGAAAAAAGTTGACTTTCTTTGTCAGAGAAACTATTATTTGAGGTGTTTAGTTGATATTGAAAATCATTATCACTAGGTATTTTCTAATAAAAACCCATTCCTGATTCACCATGGAATTGATCATTTGAATCCTAAATTGACTATGATATTCGGGCATATCATCACCCTCAGCTAATCGAGGGGAAGAAAGGAGGTACATAAAATGGACGGAAAAAAGACCGAACAGGCGGCAGCCTTGTCCGCTCGCGCGTTCACGATACCGGGAACAGAATCACGTCTGATGTATTCACGTACTGGAAATCGCGAATATCAAATCTTTGTGTCAAAACCGAGTGAAGATCCGCCTCCTGCTGGTTATCCTGTCATTTATCTGCTTGACGCCAATTCCGTATTCGGAACGATGGCAGAGGCAATTCGCGTGCAAAGCCGGCGTCCGGAAAAAACAGGTGTTATTCCGGCAGTCATCGTCGGCATCGGCTATCAGACAGAGGCGCCGTTTTCTCCGGCCCGCCACTGTGATTTTACACTGCCGCTCCCTGATTCAGAGCTTCCATCAAGACCTGGCGGGACACCGTGGCCGGAACAAGGGGGAGCCGAGGATTTCTTAACCTTTATTGAAGAGGAAGTAAAACCTGAAATCGAGCGTGATTATCAGATTGACACCAGCAGGCAGACGATTTTTGGTCATTCTCTTGGAGGACTTTTTGTGCTGCAAGTGCTTTTTACAAAACCGGATGCGTTCCAAACATATATCGCGGGGAGTCCATCCATCCATTGGAACAAACGGTTTATTCATAAGGAGTCCCGCCAATTTGGCGACCGTGTAAGCCGGGAAAAGCTGAATGTCAATGTCATGCTCGCAGCGGGAGAATTAGAGAAAAGCCATAAAAGCCGCATAAATGATCATGCGAAAGAGCTTTCAGAACAGCTATCGTCCCTGGCTGGGTACGGAGTACGAACGCAATTTCACGAGTTTGAGGGAGAAGGACATATATCGGTGCTGCCCGTTTTGATCAGCAGAGCTTTACGATTTGCCCTGCACCCTGCCGGTCCAAACCTATAGTTTAACAAACACCGCTGCAGCATCATGTCAGAGGCAGCTCGGAGATATGATGCTGCAGTGAATCTATTTCCCTATTATTTAGGTAATGGGAAAAAGAGAGCTATTCATGCTTCAATATGCTTGGAAATGACTGAATATTGACTGAAATAGACGCCGATAAGCTAAAAATGTATTTGACTGAAAGATTGGGTTTGGTTATGATAGTTTTGAAGATTAATTGATAATGATTATCATTATCAATATAAAGCGATATTTCATGCTAAATAAATGAACAAGGCCGCCCGCCGCCCTGTCCGGAGGCGCGGTGTGCTTTCGTTCGTCCGCCGGAAGTCTGGTATGGGACTTAAAGCGTCATGAAGAGAAAGGAAATGAGTCAGATGGATGTTATGGGAATTAAGGGCAAGACCGCTTTAGTAACCGGAGCTGCTCAAGGCATCGGGGAAGAAGTTGCTCGTGCGCTTGCTGAACTTGGAGCAAGGGTTGCGGCAGTCGATCTAAATGCGGAGAAACTTAATGGACTGACGGCAGGCCTCAGAGCTGACGGGCACCAAGCGGAAGCGTTCCCGGCTGATGTAGGTGACAGCAGTGCGGTTGATGAGATAACGGCGAGAATCGAACGAGAAATCGGCCCGATAGACATTCTCGTAAACGTTGCAGGGGTACTTCGTCCCGGGCTGATTGAATCTATCAGCGATCACGATTGGGAGGCGACTTTTTCAGTTAATTCCACTGGCGTATTCAACGTGTCCCGATCGGTCAGCAAATACATGATGAATCGAAGATCAGGTTCAATTGTAACGGTAGGCTCAAATGCCGCTGCTATGCCGCGTACGTCTATGGCAGCTTATGCATCTTCCAAAGCGGCAGCCGCGATGTTTACAAAGTGCCTCGGACTGGAACTTGCGGAATATAATATCCGCTGCAATGTGGTTTCTCCAGGGTCAACGGAAACGGAGATGCAATGGTCGCTGTGGCCAGATGAGAACGGGGCTCAGGCAGTAATTGCCGGCTCACTTGAAACATTCAAAACAGGAATTCCGCTGAAAAAGATCGCCAAGCCATCTGATATCGCCAATGCCGTGCTCTTTTTGGTTTCTGACCGGGCAGGGCATATCACAATGCACGATTTGCGTGTTGACGGCGGCGCAACGTTAGGTGTGTAACCATTTTAAAAGGAGGCTATAAAAATGTCGGAACATCATGTTATTTCTGAAGAGAAAGCGGAACAGCTTCTCAGCCAATACAGAGCAGGTTCTTTTTTCTTATCCACCCCGCATCGGACTTTGCTTGCGGAGGGGGCTTTTGCCGAGGTGCCAAACCGGGATGGGCATGAGGATCAATTAAAAGATCTGCCCGGGCGCATTGCCGCTGTCCTAAACGAAGCCAAGGAATGCGGACACAGCAATCCAGCCGTTGTAGGGGCAATTCCTTTTGACTATACAAAACCAGCCAAGCTTATTGTACCGACGAACATTCGCTGGTCGGGTCCGCTTCAATTAGATCCTGCCGGCCGTCATCAGCAGCCGCCAGAGAATACATACGAAATGCAGCCGGTTCCTGAGCCTGCGGAATATATGAGAGGCGTTGAACGAGGGCTGGAAAGAATAGAAGCCGGCGATCTGAGCAAGATTGTGCTGTCAAGATCGCTGCAGCTCACTTCACCGAAACCTATTCATATTGAAAGCCTGCTTCATCATTTGGCGCAGCATAATACAAACGGCTATACATTTGCCGCAGATGTATCGAAGCAGGAAACGGACAGCGCCGATTTGGGCGCGTCCCCTAGCCGGCGGACATTAATCGGAGCAAGCCCTGAACTGCTTGTTTCCAGATCGGGAACACAGGTAGTGTCGAATCCTCTGGCAGGGTCCAGGCCTCGCAGTGAAGATCCAGTTGAGGATCAGCGGAGGGCGGCGGAATTGCTTTCTTCTGCCAAAGATCTGCATGAACATGAAGTGGTTGCTGATGCGGTTGCCGCCGCACTCCGGCCATTTTGCCGGACACTGGATGTTCCTGCTGAACCTTCGCTTGTCCAAACCGAGACAATGTGGCATCTCTCCAGTGAAATCAGAGGGGAGCTTTCTGATCCGTCAACGTCTGCGCTGGAACTGGCAATTGCACTTCATCCGACTCCGGCCGTTTGCGGAACGCCGACCGATTCGGCACGGGAAGCAATTAAAGAAATTGAACCCTTTGACCGCGGTTTCTTTACAGGAATGGTTGGCTGGTGTGATTCTGAGGGGGACGGTGATTGGGTCGTCACGATCCGCTGTGCAGAAGCAGAGGATTACGCGCTTCGTCTGTTCGCAGGAGCGGGCGTTGTCAAGGGATCAAAAGCCGAAGACGAGCTGGCGGAGACTTCAGCCAAGTTTCGCACGATGCTTCTGGCTATGGGCCTGAAAAACGATTTGCTGAAATCATTGTTGGAGGGATAAAGGATGCTGACTGGATGCCATGCATGGCCTAAAGAATTTGCAGAAAAATATCGGAAAGAAGGCTGCTGGCTGGGTGAAACCTTCGGCGGAATGCTGAGGGAACGGGCCGCTTTATACGGCGGACGAATTGCTGTCACCTGCGGAGAAAGAAATTGGAGTTACAAAGAGCTTGATGAAAGAGCAGACCGCCTGGCTGCGGGATTCCGGAAATTAGGAATCAAGCAGCTGGACCGGGTGGTGGTTCAGCTCCCCAATATCGCAGAGTTCTTTGAAGTGTGCTTTGCGCTGTTCCGACTGGGTGCCCTGCCCGTCTTTGCCCTGCCTTCCCACCGAAGCAGTGAAATCACTTATTTTTGTGAATTTGCAGAGGCTGCGGCTTATATCATACCTGACACATATTCAGGATTTGATTATCGCGGACTTGCCAGACAGGTTCAGGACAAGCTTCCTACGCTGCAGCACGTGGTTGTTGTCGGTGAAGCGGAAGAGTTTATAGCGCTCGGCGACTTGCACGCTGACCCTGTCAATCTGCCTGAAGTCAGTTCTGCCGAGGTTGCTTTTCTTCAGCTTTCAGGAGGAAGCACCGGGTTATCGAAATTGATCCCGCGGACTCATGATGACTACATATACAGCCTGCGAATCAGTGCGGAGGTCTGCCATCTTGATGAAAACAGTGTGTATCTGGCAGCTCTTCCGATGGCTCATAATTATCCGCTAAGTTCGCCGGGTGTTCTTGGTACCTTGTATGCCGGTGGAAGAGTTGTTCTTGCCCCGACACCAAGCCCGGATGACTCATTTCCCCTTATCGAGCGGGAGCGTGTCACGATGACGGCGCTGGTGCCGCCGCTTGCTATGGTGTGGATGGATGCTGTGTCAACAAGGCAGGATGACCTATCAAGTCTTCAGGTGCTCCAAGTGGGAGGCGCTAAGTTCAGTGCAGAGGCTGCCCGGAGGGTTAAAACGACGTTTGACTGCACCTTGCAGCAGGTATTCGGAATGGCAGAAGGACTGGTCAATTATACGAGACTGGATGACCCGGAAGAATTGATTGTCAATACGCAAGGCAGACCGATGTCACCGTTTGATGAGGTTCGGGTGTTAGATGACGACGATCGTGAAGTTGAACAAGGCCAAACAGGGCATTTGCTGACCCGGGGACCTTATACGATCCGCGGGTACTATAAAGCCGACGAGCATAACGCGAAGTCGTTTACTCCGGATGGTTTCTACCGTACAGGCGATCTCGTAAGCTTGACCGAATCAGGTTATGTCGTCGTAGAGGGACGTGCCAAGGATCAAATTAATCGGGGCGGGGACAAAGTGGCTGCCGAGGAAGTCGAGAACCACCTTCTTGCCCATCCTGATGTACATGATGCGGCGATGGTATCCATGCCTGATGAGTTTCTTGGTGAACGTTCCTGTGTATTTGTCATCCCGCGCGGAAATCCTCCAAAAGCCGGTGAGCTTAAAGCATTCCTTCGGGAGCGCGGGCTGGCGGCATATAAGATTCCCGATCGGGTAGAGTTCATTGATTCATTTCCGCAGACCGGCGTAGGGAAAGTGAGTAAAAAGGCGCTCCGTGAGACGATTGCCCAAAAGCTGTCTGTCTCAAAAGCCCCTGCAGGAAAATAATAAAAAATCGTTTGCCAAATAGATGAAAGGACGTGATGTAAATGGCTATTCCTGCCATTTCTTCTTATCCGATGCCGTCAGCATCGGACCTGCCGAATAATAAAGTAACATGGGAGCCTGATCCGAAGCGTTCAGTTCTCCTGATTCATGATATGCAAAACTATTTTGTCGATGCTTTTACAGCCGGAACATCTCCTGTAGTCGAGCTTGTAGACAATATTCGCAAGCTGAAAAGCCAATGTGCAGAGCTGGGTATACCTGTCATTTATACGGCTCAGCCGGGCGCACAAGCGCCGGAAGACCGCGCCCTTCTGACTGATTTTTGGGGTCCCGGCCTCAATGACGGTCCTTATGAGCAGGAGATTGTTGATGAGCTTGCCCCTGATGATCACGATACTGTCCTGACCAAGTGGAGATACAGTGCTTTTAAAAAGACCAATTTGCTGGATATTTTGCGGGGAAAAAGCCGTGATCAGCTGATCATCTGCGGTATATATGCAAACATCGGATGTCTATTGACCGCATGTGACGCATTCATGCAGGATGTTGAGCCGTTTTTTGTCGGTGATGCGGTAGCTGATTTTTCATTGGAACAGCACAAAATGTCTCTTGAATATGCAGCCGGACGCTGTGCGGTCACCATTTCAACCCTTGATTTGCTTGAAAAGCTGAAGAACGCGCCGAAATCAGTGTCTGAACCTTCATCCGGTTCGTCCTCACAACTGCTGACACAGCAGGCAGTCCGTCAGCAAATTGCTGAGCTTCTTCAGGAGTCGCCTGCTGATATTGCAGACACCGATGATTTGATTGACAGAGGGCTTGACTCAGTCAGGATCATGAGCCTTGTCGAGCAGTGGCGCCGTGCAGGAGCAGAGGTTACATTTGTTGAACTTGCTGAAAATCCGACACTCGAAAATTGGTGGAGATTGCTTTCTTCACGTTCACAGAAGGTGCTGCCCAACGCAGACTATCTATAAAGGAGGTCATATGAATGCCTGATACAGAAACAAAAGATGCTCAATTGTCTTTATCCGGAGCCCAAGCCGGCATTTGGTTTGCTCAGCAGCTTGATCCGGATAATCCTATTTACAATACCGGAGAATACATAGAAATTGATGGACCTGTTGATGCTGTCCTGTTTGAAAAAGCTTTGAGGCACGCTGTAATGGAAGCAGAATCGCTGCATGTCCGCTTTGGTGAGAATGTGGACGGACCTTGGCAGAAGATAAATCCGTCCCCAGATTTTCCGCTGCACTTTATTGATGTCAGCTCAGAACCTGATCCCCAGGCGGCGGCCTTACATTGGATGAAAGAAGACTTGGCAAAGCCTGTCGATCTGACATCCGGCCCATTGTTCACCGAAGCTTTGTTCAAGGCTGCGCCTAATCGCTTCTTCTGGTATCAGCGCATTCATCATATTGCAATTGATGGATTCGGTTTCTCGCTAATTGCCCAGCGGGTGTCAAAAATCTATACCGCACTTGTGAATGAGCTTCCTTTTGAAGAAGCGGGCTTTGGTTCTTTGCATCGCATTCTGCAAGAAGATGAGGAGTATCGCTTATCAGAGCAGTTTGACCGTGATCGGCAATTTTGGCTTGAGCGCTTTGCAGATGAGCCGGACGTTGTCAGTTTGGCTGACCGGGCGCCTCGGACGTCGGAAAGCTTTCTTCGTCAGACGGCGTATTTGTCCCAATCCAGCGCAGATGAACTGAAAGGAGCCGCACGCTCTCATGCGGTAAACTGGCATGAACTTGTCATTGCAACGACAGCATCCTACATACACAGAATGACAAGTGCTGAGGATGTTGTTCTTGGTTTGCCGATGATGGGACGACTCGGGTCGGTTTCGCTGAATATCCCCGGTATGGTCATGAATCTGCTTCCATTGCGATTGTCAGTGCGTCCGGATATGAGCTTCGCCGAACTTGTCCTTCAGGTTTCACAGGAAATTCGTGAAATCAAGCGTCATCAGAAGTATCGGCATGAAGAGCTGCGCCGGGATCTTAAATTGATTGGAGATAATCATAGGTTATTTGGTCCTCAGATTAATCTTATGCCGTTTGACTACGGTCTCGACTTTGCGGGCTGCCGCGGTACAACACATAACCTCTCGGCTGGGCCTGTCGATGATTTGTCAATTAATGTGTACGACAGATCAGATGGCAGAGGGTTAAGAATTGATTTGGATGCGAACCCTGAAGTCTACAGTACTGAGGATCTGGAGCTTCATCAACACCGTTTTCTGAGATTTCTGGAAACGGCAATAGCTGTCGGCCCGGAAACGCCGATTGGGCAAATGGATCTTCTTTTGCCAGAGGAGCGCCAATGTGTATTAGTTGAGTGGAACGATACAGCCCGTACGGTGCCTCAAGCGAGTCTGCCGGAGTTATTTCAGGCACAGGCTGTCCGTACGCCGGAAAACATTGCTCTCGTTTGTAATGAGGCTGAACTGAGTTATAAAGAACTGAATGAGCGGGCGAACCGCCTTGCTCATTTATTAATTGCCCGCGGTCTGGGCCCGGAGCAATTTGTGGCTTTGGCTTTGCCGAGGTCTGCGGATATGGCTGTTGCAATGCTGGCTGTCCTGAAGACGGGTGCTGCGTATCTGCCGCTTGATCCTGATTTTCCGGCTGACAGAATCTCCTATATGCTAAGTGATGCGAAGCCTGCGTGTATGATCACGATTGAAAAGGTTGCATCAAGCCTGCCAGATGACGGCACAACACCGCAGCTCGTGCTTGACGATCCCGTGACAGCTAAAGTATTGGAGCGTTATCCAGTCGCTGACCCGCTTGACGGCGACCGTACGGAGTCGGTGTCGCTTCTTCATCCGGCTTATATCATCTATACATCCGGTTCGACCGGAAGGCCTAAAGGCGTCGTCGTCACCTTGAAAAGCTTAAGCAACTTTCTTATGTCCATGCGGGAGACATTTTCATTGGATGAACACGACCGGCTGCTCGCTGTAACCACAGTTGCTTTTGATATCTCAGCTTTGGAATTGTTCCTGCCGCTTCTAAGCGGTGCCGGTTTTGTCATCGCTCAAAAGGAAACGATTCAGGATCCGCCGGCATTAACGAAAATGATTGAAAAGCACAACATCACAATCATGCAGGCTACTCCGACGCTGTGGCACGCGCTTGTGACCGGCAGTCCCGAAAAATTGAAAGGGCTCAGAGTGCTTGTCGGCGGCGAGGCGCTGCCGAGCGGTCTAATGAATGCATTACAGGAACTCGAGTGTAAAATTACGAATCTTTACGGACCCACTGAAACGACAATTTGGTCGACTGCTGCCGTGCTTGATGACAAGAAGGCAGGAGTGCCGCCAATCGGCAGACCGATTTGGAATACGCAGGTATATGTGCTGGATAACTGTTTACAGCCTGTTCCGCCAGGAGTTGTGGGAGAGCTGTACATAGCCGGTGACGGGCTGGCCCGAGGTTATTTAGGCCGTGCCGATTTGACTTCCGAGCGTTTTGTTGCCGATCCTTATGGTCCGCCGGGCTGCCGCATGTATCACACAGGTGATCAGGCAAGATGGCGTACAGACGGTTCCTTGGATTACATTGGCCGTGCCGATCATCAAATTAAGATTCGCGGCTTCCGAATTGAACTGGGGGAAATTGATGCCGTACTGGCCCGCCATCCTGATATCGAACAGGTTGCGGTTGTCGTTCGGGAAGATCAGCCGGGAGATAAGCGTTTAGTTGCTTATGTCGTCTTTTCGCCGGAAGCGAACCTTGAGTCTGCAGAGCTTCGGCGGTATGCCGGCGGCAGTCTGCCTGATTATATGGTGCCATCGGCCTTTGTTTCAGTGAATGAATTGCCGCTGACACCAAACGGGAAACTGGACCGAAAAGCGCTGCCTGCGCCTGATTTCACCGCGTCGTCGGCTGGCCGCGGCCCTAGGACGCCGCAAGAAGAAATTCTTTGTGATTTGTTTGCTGAGGTTCTCGGTCTTTCACGTGTAGGGATAGATGACGGATTCTTTGAACTGGGCGGACACTCCCTGCTTGCCGCACGATTGATGAGCCGGGTTCGCGATACCCTTGGAGCGGAGATAGGCATCGGCAAACTGTTTGATGATCCTACAGTGGCCGGTCTTGCCGCACATCTGGATCAAGCGCAGAGTGCTCGTCCTGCTTTGCAGAAAGCGGCGCGACCTGAGGAAATTCCGCTTTCCTTTGCCCAGCGCCGATTGTGGTTCCTGCACTGTCTGGAAGGACCAAGCCCGACCTACAATATTCCTGTGGTTATACGCTTATCTGGCCAATTGAATCGAGCTGCTCTGCAAGATGCTCTATGTGACGTTGCAGCCCGCCATGAAACCTTGCGCACCATCTTCCCGGAGTCTCAGGGAACATCGTGTCAGCTCATTTTGGATGCTGCAAAGGCACGTCCTGAATTAATTGTTACTGACATTCACGAAAATGAGCTTTCTGAAGCACTTTCTGAAGCTGTGAGATATTGTTTTGATCTCGCCGTTGAACCGGCAATTCGCGCCGAACTGTTCGTCACTGGAACGGATGAGCATGTTTTGCTGTTATTGCTTCACCATATTGTAGGTGATGGGTGGTCTTTAACGCCGCTTACTCGTGACCTTGCTGCGGCTTACACGGCACGCTGTCAAGATCGGGCTCCGGAATTGCCGCCGCTGAAAATTCAATATGCTGATTACGCACTCTGGCAGCAGAACCTGCTTGGCAGTGAGAATGACCCGGACAGTCTGATTGCGAAACAGCTTGATTTCTGGAGTGAGACGCTGGCGAATCTGCCTGATCAGCTGGAGCTGCCTGCTGATTATCCGCGTCCCGCTGAGCCGAGTTATCGCGGGGATACGATTCATTTCCATATTGATCCGGACCTGCATCATCGTTTGCATGACCTCTCACGTGATAACAGGGTCAGCCTGTTTATGGTGCTGCAATCAGGCCTTTCCGCACTGCTCACTCGTCTCGGCACAGGCACTGATATTCCGATCGGAAGCCCGATTGCCGGCCGCAGTGATGATGCGTTAGGTGATCTGGTAGGCTTGTTTATTAACACTTTGGTGCTGAGAACAGATACTTCCGATAATCCGAGTTTCCGGGAGCTTCTCGACAGAGTTCGAGAGGTGAATCTGGCGGCATATGAAAATCAGGATGTGCCGTTCGAGCGTCTCGTCGAATTTCTTAATCCGGCGAGATCACGGGCCAGACACCCGCTGTTCCAAATTATGCTGGCATTCCAGAATACGCCGGACGCTGTACTGGATTTGCCAGGTATCCAAAGCGATCTTCACATCAGCAGTGTCGGATCTGCCAAATTTGATTTAACAATAGAGCTTAGTGAACGCCGCCATTCAGACGGCACACCGGCCGGACTCGATGGATTGATTGAATACAGTACTGATATATTTAAGAAAGAAACAGTCGAAGCGCTTGCGGCACGGCTCCTGAGGTTATTGGAAGCAGCAGCCGCTGATCCGGATCAGCGGATTGGAAGCCTGGACATCCTCGCACCTGAGGAGCGTCGGGACATGCTGGCGGATTGGAATAAGGTTTCTCAAGAAAAAACAGAAACATGTTTGCCGCTATTATTCGAGAAGCAGGCCGCAAAAAATCCTGGAGCTTGTGCCGTAGCGTTTGAGGATGCTGCACTGAGCTATGACCAGCTGAATAAACGGGCGAATCGTCTTGCCCATATGCTGATTGACAGGGGAGTGGGACCGGAACAAATTGTTGCTTTGGCCCTTCCGCGTTCGTTAGATATGGTTGTCGGTCTTTTGGCGGTCCTCAAGGCAGGCGCGGCGTATCTGCCGCTCGACCCTGACTATCCGTCTGACCGTCTGGCATTTATGCTCAGCGATGCCCAGCCCGTATGCGTGATCACCGGCACGCAGGCTGAGGCAAAAGTTCCTAATACAGATTCTTTGCCGAAGATTATACTTGATGATGCTAAAACGGCTGAGAAATTAAGCAAGTATAACGACAGCAATCCGAATGATGATGACCGTGTCCGGCCATTGTCTCCGCTTCATCCGGCTTATATTATCTATACCTCCGGTTCAACCGGTGTTCCAAAAGGTGTGATCATACCGCACCAGAACGTCATCAGACTGTTTGGCTCTACCAAACAGTGGTTCCAATTCAGTTCATCAGATGTATGGACGATGTTTCATTCCTATGCTTTCGATTTTTCAGTTTGGGAGATTTGGGGTCCTTTACTGCATGGCGGACGTCTTGTAGTGGTGCCGCACGAGATAAGCCGGTCGCCTGAAGATTTTCTATCTCTGCTTGTAAAAGAAGGTGTGACGGTTCTTAACCAGACACCATCGGCATTCTATCAATTCATGCAGGCGGAACGGGAACATGACGAGCTCGGTCAGGCTCTTTGTTTGCGCTTTGTCATTTTCGGCGGTGAAGCTCTTGAGCTTAGCCGCTTAGAAGACTGGTATAAACGCCATCCGGACAATGCGCCGAAGCTGATTAACATGTACGGCATTACTGAGACGACGGTTCATGTCAGCTATATTGAGCTTGACAGGGACATTGCCGCCATGAGGGCTAATAGTCTTATTGGCTGCGGAATACCTGATCTTGGTGTTTACGTGCTTGATGCGGGATTGCAGCCTGTACCGCCGGGCGTAGTGGGAGAAATGTATGTCGCCGGAGCAGGGCTTGCACGAGGATATTTAGGGCGTGCTGGTTTGACAGCTGAGCGATTTATCGCTGATCCGTTCGGTCCTCCGGGCACTCGGATGTATCGGACCGGCGACTTGGCGCGGCGTCGTGCGGATGGTTCACTTGATTACATGGGCCGTGCGGATCATCAGATCAAAATACGCGGGTTCCGAATTGAATTAGGCGAAATTGAAGCTGTGCTCGTTCAGCATCCTGATGTCGGACAAGCCGCGGTTGTCGTCCGTGAAGACCAGCCGGGAGACAAACGCCTTGTCGCTTATACCACGGCTGCTTCCCAAGCCGTTCCTGATCAAGCAGAACTTCGCCGCTATGCTGCCGGCAGCCTCCCGGATTACATGGTTCCGTCAGCTTTTGTAATGGTGGACGAGCTGCCGCTGACACCAAACGGCAAGCTTGACCGTAAGGCATTGCCGGCGCCTGATTTTGCAGCGGACGTTACCGGACGGGGGCCAAGAACCCCGCAAGAGGAAATTTTGTGTGACTTGTTCACTGAGGTTCTCAACTTGCCGCGCGTAGGCATTGATGACCGTTTCTTTGACATTGGCGGTCACTCGCTGCTTGCTGTACAGCTGATGAGCAGGATTCGTGAGGCTCTCGGAGTTGAGCTGAGCATCGGCAACCTGTTTGAGGCACCGACTGTAGCCGGTCTTGCCGAAAGGCTTGAGATGGGCTCCAGCCAAAGCGCGCTGGATGTCTTGCTGCCGCTGAGAACGCATGGAGAGCAATTGCCCCTGTTTTGCGTACATCCCGCCGGCGGACTTAGCTGGTGCTATGCCGGGCTGATGACATCTTTGGGGACAGATTATCCGATCTATGGATTACAGGCGCGCGGGATCGGACAGCGTGAGAACCTTCCGAAATCACTCGACGAAATGGCTGCGGATTATATCGAACATATTCGTACGGTACAGCCAAAAGGCCCTTATCATTTGCTTGGCTGGTCGCTTGGAGGCAATGTGGTTCATGCTATGGCGACTCAGCTGCAAAACCAAGGCGAAGAGGTTTCGCTCCTTGTGATGCTGGATGCCTATCCAAACCACTTCTTGCCTATTAAAGAAGCCCCTGATGAACAGGAAGCACTTATTGCGCTGCTGGCTTTGGGAGGATATGATCCTGATAGTTTGGGAGACAAACCGATGGATCTTGACAATGCAATTGACATTCTTCGCCGTGACGGAAGCGCGTTAGCCAGTCTCGACGAATCTGTCATTTTAAACTTGAAAGAAACGTACGTCAATTCCGTCGGCATTTTAGGCGCCTATACACCTAAAACATATCATGGCAGCCTTCTGTTCTTCAGGTCAACCGTCATACCGGAATGGTTCGATCCAATTGAACCTGATTCGTGGATGCAATATGTCAATGGACGGATCGAACAGCATGATATTGATTGCCGCCATAAGGATCTGTGCCAGCCTGGACCGCTTGCTGAAATTGGGCAGATTCTTGCCAAAAAACTGGACGAAATGAATGGGGGGAGAAATGACAGATGACAAATCCTTTTGAGAATGCGGACGGCACATACTTTGTGCTGGTTAATGAAGAAGGGCAGTATTCACTCTGGCCAGGCTCCATTGAAGTGCCGAACGGCTGGAATGTAGTCTATGAGCAGGAGGGACGTCAGGCTTGCCTTGATTACATTAATTCACACTGGCATAATATGCAGCCGAACAGCCTTAAACCTAAGGCGGGCATTGCTGAAGAAAAATAAAACTGATCGACGGTCTGTATCAGAAGCCTATAGGCGGTATCTTAAAGAAGACTGCCGGCATCACGCCGGCAGTCTTTCTTTTTTATAAGGATCTTGCGGTTCGCGTATCACTCCATAAAAAAACGCTCCCCGAAAGGGAGGAGCGTTTTTTTAATATTTCTGATGTGTATGGTCACAATCCTCTACAGGATTGCCCTCCTCGTCAGTACACCAAGATTGTGATAAGAAAGCTAAAAACACTGCCGCCCATTGGTCGGCAAATTGTATCAAAATGCCTCCATCATGCCATGAGCCATTATCTTTTTTCCACCGGGTATCCATGGCGTTTCCTTGGTTCATGTGAATATTGTGCATCCCGTTTGTCGGGGTAAAACCAAAAATTTTATCCGGCGCCTGTTCTGGTCCGAACTTTGAGCCGTAAATATAAACGGGCGCTTTTTCTTCTTTGGCCTTTTGCATGTAGGTTTCAATAAAATCATTTAAGTCATTATCAGGCCCCGTCACTTCATGAGGGAGAGGTTTCATTTTTGCAGAATCGAAAAGATTGCCCCGCACATAGTCTAAAGCAAGATCCCGATTCGCGGCATCAATCTTTATATATCCATACGGCAGGTTCGGAAGTAAGGTGATGGAGCTAGAATCAAACTGATCATCAGCCAGATACAAAACCTCTGACTCTTCAGAACTGGACATCACATTAATCGCACATCTATAACGCGTATCCTTTTCACCAATCACTTCTACTTGGAAATGCGGACTGTCATCATCTGTTTCTCTTCTCATGTCTGAAACGATTCCTTTTAACACTCCATATTGTTGAACTGCCATACGAATCCCCCTTTACCTTCAGTATAATCATCTATTTCGGCCTGCCATCTCCTTTTTCCTTTGAAAAAGAGCATATTTTACAAAAAAAGCTTGCAGAATGGAATCTGCAAGCTAACGTTTTATTAAGCGCCTGCTACAGAAGACTCGTCCTGTAAGGCTTTTTCGGCGGATACATAATCATATCCTAAATCTCTTGCAACGGCTTCATATGTCACATGGCCGTTCGCTGTGTTTAATCCGGCCTTTAATGCCTGATTTTCAGCTATTGCTGCAGCAGCGCCTTTGTTCGCAATTTGCAAAGCGTAAGGAACCGTTACATTCGTCAATGCCACTGTTGATGTCCGCGGCACAGCTCCCGGCATGTTTGCAACAGCATAGTGCACAACGCCGTGTTTTTCATAAGTCGGCTGATCGTGTGTTGTGATATGGTCGACAGTCTCCACGATACCGCCTTGGTCAATGGCGACGTCAACAATCACTGAGCCGGCTTTCATTTGTTTGACCATTTCTTCCGTAACGAGAGTCGGAGCTTTTGCACCGGGAATTAATACGGCGCAAATGAGGAGATCCGCTTCGGCTACAGCATCTGCAATATTGACGGGGTTAGAGATTAACGTTTTAATCTGATGGCCGAAAATATCGTCCAGCTGGCGCAAACGGTCAGCGTTTAAGTCGATCATCGTAACATCAGCACCCAGCCCGACAGCCATTTTCGCTGCGTTTGTACCAACCACTCCTCCGCCGATAATCGTTACTTTTCCTCGGGAAACTCCAGGCACGCCTGCTAATAAAATGCCTTTTCCGCCTTTTGGCTTTTCAAGGAATTGCGCGCCTATTTGTGCTGCCATTCTTCCCGCTACCTCTGACATTGGCGTGAGAAGAGGCAATGACCGCCCGTCGCTTACCGTTTCATATGCAATGGCAGTTACGCCTTTATCTTTTAATGCTTTTGCAAGTTCAGGTTCTGCGGCTAAATGAAGGTAGGTGAATAAAACAAGCCCTTCGCGAAAATACACATATTCCTCAGGAAGAGGCTCCTTGACCTTCATTACCATCTCGGCATCCCACACCTGTTTGGCGTCCGCGATGATTTCTGCGCCTGCAGATACATAATCTTCATTTTCGAATCCGCTTCCAAGCCCGGCGTTAGATTCGATGAATACGCGATGGCCTCCGCTGACGAGCTGTGAAACCCCGCCCGGCGTTAAAGCGACACGGTTTTCATTGTTTTTTATCTCTTTTGGAACTCCGATAATCATATCTGATTCCTCCCATTTGTTGCGTAGTTACTATGCTATTAGTGTATCCCGATTTTTAAGAAAATTCTTTGTTTGAAAAAGAAAATAAAAAAACACCGATTTGTGAAATTTCACAAATGAGTGTTTCGAAGCTTGATATCCAGATACATCGTGAATTTCTCATTAATATTCTTTAAATCGAATTCAGCGATCTGGCTGATTCTCTTCAGCCGGTAATTCAGCGTGTTCACATGAATATTTAAAGCTTTTGCGGCTGTATTGACGTTGCTGTCAGCGTCTATAAACCGTTCCAAGGTCTCAACCAGGTTTGATTGATGCTCTTGATCGTACTGTTCCAGCTTTGCCAGAGAGTAATTGAAGTATCCGGTATGCTTGCGTTTTTCATCTAATACATCGAGATACTGATAAATGCCCAGCTCCGAAAAGCTGAATAGGTGTTTGGTTTCTCTCACAAATCGCTCTTTTGCCTTTAAGACAGCGAGAGCCTCCTGATAGGAGCGGTATACATTTGAGATTGATTCGTATATCCCGCCGAAAGCAATTGAAGCGTCCTCCAATTTATAACGGTCTGTCAGCTGTTTTTGTATGCGGAAAGCAAACTGCTTCAAATCTTTAAAGGGCTGATCATTTTTGGGAGCTGTTAAAATTATAAGTTCATTATAATCCGCAGTTGCCAGCAATACATGGACCTGCTGGGTGGTCTCTTGTAAATATTGCAGCTGCCGTTCTTTTTTCTCAGTCATTTCGCTTTGCAAGCGAATAATCATGACAGAAAAAACAGGAGGGACCGCCATCCCGAGCTTATGAAATCCTTCTGCCATTTCACTTTCTTCATGTATGTGACCTGTCAGCATTTTCCAAAAGAATTCTTGGCTGCGTTCTTCATTTTTTGTTTTTCTGATTTGAAGATTGAGGAGCTTATTCCGCACCGCTTTTGCAGCCATTTGCAAGGTCAGCAAATCATCGTCCGATAGCGTCTTTTGAATTTCAAGCGCCCAGATGAAACCAAGCACCTGATTGTTTTTCCAAATGGAAATGGCCACGCGGTTGCTTAGGCCGACCTCATCAATTTCCTTCACTCTGATCGGCTGGTCCGTTTTATGCAAAGCGGGAATCGTCCCGTCCTTCCATAATTTATTAATGACCTTTTCGGGCACTCTTCTGCCGATGATCGTCGACGTCCGGGCCGGATCAGTACAATCGCTGTGGGTGCTGTACGCCAGCAGCTTGTGATTAACATCTTCTATTGTAATGGGGCATTGTAGAACCTCGCTGATATGGTCGGCGACATCCTCAAGCCTGTCAAAACTGTATTTAAACGGATCACTTAGATTGGTCATACATATCCCTACTTTTTCATAGCTTTCATATGTTGTTGGCAAGATGCCATCCCCTGCTTTTATTATGTGTGCAGTTGTTTGGGGAAATCAACAAAAATCCTCTGACACGGCCTGTTTGTCTGCTTGATGAACGAAGGGTTATTCGGATGGAGGAAGACATGCGCAATGAATCTCTTTGAAATTGGTGCAGAGGCCTCAATTTTTCTGAAAGCTTCCTTTTTAAAAAGACGGCGGTGATTGGGTATTTTGAACTAATCGGAAAAAGAAGGAATATGTAAGAGAATAAACCTATTTGTTTCATATTTTATGGAATTTTTACGTAAAGAGAGATACCCCAATGGACTCATTTTGTAAAATTAAAACATATTTGTTTGACTATACCGAAATCTTGTTTTTATAATAGAAACGTTCTAAAAATAAGTGAATTAGCCCATATTTAGGCTGATGGCACAGGAGGTAATGAGGAATATGTCAGGAATTATTCGTGTCACACCCGAAGAGCTAAGAGCAATGGCAAAGCAATATGGCGTTGAAAGTCAAGAAGTAATGAATCAGGTAGATCGTTTAAACAGAATGATCTCCGATTTAAAAGGAATGTGGGAAGGTGCTTCAAGTGAAGCGTTCGCAGATCAATATGAGCAGCTCAAACCTTCATTCATCAAAATGTCAGAATTGCTTCAAGATGTGAATCAGCAGCTTGATCAAACAGCAAACACTCTTGAGTCTACTGACCAAGATATCGCAAGCCAAATCCGCGGATAATAGTATGAAAGCGAAGGAGCGCCTGATTCAAAGAAGATGGCGCTCTTTCTATGTAAGGGTGATTATAAATGTATATTGATATTACCATAGATTTGAAACATTATAACGGCAGTGTCTTCGACCTCAGATTGTCAGATTACCACCCGGTGAAAAAAGTGATTGACATCGCTTGGCAGGCCCAAAGCGTCTCACTTCCTCCGCGAGAAGGCTATTGGGTCAGAGTGGTAAATAAGGAAACAGTGTTTTCTGGAGAGTGCAAATTATCTGACTGCGGCATTACAAGCGGAGACCGGCTTGAAATACTATGAAAGGATCTGGTTGAATGTCAGATAAAAAAAAGTCCTATTTAGAAAACCAATTAGAAGCTGAAACCGCAAAGACGGAAACAGGCTATACATTTACCTTTCAGCGGGAAAAAATCAAACTTCTGAACGGTCTCGAAGCAAATGTGATTAAAGATGTTAATCCATTTTTTCATAAAGAGATCGGTATCACAGAAGATGAAGTGATCATCACAGTCCAACCTCCTCCCTCATACAAAGAATTTCGCTCTATCAAAGCTAAAGATAAAAAAAGCAAGTGGCAATTCGCCTATCAGCTCGTTCAGGCTGTCCAGCAGCACACCATGAAGCGGCTTCATCTGATTGTCGCACCGGAAAATATCGTATTCAACAAGGGCTTAACGCCATACTTCCTTCATTATGGAGTGAAAGAAAGCATCCCTCCATATGACAATGACGAGGAGAGAGTGTGGAACGAACTGAAAGCTGCCGCAGCCTTGGCTGTAGACGGCGAATTTGCGTTTGAAGACTATCTTAAATTCAGCGAAACGATGACCTTTTCAACGGCAGCAAAGGAAATATTAAACGCGAAAACGGCTGATGAATTGCTTGAACTCATTCAGACCAACATTGATCAGCTTGAAGCTAAAGAGAAGACATACATACATATCCCGAGAAAAAAGTGGAGCATCCAAAGGTATATCGGCCTGGCGCTGATTGTTTTGCTCGTTCCGTCGCTGATTTATGCCATGTATTCATTATTTTTCGCCCAGCCGAAGCATGAAGCGATTGTGGAGAGCAACCGCGCGTTCTTAAATAAGCAATACAGTGAAGTCATCAGCAAGCTGTCCAAATACGATGCGGAAAGCCTGCCGGAATCGGTGCAGTATCAACTGGCTTCATCATACGTGGCGGTTGAAAAACTAGGTGAGAACCAACGGAAAAACATTCAAAATCTGGTCACGCTTCAATCAGACCCTCAGCATTTTCTGTATTGGATTGATATTGGAAGAGGCGATAACAAAGAAGCAATCAGCATCGGGCGCAAGCTTGAATACAACCCATATATAGGTTTAGGCCTCATTAAATATAAACAAGAACTATTAGCAGATGACAGTATGAAAGATGAAGAAAAACAAAAAGAACTCGACTCTGTACAAAGTGAGCTAGAAAAAGCAGATAAAGAAATAAATGAACAAAAAGAAGAATCAGACACTGAAAACGCTCAAAGCGATACAGCCGAACAAACATCCGCAGAAGAGGCGAAAGCAGCGGAAGAGAAAAAGAAAGCGGAAGAGAAAGAAAAACAAGAACAAGAGAAAAAAGAAGATAAGAATGATAAGAAAGATGAGAAAAAAGATGATAAATAGCTTCATTCAAAATGTGCAAATTGATACATGCTGTGCTAAGGCCGCGAGGAGGTTCGCCATATGAGTCTTTTATGGATTTTCTATCAGCAAAACTTCCAAAAAATAAAATTGTCTGATCTCCCGATATCCCAGCCGGTGACAATCGGACGTGATGTGAAGGATTCCGTCACCATCCTCAGTATGCCGTTTGAAAACGGAGCTGTTTCTCTTCACAGGAGTGAGGATGATGAATATGAAGTTTTCCTGGGAAATGACCGACTCGGCGTTTTGTCCTTAAGAGAATGGTTTTCTTTGCAGTCCGGTCAGCAGGAGGTTCGGCTGCTGTTGACAGACGATCAGCAGGGCGCGTCTTTCTTCTATGTAGGTGAAAAAAACGAAATCACTTGTTCATCTGATGTTCAAAAAGCCGACGTTTATAAAGAGAGAAATGAGTCTGCTTTTCCTGGTAAAGGCGCTTTTTCATTGCTTCAAACGATGGGGTGCTGGAATGTCATCCCGGCAGATCAGGACGTTTTCCTGAATGGTGAGAAGGTGAAAGAGGATACGCCGCTTCAGGCAGGAGATGAGCTATTTTGGAATTTTATTCAAATGAGAATTGTGGAACATGATCTTTTGGAGATTATGCATTATGAACCATATGAAACAACTTTAGTGGAAACGGCAAAGCCAAGCTCGGAAATGAAAAAGAAATATCCGCAATACCGGAGAACACCGCGGATGGTTTATGACCTTCCTGAAGACCGAGTGTCATTCAGCTTTCCTTCACAAGAAAGCGATCAAAACAACAGAGGGCTGTGGCTTGTTATCCTGCCGCCTATTGTCATGCTGATCGTGATGGGGATTGTTGCCCTCATTCAGCCGCGCGGAATCTTTATCATCGTGTCTCTGGCAATGTTTATGATGACCCTTATCACGTCGACGGTTCAATATTTCCGTGAAAAAAGCCAGCGGAAAAAACGGGAAGAAAAACGAGAGCGTGTCTATAAGCTTTATCTGGATAACAAACGGAAAGAGCTTCAGGAATTGGCTGAAAAACAAAAGCAAGTGTTGGAATTCCATTTCCCTTCTTTTGAAAAAATGAAACATCTCACCACAGAAATCAGCGACCGCATTTGGGAAAAATCACTGGAAAGCGCTGATTTTCTTCAGCTCCGCCTCGGGACCGGAACGGTTCCGTCCAGCTATGAAATTTCGATGAGCGGCGGAGACCTGGCAAACCGGGATATCGACCATTTAATGGAGCAATCGCAACACATGCAGCGGGTATATAAGGAGATCCGCCAAGCGCCTGTTACGGTTGATTTGGCAGAAGGGCCAATGGGGCTTGTGGGAAAATCGCAAATTGTGAAAAACGAAATTCATCAACTGATCGGACAGCTGGCTTTCTTTAATAGCTATCATGATTTGCGGTTCGTCTTCATTTTCCATGAGCATGAATATAAAGACTGGGAATGGATGAAGTGGCTGCCTCAATTCCAAATGCCTCATATTTATGCGAAGGGCTTTATATACAATGAACAAACCCGCGACCAGCTTTTATCTTCCATTTACGAAGTGTTGAGAGAGCGCGATTTGGAAGAGGAAAAAGAAAAGCTGCTGTTTAAACCGCACTTTGTATTTGTGATTACGAACCAGCAGCTCATTTCAGAGCATGTCATCTTAGAATATTTAGAAGGGCGGCACGAGCATCTCGGCATCTCTACGATCGTTGCCGCGGAAACAAAGGAAAGCTTATCGGAAAATATTCATACCCTTGTCCGCTACATCAATGAGCAGGAAGGGGATATTTTAATCCAAAAGAAAAAAGCGGTGCGGATTCCGTTTCAGCTTGACCATCATCAGCGGGAAGACAACGAACGGTTTTCACGAACGCTCAGAACACTGAATCATCAAGTCGGCATTACCAACTCCATTCCTGAAACGGTATCGTTTTTAGAACTGTTTCATGCAAAGGAAGTCAAGGAAATCGGAATCCGGCAAAAATGGAAAACTAGCGAATCAACGAAGTCGCTGTCCGTTCCGATCGGCTACAAAGGGAAAGATGACATTGTCTATCTGAACCTCCATGAAAAAGCCCACGGGCCGCATGGATTGCTTGCGGGGACAACGGGTTCCGGAAAAAGTGAATTTCTCCAGACCTACATCTTATCGCTTGCGGTTCATTTTCATCCGCATGAAGCGGCCTTTTTATTGATTGACTATAAAGGCGGGGGCATGGCTCAGCCGTTTCGCAATATTCCCCACCTGCTCGGTACGATCACCAATATCGAAGGAAGCAAAAACTTCAGCATGCGGGCGCTCGCTTCCATTAAAAGCGAATTAAAAAAACGGCAGCGCCTGTTTGATCAGTATCAAGTCAATCACATCAATGATTATACAAAGCTGTTTAAACAGGGGAAAACAGATATCGCAATGCCGCATTTGTTCTTAATTTCAGATGAATTCGCCGAGCTGAAGAGCGAGGAGCCTGATTTTATCAGGGAGCTTGTCAGTGCTGCGCGTATCGGCCGAAGCCTCGGAGTCCATTTGATTTTGGCGACGCAGAAGCCTGGCGGAATCATTGACGATCAAATCTGGAGCAACTCGCGCTTTAAAGTGGCGCTCAAGGTTCAGGATGCGAGCGACAGTAAAGAAATTCTGAAGAACAGCGACGCCGCAAATATTACCGTAACAGGACGGGGGTATTTGCAGGTCGGAAACAACGAAGTGTACGAGCTGTTCCAATCCGCGTGGAGCGGAGCACCTTATTTGGAGGAAGTGTACGGCACTGAGGACGAAATCGCCATTGTGACGGACACTGGGCTTATCCCGCTTTCTGAAGTTGATACGGACGAGCTTGCGAAAAAAGAAACACAGGCTGAAATTGAAGCCGTTGTTGATGAAATCGAACGAATCCAGGAAGAGATGGGAATCGAGAAGCTGCCAAGTCCATGGCTGCCGCCGCTTGCGGAACGAATTCCGCGCACTCTCTTCCAATCCAAAGACAAAGGGCAATTTCATTTTGCTTATATTGATGAGCCTGATAAACAAAGCCAAACGCCGCTTGCTTATACGATGATGGATGATGGGAATATCGGTATTTTCGGATCGTCCGGCTACGGAAAATCCATCGCGGCGACCACGTTCCTAATGAATTTCGCGGATGGGTACACGCCTGAAGAACTGCATATGTACATCTTTGACTTCGGCAACGGAACGCTGCTCCCGTTAGCGAAGCTGCCGCATACAGCGGACTACTTTTTGATGGATCAAACACGTAAAATCGAAAAGTTCATGATTCGGATCAAAGAAGAAATCGACCGCAGAAAAAGGCTGTTCAGGGAAAAAGAAATCAGCCATATAAAAATGTACAATGCGATCAGCGAAGAAGAGCTTCCGTTCATTTTCATCACGATTGACAATTTTGACATCGTGAAGGACGAAATGCATGAGCTTGAATCGGAATTTATCCAAATCACCCGTGACGGGCAGAGCTTAGGGATTTATTTCATGCTGACAGCGACACGGGTAAACGCTGTCCGCCAATCGTTATTAAACAACTTAAAAACAAAGGTCGTTCATTATTTAATGGATCAGTCTGAGGGCTACTCCATTTATGGCCGTCCGAAATTCAGCCTGGAGCCGATCCCCGGGCGCGTTATTATTAACAAAGAAGAGCTTTATTTCGCGCAGATGTTCCTGCCGGTGGAAGCAGATAATGATATGGACATGTTTAATGAATTAAAAGCGGACGTTCAAGCCCTTCTGGAGCGTTACAGTTCGCACCAGTCTCCGGCGCCGATTCCGATGCTGCCGGAAACCTTGTCATCAAAAGAATTTTCTGTCCGCTTCAAAAAAGACCGCGCGCCTTTATCTATTCCGATGGGCCTTGATGAAGAAACAGTCAGCCCGGTGTATTTTGATTTGGCGAAACATAAGCACTGTCTCATCTTGGGGCAGACGCAGCGCGGAAAAACAAATGTCATGAAAGTGATGCTTGAACACCTGATAGATGATGAGACTGAACTGATCGGCCTGTTTGATTCAATTGACAGAGGTATGTCGCAGTATGCAAAAGAAGCGGACGTGTCCTATCTGGAAACGAAAGAAGATATCATGCAATGGATCGATGCTGCCGAAGAAATTTTCAAAACGAGAGAAGCAATGTACTTAGAAGCCGTTCGGCAGGGAGATGCCGCCAGCCTTCGTTTCTCACAAGTTGTGCTGATGATAGACGGCATCACGAGATTCCAGCAAACCATCGACACGAGAATCCAGGATCAGCTGGCACTGTTTATGAAATCTTACGCCCACCTTGGCTTCAGCTTTATCCCGGGCGGAAATCACAGTGAATTCTCAAAAGGCTATGATTCATTGACGACAGAAATGAAGCAGATTCGCCATGCGATTCTTCTGATGAAAAAATCTGAACAAAATGTGATTCCTCTCCCTTACCAGAGACAAGAGCCAGACATCCAGCCGGGCTTTGGCTACATTGTTGAAAACGGGAAGGAGCAAAAAGTTCAAATTCCTTTATGTTCTGCGGAAAGGGAGAATGCAAGATGACAGAACAACGAAAAAGCGTGATCAAATTAATATCTGCCATCATCATCATTTTGCTTTTGCCGGTGTTGTTTTTCCGATTTATCGGAGACGACCCGACAAAGCAAAAAATAAACGCAACACGGCAAATCGCCGTGGTCAATGAAGATACCGGCTTATTAAATGAAGAAGTGTCGGCGGATGAAGAGGATGAGCAATCGGCACAGTTCGGTAAAGAGGTGGCAGCTGTCTTAGGCGAGCGCCCCGATTACTCGTGGACGGTTGTCAACCGAAGCGCCGCTGAAACCGGACTGGCATCCAAAAAGTATGATGCGGTAGTCTATATACCTTCTGATTTTTCGAAAAATATTTTGAGCTATGATCAAGAGCGCCCGCAAAAAGCAACGCTGGAATTCAGTGTTCAGGATAATCTGAATGCCGTAAACAAAGAAAAGGTGCAGCGTGAGCTTGAGGATGCCCAAAAGTCCATGAACAAAAAAATGTCGACATTATATTGGAACTTTGTCTCGCAGAAAGTTGACAATGTCAGAGAAGAATTTGACAACATCGTCAACAAAGAATCAGAATTTCAAAATGTCATGTACAATTTCTATAAACCGAGCTCCAATGATTTAGCAGGTGAGATCAAACGCCAAAAAGACCTGATCGACGAGCTGAAAAAATCAATGAATGAAGCGCAAGGCACAACGAAAGAAAAAGCGACAACAGCAGACGAAGCGAAAAGCGTGATGAAAGACTTCGTCGAAACGGTTGAGAAATACAAACAATATCAAGAAAATCAAAAGAAGCTGCTACTGGCGGCACAAGATTCAAACCAAAAACAAATCCAAACCGGACTTGACGCGATCAAAGCACAGCAAGCAGCTAATCAGTTCAGCGAGATGATGAGCCGACTGTCTACAGGCATAAGCCAAGTGAAAACCCAGCTTGGGCAAACAAGCACAGTTTTGGCAGCTACCCAGCAAATCAGAGAAGGCCAGGTGCCTAAGCAGGAATTTGGAATGGCGAAGATACAAAGCGAACTTATCAATCAATATCAAGCCGCATCAAGACAGACTGCGCTAAACCAAGTGTATGGTCAGCTCGTTGACGCGCGTAAAGCGCTCACGATTGCGAAAGATGACCCGGTTCCGGATGAAGATAAAGGTTCTGACGATAAAAATCAAGATCCAAAAAAAGAAGATCCGGAAGAACTGAAAATTGATCTGGAAAAACAGCGTGATGAACTGAAATACATCGCCGCCGACATTCAGGACATTTCAGACAGTCTGAAGGAGCCTGAAAAAGAAGATCCAACGACAGAAAAACCGAATGACGGAAGCACTCCTGGTCCCGGTCCTGATGATCAACAGGGAGACGCTGGGAACGGCGATAACGGCAGTGATACCGGGGACAACGGACAAACGGACGGCGGGACTCAGGAGGATAAGGACCAGCAGCAGGGGACTGCCGGCGAAGATCAGAACGGTGACGCCTCTAACGGTAAGTCATACAGCGGAGAAACCGAAACAAATGCATCTGCCAAACAAACTGCGTCATCTGATTCAGCACTCAATTTTGTCCAGCTGGCAAATGAAGACGGAACCGGAGATTCTGGTGATACCGGAGGCGGCGGAGACACGATACAGCCAGAGGATGAAGATCAGGCAGGAAGCGATTCTGATATCGCCAAAGCAAAAGAACAGCTCAGCAAAGCATCAGCACGAATTAAGAAAATTGAAGAAGAGCTTAAAGAAAAAGAAAATACGCATAATGAAGAGCTGAAAAAGAAACTCAAAGAACTGCAAGATCATATGGATGGTCTTAATGATGAAATTGACGATTTGAAAGACCAAGTAAAAACGCTCGATAATAAACTCGAAAGACTCGAAGAGAAACGAAAGCAGGAGTTTGAGAGGATTTACACTGCAATTCGCGAATTAGAATATAAAGATCAGCTTCAATTCTATGGAGAAATCAATACAGAAAGCATCTCTGCTTTAATGAAATACTATAAATATTTATCTGTATATGACTCTGTATTATCAGGAACCATTGATGCTGCTGCAAAAAGCAGTGCCATTGAGGGCCAACAAGGAAACGTCACATCAATCCTAGCCATCAAACCGGAAGAAACCGCAAGCTGGGAGAATCTTAAAAACAATACGATGGCTACCGATGAAGACATCGACAATTTCATTGAAGGCATGACTGAGTTTGCGAGCAACTACAGCAACTATATCAGAGACGAGCAGTCTGGCGTGTTAGATGAGCTTTCCAAAATCTCTGAAAGCGCGGCAAATGCTTCTGATCAGTTGGCAAGCGGCGCGGCTCAAGAAGCAGCCACATTTAATGACGGCGGCCTCTCGGGTACGATGGCGCTTACTGTACAGGATACGGTAGGGCAAAAAGTGCTTCAGATCTCAGACATGATGGGCTCATTATCTGACCGCCAGTCAGGCATCATTAATTACACCAGCAACATGCAAGAGAGTGTAAATGAAGTACAGACGAAAGCAGATACGTTAAATAACAACTGGGGTAAAAATGTGGATTCCACGAAGCTTGTGCGTAAAGATGTCTACGGAATCTTGGGCAACACGCTCGTCGACGGGCAAAACAACGGGTATGTCTATGACTATTTGGCGAATCCGCTCAAAATCAGCGGTGAAGTTCCTGAAGAACGGACACAGACTGTACCGCCGGTTGTGATACTCGTCATTATTTTAATCAGCAGTCTGCTGATCGGATATTTCAGCTCGTATTATCAAAATGCCCCGATTCTTGTAAAAGGTGCGCTCTTTGGTATTCTGAACATTTTGGTCGGACTGATGATCAGCTTGTTCGGGCTTAATATCTATTCACTTCCTGACGATCAGACGATTCAGTGGTCAATCTTTACAATTTTGCTTCTGGTTGCAAGTTCGGCCTTTATTCGGGCGGCATTTATATTTGGATCAATAGCGGGCTGGATCGCGTCATCGGCTATGATTTTATTCTATGTCGCACCGCTGATTGATTTGGTTATGCCGAACTTCAGCTTCGATAACCCTGTTTCAAAAGTATATATCGACATTCAGTACGGAACGGGCCATTTGTTTACGATGGGAATCACTGCTTTACTGATCATTACGCTGATTACAGTGGCTTTGCCGCTGGTTATTCGGCTGATGGCAGATAAAACGGCGGAGATTGAAGAAACCCATGACGTATAAGTGGTGTATGGAAAAGGGGATCATGCTTTTTATGCTCTCCTTTTTCCTTTTCATTCCGTCCGCCGCCGCCGTAACTGAAGAGAATACAGATGTAAAACCGAATGAGTATCAACAGAAAGATGTTGAGATCAATACAGATTACTTACATGAAGAATCCTATTATGAAGAAAAAACGGCTTTGCCTGAAGAGCAAAAAAATTTAACATTTGAACTGCCGTCAAAAGATCCCGACGCTGAGCTGAAAAAAGAGCTGTTCACCTCATCTGATATTGAGGATTCAAACACTATTAAAGCCCAAACGAAACAGCTGGGACTTACGTTTGATGAAAAACCGGCTGTAAAGTCAGCTCAAAGTCAAACGGATGAAACGGCTAAACCATCATTTTTGCTGCCGATGATATACACAGTTCTGATTTTGCTCGGAATTGCCGGCATTATCTTCCTCATTCCGAGGGTAACGCTGCAAGACAACAAAAAGCGTTAAGTTCAGATGCTTGTTTTCCCATTCTGCAGTACGTAAAATAAACCAGGAAGGAGGAATTGCCATGCAGCTTTATATCATCACCGGGGCTTCAAAGGGCTTAGGAGAAGCGATTGCGCAACAAGCTTTAGAAAAAGGCCACAAGGTGCATGCCTTATCCAGATCGGAAAGCAGGATCAGCCATGAGAGGCTCTCACAGCATCAAATCGACCTGACGAATCTTCAGGAAGCGGAGCATCAATTTAACACGCTGCTTCAATCCATACAGCCTGATGACTTCTCCGCCGTCACACTGATCAACAACGCCGGAATGGTCACGCCGATTAAAAGGGCCGGAGAAGCGTCGCTGGAAGAACTGCAGCGCCACTATGATCTCAACCTGACAGCTCCCGTGCTGCTAAGCCAGATGTTCACAAAACGCTTTAGCACATTTGAGGGTGAGAAAACGATCGTAAACATCTCATCCGGGGCTGCGAAGAACCCATACAAAGGCTGGAGCGCATATTGCAGTTCAAAAGCCGGTTTGGATATGTTTACGAGAACATTCGGATATGAACAAGAGGACGAACGTCTTCCAGTGAAAATGATTTCATTCTCCCCAGGCGTCATGGACACCGATATGCAGGCGGTCATCCGCTCATCATCAAAAAAAGATTTTCATGACATCGAACGGTTTCAAAAGCTGAATGAGACAGGAAACCTGCGCAGTCCGGAATTTATCGCAGGCACCTTGTTATCTCTTTTAGGCGATGAAGTGGAAAATGGGCGTATATATAGTATAAAAGAGTTGTTGTAGAGCGGGAGACATCCCGCTCTTTTTTATATGGAGAATTGGGCAGTCTCGGGGCCGGCTTATGTCCAATCATTCTCCAGTCGGGTGCATATACTGACTGAAACATACTTTTTGCCGTATAGGAAATGAGGATATAAGGCAAAATGATGTGACATAAGAATTGAGTTTCTTCTCAGGATATGTTAGGATTCTAAAAATATATAAAGGAGGGGTTTCCATGAGAAAGGTTACATTAATGGATGTCTTCACCCATCCAGTTGCACAAAAATATTTACAGCGTTCCGGTGTGGCTCATGCGATTGCCTGCGCTTTTCATGCGTATCGTCTTTCGGTAAAAGCGAGTGTCAGTCCTGATTTGGCTGCGAAAGCGGCGCTGCTGCATGACATCGGACATTACGAATGGTACACAGACGGTGAATGGGATTATGAAAAGTACAGAAGAAATGATATTCACGCCATCAAAGGTGCGGAGCGCGCCCATAAGCTGCTGATTCGGCTTGGTGAAGAACCTAAAGCGGCAAAAGAAGTGGCGCTGGCCATTTTGCTTCATACTGATTCTTATTTGCCTGAAGGCGAGTTGGATAAAAACACGCTGCAGCAAATTGTGAAAAAAGCGGACGAACTGGATGAAGAACCTGGCGGACATCATCATTACCGTCAAATAGATCACACGGCCGCGCTCAAAAAAATTCAAAAGCTTGATCAGTTAATCGACCAAGCCCAATCCCCCATAACAAAGCCAGTATAGGCCTTTTTCGGCCTTCCGCTTTTACATAACCCAACGGCGACACCGTTTCCCGTCATGTATCCCGCCCTTAGTTGTCTCCGCGTTGAATCTCTTCCTTTTCCTTTTCATTTCTTGGCGGTTTGCCTATGTCATATGCCTTATTCGAGGCATATGCTGAGGTAAACCAAGAAATAAAGGGGACTAAAAGAAATGGCTCATCAGGGAAGTCCGCAATTGGTGTCTTTAGTAGATCCTTACGTATATCAAACTATCCAAAAACTGATCGGCTCCAGGTTCGTTGTTCAGACTGTAAAAGAAATCGTCAGAGGGAAATTGAAAGAAGTCAATCCGGACCATATCATTATTGAAGGCAGCGGCGGTTCCGCTTTCTTAGTCAGAATCGGGCAAATCGTATCCGTTATGCCGGATTACAGCGAAAGAGTGTAAAGGAAGGCGGCATAGAAAGAGGAAGAAGGGACGATCCGGTTTTCCGGGGATGTCCTATTTTTCTGTTGCACGCTATAACGCAAAGAAACGCGATTTGCACCTCATCCTGCATAGATGGCTATGCTCTTAAAGAACTCTTTAAAACATGGAGTACTGACAGCCTCCTTTTTTTGATACAATCATAGTACCAGTCCGATCTTTCATCAGAAAAGATCGAAAAAACTAGGAGGAAAAAGCTTGTTGAAATCGAAAGTTCACTTTTGGACATTGCAAATCTTATTTGTATTGCTCATTATCCTTGTATCAACGAAAGTGTCATTTATTTTTCAGCCGTTTATCATCTTTATCTCTACGCTGTTCTTTCCGATTTTAATTGCAGGGATCTTATTTTTTATTTTCAATCCGGTTGTCCGTCTGCTTGAGAAAAAAATACCGAGGACATTATCAATCTTATTGATTTATTTACTGTTTATCGGTTTGCTTGTTTTTGTATTTGCGACGGTCGGGCCTATTCTTACGTCCCAAATCTCCGGATTATTTGGAAATCTTCCTGAATACATAAAACAAATTCAGGGCTTAACAAATGATTTATCCCATTCCCAGTGGTTTACATGGATGATGAATCAAGATTACGTGTCGATATCAAAAATCGAACAGTCACTGACAAGTTTTCTCCAGAGCCTGCCGCAAAATATTACATCAAGCCTGTCAGCGGTCTTTGGCGTAGTGACGAATATCACGCTTGTCATTATCACTGTTCCGTTTATCCTTTTTTATATGCTGAAGGACGGCCATCGTTTTCCGCACTTGGCTGTCAAAATATTGCCCGCCTCTTATCGGACGGAGGGAATGAAGATTTTTAAAGACTTATACGATACGCTGGCTGCTTATTTCCAAGGCCAGCTGCTGATCTGTCTTTTTGTCGGAACCGCTTGCTTTATCGGTTATTCCATTATTGGTCTGCCGTATGCTTTGATTCTCGGACTCGTCATGGCAGTCACTAATATTATTCCGTATGTCGGGCCATTTCTCGGTGCGGCTCCCGCAGTCATCATCGGGCTGATGGATTCACCGGCTAGAGCGCTTTTTGCGATCATTGTTGTAGTGGTCGTTCAGCAGCTTGACGGCAATCTTCTGTCACCGCTTGTTATCGGAAAAAGACTGAATACCCATCCATTAACGATTATCCTTTTGTTAATCGGGGCCGGAAGCTTTGGCGGTATTCTCGGCATGATTTTGGCTGTGCCGGTTTACGCCGTGTTAAAGGCGTTTTTCCTGAATATTGTCCGGCTCATTAAGCTTCGCCAGCGATCTAAGCTTGAAGCGGATCATTCACGCCTATAAGACGCGGGCACCTTTTCAGCCCATCCGCATATGATGCTTGAAATAAGCGCGGGAGGTGTGTGTATGCCTGCAATTGTAGGGCCGATCTATATCATGTCATTAACCGGAGATGCCGCGGCAAGCTTCGGCGATGTTTTTGCCATTTCCCCCAAAAGCGTTGATCAAACAGGCGCGGGATCCGGTGCGTTTCACAGCGGTGATTTTATGAAAGTAAACAACCGTTACAGCAAAACATATTACAGCGACGCCGATGTGATTGACGAGACAATATCTTTTAACGGGTAACAGCCTTGATAAGAGGCTGTTGCTTTTTTATAGTATAATATGAATAGTCTTTTATTAGAGGAGCAGTCTTATGAAAATCAGAAAAGCAAACATCATTGCACAAATCGGCATGATCGGCGACGTCTATCTTCATGAAAATAAAAAAGAATTTCATACACTTGTCGCCGTTCCCCAGCTGGAATGGAGCACAATCATCTCATATGAAGAAGAGAAAGCCTCTCTTTCTGAAAGGCTGGAGGTGTCATTACGGCGTCTGACAGAAGAAGAGCCGGCTTTAGAATTGACGAAAAAAATCATTCATTGGGTAACTGAAATGTAATCAGGCGGACAAGCATTCCGCAGATCAGTTTAGCCTCCGCCGCACGAGGGAATACTCCTTATCGGGGAGTACTGAGGGCGGGGCTGACATGCCAAGCGGTCTTGTCTGTGGGCTATATTGATTTCGAATCATTGAGTCCGGCATCATGCCGGTCACACATCATGTTATCTGAACCAGGAGGACGGGCTTTTGAGCGACGAAACAATTGATCTCTATTTGCAGCAGGGGATGTATGGGCCTTTGGAAACAAAACCTGATGAACGGCACTTATTTTTAGGCTCACTTCGGGAAAGAGTCATTATTGCGTTAACGAAAGGACAGGTTCTGAGGAGCAAACCCTACGAAGAAGTGAGGCAGGCGATTCAGAAAAATAAAGGAGCGTCTCTATTAATAAATGGTGAGCTGAATTATACGGCTTATTCTCCGTATATGAAGATGGCCCGCCAGAATGGCATGCATTTTTCTATCATATCAGACCTGCATTTCAATACGCCTTTAGGCCTCGTCATTGTTGAGCAACAGGCGATTAATCGAGATGCCATATATGTTCAGGACGATATTTTTAAACGGTCGGTTCTGAAAACCTGAAAGAGGCAAACTTACGGTTTGTCTTTTTACTGATTTTTCAGTTGCCAATTCACTTACAACTGTAGATAAGATATAATGTTCTCATACCGATGGCGGGGAGGCCGGCTATGAAAAAAGCACTTATTTGTATTGATTATACGAATGACTTTGTTGCAAGCGGCGGCAAATTGACTTGCGGAGAGCCAGGCAGATTGATTGAAGATGAAATCGTCAGTTTGACAGCGGCCTTTATAAAAAATGGTGAATACGTCGTTTTTGCCGTAGATTCACATGAAGAAGATGATGCATATCATCCGGAAACCCGGCTTTTTCCTCCGCATAACGTAAACGGAACGGAAGGAAAAGAGCTGTTCGGAAAGCTATTGCCTGTTTATCAGAAACATGAGAACGAAAAAAATGTATACTATATGGAAAAAACGAGATATTCTGCTTTTGCGGGTACCGATTTAGAGCTGAAACTGCGTGAGCGGCAGATTGAAGAGGTGCACTTAGCCGGAGTCTGCACCGATATATGTGTGTTGCACACAGCTGTCGATGCGTACAACAAGGGCTTTCGGATTGTTGTTCACAAACATGCTGTCGCAAGCTTTAATCCTGAAGGGCACACTTGGGCTCTTTCCCATTTTGCAAATAGCATCGGAGCGAAAGTGGCAGAGTAAGGAAGGGGAAATAAATTGGTGGAGCATGGTTTTAAAGATGACAGTTTGTCATTACATACAGATCTTTATCAAATTAATATGGCGGAAACGTATTGGAGAGACGGCATTCATGAAAAGAAAGCGATTTTTGAGCTTTTTTTCAGAAAGCTTCCGTTTGAAAACGGTTATGCAGTGTTTGCCGGACTAGAAAAAGCGATTGAATACCTGGAAAATTTCAAGTTTACCGAGAGCGATCTCAATTATTTAAGACTGGAGCTTGGGTACGAAGAAGATTTTATCGAGTATTTGCGCGGCTTGACGTTTACGGGTTCGCTTTATTCCATGAAAGAAGGCGAGCTTGTTTTTAACAATGAGCCGATCATGCGTGTGGAAGCGTCTCTTGTCGAAGCCCAGTTGATTGAAACGGCTTTGCTCAACATTGTGAATTACCAAACATTAATTGCTACAAAAGCAGCGCGGATTAAAGGCGTCGTAGGCAATGAAGAGGCCCTCGAATTCGGCACGAGACGGGCGCATGAAATGGATGCGGCCATGTGGGGAGCGAGAGCGGCCCTGATCGGCGGATTTAGCGCAACAAGCAATGTCAGAGCCGGTAAGCGCTTTAATATCCCGGTTTCGGGCACACACGCACACGCACTTGTCCAGGCCTATCGTGATGAGTACACCGCTTTTAAAAAATATGCGGAGACCCATAAAGACTGCGTATTTTTAGTGGATACCTATGATACGATCCGTTCAGGAATGCCGAACGCGATCAAGGTGGCAAAGGAATTCGGAGACCGCATTAACTTTATCGGCATCCGCCTCGACAGCGGCGATTTGGCTTACCTTTCAAAAAAAGCGCGGGCGATGCTTGATGAAGCGGGATTTCCGGAAGCTAAAGTCGTAGCTTCAAGTGATCTGGATGAACATACCATTTTGAACCTTAAATCACAAGGAGCACGGATTGATATCTGGGGAATCGGCACGAAGCTCATTACAGCTTATGATCAGCCGGCTCTTGGCGCGGTGTATAAGCTTGTTTCGATTGAAGAAGACGGTAAAATGGTCGATACGATCAAAATCTCTTCAAATCCGGAAAAAGTGACCACACCGGGAAGAAAGAAAGTATACCGCATCATCAATAAATTGAATCACCATTCTGAAGGAGATTATCTGGCGCTTTACGACGAGCAGGTGAATGATCAGAAGCGGCTGAAGATGTTTCATCCGGTTCACACGTTCATCAGCAAATTCGTTACGAACTTTTACGCGAAAGACCTTCATGAACAAATTTTTGACAAGGGCGTCCTTTGCTATGAAAACCCCGAAATTACGGACATCCAGCAATATGCACAAGACAATCTTAAGCTTTTGTGGGAAGAATATA
This sequence comes from Bacillus atrophaeus, assembly GCF_001584335.1. Lineage (GTDB taxonomy): Bacteria > Bacillota > Bacilli > Bacillales > Bacillaceae > Bacillus > Bacillus atrophaeus. Next base: position 935,690 of record NZ_LSBB01000001.1, read on the forward strand.
AGAGAATCAGCAAGCCGGAAGAATATCCGGTCGACTTGAGTGAAGAGTGCTGGAGCAATAAAATGCAGCGCATTCATGAAGTGAAAAGCAAACTTGATGAAGAGCTTGAATAAGTATGAAACAGACCTTTCTGACGCGGAAAGGTCTGTTTTTGATTTGAATATTATTTTTCATATTTAGACAAGATTCGCCAATTTATTTGATATACTTAAGATTGAAGGAATGCGCCTATGCTAAGGAGGATAAATCAATGAGGGTGTTTGTTGCAAGACAGCCTATTTTTAATATAAAAGAACAGGTTGTCGCTTATGAACTTCTATACAGAGAGAGTGAAGAGAATGTTTACTCGGCCGCAGACGGCGATCAAGCAACAACCGATTTAATCATTAACAGTTTTTTAAACATCGGGATTGAGAAGCTGACAGAAGGAAAACGCAGCTTTGTAAACTTTACCGAAAGCCTGATGTTTTCAGATCTCCCCACCTCCTTCAATCCGAATCAGCTCGTCGTTGAAATTCTTGAAGATATTCCGATCACCCCGGCTTTGATCTCAAGATGCAGACAGCTGAAAAAAATGGGGTATACCTTAGCGCTGGATGATTTTTATACCATAAACCCAACGGATGAACAACTGCTGCACAAGATGATGCAATATATTGATATCTTAAAAATAGACTTTTTAAAGACATCGCGAGTGGAACGAAAAAAAATTATGCAGACCTATAGATCCAAAGGGCTGAGCTTTTTAGCGGAAAAAGTGGAGACCCGCAAAGAGTATGAGCAGGCTGCGGCAGACGGCTTTCATTTGTTTCAAGGGTACTTTTTCAGTGAACCGCGCGTGATCTGCGGACATGATCTGTCGTTTCATTTTCACTCATATTACGAGCTGCTGAATGAATTGAGCAAGGAACAGCCCAATATACAGCGTGTCACAGAATACATAGAACGGGATTTATCATTATCCTATCAAATATTAAAGTTCTTAAATTCATCGCACACCCGCTTGACCCAAAAAATCGAAAGCATCAAGCAGGCCATTATGCTGCTTGGCTTTAATGAAATAAAAAGATGGGTGTATATTCTTTCTTTTAAAGATTTAAAGAAAAAAGGAAATTCAAGCAAACATGAGGTTATTAAAATCTCTTTAATGAGAGCAAAGCTCTGCGAACTGCTCGCAAAAAAAACAGCCCGCCCGCATCCATCCTCATATATGCTGATCGGAATGTTTTCTTTAATAGACACACTGCTGCATAGAGAAATAGAAGATATCGTGAAAGAACTGCCATTAATGGACGAGGTCGGACAAGCTTTGCTGGGGCACGAAAATGATTATTATAACATTCTTAAGCTGGCGAAGCTGATAGAGTGCAACAAATGGGACAGCTGCGAAGAAATATACCGTGAACTAAACAGAGAAGATGCATATAAATGTTATCTGGAAGCCATAGAGTGGTGCGATAAGCTTATGGGCGAAAAGGGTTAAAATTGTATTACGTTCTGCTTACGACCACTGCAGTGCAACAACAAAACGGCTGCGCGAATGAAGCAGGCTGATATGAATCCCATCTGGATTAAAGGAGACATCAAGATTGCTTTTCACGCCTGTTTGCCGAATCAGCCGTTTCACAGTTTCTGTTTTAGACTCCTGCGCAGCGGCGATAATGCGGCGTGACAGTTCGGGTGAGGCCGCAATGCCATAAATTACAAGCTGGGCATCCGCAAGCAGCCCCGCAGCGTCTTTTGCGGAGCGAATAAAGGATGCTGTATTCACTGACGGATAAGCGGGCGGACGCCAAGAAGCGTCTCTATATAGGCGGACAGCTGATGGATTCACATGATAACAGGGAATGGGGTATCTCATTCGGCACCTCTTCTCGAAGGGTATCGTCTATATTAGTATAGACCCTGCCATAAAAGATATGACAATGCAAAAAGGCCCCAACCTGAGTTGCGGTCTTTTCGGTGTTTGTCGGTCAGGAATCATTCATGTCGGCGTATCGAATTTTGAAAAAGAAACGCAAAGGACTATAGTCTTGGTGGAAGAATTGAGAAAACACTGAAAAACCAATGGGGGCAAGATTTTCTGCAATATCCATTCAAAACATTTGCTTATAAACTTAGAGCAATAGTCCCGTTCTCTTTATGAGCAATTAGTGAATATTGACCTATTGATATTTGCGGTGTCACGCATAGACTTTTTGCATACTTTTCGGTGAAAAATAACGCAAAACCGTTTACACTATTAATAACAGATCAAATACCTAGGACTCGTTCACCATACACAATTCATTGATCTTTCAAAAAAAGGAGTGTGGAAACGGTGGAAAAGAAAAAACTTGAAGAAGTAAAACAATTATTATTCCGACTCGAACTTGATATCAAAGAAACGACAGATTCATTACGAAACATTAACAAAAGCATTGATCAGCTCGATAAATTCACATATGCAATGAAAATTTCGTGAAAAAGACTTGGAAACAAGTCTTTTTTTTGTGCTTTCCCATACAATAAAAGGATAAAGTATTATATGATTGTTAAAAAACGAAAAACCCGCTGTCCAACCTGGGCGCCATTTAGTAAAATGGAATGGGAGGGGGAAGTCGTTATTGAGCAAATGTGTTTAGATACTACTCTGATCAAGATGAAAATGAAGGAGATTGTAAGCCAAAAGATATTTAATGAGGATTTGAATCGATATCTTCAAAATTTTATTGAATCCAAAGGTACGTTTGAGTTTGCTGAATTGGCTTTTCATCATTATCAAGCTTTCAATGGACAGGACGAGAAGGCAATTGAACTGTTAGCTGCCGGAATTGAATTGTTAATATTGTCATTTGATATTTATGATGACTTAGAGGATAGAGATAACTTAAATGCTGAATGGATGAAGATAGACTTGCCTATTTCTTTAAATTCAGTGACTGCTCTTTATACGCTAAGTATACAAATTATGAGTCAATCCAGTCATGATCCTCAATTTTCACAAGAGATATTGAATTTTGCATTAAAATCTATTCAAGGCCAGCATGATGACATCGTTAATGCTCCGCAAACAGAAGAAGAATGTCTTGAAATGATTAAAAATAAATCGGGTTCGCTAACAGCACTGCCATGTGTTATGGGAGTAATGCTTGCGACTGGAAAAATCGATCCAATCGTTGTGTCTTATTCTTATGAGCTCGGCATTATTTCACAAATCGAAAATGATTACCAAGGTTTATTTTACTTAAATAACGATTTTGTTCAGAAAAAAAATACATTGGCATACTTATATTTGAATAAGCGTTTTAATGAAGAATCAGTAGAACTTCTGCGTTTATATGAAAATCCAGATGTGTTTGTTTCAATGAATACTAAAATTTTAAAACAAAAATTAACTGAAGCCGGAGTAATACAATATTTACTTGTGATGAAACATTTATCTCTTCAGAAAATTAAAAAAGAAATTTCGCATTTGAAATTAGAAAATTATAAAATACAAAAATTGTTGTCAGTTATGATCAAATAAAGGAGGGGATATAATATGCAAGAAATGGTTGGATATTTAGTTAGATACCCACATGTTTTAAGAGAAGTTATGGAAGGCAATGCATGTCTATTGGGTGTGGATAAAGATCAAATTGAAAGTATTATAAACGGTTTTAAAGGCTTTGAAATTTATTCAAATGTCGATTGGAAGTACTGAGGCTTAAATGAAGGCTAGATATAATAAAATTTCTATTCTGTTAGTTTTGATGAGCTTGGTATATGTAATATATTTAACTTATATTAGTAATAATAATTTGTTAGTTGGAGCATCTGTTTCTAAAAATAAAAAAAGTGACGTTGTAATCACGAATGTAGAAGATTATACAATGGCTTATTACAGCGGTATACAAAAAGGCGATATTGTAAAACGTATTAATAATAGCAATATAAATCCAAATGAAATAAAAATGAATAAACTGAAAAATGTGAGCTCAATGATTGTGGAGAGAGATGGCAAGAATGTTGAGCTTAAGCTGACTTTATTAAATGATAAGAATTTTTCTACCTATTTAATACCATTAATATTTTATGCTGTTTGTTTATTTTGTTGTTTATTTATATTGAAAATAAATGAATCAAAGAATTTACTATCGGCTTTAATATTAATCGTTTTTCTATTATCAGCCTCTATTGCATTTATAAGTGCGGGAGGATCTACTAAGGGAGATTTACTTAGCAGATGTATGATGGTATTAACATTAATATCTGTGCCGCTTAACTATCTTCTCTTTCTTTATCAATATTTTAAAGAGTTAGGCACTATATTATTTAGTAAAAAAGTTTTTATTTTGTATTTGATTCCTGCAATAAATGTAGTATGTGAACTGTTTCGTTCTTATCTTTTTTTCAGAGATTATGTGCCTAAACTAAATCTACTTTCGTTTTTTATTTTATTCATAATAGTAGGTATTTATTTCGTTCTTATTTTAATGAAAAATAAAGATACTGAACAAGCACATATTATAAAAATTCTTGCGATAATTAATATCTTTTCATTTTCGCCGTTCTTGTGTTTATATCTGATACCTTATGTTTTCTTAAATGCGCATTATGTTTCTTCATTTTTATCTGCTTCATTTATGTTGCTTATACCATTTTCTTTGGTTTATCAATTTATGACAAATAAAATTTATAATATTGATTTTATTTTAAGCAGATTAAAATACTATGGTTTTTTAGCTCTAACTCCAACAATTATTCTAATTTCTACAATCGAGTTATTTCGTAGCCCGGAAAGTGATTATTATAATATTAAACTAACTTTGTTAATTTACATTATTATGCTTGCAGTTTTTTATTATAAAGAAGTGCTGGATTTTAGGTTTAGATTAAAAAGGGTCTCTGAAAAGTTTAATTATTAAGACAGTGTATATAAATTTACACAACTAATTAGAGACTCATCTTCTGTAACGCAGGTATTTGGAGAACTAAAAACTACCATTCTTGAGGTTTTACTTGTAAGCCGAGCCCATATATATGAAGTTACATTTGATGGGAATATAAAACCATACGAGGAAGTAAACTTACATTCATATCATGATATCTATCAAAAACAATTTAGTAAAGTAATATCTGAAATTGGGAAAATCGTTGAATTTAATAACGGTTTTGTCATGAAGATAGGTGAGCGCGGTGGTAAATCATTTGTTATACTTTGCTTATCTAAAATGAATACTCCCCGTCTCACGCTTGAAGAAATTTCTTGGCTTAAAACATTGGCTTTTTATACAAATGTCTCGATTGAAAACGTCATGAAAATTGAAGAACTGATGAGTCATTTAGAAGAAATAAAACAACAAGAATCAAACCCAGTCTGGCTCAAAAAACTGATGTACACTATCGAAGAAAAACAACGATCCGACCTGGCGCGTGACCTCCATGACTCCGTTCTTCAGGATTTGATCTCCTTAAAACGGCAATGCGAGCTGTTTCTTGCTGATTTTAAGAAGGAAGATCCTTGTAAGAATGAGGTGCAGGACAAGCTGGTGCAAATGAATCAGCAGATGTCTGATGTGATTTTGATGACGAGGGAGACGTGCCATGAATTGCGGCCGCAGCTCTTGTATGATTTGGGATTGGTAAAGGCGCTGTCAAAGCTTGTTGCGCAGCAGCAGGAAAGCGCGCCGTTTCATATTCGGCTGAATACGGGAAGGTTTACGGCATCGCTCGATCTGGATTCTCAGCTGAATTTGTACCGGATTATTCAAGAGTTTTTATCAAATGCCATGAAGCATTCCCAAGCCGGCGAGGTGCTGATTATGCTGATCAGTTTTCAAAATAAAATCGTTCTTCATTATGAGGATGACGGCGTTGGCTTTGATAAGGAAAAATTGAATGAACAATCGATGAGTATGGGGCTTTCAGGCATTAAAGAGCGGGTTCGTGCGTTAGACGGGCATCTTCGGATCGATACAAGCGTAGGAAATGGATTGCGAGCCGATATTGAAATGGAATTGTAATGGATTTATAACGGAATCGACTTGGCACAAGCCAAGTCTTTTTTATAAAATGGAAATGAATGAGTAAAAGGGAGGAAAACATGAAAAAGATACTTGTGATTGATGACCATCCGGCTGTCATGGAAGGCACCAAGACAATTCTGGAAACAGATGCAAATCTTTCTGTCGATTGTCTCAGTCCTGATGCCAGTGAACATTTTGTTCATAATCATGATTTTGCGGCTTATGATCTCATCTTAATGGATTTAAATCTAGGTGAAATCAACGGGATGGAGCTTTCTAAAAAGATTTTAAAAGAGAATCCTCTCTGCAAAATCATTGTTTATACCGGCTATGAAGTGGAGGATTATTTTGAGGAGGCCATTCGTGCGGGGCTGCACGGCGCGATCAGCAAGACCGAATCAAAAGAAAAGATTACGCAATACATATATCATGTGCTCAATGATGAAATTTTAGTGGATTTTTCTTATTTTAAACAGTTGGTCACTCATCAAAAAACAAAACCTGCTGCCGCTTCGCAAAATGATCAAGATGTTCTGACGCCAAGAGAATGTCTTATTCTTCAAGAGGTAGAAAAGGGATTTACCAATCAGGAAATAGCTGACGCGCTCCATCTGAGCAAGCGTTCGATTGAATACAGCCTGACGTCCATTTTCAACAAACTGAACGTCGGTTCCCGGACGGAAGCGGTACTGATCGCAAAATCGGATGGCGTACTTTAAAAAAGGGAGTTAACGTAATGGATATGAAACATACATTGCTTGAAGCGCTGGGCATTGAGATTACGGAGAGCACGGCGGAGAGGTGTGTTTGCATAATGCCCGTTGACCATCGTACGGTGCAGCCGTTTGGCTACCTGCATGGAGGTGCGTCAGCCGCACTGGCGGAAACAGCGGCAAGCGTGGGAGCACAGCATTTGATCGACCAAGATACTCAGGCATGTGTGGGTCTGGAGATTAATGCGAATCATTTGAAAGCTGTAAACAAAGGAACGGTGAAAGCGATAGCTGAGCCCGTTCATAAAGGCAGAACGACAATTGTGTACGTCATCAACATTTATGATGACGAGGAGAGACTCATTTGTATCTCCCGATGCACGATGGCTGTCATTACGAAATAGAAAAACAGCCGGAACTCTGCCAGTCCGGCTGCTCACTTTTATAAGTATGAATCCTCTTTTCGTTTAATCACAAAGTTCCTGATTCCCTCGTAATCATCCTGCACACTTCTTTTATCCAGCTTGACGCCCGAATTATACGCGGCACGGCAGATTAAGTGTCCGCCGACAGGCGCTGTGATAAAGATGAATAAAATGCCGAGCAGAATTTTAATCGATATTTCTCCCGTTATAAACCACAAAAAGAAAAATACTCCTAGCAAAATCACATTCACACCGAGTGTCGATCCTTTTGAGGCGGCATGGGACCGCGTATACATATCCGGCAGCCGGAGCGTCCCGAAGGAAGCGACAAGACAGATGAGAGATCCCATAAGAATAAAGATGGCCACAATCCATTCAGCGATCTCGATCATTTTCGATAATCTCCCCTTTTTCCAAGAATTTAGAAAATGCGATTGTTCCGATAAAAGACAGAATGCCTAATAGCAAAATAATATCCAAAAACACGCTCGTGCGCAGCAAAATGGAGACGAGCGCCGTAATGGCAATCAGGTTGATGCCGATTGCATCAAGCGCAATCACCCGGTCTGGCACAGACGGCCCTTTGATGACCCGGATGACATAAAGAAGAGTCGAAACCGCCATAATGCCGAGTGAAATCTGAAGAATGACAGTAAGCATCAGCGGCTCACCTCCTGAATTGCTTTTTCAAAAGAAACGCGGATGTCGTGTATCGCTTTTTCAGCATCTTCGATATCCATCGCATGGATATAAAGAATGTCTCCATCATCGGAAATATCCATCACAAGTGTACCCGGCGTTAAGGTAATAAGCAGAGAAAGCAAAGTGATCTCCCAATCCTCCGTTAACTCTGTTTTAAACGCGAATATCCCAGGCCGTATGTTGAGTTTCGGCTTTATAATCGTTTTTAACACACTGACATTGGCAAGGTACAATTCTTTTATGAATATCAGAACGAGTTTGATGACAGCCCACAGCTTCCACAGGTAGAATGGGTGGGCAAAGAAGCGCCTGAAGAAAAAGAGCGACACCATGCCTAACACAAACCCCGTTACGAAGCTGACGGCGCTCGCATCATTACTTAGCAGCATCCAGCAAAAAGCGAGAAGAACATTTAATAAAAGTTGAAAAGCCATGCCATCTACTCCTTCAAAACAGCTTCAATATATTTTTCCGGATTCAGTAATGTTTCTGCCGCCTGGTTGACGTAAGGTGACACATACTCTGTTCCGAGTCCGAAAAGAAGGGACAATAGGAGGAATACCGCTGCCGGATAAAGCAGTCCCTTTGCTGTTCGTTTTTCCTGATTTGGCGTTTCTTTTTCTTCTCCCCAAAAAGCATACATGAAGATTTTCAGGACCGAGTACAGAACGAGCAGGCTGGACAATAAGACCAGTATGGATATCACAAATTCCCCTTGGGCAAAACCGCCTTCCGCAATTTTAAACTTACCGACAAACCCGCTGAACGGCGGGATTCCCGCGAGAGAGACAGCGGATATTAAAAACATCCAGCCGAGAACCGGATACCTCTTAATCAGTCCGCTCATTTTATGAAGGCTGGCCGTGCCTGTCAGCGTGATCAGCGTGCCCGCCAGCATAAATAACGCGCCTTTAATCAACATATCGTGGATTAAGTAGTAAATCGCGCCTTGAATCGAAGCGGGTGTATTGACCGCAATCCCAAATAAAATGACGCCAACCGCCGTAATAATATTATAAATGACAATTTTCATCACATCAGAATAGGCGATTGAGCCGATGACCCCGAATAAAATCGTAAGAGCCGCAAGCCACATCATGAGCTGATGGGTAAATTGGGTATCGTGGATGAAAATGAGCGTAAATACCCTCGTAATGGCATATAAGCCGACCTTTGTCAGCAAAGCGCCGAACAAAGCGGCAATCGCGGTCGGAGGCGCATAATAAGATCCCGGCAGCCAAAAATAGAATGGGAAGATCCCGCCTTTGAGACCAAACACGATGAGAAAAAGAACGCCGATCACAGTAATCAGTCCCGTTTGGCCCGATTCACTGATTTTTACACTCAGATCCGCCATATTTAACGTCCCTGTCACAGCGTACAGAAAGCCGACACCGATGACGAAAAGTGCGGATGACACAATGTTAAACACAATATACTTTAACGATTCTCTAAGCTGGATCTTTGTTCCTCCGAGAACGATCAGCATATAGGATGCAATAAGCAAAAGCTCAAAAAATACATACATGTTAAATAAATCGCCTGTTAAAAACGCCCCGCTGACACCGGCAAGCAAAAATTGCACACCGGAATAATAGAATGAGCGCTCCCGTTTTTCGCCGATTGAACGGTACGAATAGAGGACAATCAACAGGCCGATGACGGCTGTTGTTAATACAAGCAGGCTGGCAAACTGGTCTGCGGCAAGCACAATGCCGTAAGGCGCTTTCCAGCCGCCGAGATTCAGCGTTTGGACCCCTTTTGTAAAAACGGTCTGAACGAGGATTGCGCTGATGACAATCGCAAGAACAGAAGCCGCCGCGCTGAAGACCCGTGTGAGCATAATGCGCTTGTTCATAAAAATCAGCGCTACTGCCGCCAGCAGCGGAATAAGAATTGGTAAAATAACAAAATTATTCATGTTGATCATTTCCCCTCATTTGATCCATATCATCTGTATGCAATTCCTGATAGGCTCGAAAGGCCATAACGAGGATAAAGGAGGTAACGCCGAATGAAATGACGATAGCCGTCAAAATCAAGGCTTGCGGAAGCGGATCAACAAATGCCTTCGCATGCTCGCTTAAAACCGGCGGAGCGCCTTTCTTTAAGCCGCCCATGGTAAGAAGCAGCAAGTGTACGCCATGACTCAAAAGCGCCGTTCCGATAATCACCCGGAGCAGGCTTTTAGAGAGCAGCAAATAGGTTGCCGCCATAAATATAATTCCGGCAATTACAGCCATTAAGATTTCCATTATTCTTCCTCTCCAATCGTCTGAATAATGGTCATCGTCACACCGACAACAACAAGATAAACACCTAAATCAAACAGCGTGGCTGTCGCCAGTTCAGTTTTGCCGAGAAACGGCAAATGAAAATACCCGAACGTATGGGAGAGGAAAGGGGCGCCGAAAACGAAAGCCCCCGCACCTGTTAAAATCGCGATGAGAAGTCCCGTACCCGCCACATAAATGAAATTTACCGGCAAAATGGCCTTTACTGTTTTTAAATCGTAGGCCAAGAGTAAAAGGACGATAGAAGACGAGGTAATCAGCCCGCCGACAAATCCTCCGCCAGGCGCATTATGCCCTGATAAAAACAAATAGAAAGAGAAAAGCAAAATAATAAAGGATACGAGTTTTGTTACGGTTTGCAATATCATGTCATTTGTCTTCTCTTGGTTCAACGCTTTTCCCCTCCTCATTCACTTTTATTTTGATCATGCCGTAGATGCCGAGAGCGGCAATCGTCAATACCGTAATTTCGAACATCGTATCAAAGCCCCTGAAATCAACCAGGATGACATTGACTACATTGTCTCCTCCGCCAAGATCATGGCTGTGTTTTGTGAAAAAGGAAGCGATGCTGTCTTTTGTCCGCTGGCTTGAAGATGCGATGCCAAGCAGAGTGACGATGATGCCGACTCCTAAGCTGATGATAAAATTGTTCAGGCGGAACGTTCTTGTTTTCTTTTTCCATCGGAGTTTCGGCAAATGATAGAAGCAAAGAAGAAACAGCGCAACAGAAATCGTTTCGATGACAAGCTGTGTCAATGCTAAATCCGGCGCTCTGAAAATCACAAAAAACAGCGCAAGGGTATAACCGACGACCCCGAGCGAAATAATGGCAGTTAATCTTGATTTGGCGAATACAGTCGCCGCGGTTGCGCTGATCATGACAACTGAAAGAATGATTTCATATACCCCGATTTTTGCAGTTCCTTCTGTCGAAAACGAAAATCCGCCTTTAAAGACGAGAGCCGACCCCATCAGAATGATAAAAGCCGCAAATACATACAGCAAATAATCTCTTAAAAATCCGGTCATATACCGTTTTGTCACTTGATACGACCCTTTTTCCATCCCGATTGTCAGCTTGTCGTAAAGCCGGTTCAGCGTGAGCTTTTCGGGAAATAGCTGATAAATGCCTTTCCACTTCGATAAGGTCAAGTATCCGGCCGTTCCGATGACAATAATGCCTAGTGTCATAAATACCTCGGCAGTAAATCCATGCCATTGCGAGATATGAACATGAAATTTTTCATGGCTGTCCAGGAGAGTCGGATAAATCGAACTCACCGCCGGCTCTATCACGCTGTAGGACAATATATTCGGAAAGAAGAACAGGCTCACCGCAAACGCGACAAGAATAACAGGTGAAATCAGCATGCCGATCGGAGCCTCATGTGCTTTTTTCTCAAGCTTGTCCGGCTGATAGCTGCCCCTGAACGTTTGAAACAGCAGTTTCATGCTGTAGATAAATGTAAAGACACTACCGATCCAAGCGAGTACAGGGAAAAGCACTCCCCATGTCTGGACATTAAATAGGTCAACATGAGTTACCCGAAGCATACTTGTAAAAAACATTTCTTTACTCAAGAACCCGTTAAATGGCGGAAGGCCGGCCATTGAAAACGTTCCGATCAGAGAAATAGTGAAGGTGATCGGCATAATGGCCATCAGACCGCCCAACCTGCGTATATCTCTTGTACCCGTTTCATGATCAATGATCCCGGCTGCCATAAATAAACTTCCTTTAAATGTGGCATGGTTGATCAAATGAAAGATTGCGGTCATTGTTGCGACCGTATAGTACTCTGTGTTGTCATAATGCAGAGCGGCTGCACCGGCCCCGAGCATGGACACGACCATTCCAAGCTGGCTGACTGTGGAAAAGGCCAAAATCGCTTTTAAATCAGTTTGTTTCACAGCATGGAACGAGCCCCATACCATGGTAATGATTCCGGTAAGAGACACAATCCAAAACCACTCAGAAGAAAAGGCGAAAACAGGACTGAATCTTGCAATGACATAAATGCCCGCCTTTACCATAGTAGCGGAATGAAGATAGGCGCTGACAGGGGTTGGCGCTTCCATGGCATCCGGCAGCCAGATGTAAAATGGAAACTGTGCTGATTTGGTAAATGCCCCTAATAGAATCAGAATCATCGCAGGAATAAAGAAATCATGACCCGCAATCAAGTGAACCTGGTTAATCATTTCTCTGATACTGAAGGAATCTGTAATGATATACAGAAGGATAAAGCCCCCAAGCATACAAAGTCCGCCAAATACAGTAATCAACAATGATTTCGTTGCCCCGTAGCGTGACTTTTCCCGTTTGTACCAATACCCGATCAATAAAAACGATGACAGGCTAGTCAGCTCCCAGAACATATAAAGGACCATTACATTGTCTACCAAAACAACGCCGAGCATGGCGCCCATAAACATCAATAAGTAGACATAAAAAGGGCCGAGCTGTTCCTTTTCCTTTGATAAGTAAAAAATGCTGTACAGGACTACCAAAGCTCCGATCCCCGTGATCAATAAGGCGAATAGCAAACCGAGACCGTCTATATAAACGGTAAAGTTAATGCCTAATGACGGAATCCATTCTAATACGGACCTGACTGTCTCTCCAGCCATCGTGATGCTGAGCATACGAATAAAGTATATAAACAGCAAAACGGGAAGGACTAATACAAACCAGCCTGTATGAATTTTTTTTGCATATTTTGCAAAAAAGGGAATGAAAAAAGCGAATAAAAAAGGCGATAAAATAGCGAAATGTAATAGCTGCAAAAAATAAGACCTCCTTCTGTCTTTCTCAATTGGCGTATGGCTCTATGTATAAATAAATCGTAAGAATAAACGGTCAAACGACCCAGTCCAAATTATAACGCACATTTTATACGAATGTCATGATTCAATGCGAGAAAATGAGGTTTATAAGGTCTTTTGAACTCAAATTAAGTTTAACAAAAATCAGTCTCTTTGTATATTCAATTTGGCCCTGGCTCATGCTGTTAACAGGGAGCTGATAAGATGAGAAGAAAAGCCGCCGTATGTTCACTCTTATTTTGTTCGATCACAGCGGGAACATTCATCATGAATAAATATGAAGGTCGACGCTCATTCACAAGTGTGGATGAATGGGAACGATTTTTTCTTGCAGAGCATCTGACAGATGAGATAAAAGAAACGGAATCTCAGCATATTCCATTCGAGCCGCGGGAGTATATGAGGATTGTCACACGATAAAAAAGAGTTCTGCCGTAAGGGCAGAACTCTTTTCCGGTATACTATGAAGTGAAAAAGCGCAGTAAGATCGTTGCTGAGATGACTGTTCCCGCTCCGCCGAGACGGGTTGAGATTTGAGCGAAAGGCATAAGGCCCATTCTTCCTGAAGCGGACAAAATCGCGACATCTCCTGTTCCGCCGAGTCCGCTGTGACAGCAGGTGACAATTGCAGATTCGACAGGGTACATGTTCATCAGCTTGCCCACAAAATATCCCGAAGTAATCATGGCAACGACTACTGAGATACAGATGATAACAAATGGAATCGAAATCACAGACGCTACGTCATCTAACGGAATAAACAAAATACCGAGGCCTACCATAAGAGGCCATGTAAAGCTTGAAGAAATAAATTTGTAAAGCTGATAAGCTCCATCTTCCATCTTTTTCGGCAGGATATTCGCATATTTCACTGCCGCTGCCGAAATGATCATTAAAATCGCGCCGGGAATGAAAATGAATTTTTCTAATAATCCACCGAAGATAAAGAATGTACAGGCAAGCAGAACACCTGCACCCATTAGTTTAAAATCTATTTTTGCTTCAACTTCCTTCTGGTTGAAGATATCATTTGCTTGCTTCGACTTCACGAGGCGCCCATTGCCGTTAAGCTCCGGTCGTTTTTCGCCTAATTTTTTCATCAAAGCTGCACAGATGATGGCGACAACGTTTCCGATGATCGCAGCCGGCACAAGCTGAGACACGTATACATCGGCTGAAGAACCCAAGATTTGCGAGTACGCAAGCGAGAGAGGTAAAATTCCTTCACCTATTCCCCCGGCAATAATCGGAACGACCACAAAGAAAAAGGAGTCGTACACGCTGTAGCCAAAAATCAAACCGACAAGCACACCCGCAGCCACCGCAGCAAGCGTACCGGCGACCAAAGGGACGAACATTCTGATAAATCCCTGGATCAATACTATTCGGTTCATGCCGAGGATACTTCCTACAACAAGACAAGCAATATAGAAATAAAGGAAATTCGATGTTTTCATTAAATTTGTAACCGCGTCTAAAGAGGCGGGGTTTAACACCTTAAAAAACACCAAAAAAGAAGGAACAAACAGAGACAAAATAGCCGGTCCGCCGATATCTTTTAAAATCGGAATGCGCTGGCCGATATCTCCGAGAAAAACACCCAGTATCATAATGATGGCAAAACCGCCAAGCATGTTTGCCGGCAGCTCATTGTAATAAGCTGAAAGAATAATAATAACTGCTAAAACTGTATATAATGGCAGAGGTATCACACCGATTTCCCTTGTCCATATTTTTTGAAACAGGTTTTTCTTTTGTGGTACATCAGGTGAAACCACCTCTGTTTTATTGACAGCTCCCATTGTCATACACCCCCATGTCGTTTGTTACAGTGTAAAAGAAAGCGTTAACAATTTATATTTTTTTAAATTAAAAAATCAATAAACAATTAAATTAATAGGGTATATTGTCATAGAAAAAAATCCCCAGGAACATGCTTCCGGGGGAGGGTGAGTTAACGTTTTCCTTTAATATAAGGGACGCCGTTAGCTTTCGGCGCATCCGCACGGCCGATAAAACCGGTCAGTGCGAGAATGGTTAATACATAAGGTGCAATAAGCATATACACGTTCGGTATGTCCTTGAAAAGCGGAAGCAGCGAGCCGATGATGCTTAAGCTTTGCGCAAAACCGAAAAACAATGCCGCGCCGAGTGCTCCGATTGGATGCCATTTTCCGAAAACAAGTGCGGCGAGCGCGATGAAACCTTGGCCGGAAATGGTGGAGTGGGTAAAATCAAGTGCGATCGTAGAAGCATACACGCCGCCGCCGAGACCGCCTAGCAGTCCGCTTATCATGACGCCGATATACCTCATTTTATATACATTGATCCCCATAGTATCAGCCGCCAGCGGATGCTCGCCGACTGACCGGATGCGAAGGCCGAATGGTGTTTTGAACAGAATAAACCAAGATACAAAGGCCAGCACAATGGCGAGGATAGATGTATAATACACATCTGAAAAGAAAACCTTTCCTAACACGGGAATATCGCTTAAACCCGGGATATTCGTTTTATAAAAGGGTTCTGGGATTTTATCGGTTTGCGCTTTTCCATAGATGAGCTTTACGATAAATAAAGTGGCCCCTAATGCGAGCATATTAATCGCTACTCCGGTGACGGTTTGATCCGCCCGAAATGAAATCGCGGCGACTGCGTGAATGAGCGAAAACAGCGCGCCGGCAATCATAGCCGCTAAAAGCGAGAGCCAAGGTGCGGCTGCCCCGAGATCATGCCCAAAAAATAAGTTGAATAAGACACTGGTGAAGGCGCCGACGATCATCAGCCCTTCAAGGCCGATATTTACTACGCCTGATCTCTCGGAAAAAACCCCTCCGAGCGCCGTTAAAATGAGCGGGGCTGCATACACAAGCGTGGCCGGGACAATGATTGATAAAATTTGCAGGAAGTCCACTTATTTTGCCCCCTTTTTCTTCAATTTCTCCAGCATCAAACGGATGGCATAGCTGGACGCAACAAATAAAATAATAATGGCGATTACGATGTCGACAACTTCTGTCGGCACGCCCGATTCAATCGGCATATTTAAAGCGCCGACCTTCAGTCCGCCTAACAGACAAGCCGCAAGCACAACGCCTAAGGCTGTGTTTCCTCCGAGAAGAGCCACGGCGATTCCGTCAAACCCTACGCCTGTAAATGCTCCTTTCACTCCGGCGTAACCAAATGTTCCGAGACCTTCCATAGCGCCGGCAAGGCCCGCAAAAGCTCCGGATATCAGCATGGAGGTCATGATGTTTTTACGCACGCTCATTCCGGCATATTGCGAAGCGTGCTGGTTGAAGCCGACTGCCCGAAGCTCAAATCCTTTGGTTGTTTTATTGATGATAAACCACATCAAAACAGCCGCGAGAAGCGCGACAAGAATCCCCCAGTGAAGCCGCGAAAAATCCGTAATCTGCTCAAAAAAAGGAGAGCGGAGGGAGGCCGATTCATGGATTTTCTCTGTTTTATCCTGATTGTCTGTCATCACATTTGAGATCAAATAATTGGTCACATGCAGTGCAATATAATTCATCATAATGGTGACGATTACCTCATGAACGTAGAAGCGCGCTTTTAAAAATCCGGGAATGAATCCCCATAAACCGCCGGCGGCAGCTGCTGTAATCAGAGCAAGCGGCAGGTGAATATACGCCGGGCCGTCAAATGCCGTTCCGACCCACACGGCAGCCGTCCATCCGACAAGGAGCTGGCCCTCAACACCGATATTAAAAAGACCGGTTCTGAATGCGAAGGCTACAGCTAAGCCGGATAAAATATACGGTGTAACCTGGCGCACCGTTTCGCCGATATAGTAAATTTCGCCGAATATCCCATTCCACAAGGCGGAATACCCGCTGACAATGCTGTAGCCGCTGGCAAGCATAATCACTGCCCCGGCTGACAGCCCGAGAATAATGGCGATCAGCGGAATGAGTAAATGAGAGAGACGTTTATACATTTGCTTTCCCCGCTTCCTTGTGCATACTTCCTGCCATCAGGAGGCCGAGCTCCTGTTCCGTGGTTTCTTGCGGATTTACATTTGCGATAATGCTGCCTTCAAATAAGACGGCAATCCTGTCACTTAGATTGATGATTTCATCCAATTCAAAAGACAGAAGGAGAACGGCTTTTCCGGCGTCGCGCTGTTCAATCAGCTTTTTATGGACAAATTCAATGGCCCCGACATCAAGCCCGCGTGTTGGCTGTGCGGCGATTAACAAATCCGGGTTCCTGTCCACTTCGCGGCCGATAATGGCTTTTTGCTGGTTTCCGCCTGATAAAGCCCGCGCATGTGTATATTCATCAGGCGTCCTGACATCGTATTCTTTTATCAGGCTGTTCGCTTTTTTATAAATCTCGCTTTTATTTAAAACGCCGAATGCCGAAAAAGGTTTGTGGTAATAGCTTTGCAGGGCAATATTTTCTCCGATCGGGAAATCAAGCACGAGCCCGTGTTTATGGCGGTCCTGGGGGATATGACCGACGCCTGATTCTGTCACCTTTCTTGGCTTCAAGTTTTGAATTTGCTTTCCGTTTAAGGAGATTGTTCCAGATTCCGTTTTTCTAAGGCCAGTGATCGCTTCGATTAACTCGGTCTGCCCGTTGCCGTCGACGCCGGCTATACCGACGATTTCACCCGCCCTTACAGAAAGGGACAGCTTTCTGACCGCTTCTACTCCGCGGATATCTTTTACAGTGACCGCATCAAGCGTGAGAACTTCCCCTTTTTGCCGGGCGGCTTTTTTTTCAGTTGTGAACGAGACGTCCCGTCCGACCATCAGGCTGGCCAGCTCATCTTTGGTGGTATTTTGCACATCAAGTGTTTTGATGCCTTGTCCTTTTCGGATGATGGTGACGCGATCGCAAACCTCCATGATTTCTTTTAATTTATGGGTGATGAGAATAATGGATTTTCCTTCACTCACCAAGTTTTTCATAATTTGAATCAGCTCTTTAATCTCCTGAGGCGTCAAAACAGCAGTCGGCTCATCGAAGATCAGAATGTCGGCTCCGCGATACAGGGTTTTTAAGATTTCCGCACGCTGTTGCATTCCGACTGAAATATCGGATACCTTAGCTTCCGGATTAATTTGAAGGCCGTATCTGTCAGATATCTCCTGTACCTCTTGGGAAGCCCGCTTCCGGTCTATCCGGCCAAGCTTTTTTGGCTCCTTGCCGAGAATGATATTTTCGGCGACCGTAAACGTATCAACGAGCATAAAATGCTGATGCACCATACCGATTCCAAGTTCATTCGCCTTGTTTGGGCTGTTAATGTGGACGCGCTCCCCGCGAACCCGTATTTCGCCTTTTTCAGGCTGATAGAGGCCAAACAGAACATTCATAAGGGTTGATTTCCCCGCTCCGTTTTCGCCGAGCAGCGCATGAATTTCGCCTTTTCCGACTTGGAGAGTAATGTTGTCATTGGCGACGATTCCGGGAAATTCCTTGCGTATATTGAGCATTTCAATAATATATTCCACAGGTTTGACCGCTCCTTTTATGTAGAGATGCTTTTTAGAAAGAGTCTGGCAAAAGAAAAGCGGCAGAGGAGAAAGTGCAGCTTTTCCTTTACCGCTCTGTCAGTAAAACAGGGGATAAGGGTTCGCTTCTCCTTATCCCCTGGGCTCTTATTCAGCTTTGAAGTTTTTAAGTTCCTTATCGGTTGACGGAACTTTTAGCCCGTCGATGATTTTTTGTTTCCATTCATCAACTGATTTTTTGACATCGTCAGACAGGTTTTGGTCAGAGGATGAGATGCCCACCGCATCTTGGTCTAATCCGTATGTGATGGTTTTTCCGCCTGGGAAGTCGCCTTCACTCGCTTTTTTCGTTAAGTCTTCAACAGCCGTATCAACCTTTTTCACCATAGAGGTCAGTGTGACGTTATCGTCTGTTCCCTCCACTTGGCCTTCTGCGTATTGGTCTTTGTCAACGCCGATGACCCAGACGTCGCGTTTAGGATCTTCTTTTTTCAGGTTTTTCGCTTCTGTGAAGACTCCGGTTCCCGTCGCGCCTGCCGCGTGATAGATGACGTCTACGCCAGATTTATACATGCTTTCCGCTGTGGCTTTGCCGACTTCGGCTTTATCAAAAGCTCCGGCGTACTTTACTTCGACTGTCGCTTTAGGATCGGCAGCTTGTACACCCGCACGGAACCCGATTTCGAATTTTTTAATTAATTCAGATTCCATTCCGCCTACAAATCCGATTTTCCCTGTTTTACTGGACAGCGCTGCGGCAACGCCGACGAGGAAAGAGCCCTCATGCTCATTAAATGTAAGGCTTGCCACATTGTTTTTATCCACTACAGCATCAATGATCGCGAAATTCGCATCCTTGCGCTGATCGGCGATTTCACTGATGGAATCTTCCATCAAGTAGCCGACGCCGTAGATCAGATCGAATTTTTCACGGGCCAATTTATTTAAGTTCGTTGTATAATCTGCATCAGATTTTGATTGAAGGTAAGTGTATCCGTTTTTGCCTTTTTTCAGCCCGTTATCTTTACCGAAAGCTTGAATGCCTTCCCAAGCTGATTGGTTAAAGGATTTGTCATCCACTCCGCCGATGTCTGTTACCATCGCCACGCTGAATTTGTTTTTGTCTCCGCCGGAGCCGCTGCTTTTCTCGCTGTTCCCGCATGCCCCTAAAATGGTGCCTGCTGCGATCACAAGTGACATCGCCAAGCCGATTTTGCGTTTATTCAAGATATAACCCCCCAGTATAATTTGGTTCGTGCTGATCTGGCAGTCATGCTGATGGTTGTCCTGATCAAAGTTTGCAGTTGAAAAAGTGTGAGAATCAAGAAACTTTCTGATAATAATGAAAAGATTGATCAAGGGCAGGTCTTTCTTCCCCTATACGGCATTATTCTTTGAATTTCCATCAAAGGGCGGGGAAGAGATGGATGTTGGGTCATTCCATACGGAAAAACGTGAACACCGCTTTCAGAAGTGTGACTTATGACTTATGCGTGAGGATCAACTAACCAATCATAATTTATCATTTTACTGCCAATAAATAAATAGAATTTCACACAATTTTTTAAAAAATACCTATTTTCTGAATTAAACTCCTAATCATATCAAAAAAATGAATCAGACATGCCGTTGTTATTTCTATATAGCTTAAAGCGGGGAGGTTCAAGCTCTTTGGCATGAGATGTAACGCACAAAAAAAGCGCACTGTCCCGGGCAGAACAGTGCGCTTTTTTTATAGATATTGTTTAATTCCGCTGGCATTTCCCGTGTTAACGTTGTACTGGAATACGGGTCTGCCGATCGTTCCATATGCCATTTCGACATTCAGCACTTGAATGTCTTCTAAAAATTTTAAATATTTTCGAATGGATACTTGAGAAATCTCTGTATGATTCGCTAGGTCTTCCGTCGTGAAGGAGGCGCCTTCAAACGACTGAATGCTGGACCAAATGAGTTTCAGCGTGCTTTTTGTCAGGCCTTTTGGCAGATGCACTTTTTCAGATGCTTCTTTTTTCTGAAAAAGCTCCGCATCAAGTTCCTTTTGGCTCATGCTTCTGTGGGTCGAGTATACTTTTTGTTTACGGCGATAGTCAGAAAGAGCGGTTTGGAAGCGATCAAATTCAAAGGGCTTGATTAAATAATCGACGGCTCCGTAGCGGAGTGTTTTTTTGATGACATCAAGCTCACTCGCTGCTGAGATGACAATGACATCGACCGATTCATTCTGGCTTCTGATTTCAGTCAAAAGCTCCAAGCCGTTTTTCCCCGGCATATAAATATCGAGCAGAATCAAGTCGATATGATGCTCGCCTAAAACGTGCAGCGCGCTTTGAAAGGAAGAGGCGATTCCTTTCAACTGAAAGCCTTCAATTTGGCTTAAATAGCGTTTATTTAATTCACCCACCATGGGGTCATCCTCAACTATTAATACATTAATCATGCTGTTCCTCCTTCGATTCGTACGGTATGCGAAGACTGAAGGTCGTTCCTTCGTTCTTTTCACTGGTTATAATCATCTGGCCTTTCAGGTTCTCCATGCTTTGCTGGGTAAAATAGAGGCCGAATCCGCGATTTTTTCCTTTTGTTGAGTAGCCTTGTTCGAATATTTTTGTTTGGTCTTCTGCCGACAGGCCTGACCCGGTATCTGAAATTTCAATGTGCAGCTGTTTTTCGTGATAGCGCATGGACATGGATATTTGCTTTTTCGGCCTGTTTGACACCGCGTCGAGGGCGTTGTTTAAGAGATTGCCGATAATCGTAATCAGCTCATGGACCACAGACGGATCAGCCGCGTTCGGGATGACATTGTCGCATTGTATGTCCAAATCTGCGCCTTGCTCTCTTATATAGCTCTGCTTTCCTAACAGGAAACCCGCAAGGACCGAGCTTTTCACATCATTTATAATTTCACTTGTTTCTGATTTTTGCTGAATGGCAATGTCTTTAATATAATCTCCTAGATCATCATACTCTTTCAGCTGTACAAGGCCTAATATGACATGAAGTTTATTCATGAATTCATGAGATTGCGCTCTTAACGCGTTTGCGTACATTTTAACACCTGAAAGCTGTTCGGCTAAATGTTTAACCTCCGTTTTATCCCGAAATGTCGCGATTGCGCCGACAGTTTGTCCTTTCAGCTGGATTGGAACTTCGTTAAATACGAGCTCTAATCCGTTAATTCGGATATCTCTGTCTTGAAGAGGCTTTTTCGTTTCGATCACTTGTTTCAGCCGGCTCTTTGGCAAAACAGCATTGACATCCTGGTCGATCGGATTGACCAGGATGCCCATTTTAATAAACAGGCGCTTTGCTTCCGCGTTGGCAAGCTTGATTTTCCCTGATTCATCGACGGCAAGTATGCCTTCTTTCGTTGATTCAAGCATAGCGCTCCGTTCTTGAAGAAGTGTCGCTATTTCATACGGCTCGAGGCCATACATAATGTTTTTGACGGTACGGGCGACGATGACGGCTCCGATGACACCTACGAAGATGCTGACGCAAATAATAAAGTACAGAGGACGTAAGCTGTGGCTGATAATCTCATCTATTTCATTGATCGTTATGCCGACCGCTACCGCTCCGACCTGTTTCCCGTCCTTGTTATAGACAGGAACAAACGCTCTCATTGACTTTCCCAGCGTACCTGAGGCAGTGCTGATATGAACATGCCCTTTTAGCGCTTGTGTTTCATCTCCGCCGGTAAACCGTTTTCCGATTTTGTCCGGATTCGGATGTGTTTTTCGGATTCCGTTCATGTCCATCACCACGACAAATTCAGTGCTTGTGATTTTTTGGACTTGGGATGTATATTCGCGCAGCTCTTGATCTTTGCCATTCTCCAATGAATCGGGAACAATCGGGGCATCCGCAACCATTTCAGCGGTTTGCAGGGCAGTGGATTTTTCCTGCTCTCTGATACTTCGCGACGTTTGGGCGCCGATCGTAAAAAAGGTGATAAACAGTGCGATTAAGACGACAATACAGACAAAAATCGTTAATCTGGTTTGCAGTTTCAGCGTTTTTTTCATAGAAGCATTCCTCACGTTTTTAATTCCTGCGTACTACTTTACTCCCAAAATGCCGGTTTGTGAAGATTTGGGGCTTTATTTCGTAAAAAGGAGAAAAAATGGAATAATTTATCTTGTCAATGCGTTTTAAGTCCTCCATAATAAATGAGGTAGATTACAGAAAGGGACTTTACTATGAAAAATACATATTTGACAGGATATTTTCCGCTTATTGCTATCCTGCTCTTTAGTTCGTCTTTATCCATTTCAACTGCTCTCTATGCGATGAAGCTTCTGTCTTCATTGGGAATTTATGATGGAATGCTGGAGTATTTCTCGGAGAAAGGAATCAGACTCGCGTTATTCGCAGCATTTGCTCTTTTATATTTTATGGTTTTATCCGCTCTGAAATTAATTGCGAATACTGTGACGGAGCTTTCGCTTCTCTTTTTTGCACAAGACCCTGAGGGAAACAACCTGAAGAAAATCAGGCTGGGCGCTGCCATTTATTTAGGCGGAGGCATTTTATCCTTTGCGCTTGTCCAAAATGTGTTTTGGATTGCGGCTCTCTTTGCCGTTGTCACACTTGCTTATTTTATCTTTATTGTGTACAAAATCCATCCGACGCTGTCTATGGTTTCACTAATCGGCTTCATTCTGCTGGAACTGCTGTTTTGGTTTACGTTTATTATTGGCATTTTGTTCATATTTATCAAGCTTTATAATAGCATAATGGCTAGCTTACCTGTGTAAGCTAGCCATTTTTGTATTACGGTAAAAATCTTTTTTTAATTGCAGGGGAGGGGAGCATGCATTCATTTTTCTTGCCGAACCATTTGTAGCGGTTTTTGGCAATCAAAGAATAAACCATGTTTCTGACAGGTCTTGGCACGGCTAACAGGACAACGGAGAACCGCCACGCCCCGCGTAAATGGCGGAAGACTTTTATGGCGGCCGTAGATTTTGTGTAGACTTTGCCGTCTTCAATAAAAACAAAGCTGTCAAAGTGTTCCGTCGGCAGCCCGTTCAGCTTCAGCAGCCGCTGTCCCGTTTCTGATTGCAGGGATGAAAAGGAAATCAAACCGTCTGGATCTCGCTTAATGATGAATTGAACGGCGCCGTTGCATAAGTTGCACACGCCGTCAAACAGCAGCACGCGATTTGGAATGTTACCATGCTTCATGTCAGGTCCCCTCCGATCTTTTAATAAGCCGCTTGCAGCGTGTTTCTCCAAATGGAAAGCTGCGGCCCCGCATTGTGAAGATACTCGACGCTTCCCGGATTATCTTTTCCGACCCATACACCCATTGTGTACGTATCTGTTAAGCCGACAAACCACATGTCTTTATAATTATTCGAGGTTCCAGTTTTCCCGCCTACATAAGGAGCTTTAAAATTTGCTTTTTTCCCTGTTCCGCTTTTGACAACAGAGGCCATTAGCTGCCTTAATACATTGTTGGTGCGGATGCTGTATACTTGGACGGGTTTATCTTTCCATTTCAATATGGTTTTTCCGTTTAAATCAGTGACTTTCGTAATCGCACGGCTCGGCGTATAACTTCCGCTGTTTCCGAATGTCGTAAACGCGTTTGTCATTTCAAGCGGTGACATGCCGTCTGTAAAACCGCCAAGCGCCGCCGGCAGAACATAATCTGTATCTTTCAGTTCAGCAAAGTGAAACGGTTTTAAATAACTGAATCCAGTATTTACGCCGACATGGTCCAGCATTCTGATGGCAGGTGTGTTATACGAGTTTTTAAACGCTGTATCCAGCGTCACAGTGCCATATGTGCGATTATTGTAGTTTTGCGGACAATATTCCTTGCTGCAAAACTTGCTGGCATCAATTGAGCTGGATGCCGTGGCACCCGTTTTTTCAATATAAGGGCCGTAATCCAGCAGCGGTTTAATTGATGAACCGGGCTGCCTGTAAGCCTGGTATGCGCGGTTAAAATCATATTTCGCATAATTTTTCCCGCCCGATAAGGCGACGATTTGATGCGTTTGATGGTTAACGACCGCGGCACCGCCCTGCACACCTTCATAAGGAAGGTTCTGATTGACCTGGGCGACGACTTGATTTTGCATATACGGATCAAGCGCTGTGTAGATTTTCACCCCGTCTTTTAATAGGGTGCTTACTTTTTTTGACAGCTCTTTCTCTATTTTTGCTTTTTCTTTGTCATTGGCTTTTGCTAGACGTTTATCGAATCCTTCAGAAGAAGATACCAATTGTGTGAATTCCTCATTCACATAGGTAACATAGTCTGGATATTTGTTCTTCTTTTGGACGACGTCAAGCTTAATGTCCTCTTTGAGCGCTTTTTTCAACTGTTTGTTTGTGATGACTCCTGCTTTTTTCAAGCCGTTAAGCAATCGTTCTTGACGGCTTTTCGTGTAGTCAAAATGCTTTAAAGGATCATATAATGTAGGGTTATTAGGTATAGCGCAAATAAAAGCCATTTCTCCCAGAGTGAGAGATTTCAGCGGCTTATTGAAATAAAACTGAGCCGCAGATCCGACGCCGTAAACGCCGTTATTAAAATAAATCGTATTTAAGTAGCTTTCCAGAATTTCGTCCTTCGTAAGCTTTTTTTCAAGCTGATAGGAATACATGAGCTCAATCAGCTTTCGGTTGAAGGTACGTTCATGACTTAAATACAGATTCCTCGACAACTGCTGGGTAATGGTGCTCGCGCCTTGGTCGATTTTCTGGTCTTTGACATTGGACGCAGCGGCTCTGACCATTCCCATAAAGTCAAAGCCTTTATGTTCGTAGAAATGCCGGTCCTCGGAAGTCAGAAACAGCTGTTTGACTTCTTCTGGTATCTTCTTATAAGGCACCAGCACCCGGTTTTCATCATCGCTGACGATTTCAGATACGAGGGCGCCGTCTCTGTCATACATGTAGCTGTTTTGCACAAGGCTGACTTTTTTGAGATTGATATTTTTATCAAGCACCTGATCCAGAGATTTCATCTCTTTTACTTCTTTTCCGGAAGCGATTAATGTAAATGCGAACAACGGGATTATGCAAAGGAGCAAAATCCATCCGATAATTGAACGTAACATGGCCACTCTCTTTTCTCCTAAATTCTAGCCATATCGTACCACTCTTTTGAGATTACGAGAAGGTTAAATTTAGAAGAATCATGAATTTTTAAGAGAAATCAGCGTGCATTGGCAGGCGACTCCTTTTGCAGCCGCTGTGTGATCCAAAGCAGGCAGGCTCCGGCGAAAAAGAGAAAGCTTGTCACGTAAAAAGCAGCCGAAATCGTAAAGTGGCTGGATATGACGCCGCCTAAAAGAGGACCGAGAACATTTCCTAAAAATCGAAAGCTGACATTGTAGCCGAGCACTTCCCCTTGAATGCTGCCGGGAGCCTTAAGGCGGATAGCAGCCGTTATACAAGGCAGCAGCCCGCCCATCGCCATACCGAATAAAAACCTGAAAACGAGCAGCATGCTGAGAGAGGAAGCGAGCGCTTGAGGGATAAAGAACACCGCTGCCGCAGTCAAAAGAATCATTAAGATCCGATGGTGGCCGTAGCGGTCTCCAAAATCTCCCCACTTTCTTGCCAGCAGCAAACTCCCAAGTCCGGTGGCTGAGAATGCCAAACCGGAGAAAAAGGCTAAATTTACAGGTCCGTGCAGCTCATTTACATATAAAGCGAGCAGCGGCTGGATACTGAAATTTCCTATCTGAATCAGCATAGTCAGCAGCATCATCACAAGAAGCGCAGGCTGGTGAAAGATATAAGAAAGCACTTCTTTTCTGGAATAAGAAGCCCGCTTGCTTCCGCGTTCGTGAAGCGGCTGCTCTCTCACTCCCGCCAATACGAGGATCACGGCTGAAAAAATGACAAAGGATGTAATAAAAAAGGTATACGTAAATCCGAAATTGTCGGCAAGCAGTCCGCCCAATAAGGGACCGAACAGACTTCCCGATACTTGTCCCATCTGCAGGGTTCCAAGCGTTTTTCCCGCTGTGTTTTTAGGTGTCTGAGCGGAAATCATGGCAAGCGATGTCGGAATGAATCCGGTTACAAGACCCATCGCCATCCGGAGAAAAAATAATTGATGGACGGATGTGACAAAGCCCATTAATAGAATGCTGACTGCGATTCCGGACCCGGTCAGTAAAAGGATTTTCTTGTAACCGCGTTTGTCTCCGAACCGGCCCCATAACGGAGACACCAGAAAAGCCATTAAAAAAGTAATGCCGAACACGTAACCGCTCCACCTTTGAACATAGCCGTTCGAATGGGTGCTGAGCGTTTCAATATACAAAGAGAGGAAAGGAACAATCATCGTTGTGCTGGCTGACACGAAAAAATTCGCCAGCCAAATGATCAAGAAATTTTTCTTGCGGACAGAGATACCATCACCTTCTTATTATTTCGGGTACCTTAATAATTATAAAGAAACGGTGATTGATTTAAAAGAAAGAGTGTGGATGGGAAAATTCATTATTTTCAGAAAATGAGGAAAGTAAGAGAAGGGGAAATGATATACTATAAAGAATAGCATTTTCCCGATCGGAGGAAAGGCAGGTGTAAAAAGTGGACCAGAACAACTTACTCATTATTGATTTTGAGTTTACAATGCCCGAAGGAAAATACAGCCCGCAAAATTTTTTCCCGGAGATTATTGAAGCCGGGATTGTAAAATCGGTTGATGATGCAGTGGTTGAGACGTTTTCAAGCTATATTAAGCCAAAGAAGTTTCCGAAGCTGACCAAACGGTGTAAATCATTTTTGAAGATTACCCAAAAGGATGTAGACGAGGGGATGAAATTCGAAGAATTTATCCGGAAACTGAACGAGCTGGACCCGCAGAAGGATTGTACGATTGTTACGTGGGGAAATATGGACATGAAGGTGCTGAAGCAAAACTGCATGTTCAACCATATACCTTTCCCGTTTAAAGGAGAAATGCGAGATTTGTCGCTAGAATATAAAAACTTTTTCGGAGACCGGACGCTGACGGGGTTATGGAAGGCTGCCGAAGAGTATGGGGATGAAGGGACGGGAACCCATCATAAAGCACTGGACGACGCGCTGACGACTCATAAGCTGTTCAAACGTGTCGAACAGGATAAACAGTATCTCGAAAAACCAAAGCCGCCGACGATTGGCGAACGGATCGATCTGTCAGAGGTACTGCGGCGCGCCACATAAATAACCCAATCTGTTGTCAGACTGGGTTATTTCCTGTTGAAGTATTCTTTCTCCAACACATTCATATTCTGAAGCGAGCGCTTTGCCCACTCCGATCCATCTTCATTCAGCCGTTCTTTCATCCGGCTGACTGCCTGCTCCAAGGATTCCTTGTAATCCGGCACCTCGCCTTCATAAGGCTTTACCATCTGATGCGTAATATTGGTCTGTTCGCCGAAGGCAAGCGCTCTTCTTTCATGGAAAAAGGGCACATCCGCCTGCTTCGGGTGGTGCAGGTCACCTTGCGTCGGATGAGTCAGCACCGCTTTTATTTTGACTAAGTAATGCTGCGGCCTGCAATCGGTGATTTCTCCTATGTATACACCTGTTTTATAAAATCCTTTTACTAAAGACCCGATCTCAAAAGAACTCATTCGATTCACCTCTCTTTTATTCTATAGAAGATGGGTCCGATTTTCTAGTAGGGGAGATCCGCAGGAAGCTTAATGACAGCCGTGGTGCCTGAATGAAAGCTGCTATTAAATGATATTGTGCCTTGGTGATGCTTGATAATGGAAAAGGTGACGGTCAGCCCGAGCCCTGTTCCATTGGTTTTTAATGTGTAATACGGTTCGCCCAGTTTTTTCATTTGATGATCGGTCATGCCGATTCCGTTATCTGTAATGTAAATGTGGATCATATGATTGTGCCTTTTGGCGCTTACCCGGATTAAGCCGTTTCCGGGCGTTACAGCTTCAATGCTGTTTTTGATCAAATTGATCATCGCCTGTTTCAGTTTCGTCACATCACCGTATACAGACAGACCCGGTTCTGTTTCAACCTGTATCGCGACAGACTTAAAGTTGGCGTATGACACCATAAGCGAGCCTGTCTCTTTAAGAAGCGCGGATAAATCGAATACTTCCTTTTCATAGTATTGCGGCTTTGCCATGTCAAGGTAGTTTGTGATAATGTCTTGAGCGCGGTCAAGCTCTGACAGCACCAGCTTTTTATAATCTGCACTCGATTTGTTTTGAAGAGATTCATCGTTAAAAAGCAGCTGTACGAACCCTCTGACAACTGTAAGCGGATTACGCACTTCGTGAGCCACACTGGCGGCCAGCTCACTGACAATGGTCATTTTTTCTGATTGGATAAGCTGTGAGCGCAAGATGACAGTTTCAGCAATGCTTTCAATTGTATATATGCTTATCATCAGTACACAGATGCTAAAGAGTCCCGCGACAGCGCCATCTAAAACAAATGTTCCAAAATTTTGAAAATTGGAAATATTTTGTACGGAAAAAGTAAAGATTGAGATGAATAATAAGATGATTTCCCAGCATCCGATGAAAAAGCCAAACAGCAGTTTCTTTGTTTTGGACATAAACGGCCATTTCTTTTGCAATAAAATAGGAAGAATAATAATAAAAGGAAGTGCGAGTAAAAAGGCAAAGGCGGAAGAATCAAAGAACATCAGCTGAAAACAAAAAGCCGAAGCGGCGACAATAAGACCGGAAACAATGCTTATGTAAATAAAGCAGATGATGATAGGAATCGTCTGAAGTCCAAAATGGACATGGTGCTCCATTTCCTGAATGGGATATATAATGCATAAGCACGAGGAAACGGCCGCGAGCGCAGTCACCAGTTTGCTGTTCGCTTTTGGCGCGGTTATGATCGGTTTGTTCAGCCAGATGGCTTGGTAAAGAAAGATAGGAAATAAAATAAAAGAGATGTGAAGCAGATAATCTTTTAGAATTTCCATTTGTGTAAAATCCTTTCATGTGAAATATATTTATATTATAACACTTATTAAAAGAAAAATATAAAAGCAACAGAACAAATTTTCTTTAAAAAGAACGCCTTTTTTTGTCAGCTAATGGCGTTCTTTTTTGAATGTTATTGCAATGCGTTTTTGATTCTGCGAAGGCCTTCCTTGACGTCGGCCAAAGAACACCCAACGTTGATTCTCATAAACCCTTCTCCGCCGGCTCCGTATTTCGTTCCAGGTTCCAAAATAATTTTGCCCTGCTTCAGCATTCTTTGGTTTAATTCTGCATCTGACAAACCGCAAGCGCGGAAGTCCAGCCATATCAAATAAGAAGCATCAGGTTTCATCATTTTGACCGCCGGCAGTTCATCCTGCAAAAAGGATTGAACCGCATCTATATTTTTTTCGAGATAAGGAATCAGTTCATCAAGCCACGGTCCGCCTTTTAAGTAAGCGGCCTCGATAGCAGTCACCGCAAAAGCATTCAGATTAGATATGCCTTGGCGCTGCAGCGTCGCTGTGAACCGCGCGCGTTTATAACTGTCCGGAATGATGACAGCGGAAGCTTGCAGGCCGGCGATATTAAATGTTTTGCTAGGTGCCGTGCAAGTCAGGGAAATTCGGGCAAGCTCCTCAGAAAGAGAAGCGAACGGCGTATGATTATTCCCATACAGCATGAGATCAGAATGAATTTCATCGGAAACGACAATGACATCATTCCGGAGGCACATTTCTCCGATTTTCATCAAATCGTCGCGGCTCCATGCCCTGCCTGAAGGATTATGTGGGTTGCATAAAATAAACATCTTCACACTTGATTCGCTGAGCTTTGCCTCGAGATCTTCAAAATTGATATAATACCTTCCGTTTTCCTCATCTAAAAGATTGTGTAAAATGCGGCGCTCATTTTTCTCCACCATATGAAAAAACGGCGTGTAGACGGGTGACTGGACAACCACTTGGTCATTCGGCTCAGTAAAGGCTTGGACCGCCATGCTGAGTGCTGTGACAATTCCGGGACTGAACGTGATGCTTGCGGGATCGACCTGCCAGTTATGCCGTTTGCTCTGCCAAGTGCAGACGGCTTCTTTCGTCTTGGCGTCTGTCGATGTATACCCAAAGATGCCGTGGTCTAAGCGCTCTTTTAACGCTTCTATGACGGCTTCCGGCGCGCGGAAATCCATATCCGCGACCCACATCGGCAGTGCGTCTGACGTGCCAAATAAAGCCTCGGCCTTATCCCACTTAACTGATTGCGTGCCAATTCTGTTTTCTTTATGATCGAAATTCATTGTTGTCACCTCAGGAGTTCATTTATTTTTATTTGCATAACTATGATAAAATAGATTTGCAAACTTTATTATAAGCGGTGATGAATATGGAAGAAAGCCAAGCGGTCAGAGAAATGATGAAAATCATTTCAAAGTGGGACCCGTTTAAATATGGAGAAGAGTTTTATGAAACTGAGGCTGTGGATATCGTGCAGGCTGTATATGCGAAAGAGAACCCGCAGGCGCTTGCCGAATCCATTCAGGATATTTTTGAAGCTTCATTTGAACAGATTCTTCCTCTCGACAATTGCATGAAAGTGGCGGAGCAGCTATTGATCATCAAAGACAGCAGCTCCTGCACACCTTAAAAACCGGCAGACATACCGGTTTTTTTCATCTGACAAACTCAAGAATTTGTTCTGATACGAATTCGGGCCGTTCCTCAGGTACCAAATGCCCCGTTTTTTCGAGGGAATGCAGCACGGAATTGGGCAGGTCCTGATGCAGGCGCTTCCCGATTTCTACAGGCACCACCCGATCTTCATTTCCCCATATTAACAAAGCGGGCTTTTCCATTTTTTTTAATGCCTCAGACGGCAAATCTCCTTCTCTGTGCCGGATCAGCCTTGTCATCGCCTTGAAAATCTGGCCGTCCGTAAAAGGCTTTCCATATCCGTCTATCATTTCATCATCAATCAGAGATTTGTCGTACACCACATTATGCAAATTTTTCAGCACTCCGCTTTTTGAAAGCCAGCGTTTAACATACAGATGAAAATATGGAAGATGGGTCCCGAAAGTAATCGTTGGGTGCGAGCGCTGCAAATAGCCTGAGCTGCAAAGAAGCACCACCTTTGTGAATAACTCCGGCTTTTGCAGCGCGGCCGACAGAGAAATCTGGCCTCCCATGGAATGGCCGACAAGCGCGGCTTCTTTAATTTGCAATTGTTCAAGAAGGCCGATAATAAGCCGCGCCAAATTACTGTACGTATATAAAAACGTCTGTGACTTTTCCGATTGGCCAAAGGGAGGAAGATCAACGGCAATGATCTCATAATGATCCCGAAGAAGAGGAATCAATTTCCTGAAGCTGAAGGCTGATGATAAAAAACCATGTATACAGACAAGCGTCTGCTTGCCGGGATTTCGATAATGCTCATAATATAAATCGATTCCTTGTACGATGAGTCGGTTTACCGGTGTAACGGCAGTCATGTTGTCCTCACTCCATTTGCGGTCTGCTTTTATTCTGCCCTGAATTTGTCATTTCTAGCGGAAGTTTCTCGGCTTTTTTTCTTAGCATTCGCCAAGAAACGTGATATAATGTCGTGAAGATTTCTTGACATTGCAAAGGTGTGAAATGAATGAAATTGACAGAGAAAGAAACAGAAATATTAGAAATTTTAGACGAAAACAGCCGTGCTGATGTGGATATGATCGCAAAGATGGCGAACATCCCGGCAAGTGAAGTAAAAGACATCATTGATAAACTGGAAAAAGAAAAGGTTATCATTGACTATTCTGCCATGATTGACTGGCGCAAAGTTGACGGTCATGAAGGCGTAACTGCCATGATAGATGTAAAGGTAACGCCAAAACGCGGCGTCGGCTTCGACGAAGTGGCGGAAAGAATCTACAGATTCCAAGAGGTTGAATCCGTTTATCTCATGTCAGGCGTATATGACTTGTCTGTCGTGATCCGGGGGAGCTCGATGTCTGATATTGCCCGTTTTGTTTCTGATAAGCTGTCTACGCTTGATTCGGTCGTATCAACGACAACCCATTTCATCTTGAAAAAATACAAGCATGACGGCAAGGTGTTTGAATCAGGAGACGACGACAAAAGAATCGTGGTGTCTCCGTAAATGAGCACGTCCTATTTATCCGAATATGTACAGCAGATTAAACCGTCCGGCATCCGCAGGTTCTTTGATTTAGCTGCGACAATGGAGGGTGTGATTTCACTGGGGGTGGGTGAACCTGATTTTGTAACGGCGTGGAATGTCAGGGAAGCAAGCATTCTTTCCCTGGAACAAGGTTACACATCATACACCGCCAATGCCGGGCTTTACTCGTTAAGAGAGGAAATCAGCCGATACTTGAGCAGCCGGTTTGATCTTCACTATTCACCCGATCATGAGCTGATTGTCACGGTGGGAGCAAGCCAGGCCTTGGATCTCGCAATCCGGGCCATTCTGAATCCAGGGGAAGAAGTGATTATCCCTGAGCCTTGTTTTGTCGCGTATGAATCGCTTGTTTCACTGACAGGCGGACGTCCGGTTCACCTTCATACCACAGCCGCCAGCGGATTCAAAGCAACAGCGGCAGACTTTGAAGCACTTGTGACTGAAAAAACAAAAGCCATCCTCATTTGCTCGCCTTCCAACCCGACAGGTTCTGTTTATTCGAAGGAAGAGCTGAATGATATTGCCGAATTTGCAAAAAAACACGATATTATTGTCTTGGCCGATGAGATCTACGCGGAACTTACGTATGATCAAGAATTTACAAGCTTGGCCGAGTTAACAGATATGAAGGAACGGACGATTGTCATATCCGGTTTTTCGAAAGCTTTTGCCATGACGGGCTGGAGATTAGGCTTTGCAGCTGCGCCTGCCGAGATCCGAGACGCTATGCTGAAAATTCATCAGTACTCCATGATGTGTGCTCCGTCAATGGCGCAATATGCGGCGTTGGAAGGGCTTAAAAACGGCATGGAAGATGTAGAGAAAATGAAGAAAAGTTACCGCAGAAGACGTAACTTATTCGTAGATACACTCAATGAGATCGGCCTGGAATGCCATCACCCGGGAGGCGCTTTTTACGCATTTCCGTCTATTAAAAGCACGGGGATGAGCTCTGAGCAATTTGCCGAGGAGCTTCTTGTTCAGGAAAAAGTGGCCGTTGTTCCGGGAAATGTGTTTGGCCCGAGCGGTGAAGGCTATATCCGCTGTTCGTACGCAACTTCGATCGAACAGCTGCAGGAAGCCTTGACCAGAATGAAACGTTTTCTGAACCAAACCACATAAAAAAAGATACGAACTGTCAGTTCGCATCCAATAAAGGGGGGAATACTAGAAAGCCTTTGGTATTTGCAGTATACCCCCTTCTTCATATTGATAAACCAAAATACGCAAAAAAAGTTTTTTTGCTAAAAAAGGACTTGTATGATATAATTTTAAATTGCGTATAAACAGATATTTAATTTAACTTAGGAGTTGTTATGAATGGCAGCAAAATTTGAAGTGGGCAGTGTTTACACTGGTAAAGTAACAGGGTTACAAGCGTATGGTGCGTTTGTTGCATTAGATGAAGAAACTCAAGGACTTGTGCATATTTCTGAGGTGACTCACGGTTTCGTAAAAGATATTAACGAGCATCTTTCAATCGGTGACGAAGTACAAGTAAAAGTACTTTCAGTTGATGAAGAAAAAGGTAAAATCAGCCTTTCAATCCGCGCGACTCAAGCTGCGCCGGAGAAAAAAGAAAGCAAGCCAAGAAAACCTAAAGCTGCGCAAGCAAAAGAAGAAACATCTGCGCCTCAAGGCTTCAACACATTAAAAGATAAGCTTGAAGAGTGGATTGAGCAATCAAACCGCAAAGATCTTATCAAAAAATAAGCATGAAAAAAGCACCGGATAAAAGTTCGGTGCTTTTTTTTATGCCGCCTCTGCACTCCATACAAAGAATGCTGGGCAGCAAATAGCTTAGGGGTGCACCGGATATGTACACCTCGGTGCTATTTTGTCTGGCTTATCTCATTTCAGGTTTAGCTGCTTCCTCACGTGAAGCTTCTTCACTTGGCTTAAACAGCAGACCAAGATTGATCAGGCCGGCAATTCCGACTAGACCGTATATGATACGGGAAAGAGCTGAACTTTGGCCTCCGAAGATCGCCGCGACTAAATCAAATTGAAAAAAGCCAATCAGTCCCCAGTTAATAGCGCCAATAATTGTTAAAACAAGGGCAATTCGTTGAATCGTGCTCATTGTACAACCTCCTTCATAAATTAAGTGACACATTTATAGATTGTGACAGTTTGGGGAAACTATACATGTCAAAAGCTGATTGCTTTACATCGGAAAGAGAAATTCTGCATAATGAAAACCTAAGGAGGAGATGTCATGCAAAACTTTACATATTGGAACCCGACAAAATTAATTTTCGGGCGCGGAGAAGTTGAAAAGCTGCCGGAAGAGATCAAGCCGTATGGAAAAAACGTATTGCTCGTATACGGAGGCGGCAGCGTGAAGCGAAGCGGCTTATACGGACAAGTGACAGACTTACTGAATAAAGCAGGCGTCACAGTGCACGAACTGGGAGGCGTTGAACCGAATCCGCGTGTTGCCACTGTCAATAAAGGCGCAGCGATCTGTAAGGAACATCATATCGACTTCCTTCTGGCTGTCGGAGGCGGGAGCGTCATCGACTGTACAAAAGCGATTGCCGCGGGTGCGAAGTATGATGGAGATGCTTGGGATATTGTGACCAAAAAGCATCAGCCGAAAGAAGCTTTGCCGTTCGGCACAGTATTAACCTTGGCAGCCACAGGTTCTGAAATGAATGCAGGTTCTGTAATCACGAACTGGGAAACGCAAGAAAAATACGGATGGGGCAGTCCGCTTGTTTATCCGAAATTCTCTATTCTTGACCCGGTGAATACATTTACCGTGCCGAAAGACCACACGATTTACGGCATGGTCGATATGATGAGCCATGTATTTGAACAATATTTCCATCACACATCAAACACGCCGTATCAAGACCGGATGTGTGAATCATTATTACGTACGGTAATTGAAACAGCTCCTAAGCTGATCAATGATCTTGAGAATTATGAACTGCGGGAAACGATTTTGTATACCGGCACAATCGCGTTAAACGGCATGCTTTCAATGGGAGCCAGAGGGGACTGGGCCACTCATAACATCGAGCACGCTGTATCAGCGGTATACGATATTCCGCATGCGGGAGGACTCGCGATTCTCTTCCCGAATTGGATGAGACATGTGCTTGCAGAAAATCCTGCCCGTTTCAAACAGCTTGCGGTCCGTGTCTTTGATATTGACGAAGCTGGTAAATCAGACGAGGAAATTGCTCTTGAAGGCATTGATAAGCTGTCTGCATTTTGGACAAGCCTCGGCGCTCCGAACAAACTTGCTGATTATGAGATCACTGATGAAAAATTGGATACGATCGCAGACAAAGCAATGGCCAATGGCGCCTTCGGACAGTTTAAATCATTAAATAAAGAAGATGTTCTCGCTATCTTAAAAGCATCTTTATAAAAACGGAGAAAAAGGGGGAAAGCGGCGCACTTAGCGCCTGCCTCTTTTTCTTTTTTTAATTTTATGGTATATTGGAAAATCCGCTTTTTATTACCCAGCGACTATTATGGAGGTATATATATGGAGAATTTTACTTACTACAATCCGACAAAACTGATTTTTGGCAAAGGCCAAATCGAACAATTAAAAAAAGAGCTTGCGCAATATGGAAAAAACGTGCTGCTTGTGTACGGGGGCGGAAGCATTAAACGAAACGGCCTGTACGATCAAGTGACTGCCATTTTACAAGAGGAAGGCGCGGTTGTGACTGAGCTTGCAGGAGTAGAACCAAATCCACGCCTCGCCACTGTGAAAAAAGGAATTGAAATGTGTGAACAAAAGCAGATTGATTTCCTTCTCGCTGTAGGAGGCGGAAGCGTCATCGACTGTACAAAAGCAATCGCAGCCGGCGCGAAATATGATGGAGACGCATGGGACATCTTCAGCAAAAAGGTGACAGCGAAGGACGCTTTGCCGTTTGGAACCATTTTGACGATTGCCGCGACGGGCTCTGAAATGAACCCGGACTCTGTCATTACGAACTGGGAAACAAATGAAAAATACGTATGGGGCAGTGATGTGACTCATCCGCGCTTCTCTATTTTGGACCCTGAAAATACATTCAGTCTTCCTGAAAATCAAACCGTTTACGGCATGGTTGATATGATGAGCCATGTATTTGAACAATATTTTCACAATGTCGAAAATACACCGCTTCAGGACAGAATGTGTTTCGCCGTACTTCAGACGGTTATCGAAACAGCGCCGAAGCTCTTAGAGGATTTGCAAAACTACAAGCATCGCGAAACCATTTTATACGCTGGTACAATTGCGTTAAATGGCACGCTTCAAATGGGCTACTTCGGCGATTGGGCGTCTCATACTATGGAGCATGCCGTTTCAGCTGTGTATGATATTCCGCATGCAGGCGGACTCGCGATTCTCTTCCCGAACTGGATGAGATATACGGTAGATACAAATGTGGAGCGATTCAAAGCGCTTATGCTTAATATGTTTGACATCGACACAGAGGGCAAATCTGATAAAGAAATCGTCCTTGAAGGGATCGACAAGCTTTCCGCATTTTGGACAAGCCTCGGAGCGCCTTCCCGCCTTGCAGACTATGAAATTGGAGAAGAAAAGCTTGATCTGATTGCCGATATCGCTGCTAAAGAAATGGAGTACGGCGGTTTCGGAAACTTCCAAAAACTGAACAAAGATGACATACTTGCCATTCTTCGGGCGTCACTATAATATCAAAGGACGGAATCAAGGTATTCCGTCCTTTTTCCTGACTTGATTTAACCGTGTAGTTCATATAAAGTGAAAGGGAAAACATTATATCGTTATGGAGGGACAAGCAATGACGCATGTACGCTTTGACTACTCAAAAGCGTTGACTTTTTTCAACGAACATGAACTTACATACCTACGTGATTTTGTAAAAACAGCACACCATAATATCCATGAAAAAACAGGCGCGGGAAGCGACTATTTAGGATGGGTGGACCTCCCTGAACATTATGATAAAGAAGAATTCGCGCGTATTAAAAAAAGCGCTGAAAAAATTAAATCTGATTCAGACGTATTGCTGGTCGTGGGAATCGGCGGTTCATATTTGGGCGCCCGCGCTGCGATTGAAGCGCTTAACCATGCTTTTTATAATACATTGCCAAAAGCCAAACG
This sequence comes from Bacillus atrophaeus, assembly GCF_001584335.1. Classification (GTDB taxonomy): domain Bacteria; phylum Bacillota; class Bacilli; order Bacillales; family Bacillaceae; genus Bacillus; species Bacillus atrophaeus. The sequence goes on from NZ_LSBB01000001.1 coordinate 973,356, forward strand.
GGGCAATCCGCAAGTCATCTTTATCGGAAACAACATCAGTTCATCCTATATGCGAGATGTGATGGATCTTCTTGAAGATGCTGACTTCTCCATTAACGTGATTTCTAAATCAGGCACGACAACTGAGCCTGCAATCGCTTTCCGTATTTTCCGCAAGCTTCTTGAAGAGAAATACGGCAAAGAAGAAGCGAAAGCCCGCATTTATGCGACGACTGATAAAGAACGCGGCGCGTTAAAAACGCTTTCTAACGAAGAGGGCTTTGAATCGTTTGTCATTCCTGATGATGTCGGCGGCCGTTTTTCTGTATTGACGGCTGTAGGTCTTTTGCCGATTGCAGTCAGCGGTGTAAACATTGACGACATGATGAAGGGTGCACTTGATGCGAGCAAAGATTTCGCAGCTTCAGAATTAGAGGAAAATCCTGCATACCAGTACGCTGTCGTTCGCAACGTTCTTTACAATAAAGGCAAAACCATTGAAATGCTGATTAACTATGAACCGGCTCTTCAATATTTTGCTGAATGGTGGAAGCAGCTTTTCGGAGAAAGTGAAGGGAAAGACGAAAAAGGCATTTATCCGTCTTCCGCTAATTTCTCAACTGATCTTCACTCACTTGGCCAATATGTGCAGGAAGGCCGAAGAGATCTGTTTGAAACTGTACTGAATGTAGAGACGCCAAAACATGAGCTGACCATTGAAGAAGCTGAGAACGATCTTGACGGCTTAAACTATTTGGCCGGAAAAACGGTTGATTTCGTCAACAAAAAAGCGTTCCAAGGCACAATGCTTGCTCATACGGACGGGAAAGTCCCGAACTTAATTGTCAACATTCCGGAGCTGAACGCATATACTTTTGGATATCTTGTGTATTTCTTTGAAAAAGCCTGCGCCATGAGCGGTTATCTCCTCGGTGTCAATCCGTTTGACCAGCCGGGAGTTGAAGCTTATAAAGTCAACATGTTTGCGCTTCTTGGCAAACCCGGCTTTGAAGAGAAAAAAGCAGAACTTGAAAAACGTCTCGAAGAATAGATATCAAAGGCTGACTGGCTTGCAAACCCGGTCAGCTTTTTTTAAAAAAACATAAAGGATGCTGATGTGTTTATGAAACAAGCTGTTATGAAACATCTCATCATTGCCGGCCTATCTTCGGCTGTTTTATTTTTGCTGATGTATATCGAAGTCGTTCAGCCTGAGTTTTCTTCAAGTATCGGCAGCACGTTCCCACACTATTTCATTCATTCATTTCTTCTTATCGGCCTTCCGCTTGGGCTTTTTACAGATGCTGTACAGAGGCTTTTACAGCTCAAACGGCCGCATACGCTTCTGACCAAATTAGGTCTTTATCTTGCAATTGTCTTTATTTCCTGGGAATCAGCCGCCGGATTTGCGGCAGGGCTTCTGATTTACTTCTTAATTGAATGCGCTTTCTTTTCTGTGTCCCGAACGAAAGAAAATACATTCTCTATGTAATCGGCTCTTTTTGTAAAGTTATTCCGTCCCGAATGAAGATGACCGGAGAGGGGAGGATAATGAAAAAAGGAGCCATTCGATGATTACAATACCTTCTGCGATTGAGGGAGAATCCTTTTCTCTGCATGATCTTGAACAAATAATGAAACCGCTCGGTTATGTAATAAGCGGCGGCTGGGAGTACGATCATTGCTTTTTTGATTATAAAATTGATGACAAAGACGGCTATTTGTTTTTGAGAGTCCCTGCAGAAGCCAAACAAGGGCAGCTTGATGAACGTGGAGCCGCCGTCCGCATGGGAATGCCTTTTTTGCTGCGCCATGTGTATCAGGCTGAACTTGACGATCATGCCGGCAGCGGACAATTTCAATCTATGTTTAATCAATTTTCTGAGCCGGAAAGGCGGGACGCAGACATTGACCAGGCATACATGGATATCGGTATTTCTCTCGTAAAAGAATTAGAAGATGTACTTTTGCATTAAAGAGCGAGAAACTGGTCGGTTTGAAGCACTTTATAAGTAAGAGGAGGGGTGAGCATTGGCCCTTCCTCTTTTTGAATGCCGATAATCGTTACTTTATGATCAAGATAGTGTAGTACGCAGGAACGGTAAGAGGCTCCCGCTAATTCCGCGGGCACAGGAATCATATACACCATCTTTTCCAGTGTCAGCTCTGTAAGGGTTCGCGGTTCGGCAAGCTGCCGTTTCACCCGATAATGCTCAAGCATCACCCGGCTCAGCAGCTGTGATGTTCCGAGAATTTTATTTGCTCCGGCCCGTTCAGCATTTGTCACATAGCGGTCAGTCAAGATTTCAACGATACAGTAGACTGAAGGGTTCAGCCCTTTGACGGAAAGAAGCGTCAGCACTGAAAGCATATCGGCTTCCGCTTCGTTTTTATGCTGATCAGCAGTGACCATGACGGTGTCAGCAGAGGCGATATTCGCTTTTTTCAGCGTATCGTCATCAGCAGCATGCCCGCGGATAAAATGTACATTTTCAATCAGCGGCCCTTCTTTTAACGAATCATCAATCAGTACCACGGTTTTGGAAGGAGCGGCAAGCTGAAGCTCCCTCAGCAAATGGTTTGATTTTTCATTCCAGCCGATAATGATGACATGGTCCCGCCCTTTGAATTTCACCTTTCCTTCAACATAGCGGTGCTGTTTGCTGAAAGCTGCGGAGGCAAGCGTTGCAAAATAGGCGGTGACAAAGCTTGCGCCGCTTAAGACGAGCAGCATTCCGACGATCTGGCCTAACGGGGTTTGCGGAACATAGTCTCCGTAGCCGACTGTAGAGACTGTAATCACTGCCCACCAAATGCCTTCAAATACCGACGTGAACTGCTTAGGCTCCAGCAAATAAATGGTCTGCCCGAATAATAGGATAAGGACAAGGATAATTAAGCCGATTCTGATATATAGCGGCCATCTCAGCCAGGAAATAAAAATCCGGTTTGACTTCATTTTTTCTTCCCCTCTTCTGATAGAGAAATAGATAAAATTTGTTTAATGATGGCATTTAGTGTTTCGTTCAGCTTATCCTGTCCGTATAATTCACGGGCTTCTTTCATTAATTTGGCTGTATCGTCCTCAAGCTGAATCAGCGGTTCATCTTTTTCCGATTCGTTATAAAACTGAATAAATACATCCAGCCCTTCATTCATCCGGTCAATTGCAGCGCTTAGCTGTTCTTTCTCGTCACTTGTCATTTTCATGATCATCACACCCGTGTGTCTTTTTTATTCAGTATGTCCCAGTTCTTGCGATGTGTTTCAAGAAATAGCGAAAACATATTAAACCCTTTTTCTCCATACACTAAAACAAACTAGACGCAGAGGATGGGAAAGATGACGATCATACAAAGAACCATCACGATATTGATCGGTGCGCAGCTGATTGCTTTCGCAGTCATTTTAATTATTTTTGATCTGAATGCGTATGACCATTTTCTCGGAGATTTTTCCTGGATTCGTTATATCAAGGAACTGAACGGAACGATCCCCTTTTTTTTGCTGATGGGCGGCCTGTTCTGTTTGCTTCTCGGTTTTTGCTTCCCTGCGAGAAAAAGGAAGCGCATTTCTGTACATGGCAAAGAAAACTCATTAAAATAATCTAAAAAGAAATGTCGATCAATATAAAAAGGAAGATGATAATATGCTGTTTATATTTTTAACAATTGCCGCATTGGGATTGTCGTTTTGGGCACAATTTAAAGTGAAGAGCAACTTTGAAAAATATTCAAAAGTCGAAGCCTCCAGTCAGCGTACAGGGGCAGAAACGGCAAGACGGATTCTTGATTTGAACGGTCTTTATGATGTGCCGGTAGAACCGGTAAGAGGCGCTTTGACAGACCATTACGACCCGACGAAACGGGTGGTGCGTTTATCCGAGCCGGTCTATTACGGCCGCTCGATTTCCGCCATTTCCGTTGCTTCCCATGAAGTCGGACATGCCTTGCAGCATCAGGAATCGTATGGTGCGCTTGTGCTGAGACACAAAATCTTTCCCGTCGTGAATTTTGCTTCCGGTGTGGCCCCTTTGCTATTCCTAGGCGGCATGCTTCTAGGCAGCTTGAATTTAATCGGCCTTGGAATTATTCTTTTTTCCGCCGCCGTCTTTTTTCAGCTTATTACTCTGCCGGTCGAATTTAATGCAAGCTCACGCGCGAAACAGATTATCGTGTCAGAAGGAATCATTCGAAACAGCGAAGAACATGGCGTGAATAAAGTGCTGAATGCCGCCGCTTTGACCTATGTGGCAGCCGCGCTTGTGTCATTGTTTGAGCTGCTCCGATTTGTGATGATCTTCTTAAACGGTCGTAATGAGAACTAACGTTAAGGAGGTGGCCCCTTACCATTTGTGGTAAGGGCTTTTTTTGCTTATATTAAATATCGCTCTGATTATTTTATTAATCGGCTTAACCGCTATTTTCGTCGCTGCTGAATTTGCGATTGTGAAAATACGCGGATCGAAAATCAGCCAGCTTGTAGAAAGCGGCGACAGCCGGGCGATTGCGGCGCATAAAGTCATTTCGAATCTTGACGAATATTTATCCGCCTGCCAGCTCGGCATTACGATAACGGCTCTCGGCCTTGGGTGGCTCGGAGAACCGACTGTCGAACGGATCCTTCACCCTGTGTTTGCGCTTATCGGGATGCCTGGATCTATCACTCATATCGTGACATTTATTGCGTCATTTATCGTCATTACATTTTTGCACGTCGTGATTGGCGAGCTGGCTCCAAAGACCATCTCCATTCAAAAAGCGGAGGCTGTCAGCCTGTGGACAGCCAAACCGCTCATTGTGTTTTACAAAGTGATGTATCCGTTTATTAAAGCTTTAAACGGGTCCGCGCGTTTTTTAGTCAAGCTGTTCGGCTTCCATTCGGTGAAGGAGCATGAGGTGGCGATCAGTGAGGAAGAATTGAGGCTGATCCTTTCAGAAAGCTATAAAAAGGGAGAAATCAACCAATCTGAATTCCGGTACGTCAATAAAATATTTGAATTTGATAATCGCGTGGCCAGGGAAATTATGATACCGAGAACGGAAATGGCAACGATTTCAATTGATCAAACCATTGACGAAGCGATTCATTCAATCATAAACGAACGATATACGCGTTACCCCGTGATAAAAGAAGATAAAGACCATATTATCGGCATTATAAACAGTAAAGACACGTTTAAAGCGTTTTTTCTCGGACAGTCGATTAAACTGAGCCAATTAACGCGGCCTGTTATCAGAGTCATTGAAAGCATTCCTGTTCAAGAGCTGCTGATCCGTATGCAGAAAGAACGGATTCATATGGCGATTCTCGTCGATGAATACGGAGGAACCGCAGGGCTTGTCACCGTCGAGGATATCTTAGAAGAAATCGTCGGAGAGATTCGGGATGAATATGATCAGGATGAAATGCCGCACATCGTGAAAAAAGGCGAGCACCATTATATTATGGATGGCAAGGCTTTAATAGACGAAGTAAATGAGCTGCTTGATATCGCCATTGAAAATGAGGAGATTGACACAATTGCGGGCTGGCTTCTGACACAAAAAATGGAACTGAAAAACGGCGATGTCTTTTATACGGAAGGGTGCGAATTTAAAGTTCTCGATGCTGAAGATCATCACATCCGGTTTGTAGAAATTAAAAAAACAGATTTTTAAGGTAAAAACAGTCGCATATTACGCAATGCGGCTGTTTTCGGCGCGGTGAGCATTCGGGACAGAAATCTTCGGAGGCAGCGGGCAAGTCAATTTCTCAAAATGGGAATGTTCAAGTCAAATAACACTTTTATTATCAGTCTCTTGCAAATAGCGAGAGACTTTTTTCTGAAAAAAGAATGCTTCTTAGCCTTTTTTCTCCATATCATATAATAACCGTACTATGAGTAAGGAGTGGTTTCATGGAAAAGGCTTGGTGGAAAGAAGCGGTGGTATATCAAATCTATCCCCGCAGCTTCAAGGATTCGAATGGGGATGGAATCGGCGATATCAACGGGATCAGATCAATGCTGCCTTACATAAAAGACTTGGGGGCGGATGTCATCTGGATATGTCCGGTCTTTGACTCGCCCAATGCGGATAACGGATATGATATAAGGGATTACAAAAAGATTTTAACTGAGTTTGGAACCATGGATGATCTTGATAGCCTGCTTAATGAAATACACGAGCTTGGCATGAAGCTGATTATCGACCTTGTCGTCAACCATACGAGTGATGAGCATCCGTGGTTCATTGAGTCACGCTCGGCCTTAGACTCCGAAAAAAGGGACTGGTACATCTGGAAAGATGGAAAAAACGGCAAAGAACCGAACAACTGGGAAAGCATTTTCAGCGGATCAGCCTGGCAGTACGATCAAACGACAGACCAATACTATCTCCATCTGTTTGACAAAAAGCAGCCGGATCTGAATTGGGAAAACCAAAACATGCGGTTTGCCGTTTATGAAATGGTGAATTGGTGGCTGGACAAAGGAATTGACGGATTTCGGGTGGACGCCATTTCTCATATCAAGAAAAAGAAAGGGCTTCCCGATCTGCCGAATCCCGAGGATCTTCCATATGTCCCCTCTTTTCCGTACCATATGAACGTGGAAGGGATCATGGATTTTTTAAAAGAACTGAAAAAAGAAACGTTTTCCCGCTATCCGATCGTGACAGTCGGAGAGGCGAATGGCGTTACGGCGGACGAAGCAGCGGATTGGGCCGGAGGAAAATCCGGCATTTTTGATATGATTTTTCAATTTGAACACCTTGGTTTGTGGGATATTGACGCAGATGAGCGCATTGATGTCGCGGAGTTGAAAAGGATTTTGTCTAAATGGCAAAACAGTTTGGAAGGCGTAGGCTGGAACGCTCTCTTTATGGAGAATCACGATCAGCCCCGCTCGGTCTCCGCATGGGGAGACGATCAAACCTATGTAACTGAAAGCGCAAAAGCACTCGCCGCTATGTACTTTTTGATGAAAGGCACCCCGTTTATCTATCAGGGACAAGAAATCGGCATGACAAATGTGGCCTTTCCTTCAATTGAAGATTACGATGACGTGGCGATGAAACGGTTATACGATATAGAGACGGCCAAAGGGGTTCCTCATAAAGAAGTGATGAAGATGATCTGGAAAAAGGGAAGAGATAACTCAAGAACTCCGATGCAATGGAATGAAAGCAAGTACGCAGGATTTTCGGATGCTCCCCCGTGGATCGGCATCAATGACAATTACACATGGCTGAATGCTAAATCACAAATGAAGGATAAGGCATCCGTTTATCATTTTTATAAAAATCTAATCGCACTTCGACGAAAACATGATGTATTTATTTACGGTTTGTACCAATTGCTTCTGCCGGAAGATAAACAAATCTTTGCTTACTTGCGAAAGAGCAATCGGCAAACCGCGCTTATCCTGACAAACCTGACGAAGACACCCGCTCTATACAGACATCCCGCCTATCCGTTAAGCTCAGATTCGCTCGTCTTATCGAACATCGAGACAACACATCATCAGCATACCACCTCAATCCTCTTACAACCTTACGAGACAAGAATATACGTATGGTAGCCAGGCTCCAGTTTCATACTGGAGTTTTTTTGTGAATTAAGTTTATGACCGCAAATTTACAGGAAAAAAAGAAGATAGAACGAATAATCAAGTAGATAGAAGTGAAAGGGGAGAAAACATGCTGAAACAATTGCAGATTAACACGGAAAAACGGGATGAAATGCTTGATATCACTCATGAAGCTGAAGCATTTCTGCAAGAAACCGGAGTGAAAAGCGGCACGGCGCTAATCTACTGCCCTCATACGACAGCCGGCATTACGATAAATGAAAATGCCGATCCTGATGTAAAAAAAGACATGCTTAGAAGATTCGATGAGGTATATCCGTGGGAACACGAACTTGACCGCCATATGGAAGGAAATACGGCAGCCCATTTGAAATCAAGTACAGTCGGGGCTTCCCAGCATGTCATCATCGAAAACGGCCGCTTGCTGCTCGGTACATGGCAAGGCATTTATTTTTGCGAATTCGACGGCCCGAGAACCCGGACATGCTATATCAAAATAACGGGATAAACAGGAGGCTTTGCCCATGAAGGAATGGATGAATATTTTATCGCTGACAAAGCCTGTCATACAGGCTCCGATGGCCGGCGGGCTTGTCACGCCACGTCTTGCCGCCGCCGTCTCTCGTGAAGGAGCGCTTGGAAGCCTTGCGTCAGGCTATCTCAGCCCGCAAGTTCTGGAAAAGCAAATAGCTGAGATGCAGGCGTTAACAAGCCGCTCTTTTCAGGTGAATGTATTTGTCCCTGAATCGAGAGAAACACCGGACGAAAAGGCACTGGAGAAATGGAAAACCAGCATACCGCTGGCAGAACAGGCTCCGCCGATGACCACTGAGGAGCAGGATTGGGAAGATTTTTATGAGAAAATAAAGCTTATCATCAAATATAAGGTAAAAGCATGCTCATTCACATTCGGGATGCCGCCCGCTGCCACGGTGCGGGAGCTAAAGGACAATGGCTGCTTTCTCATTGGCACGGCCACATCAATAGAGGAAGCTGTTGCCCTTGAAGAACGGGGAATGGATATGATCGCGCTGCAAGGAAGCGAAGCGGGAGGACATCGCGGCACCTTTCTGCCGGCAAAAGGTGAATCCTCTCTGGGCTTGATAGCATTCATTCCGCAGGCGGCTGATGCCGTTAACGTTCCTGTCATCGCGGCCGGAGGGATTTTTGACCGCCGTGGAGTACAGGCTGCTGAAATCCTCGGCGCTCAAGGAGTTCAGGTTGGAACCGCATTTCTTATGTGTGCAGAAAGCGAAGCATCAAGAATATACAAACGGGAACTGCTTGCCGCTCATGGCACGGATACTCGGCTGACCTCATTGTTTTCAGGAAAACCGGCAAGGGGGATCGTCAATGAGTGGATGAAGCAAAAACAGTCAGAAGAGGCGGACACATTGCCTTATCCTCTTCAGAACACTTTAACAAAGCCGATGCGCCAAAACGCGGCCGCTCAGCAAGATTCCGGGCATATATCCCTGTGGGCCGGACAATCAGCAGGAGGCCTGCATGCTGCGACAGATGTGAAAACCTTATTAGACCAACTCTGCTAAACCTAAGGCGAATCAACGGAGGTGACTGCTAATGAATATCCTTCAGTATTCGTATAAAAAAAGAGGAGAAATACAATTTGTATTTGAAGGCTGGCCTCATTCTAAAGTAATCATGGCGCCGATCAAAGGTTATTATTTTGTCCGCTTGATCAGATGGAGCGGACGCGATCCGATCGTCACAAGGCATGACCTTGAAAAGATGGAGTGGGCCGCGAATCAGTATCTTGGCACAGTCCCGTTCTACAGAAAAAGAAAAGCATTACAAATCCCATCGTCATCCCGATAGACGATGGGATTTTTTTAATGCATCGTACGATAGAGAGATGGAATGTCCAGTCTTGTCGCTTGTGCAAGAAGGTAAGCGGACTGTACGGCGTCTTTTTTTCTAAAGGAATTCAGCTTTTCAATGATTTTTTCACCGCTCAAAATGCCAAGGCCGTGGGCGAAATACTGATCCTTTTCTAATAAAATGACATTTTCCCCTCTCCACTGCGCTTTTTGCGGATTAAAGTCCGGATTATTAAAATATAAACAATCTCCTATTACAAAATCGCGGCCGGCTTCCGTGTAAATCGGCAGCTTTTCATAGTGCCAATCATAAAGCGTTATTCTCTGGAAGTTCAAATCAAACCTGTCATCACCGATGGTTTTAAGTACGGCCATATAATAAATCACGACGATAGCGGTCGCACATTCAAACGCGTAAAATGTCCCGTTTTCAAAAATATCCCGAATAGCCTTTGAAGGCGGCATTTTGTATTTCAACTCTAAAGCCCCTTCAGGCGAAACTCTCCAGAATGCCTTATTCCCATACGTTTTGACGAAGGTAGCGAATTTCGCGCCGCTTTGATGCAGCGCTCTGGCCGATGCCACGATGTTTTTGCGTATATTTAGTTCGAAAATAAGTTCAGCGACAGAATTGTAGTCAAACTGAATGGGTGAAGCGATCATCTCGTTTAGCAGCGGATGCAGACCCTCTTCAATCTGCCAGTTTGCCGTATCCTGGGGACGGAGCCATTGTCCTGATACAATAATCATCTAAAGCCCCCCTAAGCTTTTTTATAAGATATGCATCAAGCTTGGGCAATGAAAACTCTTTTCGGAGAGGCCCAAAAGTGAGATAACCGTAAAAAAGACGATCTTGATATTATAAAACTTTTTAAAGCAGCCGATATATAATGTATCTAACCCCGAAGGAGCAACAATACATGAAGACATTTATTAATTGGCTTAGACGTCCGTCCATATCAAAGAAATTAATTATTTCCTTTTGCATCATCCTAATCATCCCGATTCTCATTTTAGAATGGAGCTCATATCGCACGGCAAGCGGCACGCTCGATCAGGAAATCATGGGAAACGCAAAAAATAATGTCAACACATTCGATACAACCATTACGAATAATTTAGACGGCAAGGCGAAGGCGGTTTCTTATTTCAGTGAACTGCTGAAAGCCAAATCATTTGAAGGGAAAAACCAACAGCAGCTTGAAGAGAAATTCTCGCAATATACCTCCATTAATGAAGATGTCGCCAGAATTTACGGAGGAGCGGAAGACGGCGCTTATGTACAAGCCCCGACAGAAAAAGTGCCGGACGGCTATGACCCGAGGGAACGCCCCTGGTACAAGGACGCGGTAAAGGCCGGCGGCACACTTATCGTGACTGACCCTTATGTAGCAGCCAATGACGGAAGCATGGTCATTACGATCGCGCAAGAATTAAAAGACGGTTCAGGCGTTATCGCTATGGATATTACGATAGACCAGCTTCTTGCACAGATGAAACAAATCAAGATCGGTAAAAAAGGCTATGTCTTCATCGCAACTAAAAATAAAACGTATGTGGCCCATCGAGACCATAAATCAGGTGAAAAGCTGTCCGGCGATTGGGTAGCCGACATGTATGATAATGACAGCGGGCAAGTACAATACAGCAAGAAAAATGAAGATAAAAAAATGGCCTTTACGACAAATAAACTGACAGGCTGGAAAATAGCCGGAACAATGTATAAAAGTGAAATCGAAGAGGCCTCACAGCCGGTGCTTAATATGGGCATGATCGTACTTGCCGCCTCCATTCTCATTGGCGGAATCCTGATCATTTTCATTGTCGGCTCAATCACAAGACCGTTAAAACGCCTCGTACAGTCGTCTCAAAAAATCAGCAGCGGCGATTTGACTGAAACGGTTCAAATCCGATCGAAGGATGAACTAGGCGAGCTCGGCGATAGCTTTAACGAGATGGGAGAATCTTTACGCTCCTTGATCAGCGCCATTCAAGATTCTGTCGACAATGTCGCGGCTTCATCTGAACAGCTTACAGCGTCCGCTTCGCAAACAAGCAAGGCGACTGAGCATATTACGATGGCGATTGAACAATTTTCGAACGGCAATGAAGATCAAAGCGAAAAAGTCGAGTCAAGCTCCAAGCAGCTGAGTATGATGAATGACGGTCTGCACCATATGACCCAAACCACATCAGCCGTTACAGAAGCTTCTTTGCAGTCCACAGAAATTGCGGGAACCGGAGAACAGCTTGTCCAGCAAACCGTCGGACAAATGAATTCCATAAATGAGTCAGTGCAGCAGGCTGAATCTGTGGTAAAAGGACTGGAAGGAAAATCAAAGGATATCACAAACATTTTGAGAGTCATAAACAGCATTGCCGATCAGACGAATCTGCTTGCGTTAAATGCGGCAATTGAAGCTGCAAGAGCCGGAGAGTATGGCCGGGGCTTCTCGGTTGTGGCGGAGGAAGTGCGCAAGCTTGCTGTCCAGTCAGCCGACTCTTCAAAAGAAATAGAAAAACTGATTCAAGAAATCGTTTCAGAGATTGAAAAATCATTGCATATGTTTAAAGCGGTGAATCAAGAAGTCCAATCCGGGCTTAGCATTACAGACGATACAAAAGAAAGCTTCCAAAACATATTCGGCATGACAAATGAAATAGCCGGCAAGCTGCAAACGATGAATACCACAGCGGAGCAGCTTTCTGACAACTCACAGCACGTCACGTCAGCAGTCAGTGACATCGCGGACGTATCAAGAGAAAGTTCAGCAAGCATTCAGGACATCGCGGCATCAGCCGAAGAGCAGCTCGCGTCGATGGAAGAGATCAGTTCCTCAGCGAATACGTTAGCGCAGATGGCAGAAGAACTGCGCGATTTAACAAAACGATTTAAAATAGAATCATAAGAAAAAACAGCACTTTCCCGAGATGGGAGGTGCTGTTTTTTATATAGTCAATAAAATTAAGAATAAAGACCCTTTTATTACAGAGTATTTAGAACTAATTTTCATTTTTACCTTCTTTTTCAATGTAATTATAAGGAATATCATCCGATATAATATGTAAATTATTGAAAGAGGTATCCAGCTAATGAAAAAAACAATCACCACGGTGCGAAAATCATCTATTGGCAGAAGACTCATTATTTCATTTTTTTTAATCTTGATTCTTCCAATCGCTGTACTCGCAACAAGTGCTTATAAATCGGCGGTCTCATCACTTGAAAAACAGATGGTGCAAAGCGCGAAGGAAAATGTCGCAATATTAGATAAAATAATCAATGAAAAAGTTAACAGCAATAAAAAGTATACGGAATTTTTCAGCAAAGACGTAACCGCCGAGAAATTAAAAGAAAAGAACCAAAAAAAGCTTTACCAAGAATTTGAACAATTTATTCAGATGAATGACGAGGTTGAAGCTGTATTTTCAAGCAGCAATGACGGAACATTCACTCGCTATCCGAAAGCAGACATGCCGGATGATTTTAATTCCTTAGAACGAGACTGGTATAAAGAAGCGGTTGCACATAAAGGAGAAGCGATTATCAGTGAGCCATATGAATCCATCTCGACGGGAAAAATGGTCGTCACCATCGCCAGGCAGACAAAAGACGGTTCAGGGGTAGTTGCTGTTGATATGAAAATAGACGGTCTGGTCAAAACAGCAAAAGCAATTAATATCGGAGAGAAAGGATACGCCTTTATTTTAAGTGCAAATAAAAAAGTCATCGCCTATTCCGGTGAAAAAGCAGGAACTGAATTAAAAGGGAAGTGGGTTGATAAACTTTTTAATGAGAAAAACGGCGACTTCGAATACAAGCACGATAATAAGGCGAAAAAAATGGCTTTTGAAACGAGTGATACAACGGGCTGGAAAATCAGCGGAACGATGTATGCGGATGAAATTAAGCAGGCGGCAAGAGATGTCTTAATTAAAGCATGGATCGTACTCGGAATCGCAATCATATGCGGAGTGACCGCAATCTACTTTATTATCCGTTCGATCACAAAACCATTAAGGCACCTTGTCGCATCGGCGAAAAAGATCAGCAACGGCGATTTGACTGAAACAATAGAGGCTAGATCAAAAGACGAACTGGGGGTGTTAAGCCAAAGCTTCAATGACATGCTGCACTCCCTCCGTTCTCTGATTCACGGCATTAAGGACTCAGTCGAGAATGTAGCGGCTTCATCAGAAGAGCTGACGGCTTCGGCTGACCAAACAAGCAAAGCGACTGAACATATTACAATGGCAATTGAACGATTTTCAAACGGCAGCGATGCGCAAAGTGACAAAATCGAAACGACAACAGAACAGATAAACGAAATGAAAGACGGTCTGAGCGACATGGCGCGCGTCACAGCAGTAATTACGGAATCTTCCATTCAATCAACTGAAATATCGGGAGCCGGAGAACAGCTTGTCCAAAAAACGACGGGCCAGATGACTGCCATTGACCAATCTGTAAAAGAAGCTGAGCAGGTAGTGAAGGGCCTGGAGATTAAATCAAAAGATATTACAAATATTTTGCGTGTCATTAATGGAATAGCGGATCAAACCAATCTGCTTGCCTTAAACGCGGCCATCGAAGCGGCGCGGGCGGGAGAATATGGCCGCGGCTTTTCCGTAGTAGCTGAAGAAGTAAGAAAACTTGCCGTGCAATCGGCGGATTCAGCCAAGGAAATTGAAACCCTGATTAATGATATTGTCAAAGAAATCAATACATCACTAGGCATGTTCCAATCCGTCAATCAAGAGGTGGAGGCAGGACTTGTCATAACCAATCAAACCAAGGCAAGCTTTGATGATATATCGGAAAAGACAAACCAAATCGCGGGAGAAATGCAAAATATCAACGCCACAGTCGAACAGCTTTCCGCAGGCTCAGAAGAAATATCCGGGGCATCAGAGGAGATTTCAGCCATTTCAAAAGAAAGTGCGGCAAGTATTCAAGATATTGCAGCATCGGCGGAGGAACAGCTTGCTTCAATGGAAGAAATCAGCTCATCAGCCAATACATTAGCGGGAATGGCGGAAGAACTTCGCGAGCTGACAAAGCGTTTTAAAATAGAATAGAGTCTGAAATGTGAAAAAGCACCCCATCACAAGGGTGCTTTTTCATTTTAAATAGGTATATATTACTATCTAACTTTAGGTATAAAGTTCTTTTTATCTGATTTATCTTTTAACTTTGTATATATTTACCCATATAGAGCCGATATGAAGAATAACCTAGTTAAGGAGAAATGAATAAATGAAAAAACTAATCAATCTAATCAAACAGCGATCCATTACAAGAAAACTAGTTGTATCTTTCTTGATCATTCTTATTATTCCAATTTCTATATTGGCCTTTAGCGCCTATCAATCCACAAAGAGCTCGCTTGATAAACAGATGATGGGCAGCGCATTAGAAAATGTTCAGCAGCTGAATGAAATCATTAATGACAATATCGGCGAAAAAGAAGACAGCACTGCTTACTTTAGCGAATGGCTGAATCAAAAAGTGTACAAAGACAAAAAAGCTTCAATAAAAGACAAATTCGCACAATATATCAGTCTCAATAAAGATGTTGAATCTATTTACACAAGTGATCAAAACGGGTCATTTACGCGTTATCCGGACATCCCTATGCCGAGAAATTATAATCCGGTCGAACGGGACTGGTACAAAAAAGCTGTGGAAAGCAAAGGAAAAGTGGTGATTACAGATCCTTATAAAACAGCTTCCACAGATACAATGGTGGTGACGATCGCCCAGCAGACAAAAGACGGGTCAGGGGTAGTCGCCATTAATATGACCATCGACCAGCTTTTAGAAACGACGAAAAAAGTGAAAATCGGGAAAGAAGGCTACGGATTTATTCTGGGCAAAGACAAAAAAGTGGTCGCCCACCCTGAACAAACACCGGGAACCGAGCAAAAGGGCGATTGGGTGAATCAGCTTTATGATAATAAGAAAGGCGATTTTCAATATGCTTATGAAGGCTCAGAGAAAAAAATGGTGTTTGATACCAATACATTAACCGGATGGAAAATCTCAGGAACCATGTATCAGGATGAAATTCACGAGGCAGCTGTACCCGTGCTTCATCTCGCGTTAATCGTTCTTACGGCCGCCATTGCTGCGGGGCTTGTCGTAATGACGCTCATCATCCGCTCAATTACCGGCCCTCTGAAAAAACTTGTGGTTTCTTCAAAACGAATCAGTGAGGGAGATCTCACTGAAACCATTGACATCCGTTCAAAGGATGAATTAGGTGATTTAGGAAACAGCTTTAATCATATGGCAGGCTCACTCCGTTCGCTCATTCATGCCATCCAAGATTCTGTCGACAATGTCGCGTCTTCTTCTGAGGAGCTGACGGCGTCGGCTGAACAGACAAGCAAAGCAACTGAACATATCACAATGGCGATTGAACAATTTTCAAGCGGAAATGAAAGCCAAAGTGAAAAAATTGAAGAAGCAGCTGAGCATATCTATCAAATGAATGACGGCCTCTCGGATATGGCAAAAGCCTCCTCCGTCATTACGGAATCATCCATTCAGTCCACTGAAGCAGCCAGTAACGGAGGAAAGCTGGTTCACAAAACGGCCGGACAAATGAACATGATTGATCAATCTGTAAAAGAAGCTGAAAACGTCGTAAGAGGATTAGAAACAAAATCGAAAGACATTACAAACATTTTACGTGTCATTAACGGAATCGCAGATCAGACCAACCTGCTGGCACTAAACGCTGCCATCGAAGCGGCACGTGCCGGGGAATACGGACGGGGCTTCTCCGTTGTCGCGGAAGAAGTGAGAAAACTAGCGGTTCAATCGGCTGATTCCGCAAAAGAAATCGAAGGCCTGATCAAAGAAATCGTCAAGGAAATCAATACATCACTCGGCATGTTCCAATCAGTGAATCACGAAGTGAAGACGGGACTTGAGATTACAAACGAAACGGAATCCAGCTTTAAACAAATTTCTGAGATGACAAACCAAATTGCGGGTGAATTGCAAAATATGAACGCTACAGTCGAGCAGCTGTCCGCGGGCTCCCAAGAAATATCAGGGGCTTCAGAAGACATTGCGGCCATCGCTAAAGAAAGCTCAGCAGGTATCCAAGATATCGCGGCATCTGCCGAGGAACAGCTGGCCTCAATGGAAGAAATCAGCTCATCAGCGGAGACACTGTCCCGAATGGCTGAAGAATTAAGAGACATGACGAAGCGATTCACAATTGAATAAAGCCTGTTAACGTATAAAAATACCCGGGAGCACATTCTCGGGTATTTTTTTTAGTTTTTAAATTAAACCTTTTGACCTATCTGACGATAATAGTTTTATCTTAAAGAAGGAGTCACCACGAATGAAAAAATTAATGAAATGGATCAAACAACCATCAATCAGCAAACCCCTTATTGCTGCGTTTCTGGCAATATTGATTTTGCCAATTGGGGTATTAGCATATTTCAGCTATCAATCAGCAGGAAGTTCTTTGGACAAAGAACTGATGCACAGTGCCAAGGGCAACGTCGAGGAGTTGAACAACGTTCTGCAAAATAAGCTGGACGACAAAACAAAAGCTCTCGATTATTACAGTAAATTGATTAACACAGATTTATTTAATGGAAAGAACAAATCTTTATTAATTGAGAAATTCAAGCAATATACCATGCTGAATGACGATGTGTCAGCGGTCTATACAGCTTCAAACGACAAAACATTATATAGATATCCTGAAGGCGGCGTACCGAAGGACTTTGACCCGACAACACGGGATTGGTTCAAAAACGCCGTTGAGAAAAAAGGGCAAGTGGTTTTCTCTGAACCATACACTGATGCAGCAACAGATAAAACGGTCATCACCATTTCACAGCAAACAAAAGACGGATCAGGTATCGTTGCGCTTGATTTAAATCTGGATGAACTGCTTGCCGCCTCAGAAAGAATTCAAATCGGACGCAAAGGATTCACATTTATTACAACGGGCGATAAAAAATATATTACCCATCCGACGATTGACCCGGGTACAGCAGGTACAGGAGCGTGGACGAACGAAGTATATTCGAAAAATGAAGGCGAATTCCAATATACCTTCGAAGGGCAAGAAAAGAAAATGGCCTTTACGACAAATAAACAGACAGGCTGGAAAATCGCCGGCACTTTCTTTGTCAGTGAAATTAAAGATGCGTCAAGCCCGGTATTACACATGGCACTCATTATTTTTTGTGCATCATTGATGATTGGCGGCATTTTAATTTTCTTCATTATCAGAGCCATATCAAAACCTTTAAGAAAGCTTGTCTCAACATCTGCCAAAATCAGCGGAGGCGATTTAACGGAAGTCATCGAAATTCGATCGAAAAACGAATTGGGCCAGCTCAGTGAAAGCTTTAACGAAATGTCTGCATCACTGCGCTCTGTGATCGGCGTCATTCAAACATCAGTTGAAAATGTCGCCTCCTCATCAGAAGAACTGACGGCCAGCGCCGAACAAACAAGCAAGGCGACCGAACATATTACACTGGCTATCGAGCGGTTTTCAAATGGAAACGAAGCGCAAAGCGAGAAAATGGAAGCAAGCTCAGAACACCTTTCTGAAATGAATGCAGGCATCGCCGAAGTTGCCCGGGCTTCCGCTAAAATTACCGAGACCTCCATTCAATCCTCTGAAACGGCAGGAAGCGGAGAATCATTAGTGGAGCACACAGTCGGCCAAATGAAAACGATAGATCAATCCGTTCAGAAAGCGGAGGCCGTGGTAAAAGGGCTGGAGATAAAATCAAAAGACATCACCAGTATTTTAAATGTGATTAACGGTATAGCAGATCAAACAAATCTGCTGGCGCTAAATGCGGCTATCGAATCGGCCCGTGCCGGAGAATACGGCCGCGGCTTCTCAGTGGTGGCGGAAGAAGTAAGAAAACTGGCTGTCCAATCAGCAGACTCAGCCAAGGAAATCGAAGCGCTTATCCAAGAGATTGTAAGAGAAATCAGCACATCGCTGTCCATGTTCCAATCAGTCAATCATGAAGTCAAAGAAGGCTTGAACATTACAGATCAAACAGCATCAAGCTTCAAAAAAATCTTTGATATGACGACACAAATTTCCGGTGAATTGCAAAATATGAATGCAACGGTTGAACAGCTGTCAGCCGGATCACAAGAAGTGTCAACAGCTGTAGACGACATCTCAGCGGTTGCAAAAGAAAGCACGGCAAGCATACAAGACATCGCAGCCTCAGCCGAAGAACAGCTTGCCTCAATGGAAGAGATCAGCTCATCTGCCGAAACTCTCGCCAACATGGCCGAAGAACTGCAAGAGATTACGAAAAAATTTAAAATTGAATCTTAACCTAACAAGAGAGCGGCATGGTGACATGCTGCTTTCTTTTTTATAAAAACAAAAAAATAAAAATATTCAAAAATAAACAAAGGTTATATATAATAAAATGAGAAACAAAAACAGAGAAACGGAGGTTAACAAAAATGGTGAAGCATTTATGGGAAGAACAAAAGGCTGACCGATTGCCGCAGGGAGCCGAAGAATTGGTGTACCGTTCTAATCTGATCGGCTCAGACCGCGCTGTATGCAACTGGGGCGGCGGGAACACGTCTATGAAAACCTATGAGAAGGATTTTAGAGGCCGAGATATTGAAGTCATGTGGGTAAAGGGCAGCGGTTCAGACTTGGCAACAATGAAAGCGCATAACTTTACCGGCTTAAAGCTGGAAGACATACGTCCATTAATCGAAAGAGAAGAAATGACGGATGAGGAAATGGTAGAGTACTTGGCTCATTGTATGATAGACAGCAAACATCCCCGGCCGTCTATTGAAACGCTGCTGCACGCATTCCTGCCTTATCAACATATTGACCACACACACCCAGACGCCATCATAAGCATTTGCTGCGCAGATAATGGAAAACAAATCGCTGAAGACATATACGGAAACCGTTTTGTGTGGGTTCCATATGTCCGTCCCGGGTTCACCTTGTCAAAAATGATCGCCGAAGGTGTGGCAAACAACCCGCACGCTGAGCTGGTTTTAATGGAAAAACACGGCCTAGTCACTTGGGGAAATACGTCAGCAGAGAGCTATGAAAAAACCATTTCCATTATTAACGAAGCAGAGAGGTACATCAACGAACGAATTGAAGAAAAAAACGCTTTTGGAGGCGAAAGATACGAGTCTCTCCAGGCCGAAGAACGCAGACAAATCTTAGCGAAGATCATGCCTGTCATCCGCGGCGCGGTAAGCAGTGAAAAGAAAATGATACTCTCATACGATGACGCAGACGATGTTCTGCAATTTGTAAACAGTGTAAAAGCACCCGAGCTTTCACAAACCGGCGCAGCCTGCCCGGACCACCTCGTTCATACAAAGCGCGTTCCATTGTATGTTGACTGGAATCTGCAAGAACAAGACATTGATGCACTATTGAAAAACGTGAAAGCAGGCATCACACGTTTTAAATCAGAATATAAAGCGTATGTTGAACGCAATAAACAGAAAGGTGACCAGTGCTTTGAATCAGCGCCCAGAGTCATATTAATTCCGGGCATTGGTATGATAAACACAGGGAAAAGCCTGGAAATGTCCAAAGTAAGCGGCGCATTATACCATCGGGCGATTGCGGTGATGAAAGGTTCTTCCGCTTTGGGACGTTTTGTTTCTTTAAGTGAAAATGAATCTTACAATATCGAATACTGGCCGCTTGAGCTTTACAAACTCACTCTGGCACCGGCAGAAGCTGAGTTTTCACGAAAAGTGGCGTTTGTTACGGGAGGTGCAGGCGGAATCGGAAGTGCTGCCTGCCGCCGTTTCGTTTCGGAAGGCGCGCACGTTGTTGTAGCTGATCTTAATGTTGAGGGCGCTCAAAGAATTGCCGGGGAAATAAACAAAACATACGGAGAAGGCCGCGCAATGGCCCTGAAGATGGATGTTACAAAGGAAGAAGAGGTACAGCAGGCTTTCAAACAAACCGCGCTTACATACGGCGGTGTTGATTTTATTGTTAATAATGCAGGTTTGGCCACTTCAAGTCCGCTTGAAGAAACCACGTTAAAAGAATGGAATCTCAATATCAATGTATTGGGAACAGGCTATTTCTTAGTGGCCCGTGAAGCGTTCAAACAAATGAAGCAGCAGAATGCCGGCGGAAATATGGTCTTTGTCGGATCAAAAAATTCTGTTTACGCAGGGAAAAACGCAGCCGCCTACAGCTCGGTTAAAGCGCTCGAAACGCATTTGGCAAGATGTATCGCTGCTGAAGGAGGCGAACATGGCATTCGGGTCAACTCGGTTTTGCCTGACGCCGTATTGCAAGGATCGGCGATCTGGGGGTCGAGTTGGCGGGAAGAACGGGCTGCGGCGTATGGCATTGAACCAGATCAATTAGAGGAGCATTACCGAAAACGCACAACCCTGTTAGTCAATATTTATCCAAAAGATATTGCGGAATCAATCGCTTTTTTAGCATCCTCTAAAGCGGAAAAAACGACGGGCTGCATGATTACGGTAGACGGCGGCGTTCCGGCAGCGTTCACACGCTAACAAAATACGGTAATGAACCAAGGAAAAAATATGCTATGATATAAAGACAAAAACACAGAATGAAACTGTGCACAACGTAGAATAGAGGAAGGGCGTTGCCGATGCTAGTAGCCGAACGACACCAAAGAATAGTCGAATTAGTCAATTTACGTTCAAGCATACGTGTATCTGAATTGAGTGATATATTCTCTGTAACCGAAGAAACCATTCGGCGCGATCTTGAAAAACTCGAAAAAGAAAACAAGCTGAGCCGCAGTCATGGGGGCGCGGTCAGTATTCAGCAGCAGGAGTCGGAGGTTCACTTTTCTGAACGGGAAATCACAAATGTATCGGAAAAGAAAGCGATCGCCCGTGAAGCCGCTGAATATGTGGAAAGCGGAGACCGAATCATTCTTGATGCAAGCACAACCGCGTGGTACATGGCAAAAATACTTCCCGATATTCAGGTGACCGTCATTACGAATTCAATGAAAGCGGCGATTGAACTCAGTCAAAAAGACAAAATTGAAGTGATATCGACGGGAGGATTTTTGCTGTCTGAATCTTTATCATATGTCGGGCCTCTAGCGGAACGTTCCCTTGAGACCTATCATGTAAACAAAACATTTCTTTCCTGTAAAGGGTTTGATATAAACGGCGGATTGAGCGACTCAAATGAATGGCAGGCGCTGTTAAAGAAACGGATGATTGAACGGTCAGACCAGACAATCCTGATGGCGGATTCAAGTAAATTCGGCAGCCGTGAGTTTTCTCATATTGCGCGTATTCATGACATCAGCCGGATCATCACCGATTCCAAGATCAATCCGGAATACACGAAAGCGCTTGAAGAGAAAAAAGTAAAAGTGACAACCGTACACCCCTCATCATAAAAAGACAAACTTTTGCTTGTTTGTCTTTTTATTTCCTGTAAAACAAAAACAAAGAAAGAATATACTGTTGAAATGTTTTTGTTTGTATAATAAGATAATCATAAAAAAAGAAATGAATGGCCGATTCTCTGAAGGAGAGTGGAGAGCAGATGGTCTATGCCGCGGTAGATATAGGGGCGTCGAGTGGAAGAGTAATGATAGGAGAAATAAAAAATAGCAAATTATTAACAAGGGAAATTCACAGATTTGCAAACGGATTTACGATTCATAACGGGGTTTGCTGCTGGGATATTGACCATCTATTGGAGCAAACCATAAAGGGTCTGGAAAAAGTAAAATCTCTTGGCTATGAGCACTGTACCGTCGGCATTGATACGTGGGCGGTAGATTATGTTTTATTAGACCAAAAAGGAAAGCGCTTACGAGAAGTTGTCTCATATCGGGACAAAAGAACAGAACGAACGATTGACATACTGACTGTTGCCATCTCCAAAGAAACCATTTATCAGAAAACAGGCATACAATTTTTACCCTTCAACACGATCTATCAGTTATATGAAGAGGACCATGCAGTTTTGGAAAAAACAGACCGAATTTTAATGGTGCCTGATTATTTAGGCTATTGCTTAACCGGCAACTGTGTAACAGAAGCAACCAACGCTTCTACCATGCAGCTCTTACATGCCTCAAAAAGAACATTTGATAAAGACTTGCTTGATGCGATATCCGTAAAGAAGGAGCAATTCGCTCCGTTGATAGAACCGGGACAGGAACTCGGCATGCTGAAAAACGAGCGATTTCCCGCCTTTGATCTGCCGATATGCAAAGTGATAACCGTAGCCTCCCATGACACAGCCTCAGCGGTCATCGCGGCGCCCGCTGAAAGTGATGAGTGGGCCTATATCAGCAGCGGGACGTGGTCGTTAATCGGTGTGGAAAACGCCACGCCTATTCTCACTGATCTGGCTATGTATAGCAACTATACAAATGAATGGGGCGCTTTTAAGACCATTCGATTCTTAAAAAATATTATCGGTATGTGGGTGTTGCAAGAAGTAAGAAAACAATTAAAAGAAGATTACAGTTTTGCACAGTTAGTAGAAGAAGCACAAAAAACAGTGCCGTTCCAGCAATTTGTTAACTTCAACGATGATCGTTTCCTACATCCTGATAACATGATAAAGGAAATACAGGATTATTGCCGGGAAACGCACCAAAAGATTCCTCACACAGCAGGTGAATTGGCCTGCTGCATCTACACCAATCTGGCCATCATTTATGCAATTGCCATCAAGGACTTAGAACAAATCACAGGGAGACTCATTCAGCAGCTTCACATTGTCGGCGGCGGCGCTCACAATGATCTGCTAAACCAGCTAACAGCCGATATGTGCGGCAAAACGGTATACGCCGGACCGGCGGAAGCGACGGCAATTGGAAATCTGCTCATGCAAATGATTGCATCAAAAGAAATACAGGACCTAAAACAAGCACGCCTATTGGTAAAGAACTCATTTGACATCAAAGCCTTCACTCCGCAGGAAACAGACCGGGATTCTATGATTCAATTATTTAAGCGGACAGTTTTGTAAGCGCTGTTAATTCAGATAATGAAAGCGGTGATGATCTTGAAAAGAAAAGCAGGCGTTATGTTTGTTCATCAAAATAAGTATCAGGAATACAAGAAACGTCACGACGAAATTTGGCCAGAGATGGCAGAAGCGCTGAAAGCTCATGGCGCACATAACTATTCTATTTTTCTAGACGAACAAACAGGCTGTTTATTTGCTTATTTAGAAATAGAGAGTGAAGAGAAGTGGAGCAAGATGGCGGAAACGGAGATTTGTCAAAAATGGTGGAAATCAATGTCGCCATTAATGAAAACAAATCCTGACCACAGCCCGGTTTCAAAAGACTTACAGGAAGTATTTCATTTGTCTTAATCTTTATTCAGAGAAAGGATTGAAGCCGAGATGACAAGTAATGAGAACTTTGAAAGAGCAAAACAAGAGTACGAAAAATGGGGAATAAATGTAGAACAAGTCTTAGAGAAAATAAAACAAGTCCCGATTTCAATCCATTGCTGGCAGGGTGATGACATCGAAGGGTTTGAACCGAATAAAAGCGAACTTTCCGGAGGTATTGACGTGACGGGAAACCACCCCGGAAAAGCGCATACCCCTGAAGAATTAAGAAGAGATTTAGAGAAAGCACTCTCTCTTATTCCGGGAAAACACCGTGTAAACTTGCATGCCATTTATGCAGAAACAAGTGGGGAAGCTGTCGAACGTGATGAACTGCTGCCCCGCCATTTTGAAAAATGGGTGAGATGGGCAAAAGATCGCGGCCTTGGATTAGATTTTAATCCGACATTGTTTTCACACCCCAAAGCGGCCGACGGTCTTACACTCTCCCACCCTGATATAGAGATCAGGGAATTTTGGATCAATCACTGCATAGCGTGCCGACGTATCGGTGAGTATTTTGGCAAAGAATTAGGAACGCCTTGTTTAACAAACATCTGGATACCGGACGGCTATAAAGACATCCCAAGCGACAGGCTGACACCGAGAAAAAGATTAAAAGAGTCATTAGATCGAATCTTTAAGGAAAACATCAGCGAGAAACACAATCTCGACTCTGTAGAGAGCAAATTATTCGGATTGGGTTCAGAGTCATTTGTCGTCGGCTCACATGAATTTTATCTCGGCTACGCGCTTAAAAATAATAAGCTGTGCTTACTTGATACTGGCCACTTTCATCCGACAGAAGCGGTGTCAAACAAAATCTCAGCAATGCTGCTTTACAGTGACAAGCTCGCCCTGCACGTCTCGCGCCCGGTCCGCTGGGATAGTGACCATGTCATCACGTTAGACGATGAACTGCGCGAAATTGCCCTTGAAATAGTCCGTAATGAGGCATTGGATAACGTCATGATCGGCCTCGATTTCTTTGATGCCAGCATTAACCGAGTCGCCGCTTGGACAATCGGGACGCGCAATATGATTAAAGCGTTATTGTATGCAATGCTTGTGCCGAACGGACATTTAAAACAATTACAAGAAGAAGGGCGCTTCACAGAAAGGCTGGCTTTATTCGAAGAGTTCAAAACGTACCCATTCGGCGCCATCTGGGATTACTACTGCGAACAAATGGGTGTTCCGGTAAAAGAGGCATGGCTGAAAGAAGTAAAGCAATATGAACGGGAAGTTCTGTTTAAAAGACAGGCGCCGTCCCAAACAGTGTGAGAGCTTTTATTTCCTTAACCGCGAATCATGTCGTACACTGGGGGAAAGAAAGGAGCTGTCTATATGAGACTTGAAGGGAAAAAGGTCATCGCTTTCGTCAGTGATGATTTTGAAGATTTAGAGCTTTGGTATCCTGTTTACCGGCTGAGAGAAGAAGGGGCAATCGTCCATTTGGCAGGAGAAAAGGCGAACCATCAATATAAAGGGAAATACGGTGTTCCGGCTGTTTCCGATTATGATTTCAAAAGCATTAACGTGAATGAATACGATGCGGTGCTTGTTCCAGGCGGCTGGGCTCCTGATAAACTCAGAAGATATCCGGAGGTTTTGGAGATCATTCGCACGATGAATAAAAAAGAAAAACCAATCGGCCAGATTTGTCATGCAGGCTGGGTGCTTATTTCCTCGGGAATATTGTCAGGTAAAAAAGTAACAAGCACACCGGGCATTAAGGATGATATGACAAATGCAGGGGCTGAATGGTTTGATGAAGCAGTTGTTGTAGACGGACATCTCGTTTCAAGCCGCCGCCCGCCCGACCTTCCGCAGTACGCAAAAGCGTTTGCCGACATTTTAGCGGGTGAATAATGTAAGGAAATCCGCCGACGGCCAACAGCCGCGGCGGATTTTTTAATGATCAGCTGGAAAAACCACACCGATTTGTTTTCTGGCTTCATCCATAATGTTTAAGGTCATCAACGAGCGGCCGAATGTATTTCCGGCAGATTCAAGCTGTTGCTCTTTGATTAATGTGATGAATTCGGCAGCTTCATAAAACATGGCAGGTTTATCGTCGGCGACTGATATGTCCTCAACACGTCCGTCACGGTATCGAATTTCAACCTTTTCAGGCCGGTGAACGGTATCTAATATTATGGTTCCGTCTTCTCCCTGAATTTCTGCAGGGGAATAAGATGTAGCAATCTTAGAATGCATCAGAACGGCTTCCAACCCGTCATACGACAGAATAACCGTTCCCTCTCCATCAACGCCGGATGATAAGAGGTATCCGCTCGCTTTGACTTCCTTTGGTTCGCCGAACAGTACAACCGCGGGATATATACAATACACTCCTATATCCATTAATGAACCATTGGACAATTCAGGCTTAAACGCATTAAGCACGGTGCCGTTTCTAAAAGCATCATATCGGGAAGAGTATTGGCAGTAGCTTGCGGTAAATCTTCGGACTTCCCCGATTTTATGTATGTGGTTTTGTATATTGACGAAATTAGGGAGAAAGGTTGTCTTCATGGCTTCCATTAAGACAACTTCATTTGCCTTAGCCGCTGAAATCATATCGGCAGCATCTTTGGCGTTTGAAGCAAGCGGTTTTTCGCACAATACATGCTTGCCGTGGTTCATAAAGAGAATGGCCTGTTCTTTATGATAAGCATTCGGGCTGGCGATGTATACGGCGTCAAAGCAGTCGCTCGCCGCCATGTCCTGAAGGTTTGAGAAAGAATGGGCGGCGCCGTGTGTTTTTGCAAATTCGGCAGCGCGTTCATCTGATCTTGAATAAACAGCAGTTAACTGAAAATCTTGAATATCAGACGCGGATTGGAGAAAACGTTCCGTAATCCAATTAGTTCCTACAATTGCAAATCGAATCATAATGATTGCTCCTTTTTATACAAGATATCTTTAATTATAGCTGTTTTTTCTGAGAAAAGGGATAAAGAGAGACGGAAACAAATATGAAAGCGAAAACGGCGAGCTTTGGCGGCACAAGCATTTTTTATTTTATCTGAAAATCTAAGCTATATCGGGATGGACCGCGGCAATACTACCAGTGTCAGTTGCATGAACAACAGAAAAATCCAATTCTTAAGCGGTTTTCATTTTTCATTATATGAGCGATAGTGTACAATTTAAATAAAATATGTATGACGGAGGAACGACAGTGGAAACGTTGCAAACATGGAGCGGCAGATTCAAGCGATTCTTCTTAGATAATAAATTTGTCTTATTTTTACTTGTTTTGCTGCTCATCGGCTTAAATATACTGGTTTTTACTAAAACATCATTTATCTTTACTCCAATTATCGTTCTGCTCAAAACAATATCACTGCCAATTATTTTAACGGGCATTGTCTTTTATCTGCTAAATCCTATAGTCGATTTCCTTGAACGGAGAAAAGTAAAAAGGATTTATTCCATTTTGCTGCTATATATCTTAATTATCGGGCTGATTACGATCACCATCGTGTCAATCATTCCATTTTTGAAAGAGCAGATCATGAGTTTGATTGATAATCTGCCGAGATATGTGGATATTGTAGAAGATCAGACCGCACAGCTGATCGGCAGTGATTTTGTCAATCAGGCGCAGCAGACGATGAATATTAATATTTCAGATCTGGCCAACAAAGTATCAGATCAGGCGGCAACAATTGTGAACAGCACATTTACAGGCGTGGGGAATTTTATCGGCGCGATTACCGAGATCGTGATTTCTATTATAACGGTGCCATTTATTCTTTTCTATCTGTTAAAAGACGGAAAGAAATTGCCGGTTTACATATTAAAATTTGTGCCGACTCGCTTAAAAGAACAGACATTCACTGTATTAAGCGAAATGAACCACCGTTTAAGTTCCTATATCAGAGGCCAGATTATCGTCAGCTTCTGCATCGGTTTTTTGCTATTTATCGGTTATCTGATTATCGGTCTAGATTATGCATCTCTGCTTGCGATCATCGCAGCATGTACAAGCATTGTTCCGTATTTGGGCCCGACAATCGCGATTACACCCGCCATTATCATTGCGCTTGTCACATCGCCTCTTATGCTGCTGAAGCTTGTGATTGTGTGGACAATCGTCCAGCTGATTGAAGGGAAACTGATTTCTCCGCAAATTATGGGGAAAAACCTTCATATTCATCCCATCACCATCATTTTCGTTCTCTTAACCGCAGGCAAGCTTTTCGGCGTTGTCGGAATTATTCTGGCAATCCCCGGCTATGCCGTAGTTAAAGTGATAACAACCCATTTATTTGACTGGTTTAAAATGCGCTCCAATTTATACGGTGAAGAAAAAAATGGACGTGCTGCAGGTCATAAAAAGTAGGCATGACCGATATTTATAGAAGACGGGCTTTCCATTAATGGAAAGCTTCAGTTTTGCCAAAAATAAATGTCTGATGAAGGGAAGAAAATCATGACTCTATGGGAGATTTTTGTAGCAGCTGTTTTAGGGATAGTAGAGGGGTTAACAGAGTACGCGCCGGTTTCTTCTACGGGACATATGATCATAGTTGATGACATCTGGCTCAAATCTAAGAGCCTCATGACGCCTGAAGCGGCAAACACATTTAAAGTGGTCATCCAGCTAGGTTCAATTCTGGCCGTAGCCATTGTATTTAAAGACCGTATTCTGAATTTGCTGGGAATGAAAAAAAACATCACAAGCGATCAAACGAAAGGGCACAAACTGAGCATTGCCCAAATTGCAGTAGGTCTTGTTCCTGCCACAATCCTCGGCTTTTTGTTCGAAGATTACATTGATCAATATTTGTTTTCCGTCAAAACCGTAGCATTCGGTTTAATCGCCGGTGCCATATTGATGCTTGCGGCCGACTTTATGAACAAAAGAAAAGAAACAACGGAAACGGTGGACCGAATCACATATAAACAAGCGATCGGAGCCGGATTATTTCAATGTCTCGCATTATGGCCGGGCTTTTCCCGTTCAGGCTCAACAATCGCCGGAGGTGTCATTCTCGGTTTAAATCACCGAGCCGCCGCCGACTTCACTTTCATTATGGCGATTCCGATCATGATTGGCGCAAGCACTTTAACGCTTGTGAAAAACTGGGATAGCTTAAACGCGGATCTTCTGCCGTTTTTTTCCGTCGGCTTTATCAGTGCGTTCATCGTGGCTCTGTTCGTCGTCCGCTTTTTCTTACGGCTCATTAACAAAATCAAGCTTGTTCCATTCGCGATCTACAGAATCATTCTCGGCATTGTGTTGCTGATGATCTTCTTCTAAAATAAAAATAAGACCTCTGAGCAGGTCTTATTTTTTATTTAGGAATCAATCATTTAAGATGATGCAGCAATAAAAATGTCTTCCTTATCATAAATCTAATTCCATAAAACAACACTTCAAATAAATCAGCATATTCAAACCACTCGCTTCTTTTTTTCTTACTTCTCTTTTCCATAACAGTCACCTCGTCTGCTATACGTACGAAAATCAAATAAAAAAGTTCCTCTAAAAAGAAAAAAACAACTTGTGTTTCCAAAAAAAATCTTCTATAATAAAACATGACGTTATAACACGGGGCCATAGCTCAGCTGGGAGAGCGCTACGCTGGCAGCGTAGAGGTCAGGGGTTCGAGCCCCCTTGGCTCCATACCTTCAAAACCCTTATTCTATAAGGGTTTTTTTGTTTGTCAGGAATAGAGCCAATAACCCAAATAAGCAATTGGGAACGATTTGGGGACCGAAATTTTATTTTGAGGTCATTTAGTTGCTTTTCACCTTAAATTTCGGGTTAAATTGATCAAAATATTGAGCTGTCTCATTTTCAAGTTTTTCGGTAACGTGACCGAAAATATCTGATGTTATTCGTCTGCTTGCGTGACCAGCACGTTTTTGAATTGCACTCATATTTTCACCGGCTTCAATAAGGAGAGCCACCATTGTATGCCGCAGATCATGGAGCCGAATATCTTTGAGCCCGTACTTGTTCTTTATTTTCGCCCACTTTGCAGTAGAGGTAGTGTAGTAATAATTAGTTAAGTCTTTAATTGGGCATTCAGCTGGAGTTTTAATAATGTGATAATCAATCGTATATTACATTTTTTCCTTCTTCACTTAACTTTTTTAAAGATGTAAGCATATGATTTATTTCTTCATCTGAATGCCTTTCCCATGAACCTAATTCAGCTACTATTTTCAAAGGAGATTTAGATCTATAAGAACGTGTTGGGTTTCCAGGGAATTTTTTGTCAGTTAAATTCGGATCATTTTCAAAATCGCCTAATGGTTCTACAATATAAATTCTCTCTTTTGAATTAGATCTTGCTAATTCAGCACCCCATTTAGCAGCGTTTAATGTTCCAGTAAAATAGATATAGTTAGATTTTTTATCCTGATAATTGGATAAATACAACGGTTCAAGCAGGTCTCCAATTTTCAGTTCTGCTTTAGTACCATGAAAAAACGGACCAGGATCTAAGACGTTTTTTTTGTCATTCATATAGCCACATCCCTTATACTTTTAGACTTGCGTATAATAGTATAAGGCAGGACAAGAGCGAAAAAACAGTCTATAAATAATCCTCAGATAGGGTTATAATGTAAGTAGAGACTAAGATGTTATCGTAAACCATCTCAATAAAAAAGACTGCTTGCTAGTTAGCAGTCTTTTTTTACTTCCAAAATTCTCACCACTTCTTTTTTTCCTCAGCAACAGCAAGTTGTTTTCTCGTCTCTTGGATTTCACGTATATAGCTCATACTTTGTTGATCCATACGTTCCACAAGCTTTTTATTAAACTCCATTTGTTCATTTAATCTTATTTTTATGATTTGTGTCCTCCTGTCAATTTTACTCTTTGAAGCGCAGTTCCTGCCGGTATGTAAGAAACTGCTCTAAGAATTGCTTTCGATCCATATTTGCTTCTTGTAATCTCATCCATAACGAATCCAATTGATAAATAAAGCCCAACTCATATGAGAAGGGCTTTTTTAAATAATCCATATTTTCATTTCTTTATCCCAAGAAAGAGCGCCTTTGCGGATCAGGCTTTTTGTGACCTCTCGTATTTCTTGTTCGCCTTTCCCGGTCTTTCTTTTCAGTTCGGGAAGAGTTGGTTTTTTTCCATATAGACGCATATTAACAAAGATTTGATATAACTTGCGTTCAAAATCAGTCATTTGTCCATCTCCTTGCACAAATTGTATACGAACGAGAGTTCTGATATCAACTCAGAAAAATAGAATTGTTTTCAACATAGATTTGTTCAAAGAAGAAGTGCGTTATAATTCCATTTGGGGACAGATGGGGACGAATTGGGGACCAACTTCTTCATTTTTAATCAAAAAAGAATATTTTTAATCAGAAACTTATGTAAGAAAACCCTATAAAATAGGGTTTGGGAATAAAACTGCTGTTCGTATCAGAAACGTATCTCCACACTGGCAGCGTAGAGGTCAGGGGTTCGAGCCTCCTTGGCTCCATAAATATGATTGTCTGGCAAAAGCTTTTGAAGCTTTTGTTTTTTTGTGCTGAAACCCAGTGCCGTTGACAAATCCCAAGCAGTTTGAAATAATGACTGAGTTTAATGCTCATTTTTTCACATATTATAATAAAATAATAAATGATAAAATCCTTCGTCATAGATGCACCTATGGGGCAAGGATTAATGGTAAGCTAATGGCCTATTTCATCTATTAGCTTCTTTTGCTTTGATAAAAATGATACGCACAAGGGACAGTCAATCGTCAGGCCCGTCCGCGTTTTCTTCTATTTAATCAGGACATTATAGAAAGGAATGACAACATGAAGACAAAACATTACTGGGTGATTTCTTTACTTGCTGTCTTAGCTGTCGGACCGGGGTTAATGTCCAACACCGCATTGGCGGCAGTTCAAAGTCTTGTTCAAAAGACTGTGGTGACGGGGAGCTTTGCTTCACTAAACCCCATTATTATCGGAAATATGGCCTTTGCTTTATTTGTACCGATGGGTCCCTTGCTGAGAAAAAGATTTGGCGCCCGGCCGATATATATGGCATCATTGTCCGTTTTTATAGTAGGGGCGCTTCTATTTGCATTATCCAATGATATCTTATGGCTGGTGGCAGGCCGTTTTTTACAAGGAGCTGCTACTGGCGTCATGCTGATGATTATGATTCCTATGCTCGTTTTGTCATTTCCGCTGGATCGTCGGAACTACGCATTATTAGTTCTCATCGGCGGATTTTATGGTTCGGTTATTACCGGAACAATATTAGGAACAATAGCCTTAAACTACGGCCATTGGAGATGGCTGTTTTATACCTTTGGCATTCTCTCTTTAATAGGAATGATCGTTAGCTATTTCTTTCTGCAGGATGAACAACATGCAAGCACAGAAAAGGAGAAGTCATCATTTGACATCACTGGAGCCATTTTAACCGGATGTCTTTCTGTCACCGCAGCCTATACATTCATCTGCACAAGTGGGGCTTTTCATCAGGCTATGTATGGGCAGGTATTGGCGGAAGCATTTTTATTCTCCTGATCTTATTGATAGTAGAGTATAAAGTGAAAAATCCTTTTATCTCAATTAAAATGATGCTGATTCCAAAGCCTGTACTGGGATTATTCATTATAGCTGCGGGGACTATTGCTATTGCAGTAAGTCTCTCGGCGTTTCAGGGTCTGCTTCATGAGATGTATGATATTTCACGAGAACACCTGATTCTTTTGAATATGAGCCTTTTGATTGGAGTGGCCATTGCTGCTGTGATAAGCGCTCTCTTTTTTGATAAAATCGGACCGGGGATGCTCGGAATTATAGGTTCTCTCACTCTCGTTTTTGTTAATTTTCAATGGATTCATATAGAATCTCAAATGTCTTTATATATGTTTGCCGCCATTTTTATCATGTTGGCAGCGGGAACCGGACTGACAGTTGCCGCGGGTTTGATGGGAGCTGCTTTAGGCGGCCCTCTTCCGGATCTTGTAAAGAGAATGACAGCTGTTCAATTTTTGAGGCTCTTTGTATATATGGGAGTGCCAATATTGATAGGCTATTTTACGAAAAAGGATTCTGCCGGCAGGCTCCTGACATCGAATAAAGGTATGGATCAAGAAGGAACCCAATCATTGCATGAAGCGCTGATCGCCACCTATCACGATCTTTTTCTTGTGTCCTTTATTTTAAGTTTGCTTTTAGTATGCTTATCGTTCTTTATGAATGCTACAGGCATGGGCCACAAGTTAGCTCACAAACCCCATGATAAACGTGAGAAACATGCAAAACAGGTATTTCAGCAAGTTGCCGGATTCACTCATCATAAAGTGATTCATGATAAGGAATATCGGGATGCGCTTAAAAATTTTAACAAGCCGTGTTTGACAAAAAGTGATACATGAGATACTTTTAGTAACTATATATGCTAGGGCAGAACCCTTTCTCATAACGAGGAAGGGTTTATTTTATTTTCATAATAAACTAGGTTATTGTAACTATTCTCCTCCGGTTTCCGTCAGACTACTAGTACTCTAACAGGAGACAGAACAAAAACGATTCTAATATAACTGTTCCTTTTCATACGACCGCTTGAAATGCGTATGCAGCAATGTATGAACAAGTTTGGCGTATCCGCAACTTTTCCCTAAGGAATTGAAAAATATTAGAAGTGCAAGTAAAATTCTTAAATGTATCGTTCTTTTACACTCGTCATCTTTTAATTAAAGGAAGGTTCTTATGTCCCGCAAAAAATCAAAACTTAAACTCTTTATATCTGTATTTTTCGTTGCAGCGACTGCTCTTGGGGTGTTTGTTCTTGTGACAACTTTATCAAAACCTATCGAAACAGCCAAAGAACCTGAAGAAATTGATGAGAAGCAGGTATTTATTGACAGCCTTTCAGGTCATGCGCAAATTTTATATGAAAAATATCACGTGCTTCCCAGCATCACAATCGCTCAGGCCATTTTGGAATCAAACTGGGGAAACAGCGAACTTGCCTCTGAAGCCAATAATCTGTTTGGGATTAAAGGGGATTATAAAGGAAAGCACGTCACCATGGAAACGGACGAATTTGAAAAAGGGGAAAGAAAAACGATTCGTGCAAAATTCCGGAAATACCGCACATTCTTTGAATCAATGAATGATCACGCCAAATTATTTGTCCGAGGCACGTCATGGAACAAAAAGAAATATCAGCCTGTACTAGAGGCCAAAGATTATAAAAAAGCGGCCGTTGCCCTCCAAAAATCCGGTTATGCGACAGACCCTGATTATGCAGACAAAATCAGCAGCATAGTCGAGAATTACGGTTTGGATGAATTCGATCAAGTAAACCCTTCTATCAAATCAGTAGATTTAAACGGCTCAGTTAAAGATAATGCGTTTGAAGATGTTTGGTCGAAGCCTTCTAAAGATGCAAAATCTATCAAACTATCTTCCG
Source organism: Bacillus atrophaeus (assembly GCF_001584335.1). Classification (GTDB taxonomy): domain Bacteria; phylum Bacillota; class Bacilli; order Bacillales; family Bacillaceae; genus Bacillus; species Bacillus atrophaeus. The sequence goes on from NZ_LSBB01000001.1 coordinate 1,007,547, forward strand.
TACAGGATTTTGTCGGGGAGAATATTAAGGTAGTCTCTAAAAAGCAAAAAGGCGAATCAGTCTGGTACCAATTCCAAATCAATGATAAATTAGTCGGCTGGGTTGATGATTCAGCTATTCAATTGAGTGAGGAAACGTAAGCGTCGATCGGTTGCGATAAACATATAATCAATATTTTAAATTTTAGTTCCAATGGAGGAAATATACGGTATAATAATTCACAGCAGTTTGTATATTCATACACCAGGGGAGGAATAAAGATGCAAAAATATAGAAGAAGAAATACGCCTGCCTTTACGATATTGGCCTATTTCACTTTTTTTGCGGGAGTCTTTTTATTTTGTATCGGGCTCTATAATGCAGATAACCTTGAACTGAACGAAAAAGGGTACTACATTGCTGTGATGATTCTTGTGGCGGTTGGCGCAATCCTCACTCAAAAGGTGACAAGAGACAACGCGGAAGATAACGACATCATTGCTGAGCAGGAAAAAAAACAAAACCACTCACATGCAGAATGAAAAAGCTGGCGCCGACGCGCCAGCTTTTTTGCTGTTATCCTGTAAATACTTCACCGTCAGGATAGCGGATATTTGATTTTTCAGTTTTGGCGAATGAAAAAACCAATGTCAAAGGGCCGATTCTTCCAATAAACATTATAACAATGATGATACATTTGCCGGCTGTTGACAATTCCGGGGTCAGTCCCATAGACAACCCGACTGTACCAAAAGCTGAAAAGGTCTCAAATACGATCTGAAGAAATGGAGCATGTTCTGTTATAGTGAGGGCAAAAATGCCTATAAACACTATAAATAAGCTGATGACGCTGACAGCTAAGGATTTAATGATCACGGCGTGTTTAACGGTACGGCGGAAAATAACGGTATCTTTATTTCCTTTTAAAAACGCGATAACAGACATCATGATAACGATAAAGGTAGTCAGTTTTATTCCGCTCGCTGTAGAACCGCTGCCGGCACCGATAAACATCAGAAGCAAAATGAACACAAGAGTGCACTCTCTCATGCTGCCGAAATCAACAGAGTTAAATCCGGCAGTTCGAGGGGTCACAGCTTGAAAATAAGAGGCCCATAGCTTTTCAGTAAAATGCATAGAGCCTAGAGTGCCTGGATTGCTGTATTCAAGAGTCAGAATCACAAGCATTGCAAGTACGTTTAATAAAAGGGTGCCTGAAAGCATCAGTTTAGTATGAAGCGAAAACGCCTTAAACCGGCGATATGTCCATATATCATACAAAACCGTAAACCCGATTCCTCCTGTAATAAATAAGAAGGTAATGATAATATTGACCGCAGGATCACCTGCAAAACCCATTAAATTATCCGGCCATAAAGAAAACCCGGCGTTGTTAAAAGCGGATACTGCGTGAAATAAACTGGTAAAAAGACCGTATCCCCATCCGTATTCAGGTACAAAACGAAAAGACAAAAGGAAAAAGGCTGTCAATTCAATGCTGATTGAAAATATAAACAGTACTTTTACGAGACGTATCACTCCGCCGATTGTTGATTGATTCAACGCTTCTTGAACGAGCATTCTTTCTTTCAGGCCGATTTTTTTCCCTAACATAATGACGATGAGCACGGCGAATGTCATAAAACCAAGGCCGCCGATCTGAATCAGAGCCATGATGACAATCTGGCCAAATACAGTAAATTCAGTCCCAGTATCAACAACAGCCAGCCCTGTAACTGTAGTCGCCGAAGCAGACGTAAAAAGAGCATCAATCCACGTTAAAGGCCCATTTGACGCGATGGGCAGCTTTAGCATCAATGAGCCTATCATAATTGTAAGGAAAAAACCTATCGCTAGCACTTGAGGCGGGGAAAAACGAACCCATTTGATCACAGTTTCCTTTTGAAACGTCACCTTCGTCTACATCCCTTCGTTTTCAAAACGTTTAATATCTCTTTTATGGCCCATCAGCACAAGACAGTCTCGTTCATGGATGACCGCTTCCGGCGCGGGAGAAACGTTAATCTCACCATTATGCTTAATGGCCAGAATGGTGCAGCCGTATTTTGCCCTCACATTCAAATCAAGTATAGATTTAAAATGCAGTTTTTTCGTAGCGAGCAATTCGACGATACTGTACTCCTCAGATAAATCAATGTAGTCGAGAACATTTTCGTCAGAAAGGCTTTGCGCGATTCTAATTCCCATGTCTTTTTCGGGATGGATGATCCGATCGGCGCCTATTTTTTCAAGCACTTTATGATGATAATAATTTTGAGCCTTCACCCAGATATTCGGTATGTCCATCTCTTTTAATAATAACGTTGTCAGAGTGCTTGCTTGGATATTTGCTCCGATCGCGACAATGACATATTCGAAATTGCGGATCCCCAATGAATTCATCTCATTTTCTTCCGTCGCATTTGCAACAACCGAATGAGTTGCAAAGGAGGAGTGCGCGTTTACTTTATCTTCATTTATATCTACTGCCAGCACTTCATGGCCCATTCTGTGCAGCTCTTTACAGATGCTTCCCCCAAAACGGCCGAGACCGATTACAGCAAATTGTTTATTTTTTATTCTCCCCAATTTTCATGACTCCTTATAAACATAATGATCTATCGTAAAAAGATAAAAAAAGACCATTACAAAAAATGGCCGCAGAATAGACCTCCTCTCTGTATACGCCTGCGAGGTTAGCTGTCGGATTAGGGATTCAGAGTACCCCTTCTTACAACGTAAGATTCACCCCAAGATCGCTTTTTGAAACGATCGAAAATGGTTCCCCCGTTCATGTGTGATTAAGCGGTAAAAGAGACTGTATTGATGGATCACTCAAGAATGTACTCCTGTTTCAAGTGTTTGTCAATAAAATTTATAAGATGGGAAAAATACAAAAAAAGACCGAAACAAGCAAGCTTTGCTTGTGCCGGTCCATTGAAAAGATTAGTTGCAATTACAAGGCTTTGTAGGCGGTGTGCTGCGCTTTTCTACAACAATGCTATCTTCCGCATAAAACTTCGAACCGATGCTCAAAGATTTATTTTCTGCACGGAAAGTATATGTACCGGCAGCAGGAAGTGTTTTATTGTTTAGCTTCAATTTAAATTCTGCAGCGCCTAGTAAATCAAGGTTTAATGGAAGTCTTACCGTTTTTCCGTTATTAAGAATCTGTCTTTCGCGCAACGCATGCCCGTTGACAAAATCCTTTGTTGTCGCAGTAAATCCGCTCGGTAATGTAAACTCCATTACACCTAAACTAAGAATCGTGTTTGGACGGTAAGTCAATTCAATATCAGAAAACGACCATTCTTGTTTGCTTGTGCCAGTGATTTTTGCAAATAAGGATGCAGTTGCTGTCGTATGCATAGTAGGTTCATTGGCAGCTGACTTAGATTCAGCCGCAAAAGAAGTAGCAGGAACGGCCATCAGTAATACAAGGCCCAATAAACTTGTGATCAAAGAAGCGAATAGCTTATGTTTCATGTTAGTTAAATCCCCCTAAAAGTAGTTGTAATTGTAAATCCTGGCCCACCCTTATTTTCACCTCCTTCGAGGATTGTCGACCAATTTTTACCTATTAAAATTATCATCAATTGTTTTGGAAGTAAATGGGTTGTTATTCCTATATTTTCAAGATGATTGTCATGCAAAAGAAACACAAAACGACAAAATGAAAGAAAAAAACGCCCGTTTTCACTCAGGCGTTTTTCCTTCGGTTTCTATAGGGATAAATTTGAAAATCTCTCCGCTCTGAACGGATTCTGCAAGCCGCTTCAGCCAATCATAATATGCTTTAGAGCTTTCCAGCTGTTCATGTAAATGCCTAGCTTCATTTCTTGATTCCTCATGAAGTTCTTTTTTCTCCAGCACTGTTTGTAAATCAGCCTGGGCCTCCTCAATCGCTTTCAGATTAACCTGAACCTCCCGCTCCCATTTAGGAGGGAAAAAATTCGTGAAAAACTTAAAGAAATCCTTTTCCGCCACAAATGTATGCTTTCTGATTCCGCGGTGAAAGGTTTTTTTCACGACATTTAAATCCTGAAGCTTCTTTACCCCGGTGCTCATGCTGGGCTTGCTCATTTGCAATTCCTCGCGCATTTCATCAAGCGTCATCTCATCCCGCATATACATTGTTCCATATAATATCCCGACACTGCGGGTGATTCCGTAGAGATCCATCGTTTCAGCAATTGAATCTATCACAAGATCTCTTGCTTGTTCTATAGCTGCGAATTCTGGATTTTCATCCATACTGTCCCTCTTTTCCTTTAGAAAATTAAATTTGTTAAGTCATTTCTTTATGTTCTTTATCTTAACGAAACACAGAGAAAAGTCAAAACAAAAAATAAAACAAGCAGGGCTTTGACAGCATAAAAACCATATGTTACATTTAAATTGTTAAAAACATTAAATTTTTATTTAACAAACTTACTTTTCGGTAAGGAGGGCTTATATGAGTCAAACATTATATATTGACGGTGAATGGATCAGCGCAGAAAAAAAGCAGATCCGAAGCATTATCAATCCATTTAATCAAGAAGAAATTGCAACAGTAAGCGAAGGGGAACGGGAGGATGCTGTAAAAGCAATCGCAGCCGCCCGAAGAGCCTTTGATGAAGGAGAATGGTCAAACCTTCCGGGACTGGAACGCGGCAAGATTGTTCTGAAAATTGCGGAATTAATTAGGCGGGATCTGGACGAATTGGCAGAACTTGAATCGCTTGATACCGGAAAAACATTAGAGGAAAGCAAAGCGGATATGGATGATATCGCAAATGTCTTCCAATATTACGCCGGCCTTGCGGATAAAGACGGAGGAGAAGTTATTGCATCTCCGATTCCCGATTCAGAAAGCAGAGTCGTCAGAGAACCGATCGGCGTCTGCGGACAGATTACCCCTTGGAATTATCCGCTCTTGCAAGCAAGCTGGAAAATCGCTCCGGCATTGGCTGCTGGAAACACGATCGTCCTCAAGCCGAGTGAAATCACGCCGCTGACGACAATCAAAGTATTCAAGCTGATGGAGGAAGCCGGAATTCCAAAAGGTGTCGCAAACCTAGTATTAGGCCCTGGCGCAACGGTGGGTGACGAGCTTGCCAGAAACATAGATGTTGATTTGGTTTCATTTACAGGCGGCATCGAAACAGGCAAAAAAATCATGCAGGCCGCAAGCGGAAACGTCAAAAAAATTGCGCTTGAGCTGGGCGGTAAAAATCCGAATATCGTCTTTAAAGATGCTGATTTGGAAACGGCTGTTGATCAGGCGCTGAACGCCGTTTTCTTCCATGCCGGCCAAGTCTGCTCCGCAGGATCAAGATTGCTTGTGGATGAAGCCATTCATGATCAGTTTTTAGAAGAGATTGTGAAACGGACGAAGCGCATTAAGCTCGGAAATGGCTTCCATGAGGACACAGAAAGCGGACCGCTTATTTCTGCGGAACATAGAGCTAAGGTTGAAAAATATGTGGAAATCGGGATCGAAGAAGGTGCAAAGCTGGAAACAGGCGGCAAACGCCCTGAAGACCCAGCGCTTCAAAATGGCTTTTTCTATGAACCCACGATTTTCTCAAACTGTAAATCTGGCATGAGAATTGTTCAGGAAGAAGTGTTCGGCCCTGTTTTAACAGTTGAAACCTTCAGCTCAGAAGAAGAGGTTATCGCACTTGCGAACGATACCATTTATGGTTTGGCCGGAGCGGTTTGGTCAAAGGACATTGAAAAATGTGAACGTGTAGCCGCTCGTTTGAGAATGGGTACAGTTTGGATCAACGACTTCCACCCATACTTTGCACAAGCGCCTTGGGGCGGTTATAAGCAGTCCGGATTTGGACGCGAGCTTGGTAAAATCGGGCTTGAAGAATATACAGAAGTCAAACACATATACCGCAATACAAAACCAGCTGCAGTTAATTGGTTTCATTCATAAGAAGGAGGAGATTATAAATGACTTTAAATATGAAAGTAGAAAGCATGCATAAATTCCATACATTCGAAATTCCAACGGTGATCAAGCATGGAATCGGCGCGGTGAAACACGTAGGGGAAGAAGTGGGCGCGCTAGGCGTCTCAAAAGCGCTGCTTGTGACTGACCCTGGAATTTACAAAGCGGGGGTCGCGGATCCGGTTATAGAATCATTAAAGGAAGCGGGCATAGAAGTCGTCCTTTTCAATAAAGTAGAACCAAACCCTCCTGTTCGGCTTGTTAATGAAGGATCAACTATTTATAAAAAAGAAAACTGCAACGGTTTGGTCGCTGTCGGAGGCGGAAGCTCTATGGATACAGCTAAAGCCATCGGAGTAGAAGCGACACACGAAGGAAGCGTGCTTGATTATGAAGCAGCAGACGGAAAAAAACCGTTAGAAAACCGTATTCCTCCGCTTACAACGATTCCGACAACAGCGGGAACAGGTTCAGAGGTAACGCAATGGGCTGTTATTACAGATGAAGAGCGCGAATTCAAGTTTAATACAGGCGGACCGCTGATCGCAGCTCACTTAACAGTAATTGATCCTGAGCTTCATGTTTCTATGCCTCCTCATGTAACGGCAATGACGGGAATCGATGCGCTTGCTCACGCAATTGAGTGCTATACAATGAAATTTGCCCAGCCGATCACGGATGCCGTGGCGCTGATGGCGATTGAATACGGGGCGCACTACATCAGAAGAGCCTTTGCCGACGGAGAGGACCTCGAAGCAAGATACGGAATGGCACAGGCTGCAATGCTTGCCGGCCTTTCATACGGAAGCGAATCAGCAGGCGCGGCACACGCGATGAGCCAAACACTTGGCGGCATTATTCCTGTTGCTCACGGGCAATGTGTCGCAGCAATGATGGGACCTGTAATGGAATTCAATTGGAAAGGGTATCCTGAGAAATTTGCCCGTATCGCAAAAGCATTCGGCATTGATACAAGCAATATGTCTACAGAAGAAGCGGCGAAAGCATCTGTAAACTGGATGTATGATCTTGTAGAAGACTTAGAGGTTCCGACTTTAGAAGAGCAAGGCGTATCACCTGATATGATCGAGCGCTTATCTAAAGAAGCGATGAAAGATCCCCAAACATTCGGCAACCCGAGAGATTTAAATGAAAAAACGTACAACTGGATTTATAAACGCTGCTTTAACCTTACGCCTAAAACAGTATAATGAAACGCCCCGCTCCTTTACAGAGCGGGGTTTTTTTATGATAAGATAATTGAAATAGTTGGAATTCAATAATAGAAAAAGGATGTGCCGGCATATGTGGAAGCGTTTTGCTGCTGCAACAGAAGGGCTTTATATTGCGGATACAAAGAATTTTGTTACAAAACAAATGGATGAATTGCATTTTGATTATGGCGGCATACCCGGTGATTTACATTTCGGACTTACAAAACGGGCCGGTGCGCGGGAGCCGATGTATAAAAGAGGGACTGAAATTTTCAATCGCAGACAAATTTCAATTGTCTCTGCTGAAGAATGTGCAGAAATCGCCGGGAAAATGGGCGTGCCCGAAATTTTTCCAGAGTGGCTCGGTGCGAATGTGGAGATCAGCGGCCTCCCTGAACTGACTTCTTTACATGAAGGAAGCAGACTGATTTTTCCAAGCGGGGCCGCGTTATTGTGTGAGGGGGAAAACCATCCGTGTATACAGCCGGGAGAGGTGATTCAATCTTATTATCCGGACAAGCCTAAGCTTGCCTCGGCGTTTGTGCGCCACGCGATGGGCAGGCGGGGAATCGTTTGCGTCGTCGAGCGCCCTGGTGCCGTTTTTGCAGGAGATTCTATTGAAGTCCACTCTTACAATCCGATAAAGATAAAGCCAAAAGCAGAAAGGGTCTGAATTATCAGACCCTTTTTTTCATTATATCTTCTCTTTAATCTCTTTTATTTGGCTGAGATGCCGTTTTTCATGGTGGCCGATAAAATCAATGAACTGTTTGACTGTCAGCTCCTGAAAAACGGGATGAGGCAGCACTCTATTGAAGTCGTCCTCTTTTAATGAGGCGATGATAGACGTCAGCTGTTCTCTCACGACATCAAGCTCTTGTTTCATTTGGCTGCCTGACATGTAGCTTTGATCCGGTTCGAAATGGCTCGGAGCCTTGCGTTTGTTCGTTCTGTCCTCTGCCATTTCAAGCGGTTTTTCCTCTATTTCTTTTAACGGTGCATCCTTCACCCGATCTTTAAAGGCGGTCTGTGCAGCTGCATCAATTAGCTTTAAATGATCAAGGACTTCACGTATGCTCCATTCGTCCGCAGACGGTTTTTTGTTCAGCTGATCATCAGTAAGACCTTTAATTTCATTCCATGTTTCCAATCTGGCTTCATAAAAGATACTCATGACATCTCCTCCTGCAAAAAGCTTATCATAAACGGCCTCTATAATCATTTTTAAACTCCGCTAAGCGGCTTATCTATACAAATATGAAACTTTTTACCGCTAAAGCCGTATTAAAAGATAGCCCCAAAAGCAATCAATCCGTCAGCATCACTCAAGATCCTGTCCCCGCAAAGTGAAAATTGAAGTAACGATAACTTACCCAAGATAAGAAAGGATGAGGTAATTGGAACTCGGTTTTCCGATTCAAACGCTTTATCTTTATACACTCATCATAGCCGGAATCCTGACGCTGCTATTTGTATTTTTCAGTGATATGTTTGAAGGGCTGCTGGAGGCTGTTCCGATCTCTTTTCTTAATCCGGCTTTAGTGCTCGCGTTTTTCACTTTTTTTGCGGCATCAGGCTATATAGGAGAAACAGCCGTACCGCTTTCCAGCCCGATTATCGCACTTTTTTCTTCCATACTTTCAGTGCTGTTAGTCAGTTTGCTGCATATATTTGTACTTGTTCCGCTCTCATCTGCGGAAGAATCGCTGACCTACAGAGAAGGAGATCTAAAAGGCAGAGTCGGAAAAGTGATTACAGCTGTACCGGTTGACGGCTATGGAGAAGTATTGATTGAAGGGATCGGCGGCGCCATCTCAAAATCTGCAATCAGCTTTGACAACGAACAGATCGGTTACGGGACAGTCGTATTGATAGTCGATGTAAACAAAGGGGTTCTCTCCGTCACACCTCATGAACCATTATAAAACAAGGGGGAATAAAGAATGACCATGCCTATTTTAATTGTAATCGGAGTTGTATTCTTTTTACTTATCGCACTCATTGCCGTTTTTATTACAAAATATCGAACGGCCGGGCCTGATGAAGCATTAATCGTAACAGGAAGCTATCTCGGCAATAAAAACGTACACGTGGATGAAGGCGGAAACCGTCTGAAAATCGTCAGGGGCGGAGGAACCTTTGTCCTTCCGGTTTTCCAGCAGGCAGAACCGTTAAGCTTGCTATCAAGCAAACTCGATGTATCAACACCTGAAGTATATACCGAACAAGGCGTGCCAGTCATGGCCGACGGAACAGCGATTATTAAAATCGGCGGTTCAATCGGAGAAATCGCCACAGCAGCCGAACAATTTTTAGGGAAATCAAAAGAAGACCGCGAACAGGAAGCGAGAGAAGTATTGGAAGGGCATCTGCGTTCCATACTCGGGTCCATGACAGTAGAAGAAATTTATAAAAACAGAGAGAAATTTTCTCAAGAAGTGCAGCGTGTCGCGTCTCAGGATCTCGCTAAAATGGGGCTTATCATTGTATCGTTTACGATCAAAGACGTCCGTGATAAAAACGGCTATCTGGAATCCTTAGGGAAGCCGAGAATCGCTCAAGTAAAGCGTGATGCTGATATCGCAACCGCAGAGGCGGATAAAGAAACAAGAATAAAACGCGCAGAAGCTGCGAAAGATGCGAAAAAATCAGAGCTTGAACGTGCGACGGAAATAGCCGAAGCCGAAAAACTGAACCAGCTCAAAATGGCTGAATACCGCAGGGACCAAGATACAGCGAAAGCAAACGCCGACCAGGCGTACGATTTGGAAACGGCCAGAGCCCGCCAGCAAGTAACTGAGCAGGAAATGCAGGTCAAAATCATCGAGCGGCAAAAGCAAATTGAATTAGAAGAAAAAGAAATTCTGCGCCGAGAACGCCAATATGACTCCGAGGTGAAGAAAAAGGCAGATGCCGACCGTTACTCAGTCGAACAATCCGCAGCCGCGGAAAAAGCGAAACAGCTGGCAGAAGCAGACGCCAAGCAATACAGTATCGAAGCGATGGCAAAGGCTGAAGCTGAAAAGGTGCGAATTGACGGGCTTGCGAAAGCCGAAGCTGAAAAAGCAAAAGGAGAAACAGAGGCAGAGGTTATCCGTTTAAAAGGTCTCGCAGAAGCAGAAGCGAAAGAAAAAATTGCGGAAGCCTTTGAAAAGTACGGCCAGGCAGCAATCCTCGACATGATTGTCAAAATGCTTCCTGAATACGCAAAACAAGTATCAGCTCCGCTTTCTAATATTGATAAAATCACTGTCGTTGACACCGGAGGTAACGGTGAGGGCAGCGGCGCCAACAAAGTAACAGGCTATGCGACCAATTTGATGTCCAGCCTTCAAGAAAGCTTAAAAGCATCTTCAGGAATAGACGTTAAGGAAATCATTGAGAATTTTTCGGGAAAAGGAAATATCAAACAAAGTATTCATGAGCTAACGAATGAACTGAAAGAACCAAAACAGCCTATTAGGGAAACTTCAATAGAAGAAAAAACAGAGTAAGAAAGGGGCGGCACTGCTCCGAATAAAGATAGAATAACCTTGAAATAAAGAAACAGCAGGTAAAAAAGACTTGCTGTTTCTTTATTTTCACTAATCATATATTTTACGGAATAATACCTATTATTTTTAAGAAATTCCAGTATAATCTATTTGTATAGTAAAAAAGGGGGTCATATACATGACTAAAAAATTAATGTGCGTGATTATCTGCTTGCTGATCATCGTCCCGGCGATGCAAGTATCAGCGGCACCAAAGCAAGAAGAGCTTCAAAGCTATCTTAAAGAAATAGGAATGACAAAAACAGAATTGCAAACCTATTTAAAAGAAAATTATGATGAAGATTTGAATGACTTTACCTCCGCCGCTGAATTGCGGGAGTATCTGGGAGAGAGGCTGACGGATAAAGCGCTCACCGCTTACTTAAAAGAATACGGCATGAGCAAGAAAGAAGCGGAGCACCAGCTGTTTGTGTTCGGTTTTCTTCAAAAAAGCCAAGCCATTCAGGATGTGTATGTATTTGCCGATGACTTTGTCAGCGCACTTGATTACATAACAAGCTACACACCGCTGACCGACAAAAATTTTGCAGCCCTGCTGAAAAAATACGGACTGACTAAAAGTGAATACGCAAAGATGTTCCCTGGTGATGAAGATATCAGGTTATATACAGATTCAATAGAGGATGCAGAAGAGTATCTATCCGCAGCATTAGAAGAGAAGCAAGCGGAAGAACAATTTATGAAACTGTTCAGCCAAATCGGTATCGACCAAAATGAATTGGAGAATCTCTATCAACATATGTCCGCTTTGGAGAAAAAAGATCCTCAGTTTCCGGACAAGCTATTAGCTTTATCAGACCGCCTGCTTGATTTGCCAAGTTTTACGAGCATCAGTGAACTATCTGCCGGCGAAATTGCGGGTCTGCTCGATGTGATGAACGATTTTCAAGACACTTTTCAAGTGAAAACGAAATTTTACCTCATTAATGGGAACAGCAAAAAAGAACTTACAGCCCGGAGCCTGTTGTCTGTCAACCCGGCCCAAGGGTCCAAGCTTCTGGTTGAACTATATGACTTGAACGGAAAATTCCTGCTTGACGCTATTTTTACGGCGGACATGGTAGACTCTGAAACAGCACATCAAACCGGAAGCGATATCCGAAAAGCAGAACAGATTGTAAAAGAGAGCAAAACGTCAACAAAGCCTAAAAAAACCAGCGCCGCACAGGTGGAAAAAACGGTAAAAGGCGCCAAGCTCCCTAAAACAGCAGGCCATTATGCGGAGTGGTCTATGTTTGGGCTTTTATTGCTAGCCGGCGGACTGCTTATGATAAGAAAACTTCGTAAAACAGCATCATTGAAGTAAAAGAAATGAGTGACTGCACATTAAACGTTTTAAACAATCTAACAAACGAAAAACAGTCTTTATTTTGTCCATATGCCTAATAGCCGGAGGTCTATATATTACTTCCACAAATGCATGGAAGCTATTACAAGGTTACGCGCTGTTTCAATTCGGCCAGTTCAAAGAGCAAACAGCAAATGAAAAAAATGCTTCAGGCACCGCTAAGGCGGCAGAACCAAAAACAGAAGCTAAAGAAATTAACGAAACCTTTCAAACGGGAGAAAAAATCGGCGATTTGGTCATACCGAAGATAGGCGCCGAATTGCCGATTTACCATGGAACGGATGAGGACGAGCTTGTAAAAGGAGTAGGGCATTATGCAGGCTCCGTCTTGCCGGGTGAAAATGATAATTCGGTTCTTGCCGGCCACCGTGATACTGTATTCAGAAATCTGGGCGAAGTTGGAAAAGGGGATAAGTTAATCGTAAAAGCATCCTACGGCACATTCACTTATAAAGTCAAAAAGGTGCGAATTGTAGATTCAGACGATCGGACAATCATTGTACCTAAGCCGCGTGCCACGCTCACATTATCGACTTGTTATCCCTTTGACTTTATCGGCTCTGCTCCGGAAAGATATGTACTGGTTGCGAATCTAGAGGAAACATAAAAAACCAGCGGAATGATTCCGCTGGTTTTTGCAATGTTAAGCCTTCTCTGTCTGTAAAAGACGCGGAGCTGTGATAAATAATAAACAGAGCACAACAGCGCATATTATGAAAGAAGGCACCATATAGGTTGCATTATAACTTAAAGAATAAATCCATACCGGAGTGCCTTTAGGGGCAAAACTGCCAAAAAACACCGCGCCGGAAATGACATGGGCGGCATAGCGTAGAAAACTCCCGATAAAAACAGCGATAATGACAGAAGCGATCAATTTCCCTTTTTCTTTTGCAACAGCGGCTTTATAAACAACAGAAGCAAATAATCCGCTAATTCCTATGACAGCGAAAGCGACAAGATAGTCGAGCAGAAGCTGAACAGGATGCTGGGCGAACAGATTACCGATAGCAATCTGCACAAGACCGGTCAGAAGTCCGGAAGTAAGGCCAGCTTTTACTCCCCACCGGAACGAAATCAAAAAGATGGGTATCATCATAATGGAGATCGATCCGCCTTGAGGCATCCGGAGAAACATCCCGGAAATAATGTCTAATATGACTGCAGCCCCTGTCATGATTGCAATTTCAATAAGGCGTACCAGTTGTTTTGATTGATTCATAAAAATTCCCCTTCCATTAGACAATCCATAAGGACAAACAAAAAAGCAGTGCGGGAAGGATGGGGAAAGTTCCACGCACTGCTTTACGTTCTGCAATTCATTTGGCTTTGCCACATCCCTACGCCAGCGTTAACTAACAGGTTCAAAGGGTCAGAACGAAACCGTTCACTCTCAGCTTTAATGCTCCCCTTGCGGTCATCAAGTATTTAGTTCATTTCTACTATACAAGAAAATAAAAGAAACAACAAGATAACATGTAAGTGATTAAAACAGCATCATATACAGTTCGGTCCATTGAAGCATAAGCTTATAACGGTCTCTCTCAAAATCTAAATTTAGTTTACTCTTCATATAGAAGAAAATATTCAAAGGGGTAGTTGTAAGGTGAATTCAAATGGATCCAAAAGAGATGACACACTGTAAGCAGGTGTGCCAGTTTTTACGCACTTAACACTAATACTGAGCACTGAAGTATGCGGTGTTCAATTAGTATTCAAATCAATCAGTCCCTGAGATTAAAAGAGTTTAGAGGAATAAATAGAATTGCCGTATTTATGTTTCTGATTTTATTCTAGATTTTTTCAAAAAAACTATTGCAATAAATGTTTCAGAATGATATATTATTATTCGTCGCTGATAAACAACAGTGACACAACAACAAGCTTCAAAAAAACTTCAAAAAAGTTATTGACATAAACGAAGCTGGATGTTATAGTAATAAAGTTGCTTCAAACGAAGCGGACAAGATGATCTTT
>NZ_LSBB01000002.1 GCF_001584335.1 Bacillus atrophaeus
CGGCCGATGTACTCGATGCCGTGTTCTGCCGTCCATCTGACAAGGTCGCCCGTCCGGTACATGCGTTCACCCGGCACAAACGGATCGGCGACAAACCGCTTCGCTGTTTCGTCTTCGCGGTTCAGATAGCCGCGCGCAAGCCCGCGGCCCGCAACGCAAAGCTCTCCGGCCACCCCTTCGGGCTGGACCTGATCGCCGTCGCCGAGAATGTAGGCTCTCGTATTGGCAATCGCGCGTCCGATGGAAAGCGAACCTTCCTCAGGATCGATTTCTGTACTTGTGGCAACGACCGTGTTTTCAGTCGGGCCGTAGTTATTGACGAGCGTGTATGGCTGTTTCACCGCCCGTTTCAGCTTGTCTCCTCCTGTCAGAAGCACTCGGAGCGATGTGTTTTCAAGCTCCATAAACTGCTCCGCCAGCTGGGTCGGCAGGAAGGTGATCGTGACGCCGTTTTGTTCGAAATACTCATTCAGGCGGATGATATCGAGACGGATCGCTTCATCAATCACGTGAAGCTCGGCACCGATCGTCCATGTCGGGAACATTTCCCAAATGGATGCGTCAAATCCGAAGCCCGCGTATTTCGCACTGCGGTCCTCTGCCGTCATACCAAATGCGTCGTGATGCCAGAAGCACAGGTTCACAAGCGCGTGGTGTTCGACCATGACACCCTTTGGCTGTCCAGTCGTTCCTGACGTGTAAATCATGTATGCGAGGTGATCCGCGTTTGTCTCTGTCTGCGGATTCGCCCGGTCGTTCTCGTCAAGCGGCAGGCTCAAAATGGAGCGCTCCCCATTCAGAAGAATGACTTCTCCCGTGTAGCTTTCAGGCACACTGAGTTCTTCCTGTGTGAACAGAAGCTTCGCGCCGCTGTCTTCTAAAATGTATTGAATCCGCTGATCTGGATACTCAGGGTCAATCGGCACAAATGCCGCGCCTGCTTTCAGCACGCCCAGCACCGCGGCGGACATTTCGAGCGACGGCTTCGTGAGAATGCCGACACGGTCATCCGCACTGACGCCGCAGTCGATCAGAATACGCGCCAGACGGTTCGCTTTGGCGTTCAGCTCGCTGTATGTCCATGAGCTTCCGTTGTACGTAACGGCTTGGCGAGTGCCGAAGCGATCAGCGGTTTCTTCAAACAGCTGATGAACTGTTTTATCCCGCGGCACAGAAAGCGTTTTGCCTTTCCATGCATCAAGCAGGCTTTGTTTTTCTGCTTCGTCAGCCAGTGACAGGCTTGAGAGTTTTTGTTCAGGGTTGGCGGTAATCATTTGGAGCAGATGGAGCCAGTATGTTTTCCATTTTGCAATGGTTTCTGGTTTAAACAATGCCGTGTTGTACTCAAGTACAAACTCCAGCCCTCCTTCTGTTTCATCAGCCGTCAGTGTGATATCAAACTTGGCCGAGTTCCGTTCAAACGGATGCGGTTCAAGTTCAATCCCTTCCATCGTCAAGGCTTTTACATTTGCGTTTTGCATAGAAAACACAGCATCAAACAGTGGATTTCTGCTCGTATCCCGTTGAACCTGAACTTTTCCGATCAGTTCTTCAAACGGATAATCCTGCGCTCCAAAGGCGCCGAGTGCTGTATCCTTGACCTCTTCAAGATAAGCTGTAAAGGTTTTTTCTCCCTTCGGATACGATCGCATGGCCAGCGTGTTAACAAATACACCTATCACTTGGCTGATATCCGCATGTGAGCGTCCGGCAATCGGTGAGCCGACAATAATATCGTTTTGTCCGCTCAGCTTTGACAAAAAGGCGCTGTATGAAGCCAAAAGAACCATATACATGGTTGAACCGGTTTCCTTCGCCAGTTTGCGGAGGGCATGTGTCTGCCGGTCTTCCAATGAGAATGTGATTCGGTCCCCTTCAAAGCTCTGAACAGCAGGGCGGCTGTAATCCGTCGGAAGCGTCAAAACAGGCAGTTCCCCGTCAAGCTCCTTAAGCCAATGATCCTCTTGCTTCCGGTACAGCTCAGACTGGATAAACTGCTGCTGCCACACCGAATAATCTTTATACTGAATGCGGAGCGGCTCCAACGTTTCTCCTGCATAGAGCTGCGACATTTCTTCAATCAATACGCCGACAGACGCACCGTCGGATATAATATGATGCATATCAAACAACAGCAAATGCTCTGCATCAGAAAGCTTGATGAGCGCCATTCTGACTAAAGGCAGCTGATCCAATTTGAACGGACGGATAAACGCGTCAATGATGCGTTCCGTTTCCCCTTCAGCGGCTTCTGTATATTCCATTTCAAACTCAGCCTTGTCCCAAATGCGCTGCACGGTTTCTCCATCTTTGATTTCAAAGGTTGTTCTGAAGGCCTCGTGACGGTCAATCAGCTGTCTCATGACACGGTTGAGCTTTTCAATATCCAGCTCGCCCTTCAGTCGCAGAACCGACGGCATATTGTAGCTTTTTTCGGCTCCTTCCAGCTGCTGCAAGACGTACATCCGTTTTTGCGGAGAAGAAACGGGATAGGTTTCTTGTTTCTTCGCCGGAGCGATGTGGACGGCTGTCTCCTTATCGGCAGATGCGATCGCTTGCGCTAAGCCCTCCACTGTCGGAGACTGGAATAGCTCCTTTAATGTCAGCTCCGCTCCAAATTCCTGATGAATCAGAGCTAACAGCTTCATACCGGCTAAAGAATGGCCGCCGATTTCAAAGAATTGGTCATAAACCCCGACCTGTTCAACCTGAAGCACTTCAGTCCAAATATCCGCCACTTTTTGTTCTGTTTCATTTCGCGGAGCAACATATGACACACCGGCAGATACGTTCACATCAGGAACCGGAAGCGCTCTGCGGTCGATTTTCCCGTTCCCCGTCAGCGGCAGCTCATCCATTTGTATAAAAACAGCCGGAATCATATAAGCAGGCAGATCCTTCGCCGTATGCTCTCTCAGCTCCTGGCTCGAGATCTCTCCCTGTCCGACAAAGTAAGCGCAAAGCAGTTTGTCTCCTGCGCCTTGATCGACAGCAAGAACAATGCTTTCCTGAACACGGTCATGGCTTTGCAGCTGGTGCTCAATTTCTCCCAGCTCGATCCGCTGTCCGCGGATTTTTACCTGATGGTCAATCCGCCCGATAAATTCGATATCGCCATTCGGAAGCCATCTGGCCAAGTCACCTGTTTTATACATGCGTTCTCCGTCTTTAAACGGATGCGGCACAAATTTTTCCTCAGTCAGTTCAGGGCGGTTGTAGTAGCCTTGAACAAGCCCCTCTCCGCTGACGCATAATTCACCAGCAACGCCAACCGGCTGCACTCTGCCTGACGGATCAAGGATATACACCTCTGTATTGCTGACAGGCTTGCCGATTGGGATGGAAAGTGTATGTTCTTCAATCTCATCAACCGGGTGGTATGTCGCAAATACAGTGCTTTCCGACGGTCCGTACATATGAAGCAGCTTGCCTTTGCCAACGGTTTGCAGCGCCTTTTTGACATGGTCGACGGACGCCCGTTCTCCGCCAAACATAATTTTGCGGATATTTGACAGGCACGATGGATTCAGATCAACCAGCAGGTGGAACAGCGCTGTGGTAATCATGAGAATACTGATGTTCTCTTCTTCAAGCACTTTTGACAGGCGCGGCATATCCAGAACAACGTCCTTCGGAATCAGCACAAGCTTGGCTCCGTTCAAAAGAGCGCCGAACATATCAAACATAAAGGCATCGAATACATAATTGGAAAGACCAAGAATCGTATCTTTTTCAGTAATGTCAATGTAGTTCGTTTGCTTGACCGTGCGAAGAATATTGGCATGCGTCACCTTATTCCCTTTTGGCGTTCCTGTCGTACCGGATGTGTACGTCAGATTCGCCAACGTGTTCGAATCAAACGGCAGCAGCACATCAGAGCCATCTGTATGATAGCTCGCCTCGTCATCAGCCAGCACAATCACGCCTTCAAAACCCGCTTCTTCCGCAAGCGGCTTCAAACTCCGCTGTGTCAAAATCACCTTCGCTCCGCTGTCATTGAAGAAATGGCGAATACGTTGTATCGGATGTTCCGGATCAATCGGCACATAAGCGGAACCGGATTTTAATACAGCCAGAATAGAAACAACCATGTCCATTGACCGTTCAAACAGAACAGCTGCCGGCCGGCCGTCACCAGCCCCCACCGTCAGAATATGCCGCGCAAGCTGATTGGCCTGACGATTCAGCTCTGCATACGTCAATGTCTCGCCTTCATATTGAAGCGCTGGCTGATCCGGTGTTTTAGAAGCTTGTTCCTCAAACATCTGTACGATGGTCTTCTCTTTCGGATATGGCGTTCTTTCTTGATTAAATTGCTGAACCTGATGAACGGCCTCCGCATCACAAAGAAGCTGATAGTGCGCGATCTTTTTCTCGGGCTCGGCCGCCGCGCTTTCCAGAAGATTAGAAAAATGCGTCAGCATACGCTCTGCCGTGCTTTGTTTAAACAGTTTTGTGCTGTAATCCAAATCAATCTCAATGCCTTGATCGGTTTCCTTGGCTTGAAGCGTCAGATCAAATTTTGCAATATTGAAATTGGTCTCGTGTATGGATAAAGTCAAGTCGCCCACCGCAGGGATGCCTTCGGTTGCATTCTGAAAGCTGAACATCGTATCAAACAAAGGATGTCTGCTTAAATCCCGAGGAATATTCAACTCCTCGACCAGCCATTCAAACGGATAATTTTGATGGGCAAAAGCGTCAAGCACTTGCTGGCGGACATTCTTTAGAAGGCTGACAAAGGACTCACCCCGTTTTACCTCGCTTCTGACCGCAAGCGTATTGACGAACATCCCGACAATTCCTTCTGTATCTGAATGATGTCTTCCGGCTGACGGCGTGCCGACGATGATATCTTCCTGACCCGTATACTTGGCCAGCATCGTATAATAGGCGGACAGCATCACCATATAAAGGGTAGCTCCATTTTTCTCTGCCAGATGGTGCAGCCGTTTCTTCAAATCTCCGTCAAGCTTAATTGACACCCGG
Source organism: Bacillus atrophaeus (assembly GCF_001584335.1). Lineage (GTDB taxonomy): Bacteria > Bacillota > Bacilli > Bacillales > Bacillaceae > Bacillus > Bacillus atrophaeus. The sequence goes on from NZ_LSBB01000002.1 coordinate 4,990, forward strand.
TCGCCTTCAAAGCTTTGTACAGGTGGTCTCGGATAATCTGAAAGCAGCTGAAGCACAGGCAGCTCGCCCGCAAAAGCTTCCTTCCAATATGTTCTTTCCTTTTGGTATCCTTCAGACGCCTGTCCGCTTTGCCACACCGCATAATCCTTATATTGCAGACGCAGCTCAGGCAGCTGGCCGCCTCCGTATATCCGGGCCAGATCCTCCAGAATGATGCCGATGGAAACACCGTCAGAAATAAGATGGTGCATATCAAACAGCAGCATATGGCGGTTTTCTTCAAGCTTCACTAGTCCGATTCTGAATAATGGCGCCTGTGACAGATCAAATCGGCGGACAAAGGAAGTCATCACCGACTCATTCGACCTGCCTTCTCCATCAATGACTTCGATCTGAAACGGAACGTCCTTGTGAATTTTTTGTCTCGGCGTACTGCCTTCCAGAATAAAAGAGGTTCTGAGTGATTCATGCCTCCTGATTAATGCTTGAAACGCTCGTTCCAGCTTCGCAATATCTAAAGGCCCCTCTGCCATGGCCGCGGCCGGCATATTGTAGCCGATCCCAGCATCTTCAAACTGGCTGACAATGTATGTCCGCTGCTGAGCAAGAGAAAGCGGATAATGCTCTTGCTCTTCTGCTGGTTTTATTGCGGCAAACTCTTGTTTTTCAGTATGTGAAGCGAAGTCGGCAAGAGCTGCGATTGTCGGCTGCTCAAACAAATATTGCAGCGGAATCTCAATGCCGATTTGTTTATGAATCTTTGTTAAAAGCGTCATCGCTTTAAGAGAATGTCCGCCCGTTTCAAAGAAATTGTCATAAATACCCGCAGCCTCGACATTCAGCACATCCTGCCAAATATCAGCCAGCGCTTTTTCCATATCATTTCTCGGCGGGGCATACGCTGTTGCGCTTACCGCCTTCACATCAAGCGCAAAAAGCTTTTGACGGTCCACTTTGCCGCTTGGCGTCAGCGGAATTTCCTGTATGTCGGCAAAATAAGCCGGCACCATGTAGTCAGGAAGCCGTTTGGCTGCATACTCCCTGTACTCGGCAGGAGCAAATTCATATTCCGGCTTCTGCACGATGTACGCGCACACTTCAAGATTTCCTTGTGCATCCGGTCTGGCGAGCACCACTGCTTTTGCAGCTTGAGGCGCCTGCTGCAGCACGGTTTCGATTTCTCCAAGCTCAATACGGTAGCCCCGGACTTTGACCTGGTCGTCTTCCCTGCCGATATATTCAACCGTTCCGTCCGGAAGCCAGCGCGCAACATCTCCAGTCCGGTACATTTTTTCCCCCGGTACAAATGGGTCGTTCAAGAATTTTTCAGCGGTGGCTTCCGGCATATTCATGTAGCCGCGGCCTACTCCGTCTCCAGCAATATAAAGTTCTCCGTCTATGCCTTCCGCCTGCAAGCGGCCATTTTTATCCAATATATACAAGCGATTATTTCCTAAAGCCTTGCCGATCGGAACATATGCGGCTTGCATATCCGCAGATTTATCTGACAGAACAGCGTGAACAGACGCATCCACACACGTTTCAGTCGGACCGTACACGTTTGTTAAACGGGGTTCCAGACCCGCCTGCTTAAAGAGGTTTGCCAATTGATCCGCCACAACAGCGGATAAGCCTTCTCCGCCGATCAAGAGATGGCGCAGCTCAAGGCCGGTGACATCTCCTGCTGCAATAAGCATTTGTAAGTGAGCAGGCGTTCCGTCAGTTGCTTCAATACGATGCGTCCGATAATAGTCAGCCAGGGCCGCGCCGTTTGTCACCGTTCTCTTCGGCACAATATAAAGCGTCTGCCCTAAAAGCAGAGCCGCAAAAATCTGTTTAACAGAAGCATCGAAATGGAACGGCGCCAATAAAGCCATTCGCAAAGTTTGATCGCCGCTCTGATAAATCTCCTGCTGCAGTGACTGAACCAAATGGTGAACCTGCCGATGCTCAATCATGACACCTTTCGGCCGGCCCGTTGTTCCCGACGTGTATATGATGTAAGCCAAATCATGAGCCTCACCATATTCAGGAAGCTCTCCGCTGGTTTCCCCGGATAGTGCCTGATCAAAATCAATCAGCTCAGCAGATGTTTCAGGAGCTTCCAGATGTGATTCCGCCAGAACAGCTGCAGCACCGCTGTCTTTCAAAATATACTGAATGCGCTCAGACGGGAAATCAGGATCAATCGGAACATAAGCGCCTCCGGCTTTCAAAATCCCCATAATCGCAACAATGACCCGCTCTGACCGTTCCAGCAAGACGGCAACCGGACTGTCCGCTCCGACCCCTTGCTTTCTGAGTCTTTTCGCTATGCGATCGGACTGTTCATGTAACGTTCTATAGGACAATTTTTTCTCTCCAAACACAACCGCAGGGTCATCAGCAAGCGCCTCGGCCTTTTCTTTAAAAAGAGCCGGAATCGTCATCTCCTTACGATAATGAACTTGTTTACCGCCAGCTTGCGAAAGCAGCCGTTCTTTCTCATCATCAGGAATAAGTTTTAAATCATCAATCGCACGTTCAGGATGCAAAAGCGCATCTGCCAGCAACGTGATGATTCGACCCAAGATCGACTCCATTTCACCCGGGGTAAACAAATCGCTGCGATAATCCATATCAATTGTCAGCTTTCCAGTATCCCATCGTTCCTTTACATGAATCGAAATGTCATTCGTACCGCTCCCGCTGAAAATAGGATCAGTCAAAAAGGAAAGATTCTCTTTTTTCTGCCACTGCATCACTTGATATTCAAGCGAAACCGTAAACAGTTTGTTCAAAGAGCTTTGAGTCTCACGCAAATTGTTAATCAGCAGATTATACGGATACTTTTGATGACGCAGAACCTTCATCAAATCTTTCATCCGCTCTTTCACAAAGTCTAAAAACGCCTGATCGCCATTCACGCTTGTCCGCATCGGAATCGTAGAAACAAACATGCCGAGCATTTGCTTTTCTTTTGCATTCGTCCGGTTTCCCATGAACGTCCCCGTCACCACGTCATTCTGCCCGGTCACTCTGTACAGATAGGCGGCAAGAGCCGATTGGAACAGCGAAAGCACACTGACTTTATGAGTCTCACAAAATGACTGAATACGCTTATGTACCTCTTGATCTACCTCTCTGGACAGCCTGCTGGCATCAAGTCCTTGTTGTGAGGAAGCATTACGTTTCAGCGAAACAAGCTCTGGAATGGTTTCATATTGGCCGGTCCAAAACGCCTTATCTTTTTCAAATCGCTTTGACTGAACATAATTCTTTTCTGACAGCACATGCTCGATAAATGAAGGAGTTCCGCTTTCATGATCGACAGTGCCGGCTGCCAAATCTAAATAAATATCTGTAATTGTATTGCCCAGGATTGTCATTGAAATCCCGTCAGAAATCACATGATGAACATTTACATAAAACCAGACCTCATTCTCACTAATGGTAAACAGAGCGAACCGAAATAATGGGCTGTCATATAATGCAAGCGGTTTTTTGACCTCTTCCCGTCCCCACTGAGATAGTGATTCCTTTGAATACCCGCCTTCATTGATATCTGTATGCTCTATTTCCAAAGTCTGGTACTCGCTTACATACTGAACAGGCTCCTCATCCTCATCCAGTCTCAAGCGAAGCCGCATAGACTCGTTTCTGCGGACAAACTCTTGAATCGCCTTTTCTACAAGCTTCCAATCTACTCCCTCATCTGAAATGAGCTTACCAAAACCAGCCAGATTAGAAATACTAGTGTTTGGATAAAACTTTTCTGTGTACCAAATTCGTTTTTGTGCATCCGTTAAAGGGTAAAAAGTCATTTCCATATTTTGCGCCTCCCCTAATTTCAATAGATTGTGAACATTGCTCTTCATTTGCTTCTTATCCCTTCATCCGTTCTCCGCCTATTGATTCAAACAACACAAGAGTCAAAAGAACTACATCCCGCAAAGCCGTCATTCAAACAAAAGGCTGCTTTATGTGCAGAAAAAAGCCCGCCCCGCATCTATAACGGAGGGACCCGAATGCCTTTGCAACCTATCAACCTGCCGCTAATTTTCCAGCGGCTTCAAGACCGCAAAGCGCCGAGTCCCTAAGTTAAAAAAGTTTACCTAATTCTTCTTTTTCTTCTATATTTTTATCCTTACTTACGTTCACTTTAAATGAAAATACTGTTTTTATCACCGAAAAATGGGTGAAAAGTTTCATGCGGCATGCCGCAAAAATCCAGTTCATTTACAGGAATATTTTTGCGGTATGCCGCAATTATTTCCATAAACATATTTAACAGAAAACACACACTACTTTTACCTATAGACTGTATCTATAGGTACCTCAGCTTTAAGCCATTTACATTCTGGACAATAATTCCATCCAGGGCGCAAAAACCGAAATGGCGCCTTATATATTTCCCGAGTAAATTGCTATGAATTGTCCTTCAGATCCATAAATCTGTCTTTTCGTCGTAAACAGCAAAAAAAAAAGCCCTCTAAAATTCAGAGCGGCTCAAGACAGATTTTCCTTAATAACCTTTTTATCGATATCAATTAATTCCATATATCCTTTTCCCCATTCATACATGGCGTCAAGGATCGGCATCAGGCTTTCCCCTTGTACGGTCAGCGAATATTCTACCTTTGGAGGGACGACCGGGTACACTTCCCTGTGAATGATCATATCCTGCTCCAGCTCTCTAAGCTGGTTCACAAGTATTTTTTGAGTGATATCAGGGATTAAAGATTTTAATTCATTAAATCGTTTCGTTCCTTCTTTTCCCAAATGCCACAATATCAGCATTTTCCACTTACCTCCGATCACAGCGAGTGTTAATTCCTTTTCGCAATTAAACACTTTCTCATCCATGCGACTCATTTAATCTACCTCCTGTATATGCAATAAATACTAGTTTACATTTTATTATGCCCCTTTTTATTATACTAACTTGAAGATGGCACAGAAAGAAATCAGTTCGGCCCATCCGGCCTTCCACAGTATCCTGCAAGTAACTATTTGACTTTAAAGTGCCTACTTCCCAACCGTTAGACCGCTCTATAGAATGTAAGATACATCTTGATGAGGAGTGGATTTTAATGGAACTGCAATTAGCATTGGACCTTGTGAATATTCCGGAAGCAATTCAATTAGTCAAAGAAGTGGAACAATATATCGACGTTGTTGAAATCGGAACTCCCGTTGTCATTAACGAAGGCCTCCGAGCCGTTAAAGAAATGAAAGAAGCGTTTCCGAATCTGAAAGTGCTGGCCGATCTTAAAATTATGGACGCTGGCGGCTACGAAATCATGAAAGCTTCAGAAGCAGGAGCCGATATCATCACTGTTCTCGGCGCAACAGACGATGCCACAATCAAAGGCGCTGTAGAAGAAGCAAAAAAACAGCAGAAGAAAATCTTAGTTGATATGATCAACGTGAAAGATATTGAAACACGCGCAAAAGAGATTGACGCACTTGGCGTTGATTACATCTGCGTGCACACAGGATATGACCTTCAGGCGGAAGGCAAAAACTCATTTGAAGAATTAACAACGATCAAACATGCCGTACAAAACGCAAAAACAGCAATTGCCGGCGGAATCAAACTTGAAACATTGCCTGAGGTTATCAAACAAAAACCTGACCTCGTGATCGTTGGCGGCGGAATTACAGGTGCCGAAAATAAAGCATCTGCCGCATCGAAAATGAAACAGCTCATCACTCAAGGATAAGGCTTAATGAAAACGACTGAATACTTAACGAAAATTTTGAATGAGCTAAACCGCTCAGCCTCATTCATAGCCGATGACGAAGCGGATAAGCTTGCCGATCATATTCTTTCGTCCAATCAGATCTTCACAGCAGGAGCGGGAAGGTCCGGCTTAATGGCCAAATCCTTTGCTATGAGAATGATGCACTTGGGCCTTAACGCGTACATCGTAGGCGAGACATTAACCCCGCCGCTTCACGATGGAGATCTCGTGATTATCGGCTCGGGTTCAGGTGAAACAAAAAGTCTGATCCACACAGCAGAAAAAGCAAGAAGTTTAAAAGCCGTTATCGCTGCTTTAACGATTAATCCGGAATCAAGCATCGGCAGCCAATCTGACTTGATCATCAAAATGCCGGGCTCGCCAAAAGACAAATCCGAAGGTGACTATAAAACGATTCAGCCGATGGGTTCTTTATTTGAACAAACGCTGCTGCTGTTCTATGATGCAGTTATTTTAAAGATCATGGAGAAAAAGGGCCTGAACTCCCAAACGATGTTCACAAAACACGCAAATCTCGAATAGCAACGCTGCTGCCGGCCATTTATTGATGAGCCGGCTTTTTTGTATTCTCTCTCTTCCTCTAATAAAACTTTTAACCTTAACACCCGATAAGTAATAAGACCCAAAAAACATTAACATTAGGAGGAATCATGTTGAAGAAGAACATGAAATTTAAGCTTGGAACCAAGATATTATGCATGGTTCTTACAATTATTCTTTTATTTTCAGTATCAGTCGGAACTGTCATTATCAAAGACATAACGAACAGTCTGAAAAAAATGGCTACCGAAAAGGCAAAAGGGGATCTTGCTTTAAGCAGCCGCTATATTGATGATGTCATCACCGGTGATTGGAACATCAAACATAATGAACTGTACAAAGGAGACACACCCATTAACAATAATGAAAAAATCGTTGATATGCTCGGTGAAAAAACCGGTGATACCATTACTATTTTTAAAGAAGATACAAGAGTCGCCACAAATGTTATAAAAGACGGAGAAAGGGCTGTCGGCACTCAGGCTTCTCCAGAGGTCACTGATGCCGTGCTGAAAGGCGGACGGGAGTTTTATGGTGAAGCAAATGTTGCAGGCTCTGTCTATCAAACGGCGTATCAGCCTTTAAAAGATAAAGACGGTGCAATCATCGGTATGCTTTACACCGGTGCCAACCAAAACATACTGACGTCACTTACCCAATCATTGTTCACCCAATTCGCAATTGTACTCACGGCAGCCATTATCTTATCTATTATTCTCGTCCTGTTGTTTACAAAAAGAATCAACAAACGGCTGAATGCTCTCAAGGGCGCTTTTGAAGGAGCCGAAAACGGCGATTTTACAATAGAGATAACGGACAGATCCAGTGATGAATTAGCAGATTTAAGTGTTTGCTATAATAATATGAGAAAGACTTTAAGCAAAACCATTCAAACCGTGCAGCAATCAGCCGTGCAGCTTGCATCATCTTCCCAGCAGCTTGCAGCAGGAGCCGAAGAAACGAACCAAGCGTCAGAAAAAATCACAGAAGCAGTCCAGCACATTGCCAATACTTCTGATTTTCAAATGACAAAAGTAGTGAACAGTGAAAAATCGCTGGAACACGCCGTGGAGGACATTCAATACATTACTGAGAAGGCATTGTCTATTGCCGAACAAGGACAGTATGCCCAAGAAAAGGCGGAAGTTGGCGGAAAAGAGATTGCTGATACTCAGAATCAAATGGATACAATTCATCATTCTATACAAAAAAGCGGCGAGATGATTAAGCGGCTTGATGATCACTCTAAACAAATAGGACAAATTTTGTCTGTTATCACCCAAATTGCCGATCAAACAAATCTTCTTGCATTAAATGCAGCCATTGAAGCTGCCAGAGCAGGAGAACACGGGAAAGGTTTTGCAGTTGTTGCTGATGAAGTGCGTAAACTCGCAGAAGAATCACAACGTTCAACTGGCCAAATCTCTGAATTAATCACAGAAATTCAAAGCGACATGAACCAGTCAGCGTTATCAATTGAAACCGTAAAAACTGAAGCAATTGAGGGTGTCAGCATGATTCAGCGCACCGGAGAAGTATTTAAAGAAATTGTCTCTGCAACAAAAGAGATCAGCGTTGGCATTTCGGGGCTTTCATCCGCGACACAAAATATTTCAGCCAGCACTCAAGAAATCGCAGCTTCCTTTACAGAAAATACAGCTGCTATCAAAGAATCAACTGAGAATTCCCAGCAGGCTGCGGCTCTTACAGAGGAGCAATTTGCCGCCATGCAGGAAATTACCGCCGCATCAGATACGCTTTCTGACCTGGCCGGCGAGCTTAACGCCATAATAAATGAGTTTAAGATCGATTAGCAACAGAAAATTTTGCGGATTCCCGAGTTCCATAACTCCTAAAATATCATTATTGAGTCCTATCTCTTTTTAAAAAAGTATTTCACTAGGCAAAATGATAACTTTTCGTTAATTAAATAGCTGCAAAACGCAAAATTCAAACCTTTACAGCCAAAGGCTTTTGCTTTATTCTGTGAACAGTTTTTTAAAACCGCCGGACTAGAGGAGGTGATAATCGCGAATGGACTTATTGAAATCATTGCTGCTCATATTGGTGATCATTGCTGCCGCCATTGCCGGGCTGGTTAAAGGCGATTTTTTCTCAGAAAATCAAAAGGCGTCTGAAGACAAAGAGTATGACGAAACGATTTCTTTCCCATCAGATCGTTATCCTGAAACTGCGAAACATATTCAAGATGCGATCAATGAAGGTGAGTCAGATGTGTGCACAATTGACAGGGACGGGGCTGAAGCACGACGAGAACAATCTTTAAAAGATGTGGCAGTCAAAACAGGTTACGATCGGGACGAATGGCCGATGGCAATGTGTAAAGAAGGCGGAGAAGGTGCGTCTGTGGAGTATATCGCCCCGTCGGACAATCGCGGGGCTGGCTCATGGGTCGGTCATCAGCTCACTGATTATCCAGATGGAACGAAAGTGTTATTTACCATTCAATAAGGCAGGAGGAAGATAACATTGACAAATTCATGGAAACCGCAAGAGCTCTTTATCTCATATCATCAATTTACCATTTTTCAAAAGAATTCAAAGCCGCCTATAATAGATTGGACGGATGAAGCGATTGAAAAAGGATATGCAGAGGCGGACGGAGCCGTTTCATTCGAAGCGCAGAGAAACTCCAAAGTGTTTATTATCTTGCGTCTCAACAGCTCAGACATAGTTGAATCCTATGAAAAAAAAGCAACTGTTCCTTTTCATGTCTCAGGGGACGGGATAAATATAGAAAGTGTCATGTCAAAGAGGCTGTCATTTGATTTGCCGAAAGGTCAATACGTCTTCACTTGCTATACCGTTCCCGCTGAAGCGTCAGACCTGCATGCAGATACATATATTATTGACGCTGCTGCACAATAAAAAAATCCCTGAGAGGACTTTCTCTCAGGGACATCTTCACAAATTTTCTCCATTTGTTTTTATGACGTTTTGATACCAATAAAAGCTTTTTTTCTTTAAGCGTCTTAAATCATTTTCATTCTCTTCATCACGATTAATATATACGAATCCATACCTTTTCTGGTAACCGTTCAGCCAGCTTAACAGATCGGTAAACGACCAGCTGCAATAGCCGATGAGGTCCACCCCGTCACTGATTGCCTGTCTGCATTGCTCAAGATGAGAACGTAAATAATCGATTCTGTAATCGTCCTGAATGGACCCGTCTTTTTCAACTTTATCAAATTCTCCTAAACCGTTTTCTGTTATAAACACCGGAAGCTGATAGCGGCTTGTAATTCGGCGCAAACCAATGCGCAAGCCCGTCGGATCAATTGTCCAGTCCCAATTGCTCGTTTCAAGGTTAGGGTTTTTCTTCGTTTTGAACAATCCTGGCATGCCTGTTTCCTGGTTGCTTCCTTTTTGTCCGGTTGTATTCATTTCTCCTTTTGAAACCCCGTCCAGCGGATTTCGTTCATATGTGATTGTTTGATAATAGTTCACACCGACAAAATCAGGTTTGCCTTTGGCGAGAAGCTCCATATCTCCCGGTTCTATTGTTGGCGCCCAGCCCTTTTCTTCCAGGTACCGAAAAGGAATTTGCGGATAAGTTCCCCAGCAGTACATGTCAAGCCACCAATTGTTCATAAACTCTTCGGCATTTTCGAAAGCTGTGATGTCCTCCGGGTGGCTAGTGAGCGGATAAGCCGGTGAATAAGCAAAGCTTGGACCAATCTTCCCGTCAGGAACATACTTGCGGAACGATTCAATCGCTTTGGCATTTGCCAGAAAAGCGATATGGTTTGCTTCATAAAACCGCTTTCTGTCTTTTACGCCCGGCGGATGCATCGCTGTGATAAAACCGTGATTAAAATTATAATTTTGTTCATTTAAGGACACCCAATACTTCACCCGGTCACCAAAGCGTTTATACAGCGCAACACAGTATTGATTGAAATCTTCTATCATCCTTCTTGACTCAAAACCGCCGTATTCGTCCATAAGCGCCTGTGGCATATCCCAATGGTACAGAGTGAGAACAGGTTCAATATTATGGGAGATTAATTCATTAATCAGGTCATCATAAAATGCAAGACCGGCTTCATTAATTTCTCCCTTGCCGTTCGGAAAAATTCTCGGCCAACTGACAGAAAACCGATACGCCTTCAGCCCCATTTCAGCCATTAACGCTACATCTTCTTTATAGCGATGATAATGATCAACCGCAATGTCGCCATTGGTGCCTTTAAATGTTTTTCCCGGAATCTTTGTGAAAACGTCCCATACGGAAGGTCCTTTACCGTCTTGATTCCATGCCCCTTCTACTTGATAAGCGGCAGAAGCTGAACCCCATAGAAATGTTTCCGGAAATGCATCTGGTTGTTGATGAATCATAATTTTCACTCCTACTATGTCTGATATCTCTATCATACGTTATGAAACGCGTTTCATAACAAATGGATGTTATTCACGAAATAGTTCATCCAGCATCCTATCTCTATGTTGGAGGAAATATTTTGTCAGCTGTACATGCTCGGTCTGTTCATATTCTGTTTTATGAATTCTGTTATCATCAAAACTTAATATTTCAGCATCAGGATAGCCAAGGAGAATCGGTGAGTGTGTCGCGATGATCATTTGCACATTTTTCTCTTTCATCAATTGATGTATCACTCTTAAAAAAACAAGCTGGCGCGCGGGAGAAAGCGCTGCTTCCGGCTCATCAAGAAGATAGATCGCTTTCCCGGTAAAACGGTTTTGAAACAGCGACATGAAAGATTCTCCGTGAGATTGCATATGCAGCGGCTTTCCGCCAAATGATTTGTAAGCACCTCTGTCCATCTCGTCAAGATGCAAGGACAGCTGATAAAAAGACTCTGCTCTTAAGAAAAAACCATTGGTTACTTTTGGAAGCCAAGATAAACGTATGTAATCACCTAAGTGAGATTCGGACGCCTTAACATCATAGAAATTGTTCCTGTTTCCTCCCGCAGTATTGAATTCACATTTATCAGCAATCGCTTCCAGCAATGTTGATTTGCCGGAGCCGTTCTCACCCACAAAAAAAGTCACATTCTTCGTAAATGTAAGTTCATGCAAATGTTTAACTATCGGGATAGAAAAAGGATACTTTTGAAAGGAAGAAACCTTATCTCGCAGAAGTGTTACCTTTTTTAAAAACATGACATTCACCTCTCCATTTTTAATTGAAAAAATATTTGAATACCGCTTGCTGCACAAGTAAAAAAACGGCCCATCCCACTATATTTAAACATACAGATGAAAAGATTGGCATAGATGCTCAAGCAAAAGCGCCAAAGTCACTAATAAACAAATAGTCGCCGGCAATCCAAAAAGAACACCTAACGCAAACCGGCTTAGGGTTTCTGTTTCTTCTCCTTGTACTCTCATCCAAAACAAACTCAATAGACTGAGTAACGGTAAAGCGGCGATCATTCCTCCTATGGCCGGGTATTTCTTTGAAATTCCTGAAATCAGCCCGATCAGAAGCGCTGAGACGAGTATTTTACTTACAGCTGCCATTGTTTCGCTTCTTTGCTTAAAATATAAAAGGCTTTTTCAATCAGTTCTCTCTCTGACACACTGATCCGCTCCAGCATGCTTTTTAACTTTTCTTTATCGAGCTGTGTATTCCGCTCCAGAACAAGTCGCCCCTTTTCCGTTAAGGCAACAAAAACTTTCCGTTCGTCATGCTCACTTCGATATTTGGCTGCCAATCCCTTTTGAATTAAACGTTTTGTATGCTCAGATGCCGTATTATGGGAGACAGACAAGCAATCCGCTAAGTCGCCTATTGTCGATTCGCTATTCTTGTCAATGTACTGTAATAAACGTACTGCTTGGTGAGATATATTGTCTTCGTGCTTGTAATGCAATGAATAATATATGTCCGTCCATTGAAGATTCAACTGATTTACTGACTGATCTATATCCATCAGATCCACTCTCCTTTATTTATATCTTAACATAAGATATATTCTTAAAATAAGATATAAATTAAATAAAAAAACATCCAATTCACATTGGATGCTTCGAGGCTTAATGTCTTTTTTCGATTTGATGAGGGTGGAGCTTTGGGACGAAACCGTTTTGTTTCTTCATTTCATAATGTTTTTCTATATGGGTTTTGATGTGTTCGCCTTTTTCTTTAGCCAGCACGCCATACTCCACATATTTCGAAATGACGTTTTTGCGTTTTTCTAATATGTCTGTTTCGAGTTCTTCAATTTCTTTCTTTTGCTGTTCTGTCAGTGAGGCACTTTGCGGCACTTGGGGCTGCTGTTTTTCAGCTGCTTGTGCTGGGCCTGCCAGAGACATTGCCGCTGCAGCAATCAGTAAAGCGATCAGATTAACTTTGATTGTTTTCATCCAGTTTATTCCTCCTGCCTTATTTTTTCATATGTTTTGTTATAAATCAGTTTTTATGCATTTCCAATAAAAAAGAGCGAATCATCATTCGCTCTTAATACTCTGTTCGTCCATATTCATTTCTGTTTCACCGGGTTCGGTATACGTGACGTAGGTTCCTGCCACAAAATCATGGATGGATCGTTTATCTTCTCTAAGACCGACCATGAAGGCGCTGACAATGGCTGCAATTCCAAACGTCAATGTATAAATAATGCCGCCGACTATTACTCTTAGCACCATTGCCAATATGCCGACTTGAGAGCCGTCTTTTTTCACAATCCTAATTCCGCAGATTTTTTTACCGACAACATAACCATTCCACAATACCGGCAGTAAAATCGAGTAGACTGCCATAATGACACTGATAAAGGTGCTTTCATCCGGATCTTTTCCTGTTAACAGCCAAAAGATAAGCAAAATGGGTAATGATATAATCAAATAGTCTAATAACGATGCTCCCAGCCTGATCCAAAATCCAGCCGGTTTGTAATTATTCATGCTATCCCCTCACTATGGTTTCAGTATGACTTTAATGTTTCCATCTTCCTTCTTGTCAAATATATCATATGCCAGCGGTGCTTCGGCAAGACTCATTTTATGCGTGATAATGTCAGTCGGATCAATTTCCTTTTTTTCAACCATTTGATACAGCATCGGCATTAAATGAATGACCGGAGCCTGGCCCATTTTTAAGGACACGTTACGTGTAAAGAGGTCCCCGATCGGAAAGCCGTCTGCTTGTGAAATGTAGGCTCCTGTCAGATGGACCGTACCGAATTTTTTCACTGCCTCTGATGCAGTGAGAATCGGGCTGATCGTTCCGAACTGATTCGGTTTTTCATTGGCTTTTTCCTTCGGAAGCGGCGTGCCGTCCATACCGACGCAATCAATGACGACGTGCGCCCCGCCATGCGTCTCCTGATGAAGCAATTGTCCGATTTCATCATGTTCGGTAAAGTTAAACGTTTCTGCACCGTTTGTCCGTTTTGCATGCTCGAGACGATGAGGGACCTGATCAACGGCAATGACCCGCTTCGCACCCTTCATCCAAGCGAATTTTTGTGCCATCAATCCAATCGGACCCGCCCCCAGGATCACGACAGTATCGCCTTTTTTTACACCGCTATGCTCCACACTCCAAAAGGCTGTCGGCATGACATCTGATAATAATAACACCTGTTCATCTTCAAGCTCACTGTCAGCAGGAACGATGAAGGAAGAAAAGTCGGCGTAAGGAACCCGAAGGTATTCGGCTTGGCCGCCCGGGAAATTGCCGTTAAATTCAGAGAAACCAAATAACCCGCCGGCATCGGTATGGGGGTTAGGATTAGACTCATCACATTGGCTCTCCATTTGGTGCTTACAGTAGAAGCATTCGCCGCACCCGATATTAAAAGGGATCACCACGCGGTCGCCTTTTTTTAGCTTTTTCACTTCGCTCCCGACTTCCTCCACAATTCCCATTGGTTCATGGCCGACAATATAATCCGGCTGTGCAGGAATTCCATTTTTATATAAATGAAGGTCAGATCCGCAAATGCCGGTTGCCGTGATTTTCACGATTACGTCCTGGGCATGCTGAATTCGGGGATCTGCGACTTCTTTTACTTCCATGTGTTCTTTTCCTTGGTAAGTCAGTGCTTTCATTTTTGGACAGCTCCTTTTTCTTCACTCCTTCCCTTCGCGTTTTCTCTTAAACTCTTCAAAACCCATTTGTCTACACAATTCGTACTTTTTGAAAACAGAATTTAAACGTTGCCACCCTGTATGTTCAATGCTATCTTTTTAGTTGATTACAGATTGGAGGAATGAAAGGTGAAATCATTTACACGTTCGAAAGCCGCCGTGCTTATCTTGACGCTGGCTTTCTTTCTCATAACGGCAGCCTGCTCAGGCAAAGAAGAGGCTGATTCAAAAACATCAGATTGGGATCAGATTAAGGAGAAAGGCAAGATTGTTGTCGCGACGTCTGGGACTTTGTATCCCACTTCGTATCACGATACGGAGTCAGGATCTGATAAACTGACCGGCTACGAGGTGGAAGTTATTCGCGAGGCTGCAAAACGGCTGGGTGTGAAGGTTGAGTTTAAGGAAATGGGAATTGACGGGATGCTGACGGCTGTCAACAGCGGACAGATTGACGCGGCGGCTAACGATATTGATGTCACGAAAGACCGCGAGAAAAAATTCGCGTTCTCCGCCCCATACAAATATTCATACGGGACAGCTATTGTCAGAAAAGATGATTTGTCAGGCATTCACACGCTAAAAGACTTAAAAGGGAAAAAAGCGGCCGGCGCCGCAACCACTGTGTATATGGATGTCGCCCGTAAGTACGGGGCAGAAGAAGTCATTTACGACAATGCCACGAACGAGCAATATTTAAAAGATGTCGCAAATGGCCGCACGGATGTCATATTAAACGACTATTACTTACAGGCGCTCGCGCTTGCTGCCTTTCCGGATCTTAACATTACGATCCATCCCGATATCAAATACATGCCGAATAAACAAGCGCTTGTCATGAAGAAAAGCAATACAGAGCTTCAGAAAAAGATGAATCAAACGTTGAAAAAGATGGCAAAGGACGACACTATTACCAAGCTGTCAAAGAAGTTCTTTAATAAAGCAGATGTATCAAAAAAATCGGATGTCGACGTCCAAGACGTTGACCTGTAACACGAGGTTCAGGATATGTATACCATTCAATGGGAATATATTTTTAACCTGAAACTTGCAATTGAATCATTTCCTTATGTGATCAAGGGAATCTGGTATACGCTGCTCATTTCATTTGTCAGTATGTTTGCCGGAACCATGCTCGGCTTGTTTATCTCACTTGCCAGAATGTCTAAGTTTGCTTTACTGAGGTGGCCCGCGAGGCTCTATATTTCCTTTATGCGCGGCGTACCGATTTTGGTGATTTTATTTATTCTTTATTTCGGCTTTCCTTATATCGGCATCGAGTTTTCCGCTGTCACTGCGGCCTTGCTCGGCTTCAGTCTCAATAGCGCTGCGTATATCGCAGAAATCAATCGTTCCGCTATCTCATCTGTCGATAAAGGCCAGTGGGAAGCGGCGGCTTCTCTCGGCCTGTCTTATTGGAAGACGATGAGAGGTGTCATATTGCCGCAATCTGTGCGGGTCGCGCTGCCTCCGCTTGCGAATGTTCTGCTCGATCTTATCAAAGCTTCTTCTCTTGCCGCGATGATTACTGTGCCGGAACTGCTCCAGCATGCGAAAATCATCGGCGGCAGAGAGTTTGATTATATGACAATGTATATCCTGACAGCGCTTATTTATTGGGCGATATGCTCTGTTGCGGCGGCTTTTCAGAATATACTTGAGAAAAAATACGCGCATTACTTATGATATGGCAGCCAGTTACGCATCACGAAGCGTGACTGGCGTTTTTTATAATAGTTGTTCTTCAACCTTTACCATCAAAGGGCTCAAGTATTTAAACAAACGTTTCATTAAAATCAAAAAAGCCGCCTCCACAGGGGAGACGGGCAGTTTTTAATACGCCTGATTGATATTCCAATTGAACGGATCCTCCAATTGCGACCAATCAGAATCAAACTCTGATTCAGTCAGCAGGCATTGATCAAGTTCTTTTGTAATGGCTTCCGGTTCCAAGTCCGTGCCGATAAAGACCAACTTTGTATGGCGGTCGCCGAACTCAATATCCCAATCATCCAAGATTTGCGGCTCTTGTTTTTTTATTTGCTCCTGTTCAAGTTTCGGCATCGCTGCCACCCAATAGGATACCGGCTCAATCGTAACAGACGGGCCGGCTTGAGACATAAGCAAAGCGAGACTGTTATGAGACGCGCACCAGGCTATCCCTTTCGCTCGTACAATATTTTCAGGCATTGAGTGGTGAACCCAGTTGTCAAAGCGGGCTGAATGAAACGGCAGACGTCTGGAGTACACAAATGAAGAAATGCCGTATTCCTCTGTTTCCGGTGTATGCTCCGCATGGCCGGCCGTCAGCTCTTTTATCCAGCCGGCAGATGCACTGGCTTCTTCAAAATGAAATAAGCCGGTATGTAAGATATCCTGCGGCTTGACGTTCCCTTTGACAGAACGGATGAGTTTGGCTCTAGGCTGCAGTGTGCGAAGCACTTTCTCAAGCTGAACAAGCTCTGATTCACTTACCAAGTCGCACTTGTTTAAAATCAAAACATCACAAAACTCAATTTGGTCAATCAATAAGTCAGCTATTTCTCTCTCATCCTCCTCCCCAAGCGCTTCCTTACGGTCTAAGAGACTCTCGCCTGACTGAAAATCATGCCAGAAACGATTGGCGTCCACCACTGTCACCATCGTGTCTAATTCACAAAATTGTGTGAGGTCTATTCCCATTTCTTCGTCTATATACGAAAAGGTCTGGGCAACCGGAATCGGTTCGCTGATTCCGGTTGACTCAATCACGATATAATCAAACCTTCCGTCTTTCGCCAGCTTTTCGACTTCTATGAGTAAATCTTCGCGGAGTGTGCAGCAAATACAGCCGTTTGACATTTCCACAAGCTTCTCATCTGTTCTGGAGAGTCCGCCTCCCTGCTTGACCAAACCCGCATCAATGTTCACTTCACTCATGTCATTTACAATCACCGCAATTTTTAAGCCTTCACGGTTTTGCAGAATGCTATTTAAAAGTGTTGTTTTTCCCGCGCCAAGATACCCGCTTAATACTGTAACCGGAATTTTATTCATGAGAATGTCCTCCTTTACTCCATAACAAAATAGAATCATTACGATTTAATTCGTATGCTTTGCCGAACCTGCGCTGCGAATGCGGTCGGTATTTCTCTTCCAGCTTTCCTGCGACCGGTCGTGAGGTACAGTGGTCGTTGATTGACCCCCGCCTTTCACCTTGTGATTCCGCTGCCATTCACGAACAAAACGTAATTGTTACGATTTAACTCAATCGTATGTTCTTTTATTCTTTTTGTCAAGCCGATACTAAACAAAAAGCCTTTTCTCTTATCAGCTGATCACCACTTTTGTTTTTTCAGGTATGTTTTCATATATCCATTTTGCATCTGGGATCGTAAGCCTGATACACCCGTGGGATGCTTTTGTTCCTAATTGTTTGGCTTCTTTTTCAATCACCTTTTTATCCTCGGTCATTGGGACGCTGTGGAATAGGAATTCTCCGTGGTTTTTCCATGACACCCAATATTTTGCGCCTTCCTGATATCCTTGGGAAAAGAACCACTCCCCCCGTTCAGGTTCAACATAGTAAGTACCCTTTGGCGTTGAATCGTCATCCGTTTGATCGAGCCCGGACGAGATGATCATCGTATAAATTGTTTTGCTGCCTTCTTTTATATAAGCCTCTTGTTTTTTCGCAGACACATCAATCCAAATGGAATCTTTATGTTTAATGTCAGGATATTCCCCGCCTGAGGGCTTTGTCCAATCTATTTTTTCTCTTGCTGATACGGTTTTGCCCTTTTCATTAGAGTTGCTTGTTTCAGAGCTTGCCTGTTCCGTTTCATGATGTTGTTGTGAGCAAGCCGCCAGCAGGCTGGCTGGCAATAGGACAGCCAGCATCAATAATACAATCCGCCGCGTTTGTTTCATTTACAATCCTCCCTCACTTACAATCTATAAATCTTCATCTTGACGTTTTTACAGCCCGCTTCTGTCAAAGCACAAGGATTTATTTAGAAAAACTCAGCTTCGCATAGGCATCGTGCAGGTGAATGGATTCTTCATTGTGACATTCAATCTCAAAAGCTGACACCCAATCAAGCTCGTACAAATCAGCGGCAATAAGACGAATGAGATCCTCGACAAACCTTGGATTTTCATAAGCTGTTTCTGTTACTGCTTTTTCATCAGGCCGCTTCAAGACAGGGTGAAGCATGGCACTCGCATTTGATTCCGCCGCATGCAAAAGATCCGTTTTGAAATCCTTCGGCAATGGCGCTTCCGGGTGTATGTCGGCCAGAATGTTGACCGTCCCTCTTTGATTATGGGCGCTGTATTCACTGATTTCCTTAGAGCAAGGGCAAAGGGTCGTGACTTTTGCTGAGATGCCGACACGCTGAAGGTACGGCAGGTCCTCTTGATACGTCATGTGAATCGTTATATCAGCATGCATCAATCCCGCTTTTTGCAGCATCGGGCTTTTCCGTTCAAAATACCAAGGAAACCGCACCTCAACCGCAGCAGACATCTGATTCATCTTCTCCGCCAGCTCTTTCGTAAACTGCTGGAGAGAGTCTAATGAGAGAACCCATCCTCTTTGATGATAGTCTTGAAGCTGTTCTGTTAACCGGCTCATATTAATGCCCTTTTGATTCCGCTTCAGATTGGTGGCCATTGTAAAATTCCCGACCGTGGCCTGTTCAAAAGGCTCCATGGCTGAAGTGATCGACATCGGGTGAGACACATTGGATACCCCTACATGATCAATCTCAAAAAAATAATCCTTGTTGGTATTTTGAAGGTCCTTCATTTTCTCCTTTTCAACAGGCTTTTCGCCTTTGACAGGATCAACCGAACCGAAATATTGATGGCGCTCCGCCTTTTTCGGCAGCATGATGTTTCGTTTCAATAAGAAAACTCCTCTCTCTAACAAATCGTAATAATTACTATTTATTTTGATGATTTCCCTTGTTAAAATCAAGAGAAATGTTGAATGACACAAAAAAAAGACCCGTAACAAAACAGGTCCCGCAAAACTGCCAGACGGTCCAGACTAAGAAGCATCGGCCGGCTCGCTGCCAGCGCGCCACGCCTTTCTCCAGTAATATCCCGCCCCAAGCACAAGTCCGAAAGCCAGCAATGCGATACATGAAAATGTGATAAATCCAATGGCATAAGAACCGGTCATCTGTTTTAACGTTCCTAAAATGTTCGGCAGAAAGAATCCTCCGATGCCACCTGCAGCCCCGACGATGCCCGTCACCATTCCAATTTCTTTTCGAAAACGCTGCGGGACTAGCTGAAATACTGCCCCGTTCCCCATTCCAAGCCCCATCATTCCGATAAATAAAAGAACAATCACGATGGAGAGAGACGGAAGACTGCTGACCCCGGCCATACAGAAGGCTACAACGATAAACAATACTGAAAGAACCTTAGTGCCCCCGATCCGGTCCGAAATCCAGCCTCCCACAGGCCGGAAGAAGCTCCCTGCGGCTACGCATAATGTCACGAAATCACCCGCGTGAATTTTCGATAATTGGTATTGATCGACGAAGAAAATAGCTAAAAAGCTGGAAAGGCCAACAAAACCGCCGAATGTGACACTGTAAAGCAGACAGAAAAACCACGTTTCCTTTTGCGTAAACACGTGCAGATAGTTTTTCAGCGGCTGCGGCGCAGGCTGTGAAGGGGAATCCTTGGCAAAGGCGACAAACATGATAAAGACGATAGCAAGAGGAATAAGAGCGATTCCCATTACACTGTGCCAGCCAAACTGTTCTGCAAGACGGGGGCCAAACAGCGTTGCGAACAGGGTGCCGCTGTTCCCCGCACCGGCAATCCCCATTGCGAGCCCCTGAAGATGCGGCGGATACCATCTGCTTGCCATCGGCAGTGCAACTGCGAAGCTTGCGCCTGCCACTCCCAGAAGAATCCCGATAGCATAAAGCTCAGGAAGAGAGCGCCCCCCGACCGTTCCCCAAAGCAATGGAACCATGGTCACGAGCATGCCGATCACTGCTGTTTTTTTCGGACCAATTCTGTCAGTCATGACGCCTAAAATCAACCGAAACACCGAGCCTGATAAAATCGGAACAGCAACCACAAACCCTTTCTCAAAAGGTGAAAGTCCAAAATCCTGAGAAATATATACGCCAAGCGCACCCAGCATCACCCAAATCATAAAACTTACGTCAAAGTATAAAAAAGAACAGGCCAAAGTGGATGGATGTCCGCTTGTTTTGAGATCCGACAGCTTCATAACATTCCCCTCTCCAATCGTTTTTTATTTTAAATTTTCTGAATTAAGAATATCTGAGTGCAATTTTTCGGAAAAGACATGTGTAAGTAAATGTGACACGTTTAATGCGTTAGCAATGTAATATGCCATAATTCTTAAAAAGAGAGTTTTTACAAGCGGCGTTATGAGGAGGTCTGGCAAATGAATAAGCAAACGCTGATTTTAATAGGGAATGGCATGGCTGGCGTCCGCTGTATTGAAGAAATTGTAAAGCTTGATAGCAGCGCCTTTGAGATTGTCATTATCGGAAGTGAACCGCATGTCAACTACAATCGAATTCTATTGTCCTCCGTTTTGCAGGGTGAAGCCTCACTGGATGAGATTACACTGAACAATAGCAACTGGTACGCCACACATGGAATCACCCTTTATACAGGAGAAACTGTTGTTGATATAGATACAGATAAGCAGATCGTTATCACAGACCAAAAGCGCAGCTTGTCTTACGATAAGCTGATTGTAGCTACAGGCTCAACACCTTATATTCTCCCAATACCCGGACATGACAAAGAAGGCGTATACAGTTTTCGGACAATAGAAGATTGCCAGTCATTTATAAAGATTGCCAGACATTATCAAAAAGCGGCCGTCATCGGCGCCGGGATATTGGGCCTTGAGGCAGCAATCGGCTTAAAAAAACTCGGAATGGACGTAAACGTTATTCATCACTCTTTCTCCATTATGCAAAAACAGCTGGATCAAACAGCGTCACATATGCTGAAATCAGCGTTGGAACGAAAAGGGCTGGCCTTCCTATTACAAAAAGATACTGAAGCTATTTTAGGAAACTCGCGGGCAAGCGGCGTCCGCTTTACAGACGGTTCATCCATAGAGGCCGATTTAATTGTGATGGCAGCGGGCGTCAGACCCAATATTCAATTGGCCGCATCTGCAGGCATCTCAACAAACCGCGGCATCATCATTAATGAATACATGCAGACCAGCATGCCGAATGTGTATGCCGTTGGAGAATGCGCTGAACATAAAGGGATCGTATACGGCCTGGTAGCGCCGCTTTATGAACAAGGAAAAGCCCTCGCAACACACATTTGCGGCGTTCTCGGCGAGGGGTATCAAGGTACTCCCCAGTCAGCCGCGTTAAAAATAGCAGGCATTGAAGTTTGGTCAGCAGGCAAGGTACACGCAGACGAAACCACAACAAGCATCCAGCTCTATGACGAACAAGCCGGCATTTACAAAAAAGCGCTATTCCAAGATGATAAGCTGTCCGGCGTTATTTTATTCGGAGACACTCGTGACAAACAGCAGCTTCTCGACAGTCTGCTCAAACAAAGAGACATTTCAATTGTCAAAAAACAACTCATTGAACCGAATCAAACCGCAAACGTATTCGAATCGATGCCTGCCAGTGAAACCATTTGCCAATGCAACTCCGTGACGAAAGGTTCGATGATGGAGGCCGTTAACACAAAAGGCCTGAAGACAGTCGAGGAAGTCAGAAACTGCACAAAGGCGTCAGGCTCTTGCGGAGGATGCAAGCCGCTCGTTGAGGAGCTTCTGGCATACGTGTTAAGCGGCGAACATAAAGAAAAAGCGGGCAAACCGCCGTTTTGCGGATGTACCGGCTTCACTGAAGAAGAAATCATAGCCGAACTGCAGCGCCGTCCGTTCACTGCTCCGGCAGAGGTCATGAATCATCTGGGCTGGAAAACGGAAAACGGCTGCCAAACCTGCATTCCGGCGATTCAATACTACTTAGGAATGATACGGCCGGACCTCGTGCAAAACCATGAAACAGCCATGAAAAAAGGAGATACATGCACCCTGATCCCCCAAATGTACGGCGGGCTGACCAATGCGGAGGAATTAAGAAGGATAGCCGACATCATTGAAATATACAACATCCCAAGCGTTTCAATCACTCACAGCCAAAGACTGCGGCTCTCCGGAATCAAACCGGACGATCTCCCAAACATCCGGCAAGCCTTACAAATGCCGATTTGCTCCAATCATCACTACACGGTGCATAGCGTGACATCCTGTACGTGCGGTCAAAACAGTTCCTTTCAAACGCTGGCAGCCAGCATAGAAAAGAAAATCGAAAACCTCTCCATGCCGGCTCCGGTTTCGATCAGTCTATCCTGCGAAAAGGACTGCGAAGATGCGGCCATACAAGATATCGGTGCCATTCAAACCAATGAAGGCTGGGACATATACGCCGGCGGCCGCCGAGGAACACATGCACATGCCGGAGAACTGCTTTGCGTTACTGAGAATCAAAAAGACACTGCAAACATGATCAAATGTCTTCTTCAATATTACCGAGAAACGGCAAATTACTCAGAAGTACTTCATCAATGGATGAGCCGCCTCGGCATCATTCATATCAGAGAGATTTTGTTTGATCAGGATATGCGGATACAGCTTCTTGAAAGTCTTGAAACAGACGTGTCACTGATTCAAAATCCGCTTACACATGTAAAGCGCTCATAAGAAAGGGTGAGGCATTTTGACAGAACGACTGCTAAAATATTTCCGCGAGAAACAGCAAGACATCCAATCAGAAAAAACGTATGACACCCAATGCCCGTTTTGCAGCATGCAATGCAAAATGCAGCTCATTGAACAAACCATTGTCACACGAAAAAAGTACACGGCAATCGGCATCGACAATCCAACGACACAGGGCCGTTTATGCATGAAAGGCATGAACGCCCATCAGCACGTCCTGCATTCAGCCCGCATTACCCACCCGTTACTCAAAAAAAACGGCGAATTCGTGCGAGCTACCTGGGATGAAGCATTAAACTACATCAAGGAACAAGTCACAACGATTCAACAAGAAGACGGCCATGACGCAATGGCGGTCTACGGGAGCGCTTCTATTACCAATGAAGAGGCTTATCTGTTAGGAAAGTTCGCCCGAGTCGGCTTAAAGACAAAATACATCGATTACAACGGCCGGCTCTGTATGTCCGCGGCAGCGACGGCAGCCAATCAAACATTCGGCGCGGACAGAGGCTTGACGAACGCTTTATCGGAGATTCCCCATACACGCGTCATTATTCTGGGCGGTACCAATATCGCTGAATGCCAGCCGACGATCATGCCTTATTTTGAAAAAGCGAAAGAAAACGGGGCTTATATCATCGCCATTGACCCCCGAGAAACGCCGACAACTAAAATCGCCGATCTCCACCTTAAAATCAAACCAGGAACAGATGCCGCACTTGCCAATGGTTTAGTCAAAATCATCATAGAAGAACAGCTGATCAACGAAGACTTCATCCAGACCCGGACAACCGGATTTGAAGAACTCAAACGTCATACGGCGGCTTTCAGCATACATGACATTGTTGAAAAGACGAGTGTTCCTCTTGAATATATCCGAAAAGCCGCTGTGAAATTTGCCAAGGAAGAGTCCGGCATGCTGTTTACAGCGCGGGGAATTGAACAGCAGACAGACGGAACGGCAGCTGTCAGAGGTTTCTTAAATATGCTTTTGATCACAGGGAAAATCGGCAAGCCTTACTCAGGCTACGGCGCAATCACAGGGCAGGGAAATGGGCAAGGCGCCCGAGAACACGGACAAAAAGCCGATCAGCTCCCCGGATACCGTTCGATCGAACACGAAGAACATCGCGCGCATATTGCAAAAGTGTGGGGAATCAGCCAGGACGATCTGCCGCGAAAAGGCGTCTCTGCCTA
This sequence comes from Bacillus atrophaeus, assembly GCF_001584335.1. Classification (GTDB taxonomy): domain Bacteria; phylum Bacillota; class Bacilli; order Bacillales; family Bacillaceae; genus Bacillus; species Bacillus atrophaeus. Next base: position 29,311 of record NZ_LSBB01000002.1, read on the forward strand.
TGAATTGATGGAAAAAATCAACGAAGGCCGCATCACGGGCATGTTTCTGATGTGTTCAAATCCCGTTGTCTCCAATCCAAATGCCAACTTTGTCAAACAGGCTCTGGCAAAACTAAAATTCTTTGTCGCTATCGATTTGTTTATATCAGAGACTGCGAGACTCGCTGATGTCATCCTGCCCGCCTCCTCTTACTTAGAAGATGAAGGCACCATGACAAATGTCGAAGGCCGCGTGACTCTAAGGGAAGCGAGCCGGCCTTGCCCCGGAGAAGCGAAACACGATTGGCAGATCATTTGTGATATTGCGTCTGTCCTCGGAAAAGGGCAGTATTTTTCCTATACGTCAGCGGAGGACATCTTTAACGAACTTAGAGAGGCAAGCCGCGGCGGCATTGCCGATTATTCCGGCATCACGTACGACCGGCTCAGACAAGAAGGCGGCATTCTGTGGCCATGTCCCGAACCGGGTCATCCGGGAACTGAGCGATTATTTGAATCTTCATTCGCCCATCCAGATGAAAAAGCGAAATTAAGTGTGATCCAAAATGAACCGGCTGTGCAAAAAGAGAAGCCGACAGCCAAATATCCATTATTTTTAACTACCGGAAGAGTCATGTCCCACTACTTAACAGGAGTCCAAACAAGAAAAAGCGCCGCACTTGCCGCCAGAAACTTTGAATCGTTTATGGAAATCCATCCGAAAACGGCTGAAGCATACAATGTCGAAGACCGTGTGCTCATTAAAATAGAATCCCCGCGAGGAAGCATTGTTGTTCGAAGTAAATGGTCAGAACAAATGAGACCAGATACCATTTTTGTCCCGATCCATTGGGCGGATTCTCAAAATGTGAATGATCTGATTGGCGATGACTTAGATCCATCCTGTAAAATGCCGGGTTTTAAAGTTTGTGCGGTACGAATCAGTTCTGCATAATTTTTCATAAAATTTTTAGAAAGTTTCGTATTTTTTGTTACATTTTATAACATGCATCTTAAATATTTCTTTTCACTGTGCTACGCTGAAAAAAACATTGATAAGGAGCGGATCATCTGATGGGAAAAAAACAGCTAGTCCTTGTTGGAAATGGAATGGCCGGGGTAAGGGCCATTGAAGAAATACTTAACGTTTCAAAAGACGAATTCCAAATCACAATTTTTGGTTCTGAACCGCATCCCAACTACAACCGAATCCTTCTTTCAAAAGTGCTGCAAGGCGATACCGATATCAAAGACATTACCTTGAATGATTGGAACTGGTACGAAGAAAACAATATTCAATTGTATACAAATGAAACAGTCATCAAAGTGGACCCGGAAAACAAAACAGTGATCACCGATTCAGACAGAATACAGCCTTATGATGAACTGATCTTGGCCACGGGTTCAGTCCCTTTTATCCTTCCGATTCCGGGCGCAGATAAAAAAGGCGTCACAGCGTTCAGAGATATAAAGGATACAGACATCATGCTTGCCGCGTCAAAAGAATATAAAAAAGCTGCAGTGATCGGCGGTGGCTTACTGGGATTGGAAGCCGCGCGCGGGCTGCTCAATCTGGGCATGGACGTGTCCGTTATCCACCTCGCCCCCTTCCTGATGGAGCGTCAGCTTGATGCAACAGCCGGCCGCCTTTTACAAAACGAGTTAGAAAAACAAGGAATGACCTTTTTACTTGAAAAGCAAACAGAAGAAATTTACGGCGATGACAGGGTCGAAGGCGTCAGATTTAAAGACGGCACAAGCATCGAGGCTGACTTAGTCGTCATGGCCGTCGGCATCCGCCCGAATACCAAGCTTGGAGCGGAAAGCGGGATTCCGGTCAACCGCGGAATCATCGTCAACGACTATATGCAAACCGAAATCCCCCACATTTATGCGGTCGGCGAATGCGCCGAGCACCGAGGAATAGCGTATGGACTCGTCGCGCCTCTTTATGAGCAGGCAAAGGTACTGGCCAAGCAGATTTGCGGTATTGACACAAACCCATACGAAGGCTCTGTTCTCTCCACTCAATTAAAAGTATCCGGAGTCGAGGTCTTCTCTGCCGGTGACTTTAACGAATCAGACGACAAAAAGACCATCAAGGTATTTGATGAGCAAGACGGCATTTATAAAAAAATCGTGCTTCGTGAAAACCAAATCGTCGGGGCTGTCTTATTCGGTGACAGCAGCGAAGGCAATCGCCTATTTTCAATGATCCAAAAAGAAGCCGATATCTCTGAAACATCTAAAATCTCAATTTTACAGCCGCTGAACCAAGAGGCAGGCACCAGCCTTGTCGCCGCCATGAGTGATGATGAAATCATTTGCGGCTGTAACGGTGTGTCAAAAGGAAATATTATTCATGCCATTCAGGAACAGGGCTGTTCGTCAACGGATGAAATCAAAGCATGCACTGGAGCATCCCGCTCATGCGGAGGCTGTAAACCGCTTGTGGAGGAACTCCTTCAGTATACGCTGGGATCAGATTTTGACGCATCGGCGCAAAAAGAAGCCATTTGCGGCTGCACATCATTGTCGAGAGACGAAGTGGTGGAAGAAATCAAAGCCAAAGGGCTGTCACATACGAAGGAAGTCATGAACGTTCTGGGATGGAAAACGCCAGAAGGCTGCTCCAAATGCCGCCCGGCGCTTAACTACTACTTAGGCATGGTCAATCCGACCAAATACGAGGATGAAAGAACATCCCGCTTTGTCAATGAACGGATGCACGCCAATATTCAAAAAAACGGAACTTACTCTGTCGTGCCAAGAATGTATGGCGGCGTGACCAACTCAAATGATTTGCGCAAAATTGCCGATGTGGTAGACAAGTATGAGATTCCGCTCGTCAAAATGACAGGCGGACAGCGGATTGATCTTATCGGCGTGAAAAAAGAAGACCTTCCGAAGGTGTGGTCCGACCTCGATATGCCGTCAGGCTACGCGTACGGAAAAACGCTCCGCACGGTAAAAACCTGTGTAGGCGAACAATTCTGCCGCTTCGGCACACAAGATTCCATGGCCTTAGGCATCGCCCTTGAGAAAAAATTCGAAGGACTGAACACGCCTCACAAAGTCAAAATGGCTGTGTCCGCCTGTCCGCGAAACTGCGCAGAGTCCGGCATTAAGGACCTTGGCGTCGTCGGCATTGACGGCGGCTGGGAGCTTTACGTCGGCGGAAACGGCGGAACCCATTTACGTGCGGGAGATTTATTAATGAAGGTCAAAACAGATGAAGAAGTCTTGGAATTCGCAGGCGCTTATCTGCAATACTACCGGGAAACCGCTCATTATTTAGAACGTACGTCCGCATGGCTGGAGCGGGTCGGTCTATCCCATGTCCAATCCGTATTAAATGATCCGGAAAAACGGCAGGAGCTGAACGACCGAATGAATGAAACACTCTCTGTCCACAAAGATCCGTGGAAAGACTTCCTGGAAGATAAACAAACCTCTAAAGAATTATTTGAAAATGTCGTGACCACATCATAATGACAGAAACAAACATTGAGGAGGAATGGACATGGTGAACAAAGACGTAACGAAGGTATGTATCGGGAGAATGGATGAATTGCCTGAACAATTAGGAAAAACAGTGTATATTGAAGATAAGGAGCTTGCGGTATTTAAGCTCTCGAACGGGAGCATCCGCGCGATCGAAAACCGCTGTCCCCATAAGGGCGGCGTCCTCGCAGAAGGCATCGTCAGCGGCGAATATGTCTTCTGCCCGATGCACGACTGGAAAATCTCCTTAGAAGATGGAAAAGTCCAAGAGCCGGATCACGGCTGTGTCAAAACATACGAAACGCTGATCGAGGGAGAACATGTGTATCTTGTATATTGAGTAAAGACCGGATCACTTTCCAAGTGATCCTTCATTTTTTACAGTGACGGAAGGATGGCGTTATCATGAAAAATGGGATCGTGTATTTTGTGGGGGCCGGGCCTGGAGATCCAAGGCTGATCACCCTGAAAGGAAAACAAGCGTTGGAGGAAGCGGATGTGATTCTATACGATCGGCTTGCAAACCCCAAATTGCTTGAATATGCTCAGCCGGCCTGCCATTTCATTTATTGCGGAAAGCTGCCTGACCGCCATTTTATGAAGCAAGCAGAAATTAATGCCCTGCTAATTGAAAAAGCATCAGAAGGCTTGACCGTTGTGCGTTTGAAAGGCGGAGACCCGAGCGTTTTCGGCAGGGTCGGCGAGGAGGCCGAAGCCCTCTATCAACACGGTATCCGCTATGAAATGGTTCCGGGCATTACATCAGGAATTGCAGCGCCGCTATATGCGGGAATCCCCGTTACGCATCGGGATTTCGCCTCTTCCTTCGCCATGATCACCGCACATGATACATCATTAAAAGGCACTCCGAATCTTGACTGGGAAGGGCTTGCCCGCGGTGTTCAAACCCTTGTATTTTACATGGGTGTTAAGAATTTGGCCTTTATCTGTCAACAGCTCATCGCATACGGAAAATCTCCCTCCGTCCCTGTTATGGTCATTCAATGGGGAACGTGGGGCCGGCAGCGCAGCGTAAAAGGCACATTAATGGACATCCATCAAAAAGCGGCAGATGAACAGATTAAAAACCCTGCGATTATCGTAATCGGCGATATCGTTTCTTTTCAAAAGCATAGCTGGTTTGAATCAAAACCTTTAATCGGCCGCCATATTATGATGATTACATCTGGTGAAGAAGAAAGCCCCATCGCAAAAGAACTGCGCGAAAATGGAGCAGATGTCATCGAATGGCCAAAATGGAACGTGCAAAAAACACCGATCGATGAAAACATATTGAATCGGCTTGAGTCCTTTGAAGACATATTATTTACGTCCCGGCGTGCTGTATGTGAATTTTTTCGTATGTTGGCATCAAAGAAGATGGACATTCGCCAACTAAGAGGCCGTCTGTCCGCTGACTCTTTATCGGCTAAGGCTGAGCTTGAAAAAAGAGGATTCGACATTGCGAGTAACATTCAGTATAACGGGGCCTTATTAATCATAGGAGAAAAACAGACCGTTCAAGAGAGATTTCATCATCTGGACTTGTGCAGCTCTTATGACGTATTCATCACTCATGAAAATGTGATTGATGACCGATTCACATCTATTTTCAAACGAACGATCGATGAAACTCCATTACAACTCATTTTGTGTGAAAACAAAAAATGTATGGAACAGCTTATTCGTGAGAAAGGACAAATTGGAGTTTTACCCGAACAAGAGCCGATACCGGTTGTTTGTTTAAGTGAGGAAGCTGAAGAAACTGCCAGACAACACGGGTTTCCGGATGTCCATCGTGTCAAAGCTGACGGAACTTCTCTAATCGACTATATTCACAATCATCAGCACCACGCAGAAAAAAGACTCCTTCACACCTGATATACAATCAGCCCTTGCTTTCGATCATCGCAAGGGCCTTCTTCTATTTATGGATTAATTTCTTATGATGCGTCGAATACATCGCCATGTTTTCCGCTTCTGGGTCGAGATAGGCCTTCGCGCTGTTGACCGCTGTCGGACCTTCAGTGAGACCCCCGGCAATCAATCTGAGCTTGCTCTCGTAACTAGCAGCATCACCCGCGACAAACACACCGGGAAGATTCGTCCGCATATGTCTGTCAGCCTTAATCCTGCCCTCTTCAATATCTAAACCCCAGTCTAGCATCGGACCGAGATCAATTTTAAAACCGTGGTTAATCATCAGTTCGTCCAGCTCTATTAACTCGGTACGGCCAGTTTCTGAATGTCTTGCCGTCACGCTATGTATCCGCTCTTCATTGCCATGAATCTGTTCCAACGTATACGGCGTCAGCACACGGACGGATGATTGCTTCATTTTTGTCATGCTGCTCTCAAGGCACCCGAACTCATTCCGGCGATGGATAATCGTGACAGACGCAGCGATCGGTTCCAGCTCATTAGCCCAATCGACCGCAGAATCACCGCCGCCGGAAATGACGACATGCCTGTCTTTAAAATCACCGAGCTTTTCCGCTTTATAGTGAAGATTTTTGCCGGCGTACTTGCTCGCATCCTTGCTGTCCAATTCATTAACCTCAAGCGTGCCCATTCCGGTAGCCAGAATTACAGTACGTGTATAATGCTTTTCCCCATTCGAGGCGGTCAGAACAATGGTGCCGTCATTCATCCTTTCAAAGCCTTCCACCCGCTGGTTTAACACGATTTCTGGCTCAAATGTAGCCGCCTGTTCCTTTAATTGCTCGATCAGCTGCTGGCCGGCAATACCAGGAATTCCGCCGATATCACGGATGATTTTCTCAGGAAAGAAAAAAGACACCTTTCCCCCGAGCCTCGGCAAGAATTCAATCACCTTTGTTTTAAGCTCCCTCATTCCGCTGTAAAACGCCGTAAACAACCCAACCGGACCTCCGCCGATAATGGTGACATCATATATCTCTTGATTTTCAGCCATCCGTCCTGCCTCCCCGAAACATCTATATGTATACATGGTGATTTTTAAATGAGAATGAATATCAATTCAAATTATATCACATTATAATGAAAGTTGGAGATAAAACTCTATCCCTAAGGAGATTATGATGAAAAGACACGTTGAAACCATAACGATTGACGGGAAAACCATTGAATATTCGATAACAGGGAAAGGTATCCCCATTCTCATCATGCATGGGGGGCATTCTAATTGTTATGAAGAATTTGGATATAGCGCTTTAACGGAGAAAGGTTTCTCTCTCATCACTCCTTCAAGAGCAGGCTACGGAAATACGTCCAAAGAAATTGGGGAAAGTTTAGCAAGCACATGCCTATTTTATGTAAAGCTGTTAGATCATTTACGTATAAAAGAAGTTCATCTACTCGCCATTTCGGCAGGCGGACCAAGCGGCATAACCTTTGCTTCCCGTTATCCGGAAAGGGTTAAAACACTTACTCTGCAATCTGCCGTTACAAAAGAATGGCTTACTCCGAAAGATAAACAATATAAAGCAGCAAAGCTCCTCTTTCGCCCTCCGGCTGAAAAATGGTTATGGAGATGGATTATTTTCATAAATAACGCTTTTCCCCATCTTACTTTTAAACTGACGAGCCCTTTTTTCAGCGTGCTTTCTTATGACCAGATCAAGATGAAAATGAAGGAAGACGACGAGGAACAATTTCGATTAATGAACAACCGGCAAAGACCCGGATACGGCTTCATGACCGACTTATCTCAAATGCACATGGTGTCTTCTGATGATTTAAAAGCTATCTCTTGTCCGGCTCTTATTATGCACAGCCAATATGACGGACTGGTGCCATTAGAGCACGCTTACCATGCCCATAAACTCATTCCGCAATCTGAACTCTGTTTGCTTCAGTCATGGGGTCATCTCATTTGGCTTGGAAAAGAATCCGATGAAGTTGATCACACATTAGCCACTTTCCTGAGCTCATCATCATGACGAACATGTGAAACGATTCTCTGCTTTTTTCCGTCAAACAATAAGTGCCTTTCTTCATGATATAATCATAGGCAGCTTTTAAAAAAGCGGAGGTTTTATATGACGACACAATCTTCTTTTCTTCAGCTAAATTCTATTTTTATCAGTATATTAATAGAAGCCATTCCGTTTATTCTGATTGGCGTCATTCTTTCCGGACTCATTCAAATGTTTGTTTCAGAAGAAATGATTGCAAAAATTATTCCGAAGAACCGGTTCCTGGCTGTGCTATTCGGGGCGTTGACCGGAATATTGTTCCCGGCCTGCGAATGCGGCATCGTGCCGATCACGAGACGGCTTCTTCTCAAAGGGGTGCCGCTCCACGCGGGCATCGCTTTTATGCTGACCGCGCCTATCATCAATCCGATTGTTTTGTTCTCTACATACATTGCGTTCGGAAACAAATGGAGCGTTGTCTTCTACCGGGGCGGGCTTGCACTTGTCGTGTCTATTGCTGTCGGGCTGATTTTATCGTACCAGTTCAAGGACAACCAGCTGCTTGAGCCTTCCGAACCCGCACATCAGCATCATCATACACAAAGTTTGCTGCAAAAATTGGGCGGAACGATGCGGCATGCCATTGATGAGTTTTTTTCAGTGGGAAAATATTTGATTATCGGCGCCTTCATCGCGGCCGCCATGCAGACGTATGTCAAGACATCCACTCTGCTTTCAATCGGGCAAAATGATGTGTCCTCTTCCCTTGTGATGATGGGTCTGTCGTTTGTCTTATCTCTCTGTTCAGAAGTAGATGCCTTTATCGCATCTTCCTTCAGCAGCACATTTTCATTAGGATCGTTAATCGCCTTTCTTGTTTTTGGTGCGATGGTTGATATTAAAAATCTGTTAATGATGCTTGCGGCTTTTAAAAAACGATTTGTTTTCCTGCTCATTACGTATATTGTCGTGATTGTGCTAGCGGGATCATTACTTGTGAAGGGGTGATCGGATGTTTCGTCTATTAGTGCTGATGGGATTTACCTTTTTCTTTTATCATCTGCACGCCTCAGGAAATCTGACAAAATATATTAATATGAAATATTCCTACCTGTCCTTTATCGCGATCTTCCTGCTGGGCATCCTGACAGTCGTTCAGGCGTATCTTTATATCAAAACGCCGGAAAAAGGAAAACACCATCATCATGATCAAAACTGCGGCTGCGGCCACGATCATGATCATGAACAACACAAGCCATTTTACAAACGCTATTTTATTTATCTTGTTTTTCTTTTTCCTTTGGTTTCAGGCATTTTCTTCCCGATCGCCACGCTCGATTCAACGATTGTAAAGGCAAAAGGCTTTTCATTCAAAGCCATGGAATCCGGCGATCACTACTCGCAAACCCAATATTTGCGGCCGGACTCCAGTCTTTATTATGCTGATGACAGCTACAACAAGCTCATGAAAAAGCTGTATAAGAAATACTCGGGCCAGAAACATATTTCTCTGACCGATGAGGATTTCTTGAAAGGGATGGAAACCATCTACAATTATCCGGGTGAATTCCTCGGACGCACGATTGAGTTTAACGGATTTGCTTATAAGGGGAATGCCATTAACAAGAAGCAGCTCTTTGTGCTGAGATTCGGCATCATTCACTGTATCGCAGATTCCGGCGTATATGGGATGCTTGTGGAGTTCCCTAAGGACATGGATATTAAAGATGACGAGTGGATTCATATTAAGGGCACACTGTCCTCAGAATATTACCAGCCATTCAAATCAACGCTTCCCGTCGTGAAAGTGACAGACTGGAAGACGATAAAGAAACCTGATGATCCCTATGTATACCGGGGATATTGAAAATCCGAAACCAGTACAAGTACTGGTTTCTTTTTTAATCCTTTTTCATCAGGATCAAATCAAGATAAAGCTGGCACCTCGTTTTGAAGTCGCTCAGATCAATGGATGTCATTTCGAGTATTTGCTTAATGCGGTAGTTTAATGTATTTTGATGAATAAACAACTGTTCTGCGGCCGGTTTTGTTTTGCAATTATTCAAGAGATAGATTTCCAGTGTTTTCAGCAGCTCTGTACTGCTTTCCCTGTCCTTCGCCTTTATTAATGCCAAGTCTTTATTGACATATCCGAGACGCTGATTCTTTTCATCTATGCTTTCAAGATAGCGGTAAATGCCGAGTTTAGCATATTCATACGGAATGTTCTCCTGATTACCCGTGATTTCCGCCGCTTTAATGACTTCCAGTGCTTCTATGTAACTCTTGCCAAGGTTCAAAATGTTATCATAAACGTTACCGATACCGATATAAATTGGGGTAGGAATTTTTTGAAAGTGAAAATGAGTTAACAGCTTGTTAATAAATTCAGCAGCTGCTGAGGAGACGGAGCTTTTTTGGGAAAAACTCGCTACGACAATTACAATATTCGATTCAATGGTTAACACATGGCTGACCTTATCCCGTAAATTGAGGTATGATCTGATGTTTTCTTTTAAATCCTCCACGGCTTCTCCATCCCCATTGGCAGCGTGTAAGATCACGACAGAAAACACGGAAGGCAGCACGGTGTTGATTTTCTCAGCTTCCCGCCTGAGTTCCTTTTCAGATGAAAATTGCTGATAAATAGCCCTTTTCACCAAGTCTTCCGATCTTTCTTCTTTTTCCTGTTTCAGCTTTTTTGTTTTATATATGATTTTCCCCACATGAAAGGAAGTCTCGTACAAAAACGCCAGTTCTTCCTCTGTAAGATTGCAATCAAGCTCTTGAATCCAGATGTAGCCCATGACTTCCCCTTTGTGCTTAGCACTCACGACCACCCTCTGGTTTAACCCGATGCTCTCTATTTTTGTGACCCGAAATGGTTCAGGAACCGTTTTTAACTTTTCTATGATTCCGTCTTTTAAAAATCTCTCGAATATTTGCACCGGACACTTCTTCGAGAAAATCGTCTGCTGGTTCGCGGAATCAAAATGGTTAATGTAATAAGAATTGTAGGCAAGCAAAAAGAAATCCGCGCTTTCCAGAATCACCGGTTTTTGTAATTCATAGCTGATAAAATCAATTAATTTATCAATGTCTGAAAATGAAAAAACTCTCTCTAAAAGCTCTTCCATACCTTTTTTCTCCTATGCTTTTTTACTTTAATCATACTTTGTACAAGGGCTTTTTGTATAGGAAAATATAAGATTGTTTCGTAAATGCTCTCCTCAAGGAAAAAAGAGGAAGAAAGATGGTTCCCTTCCTCCTCTTTTCTATATCCCCTTTACTGTGACAGCGTATCTTTATAGTCCTTAAACTGCTCTGCGACTGCTTTTGACGGAGCCTGTGTCAATAAGCTGACAACAAAGACAGATAGCAGACTCGCGGCAAAGCCGGGAATCATTTCATACAGAAAGTCCGAAAGACCGGCATTCGCCCAAATGATTACAGTAACTGCCCCCACAATCATGCCGGCGAGTGCCCCCCATTTGGTCATCCGTTTCCAAAACAAACTGAGCAAGATAACTGGCCCGAATGCTGAACCAAAGCCGGCCCAGGCATAACTGACCAAGCCCAAGATCGTGTTGTTTTTCTCCCATGACAATAGTAAAGCGACGATTGAAACAGCAAGCACAGACAGCCGGCCTAATAACACAAGCTCTTTATCTGAAGCTGAACGTCTGAATACCGCCTTATACAAATCTTCCACCAGAGAGCTTGATGTTACAAGCAGCTGTGAAGAAATCGTGCTCATAATGGCTGCTAAGATGGCTGAAATCAAAAATCCGGTAATAATCGGGTGAAACAAAATATCTCCCAATTGGATGAAGATTGTTTCCGGGTCCTTCAATGTAAGGCCCCGCTGATTGTAATACGCGATTCCCGCCAAACCAGTCAGCAATGCGCCGATAGCCGAAAGAATCATCCATCCCATTCCGATTCTTCGGGCCCGTTTGATCTCTTTTACTGACGTAATCGCCATAAAACGCACAATAATATGAGGCTGGCCAAAGTAACCCAGACCCCAAGCAAACAAAGAAATAATACTAAGCACGCTGGTTCCTTTGAAAATATTAAACAATTCCGGATTAACTGAACGGATTTCGGCAGTTGTTTCTCCTACTCCGCCGGTATGAAACAATGTGACAATCGGTACAAGTATAAGAGCCGCAAACATAATAATCCCCTGAACGAAGTCAGTCCAGCTGACCGCAAGAAACCCTCCAAACAGTGTATAAGCGACGACGACACCTGTCACAACCCATAACCCCGTATGATAATCCAAACCTAAAATACTGTTAAACAATACACCGCCTGACACCATTCCAGACGAAACATAAAAGGTGAAAAAGATTAAGATGACGAGTCCCGAAAACAGTCTGAGAAGCTTGGTATGATCACCAAAGCGATTTTCAAGAAATCCCGGAATTGTGATGGAATTCCCCGCCTTTTCGGTATACGTTCTTAATCGAGGCGCCACAAACAGCCAGTTTGCCCATGCACCTAAAACGAGTCCGAACACAATCCATGCGCCGCTGAGCCCGGTTGAAAACATTGCGCCCGGCAGCCCCATTAAGAGCCAGCCGCTCATGTCAGCCGCTCCCGCACTGAGAGCCGTAACGGCCGGACCTAATGACCTTCCTCCAAGCATGTAATCTGTCAGATTTGAAGTTCGTTTGTAAGCAAAGTAGCCGATGAAAAGCATGCCCACCATATAAATACATATTGAAATAATCAGCTGCGTGTTTTCTATAGCACTTCCTCCTCCGCTATGTTGTGATATGGATAGAATGGACATCCCCGCAGGGAGGATGCCCATTTAGTCCCGATTAAAACATTTCACTGATTGTTTTTGCCTGCATGTGCAGAGCCAAGTAATCCGGACCGCCGGCTTTTGAATCCGTACCGGACATTTTGAAGCCGCCAAACGGATGGTAGCCGACAATCGCGCCCGTACAGTTACGGTTGAAGTATAGGTTGCCCACATGGAACTCCTGTTTCGCGCGTTCAATATGTTTGCGGTTGTTTGTGATCACCGCGCCTGTCAGACCGTATTCCGTATTGTTCGCCACTTCTAAAGCTTCATCAAAATTGGACACTTTAGAGAAACCGACAACAGGACCGAAAATTTCTTCCTGCATCAATCTTGCATTCGGATCAAGGTCGGCGAAAATGGTCGGCTTGATGAAGTAGCCTTTTGAATCATCACCAGTGCCGCCGCTCACTAAACGGCCTTCCTCTTTTCCGATCTCGATATAACTCATAATTTTATCATAAGAACCTTGATCAATAACAGGTCCCATATAAACATCTGCGCTGTCAGGGCTTGCTGTCACTTTTGATTCCGTGATTTCAATAACGCGCTTCAAGACTTGATCATACACTTTTTCATGAACCACTGCACGTGAACCCGCGGAACATTTTTGGCCTGCGAATCCGAACGCTGAAGTAAAGATCGACTGGGCAGCCAATTCAACGTCTGCATCCTCATCGACAACAACCGTATCTTTACCGCCCATTTCAGCAATCACACGCTTCAGGTGCTGCTGGCCAGGCTGTACTTTTGCGGCGCGCTCAAAAATTCTTGTGCCGACTTCTCTTGATCCCGTGAACGTAATAAGGCTTGTTTTCGGATGATCGACAAGGTAGTCGCCCACTTCAGCGCCGCTTCCCGGAACAAAGTTGACAACGCCTTTCGGAAGACCTGATTCTTCAAGCACTTCTACGAACTTAGCAGCGATAACCGGTGTTGCGCTAGCCGGTTTCAGAACAACCGTATTTCCTGTCACAATCGGCGCTACAGTTGTACCTGCCATGATCGCAAATAAGAAGTTCCAAGGCGGAATAACAACCGCTACACCCGTCGGCGTGTATACATATTGGTTCTTTTCACCTTCGCGGCTGTTTACAGGCTTTCCTTTTGCCAATTCAACCATCTGGCGCGCGTAATATTCCATAAAGTCAATCGCTTCTGCCGTATCAGCATCCGCTTCATTCCAAGGTTTTCCCGCTTCTTTCACAAGCAAAGCCGAGAATTCATGCTTTCTGCGGCGAACTTTGGCAGCTGCGCGAAATAGAACAGCCGCTCTTTCTTCAGGAGTTGTGTATCTCCACTCTTCGAACGCTTTCGCAGCGGCTTCGATTGCCTGTTCTGCATGTTCTTGTGATGCTTTTGAGACTCTGCCGACAACTTCTTCTTTATTCGCCGGGTTGATAGATACGATTTTTGCTTCTGTTTCCACTTTTTCTCCATTGATGACAAGCGGATAATCTTTGCCTAAATATTCGTTTACAACGGCAAGCGCCTTTTGGAATTCCTCAATATTCTTCTGATCTTGAAAATTCGTGAATGGCTCGTGTTTGTAAGGTGTTGTCATAGTAATCTCTCCTTCTGTGTTGGTGTTATTTCTTCGTCATACCTTTAAATGCGAATGCGATGTTTGACGGGCGTTCGGCCAGACGTCTCATAAAGTAACCGTACCAATCATTCCCATATGGGAGGTACACTCTCATGTTATATCCTTCTTTTACGAGGCTTTGTTGGGTTTGCGAGCGCATGCCGTACAGCATCTGAAACTCAAACATGTCTTTCGTGATGTTATGCTCACTGGCAAGCTGTTTCGTAAACTCAATCATTTTGTCGTCATGCGACGCAATTGCAGTATAGTGACCGTTTAAAAGCTGCTTTCGAATGATCTTTTTATAATTGGCATCCACGTCAGCCTTTTCAGGGTAAGCAACCTTCTCTGATTCCTTATAAGCCCCTTTTACGAGACGCAGGAACGGTTTTAACGAATCCAGTTCATCAATATCCTGTTCCGTCCGGTATAAGTACGCCTGCAAGACTGTGCTCACATACTCGTAACGGCTTCTGAAATCTTTGAAAATATCAAGTGTTTTCTGGCATCTTGTTTCATCTTCCATATCAATCGTGACCATGATCTTGTGTTTTTCCGCCGTTTGAAGGATCTTCGTCATATTTTGATAGACAAGATCAAGATCTATATCAAGACCTAATGACGTCATTTTTAAAGAAACTTGCGAATTTAATTGCTGTTCCGCAATCGTCTCGATGGTCCGGATACACTCTTCAGTCCGTTCTTTCGCGACTTCACTGCTGTTTACGAATTCACCCAAATGGTCGACAGTAACTGACAAGCCCTGATGATTAAGCTGTCGTATTGTCGGGATCGAACTGTTAAAATCATTGCCCCCGATAATTTTACCCGCCGCCACCCGGCTTCCCCAGCTTTGCGCCATCTTATTCAATAAGTTGCTTTTGGACAAAAATAAGAAAAAATCTCTTGTAATCACTTCCAACATTAACACCCCGCAATCTAAGAAGTATTTGTATGTGTTTATTGTAAAGGGACAAAACCTCCGTTCACAATATTCTCAAAATACAAAGATTCTGATTATTTTTGTGGTTTTACCACAATCAGCTTCGTAGAAAGGGGGCGATATTTGTCGAAAAGAAAGAACAGAAAGCGACAAGATTCATCATCTTTCCGTTCCCTGTTTAAGGAGTCCACACCTCTTCAACGGTATGCAAAAGCAGGCGGTCAAGCTCTGGGGTGATATCCGCTTTATCCGTTTTTAAGGCTCTTGCGAATTGGGCGATGCCCTCTATCTCGGTCTCGATAAACTCATGTATCAAATGAATTCTCGGCTCCAGATCGAGTTCTTCTCCTTTCCTTTTGCGGTCCAGCAAGTGTTCAATCTCAGATTTCAGTCCGTCATCCGTAATAAGTTCATTCATAAGCACTGAAAAATCCATTGGCGGAATGGTTCCGTGTTTTCTAATCCACCCGCATGCCAGTATCGGCCGCAGGACATAAAAATATTTCTTGATCTTCACTTCGTCCTTTTGCAAGTAATCCTTGACGTTCCCCTTCGCCATATTGAGATAGTGGTACACACTGGCTTCCGGAGAAAAAGCCGCCGCCCGCAGCTCTCTCAGCCGATCTGCTGTAGTAAATGCTTCGTAATAAACAATCTCGGACGACAGCCATTCCAGAAGCGGCGGATTTGATTTTTTAAAAAGGCGAAGGGTTTTCCGCAATTCCCAGCCGCTGATGTCAAGCAAATCATGAATCGGTTCTTCAATCACGTCCCTCTGAGGTTCGATGGAAAAGTACCACTCTTTTTTCGGCACGTAAATAAAACGGACATCATAATCGCTGTCTTGCGATGGAAAGCCCCATGCACGGCTGCCCGATTCAACGGCATATACAATTTTGACTGCATATTTTTCTTCAATTTGTTTCAATTCTTGAAGGATTCTCTTTTTCATATCTATTCGACTCCCGTCTTTTTTCATTCCCCCTGATTTTACAGAAAAAAAGCCGCCTGCTTACTATTGGCGGCTTACACGTATCTCAGCCTTTTAAATGCTGCATGAAATAGGCGAGCTTTTCTGTTTGAAAGGCCGGGATATACTCATGGCCGAAATAGCGGTATACCTTCAGTTCCTTTTCTGTTTTCAGGTGATTATACGCGGCAAACACTGTCGATGGCGGGGTTACTTTGTCAATCAGGCCGATTGACATAAGGACAGGCGCTTTCACCCGGTCAGCTAAGTTCATAATATCAAAATACGCGAGTGTCTTCATGGCTGTTTCTTCTGTTTCAGGGCTGCCGTTTTTTCTGAAAAAGGAGTTAATCTCAAGGTATGGCTGATCAAGAGCGACATCAATGGCACGCTCAAAGTTGCTTAAATAGGGATACTCCGCCACCGCCGCTTTCGGAATGTCTGACAAGGCGGCTGCGGCGATTGTGAGGCCGCCGCCTTGGCTTCCGCCCGTCACGCCGATTCTCGTTTCGTCCACCTCGTCAAAGCTGCTGATGACTTCAAGCGCTCGTACGGCATCTAAATAAACACCTCTGTAATAGTACGTCTCTTTATCTAGAATTCCCTTTGTCATCCAGCCCAATGCGTGCCCGTGGGGAGAAATGCTTGTGTCCTCACTGCTGTGCTGCCCGCGGACTAGCATACCGAATGCAGCGTATCCGTGAAGCGCCCAATTCACCATTTCATGTATTTCGCCATCGTAACTCGCATTGTAACCGTGGTATTTCACGATCGCCGGATGCGGGCCCGTTTTATCAGGCACAGCGTACCATCCGGTAATTTTTGCGCTGCCGAAGCTTTTATATGTCAGGCGGAACACCTTAACTCCGGCAGCGGGATAATCCACCGGCTGTAAGTCCGGCTCTGCTTGAACATTCGCAAGCTCCGCCAGTGACGCATCCCAAAAATCAGAGAAGTCTTCCGGTGCTGTTTGTTTTGGCTGATAGGTTTTAAGTTGGTCGAGCGGCATATCGAATAGTTGCATTTCCGATTAAACTCCTTTGTTTTATATGATTTAAAGTTTATGGTTTCTATAATATCATGTTCACCTCTCATTTTCGAAATTTTTTTACAACAGCCTATTATCTTTCAACTTATATTTGATTAAACGTTTGTTTTAACGTATCCGGCTGATGGTTTGTGCCGTCAGACTGACATGCCGCTCCTTTAAAAAAGCAAAGCCAAGCGTGCGCGTCGGATACATGTGATTCAAATGGTATGCCGGACGCTTTTTGTTTAAAAGCCATCCTCATCAAAGGGGTAAAAAGATAAATAAAAGCCGTGCGCATGAAGCGACACGGCTGGCTTTATTTCATCGGCTGGTACAAGTCCCATCCGATCTTCAAAGTGTCAACAATATAATCCGCAATCTCTTCAGGAGCGAGGTTATCTGTTACTACTTTTGAATTATGCTTATCATATATGCTTTTTCTTTCGTTAAAAAGCTGTTCCATTTCATCCATGGTGCGGTTATGCAGAACCGGACGGCTTTCAATCAGCAGATTCGCCCGCTGCTTCCAGTTTTCCCACGATAAATCCAAATGGAGCACAAGACAATTTTCAAGGCAGCACTGTCTGATCTCCTCTTGTTTAAAGGAGCCGCCGCCTAAGGAAACGATTTTAAACTTTGTATTGCGGCAAATATTCAGGATATAGTCCTTCTCCGTTTTACGGAAAAAGTCCTCCCCTTTTTGCTCAAACATTTCAGGTATCGTCATGTTAAAATCTTTTTCAATCGCAAGATCAACATCTATAAAATCTCTATATAATTTCTTGGCGACCAGCTGGCCGATTGTTGTTTTTCCTACACCCATAAATCCGATCAGTACAATATTTCTTTCTCTCACAGGAATGGCTCGTTTTGCGTTCATCTTCGGCGAAATCCTCCTAAGGAATGAAAAGATTAAGTTTATTATATGACAATTCAGTGTTTAATTATATAGGAGTTCATGCATTTTGGATATTTGCTGGTAAGACACTTTTGCTTTGCGGTATTCTTTTTTTCCGGCATACCATTATCCCCCTTACTCGAATGAGATTAATTGTACAATAATCCTGAAGATATTTTAATACTTTGACGCAAAAAAGTGATAAATTCTATATGAATATACTTCCAAAAATTAACTTGCGATAGCACCTCCGTGTATATCTCCCCAGCAAAATTAATCTCCCTTGCTACAGCGCAATGCCGACATTCTGGCTGCGGTGATACAAAGCGCTCTCAAACAGATTTGCCTTTTTCCCGCTCAGCAGCATAGCAGCAAGTACAGCATTACAAAGTAAGTTTTTCAAAAATCGGTTTTATCTGACTTTCAGTGCTGTTTACCTATGATGAACGAAGGGAATAAGGTACAAAATGACGGAATGAACGGAGGTATTTTTTATGAAAGTAAGCTTTTGTACAACAGGGCTAAAAAAACAGAATGTAATGGATGTCATTTCTTTTGCTGAGGAGCACGGCTTTGATGGAATTGATATGTGGTATGGCCACGTTGAGCAATACGAGCAGCAACACGGTCCGCTCGACAGTCTGTATGATCTATTGCAGGAAAAAGGACTGAAGGTGCCCGCCGTCAGCTTGTACACTGATTTCGTGTCGCAGGGTGAAGAACAAACCGAACAGGCTGTTCAAAACGGTCTGAATGCGGCAAGACAGCTTCACAGTCCTC
Organism: Bacillus atrophaeus; assembly: GCF_001584335.1. Taxonomy (GTDB): domain Bacteria; phylum Bacillota; class Bacilli; order Bacillales; family Bacillaceae; genus Bacillus; species Bacillus atrophaeus. The sequence goes on from NZ_LSBB01000002.1 coordinate 47,715, forward strand.
TTATCAGAGTATTTGCAGGCAATCTCGCTTCCAACAGAACGTCTCCCGAAAAGTGGCAAAGTGCAGTTGACCAATTTCAAAAAGCGGCGCACATGGCAGATGACTATAAAGTGAATATCGGTCTGGAAATCCATTACGATACATATGCGGACACACCCGAAGCCGCGCTGAAATTTTTGGAGGATGTCGGACATTCGAGACTTCGGACGATTTTCGACGGATCGAATCTTCACGTCAATCACATAGACCAGCTGCCTGCTTTAGAAACCGTCTTTCACACCATCAGCCATATCCATCTAAAGGATTACAATTGGAACTTCGACAGCTGGTATTTGAGTGAACCGAAACCTATCTTCAAAGGGGATCTTGATCAAAAAAGCTTTCTGAAAGAATTAATGAACCGGCAATATGAAGGGTTTGTCTCATTAGAATACTTTGGAGAACACAGCGTGGCGCACATTAAAGAATCGCTGACAGAATTAGAGGCCTTTTTTACGCAAAAATAAAGCCCGGACCTTTCCTATGGAAGGGTCTTTTTTATGTATAATACACAATGAAAGGGGATGCGGCAGATGATCATTTGGATTAACGGCGCTTTCGGGTCAGGAAAAACGCAAACATCATTTGAGCTGCACAGAAGGCTGAAACAATCTTATGTGTATGATCCTGAAAAGCTGGGTTTTTCAATGCGGTCAATGATTCCAAAGGAGATCGCCAAAGAGGACTTTCAATCTTACAGTTTGTGGCGGGAATACAATTATTCCATGCTGAAATATGTGGCTGCGGAATATAAAGGCGTGATTATCGTTCCGATGACAATCGTCAATCCCGAGTACTTTGAGGACATAATAGGAAAGCTCAGAACAGACGGACTGCACATTCAGCATTATACATTGATGGCATCGAAACACGTGCTGCAAAAACGGCTGAGAAGCAGAGCTGAAGGAAAAAGCTCATGGGCCGCAAAGCAAATTGACCGGTGTACAGAAGGTCTCGCTGATCAAATCTTCAAGGAGCACATTGATACAGATCATATGTCCATTGAAGAGGCTGCCGAAACAATTGCCTCCAAAGCTAATTTGACGCTGGAACCGGATACGAGAGGGCGCTTCCGAAAACGTGCTGACAGATTACTCGTCAAATTAAAGCATATCCGTATATGCTGAAACATCCCCTTTTATCAAAAAGGGGATGTTTTCAGTCAGCCTATTTCCACCAGTCATCAAACATAGAAGCCGGCACTTGGCGTTTATGCTCTGTGCTGCGGTAGCGCTTTTCTATTGCTTCTGCAACTTCTGCTGACACAGATTTACCTTCTAAATAATCATCAATGTCATTGTACGTAATGCCAAGCTCAGTCTCATCCGTTTGCTGCGGCTTTTCGTCTAACAAATCTGCGGTCGGCGCTTTTAAGTATAGACGTTCAACTGCCCCCAGCTCTTTTAACAAACTTCTGCCCTGGCGCTTCGTCAACCCTGTCAGCGGCAAGAGATCCGCGCCGCCGTCACCGTATTTCGTAAAAAAGCCTGTGACCGCTTCAGCGGCATGATCCGTTCCAAGCACGAGAAGACCCTCTTGTCCGCCGACCGCATATTGGGCGATCATTCTCGTTCTTGCCTTCACATTTCCTTTGTTAAAGTCTGTCAGTCTATCGCCTGTATCTTTCTTATATTGCTCAGCAAATGCGCTGACAGTTGATTGGATATCAAACGTCCACGATTTATCAGGCTTAATAAACTGCAAAGCCAGCTGGGCATCCTCTTCGTCCTGCTGTTTGCCATGCGGAAGACGGACGGCGATAAACTCAGCCTCACCGCCTTCTTCCCTCACGCTCTCTACAGCAAGCTGGGCAAGACGTCCCGCAAGCGTTGAATCTTGTCCGCCGCTAATTCCCAATACAAACCCCTTAGCGCCTGTTTTCTTTAAATAGTTCTTTAAAAAGCTGATTCTGTCCTCAATTTCTTGTTTTGGATCAATTGAAGGCTTCACATGTAAATCGCTTATAATTTTTTCCTGCATGCTCATCCCGATCATTCCTCCTGCACATTTTCACTGTTTCTTACTGATTCATTTCCCTAAAAAAGTGAAAATAAATCAATTCAATATGTATCTTTTTTAACTATAGCACAGGTCCCGATGGCAAGTGAATAACGAGGCAGGGTCAGGTGATTTCCACACGCAGCGCTGTGATACTGTCCCCGTTGCATTTCCCTTTTTCAATTGGGCATGAGGAAAAAGCCACCACAAGATCCATCTCCGCCCTCAGCTTTACATAATCTCCCGCTTTGGAAAGCGGTGTTTCTACTGACAGGTTCCCTTTTTCGTCTAACACCGTATTCATAAAGATCGCAAACGGATAATGCATATGAGGCCTCGGAACCCCAAATGGTTCAAGCGCTCCGCTCATATTGTCATAACACGTATCCTGAAGCTCATCTTTATGCTTTCCGTATAACAGCCTGTTCATATCAGGCCGGCATGCGGGAAGCAGCAGATCATGCTTGCCGACCGTGTCCTCGATTAACGTCAGCATCGGTTTATAAAGATTCGAGTAAATATGATCGTTTACTTTCACATGAATGGATTGGTTGGCATCAATGGTCGCGCCCTGATCGAGATGCTCGTAAAAATCCTTGGCATGATACGCGACAAAGTCTGCGACTTGCTGCCCCTCGACATCAACCACTTTCAAGATTTGCCCTTTATGCACTTTCAGCCCCAAGCCTTTTTTCGGGAGAACGATAAACTGCTGTGTCATCGGCCAGCTCCTTTTTTACTCTAAGTATTTGTGTCAAACATTTGTTTCATGTACGGCATCAGCAAAATTCCCGATGTATATTACACCCCGGCACGTCGCATCATAATCCTAGATAAAAGGGGTTGAAACTTATGAGTCAAAAAACACAAAACCAGCCAAAAGGAAATCTGGCGTGGTGGCAGCTTTCATTAATCGGAATCGGCTGTACGATCGGCACCGGCTTTTTCCTGGGATCAAGCATTGCTATAACGAAAAGCGGTGTTTCTGTGCTCTTGTCGTTTCTCATCGCGGGCCTCGGCACTTTTTTTGTCTTTGAACAGCTTGCCAAGCTCTCAGCGAAACATCCTGAAAAAGGCTCTTTTTGCGCTTATGCAAGAAATGCATTCGGAAAATGGGCAGGCTTCAGCAACGGCTGGCTGTATTGGTCCTCTGAAATGCTGATCACAGGGAGCCAGCTGACAGCCATTTCTCTATTTACGAAGCACTGGTTTCCCAATGTGCCGCTTTGGGTGTTCGCTTCTATTTACGCTGTTCTTGGGCTGTTGGTTATTTTCACCGGGCTTTCCACCTTTGAAAAGACAGAAAATATCTTGGCGATTGTCAAAACAGCTGCGATTTTTATGTTTATCGTCATTGCAATTTTGGCTCTGTGCGGGGTTTTGTCAGGAGGCAGACCCGATGTACAGATTCCCAATGAAACAAAGGAATTTTTCCCTTTTGGCGCAATGGGATTATGGACGGGCTTAATCTATGCGTTCTACGCTTTTGGCGGAATTGAAGTCATGGGGCTGATGGCCGTTCACTTAAAGAAGCCGGAAGAAGCGTCAAAATCAGGTAAACTGATGCTCGCATCACTGGCGATTATTTATGTCATATCCATCGGACTTGCTTTGTTATTGGTTCCTTTACAACATTTCTCTGAACAGGACAGTCCGTTTATCACTTCATTAAAAGGATACAATCTCGATGTCATACTGGATATTTTCAACGGCATTTTTATTATCGCCGGCTTTTCGACCCTTGTCGCCTCCCTATTTGCGGTGACAACATTGCTTTGCACGATGGCCGATGACGGTGACGCGCCTAAATGCTTTACATTAAAAGAAAACAAAAAAATATGCTGGCCGGCGCTCGGTTTGACTTTTGCAGGGTTGATCCTATCTATCGTTCTTTCTTTAGTGCTGCCTAAAAATATCTACGAACATATGACCACTGCTGCGGGGTTAATGCTTTTGTATACGTGGATGTTTATTCTATTTTCCAGTAAAAAATTGACCAAGCCTTCGGGAATGGGAAAGACGCAAATTTTTTGCGCCATGTTCCTTATTGCTGCGGCTGTTTCAGGCACGCTGTTCGAAAAGTCCAGCCGCCCGGGATTTTTTGTCAGTCTGGGGTTCCTGGCGATTATCGCCATTGTCACATGGATTGTACAAAAAAAAGCAGGGGGAACGAAACAGCCCTGCTAATGCGTTATCTATTTTGATCCTTTAAACATGTTCTTTATATAAGAAAAAGGACATTTCGAAACCTGTTTTTCATCATCGCGGAGGAAATACTGCTTCCACTCCAGATTGCCTTTTCCTCCGTACCATCCTAAATGGGGATGTATCGGTGCTTCATCATATTTCTCCAAACGCGAGCGGATCATTTTGCTCATTTTCCTGCCGAATGCCGTAGAAGCGTTTAGACCCTCGAATACCCACCTCGGTTGAAACGCCAGCATAAAATAGGGGAAACTTCTGCTTCTTCTTGCCTCATGCGCGGGCGTGGAGCATAAAATAAAATAAGGCTCACCATGAAAACAAAACTCCCATTTATAATGCTCTGGATCAGCCGGAAGTTCTGCGGGCCACTCCTTTTTATCCTGTTCGCTCAGCCTGTTCAAAAACGTCCAAAATAGCTCTTCATATGCTTCAATTGAATAATGCTCAGCCAAGTCCTCCGGCGTTTCAAAAAAAACCAGAAGCGACGCGTATTTACCCGTTTCCCTTGCCAATGCGCCATACTCAGCCAGCAAAGGAGCCAGCTCTTCCGCCGTGCCATACTCCCTCGGATCTCCGGCAAACACGAAGCGAAGCTGATTTGCAAGAAATCCCTGGCGTCCGGGAATACATGGGAATGCATTTGCTTCATCGGCCACGGTTTCAGAGAAAAGCTCAAACGCGATCCTTTGCCATTCCGGCAGTTCTGATCGTTTTTCCTCAAGGCAACTTTTGGTGTAAAGTTCACCCACCATGATCCACCTCCAGTATCGTCTGGATACTATATTACGAGAGGCGGCGGCGAGTGACTGTCCCCTTCCATATTACCCCAAAAGTTCTTTCACACCTTGATAACCGAAGTACACACCAAACACGATCAAAGACACACCGGCAATCGCGGTCAGCCCTCTGAGAAATTTTTCATTTAACAGCGATCTGAACGCGCCGGCTAACAGCGCCATACAGAAATCCCAAATCAAAATGCCGATCATGATGCCTGAGCTATAGAGTAGGAGCTGATTCATGCTGTAAGCTTCTGCTGTCTTTGCCAAAATACTTCCGTAAATCCCCAGCCAGAATAAAATGCTCAGCGGGTTGGACAGTGAAATAAAAAAGCCGGAAGTGAATGTCTTTCTAAAGGTTGCCTTTCCTTTAGAGCTTCGGACATTCATCGCTTCTCTGACGTTTTTTAACGTTTCAATGCCTGTATATGTTAAGACAAAAAAACCGAAGAGCCACAAAAAGGTTTTCACAAAAGGCGCCGTCAAAAATTGGGACAGCCCGAAATAAATCAAAATCATATAAAGCCCGTCCGCTGCCATCGCGCCTAAACCGAAAACCCATGCGTGCCAAAACCCGTTTTTGATGCCCTTATCGATTTGCGCAGCGTTTACCGGCCCTACAGGCGCTGACAATGACAAGCCCAAGATGATATAGCTAAAAAAGATATTCACTGGCCCGAACTCCCCTCTTTTACTCAACTTGTACAATTTATTCGGGAGAGGGCCAGGCTATGCCCAGAAATAAGTTATTGTTTCAGCCGTTCTAGCTCTTCTTCCATAATAGAAGAGGACTTTCTCAAAAAATCAAAAATAAGTGTTAGCTCTTCTTCTGTGTACTGCCTGCAAAGATTCGCAGTTGATTCCGATAAAGAAGAAAACAGTTGTTTCACCTGTTTTTTTGACTCGGTTAATGGCACAATGATCACCCGCCTGCGGTCGTTCGGATCTTTTTCCCGAATCACGTATCCCGCTTTTTCAAGCCGGTCAATAAGAGCGGTGACTGATCCTGTGCTGAGACCCGTCTTTTTTCCAAGCTCTCCGGCGGTCATTGGACCCCATTCATTTAATAAGTCAGCTGATTTTAAATCGGTGGGAAACAGTCCGAGGGATTGAGCGGCAGCCTGATGAAAAAGGATTGTTCTCGTACCCAATTGACGAAAAATTCGGATGGCGGTCTGCTCCAGCTCATTTCTGGAATTTCTTGTTGACAACTGACAGTCCTCCCTATAGAATCTATTTATCTTGATAATCAAGATAATTCGCGGCCAAGATATTTATATCATAGCAAAACTGAATAAAAAAAGTAAGTTGAAGGAGGTAGAACATATGGAATCAACTGCTGGAAAGGATCCTTCCACTAAATTTGTGGTCATAGGTCTCTTGCTGGGCATTTTAATGTCGGCTATGGATAACACCATCGTCGCTACAGCTATGGGAACGATTGTGGCTGATCTCGGAAGCTTTGATAAATTCGCCTGGGTCACTGCGTCCTACATGGTGGCGGTCATGGCCGGAATGCCGATTTACGGAAAGCTTTCGGATATGTACGGCCGGAAACGTTTTTTTCTGTTTGGACTTATTTTTTTCTTATTGGGATCTGCATTATGCGGAATCGCGCAATCCATGAATCAGCTCATCTTATTCAGGGTGATTCAAGGAATCGGAGGAGGCGCACTGCTTCCGATTGCCTTTACCATTATATTCGATCTGTTCCCGCCTGAAAAACGCGGCAAAATGTCCGGAATGTTCGGCGCCGTATTCGGCTTGTCCAGTGTTCTCGGACCGCTTCTGGGCGCCCTGATTACAGATTCAATCAGCTGGCATTGGGTCTTTTATATTAATGTTCCGATCGGTGCATTTTCATTATTTTTCATCATTCGCTACTATAAAGAATCTCTGGAGCACAAAAAGCAAAAAATCGACTGGGGCGGCGCAGTTACATTGGTCGTATCCATCGTATGCCTGATGTTCGCGCTGGAGCTCGGCGGAAAAACCTACGATTGGAATTCCCTTCAGATTATCGGTCTGTTTACCGTATTTGCCATTTTCTTTATAGCCTTTTTTATTGTGGAGAGAAAAGCGGAAGAACCGATTATTTCGTTTTGGATGTTTAAAAACCGGCTTTTTGCCACAGCTCAAATTTTGGCTTTCCTTTATGGAGGGACTTTTATTATTTTAGCTGTGTTTATTCCGATTTTTGTCCAGGCTGTATACGGAAGCTCAGCGACAAGCGCAGGCTTTATTTTGACGCCGATGATGCTCGGCTCTGTTCTCGGAAGTATGATCGGCGGGATCTTCCAGACAAAATTCCGCTTCCGCAGCTTAATGATCGTATCTGTTATTTCCTTCTTTATCGGCATGCTGCTGCTTGGAAATATGACACCGGATACGGCAAGAGCGTGGCTCACTGTATTTATGCTGATTTCGGGCTTTGGTGTGGGTTTCTCCTTCTCATTGCTCCCGGCAGCATCAATGAACAATCTCGATCCCCGTTATCGAGGAACGGCCAATTCAACGAATTCCTTTCTGAGATCGTTTGGCATGACACTTGGCGTGACGATATTCGGTACGATTCAAACGAACGTATTTTCAAACAAACTGACAGACTCTTTCAGCGGCATGAAAGGCTCCGCAGGCGCGGCGGCCCAGAATATGGGCGACCCGCAGGAAATTTTCCAGGCCGGCACTCGGTCGCACATTCCTTCAGCCGTATTAAACCGAATTATTGAAGCAATGTCAGCCAGCATCACCTATGTATTTATGCTTGCACTCATCCCGATTGTGATCGCCGCAGTGACGGTTTTATTTATGGGAAAAGCAAGAGTAAAGACAACGCAGGAAATGGAGAAAAAAACGGGTTAATGAGAAAGCAGTACATGCGAAACGGCATGTACTGCTTTTTTTGCTAGACTCCTATTCTCGCAAGAACAAACGTCCATATACATATGATCAGCAGCAGAATCAGACTATAACCCACTGTTCGTTTAAACAGCTTAGATTCCTTCCCTGTCTGCCCGACCGCAGCTGCGGCGATGGCAATTGACTGAGGAGAAACGAGCTTCGCCATGACGCCTCCTGCTGTATTCGCGGCTAGAAGCAAGTCAGATCCTGTACCGATTTGTGCTCCGGTTACGACCTGCAAATGTCCGAATAAGGCATTGTTACTGACCACAGAACCGGTAATAAACACGCCGATCCAGCCAAGAACAGGGCTGACAAACGGGAACAGATCCCCTGTTTTGGCCAGCGCCAGACCGATTGAAGAACTGAGTCCGGCGAAGTTCGCCAGATTGGCAAACCCCATCACAAAGCAAATCGTCAAGATTGGCACCCACAGTTCTTTCCCCGTCTCTTTTAGACAGGCCGCACTTTCTTTATATGAGAACTTTTTGCTGAACAGCCCGGTCACAATGACAGCCGCAAAGATAGCGGTACCCGTGGCAGACAGAATATCCAGCTTAAACACGGCATCAAGCGGTACGGCTGCCGGCGCAATGGGCGGCATTTTGATAATCTGCTGATGCAAAAAAGGCATCTTCAATAAAACAGTGGTTTGATATAACAAGCCGCCTTCTTTAAAAAGCGCTTGAAATGCAGGAAGACTCCAGACCGTAATCGCCGCCGTTAAAATGTAAAAAGGAGACCACGCCTTGGCAATTTCCGAAACGCTGTACGCCTTTTGTCCATGTGTTTCCTGAGCGCCCTCTTCCCGGTAAATGTGTTTCGGCTGCCATTTACGAAGAAACAAGGCAAGCCCTCCCATGCTGAATAAAGCGGCCGAAATATTCGCTAATTCTGGGCCTAAAACCGCCATGGTCAAGACCTGAACCGCGGTGTAAATTCCGCTGACAATGATCAGGGCGGGCCAGGTTTCTTTTATTCCTTTCATTCGATCCAATAAGAAGACGAGCAGAAACGGAATAAGAAATGAGATGATCGGCAGCGTCCAAATCAGCGTACGAGACAGCTCAAGAGCTGATAAATCACCGATCTGCGCACCTGTGATAACGGGAATGCCTATGGCGCCGAACGCTCCTGAGGCCGCATTGGCAATCAAACACAGCGCCGCCGCCTTTAATGGTTTAAAACCAAGTTCGACCAGAAGGGCTGCGCTGATGGCAATCGGAACGCCGAAGCCCGCTGCTCCTTCCAAAAACGCGTTAAAGCAAAAACCGATTAATAATAGCTGTAATCGCTGGTCGGGAGAAATTCCCGCAATGCTTGACCGAATAATAGTAAACTTTCCGGTTTTGACTGCAATTTTATACAGCCACACCGCCATCAAGACGATATATCCGATGGGCCACAGCCCGTTTCCGATTCCTAATATAACAGACGAAATTGCTTTCTCAACCGGCATATGAAAAGCAAGTACGGCGATGAGAAAACTGACAATCAGCGTAAGGCCCGCCGCAAGAATGCCTTTCATTTTAAAAACCGTTAAAGCCAACAGAAAAAAGAGAATGGGGGTGAGCGCCGCTAGTGCGCTCACATATTCATTACCAAACGGATCATACAATTGCTCCCACATTGACAATCAGCCCTTTTCTTAAAAAGTAGACGTTTAGTTAGCGTTTTTATCTGTGAAATGGGGTTGTAAAATGTTTTTCAAAACAGTGGCGCTGTGCTGGAACTGTTCCTTTTCAACCGAGTTTAAGTTCAGCTCTGTAATGCTTGAAATTCCTCCGCGGTTCACAGTGGCCGGCACGCCGATATACACATCATCCGCTCCGTATTGTCCGTCCAAATGCGCGCTGACTGTTAAAATGCTATTTTCATTATGCAAAATCGCTTTTGTAATACGGGCAAGACTCATTGCCACCCCATAGTACGTGGCGCCTTTTTTCTCAATAATGTGATACGCTGCGTTTTTCACATCGTCAACAATTTGATCAAGATCTTCTTGTTTATACGCATCGTTTTTCGCCATCAATTCGTTCACTGGCACACCGCCGATATTGGCGTGGCTCCAAACAGGCAGCTCCGTATCTCCGTGTTCTCCGATAATATGCGCGTGTACATTGTGAGCCGCCGTGCCGAAATATTCACTGAGCATATAGCGGAATCTCGCAGAATCAAGAGTTGTGCCGCTTCCGATTACACGCTCTTTCGGTAGGCCGCTGAATTTCCATGTCGCATATGTCAAAATATCAACCGGATTTGTCGCAATGAGGAAAATTCCATCAAAGCCGCTCGCCATGACCTCACCGACAATTCCTTTGAAAATATTCAAGTTCTTTTCCACCAGTTCAAGACGTGTCTCACCCGGCTTCTGGTTCGCTCCTGCACAAATGCATACAATATCGGCATCTTTGCAATCGTCATAAGTTCCGTAAGATGTCTTAACCGGATGCGGAGCAAACGCCTTCCCGTGATTTAAATCCATGACATCGCCCATTGCTTTTTCTTTATTTAAATCAATGACCACAAGTTCATCTGTGATCCCTTGGTTAATTAACGCAAATGCATAACTGCTTCCAACAAAACCCGCTCCGATTAATGCAACTTTATTCACTCGTTCGTTCATCATTTATCATCATCCTCCAGCGTACATATCGTTGTTGTTTTTTGTTTGTGAAGTATTTCACATTTATATTGTGCAACATTTCACATACTTTTGCAAGAGAAAAGTTTTGTCTGATTTATGACAAAAAAAACCGAAATCACAAATGATGATTTCGTCTTTACGATCTTTTATTTGATCTTTTAAATAATAGAATCACAATGATATATCTAATCAGGAAGAGAACGGCACCGCATAATAAGCATAACAATAGATATTTAAACCAGCCCGTAAAGGTATGCGGAAAGCCGATATGGTACATGGTGAACCATGTGATAATCAGCGCGGCAGCAATTGATTCGATCAGCTGCTCCTTCACCCTTTTTCTCTTTTTTTCTTCGGAGTCTATCTTCGGCAGCAGTACTCCCGCTATAAGCGCTCTGATACAGTAATAAAAGGTTATAATGAAAAAAACAGCTAAGCTCCCGGACCACTCTTTAAACGGCTCATCCAATAACAGCCCCCGGATGATCACATCCAGCAGCGTCAGCGCAAATCCAAGCTTTCCCACTTCAGCCCATATCCGATGTTCTTTTTCTTTCACTCTCTCAGTCTTTTCATTCAGGCTTGAGAACCGATTCCTCAGCTTATTCATTACTTTCCTCCCGCTTTCTTTGGTTACTCCTTATTAAGTATGACTTACATCTTACAACAGCTGAACGCCCGCCTGCAATAACGGACCCTTGAAAAAACCGCCGGCCGCGCCGGCGGGCTCTCTTTAAAACGGACCCCAGTTGATCATCACACCGATACAGATAAACACAAGCCCGATGACAAACCAAATCAGCGCAAGCGGCAGCATAAACCGAAGCCATTTCACATACGGAATGCCGCTGGCCGCAAGCACCGCCATAAGCACGCCGGAGGTCGGGTTCACACAGTTGACCACTCCTTCTCCAAGCATAACCGCTTCAACAGCCACCTGCCTTGTGATTCCCATCAAATCAGCAAGCGGTGCAAGAATCGGAATAAAGACGACAGCTTCTCCAGATCCCGAGGAAATCAAAAAATGCAGCAGCGCGCTGGCGATATACATGCCGATCGCGCCGGCCATCGGACTGTAGCCGTCCAATACGGATGCCAAACTGTTCACAACCGTATCAAGCAGCTTGCCGTTTTCAAGGATCACGGAAATGCTCCGTGCCATTCCGACAATCAGTGCTCCGTAAACAAGGCCCTGACACCCGGTGATAAAGGTTTTTGCTATATCATTCGCAGCCAGACCGCCCATTAAGCCTGCCAGAACTGAGATAAATATAAAAGTAGCAGCCATTTGCGAATCAGACCAGCCAAGCTTCAGCGCGCCATACAAAAATCCGATCAGCGATAAAGACGCAACAGCCAAAATCAGTTTATGGCGAAGTGTAAAAGGAACGGGCTTGTCCTCCGCGTCTGAATCAGCCGCTTCTCCTCCAAGCCCGCTTGCCGGAAACCAATCACGGCCTAAAATGCTCGCATCCTTAGATTTTTTTAGTTTTTTCGTATATAGATAGATATAAATAATAGTGGACAGCAAAAAGCAGATGTAGATGATCACCCGCAGACCGATCCCTGAAAAAAGCGGAAGATCCGCGATGCTTTGCGACAAGCCAAGCGGTGAAGGCGATAAGATCGTCGCATTAAAGCCGGCGTAACAGCCAATATAGATAACGGCCGCACCCGCGACGGCATCCCATTTCAGCGAACGGGCCACAATCAGACCGATCGGGATAAATCCGATGACTGAGTTCACCACAATACCCGTTGTTCCGAGAATTGAAAACAACGCGCCGACAATACAGATAAATAATAGCTGCTTCGTGCGAAACTTGCTGATGACGTTATGTATCAATCCATTAATCGCTCCGGTTTTCTCTAAAATCGCAATCGTTCCGCCAGTAAAGAGAATCAGAAAGATGATGGAAGCAGAGTTTGTCATTCCATCCTGAATGGATGTGAAAAAACTGACGAGACTGACCGGAGATTGTTCAATCGAATGGTAGCTTCCGGGGACCGCCGTCGTCACTTCTCCCTTTGTCACCCGGTCAAATTCTCCGGCCGGTACGACGTATGAAGCAATGGCACAAATGAAAGCAATGGTAAAGAGAAGGACGTAAGCATCGGGCATTTTAAATGTCGGGCGCTTCTTCTTTGTTACGGTTTCGGCTGTCGGTGCGCTCATGAGTGTTCATCCCCTTTTTGAGAATATATATACTATTCAGAAAAATGAATATATGTGCTATATTATATACAGACCATTTACCTGTTTCAATATAAAAAAAAGAAAAGAAATCAAAGTCTTATTTCTATCAAGGAGGTCATTTGGGCATGAAGAAGCTCTCAGAAAATATGAAAGAAACGATCATGGACATATTCGATCACCTCCATACCCACCCTGAAGTGAGCTGGAAGGAATACAAAACGACTGAATACCTCACAGCAAAATTAGAGGCATCAGGCTGCCGTACGCGCACTTTTTCTGATTGTACGGGTGTCGTCGGCGAACTGGGCGAAGGCTCGCCTGTAGTGGCTGTCAGAGCGGATATCGACGCTTTGTGGCAAGAGGTAGACGGAACATTCAGGGCAAACCACTCCTGCGGACACGATTCTCATATGACAATAGCCCTTGGAACATTAATGCTGTTACAAAAGCAGCAGCTTCCTAAAGGCACCATCCGTTTTATCTTTCAGCCTGCTGAAGAAAAAGGCGGCGGGGCGCTGAAAATGATTGAAAAAGGCGTGTTAGATGATGTTGATTATCTGTACGGCGTTCACGTCCGCCCGATTCAGGAAACACAAAACGGCCATTGTGCGCCGTCCATCCTTCATGGCTCCAGCCAGCATATTGAAGGCACCATTATCGGTGAAGAAGCCCACGGCGCCCGGCCTCATCTCGGCAAAAACAGCATAGAGATCGCCGCTTTTCTTGTTCATAAACTCGGGATGATCCACATTGACCCGATGGTTCCCCACACGGTGAAAATGACGAAGCTTCAAGCCGGCGGAGAAAGCTCAAACATCATACCGGGAAAAGCATCCTTCAGCCTTGATTTGCGGGCCCAGACCAACGAAGCGATGGAAGCGTTGATACAGGAAACGGAAAGAGCCTGTGAAGCCGCCGCTTCCGCATTCGGCGCCAAAATCGAATTGCAGAAGGAACACAGCCTGCCGGCAGCTACGCAAAATAAAGAAGCGGAAGCGATTATGGCTGAAGCGATCACAGATATCATCGGAGAAGAACATTTGGACGAACCGCTTGTCACCACCGGCGGTGAGGATTTTCATTTTTACGCCGTACGGGTGCCGAACATCAAGACAACCATGCTCGGGCTTGGCTGCGGACTTCAGCCGGGGCTTCACCATCCGCACATGACATTTGATCGGGACGCCATCTATATCGGGGTTGAAATCTTAGCGAACGCGGTTTTAAAAACCTTTCACAAAGCGGGAACGCTTGCCTCAGCCCATACTGAGGCTTCATAAATAAAAAAAAGCAGCCCTGCACTGGGCTGCTTTTTCGTCTTACTTCTTCAAGTCTTCTAATGAATTTACGTTTTTCATATATTGCGGAACGACAAGCCCCATTTTCACACCTGTTATGCTGACGCCTACATCATCATATTTCCCTTTGTATTTGGCAGCATATGCTTTATGGGTATTCGGCAGCCATGCAGATAAAGAAGCATCTGCACTGCCGGTTGCGATGGCAGTCCACATTGGGCCCGCCTCAACCTGTGTCAGCTCTACATCATAACCAAGATCCTTAAGGACTTTACCGACGACATTTGTACTTGCAATTTCACTGTCCCATGCAACATAGGCAAGGTTGATTTTATCTCCCTTGACCTTATCGACGCCTTTTGTCCATTCAGCGATCTGATCTTTATGTTTCTTCACATAGTCTTCAGCCGCTTTTGCGGGCTTTGTGCCCTCTTCCACGGCGATCATGACTTCTCCCATATCGTCTTCCGTCCATTTAAACTGGCTCAGAAGTTTGACGGCATTCGGCTGTTCTTTGCTGAAGCCTGTACGGGTGATCGTATGAATCTGCTCTGCTTCACCGTAAGATTTTTTCGGATCATCGAGATATTTCAATTTATACCTTGAGAACATCCAGTGCGGTGTCCATCCTGTTACGATAATTGGTTTCTTACGGTCATATGACTTTTTGAGCGTAGCCGTCATCGCGGCACTGGAAGCGGAGACCAGCGTCCAGTCATTCAAATCATAATCTTTCATCGCTTGATCCGTCAGTCCCATAATACCTGAGCCCGGATCTATCCCGATGATGGTCTTGTTGACCTGGTCAGCTGCTGATGAATTTTCATCCGCCTCGGAACCGCAAGCGGCTAAAGATAGAGCCAGCATAGCGGAAACGCCGATCCCGATGATTTTTTTAAACATCAGGCATTCCCCCTGCTCTTCTTCTTCACTTTAATATTTTGAGTAATCCGGTCAAGTGTGATAGCTACGATAACGATTGCGATACCGGCTTCTACGCCAATTCCCGTTTTTAATTGTGTAACTGCGCTGTATACTTCAGAACCAAGTCCCGGTGCTCCGACCATAGCCGCGATAACAACCATGGAAAGCGCAAGCATGATACTTTGGTTAATACCGGCAAGAATGGTTTTCGTCGCAAGCGGCAGCTGCACTTTGAACAAACGCTGTGACGTTGTAGAACCGAACGCTTCAGTCGCTTCAATCAGGTCAGCAGGCACTTGCTTGATGCCGAGAACCGTCATGCGGATCGTTGGAGGCATTGCGAAAATAACTGACGCCACAACCCCCGGTACGACACCGATGTTGAAAAAGAAGATCGCAGGCAATAAATAAACAAAAGCAGGCATTGTCTGCATCAAGTCTAAAATCGGTGTTACGATTCTGCGGACTGATTCTTTCTGAGACGCCCAAACTCCAATCGGAACTCCCACTACAACTGAAATAATGACTGATGTTAACACAAGAGCCAACGTTTGCAGCATTGGATCCCAATATCCTAAATAATCAATAACAAGGAAACCGATTAATGTAAATAGTGCAATTCCTCTCGTACTGATCCACCATGCAAGAGCTGCAAAAATGAGTGTTAACAGAATGGACGGGATATAACCCAGTCCGGTGACAATTCCGTTTACGAAAACGGCAAGTCCGGTAGCGATTCCGTCAAAGAAGCCGCCGAATGTTAAAGTAAGCCAGTCGACAAACCGGTCAATGATATCTGCTAAAGGTATTCTAGGCAATCTGTCCATCTATTTCACCTCCTGAATAGAAGGGTTTTGTGCTTGTTCATCAGTGCTTTCAACATTGATGTAATCGTTGTTGCCCGCAAGCGCGCCGATCAATGCGCCTCTGACGACAATCCCTTTCATTCTTTGCTTTTCGTCTACAACCGCGATTGGAATATTGGCGTCAGATACGACGTCAAAAATCTCTGTCAAATACGTGCTTTCAGGCACAGTCGTAAATTCTGTATTCAAGATATCTTGAAGAGATAAATCCGACTCGGCTGCTTTTTTCGCATCTGCTGCATTAATGACGCCCAATAGCTGCTTCTGTTTATCAACAGCGTATATAGAAGAAATACCGAGGTTTTTCATCAACGTCAAAGCAACACGAGGCCCTTTGTCAATCCGTACTGTCTCAGCACGTTTCATGATATGGCCCGCAGTCAGTACTTTTGATAAATCAACGTCTTCAACGAATTTTTCTACATATTCATTGGACGGGCTCATGAGAATCTCTTCCGGCGTGCCGATTTGAACGATGTTTCCATCCTTCATCAGCGCGATTCTGTCACCGATCCGAAGTGCTTCATCAAGATCATGGGTAATGAAAATAATCGTTTTTCCAACCGAATCATGCAGATCAAGCAATTCATCCTGCATATCTTTGCGGATCAGCGGATCAAGCGCACTGAATGCTTCATCCATCAGCAATATATCCGGATCATTAGTCAGCGCCCGCGCAAGCCCGACACGCTGCTGCATTCCGCCGCTCAGCTGGTCAGGATACTGTTCTTCATATCCTTCAAGTCCGACAAGCTTAAGTGATTCAATCGCTATTTGCTGCCGCTTTCCTTTTTCAATACCTTGCAGTTCCAAACCGTATTCAGTATTTTCAAGGATGGTTCTGTGAGGAAACAGAGCGAACTTTTGGAAGACCATGCTGATCTTTTTCCGGCGGACTTCCCGGAGCTGGTCTTTTGACATATTTGTTATCATGTCACCATCAATATAAATTTTTCCGGCAGTCGGTTCAATCAGCCGGTTTAACAGCCGCACTAGAGTTGATTTTCCGCTCCCCGATAGACCCATGATGACAAATATCTCCCCATCGTATACGTCAAAGTCTGCTTGATTGACACCAACGGTTGATCCAGTTGCTTTTAAGATCTCTTTTTTATTTTTACCGCTGTCAAGCATTTGAATGGCTTTCTTTGTCTGTTTGCCAAAAACTTTAGATACTTTTTCGACTTTTATCTTAATTGGCTTCTCATCTATACTCATATTTTCCCTCCATATTAAGCAATCTTTTATACCGTAACATGTTTGTAACAAGACCACCAAACATCATAATCCCTTTTATTCTGTACCATAACTCGAAAAACATCCATGTGTCTTAATATCCTCGTGAATGCTTCTAAATGCTCTCTAATCCTCCTTAATTAATATATTTTATAGGTAAAATTCAGTCTTTTTAACAGTTGAAAGCGATTACTAAAAATGTGCTTTCCAGGTAATATCATCGGTTTTTATTCCTTATCATGGAAATTCGAGTTATAAAACAATCATAAGTTCAATGCAGAACACAAATATTTTATGACTACAACTAGTCTATGCACGCTGTGCGAAACTGGCTGCTTTGCAGACAAATAACGCAGAGAACTGGAAAAAAGGCACCCATAATGCGGCGCCCTCTAAAATAACCTGCTAAAAAGTTAATGGAATAAATTTCATAAAAAAACTCATACGGAACTCACTTTCTCTAGAACCTTCTTCCCTTGCCGGGTGAACTGCAGCTCTCTCACTTGATCAAGAGCCAGACCCTTCCCTGCAGTCTGGAGTCTCGAAAACGGAGCGACAGCATTCATAAATTGATGCTCATTCCGCAAGCTCTGTTTGTTTCGTTTCTTTCCCCATGATCAGAATACTTGCGACCGCGATCAGAATCGCTATGCAAAAGACCGTAAAAATAACAGAAAACGATACATGCTGTGCGGCTAGCGTACCGACTAGAAGCGGGCCGAAAATGCCGCCGATTCTGCCGCACGCAGCCGTTGTTCCCGAGCCTGTTGCACGGATGGATGTCGGGTATTGCTCCGGCGTATACGCGTACAGCACGCCCCATGCTCCAAGGTTAAAGAAGGACAGCAGCATGCCGGCAGTCAGCAGCAATGCCAGTGAATCCGCGGTGCCGAAGAAGAACGCGCTGCCCGCCGTACCCAGTAAATAAATGACCAAAATGCTTTTCCGACCAGCTTTTTCAATCAGCCAAGCGGCTGAAAAATAACCCGGCAGCTGTGCAAGAGTCATCAGCAGCACATATTCAAAACTTTCGATCATGCTGAATCCTTTCATCAGCATCACGCTTGGAAGCCACAGAAACATCCCGTAATAAGAAAACACCACACAAAACCACACAACCGACAGCATGACCGTAGGACGCAAATACTGTCCCGACCACACGCTTTTCACATTATCCCATACCGATTTCTTCTGAGGCTGAAGCGATTCATATTTAGGCGAATCAGGCAGCCCCGTCCGCAAATACAGCGCATAAAAAGCCGATAGCGCGGTTAAAAGCAATGCCGTTTGCCACCCATAACTCGGGATGACAAAGTAAGAAATGACAGCGGCGGCGAGCCAGCCTACCGCCCAAAAGCTTTCAAGCAGCACAATCACCCTTCCCCGTTTCTCAGGGGCAACCGCTTCAGATACCAAGGTTGAAGCAACGGGAAGTTCACCGCCAAGCCCCATCCCGATAAAGAAGCGTAATATAAGAAAAGCGGACAAGCTTGTCGCAAATGCTGAAATGCCGCTTCCGATTGAGAAAAATAAGAGCGTGATAATAAATACTTTTTTCCGGCCGATCCGATCAGCCAGCAATCCGAACATAAACGCGCCCGCTGCCATGCCGATGGAATTCACACTGCCGATCCACTTCATTTCACCGGGAGATAAATTCCATTCCACATGCAGTGCGGCGATAATAAACGATAATATTCCGACGTCCATTGCATCAAACAGCCACCCAAGTCCGGCGACCCCCAGCAATTTTCGCTGAGAAATAGGCTGTTGTTTCTTCATTGACAGCACCCCTGATCGAAAAGTAATTACCGTTTCAGTTTACACATGTCTTTACACCTTGTCATTAAAAATTTTATGGGTGCCTGTCCGAACAAAAAACCCCGCTTGTCCTTAAACAAGTGGGGTTCCCTTTATTGCTGCAATGCCGCTTTTTTAATATTGTCTTGAAGCTGCTGAATGCGTTTCGCTCCGTCTTCACGCAAGCGTTTGTTTTCTTCTTCGATTTGTTTTGTTTCCTGCATCCCGCTGACGATTGTATTCCAAGACGATTCAATTGTTTCAATATCAATACTTGGTCTTCCCGCCATTCTCGCAATTTCAACACTTTGACTTGAAATGTTTTCGGCGTTTCTCTTCAGCATTTCATTTGTGCGGCGATCCAGTTCACTCATGGAATCAGCCACAAGCTTTTGCCGTTTTACTGTAACAGCCTGAATAATTCCGTTTTTAAAAATCGGAATCGTGATGATAAAGGCAGAGTTGATTTTTCCGATCAGCTTTGTATTTCCGCGCTGCAGCAGGCGGATTTGCGGTGCGGTTTGAAGTGCGACCATCCGCGCCATATCAAGGTCGTATACCCGTTCCTCCAAAGCCTGAATACCGTTACGGAGCGTATCAAGCTGCATTTGCGCCAGCTGATTGCCGCCAGCTGCTTTTTCTTCGTAAGAAGGTATGATAGACTGCATCTCCTCAAGCTTCATTTGACCGGCAACCACATACTTTTCAAGCTCCATGTAGTAATTGATGTTGTTTTCGTACATTTCGTCAAGAGTATGAGTTGTTTTCGTCATTTCATCTTTATATTTTGAAATCTCGACATGGATTTTCTCAATCTCTCCGCCGAGTGTCTGGTACTTTTTAAAGATTTTTTCAACCATACTGCCGCCGCGCTTGAAAATCTTGGCCATCAGGCCTTTGGGCTCGTCAAAATCATTTTTGTCAAAGCGGTCCATAATTTTCCCAAGCTGCGTAAGCATCGTACCGGAATCTGTGACGCTTGTTGTTTTCATCATTCCTAAGATACGGTCAGAGAACTTGGAGATCTCAACGGCAGGCTCCTTTCCGTACTCTAACAGCTCCAATTGGTTTTTCACGTCAATTTGCTGGGCAATGCGCTGCACCTCAGGTTCCTGGCGCAGCTGCAGGCGGATGTCATCCGCTTTTTGCTCAGAAATTTCTTCATTTTTATCAAGAACAAGCAAGTTATTGTTATCTGTAGTCATGCTTTTCTTCTCTCCTTACTTTTGGGTAATGGTTCTGAATAATCTTCTCACGATTGAAGGCTCTTTATAGTCCTGTTGAAACACCATATCCTCCAGCCAATGAATATCGTACTGATCCTCTTCTATATAATGTTCGATGTCTTGATGCCCGGGAGGATTGTAAATGGCGATATCAATTCCGATCTCATTCAAAAACAGAAGCGCCGCCGCATCTGAGCGTGTCAATTCCCCGTTGAATTCCGTGTGATACAGGAGAAGCTTCGGCACGGTTTGCGCATAATCAAATGTTTGGATCAATTTCAGCAATTTGGCAGGAAGATTTGTCGTTTGTTTAAATAAGTAGATTTGCACATCTTTTTCCTGTTCCTTATTTAGAGCCTTCAGCCGCGGATGCCTGCACATTCTAGAAATGGTTTTAGCGATTGCGGACTGAATCCCTGACGGCAATTGCTTGTATTGCCATACATTGCTTTCCATCAGTTTATCCGGGTCAATGATGCCGTCCTGATTAAGTGCGTGGCTGTAATGAAATTGATAGTTCGATTTGATTTCCTCCGTAAACGGGAAGCTTCTGACCATTTCAGTTTCTTGGTATTCCGCCATCGTGTGCAGCCTGTTCCAATATTCTTTATTGTCCTTTGACACACCCATGATTTTGGCAAATACGTTCGGAATGTCGACCGATTGCTTATTCGCTTTAAAATTAGGCCTGATAAACGCGCGCTCCTTCGCGATTAAAAACAGTTCATCATAAGTGGTTTTCAGCGTGACGGATACCGGCGTATGGTCTCTGAATTGCCATGGCTTGTACAGCATGGATTCCTCATGATTCAGGACATGCTCGATTTCCTTTGTTGACCGATAGGCAACCGTAGATTTCCGGTCGGGCTTCTCTTTCGGGAAAGGCTGGGGCTCTGATACATCCGGAAGTTTGAGCGTAAATGTCAGCTGCCGCTGCGGATCAATCTGTATGAGCTGGTCCGTTCCCGCCGGATGAAAAAGGAGGACATCACAGCCAATCAGCATCAGATAATATAAAAAATACAACTGGCTTTTCGATGCGTCCCCGTACCAAACCACCTTCGGCATCTCTCGCTCTATATCGGCTTTTTCAAGCCATGGATTCAGATGATTTAACGAAAACTTTGAAACATCCAGCAGCACTCTTCGAAAATCGGGATGATTCAGCCCCTGCTCATGGTTCGCCGCAAACGTATGTAAAACCGTCATCAAGCATTTTCGCAAATGCCGGTGCATGAGGGGATCAGAATGCTTCGCAATCAGCTGCTCCCCGTCAAGAAAGGCGACAAAGCGGCCGACAGACAGCCCTTTTTCTTTTTGATTGATGGTATGAATGTGCTGAAGCGCCTGAAAGGTCTCCGGCGCGATTGTTTTATCAAGCGTTTCGCTTAATACATGGATATTCTCATTGGCTGACAGCTCGTACAATTCATTATAGTAATCGGTCTCATCAAAGGGCGTACCCAGAATTTGCCCGGCCAGCCGCGTGAAGGCCGGTCCCGGCTCTTTCTCATAAACTGCCCGCTCCGGCAATGGCTGAAGCAGAATGCTCTTCCAATCATCATTCACCGGCTCGGCCCTATGGATGGTCAACTCTTCTTGTCTCATCATATCCTCCTTTCTCATACGTCATTTTTTTACACTTGTTTTAAAC
Organism: Bacillus atrophaeus; assembly: GCF_001584335.1. Lineage (GTDB taxonomy): Bacteria > Bacillota > Bacilli > Bacillales > Bacillaceae > Bacillus > Bacillus atrophaeus. The sequence continues at coordinate 69,485 of NZ_LSBB01000002.1, forward strand.
GGGACAGGCGGGACAAAACAGCCGCTGTCATTTCTTCTCCCGCCAGGATACCGCTGCTTGCTGTTTTGCGTAAATTCGGGTAATGCCGCAGCACTTCGCCGTGGGCTGGCGCTATGCCGAAATCAGCTTCTTGAATCAGCTCAAGGTCCAGCAGCGAATCTCCCGCCGTACAGACCTCTTCAAGCGAAAGCTTTGATTTTAAATAAGCGACAGCCTTCCATTTATTGAGCGGATTTGGAATAAAGTAAAGCTTCCGGCCCTGTAAGGACACCTGCCAGCCTTTACTCGCGCCCCATTCCTTCACAGCAGCACTGTCAATGTGCGCTAATTTTTCTTCATTCAGTATCAAATAGACAAAATAGTGATGCGCCGTGCGGGTTCTTTCAACTGCGGCCGATAGAGGCAGGCTTGCGATTTCTCTCAGCATTTGCTCAATCGGGAGACAGGCTGCCAGCTGTTCTTCTACGATCTCAGCCCATTCTGTCAGAGGTTCCCCATTCTTTAATATGCAGCCGCCGTTTGTGGTCACCGCGTATTCCGGCACAATATCATGCTGTAAAAATTGAAGTCTCTTATACTGTTCGTTAGTGCGTGTCGTGACTGGGATAAAATAGTTCTCTTTCTGAATCCGTTTCAAATTTTCTTTTGTGATACCGCTAATATAGGAGATTTCCCTGCCGTGCAACGTTTCCGTCAGCTCAATGCCCGCTTCCATTTCGGCTGCTCCGACCATGCGTCTGGAATAAATTAATGTTCTGTCTAAATCACTGGCAAATGCGTTCATAGGCTTTTCTCCGCCGGACGGATCAGCCCGCAGCAGCTATAAGACATATTTTCGTATTCTATTACCGGAACTCCCCGATCTTCCGCAAGCAGCAAAATGTGCTGAAGCGCTTCCTCGGAGCCCGGTTGAATAAGGATCTTCCAAGGCACACGGCGTAAAAGCACACGGGTTGTTTCGCCCACTCCAGGCTTAATCAGATTTGTGTTGCTGATTCCAAAATCCTTCTGTATCGACTGAATGGAGGCCAGTCCGCTCCAATCAGGCGCTTCCCGTTTTTGCTGAAGCAACTCGGCTCTGTGTTCGGCTTCTTTCTCAATAGACGGAAATTGGCCCGTTATCGTTTCAATATAAAGATTTGAAACGTCTTCTGCGAGAAGCTCCCGATAATACTTCGCCCCATGGAAATCGGACGGGCCGATCCATTTTTCATTCAAAATAGTTCGGCTCACAAGGCCAGATACAGTAGAGTTTAAGCACGCGCTCGGAATCAGGAAATCCTCCTTCGTTCCGTAAATATCAGCGCAATGTCCGGGGTCCGCAAGCACCGCCAGTTCTGAGGAAAGCCCTCTGCCATACTGTTGATTAAACCGCTCCACTGAACGGATCAGTTCTTTTGTGATAGCGCCTTTCCCCGTCCACCCGTCAATAAAGGCGACTGCCCCGTTCGGGTGATGATTCAATATATAATGCAATGCATTCTCATCAATTCCTCTATCGCGAATAATGGATATGCTGTAATGAGGAACAGAGGTGTGATACTTTCTCTCAATATATCGTTTGATTAAAACACCGATGGGCGTGCCCGCTCTTGCCAGACTGCACAGCACGGTATTCTTCCCGCTCCTGGCGAAAATTTGCTCCGCGACAATGCCCGCCGCCAGCGCAACCTTTTGTTTGCTGTCTTCAAGCGATGCATAAAACAGCTGCATATATTCATCTGTCGGCTTGTATTCAATCGGCAGCATTTCAGAATAATGAGTCCCGCTTTGAATCGATTGTTCCCGCTCTTCTGTGCTTTTTTCTATTGAAATATCGGATAGGTCTTTTAAAAGAAACGTTACATCCTCTTTCGCATAGCTCCCAAGCTGGTCAATAACGTCTGCCAATGCAGCTCACGCCCTTCCCGAAATGGTCACGATATGAATATGTGACATTCCCTTTTCTTTAAAAATATCGAAAATCGGCTGTAATGACTCATCTGAAACCGCCTTTTCAAAACACAAGAAGACTTCATCATAGCCTTCATCCGGTAGATTATAGACAAAATGGCGAATCGACTCATCTTCAGGGTTCATAAAGGAATACCCGTTTTGCACCGCGTACCCCTCTCTTGCAGCAGGATGAATCGGACTGCGGGTTGTCGATTGATAAAACACAGCGCCGCTCAGCTCTGCCGCGATTTTCATCGGGACATACATCAGTTCTCCCGTTCCGAGCACAAGCGTCCTATCCCCTTTCCGAAAACCCTCGATATGATGAGCGGCTTTTTGGCAGGCTTCGTGTACGGACACTCGGTCAGCAGGCGTCAAACCGAATCTTCCCGTTTCTTTTATATAAGGAAACGGACCGGCTTCTTTAGGCGCTGTTTCGGGCTGATAAGAAACAGATGTGAAAAACCCAGATACATCAATGTCCGTTCTGCATACATGGGAACCTTGCAGCTTCGGCCGGTAATTGTGGATTGAATCCGATAACGGCTCGCCCCGGAAGGAAATCCGGCCTGATAATAAAGCGGAAGTTGAAATCGTAATGCCCAATTCCCGTTCTGCTGCTGAAAAAGCCTGCCGATGCGCCTCTGTACGCCAATCCAGTAATGACAGAACGGCGTATTCCTTACGGGGATATTTCGACTGAATATCTCGAATGATGTTTAATGCAGTTTTGCCCGTTGTCAATTCATCATCTACAAGAATGATCGGACATTGATTGTCCAAGACATGATGTTCCGCATAACAAACCTGATCGGCCGCATGGGAATGTTCCTCCACAAATGTGATTGCAGGCTCTGTATCACTGATCTGCTCGCGTGTGGTATGGACATATGATGCGTTCTCCATGCAATCATAGACACCGTGGCCGAGGGCTGTGGCTGTTTCCGCGAATCCAATCACCAGCGGCGCTTCCGGAAGCGTAAATCGCTGTGCTTGTAAGATTTGATATGCCGTTTGAATATCGCTATGGTTTTCTGAAAGGAACCCCTTTAAAATGTCTTTTTTATCCTTCAAAGGCCGTCCTGTTTTTTGCTCTGCATATTCAAAAGCCAAGAGACCGGAGGCCAACAGCGGTTTCAGCGGGTGCACGGGAATATGTTTGCCGAGCACTTTGCTGACAAATAAGAAACCTCTTTTTTTGTTCACCCGAGCCGCCATTTCAAACAAATGATGTTCCGGTATGGACAGCGGGTTGTCTGTTATGGAAAGGTCAACCGCCATATTGTCCATAATGTGCAGCATTTGGCTGTTCTGTGAGCAAGTCGGTAAAATGTCGGATTTCATGAAACACCCCGTATATATCTGATTTTAATAGAATGGTTTCAGCCCATTTCATATGCGGCTTCATTTCATTCATTTTATTCGAAAAATTGCTTTTCAACACACCGAGTGTGCCTTTCGCATGATGAGCAATGTGTAACGCATCCGTGTAATCTTCTTTGGAAACAACATACAGGCTGTTCACGACTTTCAACTGCGTCGGATGAATCACCGTTTTTCCGTGAATGCCGTTTGCGATATCAAGCGTTGTTTCCTTCACAAGCCCCTCCATATACTCACTGAAATCGGAAGCTTGGTGAAAAGGATGAGGTGCAGCTTTCAGGGAAGGATCGAAATACTCCCAAACAGGGCCTGAAATCGTAAAATCCGCACCGAAATAATTGATGATGTCCGCCATAAAGTCTGCAATCAGGCGGATATCGTAGATGGATTGGTCAGGCTTTCTCCTGATGCCGTATAGTCCGCAAAGATCGGTGGCGCCAATTCTTACGTTTAAAATGACGTCTTTGTTTTGCTGAAAGATCATATGTAATTCAGACAAAACATCCATTCTTGTCTTTTTAGACAGCACATCAGGCGTTTCTAAAATCGGCATGCCGTAGAGTACGGTCCCATATTGTTGAGAAACCTCCTGAAGAGCTTCAAAATAATGATTCGCATTTTCTATTGAACATTTAGGAAAAACAAAGCCGGTTAACAAATGGAGAGAGTGTGGCAGCATATCAGCCAGCGTTTTTAGCTGCTGCGGAGAACGTACACGCACGAACATAAAAGGGAAATGCTCCGCCAATTGTTTTCGCTGCTGAACCGCCTGATCAATACGCTCTAATTGATGCTTGAGATTATGTTCAGCCTGTTTGACTTCATCATCGCCAATCGCATCCTCCAAACAGAAAACAACCGAGGATAAATCTTCATATTTTTGATTCGTTATAACAGCTGCAATATCATGGCGTGTGGCGGGCATATATAATACGGCCCCCAGCGCTTGCTCAAGCAGCTTCTTCGGAGCTTCTTTTGTGACCGGTTTCGGTTTTTGATAAAATACATTTTCTTGCTGCAATCCTGATAAATAATGGAAATACCGCAAACCTGCCGCCTCTTTTCTGTAACAAAAAAGGAAGGAGTCAATCTCCCCCCTGTTTTGTTTTATTCTTCTTTTGATGCAGCCGTTTGTTCACGCACCTGTTTCTGCTTGTTCATAAAGTGAATAATAAACGTCACCACAAATGCGGCAATAATGATACCGAAGAAATAAACGTGCGGCATTTCATAATGGAACGCACTTGCACCCATTTTCAACGCGATGATACCGATTAAGACGAAAGCTGTATTTTCAAGCTCAGGTATCTTATCAATTAACACAAGGAACAATTTTGCGACTGTACGCATCATTAAGATTCCGAGCATACCGCCGATCAGCAGCACCCAAACTTTTTCTGACACCGCAAACGCGGCCAAAATACTGTCAACTGAAAACGCCAAATCCATGAGTTCTACAGAAAGAACGGTAGCCCAGAAGATTCCGAATGTACGGACCATCCATGTATTTTTCTTCATACCGTCTGTTTCGTCTTCTTTTTCCCCGATTACGAAATGCTGAATGACGAGCCAAGCCAGGTATAGCGCGCCAAGTAATTTAATCCACCAGAATTTGATGAGAAGCATACCGAGACCGATGAAAATAAAACGGAAAATATAAGCCCCGAACAGGCCGTACGTTAATGCTTTCTTGCGCTGTTTTTCCGGAAGATGTTTAACCATGACAGCAAGCACTAACGCGTTATCCGCAGACAGAAGACCTTCCAAAAGAACCAAAGAGCCGATCAGCCCCCATGAAACAGGGTCAGTCAGAACTTCCCCCCACATTTCCCAATCGAAAAATGAAGCGTAAGTTGACATTATATGATGTAAGAATTCCAAGTTTTTTCCTCCTATTTATTAAAAAAACGGCGGCAGTTTCTATAGGCCGCTCGCTTAAACCTGTAAACCGTAGTTCCGGCAAAGAGAAGCCAATCCGCCGGAAAAGCCGCTGCCGATCGCGTTAAATTTCCACTCGCTTCCGTGTCTGTAAAGCTCACAAACAACGACAGCTGTTTCAATGGAGAAATCTTCTCCTAAATCAAAACGAAGCAGCTCATTTTGTGTATTTTCATCCACCACACGGACAAACGCGTTGGAAACTTGTCCAAAGTTTTGGCTGCGTGCATCCGCATCATGAATGGTTACTGTAATGCCGATTTTCTCAATATTGGCAGGGATTTTAGAGAAATCAACGATCAGCTGCTCATCGTCTCCGTCTCCCTCGCCTGTGCGGTTGTCACCCGTATGGATGACGCCCCCGCTCGGATGCTCAAGATTGTTGTAGAAGACAAAATCAAGATCATTCACACAGTTATCATTGGCATCAACCAGGAAGGCTGAAGCGTCCAAATCAAAGTCTTCTCCGCCTGAATACTTGTTCGTATCCCAGCCTAAACCGACCACTGCTTTTGTAAGCCCCGGATTTGTCTTTGTTAAATCAACACGCTGTCCTTTTGATAATTGAATGGCCATGTTGCATGTCTCCTTTCTGCTTCTGTAATTTTGGTATCAGTTATCCGATTTGCAGACCGTAATCCGTTGCGATGCGGGCAAGGCCGCCTTGATAGCCTGAACCGATAGCCGAGAATTTCCACTCGCCGTTATGTCTGTATAGCTCTCCTGCGATAATCGCCGTTTCAATCGAGAAGTCCTCCGCAAGATCGTAGCGGATCAGCTCTTCATTTGTCTCTTCATTTACGATACGGACAAAGGCGTTAGAAACTTGTCCGAAGTTTTGGCTGCGCGCTTCTGCTTCATGAATGGTGATGACAAATGAAATTTTCTCAACATTGGCAGGAACGGCGTTAAGGTTCACCTTCACGCTCTCATCATCGCCTTCGCCCTGTCCTGTCAGGTTATCTCCTGAATGAACGACAGAACCCGCTCCGCCTTCAAGCTGGTTATAGAAAATAAAATCGCTTTGAGACGCGCATTTACCCGCCGCATCTAAAAGAAAGACGCTTGAATCCAAATCGAAGTCATGCCCGCCGTCATATTTATTGGTATCCCAGCCTAAGCCGACAACGACTTTTGAAAGGCCCGGATTTGTTTTTGTTAAATCTACTTTTTGTCCTTTTGCCAGTGAAATTGCCATGATTCTTTCACTCTCCTTTTAAAAATTATGCGTACCGTCTGATCAATTCTTCTAATCTAGTATCGTTTGTGCCTTCGCCGACAGCCGCGAATTTCCACTCGCTGCCCTGACGGTAAATTTCGGCCGCAATCAGGCTTGTTTTCCCTGAATAGTTTTCTTTTAAGTTGTATTTGACCAGTTCTTCATTTTTTGATTGATCAACAACACGGATAAACGCATTTTGGATCATGCCGAAATCTTGTTTTCTTCTGACACAATCATAAATATTTACAACGAATACCAGCTTATTAATGTGAGAAGGCACTTTTGTCAAATCGACGAGAATTTGCTCGTCATCGCCTTCGCCGTCACCCGTCAGGTTATCACCCGTGTGCTTCACACTGCCGCAGCTGCTTTTTAAATGTCCGAAGTAAATTAAGTTTTTCTTCTCTGTAAACTTATCATTGTCCAGCATCAGAACGGAAGCGTCACAATCAATATTCGCTCCGCCGCCTCCGAACAGCTTGCCGAGAAACCCGCCGCCGGCTGATACAGGGTCCCAGCCGAGTCCGATCAATAATTTGGAAAGCCCCGCTTTACCTTTTGTTAAATCAATCCGCTGACCTTTTTCTAAAGAAATTGCCACATGATTCACTCCTAATCATCAAAATGTGAATATAGTCACATCTTTTTTCACCTGTAAATTCGACAAATGCTAAGATGGAAATGTCGTAAATTATTTATATATACGTTTTTTATTATATCAAAGTTTCATAAAAGTTAAGAATAATTGACGAAAATCCTCGAAAAAAATCTCCCATAATTGAGCGTTATTTGCAAATCATAAGGTTCATGAATTAAAAAAACCTGTCAAACAAAGCATTTGACTCCAGAGAGCTATTTTTCCTATTCTTGTGTCAGATCCTAACATAGAAAGGAAGCGGCCTATTGATTGAATTGAGTATTCTTGATCAGGCTCCTGTTTCCAAAGGGGACAGCCCTGTTACGACCCTTCAGCATTCAGTTGAACTTGCAAAGCTTAGTGAACTGTGGGGCTATAAACGATACTGGTTCGCAGAGCATCACAGCACGAAAGGATTGGCAAGCACGGCACCGGAAATTATGATCGCTCATATTGCCGCACATACCACGACAATCCGTGTCGGTTCCGGCGGCGTTCTTCTGCCGCAGTACAGTCCCTATAAAGTGGCCGAAACATTCCGCCAGCTTGAAGCGCTCTATCCGAACCGGATCGACCTCGGAGTCGGACGTTCGCCGGGCGGTACGACAAAAACACGGCTCGCATTAACAGATGGCGTCAAAAAAAGTTTGACTGATTTCAATCGGCAGCTTCAAGACTTGTCCTATTTCCTGACAGATTCGCTGCCTGCAGGCCATGATTACGCAGGCATCAAAACAGCGCCCCTTATTGATACGGTCCCTGAACTCTGGGTACTCGGACTTGGAGAAAACAGCGCAAGACGCGCAGGCCAGCTCGGTATCGGGTATGTTTTCGGCCATTTTATCAATCCTGAACGCGGTGAGAATGCGTTTCGCGTGTACCGGGACAGCTTTAAGGCTTCTGCCCACTTTTCATCTCCGGCCGCGCTATGCACCATTTTTGTGGTGTGCTCTCGAACAGATGAAGAGGCGGAGGAGCTTGCCTTGAGCCAAGACTTGTGGCTTCTCCGTGTCGGAAAAGGCTTGGACAGCCGCGTGCCGAGCATTGAGGAAGCCCGATCATACACCTATACCGCTTCCGATAAAAAACAAATAGCAGAAAACCGCAAGCGTATGGTTATCGGTTCTCCAAGCTCAGTCAAGCAGCAGCTGACGGAGCTTGCCGGCCGCTATGACACAGAGGAACTGATGGTCCTTTGCAACATATATGACTTTGAAGCTAAAAAACAATCCTACGAGCGGCTTGCAGCATTATTTTTATAAAAAAACGCCGTTAAGAGCAGATCAGCAGTTTTTCGCATATCTCAAAAAACTGCTGACAAGCCTTAACGGCGATGTTTTTTCCGTTCTGTTTCCTTCTTGATGAAATTCCATATTGCCTGAAGCAAAAATCCGATGATCAATAGGGCGATCAGAAGCAGCGTGATGGACGGACCCGGCGGTGTCCCCAGCTGATAGGAGGACGTGAGGCCCATGAACACACTAAATAAAGAAATCAAGATTGCCGCTGTAAAGACCATTTTAAAGCCCTTTGCAAGTCTGATCGCAAAAGCGGCCGGCAATACGAGCAGAGCTGATACAAGCAACACGCCGATAATCGGGATAATGACTGAAATCGCAAGACCCGTTACAATGCTAAATGACATGGACAGCATATTTGTATTGATCCCTGACGTTTTTGCCGTCGCTTCATCAAACGTAAGCAAATAGAGCGGTCTGTTTAAGATAATGAAGTAAAGTAAAATCAGCAGTGTGACTCCGCCGATAATATAGACCTGCTGCTGGTTCACCGTTACGAGCGAACCAAACAAATATTGGTCTATGCTCATCGTCGTGCCGCCTTTTGACAGGCTGATTAGGAACATCGCAAACGATAATCCCGCAGCCATCAAAATAGCGATGGACACCTCTGAATAGGTGCGGTAAGCACGCCGCATGTATTCAATTCCGACCGCGCCCGCCGTGACGACGATGATGCTGGCCGCGGTGATATTGGTGTTCAGGAAAAAGCCGATGGCAACCCCTGACAGTGAAATATGCGAAAGCGTGTCCGCCATTAACGCCTGTCTTCTAAGTACAAGATAAACGCCTAATATCGGCGCAATAATTCCGATCATGCTTCCGGCTAAAAAAGCTCGTCGCATGAATTCCAAGTCAAACATTTCCATCCGCCTTTTTCCCCCCTTTCCAAACGTATCACTTTGTCTAAGTACTGCTGAACTTCATTTTGCTCATGCGTCACCATTACAACCGTCCGATTGTGGTTTTTCACTTGGTGGTGCATAAACTCGTAAAAACCTTGTCTGCTTTCATAATCGACCGCAGTTGTCGGCTCGTCCAGCATCAGCAGATCAGGGTTACTCGCCAGCACTCTGGCAATACAGATTTTCTGCTTCTGCCCGCCTGATAAATCACCGATTTTACGATGGCGCAGGTCCCACATTTCAACCATTTTCAGGGCTTTTTCCACTTCTTCATGATCTTCTTCATTCAGCCGCTTGAACCATTTCCCTTTTGTATATCGGCCGGACTGCACCAGTTCAAGCACGGTGCTTGGAAATCCCGCATTAAATGAAGAGATTTGCTGAGGCACGTAGCCGACGGTTAGGCGCTTGCCCGCTTCATTCTTTTTACTGAGGGTTACAGTTCCTTCCCACGGCTTCAGCATGCCGAGCATGACTTTGATGAGCGTTGATTTCGCCGCTCCGTTCGGTCCGGTGATTCCGACAAACTCACCGCTTTCGATCTCCAGCGAAACCTTATCGAGTACGGGGGTATGTGAATAACCGAACACGATATCTTTCAATGAGACGAGATTCATGTATGCTCTTCCTTTCTCACAAAGAAATAGTGTGCACCCTGCGGCGCACACTATCTTTATTTATCCAATAGTGAATCTTTAAGGGCATCCAGGTTTTTCTCCATGATTTCGATGTAACCTGTGCCTTTATCCTGTTCTTCTTTACTTAAACCTTCCAGTGTATTGAGCACTTCTGTTTTCGCGCCAATTTCACCGGCAAGAGTATCGGCAACTTTAGATGATGCGACTTCTTCAAAATAAATGATTTTCACGTTGTGTTTTTTTGCAAACGTTTTGAGTTTAGCTAAATTGGCCGCACTTGGCTCTTGATCAGGTGAAAGACCGGAGATCGGAACTTGTGTCAGACCGTATTCTTTTGCCAAATAGCTGAAAGCCGAATGCTGTGTGATAAATTCTTTCTTCGATGCTTTTTTTACTGTTGTACGATATAGTTTATCAAGATCTTTCAGTTTTGCAATATATTCTTTACTATTTTTCTCATAATATTCTTTGTTATCCGGGTCCTGTTTTACAATTTGTGCAGTGATATTTTCAACTTCTTTTTGTGCAAGAACCGGGCTGAGCCATACATGAGGGTCCATTTCATGGCTGTGCTCGTGTTCCTCTTCATCCCCGTGCTCATGCTCTTCTTCCTCTTCATGAGAACCTTCCATCAGATCAATGCCTTTGCTGGCATTAACGAATGTGGCGTGGTCTTTGTCCATGCTTTTCTCAGCAGACGGCACCCATGTTTCCATGTACTTGCTGTTGTAGACAAACAGATCAGCGTTTTGAATATTGGCAATGTCCTTCGGCGTCGGCTCCCAATCATGAGGCTCAACAGAAGACGGTATTAAAAGATCCACATCGCCTTTGTCTTTTACGACTTGTTTCGTAAATTCATACATTGGATAGAAAGTAGTGACAACTTGCAATTTGCCGTTTTTCTTATCAGATGACCCCGATGATCCTTTAGATGATGAATTGCCGCATGCCGCGACTAACAAAAAGCATGCTGCGATCATAAACAGGCCGCTCCATTTCTTACGCATAGTAATCCCCTCTTTTTTTAAAATGACTTTATGATTCTTTAAATCAAAATGATAACGATTTTGCAAATAAACTGAGGTATTCGTTTTGCATCCTTTATAATAATAAAACGAAGTAATTACGTTTTGCAAGGATAATTTATAAATTTATTCGTTTAAAAAACAGACGGTACAGACCGCCTGCTTGTTTGATGGCGGCTGACTCCAAAGCCAGCCGGTATTATGAAACATATGTGGGCCTGCGGGCATATGCCCGCATCCGGTCTGGCAAAAACCAGAGGCTGTTTGCCCGTAACAGGACTGCGGCGAAAAGGATGAAGATCTGACTCAATCCCTTTTTAACAGATACACCCTGCTTTCAAACGGTTTTAATTCTATGGATGGAAGAGCTTCTCTGCCGCCATCATAGTTGCTGAGAAGGAGCTGTGCCATTTCCCGTTCCAGCTCGTCCGGCCATTGGAATATGGCTTCTTTGTCAGAGAAATTGTTAATGACCAACAGCTGCCGGGTGTCTGTCTGCCTGATATATACAAACAGCTGCGGATCTTCCGGCAGAAGCAAGTCATAGCTGCCTTTCATAAGGTCCGCGTACTGTTTTCGCAAGCTGATCAGCTTTTTGTAATAGGATAGGATGGAATCGGGATCAGCCAGTGCTTCGGCGGCATTGATGGATGTATAGTTAGGATTCACTTTCAGCCACGGTGTGCCGTCCGTAAAGCCCGCATGCTTCCCGTCATTCCACTGCATCGGCGTCCGGGCGTGGTCGCGGCTTTTTGCCAAAATGGATGTCATCACCTCTTTTGGATCATAGCCTTTTTCATACACGCGTTTATGATACATATTGACCGTTTGAATATCTTTATAGTCTTCAATCCGGGTAAACGGCGCATTCGTCATCCCGAGCTCTTCTCCCTGATAAATATACGGCGTTCCTTTCATCAAATAGAGCACGGAGGCAAGCATCTTCGCGGATTCTTTGCGGTATTTTCCCTCATCGCCAAACCGGGAGACAATTCGCGGCTGGTCATGGTTGCACCAAAACAGCGTGTTCCAGCCCTTGTTCTCAAGTTTCTTTTGCCATTTTGTTAAGACAGATTTCAAATCAGAAAGCTCAAGGGGCTTGAGATCCCAATGTTCCTTGCCCGGCTGCTGGTCAAGCTCCATATGCTGAAAATGAAAGATCATATTCAATTCATGCTCATCAGTTCCCGTGTATGTTAAACCTTCCTCGGGTGTCACGGTTCCTGCCTCTCCGACAGACATTACATCATATTGAGAAAATACCTCTTCGGTCATTTCTGTCAGGTAATCGTGAATCCGCCTGCCGTTTGGCTGAAAGGGCTTCGATTCAGCCTTGCCCTGGACGTAATCCTCGTATGACGGAAGATATTCTTTTTTAGATATGAGGTGAAGCTGATCAATTCGCAGGCCGTCCACCCCTTTATCAAGCCAGAATCTCATCATTTCATACACAGCCTGACGTACGTCTTCGTTTTCCCAGTTCAAATCCGCCTGTTTCACTGCGTTCATATGCAGATAATACTCACCCGTGTGCTCCTCGTACTGCCAGACTGACTGTCCATAATCAGACTGCCAATCTGTCGGCGGCCCATGTTTTGTGCCCGGGCGCCAAAAATAGAAGCTGCGGTATTTGCTCGTTTTGTCTAGTTCCGCCTCTTTAAACCACGCGTGCTCAGTAGACGTATGATTTAACACAAAATCCATCACAAGCTTTAAGCCCCGCTTATGTACCTCTTCCAGAAGCTCATGAAAATCTTCCATTGTCCCATACGATTCCATCACCGTTTTATGGTCCGTGACATCATATCCGTAATCCACGTTCGGAGAAGGATAGATCGGGCAAATCCAAATGACATCAGCACCTAGCTGTTTGATATAATCGAGCCGGGAAATAATCCCCTGCAAATCTCCGATTCCGTCACCGTTACTATCTTGAAAGCTTCTCGGATACACTTGATAAACGACAGAGTCCTTCCACCAATCCTTCTTCATGTCAGCATCCCCCTGTTTTTTTATTGTTTATTTCCTTATTTTGAAAGAAATCAAACAAAAAAGAGAAGGCTTCCCTTCTCTTTCTCTCTGTTCTTCTATTCCAGCTGAGACGGATACAGCGTCATGCCGCCGTCTACAAAGAGTGTGGTTCCGGTCACGTAGCTTGCCTCCTCTGATACGAGCCATGCTGCCGCGGCGGCGACTTCTTCGGGTTTGCCGAATGTTTTCATCGGAATTTTTTTCAGCTGTACTTGTTTATGTTCTTCCTCTTGAAGATCATCGTTTGATTCCGTTGCGATTGTTCCCGGTGCCAGAGCATTGACTCGAATGCCCTTGTCAGCATAGTTCAGCGCTAACGTTTCTGTCATGAGCTTCATGCCGCCTTTGGACGTGGAATATTGTACATTCAGCGGACGCGGAATTTGCTGATGGACGCTGGAGATGTTTAATACATTTCCTTTGATGTTGTGCTTCATCATGTGCTTCAGCGCCGCCTTTGCCCCCATAAAGGTTCCTGTTACATTCACATCAATCACCTTTTGCCAATCTTCCAGACTCATTTCGTGCGGCATTGCTTCAGCGCCGTTAAAACCTGAATTATTCACCATCACATCGAGTGTGCCAAACTGTTGTAAGGCCGTATCCATCAAAGCCTCAATTCCCGTTTCCGAGGACACATCAGCCTCAACCGCTACAGCTTGGCCGCCGTTTTGCTTGATCGTTTCGATTGTTTCCTCCGCTCCGCTCGGGTCGCTGTGATAATTCACAACAACGTTCATTTTTTCCTTTCCGAAGCGTTCGGCAATGGCTTTTCCTATTCCTTTTGACGATCCTGTCACGATCGCTGTTTTTCCTTGTAAATCTTCATACATGTTTTTCTGCCCCCTTAGACTCTGTTTCGATTACTGACAAAATACCCGTTTTGCCGTCTAAGAAAACAGGACAAAAAAAGAGCGCGGAAAAACCGGGGTTTCTCCGCACTCTTTATACATTGTAACAGTCACTGCTCTGCAAGCGTTTTTTAATATTTGCAAGCTTGCGGTAAAAATAAGCCGCTGACTGATAATTTTCCTTTTTATTGAAGTAATCAGCTGCATCAAGCACTAATTCCTCAGTATCTGCTAAAAGCTGTTTCGATTCCAGTTTATCAAAAAGTGCATCAAGCACTGCCTGATCACCTTTTTCGAGATAAAGCTCATTCAGAAGACGGAATTTCGTCTCGTAAATGTCATCGCTCCACTCTGAAGCGCTTTTCATACCGCGGTGATAGGACTCTTTTGCTTTACTGTATTTTTCTTCTTTAAAATAGATATGGGTCAGCGAAAAAATGGCTTGAATGACCTGCTGAAAGTTGTGCTCCTCAAAAATGGCGGCCGCTTTTTCAAAATAGCCCGCCGCCTTGGCAAAGTTACCCAAGCTGTACATACAATGCCCTAAATTATAATGGGCCGCCGCTATCATATAATCTTCCTCAAGCAGCTGTGCGTGGTGCAACGCGCTTCGAAGGTGTTCCAGCGCCTTCTCGTGATGATAAACATCCGTCAAGTTCCCCGCGATGACAAATTCGCATTGCACTCTTCTCGTTCCATATAACTCATATTTCGTATAAATATCAAGCGCCTGACTCGCATAACTCATCGAAAAATACGTTTGCTTCATATGATAATAAACCTCGGCGACTTTAAACAGGAATTCAGCTTTTTCAATATCATCTTCAACGTACTCCAGCTTTTCCTCCGCCTGCTTATAATGAGAGATCGCCGAAATGAAATTCTTTTGCTTAAATTCATACATTCCGCGGAAATAATAGAAATAATATTCCAATAATCCCGTCAGTTTTTGCTGATTCATTTCAATGTCGTTCAGCATTTCAGAGAATGGAGGCTGGCTGCCGCTGTCTTTTACAGGCTTCAGTTTGTCCAGCATAATCCGGTGCCGGAATTCCATCAAAGAAAAATATAATAGTAAGTCCTGATTTTCTTCCATGTCTTCTAATTCGCGCTCGATCTCTCGCTTTAATTGATCTGATTCGTCTGCTTTAAACGCGCGAATGAGCTTGTACCATTCGTTTAGTTTTACTGCAACTTCTTCGGATGGAATCTTTGATTTCATCATCTGCCCCCTTCCTCCTGCTACTATTTATGTTATATTTTATCATAGCTATGATTTTTTAGAGAGTGCGAATTACCTGAAACAGAATGTTCAGCACATCCTTAGAAAGAGTGACCCAGCATGAAATTGTCCGCAAGAATACTGATGATTTTATTCATTCTATTAGCGCTGCATCTAAGTTCGACGTATGTACAGCATGATTGGCTGCCAAAGCAGGCATTAAAGGACAGGCCGATCCCGGAAGGCCTGCATCCGATCGTCAAACAAAACACGGAAATTCTAAAGGCGGCGGCTGAGAAAAAAGGCATCTCCATTGTGATCACGGAAGGATTCAGGTCGATCGAGGAGCAAAACGAATTGTATAAACAAGGACGGTCCAAAAAGGGGAATATTGTTACTTATGCAAAAGGCGGCGAATCCTATCATAACTATGGGCTTGCCATTGATTTTGCCCTTCAGCAAAAAAACGGCAGTCTCTTATGGGATATAGAATATGACGGCAACCAAAACGGAACGTCAGATTGGCTGGAAGTTGTGGCCATTGCCAAAAAACTCGGATTTGAATGGGGCGGCGACTGGAAGCGTTTCAAGGACTACCCTCATCTGCAAATGATTCCTGATTAACCAGGCGGAACTAGAGCCGTTTCTTTCGCCTTTTGTGTGCGTCAATATATGATGGGTACACCGGGGTATATACGAGCTTATAATCATACTCACTGTGAGGGGAAAAATCGGGCTGCCACTCCAGCTTCAAATCGAATGCGGACAAAAATGCTGCTCTGGCTTCTTCAGCAGGCACGTCCGGCCGATGCTTGATTTTTTCCAATACTTCCGGGTCAATGTCCGGTGCCATATACGCGTCAACGTGTCCAGTCTCCCGATTGACGATGATGCGGGCCGCTCCAAAACGTAAAGGGACATCTTTATACCAAACCGAAAAATGGTTTCGAATCCTGCCTTTCTCGTCTGTTCTGGATGGGTTGACTCTGAAAAACTCCCTTGCTCGCGGAAAAAGCGCATACAAAAATTGGAGCGCTATTGTCTCGCATTCTTCCTTCGAATACTTGATGTCGCCCTGTTGTTTTACAAATGAAATAAAGGCAGTTATATTCCCTGTTTTTTTATCCGTTTTCATTTTCATCGTGTTTTGGTTGCGGCTTTCAAAGTAGCTTCCAATGCTTAAATCCTTCCGCTCCGGTGCTTCTCCTTTGCGCCATGTGGTACCGTATACGTCCCCAAAGTCCCGTTCACCGACTTTTTTCATGTCATTGGTAAAACCCATCATCTGATAGATATCAGGTTCTTGCCCGCTTTTCTCCAAAAGAGGCAAGGGCGCTCCTTGTTCCGTCCTTTCATCGGAGAGATTCTGGTCCGGGACAATTGCACTTACATCGGCTGGATAGCTGTAGCCGGGCATAATCGGTTCATATACAAGACGAGGCGCCTTTTCATTATCGATGACATCATACACCAGCTTGAAAGACAGCGTATTTACATAATGAGAAATGACCTTCTCTTTCTCCACAAACTCTTCGGGAATGTCGGCTCTTCCTTTTCCTCCGTAGTATAAAAAGTTGACGACGCGTCCGCTGCGGCTGATATCAATGAGAAAGCCTGAATTGGGGAGAGGCAGCTCCAGCACTTTTTTTATATAAATAAAACGGACATGATGTTTCCGTTCTTCCTTTGCTTGAAAATGAAAATACATAAAAGTATCCGGATGATGGCCGGCGGCAAATTGAAGAGCCGTCAGCTTCAGCTCAGCGTCCGAAAGCCTCTTATCCGGCATGGGAGAGGCGGTAGTTGAGTATCTGAGCAAAGAACCGTCCATCCCCAGCTCGACCGTAATTTTCTTTCCTGTATGTTCGGGGTCTCTCCAAATAAAATAGGCTTTAGCCTTCTTTTTTTGCCTTTCGTCATAATCTTCTATTTCAAGTTCGTAATGGGGCGGCACATCTCCGATCTCCATCGCCTTCTTTTTCAGCTGTTCTTTTACCAATGAAGTCATCCTTTCACAAAAGAGTTTACGGCAAAGAGAACCGAATTTTATTATATAAAAAGACCTTTCTTCTTTACAGTGAAGAAAGGTCCCTTTCTCTTGTTAAATTTTTTGCCATGCGAAGAAATGAGATATGGTTTACTGCCTGTCCTTCTCTTTCCTGTGACAATCTTCACATAATCCGTAAAACTCCAGACGGTGATGCATGACTTTAAACCCTGTCATTTGCGCGGCAAATACCTCAACCTCATCCAAGTAAGGATAATGAAAATCAACGATCTTTCCGCACGTTTCACATATGACGTGATAATGCTCGTCTTCGGCTAAATCAAAACGGACAAGCTCTCCAAAGCCCATCTCCCTTATCAGGCCTTCTTTTTTGAAATAGCGGAGTGTATTATACACGGTTGCTGTACTGACTGCCGGAAATTCAGCCTTCAGTGATTGATAGATGTCATCCGCGGTCGGGTGATGTCTTTTTACCGATAAATCGTGATAGATTGCGAGTCTCTGGGGCGTAATCCGTATTCCTTTCGCTTTTAATTGCTCTAAAGCTTCCTGTTTCAGCTCAGACATCTTCTAACACCTCTTTTTTACATCAACTGCTCTTTGCCCGATTTGATGTGATACGTTCATCGCAGGCATCAAGTCAGGGTTTTTCAGATGAGACTTCTTATAACCTTTCCGTTATGAGCTTCAATAAAGCTCGGAAAAACCGGCTGATACACAAGCTGGTAGCTCATGCTGGCATCATCGCCGTATTGCTTATCCCAAGCCAGCTTCACCTTGAGTGCGTCGAGAAAAATGGATCTGGCCTTTTCTATTGAAACCGAGGGAACGGAGTCTATGGATTGTAATGTTTCAGGGTCAATATCCGGCGCCATATATGTAGTGACTTGACCCGTTGTACGGTTCACGCAGATCCTTGTATAACCGAACCTCAGCGGGACACCGTTGCAGACTGCTTCAAATGTAAACCCGACTATCGTTTCCGCATCCTCCGTTTCATCATATTTTAATTGAAAAAATCGGTCAGCATTGGGAAATAGGGTGAACAGAAACCGGAGTGCCCTTTTCTCACATTCCGCACGGGACAAATGGAACGGCCCTTTTTTGTCCATAAAAGACATGACTCCGGCCAGTTTTCCGGTTTCTTTGTGACGGATCATTTTCATTACCTTTTCCGTCCCCCCTTCAAACCAGCTTTTCATGCTTTTGTCTTTTGGCTCCGGAGCGGGGCCCTCGCGCCAAACTTCGCCGATCGTTCCGTCCCCCATATCTGCTTCCCGTACTTTTGTTAAACCATCATGCCAACCGATCATGCTATTGATATCAGCTTTTTCCGTAACACCCTCGAAAAGGGGCAGCGGAAAGCTTTCTGATTCAGTTTCTCCGTCCTCACATTCCGTTGGACATTCTGATAAATCAGCGGGTAACGGACTCAAATAAGACTCGTATACCAAATGAGGATTATCATCTCCAGACTCATATACCGAGCTATGAAGAACGGTAAACATGAGTTTGAAATCAATATTCTTCACATAATGGGCCAGAGCCGTTTGTTCATCCGCAATGTGTTCCGGCTTGACAAGAGCCTCCGCGTGCCCGCAGTAGCGGAAATTGACTATCTCCCCCGCCAAGGATACATCCGCGTACCATCCAGTCATGGGAATCGGAAGTCCGTCCGCCATCTGAATATAGGAAAATCTTACTTTTCCATCTTCTTCCTCAGCTTGTTCTTGCAGCACAAATTGCGACGAAGCTCCAGGATAATGGGTTTCTGTAAAATGAAGCATTCTTTCAAACAAAAGCTCATCAGACAGCGTATCCTCTTCTGGATCGGCGACATAGCGGCCAAGCGCTTCAAGCTGACCATCCATGCCAAGTTCAACGAAGACAGCTTCGTCTTCATCATCAGGATTACCCCACCAAAAATAAGCCCTTTTTTCTTCAGCGTCTTCTCCATAATCTTCAATGTTCAGCTGGAAATGTTTCGGTACATTTCCGATCTGCCGGGCTCTTTCTTTTAACTCCTCGTTCTCCAAACGATCACTTCCTTTCATTCATCATTTGCCAAGTCATGAAATACGATCCATTTCAAAATAATCTAAAAGTTCTAGTCTAATACTCACACGATTTCCAGAATTGGCAGTACATCCAGAACATTTTTCGCCAAAAATAGTAGGATGAACCTATTCAATATAAAAGCTAATAATCTTAAAATTAAACACGTTGTAACAATTTTATAGGTAATCAATCGTGATGGAGGGCTGAATTTTCCAAAACCTGCGGACAAAACCATGAGAAAAGAACTGATTTTTTGCATAAGTGCCAAAAGCCATTCAAAAAGATCCATTTCTCTAAGACAAAAGCCGCGTCCCATCCGTAAATGAATTGAGGGGGAAATCAAATGTTCAAGAAAAAAACGTATGCTGTTTTCCTTATACTGATCCTGACGCTTTTTACAGCAGCTTGTTCAGGAAGTAAAGCGAATGGGGAAAAGAAAAACTCAGATTCTGAGAAGAAATCAGATACGGCAGAAGTAAAGATTGATAGTACCGAGTACACGCTTCCGCCGCAATATGACAACTCTGCTTCAAATGATCAGCTCGTATTAAAAGTAAACGTTTCTGTTAAAAACACAGGGAAAGACATTTTATATGTCAACAGCAATGATTTCACCTTATACCAAGGGGACACAAAGTCTTCAGAGTCTACACCCGACGATTATAATGAACGCCTCCAAAGCAGTTCTTTGAATCCTGATAAAGCAATCAAAGGCAGCCTGTTCTATGTCGTAGACAAAGGCAAAAAATATGAGCTTGTCTATAATCCGCCAAGCAGCGGCAGCGATAAAAAGGAAAAATCGTTAACATTTAAAATTGATGGAAGCAGCAAGAAAATCCTCGCTACCGCCGACCAGCTTCAAAACCCGGCAAAGGCGCTGTCTGCGTATGTGGATATCCTGTTATTCGGAAAGGATAACAAAGATTTCGAAAAAATTACGGGTGATAACAAAAACAAAGTGGTAAACGAATTTAACAAAGCGGCAAAGGAAAGCTATGTTTCTGCTTCCGGTCTTTCCAGCCAATACGCAGATGATAAAACACTTGATAAAATACTCGGTGCCATTACATCAACGTTAAGCGAAAAATCTGCCGTTCAAACGAAGACAAAATCCATCACAGGAGACGAAGCGATTGTGGAAGCCACGATTAAGCCGGTTGACGCATCCTCTCTTTCCGACCGTATCAAAGACCGGGTGGAAGACTACTATAGCAAGAACTCTGGTTCAAGCTATGAAGATGCAGTCAAATACGCCCTAAACGTATATCCGGACGAATTCAAAAAGCTCGGTCCTGCGTCAACTGAAGAAACAGTAGAAGTCAAAATGAAGAAAAACGATATTGACCAATGGCAGCTTGACCAGAAGGATTACAGAGCATCGGAATTCGCATCAGCTTTCATTAAAGAATAATAAGGTAAGAGGAAATAGCAGCCGCTATTTCCTCTTGTTATTTTACTTAAATATGCCGCTGATATATTCAGCTTCATCATCCGTTAATTGAATATCGAGCGTTCTCAGGTTGTTTTTAAGCTGATCAGGACGTTTGGCGCCTGGAATGATCGCACCAATTGCAGGTCTCGTTAAAAGCCATGCAAGAGCGAGGTGAGCCGTCTCTGCCTGCTTATCTTTGGCAAGGGCTTTCAGCTTGTCCACCTTTTCCAGATTCTTAATAAATGTTTCTCCCTGAAACTGCGGATTGTCTTTTCTGATGTCGTCAAATGTCGAATCCTTTGTGAACTTTCCTGTTAACAGCCCTGATGCGAGCGGGAAATACGGGATAAATGAAATGCCCTGCTCTACACAGTAAGGGAGCAAGTCTTTCTCAGCATCGCGGTGAATTAAAGAGTATTCGGATTGAAAGACCTCTAAATACCCGTCTGCGTTAAATTCCTGCAATTGTTTAAAATCAAGATTAGAAGCGCCGATCGCTTTAATTTTGCCTTCGTCCTTCAATTCCTTCAGCGTTCCCGCCACCTCAGCCATAGGCGTTTTGCCATCCGGGAAATGGACGTAATACAGATCAATATAATCCGTTTTCAGGCGCTTCAAGCTTTTTTCAACTTCGCCGCGGAGAAATTCCCGGCTGTTGTCTAACTCAATGCCTCCGTTGACCTCTTTATGCGCTCCCTTCGAAGCGATAACCAGCTGGTCCCGTCCACCCCTCTCGCTTACAATCTCTCCGATTAATTCCTCAGAACGGCCCAATCCATATATAAAGGCGGTATCGATAAAATTCACACCGCCGTCTAAAGCTGTGCGAACCAAGTCCCTGCCAGTCTCATCATTCAAATTCGGAAACAGATTATGTCCTCCGACCGCGTTAGCTCCAAAACCGATTCGTTTCACCTGTAAATCTGTTTTGCCAAGAGTACGAGTTTGATTCATTGTTCATTCTCCTTCCGAAACGATATGTTTTGCCATTTCCCTATTTGGATTATCATAAAAACAAACTTCGCGTCACGTTCTACTATTAGATAAGTTAAATTTATTTTCCTGCTTTTTCAGCATACAAAAAAAGGAGAAAGCGCATGTCTCCTTTTTTCGACTTATTTTGGCAGCACCCATTTGTCTTTCAGAAAGGTCTTTCATTTAGAAATTAACATTCCGTTTCAAAAGAAAAAACCTTGAAAAGCCGCGGCTTCTCAAGGTTTTTATCTGCTGTTATGATGTTATTGCTGCTGCAAAGCTGTCCGCTTCGCTCTTTAACACACTTTCAATTTCTTTATAGCGGCTGGAAATGGTCGATGCGCTTACACCGTATTTCTTCGCCAATTTGGCTTGTGAAAGGGAAGCGCCGTTTAGAGAAATGGAATTCACATAATACTCGACCGCCGCAGCAAAAGCTTCAGGTTTTCTGATAACAGGCTCTTTTTTCTCACAGAAGGTTTTCCACAGGCCGATGACTGCCGGAATCAGCTTGTCCGGATACTCTTCTCCGCCCATTCCTTTTTCGATGGCAAGGGCTGTTTCCTTCTCCAAGTCGTTTGCCCACTCTATGCTTTCTTCTTCAGCAGCCGGCTGTTTCTCTTCTTCGCTTAACAAGGCAAAAAGAACCTGCTGGAAGTCTTCTTTCATAAAGCTTTCCGGCGTTTTGCCTTTTTGCAAAGCGGGATCTGCAATCTTCATCACTTTGCTGATCAAAGCGTCTGTTCTCTTTGCCGGGAAGATAGTAAACTGCATGAAGAATTCAGCTTTTTCCGCCTCGTGAATCGGATAGCCTAAAATCAGGCTTCCAAGCGGCGGAAGCTCTTGCTTTTTCACGTCCATCTCAACATTAAATTGCTTTTTCGTCACCACATCTTCAAACTGAATGACTGTCTCGTCCATTTCTTTCAACAGAAGTAAAGCCGGAGTCATGCTTTTCCATGATTCAACAAGCTCACGCGTTTTAGGGCGTGTAATGGAATCGGCTTTTTTCTGAAGATAGTCTTCAAAAATCGTTTGATTGCCGGCAAGCGGGTGAAAGAATATTCCCCAGATGCCTAAGTTAAACACGCTGATGTCTTTTGTCTGCCTGTCCATAGCTGAAAGAATGTCATACTGATTGATAAATGCTGAAATGCTTTCTCTATGTACTGTAAAGGCATACTCCATCAAGTCTTCCTGAATTTGTTTCGCTTCTTTTGCTGCCATTTCTGCCGGAAAATCGACAACCTTACTTCCGCAGCATTTTTTATATTTCTTACCGCTGCCGCATGGACAAGGGGCATTTCTTTTCACTTTTCCCACGATAAACCCTCCGAATTCTATTATAACTTTACTATTTTAACAAAAATAACTTCCGAGGGCTTGGTTTCGAGCGAAAAAAGAATTTGGAAATGAGTGACGATATATTCCCTTATATACGTAAAGCCTTGATGAGCAAGCACTCTTCAAGGCTTTATATCTATTAATTAGTATTTTCCCCGCCGCCGTTAAGGCCTTCTTTAATCAGCCCGTTTACTTTGCTGTTCATAAGCAGGCCGATGTGGCCGACACCGTGAATTTGCACGTTTTTCGCTCCGATTAATCTGGACAGCGGGTTCATGACAATCATGTCAGCTGAGCTATAAACTGATGTGTATAAAATCTTTTGGTTCGGATCGGTACCCGGCAGCGCTCTGTTTGTGACCAGTCCGTTCGCTCCGCCAAGAGTCACGACGTTAGCGATCTTGTCTCCGCCGTCCAGGTTTTTAATATAGTAAAGAGTATTAGCGCCGCCCATGCTGTGCGCGACAATATCCACTTTACTCGCTCCCGTTTCACTCAGCACTTTTTTCACATATGATGATAATCTTGGCGCATTGTTTCTGTTATTCCCTGTTTTATCCAAAAAATCAATTGCATACAGGTCTTTGCTCGACCATCCTTGGGACACCAAGTAAGATTTAATTCCCGCGAAGTTAAAGGACGCCCCGCCAATACCATGGACCATGACCACTGGATTGTGTTCTGAAGCAGCTTTTGAAACGTTTGGCTGGATCGTAAACACAGACACGACACTCAGCATACAAATCATTAATACGGCTAATAGTTTAGATTTTACAGCATTCATGATATTTCCCCCTAATATGTAATGATTTAACAGACTTTATTCTATTAAAGAAACAGAGGGAAATATAGGGTATTTTTTCCTCTTTTCGACGAAAAAAATAACCCTTAAAAAATGAGTACAATTGACCTTTCGCGATAACGTATTTGTGCTTTTATGCGTTGATTGGAAAAAGCTGAGGGCGGGAGGCCCCTCAGCTTTTCTTTCAGATTTTTTCCTCTTACAAAATGGACTCCGCACAATATTCGGAAAGATAGGGATGCTTACTTTGCTCAACTTTTAATATTCACACACATTAAGGTATGTCCCGGTTTTAAGGAGGTTATCCTGCAAAATACAAGAGATGACTTTCCGGATTTTTTTATTAAGTCTTTCTTGACATTCATTCACCTGACAAAGATAATAGACCAGTCACTATATTTTAGCTATTGCATTTTTAAGGTGGGAATTATATGAGTCATGGAGATTCTCGTGAAAAAATACTTTCAGCTGCAACTCGTCTTTTTCAGCTGCAGGGATATTACGGAACGGGACTAAATCAAATAATTAAAGAAAGCGGCGCGCCTAAAGGTTCTCTTTATTATCACTTTCCCGAGGGTAAAGAACAACTGGCGATTGAAGCTGTGAATCAAATGAATGAATATGTCCGTTTAAAAATAACCGAAAGCCTTGAAAAATGTTCAGATCCTGCGGAAGGCATTCAATCATTTCTAAAGGAACTGTCCTGTCAGTTCACATGTCCGGAAAATATTGAAGGATTGCCCGTTGGTTTACTTGCGGCGGAAACTTCATTGAAAAGTGAATTTTTACGTCATGCGTGTGATCAAGCCTATGAAACATGGGAAAACGCATTTGCGGAGAAATTACAGCAATCAGGTTTCTGCGAGAATAAAGCGAAGGAAATAAGCACCGTCATTAATTCAATGATTGAAGGCGGCATTATTCTTTCTATAACGAGGAAAGACAGCAAACCGCTTCTGCATATCGCCAACCTTATTCCAAAGCTGCTGAAAACTTAAAATAGAGACATCTTAACTACATTTCATACAGACTGGTCTATTGCCGGTTATAGAGAGGAGAATCGTTTTGGAAACAGCTGCACCTTCTAAACAATATAAAGTAATGCCTATTATGATTTCATTGCTGCTCGCCGGTTTTATCGGCATGTTCAGTGAAACAGCATTAAATATCGCCTTGACCGATCTCATGAAGGAGCTGAACATTACGGCGTCAACCGTACAATGGTTAACGACCGGATATTTGCTTGTTCTTGGAATTCTTGTTCCGGTATCAGGACTTCTCCTTCAATGGTTTACAACCAGACAGCTTTTTATCGTATCGCTCGCCTTTTCAATTTTGGGGACACTGATCGCTGCGATATCACCAAGCTTTTCATTTTTATTAATTGCAAGAATTGTGCAGGCCCTCGGAACAGGATTGCTGTTACCGTTGATGTTTAATACCATTTTGGTCATATTCCCGCCGCATAAACGCGGAGCTGCCATGGGAACGATCGGGCTTGTCATTATGTTTGCGCCGGCCATAGGACCGACGTTTTCCGGTTTGGTTTTAGAGCACCTTAACTGGCATTGGATCTTTTGGATTTCTCTTCCTTTTCTTGTGTTGGCTCTTATTTTCGGAATTGCTTACATGCAAAATGTGTCCGAAATTACAAAACCAAAAATTGATGTCCTTTCTATTATTCTGTCGACGATTGGGTTCGGAGGCGTTGTGTTTGGCTTTAGTAATGCGGGTGAAGGGTCTGGCGGATGGTCAAGTCCTATTGTTATCAGCTCACTCGCTGTCGGCGTAATCGCTCTTATTTTGTTTTCAACCCGCCAGCTTACAATGAAACAGCCAATGATGAATCTTCGTGCTTTCCGCTATCCGATGTTTGTCCTTGGCGTGCTTATGGTTTTCATCTGTATGATGGTTATTCTATCTTCCATGCTTCTGCTGCCGATGTTCTTACAAGGCGGCATGGCCTTAACGGCATTTACAGCAGGACTTGTGATGCTTCCCGGCGGAATTCTAAACGGTTTTATGTCGCCAGTTACAGGGCGCTTGTTTGATAAATACGGACCAAAATGGCTTGTCATTCCCGGTTTTGTCATTGTTACAGCGGTTCTCTGGTTTTTCTCAAATGTCACCACAGCGTCAACGGCGGCAGTTATTATCGTGCTTCATACATGTTTGATGATCGGTATCTCTATGATCATGATGCCGGCGCAAACAAATGGATTAAACCAGCTTCCGCCGAAGTTTTATCCAGACGGCACAGCCATTATGAATACCCTTCAGCAAATGGCAGGCGCGATCGGTACTGCGGTGGCGGTCAGCATTATGGCCGCAGGACAGCAAGATTATATGAGCGGCGTGAAGAATCCGGCTGATCCGTCCCTCATTCCAAAAGCACTGACCGCAGGTGTGCAGCATGCATTTATCTTTGCCATGATTGTGGCCATCCTCGGTCTGGTCTGTGCTTTCTTCATTAAACGTGTGAAAGTAGACCAATAATAAGAAGGCAGACCCTTTTAGGGTCTGCTTTTTTTATTGATATGTGCATCATTGACGGCAGGCAAATATATTTACCAGTTCATCAATCACATACGTCAGTTCATCCTTTGTATTATAAAAATGAGGAGCCAGCCGGATGACATTATTCCACGGTGCACAAACAATCTTTTGTTTTTTCAATCGTTCCGCTGTCTCCGATGCCCGCTCATCATAAATGGAGATCATCCCAGGCCGCTGGTCGCTGGATGTCGGCCCCATCACCCGCAGCCCTCTTTCACTTGCGTATTGAAAAGCATATGCACTCAGCTCTTTTATATAAACATGTATACGCGAAACTCCTATCTCATTAAGCAACGACAAGCCTTCATGTGCGGCATACAAACTGATAAAGGACGGCGTTCCTGTTTCAAAACGTTTAGCTCCGCTTGCATATGAAAAACGGTTTAAGTCAAAAGCCGCCGCGCTTTGCTGGCCAAACCAGCCTGAAGCTTTCGGCCGAAGCTGTTCCGCCAGCTCTTTTCTCACATAAAGAAAAGCGGTTCCCGGAATGCCGAGCATATATTTTCGTGAACCTGCAGCCAGCATATCAATCCCGCTTTCCTTTACATCTATCGGGACGTGTCCGGCGGATTGATAGGCGTCTACAAATAACAACGAGCCTTTTTCCCGCGCAATGGCTGCGATTTGTTTGATATCTTGACGAAAGCCATTATAGTAGTTGACGTGAGGCACACAGGTCAGCAGGGTCTCTTCACTGATACATGCTTCATAATTCTCAAGCGGCACCATCCCATCTGAAGAAGGAATAACTGATAAATCATAGTCTCTTTGCGCCTTCCAAATGTGAGCTGCTGCGGGGAAATCTATTTCTGTATAAACCACTTTCTTTTTTTTGCCATCTTGCAAAGCAGATGCGATCGAAACAATTGCATCGGAAACTGAAGGCAAAACCGCAATCTCCTCAGGCTCCGCGCCAATCAGAACAGCAAATTCATTTCTGGCGCTTTCTGTTTTTTTAATCGCTTCATTCCAGTTGGCTCCTGTTTGCAGTAAGCTGTCATGGTACTCTTTTATAGCTCTTGAAACCGGCAGTGCCAATGCGCTTTGAGAGCAGCTCGCAAGCATAGTATGCGTATGCAGCACCGGAAACAGTGACCGATATTGCTGAGAAAGACCCTCCAATATGATCCACTCCTTTTACCCATTGTCCGCTACATTTCAAAAATTTTCAAACGATAAAAAAAGAAAAGTTAACGCTTGATTCTGTTGAACATTGATAAATGACCCACCGGTTTCTGTATTTTCAAATTGATTCAGAGATGATTTCTAAAAAGCAGAGATTTACAATAAAATAGATGAAAAGGGGGAATTAGTATGAAACCAAAAGTGTTGTTCACTGGCTTTGATCCTTTTGGAGGTGAAACAGTAAATCCGGCGTGGGAAGCTGCCAAACAGCTGAACGGCGAGGATGCCGATCATGCTGTAATCGTGTCGGAACAGGTGCCTACCGTATTTAAAAAGTCACTTAAAATCCTGCGGCAGGCCATTCATAAACATCAGCCGGACATCGTCATTTGTGTGGGACAAGCAGGCGGCAGAATGCAAATCACGCCGGAACGTGTGGCGATTAACCTTGATGACGCACGAATTCCTGATAACGAAGGGAATCAGCCGATTGATGAACCCATCTCCGAAAATGGTCCCGCGGCTTACTGGACGGGGCTGCCGATCAAACGGATCGTTGAGCGCATGAAGGAAAACGGCGTTCCTGCGGCCGTTTCCCATACTGCCGGGACATTTGTATGCAACCACCTATTCTATGGGCTGATGGATGAGATCAACAAGAATTCCCCAAGAATAAAGGGCGGCTTCATCCATATCCCGTACATCCCGGAACAAACCATAAATAAACAAGCGCCGAGCCTCAGCCTCGAAATAATCGTCAAGGCACTAAGGATCGCCGCTGTTACTGCCGCAAAGTATGATACAGACATCCGCTCTTCCGGCGGTTCACTCCATTAAATTCCGTCATGTCATCAATGGTTCACTGGCCAGTTTCTTTTTATAGACAAACGCGGACAGGGCCACACTTACTTCAAACAGGACGAGAAGCGGAACCATGACCAAAAAATCAGAAACAAAATCCGGCGGCGTAATCAGAATCGACACCACAATCAGGAGAAAATAAGAAAGTTTTCTCGCTTTCGCCAGCCGCAGAGGGTTTAGAATGCCAAGGCGGGTTAAAAACATGACGACCAGAGGCATCTCAAATAAAAAACCAAACGGCAGGCTCAAATTCACCATAAATCGAAAATAGTTATCAGCGGTGAACATTGTTTCAAAATGCCCTGACGACAGCTTCATCAAAAAGCCAAGCACAATCGGATACAGCACAAAGTATCCAAACGAAATGCCTGTCAGAAATAACGCAAATAATCCCGGAATATACAAAAGAGTCACCTTGCGTTCTGTTTCGGTCAGCGCCGGGGCTACAAACCGCCACACCTGGAATGCCGCTACAGGAATGGAAGCGGCAATGGCGCATACTCCGGCGATCATCATGTACACCCATAGAATTTCACTCGGTCCCAGAACAGCCAGTTTTCCATCCAAATCTCTGCTTAGCCAGTCATAAATATCCTGTACAAATAAAAAAGCGGCAATCAAAAACACGACAAATGCAGCTAACGTCAGAATGATTCTTTTTCGCAGCTCTTCCAAATGTCCGATCAAATGCGTTTCTTTTTTATCCATGCCGGAAGCCCTCCTTATCAAATCAGTAAAGAGGCAGATACTGATTGATCTGCCTCATCAGCATTCAGCCCGCTGGTTTGTCCTTTTTGACAGCCGTTAAGTCAGCTGATGGTTTTTCCTCTTCTTTGTCTTCACCGGACACGAGAGATTTTGTCGCGCTTTTGAATTCAAGGAGGGTCCGTCCTGCCGCCCGGCCGATCTCCGGAAGCTTTGAAGGTCCAAAGATAACCAAAGCAATCACAAAAATTAAGATTAAACCGGGTATCCCGATGTTTGAAAACATGACATTCAGCTCCTTATTTTGTTATTTTGGCTCTTTTCTTTATCACTTGTTTTTCGTGGGCTTTATTATGGGCAAAGAAGCGGTCTTCTTCTACCTCATTAGACTGCTTCAAGCCTCCCGGAACAGCCGCTGCCGATACTTTTCTTAATCCGGTTTGATCCTTTTGATACACAAATGATGCTCTTGTCGATAGGGATGCTCCAGGTTCAGTTACAAACGGCACTACCCGATAATCCGCTCTCCATTGTTCAGGGGTCACTGTGCAGCGGACATAGCCCCGATAGTCGTTGAAAAATTTAATGTGCGGATTTTGTTTTAAAATTTGATCTGTATCCGCTCTCTTATCCGCTCCGTTCCCGCCGGATGTAATAGACGTTCCGACAAATTCGGCTCCGAAAATAGACGAATTGATTTTATTAAAATCGGTATGCAGATTCGACGCCCAGCTCGCGTGGACATCTCCCGTCAAAACGACCATATTATTTAGATTTTTGCTTTTAATAAAATTGACGATCCGTTCGCGCTGTGCCGGGTAGCCATCCCAAGAATCCATGCTGTAGATCGGACTTGCGCTTGTCCCGAAATTCCATTGGGCGAAGAAAATTTGCTGCGCCAGCACATTCCAATGAGCGGTTGAGCTTCCCAAGTTCTTGAACAGCCAATCTTCCTGTTCTTTCCCCAGCAATGTGCGGGTTGGATTAAGCGATTCATCTGAAGGCGGCTTATTCCCGTCGCCATTCGCTTGATCGTCTCGGTATTGCCGTGTATCGAGCACATTGAACGATGCCAAGTTTCCATAAGAGAAATGGCGGAAAAGCTTCATGTCCGGACCGTTTGGCAAAGAGGATCTGCGAAGCGGCATATGCTCGTAATACGCTTGATAAGCCGCGGCACGGCGCAAGACAAATGCTTCAATGGACTGCCCTTTTTCCGGTATCTTATTGGCATAGTTGTTTTCCACTTCATGGTCATCCCAGGTCACAACCCATGGAAACGCCGCGTGCGCCGATTTTAGATTCGCATCGGAACGATATTGGGCATGGCGATTTCGGTAATCTTGAAGCGTAATGATTTCTGCACTGCTGTGCGTGCGTACATTTCCTGTTTTTGATACGTACTCATTCGGGCCATATTCATAAATATAATCGCCGAGATGGAACACCAAATCGAGTTTTTCCTTCGCCATATGTTTATACGCCGTGTAATAGCCATGCTCATATTGCTGACAGGAGGCAAACGCAAAAGTCATTTTCGAAACATTTGCTCCTGCGGCAGGCAGGGTTTTTGTTTTTCCGACAGGGCTTAACTCGTGACCGCTTTTGAAACGGTAATAGTACACTTGATTAGGCTGAAGACCGTCAGCTTCAACGTGGACCGAGTGCGCAAGGCTCGGCTTGGCCATTTCCGTTCCGCGCTTTACGATGCGGCGGAAATGCTCATCCTTCGCCAGCTCCCATTTCACAGGAACAGCCTGTTTAGGCATTCCTCCGCCATTCAGCGGATCGGGCGCAAGACGGGTCCATAAAATGACACTATCAGACATCGGGTCTCCCGAAGCGACACCGAGTGTAAACGGATAACTGGAGAACTTAGGCGCGGCATTCACTTCAAATGCGCCAACCGACTGAGCAATGGTTAAACCTAGAGAAAGACCCGCGATTTTTCCCGCCCCTTGAATAAAACGGCGGCGGTCAAACGTATTGTTTTCAAAGCTTTCTTCCTTTAACTTCTTCACCCACTCATCTAAACGACTGTCATGTGCCATTTAAGATCCCCTCTCTTCTCATTGATCGCCTTCATTATAGGAAACCTTTGTTAAATGAATGTGAAGAAATATAAACGTATTGTTTGCCCTTAAAATGACAAATAGGACAACCTTCACAGGCCATTGATCGAAATGTGTCGATTCACGGAAAAAAATCGTGTTTTCAGTAAAATTCTCTTTTAAGCAACTGCTCTTTTTGCCTATTTTTCTTCACACATTCTTAAAGAATAAAAAAACACTGAGCGGCTAAACATGAATCACCCAGTGTTTCCGATACCATTAAGTAAAACACCGCCCGGCGATTCGGACGGTGTTTCTGAACTAAAATGTATTATAGACATTCTCGCACGTTTCCGCTGTCGGCTGGTAAAAACAATGGGACTTGAATCTGGCTACCAACGGCTGGTTATACCATTGTGCAGGGCAATTCCCGCCCGGCTTAAAATACCATAAGCTGAATTTGGCAGGCCAGAATCGTTCTCCATTAATGGTGCGCCGCGCCAGCCTTCTTTCACTTTCTCTGGGCCTTTGATAGAAGTATCCATGTGTCACCGCCTCAAATGCGTGCGGCTGGTAGATCATTTGCCGAATCGTGCGCAGTCCTTTAAAATCAGAGCAATTGGCTCTTAACCGGTTGACCCCTACATTTCCGACAAGCAGCATTCCCTGCTGTCCTTCACCTTCGGCCTCCGCTCTGAGCAGTCTTGCCATCAGATCGATATCCGCACTTGACGCTTTCACGACTGCCATCGTGTCACCTCCCTGTATCCTCCTTTCATCATATTGCTGGACAGTCAAGGAGATGACGGGTGAACAGCAGAAACTTTTTATTTTACTCAGCAGGCTCTGCCACAGTCCCCAAAAATAAAATGCTTTTCGTCTTTTCATCCGCTATTACGAATAAAAAAGGGCGGTTCACCGTCAGCGACAATTCAGGCCCAGAGGCGGATTCAATGATCTCTACAGACATCGCCGCCGCTGCTTCTGTTCCTGTTTCGTCCGTTTTGATAAACGTATGGTGATTGACATCGTCGATTTTTGCACCCGTGCTTTTGTCTTGAAACAAATTTGAAAAATCAGCTTTGCCAAATGCTGTTTTCATTCCCAACTGAGCCAGTATACCTCTCAGATTGTATTTTTCTTCAAAGGAAAAGCGCGGAAGACTCAGCTTCACCGTTTTTTCTTCCCAGCGGTTCTCCCATTTTTCCAAATTCTCATGCGTCAATGAAGCAGTGAGTGATGAAAGGTCCTTATCTTTCTGCGGCAAAAATACAGCAAAAGACAAGTCCTTATTCTTATAAGAAAGCTTTACAGCTTGAAACAGCTCGTTCTCTTGGTATGGGAGGAGAGCCGTCTGCTTCATCATCGGATGCTTCTTTTCCGTTCCGTTCTGTAAATAAAATGGTTCAACATAAGTCATTGCCTTATCAAACGGTTGTGTCCAGTCTCCTTGAAAGTAGATTGTATTTAGTAAAACAGCGATTGTATTCGGGGACAGATTGTCAGCAATATCTTCTATATGGCCTTTTGTTTTTTTCGCGGCCCATTCATTGATCTTCCTCTTTGCTTTTTCAGGATGAGGTCCCAACTTACATGCTTTCCCGTCAAAATGTTGTTCAATCGTTTGTTTAAATTGCGGATTGATGTCAAGTCCTGTCCAAACCGAATGGGCCGCAAGCAATTCACCATCAGAAAGGGTACGGAAGGAGTTCATGAGGGTGTTTGCTGCTTCATTGATTTCTCTGTCTTTCATTTCAGATAGAAGCAAGGTGTTCTTCATTTCTTCTTTTGTCTTTCCATCGGCGCCATTTGCCGTCATAACAAGTGCCTGCTGAATGCTGTATGGAGATATAAACACATTTTTCTCTGTGCCCTGCTGTTCAATCAGGTGATGAAATACGGAAATTCCAAAAAGCCTCTCAGCTTCTACAAACTCTTTATGTATTCCGTCCGCCGACTGTGCAGATGGAGACGTCTTAGATGAAGACATTTGAGAGGCCGGGTGTTCAGCAGATGGTTGTCCGCATCCGGCCAGTGCTAACAACAATAAGAGGAACATCATCCATCCGTTTTTTTGTCTGCACTCCATTGCAATCACCCTCTTCAAAGCGGATTTTATCACCAAAGACACTAACACCAAATGGGAAATATTTCAATAAAAAAGCGGCATAAGGTTTAATTTTCTTGAATTGAGGAAACATACACATAACAAAATATAAGATTGGAGGAGGAGTTTAATATGGTTCACGTGAAAGCGCTTGCTATTAAAGGAATTATGACAATTATTGTTTTGTATTTGGTTCTTGGCCTAGGCTTTAATTTCACTTTTGGCGATACGTTGCTGATGACGATCGTTTTAGGGGTTGTTTCTTATTTACTCGGGGATCTTTATGTATTGCCTAAATGGAACAATATGATAGCGACTTTGGCTGATTTTGGGTTAGCCTTCCTCGTTGTCTGGCTGATGGGAATGCCGCTCTCTATGGGGTTATCTCCGGGAATGCTGGCGCTGGCAGCCCTCTTTGCGGCCATTGTCATGGCAATCGGGGAGTACTTCTTCCATTTCTATATGATGAGTAAAGAGCTGGGCAAACCACGCTTCATTGAAAGAACAGAGTAACGCTGAAAGGCCGGTTTTATACGGCCTTTTTTACATTACATCTTCCTGGTCTGTCTTTCGGATCGTCCGGTAAGCGATAATGATACCGACAGCAGCAAGGGCTAAAGGAATATAAATAATGTTAGCTAACGATAATTCTGAGCTATTTTGACTGATCAATATCATCAAGATAACTGACGAGACAATGGTTGCAGAAACAGAGTGTTTTCGCATTCCAAAGTATAAGGGAACAAGGCATAACCCCGCAGCGGCAGCCGCATATACCAGCATAGCGCCAATCTCCCCGCCCAAAGCATGGAACGCCAGCTTACCTGAACTGAAATGAAAATAATCATTTACCTTAAAAATGATGGCCGAAAGCACCAGCTCGGACACGATAATAGTGACAAAGGTCAGCCCGGAAACGATCAATAGCTTGGCAGTCATCAGCTTTTTTCGGCTGATGGGATAGGTGAACATAACCGTGATCGTCTTATTTCTATACTCGCCGATGACCAGTTTGGCAATGAGCACTGCCGCAAAGACGATATAAACAGATCTGACAAAGAGCCCCAGTATGAATACTGTTGAGCCCGTATCAGCATACGCCATTTTGGCGGTAGAAAGTGATCTTTCCTCTGAACCTATCAGACACATAAAACCCAAAATACATAGATTTGCAATGACGGCGCCCTTGAAATACCATCCTAATTTTGTCTTTTTCAATTCTAATTTCACCAGTTTTAACATTTTGTTATCAACCCCGCTATAACACATCCGTTTTATCTACTTTTCTGACAGCCAAGTAAGCAAAAACTAAGCCCGCGGCAGCCAGGGATAAAGGAATATACACAATTGAGGACAGTGAAAATTCCGAGGTTGTTGAACTCATGGCCATGACAATAATAACAGCCGAAATAATGGTTGCCGGAACAGAGTATTTACGCATCCCAAAATAGATGGGAACTAAGCTTGTTCCAGCGGCGCCAAAGGCGAAAACCGCCATTTTCACAGCTTGCTGAGAGACTATATCCGATGTCACTTCCCCGGGAATCATATGATAGATTGAGTTCAAAAAAAAGAAAGCAAAAGCGACAAATACATTTGATATTAAAATCGTGATAAAGGTCAGTCCGAAGGCAATCATCAGCTTGGATGCCAGCAGTTTTTTTCGATTGACCGGATAGGTGAACAGCACAAGAATTGTTTTATTTTTAAATTCCGAAATCACTAATCTTGCAATCAATACCGCCCCGAAGATGATGAAAACCCCTCTGACCAATGTCCCGATGATGAGGAACGATTCATCAATGGTTTGCATGGTCTCCTCGCCTTCTATTTTTTCTACATAGCTGACCATCCATAAAAATCCCAGAAGTATAAGATTGGCGATAATTGCTCCACGCGCATACCAGCCCAGCTTCATTTTCTTTAATTCGATTCTCATTAAATTCCACATTAGCTCCGCCCCTTTTTACGCACTGATGCTGTCACCGTTGATCAGGCTTAGGAAATAGTCCTCCAGCGAGGTATATTTTTTGTTGATTGACTCGATGTCTATATCATTTAGAATCAGTGCTTTTGAGATGGCTGCCTGTGATGCGTCAGAATCATAGATCCGTACGGTTTTTTCATTCAATATTTTGAAATTGGCGATGCCTAGTTCATTCTCAAGCACAAAACACGCCTTCGTCCGATTCGTCGTCACCAGCTCAATGTATTCCGTATTTTGACCTCTGATTTTATCCAGGGAAACCTCTTCAAGCAGCCTTCCGTCACGGATCACTCCGATTGTATCGGCGATTTGCTCTATTTCACTGAGCATATGGCTGGATATCAGCAGTGTCATGCCATACTCTTTACTCAGCACTTGGAACAAATGTCGGATTTCCTTAATTCCGACGGGATCAAGTCCGTTAATTGGTTCATCTAAAATCAGCAATTCAGGCTTGGTGATAATTGCCCGCGCTATGCCGAGCCGCTGCTTCATACCAAGGGAGAAGGTTTTTACCGCCTTGTCCTCAATATTTTTCAAATTCACCATGCCGAGCACTTCTTGAATTGAATTTTTATCGTGATAACCCATGTACTCACAATGCAGTTCTAAATTCTCTTGTGCTGTCAGTTTTTCGTAAAAAATAGGATATTCAATCATACTGCCTATTCGGCCCAGTACTTTGTATGACGTATTTGTCAGTTTATGTCCAAGGATTTCAATCTCACCGCCGGTCGGTTTTACAAGGCTCGTGAGCATTTTCATGACGGTTGTTTTACCCGCGC
This sequence comes from Bacillus atrophaeus, assembly GCF_001584335.1. Taxonomy (GTDB): domain Bacteria; phylum Bacillota; class Bacilli; order Bacillales; family Bacillaceae; genus Bacillus; species Bacillus atrophaeus. Next base: position 105,369 of record NZ_LSBB01000002.1, read on the forward strand.
CGTTTGGTCCTAGAAATCCGTATATTTCTCCTTTTCGTATATGCATGTTTACATTTGATACGACTTCTTTGCCTTGAAAGGTTTTGGTCAGGCCGTTGATATTCACAGTATAGGTCATTATCTTTCTCCTTCCGTCTGAACCTGTTTTCTATTATAGACATGAGCGGTGTCATTTTTATTTCCTATTTCTTAAGAAAATCTTACGTTTAATACGTCATTCTTTTTAATGTGATGGTAAACGCTGTCCGTTCGTATGGTTTGCTTTGAAGGGAAATAGCACCGCCCATTTGTTCAACAAGCCTTTTTGTAATCGTCAAGCCGAGCCCGCTCCCCTGAAATGATTTATTTCTTGATTCTTCAAGCGTGTACAGCCTTTCGAATACCCGCTCTTGTTCCCGTTCGCCAATTCCTTTCCCCCGGTCCCACACGCTGATATAGACATGCTGCTCATCGCTTGATAACGACAAACCGATAACCTTTCCGTCGCCTCCATATTGAATCGCGTTCGATAACAGATTTTGAAAAACCCGGTCAAGCGCTTCTTCATTCCCCTTCGCATACACCGGAATGTCAGGGATGTCGATTGCTGCCTCATAGCCTTTCGCCTGAACCACGTCATAGTAAGAAAGGATATTCTTTTTACACAGTTCATTGATATGTATTTTTGTAATCGGAATCTCTTTATCTCCGGATTCCAGTTTGGCTAAGTCGAAAAATGAATTCATCAGCCTGATAATTTCATATGTCTTTTGGTGAAGTTTTTCTAATAATGCCTTTCTCTCTGCATCTGCCAGATCCGAATCATTTTGAATCGCTTCGATATAGCCCAGAACAACTGTCAGAGGCGTTTTTAGATCATGTGACATATTGGTCAGCATCCGCTTCATCGAGTGTTCGGTTCTTGTAAATCGGGCTGTGATTTTTTGATTATCATCCAGCAGCTGATTGATTTGCACCAAAAGCGCCTGGAGCTTGCGATCGTCAGTCAGAAGCAAAATCTGCCCGGCGGGATGCTGTTCGGTCAGGCTGTTTAGTTTTTTTGTTATATACTCGAGGCTCCTGTCGCGGCTTCTCTTCATTTGGTATTGCGCCATATTGACAACCGCCAATATAATCACAGCGCCAATCAATAAAGCTGTCATGCTAAAACTCTCCCAATTTATAGCCGATTCCCCAAAGTGTTTTGATATATTGAGGCGATGACGGATCGTCTTCAATTTTCTCTCTCAGACGCCGCATATGAACGTTAATAATATTTTCGTCACCATAGTAATCCTCATTCCAAACCGAGCGATAGATCTGTTCTCTCGTAAATACTTTTTTAGGATTAGTAAAGAATAGCTTGATGATCTGCCATTCTTTTGAGGTCAGCTGAATCACTTCATCATTTTTTGTGATAAGGACATTTTCAATATCAAGCGTCAGCTCATGTACACGAATGATATTCGTTTCTGCCGGTTCATTTACGGCATACTGTGTCGCTCTTCGGATTGCGGCCTTTACTCTTGCGGACAGTTCGATCATTGAAAACGGCTTGGCGATATAATCATCCGCGCCGAACCCCAGACCCAGCGCCTTTTCCACATCACCGTCTTTAGCGGAAATGATCAAAACCGGAATCTTGCTTTGCTCTCTTATGATTTTCAACAAATCCATCCCATTCAGCTTAGGCAGCATCAAATCTAGCAGGATCAAATCAAACGCATTCTGCCGAAACAGCTGAATGCCCTCTTCGCCGTCAAAAGCATGAACGACGTGAAACCCTTCCTTTGTTAAATAATGATCAACCACTTCACTGATTGACCGGTCATCCTCTACAAGCAAAATCTGCTGCATTTTCTCCACCAACCTCTTTAAAATAAGAAACACACGTTTAATTACATTAAGTGTAATCAAAAACGTGCGTCTTTTATATAACATATTATGTTTTTCCTATGATCAGCTTCCTATATTCCAAAAAAGTAATCACCATCAATACAACCAGACATCCCGTCCATTAAATGCACGCCAAGAAACAAAGCGCTCAGGAATTGTAATGACCGCTCCCCCATCGAGATCATCGCTCCTCTTTCAGCTCCAATCCGTTTGATGCCCTAAAACTCAAAACAAAGGGAATAGCTGTGCCTGAATAACAAAACCGCGGCGGACGTTGCACCCTGAGCGTACGCCCGCTTCATCAAAATCGACTTTGAAGCGAAACAGACGGGGCCGCAAACCAGAAGGGCCACTCCAATGACAGCCTGACGAACCTGGCTCTCCTCAACTTGACTCATCTCAGCTCACTTACCTCCGTTATCTCTATTCGTTCAAATGTTTTTTGATAAAATGCAGCAGGGTATTTCCTTGAGCGGTGAGAATGACGCCTTTTCCGTCGCATTTCGGACAAGGCTTTCCATCTTCCTCCCCTGTTCTTTTACAATGCGGGCAAGTTAATTCCAAATCATCTAAAGCGATTACCATGCTTATTCCTCCTTTTTGATTGATAAGTCTCCTGTACATGTGTTTCGCCAGCCTTCTTCCATGGCCGTCACCTCCTTTAAAAACACAAAAAACCCCCGTCCATATCAAAGGACGAGGGTTTCGCGGTACCACCTTTATTAACAGCTCAAAAAGCCATTCACTCATAAGTACAGAAAAGTAAATTTCGATACTCCTCTCTTGGTAACGGGGAGAGAATCCCGGCAGCGCCTACTATTGTTTCAGCGATGCAATTCAAAAGCCCATTCGGTATCAGGGGAGGATCGGTTCTCAGCAGCCACCGACTCTCTGGACCCCGCACACTGATACGTACTTACTCTTCCTCCAGATTGTTGATCCGTTCTTTATTTGTAAAATTTATAATACTCCGTGAGTTGAAGGAAGTCAATTCGAAATTACTTCGATCGTTTTGGTTTTTCTTCAATATGGGCCGACTGCATATTTGATGTTTAAGAAAACCAGTTTCAAGGAAACCAGTCATTAGATAGGGTAACCATTTCAAAAAAATCACTACAACTGCAATGAGGTGAAGCAAATGAACGCTACAGCTAAAAAGTCGATGCTGAAAGGTGTCATTCTTGCGCTGGCAGTATTATTTTTAGTGTGTACGCACGTTGTAAATCTTTATGTTTGGCTTATTTTCATGTTTGCCGGCATAGTTGGTGATAAATTCATTACCATTCAAGAAAAACGAAAAGAGGCTGAAATGGAATCCGATTAGCCATCGCCCGGTCTCATAACCGCCCGCTTGCCGGAACGATCATTTCATTTATCCAAACCAAGTGCCTCCCGCGCCATTTCCATATGATCATCTTGTTTTGTCTGCAGCGCAAACTTTGCGATATCGATCGGATAGGCAGCCTCCATTTCTGTAATATGCTCCTGCATCCCCGGCCATCTTCTTCCCCCTTCCTCACTATAATGCTTCAGCAGGCGCGCGGTTTCTTTTTCGCCTAAAATCATTTGATACGCGACAAAATCCTTGGCCGGATCGGCGACTTTTGCTTCCGTCCAATCCAGAAGACCTGTCACGCGCTGATTTTTCCCAATCAACATATGCGCGGGATGCAAGTCGCCGTGAATGAGGGCGGAGAACCCCGGCCAGTATGAATCGTCACTAATCCACTTTTGCCACCTTCGCCAAAGGTGATCTGATACGCCCAGCTCTCTCTTTATGTTATCCATGGATTCCGCTATTGACTGCCGGGTATTGTTCGGGCTTAACACTTCAATGCCGGCTTCAGCCGCGGCCGCTGGATCTGTCCCATGTAATTCAGCTAATATGCCGGCAAGCGATCGGACAAAATGATCTGAAGGCGGCTGATGGTCCATATTCCATACATATTGTTTCTCTTCTAGATCAATACCGGCGGCGGGTATTCCGTCAAGCCTTGGATAAGCAATCAGTTCCGGTGTATGAATTCGCCAATCCGGTACAGAGGCCGATAGATGTTTGCGGAGAAAGGCGAGAGCATTGCCTTCTGCTGCGGCTCTTTCAATCACATCATGCCGGCGCGGTTTTCGCAGCACCCATGGCACACCGTTTTCATCATCCGCAAATACAACTTGAAAATCCATACCCGTTTCATTAATTTGCGTGCTTTCACGGTTTACCATGAGGCCATTTTTATGTGCCAGTCTTACAATTTCCTCAATGGACTGTTGTTCGTTCTGATTTGTCATCTGCTTTTCCCCTTTTCCCTATTTGCTAACATATAAGGCTCCGCCTGCGGTTCAGGATAATGGAGAAGGATTTTTGAAGACGCAAAAAAAGAAGGCAGCATTGCCTCCCCCTATTTCATACAATATTAGGGCTCCTTATTATAGGCAGGCCAATCCCGATTCCCCCGCACACAGGCAGAGACTCTGTTCACTATTTAATTAGTGTGCCAAAGTGTGAAACGGAATCTTATGAATGCCAAACCAGAACCCCTCCGTTCTTTATAAGTTAAGACCATTTTACAATACATTCCATGTGATAACTACCATAAATCTAAATCAATCAAGTCACCGGCGATGGATTAAAGAGACACAAATCATTGTGAAGCCCCCAATGGTCGGCCCACGTTTGTTTGCGGCCGCTGGCGACGTCCACGATCAACCGGAATATTTCCCAGCCGATTTCTTCTATGCTCGCCTCACCCGTTGCGATTCGTCCCGCATTCACATCTATTAAATCTCCCCATTGCTCTGATAACGAATGCCGGGTTGATACTTTAATCACCGGCGCTGCTGCCAGACCGTACGGCGTTCCTCTTCCTGTCGTAAATACCTGCACATTCATGCCGGCCGCAAGCTGAAGTGTTCCGCAGACAAAATCACTTGCCGGAGTCGCCGCGAACAGTAACCCTTTTTGATCCGCCTTTTCACCGGGACCCAGCACGCCGGAAATGGGGCTTGTGCCTGACTTCGCCACAGATCCTAATGATTTTTCCACCACATTTGATAAACCGCCTTTTTTATTGCCCGGCGATGGATTGGCGCTTCGATCCGCTTCCCCACGCTGCAAGTAGCTGTCATACCACTTCATTTCATGAATAAGTGAGTGCCCGACCTCTTCATTGATTGCCCGCGGCGTTAATAAATGGATGGCATCTCTTACTTCCGTGACTTCTGAAAATAAAACAGTCGCCCCCGCCCGAACCAATAAATCAGCTGCATACCCTACCGCCGGATTGGCCGTGACGCCGGAAAAGGCATCGCTTCCGCCGCATTGCAGGCCGATCACCAAATCAGAAACAGGACAGGTGACACGGGTTCTGCTGTTTAGTTTAATTAACCGCTCTTCCGCCATTTCCATTATGGATTGAATCATATTCGTAAAGCCTTGCTGGTCTTGTAATGAAATGATATTTGCAGGTTCGCCGCCAGGAACAATTCTTGCGGGAAGGAGTTTTTCACAGCCTAAGCCGACCGCCATTACCTCCCCGCCGAAATTAGGATGCTTTGCCAAGTTTTGAATCGTGCGGATGGGGATTACGGCATCCGGCGCATTGATCGCCACTCCGCATCCATATTGATGATGTAACGGCACGACATCATCAACATTAGGGTATTTCGGAAGGAGGTCTTCTTTGATGCGTTTTACCGCATAATCAAGGACGCCGACGACGCATTGAACGCTGGTGGTAATTCCGAGGATGTTTTTTGTCCCCGCGCTCCCGTCCTCGTTTCGATAGCCTTCAAATGTATATCCTTCAAGGGAAGGCTGCGGGCCGGGCACTCTGTTTGCAATGGGCAGGTCCTCTAATACCGGAGGGGCGGGCATTCTTACAAGAGTTTCTTGCAGCCAGCATCCCCGATTGATCTGCCGGTCGGCATACCCAATCACTTCTCCGTAACGTACAATAGCAGCACCTTGTTTCAAATCAGTTAAAGTCACTTTATGACCTTGCGGAACATATTCCTCAAGCATAAGGCCGCATGGAAAAACAGTACCTGCCGGCAGTCCTCTGTCATTTACAATAATCGCTACGTTGTCATTTGCATTCACTTTGATGTAAAGCGGCGATTGATTTTGTTTGAGGTTCAAAACCATTAGAAAAACACTCCTTCCACATATTCGTAAGCGCTTTCTATACTCATTATAAAAAAAGCCGCAAAGATGAAATCCAATCTGCGGCTGGTGTGTTACGGCTATTTTCCGTCCATGCCTTTTATGATCTTGTCACGCACAAATTTCAAATGCTCATACATGTGATAATGGGCTTGATAAGGATCTCTTTTGGCAAGGGCGTCATAAATTTGTTTATGATATTCAACCGTAACGTCCCTTTCTCTGTACGGGATTTGACTGTCTATTTTCGCATGGGTGATCAGCAACGATTGAATCATTCCTTCGACAACCGGGTTATTGGCGCTCAATGCAATAATTCTGTGAAATTCTTTATCCGCTTCGCCGTAATTATTGTCTGTGCTATTGGCGATGTCGTCGATGGTTTTCTTTAAACGCTTGAGCTCATCTTCATTTATTTTCTCCGCGGCAATCGTCACCAATCCAAGCTCTAATGCCATCCGCGCTTCTATGATAGCCGGCAGATTATCAAGCGCTAAAGCAAGCATGACGGAAAACGGGTGCATGCCGATTTTATCGTTGAAATAGGTTCCGCCACGGGTTTTTCTTGTAATCACACCAAGCGTTTCAAGCGAACTTAATGCTTCTCGAAGGACAGGCCTGCTGACATGTAAAATGTCCATCAATTCCATTTCGGTCGGTAATTTATCTCCTGCCTTCAATTGGCCGCTTGATAATAAGTGGACGATCCGCTCAATCACCTGTTTAGCTAGTGTTTTACGATTGACTGAATCCACTTTCAGTTCTTCTAAACCTTCATACACGAACAACTCCCCCTTCAGTTGTTCAATTGTAAGACAAAATAAAACTTATTACAATATTTAGAATCAATTCTTATCGAACGAGACAAGGCCGTTTGTGGTTAAACTCCCAGTTATTGATCAAAAACTGCATAGGAACCGCGTCATTGCGCGCGCCTACATTCATTTTTTGATACAGCGCATTCGCCTTCTCCACTTGTTCCATATCAAGGTCAATCCCAAGCCCCGGCTTATTCGGCACCTTCACATAGCCATCGATAATCTCAAATGGCTGTTTCGTTAAACGCTGCCCGTCCTGCCAGATCCAATGGGTATCAATCGCAGTAATCCGGCCCGGAGCTGCGGCTGCCACATGGGTAAACATGGCGAGTGAGATGTCAAAATGATTGTTAGAATGAGAGCCCCACGTCAATCCCCAATCATGGCACATTTGCGACACACGCACCGAGCCCTGCATCGTCCAGAAATGCGGATCAGCTAACGGAATATCTACGGCATACAATTGAATCGCATGCCCCATTTCCCGCCAGTCGGTCGCAATCATATTGGTTGCAGTCGGCAGCCCTGTCGCGCGGCGGAATTCGGCCATCACTTCGCGAGCCGAATAACCGTTTTCTGCCCCGCATGGGTCTTCGGCATACGCAAGCACGCCATGCTGCCCTTTACATAATTCGATCGCTTCGTCTAATGACCATGCCCCGTTCGGATCTAGAGTAATTCTCGCATCAGGAAAACGTTTTGATAACGCGGTGATGGCTTCCATTTCTTCCTCTCCCCGCAGTACGCCGCCTTTCAGTTTGAAATCCTGAAAGCCGTAGCGTTCATGAGCGGCTTCCGCAAGGCGGACAATAGCCTCAAGTGTCAATGCTTCCTCGTGGCGAAGGCGGAACCACTTACAATCTGACTCCTGATCGCTTTGATACGGCAGTGTCGTCCGTTTACGGTCACCAATGTAGAATAGATAGCCGAGCATCTCCACTTTATCCCTCTGCTTGCCTTCTCCCAGCAAAGCAGCAACCGGTTCATTGAGAAACTTGCCCAGCACATCTAACAATGCTGCTTCCAATGCTGTCACAGCGTGAACCGTTGTTCGCAAATCAAACGTTTGGATACCGCGTCCTCCGCTATCCTGGTCTGCAAACTGCTTCCTGACCGTTTGCAAAATCGACTGATACGCGCCGATTGATTTTCCGATCACAAGCGGCTTTGCCAGCTCCAGCGTGCGGCGGATTTTTTCTCCGCCAGGCACCTCACCGACACCCTGATTCCCGCTGCTGTCTGTTAAAATAACGATATTTCGGGTAAAAAACGGGCTGTGGGCTCCGCTTAAATTCAAAAGCATGCTGTCGTGACCCGCTGTTGGAATAACCTTCATTTCAGAAATTAACGGAATATTCGATCTATTTTCTTTTTGAACCTGCTCCTGTATTGGTGAACTCATTTTTCATCCTCCTCATGTAAAACGCTTTCAAAATTGTTAGACAGGCAGTGATTGATCGGGGTTTTGCTCTTGTTTCTTCAACACGACCCGTTTGATCGGCCCGACAAGCAGCAAATAGCTGAGAATCGCCGCGATCGCGTTAGCGCCTACAAAGACGAGCGCGCCATTAAATGATCCCGTTGCGTTTACAATATAACCGATAATAATCGGGGTGGTGATAGAAGCAATATTTCCAAATGTATTAAACAAACTGCCGCTTAATCCCGCACACTCTTTCGGAGACGTATCGGAAACAACAGCCCAGCCCAACGCGCCGAAGCCTTTTCCAAAAAACGCGAGTGACATGATCACAACGACAAGCCAAGCAGATTCTGTATAGTTGCAGATGATCATACTGCAAGACAGCAGCATCCCGATAATGATCGGCACTTTTCTGGCCAAAGTGAGTGAACGGCCTTTTTTCAGTAAAAAGTCAGATACGATGCCGCCAAGCACTCCGCCTGCAAATCCGCACAGCGCCGGCATCGAAGCCACAAACCCCGCTTCAAGGATGGACATTCCGCGGGCTTGAACCAGATATACCGGAAACCATGTCAGAAAGAAATAGGTGAGCGTTGTAATGCAATATTGCGCGATGTACACGCCGATTAACATACGGTTCGTTAATAATTGCTTGATATACGGCCATTTGGATTCCTTTTTCTGCTTGCTTTCTTCCCGGCTGTCATCCATTGAAATCAGCCCGCCGCCTTTTTCAATATACTCGAGTTCAGCTTGGTTGACCTTCGGATGCTTTTTCGGTTCATACACCGTTTTAAGCCAAACAAAAGTTAGAAGGATTCCCCCGACACCCATGACAACAAAGACAGAATGCCAGCCGAAAGAATGGGTGAGCCAGCCCATTAAAGGAGAAAAAATAACGATAGCGAAGTATTGAGCTGAGTTAAAGAAGGCTGAAGCCGTGCCGCGCTCGGCGCTTGGGAACCATGAGGCAACCACTCTGCCGTTCCCCGGAAATGACGGCGCTTCAGAAATTCCCACCAAAAAACGCAGTGTAAACAGCAGGATAATAGCAGTCCCAGCGGAAAAAAATCCAATCGCGCCTTGCAGCAGCGTAAAGAATGACCAAAAAAAGATGCTTAAGGCGATAATGGTTTTAGAACCGAAACGATCAAGCAGCCAGCCTCCGGGAAGCTGCGCGATGACATATGCCCAGCCGAAAGCGGAAAAAACATACCCCATGGCAACTGAATCCAATCCAAGGTCTTGCTGTACAGCATCACCCGCAATGGAAAGCGTCGCGCGGTCCGCATAATTGATTGACGTCACAACAAACAGCATAAATACGATGAACCAGCGCACAGATGTTTTTTTGCCCGCCGGTGAAAAATTCGCATTGTCTTTTTTCATAACATCTTCTCCTTTATCAATTTAGAGAAAAATATGCTGGCCGGTAATAGAGATTGGAAAGAGACAACTGCCCCTTTCCAACGCAAGGAATCATTACTGTTTAATAAAAACGGTTTTAATCGCCGTGAAAAAGTCTTTAGCCGCCTCGCCCTGTTCGCGGGAATGAGAGCTTGATTGTTTGACGCCGCCAAAAGGAGCCTGAAGTTCAACCCCTGCGCTTTCTGCGTTGACCCGAACAAGTCCTGCTTCAATATCATCTATAAAAGACAGCATATGGCCGATGTTTTGGGTGAAAAGCGAAGCACTTAGTCCAAACTTCACATCATTGGCGATATCTAAAGCCTCTTCCATTGTGTCGACCTTCAATAAGGCGATGACCGGTCCGAAAATCTCTTCCTGGGCAATGGTCATGTCAGAGGTGACGTTGTCAAAAATTGCGGGCTGAACATAGTAACCATTTTGATAGTCTCCGGCCTCCAGCTTTTCTCCCCCGATCAAAAGGGAAGCGCCCTCTTGTATTCCTTTTTCGATATAGGAAAGGCAATGATCAAGCTGATTCTTGCTTGCGATCGGTCCCATCCATACGTCTTCTTTTAAGCTGTTACCGATGGTAATGTCTTTTGTGCGCTGTATTAATTTTTCTTTGAATCTGTCGTAAACCTCACTTTGTACAATGACACGGCTGGTGGCTGTGCACTTTTGGCCGGTCGAACGGAATGCGCCGGTTATCGCTGCTTCAGCGGCGGCATCAAGATCGGCTTCATTTGTTACGATGATCGGGTTTTTCCCGCCCATTTCAAGCTGGTACTTGGCTCCCCGTTCTAAAGCGGCTTGCCCGATGATTTTTCCAACCTGGTTCGATCCGGTGAATGTGATGCCGTTCACTCCATTATGCTCGGCAAGTCCTTGGCCGACGACTGACCCCGGGCCTGTCACCAAATTGATAACGCCCGCCGGAAGCCCCGCTTCTTCAAAGCATGCGATGATTTTCGCACAGGTAATAGCTGTTTCTGTCGCTGGTTTAATGACAACGGTATTGCCGTACACCAATGCCGGAGCCATTTTCCAAATCGGGATTGCGACCGGGAAGTTCCATGGAGAAATAACGCCGACCACCCCGAGAGGAACACGGGTTGTAAACATCAGCGCGTCTTTGTCAGTAGACGGGATGACATCGCCTGTTTTGCGCATGCCTTCTCCGGCGTAATATCGAAGAATGGCAATCCCTCTGGCGGTTTCCCCTTTTGCTTCCGGCAGTGTTTTACCCATCTCGCGTGTAGCGCAGGCTGCAATTTCATCCAGACGCTGTTCCATGATATCCGCTGTTTTGTACAAGTATTGGCCCCGCTCAGCGCCAGACAGCTTTCTCCATGCCGCTTTCGCTTCATTTGCAGCCGCTGCGGCCCGGTCCACATCTTCAGCCGTCGAGTTTTGCACATAGCCCACAAGATCATGGATATCAGCCGGATTCTCGACCTTTACCATATCGCCTGAATGGGATTTGACCCACGCTCCATTAATATAATTAAGGTATGTGTTTTTTTCCGTCATCACAGACATGCCAATTGCCCCTTTCCTGTTTTGAAATTGATCGTTACACCGTTGCGGCTTTTTTGGGAAATCGGTCTGCCGCTCGTTTTAAAATCGTTTCTAATTGTTGATAATGCTCTTTTTCTACCGGTCCGACTGGCGGTCTGGCTGTATTTCTTACATTCATCCCCATGATCTCCATACCGGCTTTAATCAAAGAGACAGCGTATCCATTTCTTTGTTTTCGAATATCGTTGATCGGCAGGATTACATGCTGATAAAGTTCCTTCACCAATTGCTGGTCTCCGTTTTTTAAGGCTTCAAAAAACATTCTTGAAATGTGCGGAATATAATTGGAGATTGCTGAAGAGTAGGAGTGAAAGCCGATCGGCATATAAGCCGGCATCGTCACTTCAGCCATCGGCATCCCGTTGAGCCAACCTAAACGGTCTCCTATCGTATAAGCGAGATTAATATTCAAATCTATATTTCCCAGACCGTCCTTCACGCCCACAAGCTGTTCAAGCTCCGTCAGACGTTTGACCTGCCGGAGAGAAAGCACCGCGTTATCACGCTGATAGAGAATGGCGTTAAGATCCGTGCTTTCAATAATCGTCTTCACATATTGGTATAAGCCTTCCTGCTCGCCATGCACCAGGTAAGGAGGCAGAATCAAATAGCCGTCCGCGCCTTTTTTCTGGGATATTTCCGCCCAATCCAGCGCTGTACTGAGATTGCCTCCCACTCCAGTGTATACGGGGACCTTTCCGCCGGCTGCCGAAACCGCGACTTCCACCATTTGCTCATATTCTTTCTGGCTGAGAGATTGAAATTCACCAGATCCGCAAGCGATAAAAATCGCCTCCAAACCTTCTTCTAACAAAAACTCGATATTTTGAAAAAGAGCTTCCTCCTCTAATTTGCCTTGCGTGTTAAAAGGAGCAACTGGAAAACCTAAAATTCCTGTTGGTGCTTTCCTTATACGGCTCATCATATAACCTCCTATAGTTTGTGGTGATTTGCCCCAGAAATATGAAAGCGCTTTATAAACAAACCTCTGACACTCTCTCCTTTCCTTTTAGGCTTTTGTTTTATTGTAAGACAAATAAACAATATGTCAATATTTTTATTTTCAGATTTCTTTTTTTGTAGGGAAAAGATCAGGAAAATCCTATGCTCCAGGCAAGATTCAGAACAAAAAAAGACAGCCGATCGAGACCGGCTGCCAGTGTTTACATACTTCTTTCTCTTCCGTTTCTGAAATTCTCACTCAAATACTTCGCTTCCAAAAAGAACACGTGAATGAATTTTTTTGTATTCACTCTTGCAGGTGCGACAGGTCTTTTATCGTTGGATTGCATTTCTTTCATTTTCTGGCTGACGACCGGAAAATCAAAGAATTTCGATGCGTAGTTTTCAAACTTTGGATTTGAAAAATCTGTTGTGCCTAAAGAAGCAAAATGGTGTAACGAATGGATAATGGCTCTGCGTATACGTTGTTCCGAAGCTTTCGTTTCCCGATTAATATCGGCTTGTGATGCCGCCGCCCCGAGTTTTCGTTCTGCGACATTTGTGAAGATCTGTTTTAAAGACGGCATGTTTTTTTCAAAAGGCGCGGCTTGTTCATACTCAAATAAATACTGAAGAATCGCCATTAAGTCGTGTGCTCCGCTTTCTCCCATAATGCCCAGCTCTGATAAAAGAAAGGTTCCGGTTTCTTTTACGCTTTTGCCATTCTTATTTTGAGGGCGGGCGTTTGCAGGTTCATTCCGATTAACCAGCCGGCTTAAGGAGTTTTGAATATCTCCAATTGAGTTTTCCAGCTCCACCCGTTCTCTCACCTTTCGCAGAACGCTTATCATTTCAATACGGTTAATAGGCTTATGGATAAAATATTCAATGCCGAGAGAATATGCTTCTCCCACCATTTCCTTTGCTTCCACTTGCGAAATCATCACTATTTTTCCAGAGTAGGAGTCTTTAAGGTGGCGTATCGTCTCAATGCCGTCGCGTACCGGCATTAATAAATCAATTAACAAAATATCGACCTTTTTAAAATGCAGCGTATGCCCTTCCACTTGGCATCCGTCCTCTGCTTCACCCGCCACTTCTCCCAGATCTTCATCTTCTATGATCTGTCTCAGGATGGAACGAACCGCACGGTCATCATCCGCTATAAAAAAACGCATATATGGAATCACCCTTTCTGAATCAAATGCCGGGCCGGCAGCCTGATGGTAAAAACCACACCACCGTTTTGCTTGTTTTGAAACCTGATGTCCCCGTCAAGGTCTGTCACGATTTCCTTTACATATGAGAGTCCGATTCCTGTCGAGGGAGTGCCAAATTCGTCATACTTTGAGGTGAATCCCGGATCAAATACAATTTCTCCGATTTTCTCAGGAATGCCGGGACCATTGTCTTCCACCTGAAATTCTACCATACCTCCTTCAAGCTCACGAAGCCTAAGGACGACCATTCCCTTGCCCCCCATTGCCTCAACTGCATTAGCCGTCAAGTTATTAATAATAGAAAGAATGATAAATACATGATAATCGGTATGCTCTCCCTCTATCGAATGGTGAAATGCAATATCTTTTCCCATAGACTCCGCATACTTTTCATTCATTCGAATGACAAGCTGAATCAAATCGGCGGCATTCATATAATCTCTGAAGCTTTCATTTGAAATCAGTTTTGATAGACCTGCAAATATTCGCTGATTGTCTTTTTTCACTTCATGAATCTCACCGGCCAGCCTTAAGATTCTGCTGCTGAGCAGCTCATCTTTCCCATTCAATTCCCGGTACAGCTGGTACGATTCGTTTGTCACGTGTTCTGTCGTTTTCAGCGTTTTTTTCAATTGAACCGTTTCCTCGTATAAATTCGAGACGATCATCAGCATGTGCTCATTTTGTCTTCGGGTTTGCTTTTCCCTTGATTGTGCCTCATACAGCTTCATCACATTAAAAAAGCTAAGAACGATAAACGTGTGGGAAATGGAGATCACCGCAATATCTGTTATTTTTTCCGGTGTCACAACCGTCCCATAGATGAAAAATTGCACGGCCAGCTCGATGCAATCAGATGCAATTTCGATCATAAACCCAATAAAACCAAGCATAAACGGCCGATCACGAAAACGCTTTACCTTTAAGAAATAAAACAAACATGCATATGTAAAGTAAAAGAAAAAGCTGGACGATTGGTCACTCAAAACGGAAATCAATTCGGCATGTTCTCCGCCGTATAATTCCAGGAACACACGAAATGCGACAACAGCTGTTCCTGTCAAAAGCCCCGGTAACACCGCCGGCACATGTCTTAACAGTAATAAGAAAAAGAAAAAAGCCGGTGCGCCGAAGCTGATTCGGAATTCTTCATTCAGAGGATAAAATTTCAGTTCGCCGGCAAGCGGCACGGTAATCAGCATGAGAGCCAAAATATAACCGTCTTTTTTTAGAAAATACTCAAGTTTTATCGTGATCACTTCCTCCTTTTTTATTTTGGATATTTAACTGGAAACCTGCAAATCTCTTTTGACCCAGTATGGAAGGACGGACCTCCTTTTTATAAATCCATCGGCTTATTTTAAAAATGTTTTTGTCGTATTTTGTATGATTCTGTAGTTGTCATTATACAGTAAATATACCTTTTCCATTTCATGAAAACGTTTAACACCCTTCCGCTGCTGCTTCTCTCACAATTTGATCTGCATCCCTCATGTTAATGAACACGTTATAGATAGGAGGAATTTTATGAAAGAACTCGTAAAGGAGCGTCCTGTAACAACGGACTGGGCTTCACTTCTAAATGACTGGGTAGACCATTACCGCCCCTTTGCCGCCCATGGCCGAAGCGCGAATTATATCCCCGCTTTAGGAAAAATTAATGACTCACAGCTTGGCATTTGTATA
Organism: Bacillus atrophaeus; assembly: GCF_001584335.1. GTDB lineage: Bacteria > Bacillota > Bacilli > Bacillales > Bacillaceae > Bacillus > Bacillus atrophaeus. Next base: position 120,480 of record NZ_LSBB01000002.1, read on the forward strand.
ACAGAGCCCGACGGAAAGATGATACATGCCGGCGATTGGAAAGTTCCTTTCACGCTGCAAAGCATCTCAAAAGTGGTCAGCTTTATCGCCGCATGTATGAGCCGCGGTATTTCCTATGTGCTCGATCGTGTTGACGTTGAGCCGACCGGTGATGCGTTTAATTCCATCATCCGGCTGGAAATACACAAGCCGGGAAAACCATTTAATCCTATGATCAACGCAGGCGCCATTACCATCGCCTCTCTTCTTCCGGGAGAATCGGCACACGATAAATTAGAGTATCTTTACTCCGTTATCGAGAGAATGATAGGCAAACGGCCCGGGATTCATGAGGAAGTCTTCCGGTCTGAGTGGGAAACCGCCCACCGAAACCGGGCGCTGGCCTACTATTTAAAAGAAACAAACTTTTTGGAAGCGGATGTAGAAGAGACATTAGAGGTGTACCTTAAACAATGCGCCATGGAAGGCACTACGGAAGACATCGCTTTGATCGGATTGATTCTCGCCCATGACGGCTATCACCCGATCCGGCAACAGCAAGTAATTCCGAAAGACGTGGCAAAACTGGCCAAAGCATTAATGCTGACATGCGGCATGTACAATGCCTCAGGCAAATATGCGGCATTTGTCGGCGTGCCCGCCAAAAGCGGTGTATCCGGCGGAATCATGGCCTTGGTTCCCCCAAGCGCGAGAAGAGAGCAGCCCTTTCAAAATGGCTGCGGCATCGGTATTTACGGTCCGGCCATTGATGAGTACGGAAACAGCCTGACAGGCGGAATGCTCCTGAAGCATATCGCACAAGAGTGGGAGCTCAGCATTTTTTAAAAAATCGAAACAAGAGGTGATAGGATGCAGCAAATTCTTCAAGAATTCATTGGGTCAACAAATGATTTTCTTTGGTCGAAACTTTTAATTGTATTGCTTCTTTCCTTAGGGATGTACTTTACGTTCAGGCTGAGATTCTTACAAGTCCGTATGCTGAAAGAAATGGTCCGCGTTTTAAAAGAAGGCGCGGCAGCTCGGTCTAAAACCGATATTTCTCCTTTCCAAGCGTTTTGTATCAGCATGGCGGCCCGTGTCGGAACGGGAAATATCACGGGAATTGCCATTGCGATTGCCTTGGGCGGACCCGGCGCCATCTTCTGGATGTGGATCATTGCAATCATTGGTTCGGCTTCAAGCTTTGTTGAAAGTACGCTGGCGCAGGTTTATAAAGTGAAGGATCAAAACGGTTTCCGCGGCGGCCCGGCTTACTACATGGAAAAAGGGCTGAAAAAACGATGGATGGGCGCACTGTTCGCTATTTTAATCACCTTATCGTTCGGTATCGTATTTAACTCGGTCCAATCCAATACGATCAGTATTGCATTTGAAAACGCGTTCGGAACGGACCGCCTCACCTTGGGAATCATCTTAATCATTGTCTTCGGCGCTATTATTTTTGGCGGTATCAAACGGATTGCAAAACTATCTGAATATATCGTCGTTGTGTTAGCCGTGTTATATATCGGAGTTGCTTTCTTCGTTATTCTCACAAATATTACACAACTGCCCGGAGTGCTGTCACTGATCGTGAAAAATGCATTTGGATTTGAACAGGCGGCAGGCGGTGCTTTGGGCGCTGCGTTAATGCAAGGTGTCAGACGCGGAATATTTTCAAATGAAGCAGGAATGGGAAGCGCGCCGAATGCAGCCGCAACCGCAACAACAAGCCATCCTGTAAAGCAGGGCCTGATTCAGGCATTCGGTGTTCTGACAGATACGTTAATCATTTGTACAAGCACCGCTTTCATCATTTTGTTTTCCGACGCTTATCACCAGCCGGGGCTAAGCGGAATCGCATTGACCCAAGCCGCCCTTAGCTCGCACATCGGGCCGTGGGCATCAGGGTTCCTTGCCATTCTGATATTATTATTTGGATTCTGTGCGTTAATCGGAAACTACTATTACGGAGAAACCAATATTGGATTTTTAAACAAAAATAATAATAAAATGTGGTTATTTATCTATCGAATCGGCGTACTGGCAATGGTCGTATTCGGCTGTGTTTCGAAAGTCCAGCTAGTCTGGGATTTGGCTGATTTATTTATGGGCTTGATGGTGGTTGTGAATTTAATTGCCATTTTCTTATTATCAAAAGTTGTGTTTGCTGCACTGCATGACTATATGCGTCAGAAAAAAGCAGGAAAAGATCCCGTGTTCTATAAAAATGTGCTGAAAGACCATGACGGCATTGAATGCTGGGAGCACTCTGAAGCTATAATAGATCCAAAAAATAAACACATATCATAATATAAAAGGTGTTCAGATATGACCAATCTGAACACCTTTTATTACTTTAACGGGATGAAATCCGTCATTGACAAATAAGAAGCTGTCCATTACCATTTTCATATATTTTTAAAAAGTCAGAAAGGAAGCGTTCAGGTGCATACCATGAATCCTATTACACACATTTTAGATACATTTCCCATGCTCATATTAGACGGCGCAATGGCTACTGAGCTTGAACGCAAGGGCTGTGACTTGAATGACAGCCTCTGGTCTGCAAAAATCCTGATGGAGCAGCCCAATCTTATTAAACAGGTTCATACCGATTATTTCGCGGCTGGGGCGGACTGCGCGATTACCGCCAGTTATCAGTCTACGATTGAAGGCTTTGCAGCACGCGGGGTAAGCAGAGCGGAGGCATTGCGGCTTATTCAGAAGTCTGTCCATATCGCGGCGGAAGCAAGGGACGAGTTTTGGGAACAACACAAAAGCTCAGACCGGCCGAAGCCTATTGTCGCCGCGTCAGTCGGCCCTTATGGCGCCTTTCTTGCTGACGGCTCCGAATATCGAGGAGATTACCAGATGACAGAGGAAGAACTGATGGATTTTCACATGCCGCGGATGAAAGCCCTTATTGAAGCCGGAGCTGATATTTTGGCTTGTGAAACCATTCCATGCCTCTCAGAAGCAAAAGCCATTGTCAGGCTGCTGCAGAAATTTCCCGGAACGTATGCCTGGATCAGCTTCAGCGCAAAAGACGAGAAGCATATCAGCGATGGAACCCCGGTTGCCGAATGTGCAAAATGGCTCGATCAGCACGGCCAAGTGGCAGCGGCGGGTATCAACTGCACCCCGATTCAATACATTCCTTCATTAATTAAAGAATGTAAAAAGAATACAGCAAAACCGATCATCGTCTATCCGAATTCAGGCGAGCAATACGATCCGGACACCAAAACATGGAACGGAGCGGCATGTGCAGAGCCATACGAAAAAAGCGCTCAAAACTGGCATAAATGTGGTGCACAGCTCATCGGAGGCTGCTGCAGAACGACTCCTGAGGACATCAAAGCCATTGCTGACTGGGCGAGATCTTAAAATCCATTTGACTTATCGGAATAGTTTGTATATTCTATGCTAAAAGTTGTTTCACCGAAGTCTCGTGTCACCTGACATGAGATTTTTTATTAGATAGGTATAAAAATCGTTCTAAAGAAAGTTGGAAAAAGATGAAATCCGATAACAACAAGAATGAGACAAACTTTCAGAGAAGTATGAAAAGCAGACATCTCTTTATGCTATCACTGGGAGGCGTCATTGGCACCGGGCTGTTCCTAAGTTCCGGCTATACGATTCATCAAGCAGGCCCCGCGGGAACCATTCTCGCATATTTAGTCGGCGCCGGAATCGTATACCTTGTGATGCTGTGCCTTGGAGAATTATCCGTTGCCATGCCGGTTACGGGCGCATTTCATACCTACGCAGCGAAATACATAGGACCCGGAACGGGGTTCACTGTCGCATGGCTGTACTGGCTGACATGGGCCGTGGCATTAGGCTCTGAGTTCACCGCCTCCGGGTTACTGATGCAGCGATGGTTCCCCCATACCTCAGTCTGGATGTGGAGCGCTGTATTCGGCCTGTTGATCTTTTTATTAAATGCGTTTTCTGTGAAATTTTTTGCTGAATCAGAATTTTGGTTTTCAAGCATTAAGGTGTTAGCCATTTTATTATTTATCATTTTAGGCGGAGCGGCAATGTTTGGCATCATTCCGATCAAAAATTCAGAAACCGCGCCGATGCTTTCAAATTTCATGGGAGAGGGAGGACTCTTCCCGCATGGTTTTCTTCCTATTTTCATGACCATGCTCTCCGTCAATTTTGCATTTTCAGGCACGGAGCTGATCGGCATTGCCGCCGGAGAAAGCGTTGATCCTGAAAAAAACATACCGAGAGCCATTAAAACAACCATTTGGCGGCTCGCGCTTTTCTTTGTCGGAACGATATTTGTTCTTTCAGGAATGATTCCCATTAAAGAAGCGGGCGTCATCCAAAGCCCGTTTGTTGTCGTCTTTGACAGAGTCGGCGTCCCCTATGCCGCTGACATCATGAATATCGTGATTTTGACCGCACTGCTTTCCGCCGCTAATTCCGGGCTGTACGCTTCATCACGTATGCTGTGGTCACTGTCTAAAGAGAAAACACTGCACCCTTCCTTTGCGAAGCTCACCTCCAAAGGAATTCCGTTTAACGCTTTAATCTTCAGTATGATCGGCGGTATTTTATCATTGCTTTCCAGTGTGTTCGCGCCCGGCACCGTCTACCTGGTCCTGGTATCCATCTCAGGGTTTGCGGTCGTTGTGGTCTGGATAGGCATTTCTGCATCCCAATTCATGTTCAGAAAACGTTTTTTGGAAGAAGGCAACAAAGTCACTGATTTAAAATACCGCACACCTTGTTATCCCGCTGTGCCGATCGCCGCGTTCCTATTATGTCTCGCGTCCTGCATCGGCATCGCATTTGATCCGAACCAAAGAATCGCCTTATATTGCGGTGTGCCGTTTATGGCCTTGTGTTATGCGGTTTATTACGCGAAGAACCGAAAAAGCCGTTCGGCTGCCAAACTGACCCATTCAAAATAAATGAAGAACCTGTGCCGTGCAGGTTCTTCTTTTTCATCATACTTCCACTACCCAATGAAATGCGTCTTGCTCTTTGCCAAGCTGGATATCGGTAAGGGTCTGATGCAGCTTTTCTGCGATTCTTCCGAACTGGCCGTCATTGATCGAAAGCTTCTTTCCATGCCAATTCAATTCATTGACAGGCGTAATAACAGCAGCCGTTCCCGTCCCAAAAATCTCTGTTATGTCTCCCCGAACTGATGCATCGTAAATCTCTTCTATTGAGATCCGCTCTTCTCTGACGTGAATGTTCCAGCTTCGCAACAGATCAATAACGGAAGCGCGTGTGATCCCGCTCAAGATGCTCCCGCTTAACGCCGGGGTGACAACTTCCCCGTTGATAACAAAAAAGATGTTCATGCTCCCTACTTCTTCCACGTATTTCTTTTCAATAGCGTCCAGCCACAATACCTGATCGTATCCTAATTCGTTCGCTTTTTGCTGGGCCTGCAAGCTGGCGGCGTAATTTCCGGAAGTTTTGGCATTGCCCACTCCGCCGTTTACTGCTCTGACGTACTCATCTTCCACATAAATCTTAGCCGGCTCTAATTGGGATGAATAATATGAGCCGACAGGAGACAGCACGATCATAAATGTATAACTCTTTGAAGGCCTGACGCCTAAACATGGTTCTGTCGCAATAACAAAAGGCCGAATATATAGAGACGTTCCCCTTTCCCTCGGCACCCATTCTTTTTCCAAATCAATTAACTGAGTCAGCGCCTCCAGCACGACGTCCTCATCCAAAGAAGGCATACTCATTCGCCGGCATGATCTGTTTAATCTTTTTATATTTTGATCGGGCCGAAACAGCAAAATCCGGTCATCCGCCGCTCTATAGGCCTTCAACCCTTCAAAAACCGCCTGGCCGTAATGAAAGACAGAAGCAGACGGGGCTAACGTGACTGGCTCATACGGAGCGATCCTAGGACGATGCCACCCTTTCCCTTCCTCATAATCCATCACAAACATATAATCAGTGAAATACTGCCCGAATCCGAGTGAAGATGGGTCCGGTTTTTCTTTTCTTTCAGTTACCTTAACTCTTTCAATAAGCTTATTCACGACACGCACACCTTTCTGCTCATAGTTGTTTAAATTTTCAGTTAATTTAGATCAGCAGATCCTTACCGCCTCTCCTTTCAACAGGCTGCTTTATCACCCGGCAGTTTCACTAGCCTCAACCGAGAAGATGATCTTATACTGGATTGCAACAAATTATTTTCACAATATTCAGTATGATATTTGTTTATTATACAATACATGATTTGTAAGATGAAGGGCGATTAGGGAAAAGAATAAAGAAAAAACAGCCGGGCTCCCTCCGGCTATTTCATTAACGTAACGCTAACCACAAAACAACAATATGAAGGATTAGCAAAACATACACCACATAGCAAAGCCGGGCAGCCATGTTTCTTAGAAACATAAAAACAATCATAAGAACGGGCAGAACCAAGACACCGATCATCTTATTTATCGACATATCCGGTTGAATTGTTACATCATAATGAATGGGCATATCAGCCGGAAGATACGGATAAAAAGCAATCGACAGGATAAAAGCAATAACAACCGATCCCCACAGCACTCTTTTATTCATTAAAAACATACGCACACCTCTTCGTGTTAAAGATTTTATACCGTTCGTTATTTTACTTATCCACTTTTAAAACCTGCTTTAAATACAAAGCACATACTCAAGTGAGTTAAACGATTAAAAAGCTGTCGAGCACCGGCACTTAATAAGCGGTTTCTTTCTTCTGAAAATTATACGCGATACGTTTGTTCCACCATAAACTTCGTCCGGTCGCCCCTTGTGATAATTTGGGCGTATTCCACGACTTCCTCATTTTCATCATATGTAAGGGACTCTGATAAAAATGCCGGGGCTCCAACGTTGGTTAATAGATGGCCGCTGATCGTTTCATCCGTCAAAATCGGTTCAATAGACTCCGTGCCGCGGCTGATTTGTATATTGTATTTTGTCCTCAGCAAAGCAAACAGCGATCCCGTGCATTCTTCCTGACCCAATCCCGGAGCGGCTTTCCACGGTATATACGACGTGTGATATTGCAAAGGCTCATCTTCCGCATATCTTACTCTGACCAGTTTGTTAACGGGATCATTTACCTCCACTTTCAGAAGCTCCGCGATGGAGTGATCAGCGGGTATCACAACAAGCTCAAGCACCTTTGACTCTGAACGAAGCCCTTTCATTTGTTCTGCAAAACTCGTGATCTTATGCGGAATCGGCGCTTGGATTTTTGCCGCTGACACAAATGTTCCTTTTCCTTGGATTCTCTTAATATACCCCTCCAGCTCCAGCTGCTGTAAAGCCAGTCTCACAGTGGTTCTGCTGACATCATATTGCTCGCAAAACTCACTTTCTGTCGGCAGCTGATCATTTGCCTGGTATTTGCCTGACTTGATCAATTCAATGATTTTAAACTTGATAACTGAATATAGAGCCGTCATAGCGTTCCTCCCTATCCTGAATACATAACGATCTTCTATGGTTGTCCTAATAATATCATCTACAAATGATTTATAAAAGATTGGTATCATCCTTTCATAACAAATTATCTGAAAATGATATTGACAGCTTCCTGTTTAAGGTGCTAAATTCGTAGTAACAAATATTCAATTCACTAATACAAATTTCATATTTGTCTATATCAAAATAGGAGGTGCCACATGAATATTATCATTGCAGACCACTATGATAATCTTTGTGAAGTAAGCGCTGACATTGTAAAGAAGTGCGTTCGAACACAAGAGTCGGCGGTTCTCGGACTGGCAACCGGCAGCACGCCGATCGGCCTGTACAAAAAGCTCATTCTGGATTATCAATCCGGGGATGTTGATTTTTCAAATGTTATTACATTTAATCTGGATGAATATGTTGGGCTCTCTCGATCACATCCTGAAAGTTATAACAAATTTATGAATGATCATTTTTTTCAGCACGTTAATATACACCCGGACAACATTCACATTCCTCAAGGGGATCACCCTCAGCTTGAAGCTGAGTGCAAGCAGTATGAGGATCTCATCCGCCGCACAGGAGGAATTGATCTTCAAATTCTCGGGATCGGCTCTAATGGCCATATCGGCTTTAACGAACCGGGTTCTGATCCGGAAGCCAGAACACGAGTAGTCCGGCTGTCAGAAAGCACAATCGAAGCAAATGCAAGATTTTTTGGCGATACTGCGCTCGTTCCCAGACTCGCGATTTCAATGGGAATCAAAACGATTATGGAATTCAGCAAGCACATTGTCTTATTAGCAAACGGTGAAGAGAAAGCGGACGCGATTCAGCAAATGGCTGAAGGCCCCGTCACTCCGGACATGCCGGCCTCCATTCTGCAAACGCATCACAATGTAACCGTTATCGTCGATAAAAAAGCAGGGCAAAAATTAAAGAATCAATCTTTATACCGCACATCATAATTTCATGTAGAAAAGGAGGCTTCCATGTTAAAAAAGCATTCCAAATCTTACAGCAGCTTGGCCGGGTATTAATGACGCCAGTCGCCGGACAAAAAGTCAAACAAGGACAGCGGCTTTTAACGTTCAATTTGAATGGTATAAAAGAACACGCGGCTTCAGCGATTACACCGATGATCTTTACGAATAGAACCGAAGAAGAGATGAAGCGTATACGCATGAACTAATCCCCCTGTAAACGGGGGATTTTTTGGTTCCTCTGTATTCCCTATCATAATGTAAACGTTATCAAAATAAAATAGTAAAACCTTTCAACTTGTCAGAAAAGTGACACAATTTTAAACAATTAAGGAGGTGATTTCAATCAAATAACGAATGTCCCTACTATGGAAGTTAACACCAGTTTATATGAGGGGGATTGCTTTGAAAAAATTTATTGCTTTTCAGATTTTAATCGCGTTGGCTATCGGAGCAGTTATCGGACATTTTTTTCCTGATTTCGGTATGGCGTTAAGGCCGGTCGGAGACGGTTTTATCCGCCTGATTAAAATGATTGTAGTGCCGATTGTGTTTTCAACGATCGTGATAGGGGCTGCCGGAAGCGGAAGCATGAAAAAAATGGGAAGTCTCGGTGTGAAAACGATTATCTGGTTCGAAGTCATTACCACCATCGTGTTAGGTCTCGGACTTGTTTTGGCCAACGTATTAAAGCCCGGTGTCGGACTTGATCTCTCTCATCTGGCGAAAAAAGATATCGGAGAACTGTCTGGCTATACTGAAAAAGTCGTTGATTTTAAACAAATGGTCCTCGACATCATCCCCACTAACATTATTGATGTCATGGCGAGAAATGATCTGCTGGCAGTCATTTTCTTCGCGATATTATTCGGTGTGGCAGCTGCCGGGATCGGAAAAGCCTCTGAACCTGTGATGAATTTTTTTGAAGCCACAGCCCAAATTATGTTTAAGCTGACTCAAATCGTTATGGTCACAGCGCCGATCGGTGTGCTTGCCCTCATGGCCGCTTCTGTAGGCCAATTCGGAATAGAGCTTTTGCTTCCAATGCTAAAATTGGTCGGTACGGTTTTTCTCGGCCTGTTCATTATCCTCTTTGTGTTATTCCCGCTTGTCGGTCTCATCTTTAAAATCAAATATTTTGAAGTGCTGAAAATGATCTGGGATCTGTTTCTCATCGCCTTCTCCACCACCAGTACGGAAACGATCTTGCCGCAGCTCATGGATCGGATGGAGAAGTACGGATGCCCGAAAAGAGTGGTTTCATTTGTGGTTCCATCAGGATTGTCTTTAAACTGTGACGGTTCCAGTTTATATCTATCAGTTTCCTGTATATTTCTGGCTCAAGCTTTCAATGTGGATATGTCCGTCTCAGAGCAGCTGCTTATGATGCTTGTGCTTGTTATGACAAGTAAAGGCATCGCAGCCGTTCCTTCAGGCTCACTTGTTGTTCTTTTGGCCACAGCCAACGCCGTCGGGCTGCCGGCTGAAGGTGTCGCCATCATTGCGGGTGTGGACCGTATCATGGATATGGCCCGAACCGGTGTCAACGTACCCGGACACGCGGTAGCCTGCATCGTTGTCTCTAAATGGGAAAAAGTCTTCCGCGAAAAGGATTGGACACCGCCAAAAGATTACGGACAAACAGAAAGTCTCTGATACGAACGTATAAAAAAACCTCTGAGACGACCATGTCTCAGAGGTTTTAACATATATTTTATTCAGCAGACGCCTGATCTTCCGTTTCAATCGCTGCCAGTCTGGCGTTGATTTCTTCGGCAGTCATGCCGTGTTCTTTTACATATAAATTTCTCGGATTTGTGCGGCATTCGTGGCTGCAGCTGCGCATATACTTGTATTCATTTTCCGGAGTGCAGATCATTTTCTTATTGCATGACGGGTTAGCGCAGTTTACATACCGTTCGCACGGCTCGCCCGTAAAGCAGTCTTTCCCCACGATCACATGCTCCACACGGTTGACGGGCACGCTGATTCTTTCATCAAAGACGTAGCATTGACCGTCCCATAGCTTCCCTTGTACTTCAGGGTGCTTCCCGTACGTGACGATTCCGCCGTCAAGCTGGGACACATCCTCGTAGCCCTCTTTCATTAACCAGCCAGAGAACTTTTCACAGCGGACTCCGCCTGTGCAGTAGGTCAGAATTTTTTTGCCTTCGAAGATTTCTTTGTTGTCTTGAATCCAATCCGGCAATTCGCGGAAGGCTTCAATATCCGGTCTGATGGCCCCTCTAAAATGGCCTAAGTCATACTCATAATCATTACGGGCATCAATGACAACCGTATCATCTGACTGCATTTGCTCAAAGAATTCCGGCGGGCTCAAATGTTTGCCTGTGATCTCATTCGGGTCAACGTCATCTTCCAAACGAAGGCTGACAAGCTCATCCCGATGGCGGACATGCATTTTTTTGAACGCGTGGCCGCTGGCTTCGTCAATTTTAAACGGCATATCAGCAAACCGCGGGTCCGCTTTCAGCGCCTGCATATATTGCTCAGTTTGTTCGAACGTACCGGAGACTGTCCCATTAATCCCTTCTGCTGAAATAAGGATACGGCCTAACAAACCAAGTTCTTTACAAAACGACAAATGCTGAGCCGTAAATTCCTCCGGCTCTTCTATCGGAACATATTTATAATAAAGTAATACTCTGTATTTATTTTCCATTTCAAACACCCTGTTCAATTATAATTAAGTTCTTTGCATACTCTACTATATCATACAGGAAAACACCATAAAGTTGAACATATCAGCCCACGCTCTATTTTTACGCAGAATGGCTGATACATGGGGGCAGAAAAGGATTTTGACCGTTTTTATACGATTTTTCCCATTAATTTACTAATAGGTTGATTTGCTGTTTCTCTTACTCCATCTCTTCTTCAAACGATAAATTCACGGGTTCTTCCAAAAGTTCAGAAGCCATTTCCATGTTCGTAGACGGCACATGTTCATCCACTTCTTCAAAAGACACTTGATCAATCCAAATCTGGCCCGGACCGGATAATAAAACGCCAAATGAAATTACAGCGCTATTTTCCGGAACATCTAACACAACAGAATAATAATTCCAATTCGTTGTCCCGGTAATCGGCCTATTACTCATATTGTCGAATTGAAGAATATCTCCCGCTGCACTATCCACCCTCATCCAAAGTGAGGAAAATTGCTGAACCTGTTTCGTCTGAATAAACCCCGAGAGCCTGATTCTTTTTCCTATATAACGCCCAGCTTTAAACTGCTGCATCATCGTCGCAAATTCACCGGCATCCTGTACCGTTTTAGACTTTACATACCCCGATGCCTTTCCTTGATGAACATTTTCATGATCAACCCCCATTTCATAATGAAATGGGTGGCTTCCGCTTAATACCCAGCCTTTCACTGTCTTTTCCATCCATGATTCCTCCTTTTTCGATATGATACTCTTCATGATTTTTCGATATTTACCGGGCGGCAGATGATATATTTTCTTAAATGCCCTTGTGAATGCTTCTTGTGATTCAAATTGGTAAAGCAGCGCAATATCTAAGATCCGATGGTCTGTATGCAGCAAGGCAGCCGCTGCGTTTGCGAAGCGTCTTCTCTGAATGTAAGAAGTGACAGACATCCCAACCACAGATTGAAAAATCCTGTGAAAGTGGTATTTCGAAAAACCGGCGACATGCGCTATATCCTCGGCCGACATCTGCTCGTGTAAATGAGATTCAATCCACTCGATCGTCTTTTGGATGATTTGTTCATGAGACATACAGGCTCACGGCTCCTTTCTTTATTAGAATAAATGACAGCCAGAATATTTTTTTGATTATTTTTGCTGACATCATAAAAAAATCCCCTGCTATTAGACAAGGGACTTTAAATTTCTCTAGTATGCGGGACTAGATAATAACAGAAGGAGAAATATGTTCAATCCAAATCACACCGTCATACTGCTCCTTTAATATCATCTCTTCTTCATTGTTCCCCCAGTACAAAGCCGTACGCGGAGTATAGATCCATGATGTGCCTTTGCGGTTTTTCGTATGAAGGAAATCGACGAAGGTGTATGGGTGCCGGGCACTTTTGAGTAAGGCTTCCAAGCTTGTTGGCTGATGCGAGCTATTGACTGGCGCAATGGTGCCGTCATTACCTAAACTCTCACCTGAATACGCATAGATGCCAATGGTATAGGTTTGCTTTTTGATACGTTCCGGCAAATAATCACCCATATTGGGACCACTTATTTGGATCCAGTCTTTGATTACCTTTGTGTTTTGCTTGCGCAGGTGGTAGTTATGCCCCCACACCATGATTTTTTTATCAGGATATAACTCCTCTGCCACCCACTCCAATTGCTCCGCCATCATCTTGTCGCGCAAAAAGAAAGTCAAATTCTCCATCTGGTCTGGCTCTGGATATATCTCCAGCTTTTCTCTCATTTCTTGTAAAAGATACGTCTCCATAATCTCCATCCTTAATTGGAGGCTATGTTTTACGATATCAAGAGACTTTGGGTGGCGGGGATCTTTAAACGCTGAAGAATGGCTGTCAACAAACTTTAATAACTCACTATATTCCTTAACCAACGCTACTTTTTTCTTATGAAATTCTTCAAGGGTGCTGCTGTCGGAGACAAGGCTGAAATACTGGTCTTCCGCTTGAGTCAGTTCCTCTGCTTTCGCAGGATCAACTTTTTTAAACAAATCATGAACAGACTTGTTGAATTTGCCCGGCATATCTTGAATATCAAAACCGGTCAAAATGAGAGGGTCTCCTTTTTCTTTTTGTTCTTTGATATATTGAAATAATTCCAGCACATCTTCAGTGTGCCAAACACCAAAAATAGAATCCTTCATTAGGCCCCTGGCAGATAATTGATCCATATTGCGATAAGAGGCATTGGTGTCGGAAAACCCTGATTCAAATGCAATCACATCATAGCCTAAATGTTCGTGAAGATATTTGATCAGACGGACTTTTGTTTGGTTCATCTCGGCAGCGCCATGTGTGGTTTCTCCCAGTTGAACAATTCGTTTATCTTTTAAAACGTTCTTTAAAAATCGCAAATCTTTCTGTGAAGAATCTGACATTTCTATAGGATGCGCGTTTCGTTTGATCCACCGCTCCCAATGTTTGATATCCTTCTCTCCGGCAGCGGCTTGGACTGAGGCGGTCAAGGGGGTGAACAACAAACAAATACTGAGCAGCAGCATGGTCACTTTCAATAACGTGCTTTTCAATTGAAATCTCTCCTTTTTGATCACTCTATCTTCCTCTTTGTTACGAGATAGATATAACAAAAGTTTCCGTTCCCAAATAAAAAAGCTTGTTGACCTGCCTCAAAAGGCTCGATCAACAAGCTGATTCCAATCAAGCTATCTTTAACTTTCCACTACCACTTTTACCGGTTCACTTTCCTTTTTCGTGGTATCGGTTGCTGTGACGTACAGCACTGTTCCCGCTTTTTGCTTTGCTATCTTCACAGAAAATTTGCCTTTGCTGTCTGCTTTAGCTGATGCCAATCCTTTTTTCGATTTATCCATCACTTTAATATTGGCATTGGCGCTTGCTTTTCCTGTGACAGCCGTGTCATTTACCGTGACTGAGCCGACTTCCGGCTTGGCCGGGGGCTGTCCTTCTTTTACGACTGTCTTTATTGATGTTTCAGCTTTTCCTTTTGTTCCTTTCACATGAAGAACCGCGTTTTTCTTTTGCAGCGGGATTTTGACTTGATAGGTTCCGTCTGCTCCGGCAGTTGCTGTGCCCAATGTCTTGGTCCCGCTCACCACTTCGATTTTTGTGCCTTCTTTTGCAGAACCTTTGACCTTTTGCTGATTATCCTTCACCTGATTGACTGCCATATCTAATTCAACCGCGCTTACCGCATGGAACGCGTTCAGACGCCCGTTGCCTGAGTACCAGTCAATGCCGGGGATTTTCGGATCTGTCATCGGATCACCGTTTTCATCTGTCGGAGCTTCTCCGCCGCCGTCCACACTGTCAAATGTGATATTATCGGCCGTTTCATCAAGGATTTTTTCAACTTCACTTGGTGTTAAGCTTGGATTTTGAGAAAGCAGCAAACCTGCCGCGGCTGTGACATAAGGAGTGGCCATAGAAGTCCCGCTCATGTATGTCACATTTCCGTTTGGAACAAGGCTTGGAATATCTGATCCAGGCGCCGCCAAATCTAATCCTTCGCCATAATTAGAGAATTCTGATATGACATCAAGCTTGTTTGTAGCTCCGACGGAAATGGCATAGCGTGATGAAGCTGGATAACCAACTTCCGGCGCGGCTTCATTTCCGCTCGCTGCAGCCACTGTGACACCGTGAGACGCCGCATAATTCAAGGCATACTCAAGCACGCGGCTGTATCCGCCGCCAAGGCTTAGGTTAATGACTTTCGCACCTTGATCGACCGCATATTTAATTCCCAAAGCAATTTGTTCTGTATCTCCCATTCCTGTAGAATCCAACACTTTTACCGGAATGATCTGTGCATGGGCATTCAATCCTGCCATCGAGTAACCGTTATCCTGCTGTGCCGCAATAATGCCGGATACATGTGTGCCGTGCCCTTGATCGTCGAGCGCGTTATCGTTCCGGCCGACAAAGTTTTTGCCTAAATCTGTACGGACTTTTCCTTTTAAATCAGCTAAAGTGCTGTCGACTCCCGTATCGACAACCGCGATCAGCGTATCTTGTAATGTTTTCTTGCCGAGCAGATTTTGCATCGCCTCAAATTTCACATCAGATCCGCTATTTCCGCCATCTTTTCCCGAGTTATGAAGCGGCCATTGATGCGGATATTGAACATCGTTAGAAAGGCTGCGATAGGTTTGCACAGGCTCCGCAAATTCAACACCCGGCATGTTGGACAGCTTCTCCGCCGTGCTTTCTGCTTGAGCTTTAAATGTGCCGTCAGACTCTTTTTCACCTTTGATATCCAGTGAATACATATCATCAAACAGCTCATCGCTCTTATCCGGGCTGGATACCTCATTTGATTGTATGCCGTAGCCCTTCATGCTTTTTTGCAGAGAGCTCAGTCTTTTTCCATGCTTCATTTTGACAATGACTTTACTCGTTTGGCCGGCGCTTTCCGGCGCGAGCTTTTGTTTGGAAATCAAATAGCCTGACGATTTCCCTTCAAGGCTTGTTAATCCGATCTTTTCAGCCTGTTTTTCCATGTCTTCTTTTATAAAGTCAGGCACAGATTGCAGGGTCATTTTGTAGAGGCTGTTGATCGCTTTTTGTTCTTTTTCTGTTACTGTATGTGAGCTGTTTGCGCCGTTTTCCGCCACGTCTTTAAAGAGCGGCTTTAACGTCACAAGGTTCTGATAAACAGCGTTTCGGTCATCCTTGTTTGCAACCAGATGGGAGACAAGGAATGGTGCTGTTTTATAGTATAGCCCTGACAGCTTCTTGCCCTCCTCCGTCTTGTTCAGCCATTGGTCTCGAATGGTGCGCAGCTGTGACAGGATCGTCTTTCCTGACTTTTTTTGATCCACACTCAGTTCAACCGGGCACTCTTCCTGAGAAGCCGCCTCTTGATCTGATGGCTGAATTGTGATCCCGTCATAGCCGATCGTATATGTCGCTTTTCCCGGTGCTTCGGATTGCACCTCGCCTTCTGGAGGTTCTTCTTCACCGAGATATTCCACTTTTATGTAGTAAGGCCCTTCCCACGCATGGGGAACGTTGACTTCAGCCTTCTGTTCCGCGGCCGTGCTCACTCGATATTGATCAAAAGTGTCATCTTGCTTCGCCTTTTCTTTACTGGAGTAAACAGAAACTGCCAGAAGCTCATTGCTCTTTACTTTCAGCTTCATGTGAGAATCCTTGGAGATTTCCTCTTTTGAAGGAGATATTTTATACCATTGTGACTGCTCAGGTTTTTCTAGTGTTCCCTCTGCTTCTTTGCCTTTGTTCAGGCTGACTGCTTGGTCGATTCCATTTTCCGCAGCGGCTTTGCTTGCTTTAGCAGGCATAAACAAGCCGAATAGCAGCATACCTGTAAGAACCAATACCAAAAGCGGACTGATTTTCTGATTTTTCATTTGATAACCTCCTGAAAAATTGAATCTTTTAGCAGGTTATCATGAATGCAAATACGCCTTAAACAGTAAATAGGACTAGTTTCGAATTGAAGAATAGAGCAGTTTTTTCAAGAGAATCGGGATTCTATGATGGTTTTGTAATCTAATCAGTCTATAATTTATACTGAAAGATAGATAGAAAAAAACACGTTTATAGGACCTGAGAAATCCGAATCTTACATAAAAATTTATGTAAAAAGCGCCTCGTTTTATTTTTCTCGCATAACCTGCTGAAAATAAAAGCGATACGTATTCCGCAAAAACGTCTCGATAGGTAATTGCACCTCTTGCCGGTACTTACCTATGATAAACGGAAAACGTTTCATTCCTTTTTGCCGCAGCTCATCTGCTTTTTCCGGTTCATTTTCTTTTACAAGCTCACCAATGAGAGTCTCTACAACCGGCCAGCACGCTACCCGAAGGTTCAGGAGGGCTTCGTGATCCCCCGTATGCTGAAAATGCTGTATCCAGTTCATCAGTTGTTCTTCCATTATCATCACCCCTTACAATGATACGCCGCCAGAAATCATCTGCCAATCTGTTCGTTTGTCAGATTTTCTACATGCGCTCCTGTTTGCATTTGTTTCTATTCTCCCGCATTTATTGAAGCTTTTTTCCCTGTTTTTTCATTTGAATGGTGATCCATCTCATACCAGCATGAGTTTCATCTATTTTCCATATTGATTAGAGATAGCCAAACTTGTAAAATGTACCACAATATGAAATCTAACAAAACATATCAACTTATTTGTCAGATTATCTCCATTATTTTTTAATACTTGATGGAAAAGGAGAACTGAAACATGCCTACCTTAGAAGATGTAAAACAATCCGACTTACAGGCCGCAGCAGATTATGTGAATAAAGTGTATAAAGCTGTGGAGCAGCGCAACCCTCATGAAGCAGAGTTTCTTCAAGCAGTAAAGGAAATATTCGATTCCCTCCCGCCAGTCTTAGCCAAACATCCAGAATACATCAAACACAATATCCTTGAAAGAATCGCAGAACCTGAACGAATGATTACGTTTCGCGTCCCATGGGTTGATGATCAGGACTGCGTTCAGGTCAACCGCGGGTTCCGTGTACAGTTCAACAGCGCGATCGGCCCTTACAAAGGCGGTTTGCGGTTCCACCCCTCCGTCAATGCCAGCATTACAAAATTTCTGGGATTTGAGCAAATTTTCAAGAACTCCTTAACGGGCCAGCCGATCGGGGGAGGAAAAGGGGGATCAGACTTTGATCCAAAAGGGAAATCAGACGGAGAAGTGATGCGCTTTACCCAAAGCTTCATGACCGAGCTCTGTAAATACATAGGACCGGATCAGGATGTGCCTGCTGGCGATATCGGTGTCGGGGCGAGAGAAATCGGGTACCTGTTCGGACAGTATAAGAAAATAAAAGGCGGCTATGAGGCCGGCGTATTAACAGGGAAAAGCCCCGGCTTTGGCGGAAGCTTAATCCGCACAGAAGCTACCGGCTACGGCACGGTTTACTTTATGCAAGAGCTATTGAAAGACAATGGCCTTACTTTTGAAGGCAGCACAGTTGTTGTTTCCGGCTCTGGAAATGTGGCCATCTACGCGATGGAAAAAGCCGCAGAACTTGGTGCATCCGTTGTGGCATGCAGCGATTCAAACGGCTATATTTATGACGAAAACGGCATCAGCCTCGGTACACTGAAGCGCTTAAAAGAGGTTGAACGCCATCGGCTCAGCGAGTATGTGAAAGAGCATCCGCAAGCGCAGTATGCCGAAGGCGGTTCTGGTATATGGTCCATTCCATGTGACATCGCTTTGCCGTGCGCCACACAAAATGAAATTGACGAGACAGCCGCAAACATCCTCGTGAGAAACGGCGTAAAGGCTGTTGGAGAAGGTGCGAACATGCCATCTACATTGGAAGCCATCGAGGTTTTCAGAAGCAATCAAATTCTTTTCGGCCCTGCGAAAGCAGCCAATGCGGGCGGTGTCTCCGTGTCAGCCCTTGAAATGGCGCAAAACAGCGCCAGATTGTCTTGGCCGGCGGAAGAAGTAGATGCCAAACTGCACGATATTATGATCAATATTTATCGTGACAGTATGACAGCGGCTGAAAAATATGGCCAGCCGGGAGACCTGGTCACAGGCGCGAATATCGCCGGATTCCTAAAAGTAGCAGATGCCATGGTTTCTCAAGGCGTTATATAAAAGCAAAAAAGCGCCGGGCTTATCAAAAGCCGGCGCCTCTTTATTTATTTCACGTAGCCAATTGCCTGTCCCACTTGCACTTCCCGTCCTTCTGTCAGATCAGCGGCCGGCTCAAAAGCATGTTTTTCAAAAATTAAAATGACTGTCGAGCCAAACGAAAAATACCCCAGTTCCTCTCCCAGTTTCAAATGATCCTTGGCACTGGTTTGCACAATGGTATTAATATTCATCGCTCCCACAGGAATCATCAGCATTTTCTGCCTCTCTCCAGTAAGCTCATACACGTACCGATAATTTTTAGAAAGCACATCCTTGCCATACGTCAGACCTAATTGGTTCACCGGATATGATCGCTTCCCAAGCTCCGCTAACTTTTGATAAGTACAGCTGATCGGGGAGTGAAACCGATGATAATGTCTGGGACTCAAATACAGAACCGCAAAATAGCCGCCGTTGTAATTGTGTTCCATACTATTAAATCCGGTCAGCTCAGCGAATGAATAATCCTTCCCTTTCACTCTGTATGTCTGATTCGAATTGATTTTCCCCACCGTCTGAACCACACCGTCAACAGGGCTGACAACGGCGTTTTCCTCTTGAGCAACAGGCCGAAGCTCTAGATTAATATTACGTATAAATAAGGCTGAGAGCGTCTCGTATTCAGCCGCAGACCCATTTACGTCATTCCAGTTAATATGATAATACTTTGAAAATAACGGTATCATCGGTTTGCTCATTTTCGATTCACAAAAACGCTTTAATAGCCTGGAGGTTAAAGGATTATTTGTCAGTTCAATGAATGATCGGTAAAAAATCTTTAAGGCTGCATGTTTAAACATTGATAACTCCTATACACTTTCCGATAGTAATAAAAATAAAACACCACAAAAAAGCGCCAATCGCCGCAAATGAAAGATACGTTTTAAATTCCATTTTGCCAATTCCGGAGAAGTAACAGGTCACATGTCTGACACCCGGAATAAAATAACCCAAAATAATCGAGTACGGACCGTATTTCTTCATCCATCTTTCCACTTTCACCATTCTTTTTTCTTTCAGCCCAACCCATTTCCCATACTTGTCTATGAACGGGCGCCCCGCTTTTTTGCCGATAAAATAACTGATAATCATCCCTGCCAGCGCGCCGAAAAAGCTGCATAACAGGGCAAGTTCATAATTTAATACATCACTGTTCGTAAAATATCCAACGACCGTCATCATCACCTCATCAGGAATCGGCAAGCCGACAATCCCTAACGTCAGCATAAAAAAAATGGCAATGTAGCCATATTGAGATAACAGATCTTGGACTAACTCCATCTTCTTCTCTCCAAATTTTCAGCTGCATGTTTTTTAAAATGAGGGAATTTTACTCTGCTGACCATTAAGTAAGACAGTATGCATGTACCCAGCACCAGCAATATTGAATTGTTAATAAAACTTAAAATCGTTAAACACATTCCCGCAAAGGGAATCGGCATACCAATAAATGTCGGCAATTTACTTTGCTCCACATTAAATTTCGATAGACGAATCATCCCGCAGACGCTGTACGCCAAGGCACAAAAAATGCCGAGAAACGGCAGCGTATACAGTGACACAGAATAGGCCAGCATTGACGGCGCCACTCCAAACGTCACCAGATCGGCAAAGGAATCCAGCTCCCTGCCGACATCCGAAACGGCATTCAGTTTTCGAGCTGCCATACCGTCAAAAAAATCAAGAAACATACCGGTAAAAATGAATATGACTGCTGAATGAATGTTATGAAACAATAGGGAATGAATAGCTAAAAGCCCGCAAATAAAATTTCCAATTGTAATCATACTAGGTATATAATTCACAGTTTATCCACACCTCCGCTAAAAGAAACCGTTTTATATAAAGCCTTTGATCCTGAATATTTCAAAAGAAGGCAATTGGTTCATAAAAAAGCTTAAATTTATGGAATTCAATTACTTTCATAGAGACTCATGAAAATACACACACCAAATTCTTTCATTATACTACATTTATTAGGATTTGGACAAGGGCAGTCTCTCATTCCGCATACCTATTGACCAATCTTTCTTACAATCTATAACACTCTCTGGCGCGTTAAAGGGGAAATCATTCCCCCAAAAACGCTAAAACACGTTTATTGACGTACTCAGGCTGCTCCATTGTTAGTACATGGCCCGCCCCTTTCACCATTTCTGTTTCAATATGGGGAACCAGTGCCGCAGCCCGCCGCAAAGCCAATTCTTGATCAAAAACCACCTCATATTCCCCGGTCATCAACAGCATCGGGACCGTTACCGATTTTAATTCCTGATCAGAAAACACATATGGAAATCCATTTTCTTTCGGCTTCAGTCCTCTTTGCGGATTCTGCCACATGATCCCCGCTTGAAACTGCTTTTCAAAGGCGGGATGCAAATCAAACCGATCCGCCATCATCCATTGTAAAAACGCTTCAACTCCGTCAGGCTGAGCGAGGCCCATTGAATATTTGTAAAAGTCAGGGTGAAACGGTATAAATGCCTCAGCCGGACTCATGATGACAGCGCGCTCTACTCGCTCAGGTGCTTCCATGACAAAATTCACAGCATGAAGCCCGCCTAGCGAAAGCCCCGCAACATGAGCCTTTTCTAATCCGAGACAATCAAACACCTCCGATAACCAGACGGCATAATCTGCCCTTGTATTGCAAGGCTTTTCAGGCATGCTTTTATTCTTATCACCTATGATATCAACCGCATACGTCCGATAGCGGCTGCTCCAATCCGCTATATTCGGATACCACATCACCGAGCTGAACAAAGCGCCGTGCAGCAATATAAGCGGCGGTGCATCCTTTGGACCGCTTGCTATAATATGAGTTTGGCCGAAACTTGTAGAGACATGGAAAGTGTCATATGCCACCGGCCACAAAGAAAGACTCTCATCATAAGCTTGATAAAAACGCGCACCGCTTTTACTTGTGATTTTATTATGTGACATTGAAATTCCCCTTTCATTTATAAAAGAATTCGAAATGCTAATGCAGGAGACACAATGTTACCCGCAGTATGCATGAAAATACTTATGTACATATTTTTCTTCATTGGAAGTAAAACCGGCAGCCCCGAAAATAGGTTTCTTCAATAATAAACGGCTTCCAATTCCCTTAATAAAATAGCTGCTATGTAAAGCGCAAGATTGACCCAGAGCGAGTGCTGCTCTAATCTCTCACGATTTCATATAAGAAAATATACCCAGTTATTATCTCATATTCGCTTTTTCCGGTATATAGTCTTCTAATATAGATTAAAAACATTACGAAACGTTTCAATCTGATTACAAATTGGAAAATTACGCCCAAATGGTTTCTTTTTCACTCAAGATCATTTAGAATGCGCACTAGATCATTTTATTGATTGATGAAAGGAGATACACGATGAAATCATTGATGTCCCCTCTATTAATAGGTGCAATGGCATTGGCTCTAACAGCTTGCGGATCAAATGACGAAGGAAAAAAAGAAGCAAACGCTGCGGATCAAACAAAATCAGCTCAGACTGAACAGCAGCAGGATCAGGCAAAGCAGATGGAAGCCATGCAGAAAAAGCTGGATAAGCAAAAAACAGACGATAAGAAAACCGTTGCCGTTGTCAATAATGAAAAACTGACGGGCAGTGACTATAACAGCGTGCTGACGTCCGCGCAAACGCAATATCAGCAAAGCGGGCAGGACCCGACTTCAAAAGATGCAGCAAAGCAAATCAAGAAACAAACCATCAACAGCCTCGTCGGGCAGACACTTCTGCTTCAAGAGGCCAATAAAAAAGGCTACAAAGCATCTGATAAAGAAGTCGACAAACAACTCGCCGAAAGCAAAAAACAGTACAAAAGCGATAAAGAATTTAACGCTGCCCTTAAAAAGGCAGGTTTGAATACAACGAAACTGAAATCAGAACTGGCGGACAACATTAAATACGAAAAATATGTCGAAAAAGAAGTACCGAAAGATAAAGTAACCGATAAAGAAGTGAAAGACTATTATGATCAATACGCCGCCAAGCAAGGTAGCAGCGAAGGTCAAAAGCTTCCAAAGCTGTCTGAGGTAAAAACGCAGATCAAGCAGCAGCTTGAGCAGCAAAAGCAACAGGAAAAGCTTGTGAAACAAGTGGAAAAACTCAAGAAAAACGCGAAAGTGGAAATTAAAATATAAGAAAAAAGGCGGTTCCCTTGGGAAACCGCCTTTTTTCAATTATTCTACAGTCAAATGATTCAGTGCTTGCTTCGCGTTTTCTCTCGCTTTTTCGACTGTGTCCGCGGCAGAGAGCGCAACCGCCATGCGGCGCCCGATTTTTGTGACAGGTTTTCCAAATACGCGAACCTGGGTATTCGGCACTGCCAAAGCTTGTTCCAGTCCGCTTACTGTGTAATCCGCCAGCTCTTCCGGCGCTTTCAGCGGGCGGCTCGCTCCCGCCGAAAGCTGTGTAATTTCCGGGATCGGAAATCCTAAGATGGCCCGTATGTGCAGCGCAAATTCTGACAGCGGCTGTGTGACGAGCGTGACCAGCCCTGTATCATGCGGACGGGGGGACACTTCGCTGAAATAGACTTTATTTTTCGCTAGGAAAAGCTCTACGCCGAACAAACCGTATCCGCCAAGCTCATCCGTAATCGTCTTCGCAATATGCTTCGCCTCTTCAATTTGCTGTTCTGTCATTTGATGAGGCTGCCATGATTCAATATAGTCTCCGTCCTTTTGGACATGCCCGATCGGCGCGCAAAACGCAGTACCGTTCACCGCACGTACAGTAAGAAGCGTGATTTCTGATTCAAAGGGAATAAATTCCTCCACAATGACTCTGCCGTTTTTCACTCTTCCGCCTTCCATTGCCATTTCCCAGCAGCCTTCCAAATCGTCTTCTGAGCGGCACACACTCTGCCCTTTGCCTGAAGAGCTCATAAGCGGCTTCACAACACAGGGAAAGCCAATCTGACCTGCCGCTTGAGTGAATTCTTCATATGTATCCGCAAACTCATAGCCGGCCGTTGACAGACCCAAGGTTTCAGCCGCCAGCCTTCTGATGCCTTCCCGATCCATCGTAAGCTTTGCCGCACGCGCATTCGGAATGACGCGGAATCCTTCTGCCTCAAGCTTCAACAGCTCGTCCGTGGCGATTGCCTCCACCTCAGGCACAATCAAATCCGGTTTTTCTTTCTCAATCACTTCTCTGATCTGCTCCCGATTCAGCATATCAACAACATAGCTTTTATGCGCAACCTGCATGGCCGGCGCATGCTCATAACTATCAACCGCCACCGTCTCCACCCCAAGACGCTGCGCTTCAATGACTACCTCTTTCCCCAATTCGCCTGAACCCAGTAACAAAACCTTCTTTGATTGATACATGTCTTTAGCCCTCCTCTATTCACCAATCATTATAAACTGAAATATTAGAAAAATGAATTTTCCAATTAAAAAAGGCAAGATAAGAAACTGGTCTTATTTTGCCTTTTTCACTCTTTATTCTAAAGACTCGATCGCCGCAATGACTTCCGCTTCACTAAATGCCCCCATTAAGCATAGAGATTCCTCCGGCTTACAAGCATGTGCGGCGATATCCCGTTTCGCTTGCTCCTGATTTTCCAGTATGCCTAAATCGCTCAGCTTTACCGGGAAGCCAAGCTTTTGATAAAACGGAATGATCTCCTGAATTTCGTTTGTCCGCGCTTCTAGGGCAAGCTGCACCAATATTCCATACGCGACCTTTTGCCCGTGCAGCACATGATGGGTTTCTTGAATAAAGCTAAGCCCGTTATGAATCGCGTGAGCCCCTGCCATTCTGCCATAGCGCCCCGCATAGCCGCCCACAGTGCCCGCAAGTGTAATAATCGTTTCCAAGACATTCGTTAAAGAAGAGGAGGACTCTCCTTTTTCAATGCTTTCCACCGCCTGAAGGCCTTCGTTCAATAAGATATCGCGAATATAGACGGATTGCCTTAAACCCGCTTGGACCATCAAGGAAAGAGAGTCCTTTGTGTTCCTGACAACTGCTTCCGCTTCATACCACTTGGCGAGAGTATCACCGATTCCGCTTTTGACATATTCAATCGGTGAAGAAAGAAGCAATAACGGATCAACGAGCGTCACATAACTTGAGCGCTTATGATAATTCACCCTGATAAAATTACCTTGTTCATCGTAGATCACGCTTAACGGCGTGCTCGCCGCGCATGTTCCGGGAATCGTCGGAATGGTTATCACTTCTATATCTAAACGATCAGCCGCCGCTTTCGCTGTGTCTAAAACCGTTCCACCGCCAATCCCGATCAAGACATCTGCTTCACCTGCTTCCTCAGCAATCCCGCGGATCGCTTCAGGTGAGCTATACCCCTCATGCTGAATCACTTTCCATTCTGAAGGGAGCGCCGTATACGTTGTAAACGCTTCATATGATTTATTTCCGGTGACCACGACAGGATGGTGAAATCCATTCAAAAACTCCTGAAGCTCTTTTACGATTCCTTCCTTACATACGTATTGATTCGGACCGCTTCGCACAATATCTTCAGGCTGCATATGAATCTCTCCTCTTTTTTCTACCCATCATCTCACTCTCATGAAAAAGTTGTCAAACATCTATGACACAAGAATCGCTGATCAGCGCCTGTGGAGGAGTCCCTCCGTTGACGCGCAAATCAAGACAATATCCCGCTTCTTTTTCCGCCGCCTTTTACAGCACACCAGCCATCAATGGCATAAGCGCTGAAATTCTGCAAGAGAATGACTTGGATGGCTCTTCTGGGAGGAGCGCTTACACTGTTGGGACTCTACATTTCAGAGCTGAAACCAAAACCGAAATAGAAGGAGGAACGGATTTACAGGCGGGATGCATAACCAGCATCCTTTTTTCCTTTTGTCCTATGTTTGCCACCTATGAATGAACGCACAAAACAGAATGGAGGAATTACGATGGATGAAATGGTATTACAAACACAGGAATGGCTGAACGAAACATACGGCGGAAAGCATGGGTACAACACCGTGGAAGAGAATGGGAAAACAGGCTGGCAGACGATCTACGGGCTGACACGAGCCCTTCAAATTGAACTGGGAATATCAGAACCGGCCGATAACTTTGGTCCGACGACACAAAAGTTATTTAAGCCATTGAAACGGCAAGCACCTGATTCAGAACCAAACAACATGAATTATATTTTGCAAGGAGCGCTTTGGTGCAAAGGTTTTAGTCCGGGCGGATTTACAGGCGTTTTCTTTGAGCAAACGGAAAACGCTGTAAAGAAATTTCAGAAAGCTGCCGGTCTCACAACACAGGACGGTGTTGTAACAGCATTAATTATGAAAGCCTTATTGGACATGAGCGCTTTTAGACTTGTACCTGGAGGGAATTCAAGAGTCCGTCAGATTCAACAAAACTTAAACCGAGATTATAATGACTACATCGGTTTAATGCCTTGTGATGGATTATATGCCCGTGACACAAATAAAGCGCTCATTTATGCGCTGCAAAAAGAAGAGGGCATGAGTACAAGTGTCGCGAATGGTTTCTTTGGCAACGGCACTACAAACCTATGCCCTACATTGACTCCCGGAGATTCGAGAACAGGGTTTGTTCTGATTGTCCAATATGCCCTTTATTGTAATGGTAAATCATTCGATCCTGGTGAATTTGACGGCAAATATGGTGTCGGTGTAGTTTCAGCAGTCAAAGCGTTTCAAGAGTTCATGTGCCTGCCTCAAACCGGTTATGCGGATATGCCGACAATTAAAGCTTTATTATCAAGTTCAGGCGACACAACACGAACAGCTTCCGCCTGTGATACAGCCACTATATTAACAGCAGAAACAGCTCAAACACTGCGTAACAACGGATATAAGATTGTAGGTAGATATTTGACAGGAAATGTGCGTACAAGCAGCGGCCTCGCATCAAAAGCACTGACGGCAAAAGAGCTTTCAACCATTTTTGACGCAGGCTTAAGAGTCTTTCCTATTTATCAAGACGGCGGCTACGAATCCTCTTACTTTGTAAAAGACCAAGGAACAAGAGATGCGTATAGTGCTGCATCAGCGGCACGCAGACTAGGCTTCCCATCAGGAACGACCATTTATTTTGCAGTCGATTTTGATGCCTACGATTATGAAGTAACAGATAAAATTATTCCTTATTTCCAAGAAATCAAGTCAGCTTTTGCGAAAATGCAGACATTTTCTACTGCGCCTAAATATGAGATCGGAGTGTACGGCCCGCGAAACATCTGTATCCGAACAGCAGAGGCAGAGTTAACAAAATATAGTTTTGTCGCAAATATGTCAACAGGTTTCAGCGGCAACCTCGGCTACCCAATGCCGGATAACTGGGCGTTTGATCAATTTTATGAGGGAACAATCGGGAGCGGAGACGGAAGCATCGCGATTGATAAAGATAGCTTTTCCGGCAGAGATAAGGCTGTTGCAAGCGTTGAACCTCCATCTGACCCCGTTTACGACGCTCGATTACGTACATTAACGAATATCCTGTCCAGCATTCCGGCGTTAGACAATTTAACGGGGCTTGCTAATGCTATGTTTGAATTTGATACGACTGAAACGATTTTCACATCACCGAATTTGGATATCATCTTATCCACTTCACTTTTAGCTACAATACCTAGTGAAGGGTCGCCAAATACGATAAGTGTTACAAATGGGAAACCTGGGGCATATATTACTGGTTTGTTAGGGGATACACAAACGTCATTAACAGCATCACAAATGGATTCTTACCAAAATTTATTAAATAACATCAGTCTATCAGTTAGAAATGGTTTTATAGAAATATATATTCATCCATCCGCTGATTCACTAGATATTCAATTTAAAGTATATACACCAGACATTCCGACAGGGGACGGGGCTACAACTGGACTTACTACTACTATTACATTTAAAATAAAACAAAAGCATTTCCAATTACCAGAAACAGAAACAGTTTTTTCACCAGATTGGGAATCAATTCTTACTGGCACGGCTATAGGAGCGGGTGTGGTATTAGGAGTTATTGTCTTAATAACAGCTGCTCCTGAAGCAGTAGTAGTAGGAGGTGCTACAGCGTTTATAAGTGCATTTTTAGCTTTATTCCCTTCCGCAAATAAATAATAGCTTAGCACTACATGATAACGATACAGTTAATCATGTAGTGCTCTGATTTTTAAGGAGGAACTGTATGAATCTAGATCAACAAACATACAAAGAAACCCAAAAAACAGCAGAATCCATTTTACTACAGTATAGTAAAAATGATAATGAACTACTGGCTTTTTTAAAAAAACAGGACTCTTTCATGCTTAATCAATTAAAAATATTCTTTAGCGAGCCTCAACTGACACTTATCCATAGTATAAAAATCGTAGTCTATGGAACATTGGTTACTTTATTTATGTATTTTGTAACTAATGAAATGCCCCATGTATGGAGTTTATCTTTCAGATTATTTCTTGTCGTGATAGGATTCATCTGGCTCGCCTCTTGCTTTAAAAACGCAAAAGCCATTCAAATTTCCCAAAACTTCAAAAAGAAATCTGAACACGCTAGGATTGTTGGGATGATAGAATTTATTTTAGAAAATAAATATAAAGACAGCATTAATAAATAAATCTGCATTGGTATAAATTCCTTTCTCACATTCTTTGTAAATGAGAAAAGCAGATCCACATCCGATCTGCTTTTCTTTATATTCTTATTAGATACAGATGCAGTTTCCTTTCCAGATCCCTCCATCATCAGAATCAAGCAATAGAACATGCTACATTTATGACAGCTTTTTTTTCATTAACTGCTGAGTTCATAATGATTTTCTTTGTATCACAGCCATCGTAATGTACGAAACAACAAGTGAGGCCAAGCTATAAATAACAGCCCATCCTAAAAAAGAAGCATTAAAAACAGTAAAAGTGAGAACAAGAGAAATAATCAAACTGAACAACGGCATAATGTACTTTTTTTTAAATAAATACGTCCCCACGATGGATAATACAATAATGCCAAGCGGCAAAACGACAAACGCAAGATCTAACTCATCCATAAAAGAACCTCCTCTTATATCACTTCATCATATGTTTGCTTAAGGATATGATCACTAAAAAGATATTTTTTACACAAACATTTCACAAAACCTATAATACTTTAAGTAGATTGTATACGGCCTTCAATCGACATCCCAGTATATTCCTTTACCACTTACCCTTTACAGTCCCTGAAAAAACAGCCTTGCACCGCTGTCTCACATCTCAGACCTTTAATCTAAAAAACTTTAAAATTGAAATGTGACAAACTATTTACATTTTCTGCGGACTGTGATAATTTAAGAAAGCGCTATCACACACAAGTTAATAAGTTGGACGGAGATGAGGAGAGCCAGAAGATACCACCCCTTTTGAAAGGGGGATTTTCTGGCTCTTTTTGTTTTTTGAAGAGAGGAATGTCGTACAGACATACTGAACTATTTCCAATAAAGGGGAGGATTATATGTTTAATATTTTCAAACCGGCTCCGCATATCGAGAGACTGGATGAATCAAAGACGGATGCAGCTTACAAGCGTTTAAGACTGCAAGTGTTTATGGGGATTTTCATAGGCTATGCAGGCTACTATCTGCTTCGGAAAAATTTCGCTTTTGCGATCCCATATCTTCAGGAAGAAGGGTTTTCAAAATCTGAACTGGGATTGGTGCTTGCCGCTGTGTCCATTGCTTACGGATTCAGTAAGTTCATCATGGGGATGGTGTCTGACCGCTGTAACCCGAGGTATTTCCTCGCGACGGGCTTATTTTTATCTGCCATTGTCAATATTTTGTTTGTTTCTATGCCTTGGGTGACCTCAAGCGTCACCATCATGTTTATCTTTATGTTTATCAATGGTTGGTTTCAAGGAATGGGCTGGCCTCCATGCGGAAGGACGATGGCCCATTGGTTTTCCATCAGTGAACGCGGCACCAAAATGTCGATATGGAATGTCGCCCACAATATAGGCGGCGGTATTCTTGCGCCTCTTGTCACTCTTGGAATCGCTATGTTTGTAACTTGGAAAAGCGTGTTCTTCTTTCCGGCTATCATCGCTATTATTATCTCATTTTTGATTGTTCTTCTTGTTCGGGACACACCTCAATCTGTCGGTCTTCCGCCAATTGAAGAGTATCGAAATGATTACCCGAAACACGCTTTTAAAGATCAAGAAAAAGAAATGACCACCAAAGAAATCCTTTTTCAATACGTTCTTAACAACAAATTTCTTTGGTATATCGCATTTGCGAATGTGTTTGTATATTTTGTGCGGTACGGTGTCGTCGACTGGGCGCCTACCTATTTAACCGAAGCAAAAGGATTTTCTCCGGAAGATTCTCGCTGGTCTTATTTCCTTTATGAATATGCAGGAATTCCGGGAACCATCTTATGCGGCTGGATCAGTGACCGCTTTTTCAAAAGCCGCCGCGCACCGGCAGGCGTTTTGTTTATGGCGGGTGTTTTCATCGCCGTATTGGTGTATTGGCTAAATCCTGCGGGCAATCCGTTGGTAGATAACATTGCTCTCATCAGCATCGGCTTCTTAATCTACGGACCTGTTATGCTGATTGGTTTGCAAGCCATTGACCTCGCACCGAAAAAAGCCGCCGGAACAGCTGCGGGTTTGACCGGATTCTTTGGCTATATCGGAGGATCAGCCTTCGCCAATGCGGTAATGGGATTTGTCGTTGACCAGTATGACTGGACTGGCGGCTTTATCATGCTTATCTCTTCTTGTGTGCTGGCTATTGTGTTCTTGTCGCTAACATGGAATACAGGAAAAAGAGCGGAGCATGTTTAAGAAAGTATTATGATTTTAAGCTCGTCCATACAGCAGCAAAAATTGAAAAAATCTTAACGAAAATAAATAAAAAATTAATATTTTCTAAAAACGCTATTCATATCGTTTTTTTATGATGGGGATGGGTCACAATTGCTGCACTGTTTAACTTAAGGGGGATTATAGAATGAGGAAAAATAGATTACTAGTTTTGGTATTGTTGTCTTTTAGCTTGGTGGCATTTATTTGTCCGCCTGTCTCTGCCAAGTCAAAGGGGAACCTGCTGTCTCCTGACCGTATCCTGACTGTCGCTCACCGGGGAGCTTCCGGATATGTGCCGGAGCACACGATATTGTCCTACGAAACGGCCCAAAAAATGAAAGCCGATTATATTGAATTGGATTTACAGATGACAAAAGACGGCAAGTTAATTGTGATGCATGATGAAAAATTAGACCGTACCACAAACGGAGAAGGCTGGGTCAAAGACTACACGCTTGCAGAAATCAAGCAGCTTGACGCGGGATCATGGTTTAATGAAGCCTATCCGGAAAAAGCAAAGGCTCGGTACGTCGGCCTTCAAGTTCCTACATTGGATGAGGTATTAGACCATTTCGGAAAGCATGCCAACTATTACATTGAAACAAAATCGCCTGATACGTATCCTGGTATGGAAGAAAAACTGATCGCTTCCTTACAAAAACATAAACTGATAGGAAAACATAAAAAGCCGGGACAAGTTATCATTCAATCTTTCAGTAAAGAAAGCCTGTTAAAAATTCATCAATTGAATGCTAACTTGCCGACTGTTCAGTTATTAGAAGCAGAACAGATTGCATCTATGACAGATTCTGAGTTAGCAGAAATGAAAACATACGCGGTTGGGGCGGGACCGGATTATAAAGCGCTGAACGCTGAAAATGTCCGAAAAATCCGCAGCCACGGCCTTCTGCTGCACCCTTATACTGTGAACACAGAACCTGATATGCGTCATCTGCTGAACTTGGGAGTTACCGGGGTGTTTACGAATTACCCGGATGTGTTTCATCATGTGAAAAAATCCTATAAAAAGTAACAAAAATGATATAAAAAAACCTNNAGGTTTTTTTATATCATTTTATTCTTTCCCGGCAGCGGCTTCAGCCTGCGCACCTGCCAGCTGATCATTGATCTCTTTCGCATCCTTTAAATACTCTGTCTGGAAGCCGCTCTTAAGCGCCCACACATAGAAACCTAATGATACAACGGCAATAACCGCCATATCCCATCCATAAGTAATGACATTCAGGCCGCCGAATTTTTCACTGCCCAGGTATGAAATCATCATCATACATAACAGATAAAAGACCATCCAGGCGCCGCCTTTGAAGTTTTGCCGAAAGCCTTTCCACTTCGCTTTCGCCTGATAATAGAAGTAAATCGGCAGACCGATCAGGATAATAAATAACACCTGTCCTGTTAACGGCCAGCGCGCCCAGTACAGCACGAGTGACGCAAAGATAAAACCAAGCGGCGCGATCACGCTTAAGCCTTTTAAGCGAAGCGGCCTATACAAATCTTTTCCTGTCCGTCTCAAGGTCATAACGGTAACAGGTCCGGTAATATATGAAATTAACGTTGCCACCGAGATGATTTCAGCTAAGACGCCCCATCCTCTGAACAAGAATAAAAATATGAATGAAACAGCCAAATTAAAGAACATCGCTTGGCGCGGGACGCCGTAAATCGGGTGCAGCTTCCCTAACACGCTCGGCAAGTATTTGTTTTTCTCCATGCCGTAAATCATCCGGGAAGTTGTCGCTGTATACGTAATCCCCGTCCCAGATGGTGATACAAACGCATCCGCATACAAAACAATCACAAGCCAGTTAATATTCAGCGCAATCGCCAAATCGGCAAAAGGAGAATTAAAATTAAGATGGCTCCAGCCATTTGCAATCATCGAAGGGTCAACGGCTCCGATAAACGCGACCTGCAAAAGCACATAAATTACAGTAGCCACTAACAGAGACCCCACAACCGCAATGGGAATCGATCTCCCGGGATTCTTTGCTTCCCCCGCCATATTGATCGGACTCTGGAAACCGTTAAACGCAAACACGATCCCGGAAGTCGCCACAGCCGTCAGCACACTCGCCCATCCATTTGGCGCAATGCTTTGGCCTGAGGTGAAATTCTCTCCATGAAATCCGACAAACACAAGAGCGCCAATTGTAAGTCCCGGTATAATAATTTTAAAAATGGTGATCAGTGAATTTGCTTTTGAAAACAAGTTGACTGTCCAATAGTTCAGCAAAAAATAAATCACAAGCAAAACAGAAGCGAATATCAGCCCCTCCCCAGTCAGCGTGCCATTATGAACTAGATCGCCTGTCCATTTCGCCCATTCCCAAGGCCATGAACTCATATACTGAACAGATGCAACCGCCTCTACCGGAATAACGGATACAATTGCAATCCAGTTGGCCCACCCTGCAATAAATCCGATAAACGAACCGTGTGAGTATTGCGTATATTTCACCATTCCCCCTGCTTCAGGGAACATTGATCCGAGTTCACTATAAGAAAGCGCAATAAATAAAATAACGACCATTCCGATAATCCAAGAAATAATAGCAGCCGGCCCGGCAATCTGCGCTGCCCGCCATGCACCGAATAACCAGCCTGAGCCGATCATCGACCCAAGTCCGACCATCATGAGTGCAAACGTTCCCATTCTCCGATGTAATTGATTCATATAAGAGACACCTTTCATGTAACTGCAATTTTTATTATTTTACTAATAATATTATTATTCTGATTACTTTCCTTTGTCAATATTTATCGAGAAATATCGAATCATAATTTAAAGTCAATGTAAAACATATTCCTTTATAGGAATAAAGGATCATTTATGTCAGATACATTTTCATCTTGAGCTTTACACATGAATAGGTTTAATAAAACAGGGAGCGGGAATGTAATCTGCAACAACAATTTTAAATAGAAAGGAGTTCATCAACATGAAACAAAAACTGTTAATCTCAGGTCTCGCTGTTTCAACTGTCGGCATCACTTCTTATCTATTGAAAGATCAATCAAACCGCCAAAAGGTTAAAAACTTTATTTACGATGTGAAAAGAAAATTTTCCAGTGAGCCAAACATTGATGCTTTCCCCGTAAATAAAGCAGGCAATCCGCACCCCGACGATATTGAAGACAACAAAATGGTGTCCGAAGGCTCTATGTTTCCCGTGCAATACCATGATGAAAAGACAAAATAAAGAGTGATCTTCCACGCTTTATAACTCGCATGTAAACACAAATCGAATTCAACAAAAAATGGCCTGCAAATGATTTGCAGGCCATTTTCATTTCCGTCTAATACGGCTCATAACAAATCCGCTTTCAGGCAAGGACGGCATTCTGACCAAACTGTAACTTAGATCTTGCTCAGGAACTTCATATTCAATGTGGTTAATAAGAAAATCGAGAGTTACTTTCATAACTTCGATCGTAATACCCTCACCCGGACAGCGGTGTCCCTTGGCAGGATCGCCCCCTCCTTGGGGAATTAAATCAAATAACTGGTCCTTCCGATCCTTAAATCGTTCCGGACGGAATTCATTCGGATCTTCCCACAGGCGAGCGTCATGATTCGTACCGTATAGATCAAGCAAAACCAGCATTCCTTCTTTGAATTCGCATTGATTCCAAACAAAATCTTTTCGCGCCTGGGCACCAAGAAAAGGGCCAAACGGATAGAAGCGCCGAACTTCCTGGACAAACATTTCAAGATCATCGCCATTTCCTGACTTCAGCTTTTCTTTATACTCTGGATGATTATGTAATGCTAAAGCAGAAAACGTGATAAAGGTTGAAATCGCCACAATAGGCCGCAACACATTGATGAGTTCAACCGCAGCCATTTGGGTATCCAGCCGGCTTCCATCCAGTTCAGTGTGAAATGCCATTTCATAAAGCGCCGTTCCTTTCTCAGCTTCCGTCTTTCCGGCTCGCACATTTTCAATAATGTCCCGAATCCACTCTTCAGCTCTCGGTCTCGCTCTTCTGCCTTTCCAGTGCCGCGGCCCAACAGCCCCAAATGCATCCACCATCGCACTGAAGTCATCCGCACGCTCTTTGACTTCCGATTCTTCCAGGGGAACCCCGGCCCACTGGCAGGCAATTTTGCATAACACGTTCTTGGCTTCCTCAAAAAGCTCTACCTTCTCTGCACCTTCCCATTTACTGAGAGCGGCCAGCCACTGATCCATGGCAAGCTCGGCTAATCGTTTTTGATGCGGCGGCGTCATTAATGACATAAAAAGAAGCTTTCGATGAGTATGAGCATCACCATCCATCGTCTGAATGGCATCTACGCCAAATAACGTCTTCAGTAATCGCTTCGGCAATGCGCCATTTCGCTTCATTCGCTCAGGATCATAAAATATCTTTGCCGCTTCTTCCCCGCTCATACAAATCGCCTTTTGCCCCAGCAAGCGCGTTTCAAACAGGTCTGACTGATATCGGTCAACCCTATTTTTAATAAACAAATATCCTTCCCGCATCATAGCCAGACTGTTGTCCAGAGCTTTATCATGCGGGACCTGTTTATCCATTGACATCACTATCTACTCCTTTTGTCTTGTCTGGCAGTTTATACAATAAAAGCCTTTCCTTTCTTTTTTTCACGTTATAAAACGAATTAAACATCATCTACCCTTTAAGTATTGAAACACCCAGCCGATTTTATGCGCAGCAGCCCTATCAGTCATTCGGATAAAAAATTCTTACAAATATATTGGCTGAAGCAGTACACTTAGATAAAAGGCAATACAGCAGGATACATAGAAATGTTCAAAGAAAAACAAAGGGAGGGAACGGGTATGAAAAAATGGTTGTATATATTCATTTTATTTTTGATTGCAGGATTAGGAAGCACATCATCAGCTGATGCCAAAATGCCTGGTGAAAAGAGTGTGAATGTAAGCAAACTGAACGTAGACGAATTCTTCAAAGACCGCGACGGAACATTTATACTCCATGACGTGCAGAAGGACAAAACATTTGTATACAATGAATCAAGAGCCAAAGAAAGACAAACTCCGCAGTCCACATTTAAAGTGCCGAACGCTTTAATTGGATTGCAAGTAAAGGCGGTTCGTGATGAATATGATGTGAAACGATGGGACGGGACAGAGCGCGAATTCGAATCATGGAACCGGGATCATACCCTCGGCTCAGCGATGCGCGATTCTGTCATCTGGTATTATCAAGCGATGGCCAGGGATATCGGCGGAGACCGGATGAAGGATTGGCTTCATCGTATCTCTTACGGAAATGAAGACATAAGCGGCGGAATCGACCAATTTTGGTTACAAAGCTCCTTGAAGATTTCTCCATTGGAAGAGAAAGATTTTATAGAACGCCTGTATAAAGAAGATCTACCTTTTGACAAGCCTATTATGAAAACAGTCAAACGAATGATGATCCAAGAAGAAGGCGATCACTATACACTGTACGGCAAAACAGGAACAAGATTAACAGACTATGGATTGGGCTGGTTTGTTGGGTTTATTACAACGGATAACCATTCCTATATATTTGTCACAAATGTAGATGCCTCAGGAACCGCAGCGAAAAACATCACAACCGATATTTTAAAAAAGTATCATCTGATAACAAACTAAAAGACGCCTAAAAGTCCTGTATACGGAATACAGGACTTTTTAAGCTTGGCTATATATTATGTTCAAAACAATAATGGTTCACTAATTCTTCTATCTCATCGTGATCAGGAAATTCACTATTGAATTCAAAACGAATTTCCTCCACAAACTTTCCGTGATGATAGACATGAATGGCCCCATTTTGTCTGATTACACTAAACTCCGGCTCAAACGTATAGCCATTTCGTTCAATGGCACCCATTCCGCTTCCCGCCTTTCCTTACTGCCCTCAGAACAGCAATTCATAAACCTCGTTTAACTCGCTTGCCCGCTGTTGGTCTTGTTCATTTTGAGCGTACTTGATTTCTTTTTCTAATATAGTATTCAGATAAGACATTTCATCATCATTTAAATCCTTTACAAAGTTGCCTTCCCCCGTATAATGCCGAGTTAACATCTTCTTGTAAATTCGCTGGCATATATCGTTTTCAAGATGATTGGAAAGCGATTCCCGTAAATAGCCCAAGGTTTTATCCATTCAATGATCTCCTTTGCTTCAGATCTATATTCTATAGGTTGCTGAAATGATCATAATTCATACAAACAATTTCAAAAACCCAAGACACTTTATTCCAAATTGCACCTTCGTAAACAAAACATACAGCAAGAAATCACCAGACTGGATAAAACCCAAAAAGAAAAACCTGTATATTGAAAACAGGTTTTTGGTTCAGTTTATATTTTTTATCAAAATGAATGATGAGTTCGTCAGTTCGACACTTTATCATCGATTTGTACATCTAGCGGGACACGCTTGCCAATCCCGAATGCATAATAACTAATGACCACGAGGCCAAGAAAAATGATCCCTACAATCAGAGAAATACGTGTATCATCATTAAATCCCATACCGATTAACACCATAATTAAGAATGCAATCGTTAAGTAGTTTGTCACAGGCGCAAAAGGCATCTTGAATGGATGTTTATCTATCTCAGCACCTTTTGCTCTTCTGAATCCAATATGGCTGAACAAAATGATAAACCATGGAATCATACCCGGAAGCACGCTTGCACTGTATACGTACACAAATATCTTTGGCGGCGCAATATAGTTTAAAACAACACCAACTGCCAAACCGATAAGGACAGCAATCGTACCGTATAACGGCACACCATTACGAGAGATTTTCGCAAAGAATTTCGGCGCTTGTCCATTCACTCCCAATGTATAAAGCATACGTCCCGCACTGAAAATACCGCTATTACAGCCGGACATTGCCGCTGTAATCACGACAAAGTTAATAATACCAGCCGCTGCTGTAATCCCAATTTTTGCGAAAGTTGAAACAAACGGGCTTCCAAGTGAATTCAACTGGTCCCAAGGATAAACCGTGACAATCACAAAAATAGCACCGATATAGAATATTAAAATACGCCAAATAATACTGCGAATTGCGCTTGTTAACGTTTTTTGCGGATTTTGCGCTTCGCCGGCCGTAATCCCAATCAGTTCAACACCTTGATAAGCTGCGATTACAAGAGATAAAGCAAAGAAAAATCCAGAGAAACCGCCTGTAAAGAAACCGCCATGTGCCCAAAGATTAGATAATCCGATGGCATGTCCGCCGTTACCAAACCCAAAGAAAATAATACCGAGCCCAGCAATAATCATTAATACAATGGTAACGATTTTAATCATCGCAAACCAAAATTCAAATTCACCGAATGATTTAACTGAAATTAAGTTCGCCGCTCCAAGAATTGCCATCGCGATGATACCGGGTATCCAAGCAGGCAGATCCGGAAACCAGTACTGCATGTATGAACCAACAGCTATAATTTCAGACATCCCGACAATCACCCACTGGAACCAGTTACTCCAAGCAGTCATATAACCGGCTAATGGATGTATATACTTATGGCCAAACGTCGCAAAGGAACCCGTACTTGGCTCTACATACAACATTTCTCCCATCGCACGCATCACAAAAAAGATAAATATTCCGCAGATTGCATAAGCAAGCAGAACAGACGGACCCGTCCATTTAATCGTGCTGGCTGAACCCATAAATAAACCAACACCAATTGTACCGC
Source organism: Bacillus atrophaeus (assembly GCF_001584335.1). GTDB lineage: Bacteria > Bacillota > Bacilli > Bacillales > Bacillaceae > Bacillus > Bacillus atrophaeus. The sequence goes on from NZ_LSBB01000002.1 coordinate 158,751, forward strand.
CCAACGCAATCATCTGAATATGACGCGCTTTTAATCCTCTCTTCAACTCTTTATTTGCCACTCCGCTTCCTCCTCTTAACCGCGCTGATATATTTGAAATAATGAAGCAGAAGGTGCACCTTTTTGAACCTGACTCATTCTTCATTTCTCGTAATATTGGAAATTTTCTATTTTTCTCTTGTTATAAAATCTCCAATTTCCTTTTCTCATCATAATAAATTTCCGTGGAAAATACAATTGTTTTTTTCAGGTAAACACCTTCCGATCTTAAGATGAACACTTCAAATGAAATCGCTTTCATTTTATTAAATTATGAATATTAAGATAATAAATGATAGACAGCCGCAAAAAAATAGTCACTCGCTTTTCATCTCATGCCCCCCATCTAAAAGAAATGTATCAGGAGAACCACGCCAATACGTCCTCGTTATTCCCAATTCAAAATAGGTGAAGCGATTGAAACCTCCTCACCTTCTTTCATTCTCCTTCAGATACACCATAATCCTGCTTGTCCGGCACGAATTCCCATTCTTTTTATGAATCAATAAATCCTTCATTCAGCCGTATTAACAACTTGCCGAACAATTCTTTTTCATCACCTGACCAATCTTCAAGCAAACGATGATACCGTTCAAGCCGCTTCTGTTTATCAGCTTTTAATTTCTGCTTGCCGAGCTTTGTAATCGTAAACAGGCTGACCCGTCCGTCAGAAGGATCGGAGAAGCGATAAATCAGCTCTTTCGCCTCCAAGGCCGCGGCTTGTCTCGAAATCGTGGAAATATCCAGCTTAAAGGAATCTGCCAATTCTTTGACACGCGCGGGCCCAAACTCGTCTAACTGCCTTAATAACAGATAAGCGGCCCTTTCCAGATTCCCGATTTTCCGGTCCGACGTATCCAGATAAACAGCCCGCCTGATAAAAGTGGTAAGCTCATATTCAATTAATTCAATCGGATCTTGTTTTTGCAAATGGAATCTCTCCTTATAATTGACAACAGCATAATTAGTTGTATAATACAAACATATAAACATTCACTCTGCAAACATATAAAACAGGTTTTCCTACATATATTTGTATATTACAAATATACGAACAAAAAGTAAAGAAAATCACCGGGACACCGTCACCAAGAAAGGGGGAAGCTGTTCTTTTTCAAAGAACAGCACCTTGTTGTGAAAGCTATACGCATCATTTTACAAATTTTGATTTTATACGCTTTTTCCATGATCGGAGAGGCCGCCCATCAGCTGTTTCATCTTCCTATTCCGGGAAGCATCATCGGCTTAATCCTCATGCTCATTTGTTTAACGACTAAGATTGTTCCAGTGAAAATCATTGAAGACGGCGCAGGCTTTTTACTGTCTTTTCTTCCATTATTATTTATACCGGCAATGGCGGGCGTGATGAACTATCCCTCACTGTTTTCAGCAAGCGGAGCCGCTCTGCTTGGCATTATTGTGCTGAGCACCGTCGTCACAATGATCGCTGCTGGATACGCCAGCCAGCTGCTGGAACATAAAGCTAATAAACGAAAGGAGAAAAAGAAGTGCAGCAAGCATGTATCGCAATCCTTATAATTGCAGCAACGGCTGCCGCTTATTTGGCAATGGTAAATTTATATATACGCTTTTCCTATCCATTTCTCATTCCGGTACTGACTACGACGATTTTGATTATTGTGCTGCTTCTCGCCTTTCACATTCCGTATAAAGACTATATGATCGGCGGAAAATGGATTAATTCACTGCTCGGCCCCGCTGTCGTCGCATTAGCTTATCCGCTTTATAAGCAGCGCCGCATCTTACTCAAATACAGCTTCCCGATCATAGGAGGCGTATTGGCGGGCTTATTTTCAGGAATGGTGAGCGGCCTGCTATTCGCAGAACTGTTTGGCATCGACCGGAATTTGATATTGTCTATTATTCCAAAATCCATTACGACCCCTGTCGCCATTCAGATCGCCACCGGACTGGGCGGCGTTCCATCCATGACAGTGGTGTTTGTCATGATCGCGGGCTTTTCAGGCGTCATCCTCGGACCGCTGCTTCTCAAATGGATTCGCATCCACAGTTCACTCGGAAAAGGAATCGCATTCGGCAGCGCCTCACATGCGCTCGGAACCTCAAAAGCGATGGAATACGGGGAATTAACAGTGTCCATGAGCTCCGTTTCCATGACGCTGTGTGCAGTATTAGGCTCTGTATTCGGCCCGGTTGTGGCATGGATGTTTCAGATTTAACGGCAAAAAAGCTGACGGCCTATCGTCAGCTTTTTTATATGCGCACGTCCAGCTGCTGCAAAGAGCCATTTTTGCAACTCAAATTTCCCCTTATCACCAACTCATCTATCACATTCGCCTTCATTTCCATAATCATGTTTTAATTGTAAGAATAATGGTAAAGTAGAGTGGAAGGGAGGGATTCTTAATGGATAAAGCAATACCGGAAATGATACTTAATGATGGTACAACCATTCCTGCTGTCGGCTTTGGTACATACGCTCTTAACGGGAATGAAGGAGTTAATGCCATTAACAGCGCCATAGATATTGGCTATCGTTTGATCGACACCGCTTATAACTACGAGAATGAGGGAACTGTTGGAGAAGCCATTCGCCGCAGCTCAGTTCCCCGCGAACAGTTATACATTACATCCAAACTTCCCGGACGCTATCATGAATATGACAAAGCCGTCACAGCTATCCAAGAGTCTTTATACCGGGCTGACTTGGATTACTATGACTTGTACCTTATTCATTGGCCAAATCCAAAACAAGGACACTACACAGAAGCTTGGCAAGCATTAATTGAAGCCAAAAAATGGGGTCTTATTCGTTCCATTGGCGTTTGCAACTTCTTGCCTGAACATATTGAACGGCTTCAACGTGAAACAGGCGTTAAGCCAAGTATTAACCAGATTGAATTGCATCCCGCTTTCAATCAAGAACACCAGCATAAATGGCACGAAGAACAAGGCATTCAAACAGAATCTTGGAGTCCTTTAGCCCGTGCCAGTGAGATATTGAACAATAAGCAGCTTGGGCAAATTGCAGAGAAGTATAATAAAACAATTTCTCAAGTGATCTTACGATGGCACTGCCAGTTAGGTGCTATTCCAATTTCAAAATCAGCATCACCAGAGCGTCAGCTTGAAAACATTTCTATTTTCGATTTCTCACTTGATGAAAAGGATATGAAGGAAATCGCTTCACTTTCTCGTCCGGATGGAAGAATTAACGACCAAGATCCGGCGGTTTATGAGGAGTTTTAAGAAGAGAACGGACAGAAACAGGACCACGGCAGCGATAATGCAAATAAGATTTTTCAAGACGAAAAAAGCCGAATTTCTCATTTATAATGCTGAGAAATCCGGCTTTTAATATTGGAATTTCCTTAACGTTGTAAATCCGCATTTTCCTGAACTCCCCGGCTTGGGAGGGAAGTAATGATATGGATGTCATGAATGAACAGGAAAATAAAAATATTGATCTTTCTTCATAAGAAAGAAGCGCTTGCAAGATTATCTTTTAATGAAAGCAAGCATTTGAATATAGCAAATAACTATCTAATGAATAAAGAGAAAATAAGTCAAAACGTAAGAGAAGAAGTGTCCAGCTTATTCAGTAACGCATGGATACGATATGCTTACTTCCTCTGCCAATGCTTTGATTTTCATCATAATTTGGAGCATTTCTTCTGTTGTTGTCCTCGGGTTGATGGAACAAAGTCGAATAACCACTTTCTCTTTCAATTCGGTCGTACTTAACATGGCAAATCCTCTGTGAGTAATTTCTTTCACCAGTTTTTTGTTTATTTCATTGATTGTATCTGTTGATGCTAATTCACTAGGGATATAACGAAAGGTAACAATTCCTAACTGGGCAGGTGTTACCACCTCCCAATCTTTCGCTTTCCCTAAGAACGCTTCAACTTGTTCAGCCAACATGATGCCATGATCAATTGCCTGGCGAAAAGCTGCGACTCCAAACACTTTAAAAGACAGCCACACCTTTAACGCCCTAAATCTGCGCGAAAGTTCAATTCCACATTCTCCAAAATTGATTTCTCCTTCTACATTTGTTTCCGAATCCTTAATATACTCTGGGATCATACGAAATGTTTTGCTTAAGTACTGGCTGTTTCTAATGAGTACACAGCCTACATCATAAGGCTGAAAAAGCCATTTATGAGGGTCCAGCGTCAAGGAATCGGCCCGATGAATTCCTTGAAGCATAGCACTTCCTTTTTCACTGAGAATTGCCGGGGCACCATAGGATCCATCCGCATGCAGCCATACATCTTCGTCATTACAAAGATCAGCCAACTCATTGAGGGAATCAACCGCTCCGCAATTAGTTGTTCCAGCATTAGCAATGACACAGAATGGGTTTTTCCCTTTTGTTCGATCTTCTTTTATTTGCTTTTTCAAAGCACTGACTGAAATTCGTAAATGTTCATCCGTTTCGATTCGGCAAATTTGATGGTGTTTGAAACCCAATACTTTTAGTGCCCGATCCACAGAAAAATGAGTCTGGTCGGAAAAATAAACAACCGCATTTTCTATGTCATTATTAAGCTTGGCCTGTCTAGCTACAGTAAGCGCGGTCAAATTAGCCATGGAACCTCCGCTTACAAATAGCCCTTCAGCCGAATCAGGGAATCCTAACATCGATTTTAACCAATTGATTGTCGTTAATTCGATTTGCTCAGCACCTGCGCCTGCTATCCAAGCTGTCGGAAATACATTAAATCCACTTGCTAAAAAATCTGCTACTACTCCGACATAATTATTGGGACCGGGCACAAAAGCCAAAAAATGAGGATGATCCACATGGGTAATCTGATTAAACACGTTTCTATTAAGAAAATGAAGGAGCTCTTTCGGATCGGATCCGTTTTCTGGGATCGATTCTGTCAGCTTGTTTCTGAGAATATCACTATCAATCGTTTCGGATACTGGTTTGCTTTTCAAATGATTCATATGATCAATGATCAAATCAACTGCTTGATATCCTAACTGACGCATCTCTTCGGCTGATAACTGCAGGTTTTCCGACACTTGTTTCACTCCTATTCAATTTTAAGAGGCGAGTTGTTGCTCGCCAATTCATTTTTTATAATTGGTAATCGTCGATTGTCTGTGTTGGATGATGAACGATCGTTTTGATTAACGTATGGAGGTGATTCAATATTTCCTGTACTTGCTCCGCTCCATAGATATTTTGATTATATCCAAACTTCATTGTAAGTTTCTCTTCAGGGAAGCATATAATTCCGTACTTCACATGCGGCTCATCAACGACTTGGTAATCTGTGATGGCAAAATTTCTGTTCTCATTTGAAGAGAAAATGGCTGGGTTGGCGGGATAGTTTTCAAATACCCAAAGATGGTCGGTCAACTGATCGTTCAACTCACTTTGTTTTTGGATCTCAACAAATGAAAAGTAAGCATACTCATTACATTTCAATGTTTCTTGCTGAACTTTTTGCAGAAGATCCACAAAAGATTGCGTTTCTGCCCAGGCTATTCGGATAGGCAAAACATTTGTGAACAGACCAAACATATTTTCAATCCCTTCCACTTTGGGAGGTCTGACTGATACCAGATTGGGTAATACTACTTCTTTCGTTCCATTGTATTTGCCAAGCAATATACCCCATACAGCTAGTAAAGCCGAATTCATGGTTACATGGTGTTTGGTTACAAATGTCCGTAACTGATTGGTCAGATCCTCATCCAACGTTAAATCCATAAATGTGAAGCTTAACTCTTTACTTTGAGTTGGTACTTTCTTTTTGGGAATGCTGATTTTCTGATTGTACCCTGATAAATAATCGCGCCAAAAATGGCGTGCTTTCTCATGGTCTTGCGCTAAAGTCCAGTCAATGAATGCTTGAAAAGGTTTTGCTGGAGGTAATTCTACTGTAGTTCCCGCATTTTTTGCTTCATAGAGTTGGAATAATTCGTCTACCAAAATACTGACACTCCAACCATCACACAATAGATGATGGGCACTCCAAACTACCTTATGCTCGTCATTCCCTAGTTGAAATACACAGAGACGGGTCATGAGTTCATCATGATTGAATCCTCGACCTGAATTTTCACTCATCCACTGGTTCAAGTATTTCTGCTGCTCCTGTCTCGTCATTTCAATCAAGCTTTGTACCTCTGAAATCATTTGAACATCATGTAACACAGCTTGCCAAGGCTGTTCTTGTTCATCTTGCACAATAATCGCTCTTAGAGAATCATGACGATCAACTAATTGCTGAAAACACTGAATAAAGAGATCTACATCCAGTTTCCCCTCAAGTGTCCAAATCGTTTGTTCAAAATAAGCATTGGTATCGGGTTCAGCTACAGCATGTTCATAAATAACTTGTTGGAAGGGTGCCAATGGATAGATTCGTTCTATTTTTATATCCGGCATTTTTTCTTGTATTTTGTTAAGCGTATATTGATTAAGCGGTTTATCACTAACATTCAGTGATGTAACTTTATCTTCTTTCTTTTTGTTTATATCATCTGTTTGTGAGTGTGAAGGATGGTCTAGTCTCTTAACAGAATGAACCATATCACCTAATACAGGGAAGTCAAATAGACTTTTAGGGTCTAACTGAAATCCTTGTGCATAAAGTCGTACAGAAACTTGAATGGCCTTAATCGAATCACCGCCCAAGGCGAAGAAATGATCATTTACTCCGATTTGGTCTGCTTTGAGCACTTCTTGCCATACACTGGTCAATACTTTTTCCATTTCAGTTTTTGGAGCAATATATACCTCATTTGATTGTTTCTCCGGAGCAGGAAGCGCCTTTCGATCTAATTTTCCATTAGGGGTCAAGGGCAGTCGCTCCAAATAAACAAAATAAGAAGGGATCATGTACTCTGGCAAGTGGTCTCGCAAATGTTTTCGCAGTTCTGTTGTACTGATATCTTGCTCAGTTACCACATATGCAACTAAAAATTTCATCCCATTCTCATCTGTCTGGTCAATCACTACAGCTTGGTCTACTTGTTTGTAAGTGAGAAGGCAATGGGCGATCTCTTTTAACTCCACTCGATATCCTTGAATTTTGACTTGGTAATCTTGACGTCCTAAAAATTCAATATACCCCTCGGGATGCATCCTGCCACAATCCCCTGTCTTGTAAATTAGACCAAGGTCTGGATGTGACACAAACACTTCGTTCGTTTTCTGTTCATCATTCACATATCCTTGGGCAAGACCCACTCCCCCAATATATAAATCACCGATCACACCAACTGGGCACATTTTCTTATCGTAGTTCAGCACATAATATGTTTGGTTTGCCAAAGGCATCCCATATGGAATGCTGTTCCAGTGTGCTTCCACCTGTTTGACTGGATAATAAATCGACCAAATTGATGCTTCTGTTGCCCCTCCCAGTGAAATGACTTCCGCAACCAGGAAATGTCGTTTTATTTTTTCTGGTAAAGGAAGTGGAATCCAATCCCCGCTATGTAAGACCAAACGCAAGGAAGAATTTTCAAAATGAGAACCTACCTGATCCAATGCCAAATCCATGATTGCAGGTACTGTATTCCAGATCGTAATTCCTCTGCGCTCGACCGTACGGATCAGTTCTTGCATGTCTCTCGGATCACGAATCATCACCAACATTGCACCTGTACTTAACGTTCCAAAAATATCGTATACAGAGAGGTCAAAACACATAGAGGAGATACCAATAATGCGATCGTCTTCATTCACCTGATATTTTTGATTGATATCTTGAATGGTATTTGCAACCGCTTGGTGAGTAATGATCACTCCTTTTGGTTTTCCGGTACTTCCTGAAGTATAGATAATATAGGCAAGATCTTCCGGACCAGCAATGGCAGGCAGATCTTCGGCTGTATATGATGACAAATGTTTCTCTTCATAAAGACCAGATTCCAACAAAAGTTTGCATGAGCTATTTTCTAAGATATATGTTTGTCGATCTGGTGGATGATCGGGATCGATAGGTACATAAGCAGCACCTGCTTTTAAAATCCCCATCATATTAACAATCGTATCAACCCGTCTCTGTGCCAAAAGACCAACTCTGTCACCCAGACCAATCCCTTGTTCTTGCAAATAGTGAGCAACTTGATTGGAGCGTTGATGAAGATCCAAGTAAGTCAACCACTCTTGTTCAAAGACCACTGCCACTTGATCAGGGGTACGTTGTACTTGGTCTGCAAACAATTGATACAGGGTAGCGGAAGGTATTTTTTCTGTTGTCTGATTGTACTGCTCAATTAAAGTCTGATCCGATTTTTTCACTTGCAGAAAGGTTACGTCTCTTTGTTTCACCAATTGTTCCAATAGATCGACAAATTGAGAAAACATTGCTTCCATCACATCAACATCAAACAATTCTTCTACATAGTTCCAGCTAATTAATAACTCTCCATTTTTTTCAATTACCACATTATCCAAATATACTTGCGGCGTCCGAGCGTGAATACGGCGGAGAGAGCCAAGCTGCTCCCAAGCAAAAGCACCTGCGCCTGCCAGCATCGAGGTGAAAACAATTGGCATGACTGCTTTTGGTCTCATTTGGTGATAACGAGTAAAATCTCGAATAAAGTGAACTCCATCATAATGACGATGTTCAAGTCCATCTAACAAAGTCGATTGAGTTTGCTCCACTCTGGTAAAGAAAGATTGCTCTGGATTCATATCCATATCCAACAAGATGAGTGACGTAAAATCTCCCACAATCTGCTCTACTTCTTCATGAACAGGATAACGGTTAAATACAGTCAGATTAATTGCCAATCGACGTTGATTACTCCAATATGCCAACACTTCTCCATATATCGTACAAAGAAGGGCGGAAGGAGTCACTTCTTTCTCTTGTGCCAGCTTTCGTAACTTCGTCCATTTGTCTTTGTCCAAAATCTTAGTAAGTGATTGAAAAGTAGGTGTAGCAATCTCTGCCGGATCCTTTTTTAACAGCAGAGAAGGGGCAAATGGAAAGTCAGGCAGCTTGCTTGTCCAATAATCTTTTGCTTTTTTATATTCTTTGCTTTGTTCCATTTCATCATAGATGAACATGTAATCTTGAAAATCAAAAGAAAGAGGTTCCAATCTTTGATCTGGTTTGTGATAATAATGCAACAAATCATGTCCAACAATGTTCATGCTTGCCCCGTCCATCAATAAAGCATCATATCGAAAACATAACAAATAAGTGTCTTCTTTTAAAAGAAAGGCTTTCAATTCAAACAAAGGCCATTGCCCCAAAGGAAATACATGGTTGGTCATTCGAGAACGTTCTTCTTGCAATCGAACATTTTGTTTCCCATCATCTAAACCAGTGAGATCTTCTATTTCAATCTGATAATCAGGAACGTCTTGTAAGATTTGCTGTTTTCCCTCTGGCAAGATCACAGCTCGTAACATAGGATGGCGCTGAATTACCTTTTGGAAACTTTGCGAAAGCCGATTGATATCCAATTTTGTTTCATATTCAGAATACGTTTGAGGTGAAATGCCGCTTAATTCAAACTGCGGATTACGCCCTAACATGTACGCTGTCTGAACTTCTGTTAAGGAAAATGGCTTGGACAAATCTTTAACACGGGTTGGTATTTTATCTAGGCTTTCTTCTTTCTGCTCCACTTCTACACAAGAACTAAGTTGAGCAATCGTGAGATGTTTAAAAATATCCCTTGTACTTACTTTCAGATGGTCTTTTCCTAATAAGTTGATAATCTGTAGTGCCTTAATTGACTCTCCTCCTAAGGCAAAAAAGTTATCATGAATACCGATCCGCTCGATCTCCATCACTTTTTCCCATGCTTGCACCAATTTCTGTTCGATTTGATTACGCGGGGCGGCATATGGGATGGATATTTGATCTGATTGAGTTAAATCCAACAACCTTTTTCGATCCACTTTCCCATTTGGATTCAGTGGAATCTCTTTTACCTGAATCATTTTTTCGGGAATCATAAACTCAGGCAATTTATTGTTTAGATATTTTCTGAGCTCTTCGAAAGGGATCTTCTTATCCGATACATAGTAAGCAGCTAACAACTTTCTGTTTCCATCTACCTGATCAACAACAACAGCTCGGCTTATCTCTGGATGTCTCTTTAGCTGAGCCTCGATTTCCCCTAATTCGATCCGATACCCCCGTATTTTCACCTGATGATCCATTCGGCCGAGATATTCAAGTTCTCCATTAGGTAACCATCGGACGAGATCACCAGTACGATACATCGTTTCTCCAGCCACAAAAGGATTCGGGACAAATTTTTCATCTGTCAATTTAGATTTGCCAAGATAACCCCGAGCTACCGCCACTCCGGCAACACAGAGCTCTCCCGGCATTCCCCAAGGTTTCATTTGACTATATTTATTCAATACATAAGAACGATAATTCGGATTAGGTTTCCCGATCGTCACTTCTTTGGCGGTACTCAAATCTTTTAATGCTGCACAAAGGGTTGTTTCTGTCGGACCATAGATATTTAAAATTTGCGCTTCGCTGATGCTTCGGATTTTTTCAATCAAATCAATCGAAAATGCTTCTCCTGCTAACAAAATGGCCTTTAAATCTCTTAGAAACTCTGCCCCTTCTGGATCACTCAAAATCAATTCCATTCGCGATGGGGTCGATTCCCATAAATCCACCTTATGTTCTTTGACCAAATGAGCCAATTCTTTTGTTGCAAACTGTCCCTCTGTAGCAATGACTACCTTCGAGCCTTGAGTTAAAGGGATACATATTTCTAACAGAGATATATCAAAAGAAACACTGGCAAGAAACAAGAACGACTGATTATCTTTTAGCTTTTCTCTCATAATGCTTAAGAAATGGACGAGGGATCTCTGTTCCACCATTACGCCTTTTGGATTTCCTGTTGATCCTGATGTGTAAATAATATAAGCCAAATCATTAGGTTCACTTTCTCGATCTAGATTGCTTTCTTCACCTTGAAAGAGATGTTCCTCATCAAGATACAACACCTCACCGGCAAATTGCGGCAATTCTTTCTCTGTTCGCTTGCTCAGTAACCATTTTGCTTGACTATCTTGTAACATATATTCAATTCGTTCAATGGGATAGTGAGGATCGATTGGCAGATAAACCCCTCCGGCTTTTAAAATCCCCATCATCCCAATAATCACTTCCAATGATCGATCTACCATAACTCCAATAATACTTTCTTTGGATACACCCTTACTTTGAAGAACAGAAGCCAATTGATTTGCTTTCTTATTCAATTCTCTATATGTCAAAGATTGATCATTACAAATAACAGCAATTTGATCTGGGGTTTTCAACACTTGCTCCTCAAACAAATCCTGAAATGTTTGAGACAAATCTATGCCCATCTGAACTTGATTAAATCCTTCCAGCAACTCTTTTTCTTCTTCCGAAATGATACAGATGTCTTTCACAGCCAGATCAGGATTTCTCAACACTTGCTTTAAAACATAAAGATAAGATTTAGCAAACTGTTGCAAAGGAAAAAGAGAATGAGACTTGCAAGAAAATTGAAATTCAAATTCATTATGCTTTTCATTCCATTTTCTTCGTATCCAGATGGCTAATTCATTCTCTAAGCATTCTTCTATTGAACTCTTATTATGTAATCCTTCCATCCCCAAAACGATTTGAAATGGAGTTGAATAGAGCTTCGCTAATAATTCAGAGAGTGGATAACGCTGATTTTCATAACCAAGTAAAGTCGTTTGTTGAACCTGCTCCACTACTTGCTTAAAGGAGTGATGGGGATCGATTTCAGTTCCTATAGGAAGCAAATCATTCAGATTCTCTCTTTGTTCGTGATCTTTTCCGATTACAGGAACCCCGATTGTGATCCTTTCTTGGTCTGTATAATGTACCAAGCAAACTCTTAAAGCAGCCTGTAACCAGTTAAATAAAAATAAATCCTGTGACTTACTTACTTTTTGTAAACTTTGACTAAGCTCTGCATCCATTATGACTTGAACATGGCCGCATGGATTGTCTTTATTCATTTGATAACCGCTATTAAATAACGAATAATCGGGTACATCGGAAGATAATTGCTCTTTCCAAAACGATTCTGTCACTTTATACTCATGAATCGAACTCAGATCTTTAATTTGCATTTTTATCTTCAGCCCCTTAACATTAATTTCTATCTATTCGCTGATTTTTAACCCAACTTCAATCCCGTGGAGAAATACTTGATGGTTGTCCAAACTTAAAAAGCGATGAATATCCTCAAATTTCATATGCCCAACGGAACAAATTCCCAAGTTTAATGTCTCAGCCACCATATTTAACGTAGCAGTGATGATGCCTGATTCAATGCAAGCAAATAAATAGCCATCTGAACCATATTTAGGAATGGAGGCGTTTGCATTATAGACTAGATAAACCGAAAAGGCAGACTGGGTAAATAATTCCTGGTTAATCATCTCATGGTCACTCTTGATTACTTGGTCAATGTTGTTTACAAGCAAAAGACTATTCTCTGATGGGCTATAATAATAAAAACCAGCTTTCACACCTTCTACACGTTTCGGTTTTATATAGACAAAAATATCAATGGGATAAACTCCGCCCGCACTGGCGTAATGGTAGTAGATTTTTTCTTCTTTCCTCTGTTTGAAAGTTGAAAACAGTTGCGAAATTTCTGAAAAAGGTACGGGGTTTTTCATATCAAATTGGCGGCAAGATCTGCGCTCCCTGATCATGGCGGGAAGCTCATCTTTTGGTTCGAGCTGAATTCCGGTTGACCGCACAGCAGGATGCATTCGATTTAATTGTTCACTGATATACTTATCTAGATCATCTTTAGAGAAGCGAATCTGATCACTATATGGATTCGGAAAAATTTTTTCTTGTGTGGAGAATACTTCTCTTGGATGTAATATGTTACTTACTAACACCCGATTCTTTATCATAAGTTCTGCTATTTTTTGTGCCTCTTCTTCACTCCCTAACGAAAAGCGCTCTAATAGCTGACTGACCGTCACCCCCTTTTGAGCAAGAAAATAAAACTCGGGAAACCACTCAGACACAACTCCTGTATATCTCGTTTCCCCTATCAAAACTCCATTATCCCACTTTTCCCAATGCTTAATAGGAGACCAATAATAAATTTGCTCGCTCATATTCCCCTCCATAAAAGGTTAATTTATTTTAAAAATGCAATCTTCCAACCCACAAAAAAACAACCTTTATATCGTACATAAAACTATTCTATAAGTATGATTCTATTCCCTGCTAAAAAATAACTCTATCAATCCATGAATTTCTACTTCGTATTTAAGGTTTAATCTTTGCTTACCTATTCGTTTCTCACCCTCTTCATCTCACCTGATACTGAAAGGATACGATATGAAAATAAATAACTGATTAACTTTGGTACAGTTTTATTTTCTTATTTGACTTTGCCCTTACGGAAAGGCGTACATTCGAAGAATAGACAGAATATTTTGTTAATTTAATCCACTAATAGTAAATATTTCTACATTAAAAAACCTTCCTGCTCAGGAAGGATCGTTTTAACATAATATTTCAACCGTTTGTCGCACTTACTTACGACGGAAAGATTTATAAGCCTCTGATCTTTTTCACCATCTTATCCCAACCAACATCTCCCATTGTTTTAGCAACGATCTGACCATATTGACTTAAGAGACAAAAGCTGGGGATGCCTTGTACGTGACAAGCTGTGACGATTTCATAGTTTTGGTCTAATACAATCGGAATAGTCATTCCCTTATCAAAAGCATACGTTGAAACAACCTCCATAGATTTCTCTTCTTCTATATAAGGAACATGCACTCCGATTATTTTCACATTCATATCCTTTATATCATGAAGAACTTTGTCTGTTAATTGGTGACAGTTCGGACAGCTGATCGACCAAAAATAAAGAAGATGATATGTATCACTTGGAAATGTCAAATCATCTTGTGATTGATTCAACCAGGGTAAATGACTTGGCCATTCAGTCAACATTTGTTCAGCTTTCATCCTTTCAGTCCTCCTGATCTTTCAGCTGAAAAGCAATCAGCTTTCCTAATGCCTCTTCAGCCGCAAACGGAGCAACCATTCCTGAAGGATGTTCATGCTCGCGTTTTAGGCACTCATACATCTTCGGTTCAATGTGAGACGGATCGATCCATGCAATACACCAAGATGCCCAAAAGCATGATTGTCCTTCACTATCTTGAGCGATTTTGATGACAAAGGGGAGGCTGGGTTTCCCAATTCTCATGAGTGAAATGGCCGCAGCCATTCTTGTATCTTCTGCATGACTTTTTAATAGACGTGATAGTTCTTCCGCTGCTTCACTCGCATCTTCCCCAAACTCACCTAAAACAGCCGCAGCGATATTACGCAAAGAGCCTTCATCTTTTAAAGCCTCAACCAAAACAGGTATTGCATCTTTTCCTGACTTCTTTAGCTCCCCTATCGCTTGAACAATTGTGATCTCATTTGTATTCGCTAAATTCTGAACAGATAACGACAATTCATCACCATTTGATTTCATAAAAGAACACCTCTCCTCGTTTTCAAACAAACACTCTCCATATCAGTCCACTATCTGAAACGATAAAACAGGCACCAACAAAGGCTTCCTACACAGACAACCACCATTAATGTATACCAACCAGCCGTCAGTAAATGAATGCCATACAAACAAATGCCACTCAACCCTAATGCCATAAAAAATGACTTGTAGTATTGAGGCAATGAAATCTTAAGATCTTTTCGACTTGTATTGGTAAAAGCAAATAGTCTTATTGTCATGAACCATATATATATCCCCAATCCATATACATACCAATAAACTAAATTATCAACTGCCATAAATGCAATAGAGACACAGTAGAGAATAAACAACCAGACTGTATTCGTCAGCTCTAGAATAATGATTTTTTTCCAAAGGGCACCGGGGAATAAATGAAGGGTGCCTGATTGAGAATGTCTGACAATTCCTGAATAATAGGAACTTAACATGACTGCCGAGACGATGAGAAAGAAAAGAAGATAAAACCATTCTGGATACATGAAAATGACGACATAAAAGACGCCACTGAGCATGACCGTATGAATGCTATGAAAAAATAAATATTTTTTAACAAGCAACAGTTCCAACCACAGAAAAGACCAAATGCCATTTAGACCTTGTAAGCCCCACCAAGTCGTTTTTGGTTTCTGTATCATTTGACCTGAACCAAATTGACGTTCTTGAAATTCCTCCCAGAATTCAGCTTCTTTCACCAACGATTCCTTCATTTCTACCTGACTGCTCGTAAAAGCAATTGTCATAAAAGAGACTGTGATGATCCCAATAAATACAACCACATACAACGGTGACAATGTATCAAACACTACTCCCACGCCACTAATAAAACGGCCAATGCCCTCCCATATCTCAGATGAATGTTGGAGAAAGAAGAAGTGATAAAGACATATGGAGTAAATGCCTAACATTAGAAGAAAGACTGAAACGTATACCCTTTTCATTTTCTTCACTGTTCTGGCACAAGAGACCGACATCAACCACACTTCAGCGATAAAAAAGAGCCCTACAAAAATTATGGATCGGCCTAGTAAATTGATATGCTCACCAGACAGAAGCACAATTAATACATCACCGAATATGGCTGAGATGATCCAAAGCAACGCCTTCCAAGTGACGCTGAAAAATAAAACACTATACACAACTTTTGAAAAAGATGTGGCAGTGCCATAAAGCCATATAATATCTGCCATTTGACTTGGTAATCGATTTG
This sequence comes from Bacillus atrophaeus, assembly GCF_001584335.1. Lineage (GTDB taxonomy): Bacteria > Bacillota > Bacilli > Bacillales > Bacillaceae > Bacillus > Bacillus atrophaeus. The sequence goes on from NZ_LSBB01000002.1 coordinate 174,523, forward strand.
AAAAAAGTCCAAATGCCGTATAAAGGATAAAAACACCTGTAAGTACCCAACCAGCAATACTCATATCCCATGTCGTAGATCTAGAAACAAAACTTACTTGAAATCCGATGGCCCCAATAAAAAGGAGCATGATCAAAAAAGGCATTTTTTTTTCCTGACCTTGACTGACAAAACGCCTTTTTGACTGAAGCCATAAAAAAGAAATGATATTATTCATCTGACCATTCCCCCAGAAGACGAATCACTTCTTTTCTCCATTCCGTTTGTTCTTCTTCGAATTGAGGAACATACAAATTCTGCATGAGTTTGCCGTCTCTAATTAATATCACCCTGTCTGCTGTCTCTAAAACAAACTCTAGACTATGAGTTGATACAAATGCTGAGCATCCTTGATCGGTTTTGGTTTTTAACCAGTTAGAGAGCCACTGTTTTGATGGGATATCAAGGCCCACAGTCGGTTCGTCTAATATATACAGCAAAGCGTCTTGAACAATCGCCCCCGCCAAGACAACCCGCTGCTTTTGGCCTCTTGACAGCTGACCACACAATTGGTTTGCTTTTTCCTCCAAGTGCACTTCCTTCAATGCATGATAAACCCTTTCTTTTACATCCTTTTTACCTGGATGATACCCTCTTGCCCTGAACTGAATATGTTCAGCAGCGGTTAAAGCGGGATACAGATATGGCTGATCAGGAATAAGCGCGACTTTTTTTTGAACATTTATATGTCCTGGAGGAGAACCCTCAATGAGGATTTCTCCTTTATCCGGCTTATAGAGACCTGTCAAACATCGAATTGTCGTTGTTTTTCCAGCTCCATTTGGTCCCAATAGCGCCACGATTTCTCCTCGTTGAATTGAGAAAGACAATTGTTCAACTCCATCACCATTCCGATAGCATTTGCTTAAATTTTGCACTTGCATCAATTGCATCAAATCTTCTCCTAATCATTAGAGTGAAGTATGCTTTAGCTGATCATGATGCATATGTTTCTGAAGCTTAAACTGCCACAGCGGCATACAGACGAGTACTAAATTATGAATGAAATGAGCTGCTAATACACAAATAAAACCAAATTTGATAAAGAGAACTCCCAGAAAGCAACCGAATATAAATAGATGCAGCCAACGTATCCACCTTGGGTCATATCCAGTTACTTGGTGCATCACCGCCCATAAAAAGGAAGATACAATAATGGAGATGATGATATTTCCACTCATCCACCAAATGACTGGAATCATTAACAGCCGATAGATGACCTCTTCTCCAATTGAACTTTGTATGCTCATATTCAATCCTTGCCTAAAGGTAAAACCTGATAGAAAGACAGTTCGGTTAGAAAGCTCAGGAGAAATTCGTAAATAATGCTTTTTCTCCAATAAGTTAAACAGCAGAGAAGTCACTCCCAAACTAATGAGCCCTGCTCCTATTCCATAGAAAATCTGAACCATTGGTTGTTCAAACGTTTTCCATCCAAAATCACCAGCAAGCGCATTTCCTGCCAATGAACATATAAATACTACAAATCCTGTTAATAATCCTGTAAGAAGTGTAGACAAAACGCCTAATAAACTGACCGTTTTGACACTCATTCTTGCATCATAAGCATTTACAATTGTCAATTGAATATCTTCTTTCAGCGTCAATGACTGGCATATTATAATCAACAAACCCAGAACAAGACTGAAGATTATGCTTGTTTGAACATCCATAAATACAAGGATGAGAATCGCAAGGATCATCGCTAAAGCTGAACCCAGCATACCAGATACTCCGAATGTCGATTCCACTTGTTCATCTCGAATGACTTTATTCATTTGATCAGTTAGTATTTCTTGTTCAGTACCAATATAAGAAATTCGGCCGCCCTGTAATTCAACAGTCACCTTGAGCCGAATATCTCCCGCTTCCGCTATGTACCAATAAGTACTGACCTCTCGAAAATCCTCCTCTTTTTTACCAGTACCAGTCATATTTGCTTTAGACCAAAGTCCATCAGGTGAAGCCATTAACCTCTGCTTGAGTGTCTCTGGAGAAACTTGTTCGAACTTCCCCGAAAGGGACTTTTTCGGAACATCCGCATAAAAAAAAGTGATTTCTCGATTGGCATTGACACCAACTACAAATGATTGATTTTGGTGAACGAAACGGACTCTCCATGATTCAACCAATCCAACATCATATAAAACCTTTCTATTTTTCTTAAGTATGCCTAAGTGATGAAGTTTATTCACTGTATCGTGGTCATACCAATATACCGAATAAAAATCCCAGTTCTCTACATCAATCCCAACAAACTCTTTTATAAATTGAATGCTTATTTCTTTTGCCTCATCTTTGCTTAAGAGTAGTGAAGCAATTGTTGGGGGTTTGAATTTAATAAATAACAGTAATCCAACAACCGCTAAAATACTCCAGAACACCAATGATAGACTATTCATTCCTGAATCCCTGCCTTGACTTCTTTTTGAAAAGGCAAGTCCGGTTCAGATAGCTCAATTTTCCCTATACATTTGCAATTTTTAGCTTCACATTTTAACTGAAGCAAACGAGCAGGTGAACCAATGTCCGCCATGCTATCTTCTAAAATATGCCCTAGCGGCAAATCTTCTAATTGGCAAGGAGTTACGTATCCATCTGCTCTTATATACCAAGCAAGATATCCTGGTGTACAAAAATCTGTTGTGAAAGAACTCTCTTCGTGCTCCCAATCAATTATATTCAGGCAATCTCCCCATTTATGACGTGCTTCCCTAAGCTGCATTTGAACCATTTCTTCAAAATCAATATCCAAAGCCTTATAGCCTTCTGTCGCACGTCCAACAGATAACGTTTTTCCTGCACGAAAGATAAAAGCACCCGCATTGGCACATTGCTCCACCACATCTGATACTTCATCAGCATTGGACTCATTAATGGTCATAGCGACAATCACTGGAATGTTTGCTTCTGATAATTTTTTAATGGTATTCATACTTTCTTTAAAGCCGCCTTTTCTGCCTCTTAATTGGTCATGTGTATCATCCATACCATCAATACTAATCTGTACAGAAACATTGCCTAAGTAACTGAGTAATTCAACTTCGTCATCTCGCCAGTTCAATCCATTACTAAATACATTCACATTGGTAAACAACGAACTTGCAGCAACGACTAATTCTTTAAACCCTTTGATCAGCTTTGCTTCACCCCCGGTCAGCGTAATATCAGCAACTCCATGGGCTGCTAGCTTTTGCATAACCAATATCCATTGTTCACTAGATAGTTCCTGAGGATATGGTTTACCTGAGCTGGCATAGCAAAATGAACAGCTTAAATTACAAGCATTTGTCAACTGCAAGGTACAACTAATAGGTAAATATGAATCTAGCGAACCCGAAACGTGTAAAGGCTGATCTAACAGCCCTTCCGTCCAAGCCTCCGTAAATGGATGGGCACTAAGCTCTTCTTTTAATTGTTCAGCACTCATCTCTTCTTTTTTCATAATCTCCCAAATACGTGCCGTTTTATGAAGGTTTTTGTTTTTTGATAACAAAAACGCCAACTGTGCTCCACGGCCACTGAGTCTAAAATAAAACATACTTTTTCTATCAATCATTACAGCACCATGAGGCTGTAAATGAACCGCTAACTCGGGCAAATCAAAATCTTTAACACGATCATTTGACATATAAAATCCCCCTTAAGAGAAAATAAGGAGTATAAGCAAATATGCTCAACTCCCTATTCTCAAATGTTAAATAGCTTTCATTGCAGGATGCGGAAGTGCACAAACACGTGTCATAGCAATACTCTTCGAGGCCCAACAGCCCATACAGCCAGCAGCCTTCACAATCGAAGTACCTCCCGGCTTCATAAGGCCTTTTTTACTCACAGATTCCCATTCTTTTTGGTTTCTTTTCATAAGTAAACCTCCTCTCAATTTTTGCATAGAGTCTATTGGCATAGCTTCCATGCGATACGATAATACCAGATTGCAATTGTCGAAGTAAGGGGAATTTTGTATTTTATCCTAAAATTTTCATTAAATAACTATAATTAGAATTTATTTTATTGATTCTTTATAATAGAAAAATGTCGACAAGAAATTAAAAAAACGCCAAAACGGCGACTCATTTTGATATAAATACCGATGGCTAATAGAATGCCAAACATAGTCTCCATTTTTTCGGATAACCCGAAACTATACACGTAAAATAGTTGTACGTATAGAAAGCTATGTGTTAACGATGGTTATATTTTTTAAAAAAAGCAGCCTCATCGGGGCCTTAAGAAATCTCTTTCAGCTTCAGTGCGCCTTCGACACATACAGAACGATGTCGGCCCTTGGAAGGCTTATGGACGGACTTTGAACAGCTTGTAAAAAACACCCGCTTGTATTTACGAGCGGATGTTAGATCTTTCAAAATGAACCTAGTGAATTTTAAGAAGTAAAACAAAGCAGTGTCTTATTGATTGATATCTTTTAGCGCCTGTTTCGGTTGTGAATTAAATATCATCAATGATGCAATAATTGCAATCATAACCCCTAATGCACCAATCCAAGTAATCGAGGCCAATGATACGTTTTCTACAAAAACCCCTCCTATTCCTGCGCCGACTGCCATGGCTAATTGCATCATTGATTGATTAATGCTAAGCAAAACACCTGACATTTCCGGTTCTATTGTAGCCAGGTGAAATTGCTGTGTCGGACCGGTAGACCATGCGGCAAACGACCATAATATCAGAATCACCAACACTCCGATATAGGAATGGGTGACAAGTGACAGCAGAATCAGTGTGACGATATGCAATGTCATCCCGCCAACGAGTGTAAAGGGCACTCCCCATTTATCGGTGCTATATCCCCCAAACTTTGATCCAACCAAACTGGCAAATCCAAATATAAGCAAAACACCGCTAAGCAGCTTGCCGCTTATTCCTGAAATGTTCAAGAGATACGGTGACAAATAGGTATAAGCAACAGAATATCCCCCGAGCCAGAAGAAAGTGATTGATAATCCCATCGCTACTTTCCGTTTTTTGAAAAGGGCAAGCTGTTGAAGCAAAGGTACGGGCTTATCTCCTTCAGTATGCGGAAGAGTAAAGAATATAACGGCCATTGCGATCAATCCCAACAAAGCAATTGCACCAAATACAGACTTCCAGCCTAATGCTGTTGCTATCAATCTTCCAAGCGGAACACCAATGATTAAAGAAGCGGTAAATCCCATAACGACCGTAGCGATGGCACTGCCCTGCTTCCCTTCCGGCGCAATCTTAGCGGCAATCGTTAATGCGGTGACAACAACAACACCTGCTCCCATCGCCATAATGATCCGTGCTGCAATAAACCATCCATAACCAGGCAGGACAAAGGCCAAGATATTGCCGAACACAAACAAACCGAGAGCATACATCATCAATCTGCGTCTATCCATACTTGCTGTCAATGCCATAAGTACGGGTGTAGAAAGAGCATATACAAGTGAAAAGATTGTAATGAGCTGGCCCGCGGCAGCCAAGGTTATCCCGAGTGTATGAGCAATGTGATCCAAAATTCCGGAAATGATGTACTCTGAAGTTCCGACTAAAAAGCTGACAATGGCTAAAATATATATTTTCCAGGTGTTAGACATAAACGTTCACTCCTTAATCATTAATAAAACTACATATCACGAAATAACGATATGTTAATTTTAAAAAATAAACACATCGTAATATGTCGATATGTTTGATGTAAAAATAAACATCTTTTGATGTTTATTTTTTAAATCTCTGTTTTAAGAAAGTCAGCAAGTTTCCCAATGGCTTCTTCATCTCTTTTGTAATACGTGTACTTTCCGATTCGTTCCGCCTTAATCAGGCCGGCTCTTAAAAGGATGGTGAGATATTGGGAAGCCGTTGATTGCGTCATTTTCAATTTGTCTGTTATTTGACTGACACATACCCCGATTGTATTCATATCAATCCCTTCATGGGGTGCAAAATGACGATCAGGCTCCTTCAGCCATTGTAAAATTTGCAGCCTTGATTCATTTGATAAGGCTTTGAATACTTCAATTGGTTCCATATCGATTATTATATCGTTATATTCCGATATGTCAATTTGTTTTTTCATTTTTGATGACTGACTTCTTTTTAGACATTAAAAATCTGAAACTTATTTCAGTCCCGTTGGTGGTATTACAAAACTTAACTTTCGCATTACTGCTAGATTGACCATTAGAAAGCGTTGCTTTATATATACTTTGCGCTAATACTGCTTTTTTATCTCTCCAATATCCATAACATCATAAATTTTCGCTTCAAAGCCATAATGATGCATGTGTTTGCTCCGCGATCGGCAACTTCCTTGACGTTTCCTCGAATGCTTGTGTTCGGGTATTTAAGAATGTTTTTCATGACTTCCAATTAAAATGAATTTAATATCAAGTGATCCACCAGCATCACATTCATGTATTTTAAATAGACTGTAAAAAACATCCGCTCGTAACAAAAGCGGATGTTAGATCTTTCGAAGTGAACCATTGAATCTTCAGGAAAAACAAGACAGTGTGTTATGAATTGATACCTCTTTGCATCTGCTTAGGTTGTGAATTTAAATCATCAATGATGCAAGAACTGTAAAATTATGTTCAATTAATAATAACTTCCGTCCTGTTCAAAAAAGTAAAATTTTAAACGAATAAACAGAATGTTTCAGCCCTCTACTTAGCTCGAATAGTAATCGCAGACATTTTTTGAGTAGTAGTGTTTAATAAAAGATTTTAATTCTTTATATTATAGATTTTTCTCTAGATCATTAAATAATTTAAATACCATCACTCGTTCACCTGTCCGAGAGCTTAAGTCAGTATGAAAACTTTTCACTTTTTCTCCAGTTATCGTTAGGATGATATCCTTAAGACCTTCTATACCTGATTCAACTAACTCCGAACGAGTTTGTTTTATAGATAACATACCCTCTTTTGTTCGACAAACTGTATATTCAGCTGGTGTTAAAATTCCTTTTAAATTAACGATGATCATATCCCGTAATATATCGGTCTTAACAGATACAGACCCACGCCCAAGATAATCCTTTTCCCAATGAGTAATTGACTTGCTGATCTCTGATTCAAAAGAACCTTTCGATTTTTTCATATATAAAACATCTCCTGAGCAAAAAAATTGGCATATTCTATTTTATTTCGTCACATTAATATTCTCTTACAACATGTCCTTCATATACACCTTCAATATCCAAATCAGTTTTACAGTTTCTAGAGGCCACTATCATTTTGGATAACATATTTTCTTCCATAATAGAGTGTACATGCAAAAATCGAACGCTCCCTAAATGGGTTTCCTCAACTTCTTCATAAGATTTTAAATGATAAAAATCAATTGATTTTCTAATTATTTTTTTCAGACATTCCATATTTTCATGATCAAACTGACTCATTTCCTCTATTGTTTTCGTGACAAAATCAGTTAAATTAGCGCCCATTACATTCTCCTTAGAACTGCTTTCTCCCCCATATATGGGTGCCTAGAAGTTGACTCCTTCCATTTCATCATGACAAGCAATGATCAGGTAAGCTTGACGCCGTTTTAATAGCAGGAACCTCAACAATTGAGGATTTTCCATCCTTATGATTAACAATTAAACCTTTAACTTTAACATATGATGGCACTAGTGGATGATTACGAATGATATCAACACTTTTTTCTATAGCGTCACTACTATTTTCATCCCCATTTAGCCATTCATCGAATGTACCACCTGAAAATTCAGGCCTGCAATTTTGAAAAAGATAATCCAATGTTTGTATTTTATCTTTCATTGTTTCAAGTTGAGTTAGTACATGACCTGTTGAAGTCCTCTTATCTTTTGTTCCTACAACAAAAACCTCCTCAACGTTTTCCTGATAAATTGCAATAATAACAGACCTCATTATTTCTTCATAAGGATGTGAGATAGCGGCACCATAGCTTTGTATAGTCAGCATATTTTCTGCTGGAGTGTTAGTCACTTCTTGTAAAATAGGCTCCAAGCCGTTTTCAATGTCCGTCAAAAATAATACTTTTTTATTTACATTCATATAGCACACCTCTTCTTATGTTTATCATTTTTATATTGAGTAACAAATCCATTTGATAAATGTTTATATTAATAGTTACCAGCTTTCCCAACATCCTTCTGGATCAATACTAGCCAGTCGAACCCATCCATTTTGAACTTTTTGCAGAAATACTGAGTCATTATTTAATAACCGTTCTACATGTTGTCTAGGTGCTTGGATGACGATCAACAAACGTAGAGGAGAATGATAAGCCTCATGATCTGATTGCATGACAGATTGCCAAGGCAGTCCGGATAACAAGTCACTTGCATTCCCCTGCATAACTCCGAGACCTGCAGTAACGGTTTGAGTTGCTTTACTTCCGCTGCCATAATAATGAGGTGCTACCGTTGATGCGTAATATTGTAAATTAATCCATTGGGCCACAGTTCCAGGCCCTGCAATAATATTTGCTAGGAGCTCACCGCTTTCATCCTGCGTCCAATCATAATTATGAAGAAAGGCTCTTCCTTCCAAATCACAATCCTTAGTTAGTTCACGTTTGCCGATAATAAAAGCGGCATTACGAGCCAATCCCCATTCCGGACGTATCTCACTCCAATCTTCCGCAAATCGGTGTGCCTCAGCCTTCGGATTTTTAAGTTTCGATTGGAAATTCGGTAATTGGGCTAGACGTTCTGCATTTACGTTATGTCTCACTTTCGGCATAATAGCTTCGATATGTTCAAATGCTTCCTGTGCAGCTTCGGAAAGTTCTGGTACATAAAGCCAATGTAATTCATCCACCGTTGTATTATGTTCAGCGGCGGCAAAAACCGTATCCTCCGGGATTTTAATTCCTTCAGTTAAAAGAACTTCTCTTACCTCTGAAAGATTACATAAAGCAGCTAAAACTCTTGCATTGAATCCGCCGGCCGCTCCACCGCAGGCACCACAATCAAGAGCCGCGGCATAAGGATTATTGGTACTTTGACTACCATGTCCGCATATCACAACTAATGGTGCGAGATTTTCTGTTAACCCCATCATTTTTAGAGCTTGTCGAGCATAGTTCACTTTTTCTTCTTCAGTAAAACCCACAGGTATCTCTGCCTCTATGTCATTAACATGATGAATCGAGAGTTTTGTATCCGGTTTGCGTAACCAAGTCTCACGAAGATTACGAATGAAACGATCTGCTCTTCTTGGCACAAAGCTGCGTGCCACCATTTGCAGACTAAGCCAAGGTCCGCTTAACTCAGGTAGAAGTAAGCTCGTAAGTACATTCTGTTTCATCGTTTTAAATGTATGGCCTACAGAATTAACTGCCCGCTTGCGTTGGTTGTATTTTTCGAGTACATCTTCATCTACGAACTCTTTAACTTTATGTTGTGGTTTTTGTATGATCGGCAAGGAGGCATGACTGTGTTTACTGCCAAGTTCACAAGTTGCAATCGGCACCCCGAAGAAACCAGCAATACCAATCGTTTCAAACGGACCTTCTTTTTCTAGTTGACGACGAAAAGGTTCTGATCGTACATCGATGCAGAATGCTAATTGAGCTAATGCAGATTTTTTACGGTTGGTTTCACGTTGTTTCGAGATGATCTTCTGACTTAATTGATCAGTGTATGTTTGTTCCCAAGCTTCTAACCAAAGTTTCCTGCGAAGTTTCTCATCAAAGCTGTAGGCAAATGATAAATATTCGTTTTGTTCATCGGCCGGCATCTGTGACCATTCCTCTAATGTAAGGCCCCCCCAATGAATCCAAGCTGCTAAAAGGGGAGTAATCGAAATTTCTTTCCCAGATCGTTCATTATTCAAAGGTAAATATGGCTTTATAAGGGCCCACTCCATGGATATTCGAATCGCTAAATATTCTGTCAGGAGTGCATGTTCATGGCTCAATTGTTGGGAGCGCCAAAGCATCATCCCTGCCCATCCAGGTAAGGAAAGTAAATGACCTTCAAGATAACGCTGTATTTCTGATTCGGGGATTTCTAGTGCGAATAACGCCTCTTGTAAAGCCATATGTGCCTCTTGCGGCCAACCTTTTAACCTTTCACGCTGCTTTTTACTAAGTGCTGGATCATATTGAATGAGATGCTGCCAGGCACGATAGAAACCTTCCTCACGATTGGGCATTGTCCAGCCTGCTTGAGAGTCATCAAGATATAATTTACACCACTTAATGACATGATGATCCAGTATATTGACTAACCTTTCACCATCCTGATTCTCTATATACGAACTGATTGGTTGCATAAAAACATTCTCGATATGATCCAGTCCACTGCATTCATTCACCAATTGCTCCAGCTTATGTGATGATAAAAGGTTGGAAGGCAGTGGATCTAATTTTAATCCAGCATGACAAAATCGTTCTACCACGTCCCGCGGGATATTAAAGGAATGTGAATCAAGCCAACACTGTAGCCCCATTTCCACATAGTCTTTATCAATCTCGCCTTTATTCTTTGCTGAACGGATCATAGAAGCACTAGGGTATATATCAACATCACGAGTATTTTTCAGCCAACTTGCAACCTGATCAAAAGGCTGGTTTTCAAGTCCCATCCACGGATTACGTGCAGCAAAGGTAGAAATAGGCCAAAGTGGCGCAATCACTCGGCTGGCAGATGTAATTAAAACGTGAATGTCACTTTCTTGAACATCAATATCTGTATCTTTCTTTTTTACATTTTCTTTCGTTAATACGGATGTAATGCCCATCTCTGATTAGCTCCTTATGATAAATATTGTTTAAGGTAGTCTGGGTGATTCTCTACTGTCTTTGGTTTTGCTTCACCTAATCGTACTAACCAAAGATAGAGTACTGCGAAGAAAACTGATGAACGATGACGAGCAACCCAAGTACCTAAAGCACTGCCAAATAGTAAGAGACATACGACAATGATGACAGCTGACATTGGAGGTTGAACACTTTGAAAAACGCTTGTATGCAGCCACTTATAGAAGAGGTTATGAATGATAAAATATACAAAGGCTGCTCCTCCTAAAAATGTTAAGCCGGCAATTCGACCCATTCTTCCCTCTCCAAAAGCTACAAGCTGAGTCCAAGAAACGGACAATGACCACCCTAAGATCAGCGCACTAATGAATTGATACCCCTCTCCAGGAGCAGCGAGCCAAAAAGCAACGCCTATACCTAAGGATAAAATCCGACCAGCCATGATCCATAAATAGGATGTTCCTTTATTAGCGCGAGCTGATACTTCATGACTCCGTACTGCCGAACCAGCCTGTAAAAACAACGTAGCTTTGAATAAGCCATGTAAAATAAGATGAATAATGGCTGCTATATAGGCTCCTAATGCACACTGAATGAGCATAAACCCCATTTGTGCAATCGTGGAGCCTACTAACTGGCGTTTATAATCAACCTGGACTAAACTAATGCCAGTTCCAATCAATACTGAGATGCCAGCAAGCAGAAGTAAAATAACCGATGCTATACCACCATTAAATAGAGGTGAAAATCGAGTTAGTATAATCCCTCCTGCATTTACTAAACCTGCGTGCATAATCGCAGAAACAGGAGTTGGAGCAACAATAGACTCAATTAACCATCTTTGGAATGGCCATTGAGCCGCAGGAATCATCACTGCTAGTACAATCAATAAATGAATCCCTGTTCTCTCCCATGCCCCCAATTGAGCTAAGCTTTCATTTGTTAAAACCAATGATAACTGCCATTGACCTGTGACTTGAAAAAGCCAAATCATCGCGAAAAACAAAGAAAACCAGCTTACCAAAAATAATCGGCCAGTAACCTTGGCTGCTTCACTAGCGACTTGCCAAGCACTGTTTAACCTTATAAGCAGGGTTAAACCGACAAGAGTTGCTCCCCAAAATATAACCATCAAGCGGAGATCACCACTTAACCACGCAATTGAAGCGGCACCTGTAGTGAAAGTAAACAGCGTAAAATATTTTCGATAAGATCGGTCTCCCATTAAGTAACGTACAGAAAAACGCTGAATGATTAAACCAATTGTCAAAACAAAGAAAGTCATTAACCAAGCTAAGGAATCGAAGTGCCAAGGGCCAACATTTCCTTCCACACTCCTATTGGCAAGATTCACTAAGGAAACCAAAGGCGGTAAAGCCAAGATACCAATATGAATGCGGACATAACTCAAAGGTACACGTGGATGTAAAAACAATAGTCCACTTATCCCAGAAGCAATAAGCGTAATAAAAAATAATGTTAATAATGATGATAAACTCAGCGAAACTAACATTCTAACTTCTCCCTTTTTTAGATCTCGTTATTGTTCAAAAGACCTTTAAATCAGATCATATTTTTCTATTATTTAATACAATTTTTATCTATCTTCATTTTTCCCCAACAAAAAAGCCGACAACTTCAAAATTTCAATGATTATGTTAGATCATTGAATCTTGAAAATTGTCGGCTTCACTTCAACTAACTTCTGCAAAGTTTTTTGAAGAGCTACCTTATTATTGGTCTTTTACTTTATAAAATGTTTTAACTTCCTTCTAAAGGAATGAAATTATCGTTATTTAATATAGTGCTTGATTATCAAATAAATCGACTTATGTTTCTCTTCCATTTAAATTAGGATTCTTTTTCATCCAGTCAAGATTAGTTGAAAGAATGCTAAAGACCTAATAATTAAACAAACGAAAATAAACATCTGTGCCGTTATTAAGTTAAGTATAAGATATGCTAAATTTTAAACATTGTCAACAAAAACATAATCTAATTCAGTGGAAATCAAATTTGATGTTGGAGTACAGAGAATGTAGTATCAAATCTTCCTCCCTACATGGTAACTACATTTCTCTCTAATAGATTTGGAAAAATGCTTGTAGCTTTTGTTCGATTCGGATGTAAAGTAAAATTTCCTCAACATCTTGGACAGTGAGTACAGCTTCAATGAATTATGGCTTATTCTCCTGACCAATGGCACATATTTTTTTGAATCTTGATGTGATTAAATGTTTCGTTGCTGCATCTTATTATAAGGCACCTGTCCTTATCATTGTTAAATGAGATCCATACAAAATCACCTGTAAAATAAAAATATCCGTTCACTTATAAACGAACAGATGTTAGCCCTTCTATAAAAAACCCCTTTGGCTAATAACCAAAGGGGTTAAACATTTATTACTCCACAGTAACACTCTTCGCAAGGTTACGCGGCTTATCAACATCACATCCGCGATGCAGCGCAGCATAGTAAGCGATCAGCTGCAATGGCACAACAGAAACCAACGGAGCAAGCGCTGGGTTTACTTCCGGTAATACGAATCTGTCATCCGCATCGTCTAAGCCTTTCAGCGAGATGATGCACGTGTTGGCGCCGCGGGCGGCAACTTCTTTTACGTTCCCTCGGATGCTTAGGTTGACGTGTTCTTGTGTCGCCAATGCGAAGACAGGTGTTCCTTCTTCGATCAAGGCAATCGTTCCGTGCTTCAGTTCACCGCCGGCAAAGCCTTCTGCCTGAATGTAAGAAATCTCTTTCAGCTTCAGCGCGCCTTCGACACATACGAAGTAGTCAAGGCCGCGGCCGATGAAGAATGCGTTTCTTGAAACAGTCAGGTATTCACGGGCGATCATTTCCATTTCATCCTTCTGATCGCAAAGGGCTTCCATTGCATTCGCTGCAATTCCCAGCTCTTGAACGAGGTCAAAACCAATGTCAACGCCGTTTCTTTCAGCAGCCACTGATGCAAGGATTGCCAGAACGGCAATTTGTGCAGTGTATGCTTTTGTTGATGCAACGGCAATTTCAGGGCCGGCATGAAGAAGCAATGTGTAATCCGCTTCACGGGAAAGAGTTGATCCCGGTACGTTTGTAATCGTCAGGGCTTTGTGGCCCATTGCTTTTACCTGTACGAGAACTGCTCGGCTGTCCGCTGTTTCTCCGCTTTGAGAAAGGAAGATGAAAAGCGGTTTTTTCGATAGAAGAGGCATATTGTATGAGAATTCGCTCGCAACATGAACTTCCACAGGCACGTTTGCCCACATTTCGATGTATTGTTTTCCGACAAGTCCCGCGTGGTAGCTCGTTCCGCAAGCAACAATGTAAATGCGGTCCGCTTCAGCTACAGCGTCAGCGATATCGCCTGCCACTGAAAGCTTGCCGTTTTCGTCTTGGTACGTTTGGATGATTTTGCGCATGACAAGCGGCTGTTCATCCGTTTCTTTCAACATGTAGTGAGGGTATGTGCCTTTTTCGATATCACTGGCATCAAGCTCTGCGATATAAGACGCACGTGTCATGATCTCACCGTCAAGGTTTTTAATCACAACTTGGTCATCAGTGACGATCACCATTTCTTTATCCATCAGCTCCACATACTCATTCGTTACTTGAAGCATCGCCATCGCATCAGATGCAACAACGTTAAATGTATCTCCAAGTCCGACCAATAGCGGGCTTTTGTTTTTTGCGACAAAAATCGTTTCTTTGTTCTCGTTGTCGAATAAAGCAATTGCATAAGAGCCTTTTAACAGTGTAAGTGTTTTGCGGAACGCTTCTTCTGTCTCAAGTCCTTCGTTTACAAATTGCTCGATTACTTGAACGACAACCTCCGTATCTGTATCGCTTTTTAATTCTGTGTTCTGTAAATACTCGCGCTTCAGCTGAACGTAGTTTTCGATCACGCCGTTATGAACAAGTGTAAAGCGGCCTAATGCGCTTTGATGCGGGTGGGCATTCAGATAACTTGGTTCGCCGTGAGTTGCCCAGCGTGTATGTCCGATACCTGCTTGAGAAGCGACGTTTTGATCTACGACTTCACGAAGATCGGCGATGCGCCCTTTTTCTTTGTACACATGTACGCCCTGTTCATTCGCAACTGCAATACCGGCGGAATCATAGCCGCGATACTCAAGCTTCTCCAACCCTTTTAACAAGATTTCCTTCGCATCAAGCTGACCGATATAACCTACAATACCACACATTTTTTCTTCCTCCTAAGTTATACAAGGAGACGAAGAAAGCCAATTTCATGGGGACTTTCAGTCGTCCCCTCATACATGTTATTTTGGAAGACCATGTGATTTCTCTTTGTTCAAGGAGTCGCCTCCTTGGTTTGAAGAAATCCTTACGGCTGTGATCTTGATAAATCAGCCGGGAGGCATCCGCCGAAATTTCGATAACCTCCATCCTCGTCAACTAAGCCGTTTTTCGGGCGCTTAGTCCGGGCGCTATAATTATAAGTACCTTACTATCCTGCCTTTCCTGTTGAATGAAAAACAAAGACAAGACAAGCTTGATTTTACAACATGTGCCAAGAATGGTCAATTGATTTATGAACCGTCTTTGCAACATGTCTCACAATCATTCTATGCCAATCGCGCTTGTCTCGTTCTCTTCTCTGTTTATACGTTTCGTTACTCGATTCCCATTTCTGACCGGACGACATTAACAATTCTTGTGACATATTCGTCACAAAGTTCTTTTGTCCGAGCTTCAGCCATGACACGAACGAGCGGCTCCGTACCCGACGGGCGCACTAAAATACGGCCGTCACCGTTCATTTCTTTCTCGACTTCAGAAATGACTGCCTTTACTTTTTCGTTTTCTTCCACTTTATACTTATCAGATACTTTTACATTCACTAAAAGCTGCGGGAATTTCTGCATTTCAGCCGCAAGCTCTGACAGCGGTTTGCCGGATGCTTTGAGCGTGTTCATCAGCATGATCGCTGACAGCAGTCCATCGCCGGTTGTATTGTAGTCAAGGAAAATTAAGTGTCCTGACTGCTCGCCTCCGACGTTGTAGCCTTCTTTTCTCATTGCCTCTACGACATAACGATCGCCGACTGCCGTCTGGATACTTTTGATTTCTTCTTTCTCAAGGGCTTTGTAGAAGCCGAGGTTGCTCATTACTGTCGAAACAACTGTTTCTTCCTTCAGGCGCCCTTCAGATTTCAAGTATTTCGCGCATATGTACATGATTTGATCGCCGTCCACGACATTTCCTTTTTCATCAACGGCAATCAGGCGGTCGCCGTCACCGTCAAAAGCCAGGCCGATATCGGCGTTTTTCTCTTTTACGAAAGCACTTAACGCCTCAGGGTGCGTTGAGCCGACTCCGTCGTTAATATTTAAGCCGTTCGGAGAGGTTCCCATTGTCGACACGTCCGCATCCAAATCTGCAAACAGATGTGTCGCGAGCGATGACGTGGCACCGTGTGCACAGTCAAGCGCTACATGAATGCCTGTGAAATCATCGTCCGCTGACTGCTTCAAGAATTGCAGATATTTCTGCCCGCCTTCAAAATAGTCATTAACAAGGCCAAGATCAGCTCCGACCGGTCTTGGCAGCTTATCCTCAGGCTCATCCATCAGACGCTCGATTTCCTCTTCCTGTTCATCTGAAAGCTTAAATCCGTCTCCTCCGAAAAACTTAATGCCGTTGTCCTGTACTGGATTATGAGAGGCGGAGATCATAACGCCCGCCTCGGCATCCATGGCTTTGGTTAAATAAGAAACTCCCGGTGTTGAAATGACACCCAAACGCATCACTTCAGCTCCGATTGATAAAAGTCCGGCGACAAGGGCTCCTTCCAGCATATGTCCGGAAATGCGTGTATCGCGGCCAATCAGCACTTTTGGACGTTGTTTATCTTTTGTCAGCACATACCCGCCAAAACGACCGACTTTAAAGGCCAGCTCAGGTGTAAGTTCACTGTTGGCAACACCTCTTACACCATCTGTTCCAAAATACTTGCCCATTTATAATCGCTCCTTTTTCATTCTCATGAAGATTGTGAATCTGTATCTGATTCATCTTCGTTTTGATCATTGTTTTGATCTTGGTTTTTGTCTTGTTTTTGATCTTTGCTCTTGTCACTGTCCTGATTCTTTTTTTGGTCACTCTCTTTTTCATCTGTCTGGTCACTTTCATTCTGATTGCCGGACGTACTGCTGTCTTTCTTCTCAGTTGAAGAAGTGCTGTTTTTAGATGTAAGCCTTATTTTGGCGTTTTTTTTCGCCAAGGACCACGTTACATTCTGCGGACCGTTTACTTCAAGCTTGACGCTGTGTTCCCCGTCGTCCAGATCTGAGACATTGACATACAGCTCGACGTCTGATTTCTTCAGACTGTCTATAATACTGGGAGAACCTTTTGCAGTGACGTTCATCATTTTGGATTTCGGATCAAGAAATTCAATATTTTGCGTGCTGCTCAGCCCCACCGTTTTAATGGAAACTCCGTCAAAATCCTTATCGGCCTCGCTGTCCACTTTAATATTTAATGTGATTTTTTCAGGCGATATTTTTTTCACTCCGTCTGGAAGCGGAATATCTGCCTCCATCTCTGTGTCCTTACTAATTTTACTTAAATCAACGTTAACTCCGTCGATAAATTCAAGCGAATCCAATACATCCTGAGGGCCGTAGACGGTTACCTCGCTCGGACTTGACTCTATATTAGAAATGCTGACACCATCAGGAAGGCTGCCCGTACGCTCGACTTTAAAGGGTACCTTTTTGCTCGGGCTTGTCACCGGGACCGTGATTTTGATCACTGACGGCTCAACATCGACAGGGAGCGCATTCCCGTCTTTGTCATAGACGGTTACTTTGGCTTCCTTTTCAATCGTCTCATCTGCATTCTCAAGGTTAATTGACGCTTTGACAAGAGAAATATTATCAATTACGTCTTTAGAACCGGTAATCTGAACATTTTTCGGACTGACAATCGGCTGCTGCGGGGAGTAGCCTTCTTTCATTTTATTTTTATTATAATATTCGACTTCAACGGGGAAGCTTTCCGACGTTTTTTCCTGAATCGTCACCGTTGTCACAGATGGATTGATTGAAACCGTCAGCCCTTCGGCAACATTTTTGGCTTTCAGTTCTACTTTATGTGTGCCGGTCTTCAGCTTCTCCATATCGGCGTAAATTTCGAAATTCTTTGTCTGTCTCGCTTTTTTGACAGCGCTTGTTGTGCCTTTTATCGTTACATTCACCGTCTGCGGAACACCTGTGACGACGTAATTTTCTTCATCATAATACGATTTGACGGGTATATCCGTCAGTGTTGCTTCATCAGTTGTCGATGTCGGGAAAAATGATTCCCCTGGTTTTTTTGGAGTCGGCGCTTGTTCGCTGTTCACCGCAACATATAGCAAGAGTGCAAAAAGCAGCGCGATGATCTTCACAGCCCAGCGGTTGTTTAGGAATTTATCCATTTTTCTTCGCCCTCCAATACCAGCGATTCGAAGAAGTGTCTCTGGAATTTTTCTTAAACTCGGCTTCAAGCATTTCTTTCAACTCTTCTTCTGTCAATTCTCTGTGAAGGTCTCCGTTCCTCGCTACACTGATGCCGCCGGTCTCTTCGGACACAATAATCGTTAAACTGTCCGTGACTTCACTGATGCCGACAGCGGCTCTGTGCCGCGTACCCAGTTCCTTAGAAATGAACGGGCTTTCGGAAAGAGGCAAATAACAGGCGGCTGCCGCGATTTCATTATTCTTCATAATGACGGCCCCGTCATGAAGCGGGGTATTCGGAATAAAGATATTGATTAAAAGCTCAGAACTCACTTGAGCCTTTAACGGAATACCCGTTTCAATATAATCCCCCATACCTGTATCCCGTTCAATTGTTAAAAGGGCGCCAATCCGGCGTTTTGCCATATAATTAACCGCTTTTGTAATCGCTTCGATTTTCTTATGCTGTGCTTCCTCCACAGGAGTGCCGCTTCTTGAAAAAAAACGGCCCCGGCCAAGCTGTTCAAGCGCTCTTCTCAGCTCCGGCTGGAATATAATGATGATTGCTAAAAATCCCCATGTTATCGCTTGGTCTGTCAGCCACAATAGTGTGCTGAATCCCAAATATGAACTGGCGGTCCGGACTAACACGATGACAACGATCCCTTTCAAGAGCTGGACCGCTTTCGTGCCCCGTATCACCATAATTAATTTATATATCACATACCAAACAAGGAGAATATCAACGGCATTGCCGAGGTACTGCAAAAAAGGGATATCCTCAAAAGCCATTTCCTCGTCCTCCAAGAATTCAGTCATTTCGTTTCTTATGTCAATTTTCGTTCAACAATGGCATATGTACTTTACATAGCGAGCCCATTATACCACATTTTGTTTTCTCAAGTGAAATCGCACAGCCGCCCAAAACTTGTTATTGCTTTATAAAAAAAGAGTAAAGCAGAAATGCTTTACTCTTCTCCGTTCGGGTTTACGGCGTGTACTACACTTTGTCCCGCTGACTTCATTTTATACCAAACCCAGTCGAATAATTCATCAATCTCCTCGATCTCACCGGTAACTTGTCCTGCAGACGCCATGTATTTCTCACCGTTTACCACTGTCACATTGCCATCTATTTTCCCTTTAATAATAAGCTTGCCGTTTTTTACAGTGACATCGCCTTTCACCGTCTCGCCCTCAGGCACGATGACAGTGCTGTTATGCACCAGGAGATTCGGCTGCTTTGACACGCTGAAATTGTGGTCACTGTGCCAGCTGTTGAAAAACCCTCCGCCCATCAGGATAATGAATACCGCCGCGGCCGCGATAATAGGATGGGATCTGAACCATCTTTTAACTGATGCTCTTTTCTTCTCCTTGGGCAGTTTCGCCATCACATTAGCGGTAAAGTCGGCAGGGGCCTCAACATGCGATGTGCTCCGGACAAGCGCTATGGATTTCTCCATCTCGTAAAAGTGCTTTCTGCACCCTTCGCATAGTCGCAAATGGTCTTTTAATTCTTTTTCATCTTTCGGAAGGATATCTCCATCAAGATGTTTATGCATAAGCTGAACAATTTGTTCCGGACAGCTCATTTCATCACCCCACTTAAAGATCCCTTAATTGTTTTCTGAGAGCCTCTCTGCCTCTGTGAATTCTTGTTTTCACCGTTCCCACAGGAATGTTCAGAATCTCGCCGATTTCAATTAATGAGAGTTCATCAATATATTTTAATACGATGACAGTCCTGTACTTGTCTGGAAGCTTTAATATTTTCTGCTGAATGGTGCTCGACAGCTCAAGCGACAGTACTGCGTCTTCCGGGAGAACACCGTCTGCGGCGATCTGCGAATACATAGTCAGGCCTTCTGTACCCGCCACCTCTGCATCCAGGTAATAATCCGGCTTTTTTTTACGGATACGGTCGATGGTCAAATTGGTTGCGATTCTGTAAAGCCATGTCGAAAATTTCCGGTTAATATCAAAACTGTCGATATTGACGTACGCTCTGATGAAAGCCTCCTGTGCAATATCCTCCGCCTCATGCACATTGCCAAGCATACGGTAGCAAAGCTGATAAATTTTGTCCTTATAAATATCTACGATGTCTGCGAATGCGTTTTGGTCGCCTTTTTTTACTTGCTTAATTCTTTTTTTGATCATTGTTTCCATGTTTTATCTAACCTCTGCCTTCACCGGTCTGTATGTATACGAACTTCGTTTCAAAAGGTTTCATTTTTTATTATAAAAATAGTTTATCAAATTTTTGGCAGGGTGTAGATGGAAAATCGACAATATACTACCTTAATATATGCTTAAAAATAGTATATATGGTTAATAATCAAAAAACGAAAAGATTCAGCAAAGAAAAAGACACCTTTTTAACAAAAGGTGTCTGTGACTGGGCTAGCTGGATTCGAACCAACGCATGACGGAGTCAAAGTCCGTTGCCTTACCGCTTGGCTATAGCCCAAAAATGGTGGAGGGGGGCAGATTCGAACTGCCGAACCCTGAGGGAGCGGATTTACAGTCCGCCGCGTTTAGCCACTTCGCTACCCCTCCATATTCATTTGGAAAACAGTGCCGGCCAGAGGACTTGAACCCCCAACCTACTGATTACAAGTCAGTTGCTCTACCAATTGAGCTAGGCCGGCAAATGGTGGAGGATGACGGGCTCGAACCGCCGACCCTCTGCTTGTAAGGCAGATGCTCTCCCAGCTGAGCTAATCCTCCATTTGGTGACCCGTACGGGATTCGAACCCGTGTTACCGCCGTGAAAGGGCGGTGTCTTAACCGCTTGACCAACGGGCCGTTTTTGTTTCCGTTAAGCTGACAAAAGTTATTATATACAGGTTGTACACCTTTTGTAAAGAGAAAATTTATTTTTTTTATTTTCAAACTTTTTTACCCCTTTTTTAACTGAAAAAGTCCTTCAATCCGCGGACATTTATTTTATGATAGAGCTATAACACGCTATGAGAGGAGACCATTCATATGATATTAGTCAGCTCATGCCTGGCGGGTATTGAATGCCGATATAACGGCTCCCATGCAGCTTCACAAAAAATCCGGCGGCTTATCGAAGAAAATAAGGCGATGATGGCTTGCCCCGAGCTTCTCGGCGGCTTCACGACTCCGCGCGAACCGGCCGAGATCATTGGAGGCACGGGCGAAGACGTACTTTCAGGCAAAGCAAAAATCATCACCGCATCAGGCGAGGATGTAACCGATTTATATGTGGAGGGCGCTGCCAAAACATTGGCCTATGCTGAAGAGATACAGGCTTCTGCTGTCATTTTGAAAGAGAACAGTCCGTCCTGCGGAAGCAGCTTTATTTATAATGGAGATTTCTCAGGCCAAAAAATCGCCGGTAATGGTGTGACCTCCGCTCTTTTAAAGCAGGCAGGCTACCGTGTCATTTCTGAACATCAGCTAGACGACATCATGTAAAAGGGGGCAATCCTATGAACAACGATGTATCTTTATCCTTATACAAGCCGGAACACTTATCAGAGCTT
The DNA here is from genome assembly GCF_001584335.1 of Bacillus atrophaeus. Classification (GTDB taxonomy): domain Bacteria; phylum Bacillota; class Bacilli; order Bacillales; family Bacillaceae; genus Bacillus; species Bacillus atrophaeus. Next base: position 196,293 of record NZ_LSBB01000002.1, read on the forward strand.
GCTGATTTTGAACTTAAGGAGACCGATAAACGCTTCACGGCACTGCCTAAGGATGTGCTTACACAAGCAATAACGATCCAAGACCGTTATCCGGTCGTTATTTTAAAAGAAGATCTTCCAGTCGGTTTTTTCATTTTACATATATCTAAAGAAACCATCGCTCCCTATTCCAATAATCCGTACGCCATATTACTCAGCGCCTTGTCGATTAATTCTGTTCATCACGGAAAAGGCTATGCAAAACAGGCTATGCTCCAGCTTCCCGCGTTTGTAAGCGCATATTTCCCTTGGTGTGATGAAATTTTGCTTGCGGTCAATCAACTAAACACCCGTGCGAAACACCTTTATATGAAAACAGGTTTTTTGGATAAAGGGCGCAGAAAAATCGGACCGATCGGCGAACAATTAATTCTTCATTATTACCTCTAAAATGCGATGACTGAAATAAAATTTTATAATTACCTAGTCGTTATTGAAATATCATTCCAAAATAACATATACTGAATAGTAAGAATTATTCATAAGGAGGCATGTAAATGTCAGAACAACCGAACATCCATCATCTAACAACCGAATCGCGAAACAAACAAACCTCCAGTATTCATACAGCCAAAACACTGGAGATTTTACAAATGATCAACAATGAAGACTTTAAGGTCGCAGAGGCCGTTCAACAAGTTCTTCCTGATGTAGAAACCGCAGTCGATTTTGCATTTGATTCATTTCAAAATAAGGGCCGGCTCATTTATGCGGGAGCAGGCACGAGCGGCAGACTCGGCGTGTTAGATGCAGTGGAATGCCCTCCCACCTACAGCGTAAGCCCTGAGAAAGTGATCGGATTAATGGCGGGCGGCGCGGACGCATTTTTGCGGGCTTCAGAAGGCATTGAAGATCATGAAGAGGCCGGAGTCGAAGATTTGAAGAAGATAGGGCTCACCGCAAACGACACACTCATCGCAATTGCGGCAAGCGGCAGGACACCATATGCCGCCGGCGCGCTGAAATACGCCCGAAAAATCGGGGCAAAGACAGTATCTCTCACCTGTAATAAAGATTCAGTTATCAGTAAAGAAGCGGACCACAGCATTGAAGTTCTCGTCGGCCCTGAAGTCATTACAGGCTCTACACGCATGAAAGCGGCAACCGCTCATAAAATGATTCTAAACATGATTTCAACTGCCGTGATGATTCGGGTCGGCAAGGTGTATGAAAACCTGATGGTAGATGTCAAAATCAGCAACAAAAAACTAAAAGAACGCGCTATCGGGATTATTCAAAGCGTCACAGGAGTTTCATATGAAATAGCTAAAGAAACACTCGAAAATGCCAATCTTCACGTCAAAACAGCCATTGTCATGCTGAAAACCAATACCGACCAACACCGCGCGACGGCTTTACTTAACAAAGCGGACGGTTTTATCGACAAAGCAATTGAACACTACCATTCAACATAAGGAGAGAGTCATATGGCTACCGGCGGATTGTCTATCATTCAATCAATGAAGCATAAACTCCCTCAATCAGAACGAAAACTTGCAGACTACATATTAAAGCATCCCCATGAAGCCGTAAACAGCACTGTCAATGAAATCAGCACCTCAGCCGACACGAGTGACGCGGCAGTCATCAGACTATGTAAATCACTCGGTTTGAAAGGGTTTCAAGATCTCAAAATGAGAATAGCGGGAGATCTTATGAAGCCCTCTCTTCAAGGCTACAGAGACATCGCTCCCCACGAGCCGCTATACTCGATTGCTGAAAAGACGGCAGGCAATGCCATTCAAGCCATCCAAGATACCTCTGATATGCTCGATTATCAAGAGCTTGAACGCGCGGTTTCTATGCTTTGCCAAGCCTCTACCGTTCATTTTATCGGCGTCGGCGCCTCAGGTATTGTCGCCAAAGACGCTCAGCAAAAATGGCTACGCATTCATAAACAGGCGACAGCTTTTACAGATACACATCTGGTGGCGTCTTTAATCGCGAATGCCGACGAGCGCGACATTGTCTTTGCCATTTCTTTTTCAGGAGAAACACAGGAAATGATTGACCTTCTTTCTATGGCGCGGGAAAAGGGGATTACCACAATGAGCCTTACGCAATTCAGCCAGACCTCTGTATCCTCTTTAGCTGATGTTTCCTTATATACCGCTCATTCAAATGAAGCACCATTTCGCAGTGCCGCCACATCTTCCCGCCTCGCTCAGCTTTTTATGATTGATATGCTATTTTTAGGCATGGCAGCGGAGCGATATGAAGAAACAGTCGGTTATATAGATAAAACAAGAGAAGCCATCCGATCCATGAAAAAGACATAAGCTTTTCAAAATTGGGAGGGGTTTTGCATGAGCAAAGAAGAATATTACAGCACTTTGGCGGAAAAAATCCTAGAGTATTGCGGCGGTAAAGCCAATATCTCATCCTATACCCATTGCATGACACGCTTGCGGATCACGCCTTATGATTCTGACCAAACTGATATTAAGGCTTTAAAACAGCTTGACGGCGTTCTTGGCGTTGTCGAAGCCGAAACCTTGCAAATCATCCTTGGCACAGGAGTCGTCAACCATGTCACTGCCGCATTCTCTAAGCTTCTGTCATCAGGCGAAGATTTCAATTTAAAAGAAGCGGCCGCGAATAAAAAAGCGGCCATTAATAAAAAGAATGCGACTCCGTTTAAACTGTTTTTGCGGAAAATCGCCAGCATCTTTATCCCTCTTATTCCCGCACTCGTCGCATCAGGACTAATCACCGGAATTACCAAAGCCGTCGTTCAGGCGGGGTGGCTCCCTAAAGAATCTCAAATAGCGCTTATTTTAACGGTTATCGGTTCCGGGCTGTTCACATATCTCGGCATTCTTGTCGGCATCAATGCAGCCAAAGAATTTGGCGGGACACCCGCGCTTGGCGCTCTGGCAGGCATTTTGATTATCAATCCAGAGATTGCGAACATCAGTTTATTCGGTGAACACCTGCTTCCAGGCAGGGGAGGTCTGATCGGCGTTTTATTCGCAGCTATATTCATTGCCTATACAGAACAATTCGTTCGCCGTTTTATTCCTCAATCACTTGATATTATCCTTACTCCTACTATCTCGCTGCTTCTAACCGGCATTTTGACATATGTGATCTTTATGCCGGCCGGAGGATTCATTTCCGATCTGATCACTTCGGGTCTGTTAGCCATTTTACAAGTTGGCGGTGTGTTTGCCGGGTTTATACTGGGCGCAGCCTTCCTCCCGCTTGTCGTAACGGGCCTTCATCAAGGATTAACGCCAGTGCATCTTGAATTAATTCAGTCTATCAAGGATGACCCGCTCCTTCCTATACTAGCCATGGGAGGCGCAGGACAGGTCGGCGCAGCCTTTGCCATTTTCATCAAAACAAAAAAGACCGCGTTAAAGAGAGCGATCGCAGGCGGGATTCCGTCAGGTCTGCTCGGTATCGGCGAACCGCTTATTTTCGGTGTGACACTTCCGCTCGGCCGCCCATTTTTGACAGCTTGTTTAGGAGCAGGCGTCGGCGGCGCATTTCAAGCCCAATTTCAAATTGCCACGACATCAATTGGAGTATCAGGACTGCCGCTTACTTTTCTCGTCCATACACACCAAATCGTTCTGTACTTAATAGGACTGTTGATTGCATACGCGGCTGGCTTTTTGTTAACGTACGCATTCGGTTTTAAAGATGAAATGGCGGATGAATTCGATTAAGGCCGGGCTGTTTTGGGATAGTAAACGGCATGGCGACACTTTTATAGCAGGAGCGATCTTATGAAAATCATGACTCTGGCGATACTCAGCTCATTATTGACAGTCTCAGTTTTGATGCCGCATGGGGCATTGGCACAAACATCCCTCCGACAAACAGCCGATCCAGTCTATACAAAACCATTAAATACAGAAAAATCACACTTTTCGTCCAAGAAATTAAGGAAGGTTGATCGAATGATTGAACATGACATTGCAGCAGGCTTTCCGGGAGCCGTTCTTATCGTCGTCAAGGACGGACGCATCATCAAAAAGAAAGCATATGGCTACAGCAAAAAATACGATGGGGACACACTTTTGCGTCATCCAATGAAAATGAAAACCGATACGATGTTTGATTTAGCTTCTAACACCAAAATGTACGCAGCCAACTTTGCTCTTCAGCGATTAGTCAGCCAAGGGAAACTGGACATTTATCAAAAGGTTTCTGCCTACTTGCCTGAATTCAAAGATCACCAAGAAGATAAAATCAAAGGAAAAAGCCTTGTTCGTGTGATTGATGTCCTTCAGCACCGATCAGGGCTGCCATCCAGCTTTTATTTCTATCGACCGGATTCTGCCGGGGACTATTATTCACAGGACCGTAAAAAAACGATTCAGTACCTTACTCAAATCCCCTTAGAATACGAAACCGGGACAAAACACGTATATAGTGATATCGGGTATATGTTGCTGGGGTGTATCATCGAAAACATTACCGGCAAGCCAATTGATGTCTATACAGAGCAAGAGCTTTACAAGCCGCTCGGACTGACACATACGGTCTATAATCCGCTTCAAAAAGGCTTTAAGCCAAAGAACTTCGCTGCAACCGAGAGGCTGGGCAATACAAGAGACGGCGCTATACACTTCCCCAATATCCGATCCGAAACCCTGCAAGGGGAAGTCCACGATGAAAAAGCATTTTACTCGATGGGCGGCGTTTCAGGCCATGCCGGATTATTTTCACGGGTGGATGATATGGCAGTTCTTCTGCAAGTCATGTTAAACGGCGGAAGCTACAAAAAAGTATCATTATTTAACCGGCAAACCGCAGATCTATTTACGTCTCCATCCGAAACAGATCCGACATTCGGACTTGGCTGGAGAAGAAACGGCAGTAAAGATATGGAGTGGATGTTCGGTCCTTACGCGAGCGAGAAAGCTTACGGCCATACAGGCTGGACCGGCACGGTTACAATCATTGACCCTGAATACAACTTAGGCATCGCGCTTTTAACAAATAAAAAACATTCACCTGTAGTGAATCCCGATATAAATCCGAATGTGTTTGAAGGAGATCGATTTCCGACCGGCAGTTACGGAAGCGTGATTACCGCGATTTATGAAGCAATGGAATGAAATTACAAGTCTTTTGTCTAGACTACAGCGATAGGAGGACGTCTTATGAAGTCGATCATTTCCATTACTCTATCAACCGTTTTATGTCTATCAGCGTGTCTTGTGGCAAGTCCGGCCTCAGCTGCAAAACCTTCCGGGACCACAACAGCTAAACAGCTGACGGCACAAATGACATTAGATGAAAAGCTGGGCCAGATGCTGATGCCTGATTTCAGAAACTGGCAAAAAGAAGGGGCGGCATCTCCTTCTGCACTCACTGAAATGAATGATGAAGTCGCCGGTCTTGTTGAGAAATATCAATTTGGCGGAGTCATTCTCTTTGCAGAAAACGTAAAAACAACCGAACAAACCGTTCGCCTGACAGATGCATTTCAAAAAGCGAGTCCCAATATTCCGCTGTTACTCAGTATTGATCAAGAGGGCGGGATCGTGACAAGACTCGGAGAGGGAACTAATTTCCCAGGCAATATGGCTCTCGGTGCAGCGAGAAGCAGCAACTATGCGTATCTTACGGGGACTGTGATCGGCAAGGAACTCTCAGCCTTGGGCATTAACACTGATTTCGGACCTGTTCTGGACATTAACAACAACCCCAATAACCCAGTCATCGGCGTAAGATCTTTCAGTTCAAATCGAGAGGTAACCGCAAAGCTTGGGATGTACTCAATGAAAGGCTTACAAAAACAAAATGTTGCTTCAGCGGTTAAACATTTCCCGGGACATGGAGACACAGATGTTGATAGCCATTATGGATTGCCGCTCGTCTCTCATAACAAAGAGCGTCTTCGTGAGGTTGAACTCTATCCTTTTCAAAAAGCAATAAATGCTGGTGCGGATATGGTGATGACAGCACATGTTCAATTTCCTGCCTTTGACGACACGACCTATAAAAGCAAGCTGGACGGAAGTGATATCCTTGTCCCCGCAACACTTTCACGTAAAGTCATGACAGGGCTTCTCCGTGAAGAAATGGGATTTAACGGCGTCATCGTCACTGATGCACTCAATATGAAAGCCATTGCGGATCATTTCGGCCAGGAAGAAGCCGTCGTCATGGCAGTTAAGGCGGGCGTCGATATTGCATTAATGCCTGCCGCAGTCACTTCTCTCAAAACAGAAAACCGTTTCGAAAGCGTTCTTCAAGCCTTAAAAAAAGCAGTTACTCAAGGAGACATTCCTTTACAGCAAATTAACCAATCGGTTGAAAGAATCATTTCCCTGAAAATAAAACGCGGTATTTACCCCGCTCAGAACAAAGGCAATATAGATAAAAAAGTTGCAAAAGCCCTCAAAACCGTAGGAAGGAAACAACACCGGAAAGCTGAGAAACAAATAGCTGAAAAAGCAGTGACGATTCTTAAAAACGAGCAGCACACATTGCCATTTAAACCTAAAAAAGGAAGCTCAATTTTAATCGCTGCACCTTACAAAGAACAGACAGAAGCCATCGCGCAAACCATTACCGATCTTGTCCAACGAAAAAAAATCAAACCCGTTTCCCTCAGTAAACTGAACTTTGAGGGCCGAGTATTCGATGCTGAAACTGAGAAACAAATCAAAGAGGCGGATTATGTGATTACCGGCTCTTATGTCGTAAAAAATGATCCTGTCATCAACGATGGCGTCATCGACGACACTGTGACCGATTCAAGCAAATGGGCGACAGTTTTTCCGAGAGCCGTCATGAAGTCAGCACAGCAAAATCATAAGAAATTTGTGCTGATGAGCCTGCGTAATCCATATGATGCGGCCAATTTTGAAGAAGCTCAGGCCCTTATTGCCGTCTACGGCTTCAAAGGATATGCCGACGGCCGTTATCTTCAGCCGAATATCCCAGCAGGCATTGAAGCGATCTTCGGGCAGACTAAACCAAAAGGCACACTCCCAGTTGACATACCATCTGTCACCAGACCGGGAGACATATTGTATCCGTATGGCCATGGGGTAAACCTCAAAACCGGAAAACCGCTGTAACAAGGAGGGCTGAATATGAAAAAAACAGGATTAGCGCTTCTCGCAGGAATGCTTATGATCGGCACCATGACGGCCGCCTCAGCTTCCCAAGACCAAGAAAACCAAGCAGTCAAAAAACCCAAGGTCCAAACGGGCATCGACATCCTTTTATCCGATTATAAAAAACAACTGAAAGGCAAAAAAATCGGGCTGATTACCAATCCGACAGGCGTAAACTCCTCACTCAAAAGCAGTGTCGATGTCCTCAGCCAAGATCCGGACATTCAGCTCACAACATTATATGGACCTGAGCATGGTGTCCGCGGTGATGCTCAGGCCGGAGACGAGGTTGCTTCTTATATTGATGAAAAAACAGGGCTGCCTGTCTACAGCCTATACGGCAAAACAAAAAAACCGACACCTGAGATGCTGAAAAATGTCGATGTCCTCGTATTTGATATCCAAGATGTCGGAACACGCTATTACACGTATATTTACACGATGGCTTATGCGATGGAAGCCGCCAAGGAAAACGGCATTCCCTTTATTGTGTTAGACCGTCCGAACCCGCAAGGAGGACAGCAAGTTGAAGGGCCGGTCCTTGAACCCGGCTACTCTTCCTTCGTCGGTCTTTATCCTATCCCTTTAAAACACGGGATGACGATTGGAGAGTTAGCCTTACTGTTTAACAAAGAGTTTAAGATCAACGCCGACCTCACCGTCATCAAAATGAAACGATGGAAGCGGAAGATGAATTTTGAAGATACAGGACTTCCTTTCGTCCTCCCTTCGCCTAATATACCGACGATTGACAGCACGTTCGTTTACCCTGCAACAGGTTTAATAGAAGGAACAAATATATCCGAAGGCAGAGGCACAACAAAACCGTTCGAATTCATCGGCGCTCCCTACATGAAAAGCACACAACTGGAGGAAAAGTTAAACAGCCTTGGCCTGCCGGGCGTCACGTTCAGAGCAGCATCCTATATCCCAACCTTCTCCAAGCATCAAGGCAAACTATGCCACGGGGTTCAAATGTATGTGACGGACAGAAAAAAATTCGAAGCAGTCAAAACAGGACTCTCGCTCATTAAAACCATACACGACCTCTACCCTGATGACTTTGAATTTCTGGCGACAGGCTCTTTTGACAAATTAATCGGCAACGGCTGGGTCAGAACAAAAATTGAAGAAGGCGCTGACATACAAGAAATTACAGATGCCTATCAGAAGCCCCTCAAGGAATTTAAGAAACTCAGAAAAAAATATCTCATCTACTAGCATAGCAATATAATGTTTCGTAAAAAGCAGATATGTTACACGTGTAACTTTCATGTATGCTATAGCTTTCCAGCCCCTGCCTCACGAGCAGGGGCTTTTTCCTATGATTTAGAAAGAGTTTCTCTGTAATATGAGAAAAGGAGAGTGGTGAAAATGGATTTTTATATCATCGTTGCGGCGGCGGAAGGGACCATCTGTTCGCTAAAGGAACTTGGCTGTAATGTTTTCACCGCTTTTTATAGGAAAACATTCATTTATTTGATACAATTTTATTGATAATGGTTATCATTTAAATGAATGTTTTCAGAAAAGGTGGTCTTTCCATTGCATTCTTCACTTATTTATCAGCCGATACAAATAAAACTTATAAAAAAAACAAGTGAACTTCATACAGAACAACAGCTCGCCGACTCCTTCGTTCTGATTTTTCATTTAAAAGGTGACGGCGCCATTTCCATCGGGACCAGCAGCCTTCCGCTGCAAAAAGAAACACTTTATATCTGTCCTCCCTTTGAAACATTCGGCATTTCCCCCCGTTCCGCAAAAGAAATCAGTATCTGTCTGGTCAGACTGCACACCTATTCTTATGACGCCGATCAAAGGACCTTGATTCCCAACACGGATTGGGATGTTTTTTCTGATCTTCAGATGATGAATGTACAGCCTGTCGAAAATCTTGCAAGCCGGCTGCAACAGCTTGCTGATGTATGGCCCGCTTCTTCACCGCTTCAGCAGATGAAGTGCAGCATAGATGTTCAAAGCCTGGTTTATGACATCTTTTCAGCGAAAACCTACTGCCAAACTGATACAAAATCAGCAATCGTTAAAACAAAAGAATTTATCAAGAATCACGCCGATACAAAAATCACCTTAGACCAGCTCGCTCAAATGGCAGGTATCAGCGCGAAGCATTACAGCGAAACCTTTAAGAAATGGTACGGGCAAAGTGTGACTGAATTCATTACAGAAACCCGAATGACAAAAGCAAAACGGCTGATGGCCAAAGCAAACTACAAACTTAGAGAAATTGCTAACCAAATCGGCTATCAAGATGAATTTTATTTCAGCCGAACATTTAAAAAACATACGGGATGTTCGCCTACAAGCTATATGAAAAAAAGGCGAAAACAAATAGCTGCATACGGAAAGGGGACAATGGGACAGCTTATCCCGCTCCATCTCATTCCGTTTGCGGCACCGCTTCACCCAAAATGGACAGCCCATTATTATAAACATTTTTCATCCGATATCCCGGTTCACCTTAGCGCATACCGTTTTAATGAGCAATGGGAAGAAAATCTCCATACGTTATCGCGCGCGAAACCTGAAGTGATTGTCAGCATGGATTCCATTTCCCAAGAGGAACAAATACGCTTGAAACGAATCGCTAACGTTTTCTATCTTCCTTCACAGGAAAATTGGAGAACCCACCTGATGCTCACCGCTTCATATTTGGAGGAAGAATCTGAAGTCCGCAATTGGCTTGAGACGTATGAGCAGCAGGCCGCAGCGGTCAGAAAATCTTTTCGCCATATGCAGGAGAAACGTTTTCTCTTTGTGCGCCTGCATAAACAACATTTTTACCTGTCGCATAACCGAAGCATTCAAGATGTGTTCTTTGGAGATCTGGATTTTGCATCAGCAAAACCCGAACACACACCTCCGGAACAAAAGATTTCCTTGGAAATGCTGACAAATTACCAACCTGATTGTCTTATGCTTTTGATTTTCAAAGAACCGGAAACATTAGCCTATTATCAGCAAATTCAGGAAACCGAAACATGGCAAAACCTAACAGCGGTGCGCAACAAACAGGTTTATCACATTACACCGGACCCTTGGTGTGAATATTCAGCTTGCGGCCATGAACGGATCATTCAGCAAACCATTTCGTTACTTTCCGGTAATAGTCCATCATAATGCCGGAAATTGTCCATGGTGTTATATCTATTCATTCTCTATAATCTCAATTGATAATAGTTATCAATTGAACAGGGGGCATTATAGATGAAAAAAATGTACATTGCGATATTGATTTTGCTTCTCGCATTGACTGCTGCGGCGTGCGGCAGTAAAGAGGAAACCAACGGCAGCAGCGCCGCTGGAACAAAATCAGAAAAAAAGAAAATAGAATATCTCGACAAAACGTATGAAGTGAAAGTACCAACAGACAAGATCGCCATTACAGGAAGCGTCGAATCTATGGAAGATGCGAAATTGCTCGATGTCCACCCAGCCGGTGCCATCTCATTCTCAGGCAAATTCCCGGATATGTTTAAAGACATTACAGACAAAGCGACCTCTACCGGTGAAAAAATGGAACCGAACATAGAAAAGATTCTTGAGCTTCAGCCTGACGTCATTTTGGCATCTACGAAGTTTCCGGAAAACACAATAAAAAAACTAAGTAATACAGCGACCACCATTCCCGTTTCTCACATTTCTTCTAACTGGAAGGAAAACATGATGCTGCTTGCCCAGCTTACAGGGAAAGAGAAAAAAGCAAAAGAAATCATTGCTGACTACGAACAGGATCTCAAAGACACAAAAACGAAAATAAACGGCAAAGCGAAAGATTCAAATGCTCTTGTCATCAGAATCAGACAAGGTAATATTTATATCTACCCGGAACAAGTATATTTCAACTCAACTCTTTACGGAGATTTAGGCCTCACCGCTCCTGATGAAGTCAAAGCGGCAAAAGCTCAAGAACTCATCTCGTTAGAAAAACTAAGTGAAATGAATCCTGACCATATTTTCGTCCAATTTTCTGATGATGAAAACGCAGATAAGCCTGATGCTTTAAAAGACTTAGAAAAAAACCCGATCTGGTCAAGCCTCACTGCGGTTAAAGAAGATCATGTTTATGTCAATTCAGTAGATCCTCTTGCACAAGGCGGCACAGCTTGGAGCAAAGTCCGTTTCCTGAAAGCAGCAACTGAAAAATTGACACAAGACTAACTTAGAGTAGGTTTTTATATGTATTCAAAACAGTGGACACGTATCATTATGATCAGTTCTCCATTTGCCATTGCTCTATCTCTGCTGTTCTCTGTTCTTTATGGCGCGAAACATCTTCATGCAGATATCATTTTCACATCGATTCTGCATTTTGATCCGCAAAATACAGACCATCAGATTATATGGCATTCACGTATTCCCAGGGCTGCCGGCGCTCTTTTGATCGGGGCGGCCCTAGCTGTTTCAGGAGCGCTCATGCAGGGTATTACACGCAACTACTTAGCTTCGCCCTCTATCATGGGCGTATCTGACGGCTCTGCATTTATCATCACGCTTTGCATGGTGCTGCTCCCTCAATCATCTTCAATCGAGATGATCATATACTCATTTATCGGCTCGGCGTTAGGCGCCGCGCTTGTTTTCGGCCTGGCCTCCATGCTGCCTAACGGTTTTACTCCCGTGCAGCTTGCGATCATCGGCACTGTCACGAGCATGCTGTTAAGCAGTTTGTCGGCTGCCATGTCGATTTACTTTCAAATTTCGCAAGATCTAACCTTTTGGTACAGTGCAAGACTTCACCAAATGAACCCAGACATATTAAAGCTCGCCGTCCCTTTTTTCGTTATAGGAATAGTGATCGCCGCTTCACTCAGCAAAAAGGTCACGGCGGTCTCATTAGGAGACGATATTTCAAAAAGTCTGGGGCAAAAGAAAAAGGCAATTAAACTCATGGCGATGATTTCAGTGGTCATCCTGACTGGCAGCGCTGTAGCCCTCGCCGGAAAAATCGCTTTCGTGGGATTAGTCGTTCCCCACATAACAAGATTTCTCGTTGGTTCTGATTACAGCAGGCTGATTCCTTGTTCCTGTGTCATAGGGGGCGTTTTTTTAACACTATGCGATCTCGCCAGCAGATTTATCAATTATCCGTTTGAAACACCGATCGAAGTCGTCACATCCATCATCGGCGTGCCTTTCTTCCTTTATTTGATCAAAAGAAAAGGGGGAGAGCAACATGGTTAAAAAAATGACGGGAATGTATATCATCTTAGCTGTACTGATCCTTACTGTCGCTTATTTCAGCCTGACGAGCGGGTCATTCGCTGTACGTCCGGGAGAGCTGCTCTCCACTTTTTTTCAAATTAACCCCAATCCTCAATATGAAATTTTGCTGTTTGATTTAAGATTGCCCCGTATCGTACTGGCTGCTATCGTTGGACTCGGGCTCGGAATAGCCGGCGCCGTTATACAGGCCGTTACGAAAAATGGATTGGCTGACTCGGGGATTCTCGGGATTAACGCTGGAGCGGGAGCAGGTATTGTCGGATTCATGCTGATCTTTCAAGGACAAGCGAAAACAACGACTCTTGCAGCCGCAATGGGAACACCTTTTTTCGGATTGATAGGCGGCCTGTTAGCAGCAGCGCTGATCTATATGTTTGCTTGGCACAGGGGAAATCTGGATTCAGGCAGAATCATTCTCGTGGGAATTGCGATTAATTCAGGTTTTAGTGCGCTTACTTTATTCTTGTCCTTAAAAATGGACCCTCAAGACTATGAAATGGCCATGGTATGGAAAAACGGCAGCATTTGGTCGGCGAATTGGACGTACATCACAGCCATTCTTCCATGGCTTTTGGTGTTTATTCCTGCTCTCTTTGCTAAATCCAGACTGCTGGATACCATCCGATTTAACGAAGATACGGTCAAAAGCCTAGGCATCTCTTCTAATAAAGAAAAAACAATTTTATTGATTTCTTGCATCGCCATTATCAGCGCCTGCGTATCAGTAGCAGGCAGTATGGGATTCGTCGGTCTGATCGCACCGCATATTGCACGCAGACTGGCCGGCGTTGAACACCGCTATATTTTGCCATTAAGCGGTTTGATAGGCATGCTGCTTGTGTTATGTGCTGATTTTGCGGGTAAACTGTTTTTCCAGCCGGCAGAGGTCCCGGCAGGAATCATTCTCGCTATACTCGGTGTACCTTATTTCTTATACTTGCTTTTCAAGCAAAAAAGGGCGGCTAACAAATGAACGGCTCTATCAACGAACACATCTTCCGCACAAGAGCATTCAAGCTTTACCTCCCGCCTTCATACCACCGCCGCCGCACATCATTTCCGTGCGTATACGTGCAGGATGGCGGATCGCTGTTTGAAGAACAAATCGAGTGTTTGGAGGAGAAATTTCACCATGGAAAGCTGCCCGAACTGATTATTGCCGGCATTGAACCCAAAAACAGACTAAATGAGTACACGCCTTGGCCTGCGGCATCACTGCATGAAGCCTTTGATGATTTTGGCGGAAAAGGGGATCAATATCTGTCCGAAATCATAGATCAACTGATTCCTTATATTGAGGAAAACTGGAACATAGACGGAAGCCCACAAACAAGAGGATTTATCGGCTCCTCCTTGGGCGGGCTGATCTCCATGTTTGCTCTCTTGAAACATCCGCACATGTTTGGAAACATCGGCTCTATTTCCGGTTCTTTCTGGTATGAGAATGCGGCGGATATCATCAACCAATCCGCCATACAGCCTGCAAAACAGCGGATTTATATGTCTGTCGGAAGTAAAGAAGGCCTCGGAAAGCAAACCATTCAAAAAGAAATGCTCTCCAAAACAGAACAAGTGTATAACAGCCTTAAAAATAAAGGCTTCACACCTGATCATTTGCTATTCACAATTGAAGAGGACGCAGATCATCATCTCAAGTTTTTTATCCGGCAATTTGCAAACGCGTTAGAATGGCTTTACGAAAAAAACCGCTCATCCCTTTGAGCGGTTTTTTTACGCTTTTTGCAATACAGGCTTTAATTCATAGCGCTTGAGCAAATGGCCGAACAAAGCGGCCAATATCTGTTGGAACAGCATACCGATCACAACAGGGACCGCGACTTGCGAAGGAAAAAAGCCAACAGCAAGAACAGCTCCCGCGCTGATGTTCCTCATGCCTCCGGTATAAATGAGAGCCACGATTTCTTCCTGTCTTCTTTTCATTACTTTTCCTATCATCCAAGCAACCGCATATCCGGTCAAAGCAATGCAAAATACCATCACAGCAATCCCTGCGAATCTCAAATCAATCACTTGAAAATATGGGGCAATCACAGAACTGTTAATCGCAATGACTGCCATCAAGCATATTTTAGAAAAAGGAGAAAACGTCCGGCTTAAAACGGCTGTTCGTTCTGCAGGAGAAAACTGGTTGACAAGCATTCCCAGAAATGAAGGAATCACTACCATAATGATAAGCCCTTTCATCATACCCCATACATCCATATGGACCTGGGCGCCTGCTAATAGAGAAAGGCTCACAGGTACAATCAAAGGCGACAAAATCGTATCCACAAGTATAATGGAAAGCGTCAAACCGACATTCCCTTTATACATCGAGGCCCAAATCAGGCTCGTAATCCCAGTCGGTATCACAACCGCCAATATAAGTCCGGTAATAGTCAAGGGGTCGCCTTTAAAAATGAGATGACCGCTGCCCCAAGCAAAAACCGGCATGAAGATATGGAGAACAAACAAAGCAAGAATCATAGGCAGGGGATGAGCCAGAGCATGTCTAAGCGATTGAAAATTGGCACTCAGGCTGCCTGCAAACGTGATAAAAGCAAATATCCAAGGCACCGCGCCGTTCCATCCGCTTATATACTGAGACAGAAGCACACCGATCACCACACTAGACGGTGTTAATAACGGCATAATCCGGCCCAGCACTTGATTCAACTTCTGTAGCATCATATATAAGTCTCCTATTAATGTGTTTTCATTCTATTATATCAATGACAATCAACAGTTTTAACCAATATCTTATATTCTTATGTCCGGATCAATTTTTATAAACAGTGAAAAGCCCAGACATTTATAATCTGGACTTTCATTCTTACGCCATCTGTTTCAAAAGAGCCTGACTCGCTTCGTTTAAGCCCTTCAGTTCTGCTTCAATTCCTTGTTCTTTAAACTTCGCAACGATTTTACCAAGCGCAGCTACACCGGAATCATCCCATACATGGGCTTCACTTAAGTCAATCACAACCCGTTCGATATCCTCTCGATACATAAACGCATTCATCAGATCAGATACCGAAGCAAAAAAGATCTGTCCTTTTACTTTATATGTTCTCAGCTTTTGATCATCTGCATGAGAAATGATTTTCAATTTCGATATTTTTGCTACAAAAAACACCGCGCTTAATAAGACACCGGCAAAAACGCCTTTTGATAAATCATCAGTCAGAACGACTGTAATGACGGTAACAACCATAACAATCGAATCAGTAAGCGGCGATTTCCGTAAACCCTTCAGCGAAGACCAGTCGAACGTACCAATAGAAACCATAATCATTACGGCAACAAGCGCCGCCATTGGGATTTTTACAACCACATCGCTTAACACCACAATTAAAAACATCAGAAAAGCCCCGGCGACAAA
The DNA here is from genome assembly GCF_001584335.1 of Bacillus atrophaeus. GTDB lineage: Bacteria > Bacillota > Bacilli > Bacillales > Bacillaceae > Bacillus > Bacillus atrophaeus. Next base: position 212,046 of record NZ_LSBB01000002.1, read on the forward strand.
TGCAGATAGCCTGCCGCGGCCGCCTGCTTTCGTGTTAATCACGGATTGGCCGATCATAGCACAGCCCGCCATGCCGCCAAAAAACCCAGTCACGATATTGGCAATCCCTTGACCGCGGCTTTCTTTGTTTTTATCACTATCCGTATCCGTCATTTCATCAATAATCTGTGCTGTGAGCAGTGATTCAAGCAGCCCGACAAGCGCCAATGCAATGGAATATGGGAATATGATTTGAAGTGTTTCAAACGTCCACGGAACGTCGGGGATCAAAAATCCCGGCAATGAGCTTGTTAACTCACCCATATCACCAACCGTCCGCACATCCACGTGAAGGGTAATAGCGATAATGGTCATTACAATAATCGCTATAAGCGGTGAAGGAACGGCATTTGTAAACCTAGGAAGGATATATATAATCACTAAAGAACCTGCAACCATGGCATACATCATCCAAGAAGCTCCTGCAAACTGCGGAAGCTGGGCTGAAAAAATAAGAATAGCCAGTGCATTCACAAATCCTATCATGACTGATCTAGGTATAAACTTCATTAGTTTCGCAATCTTACTTATGCCTAATATGACTTGTATAATGCCTGTCAGTATAGTGGCCGCAAACAAGTACTGCAGTCCGTAATCTGCAACCAAGGACACCATAACAAGCGCCATAGACCCTGTGGCAGCGGAAATCATTCCCGGTCTGCCGCCAAAAATAGAAATAATAATAGCAATACAAAATGACGCATAAAGACCGACCATCGGATCGACACCGGCAATAATGGAAAAACCAATCGCTTCAGGAATTAAAGCCAATGCAACCAATATGCCGGCCAGAACATCTTTACGGACATTCCCGAACCATTGCTGTTTTAATGAAAAACCTTTCAAATATAACGACTCCTTTTTTAAACGTGAAATTCCGCATCATGTCAGTTGGGAGCTTTAATTGTTAATAGACGGGAAAGCAAGAAGCAACTTCTTCCGGAGAAACAGGGGAAACGTTCAGAGTATAGGATATAGGGGAAAGGAGTTATATACAAAGAGTATCATAATAAATTTATTTAGGATATGCAAGGTCAAATTGTGGCCACAAAACAATTGGATTATATTCCCTCGGTCCAGACCAATCACATGCATCATCATACAAAAACGGCTCAAATCAAGGGTAACATGAGCCGTTCATTCTTGCTTACACCAGCTTCGGATCAGATACAAGGATCGTTTTTATAGCTGTTATATCTTTTCTTTCCTTTGAATTCGGATCTATGCCCATGAGGTTCTGAACAGCTTGTTCAAAATTCTCTAATTCTACTTTCTCTGTGATCAAATCAGAGAGCTGAGGAAGATCAATCGCACATGACAACGCAGTCTCCATGATCTGCCTTGCCTCTCCGGTTCCTACAATGGTCACTCCATTGGAGAGTAATTGATAAGGTCTGATTTTCATTTCATACGTATCGTCAAAACCCATAGGCACAAGTCTTCCGCCTTTTTCTATTAACGGATAAGCCCAATCCAGCTGATTGCCGATCGCATCAAAAATAACATCAAATTTTCTTCCTTGATTGATTCGCTCAACCTCTTCAACAGTCAATGTTTCAGGATGATAAACATAGTCGGATATATGTTGCGCCGCTTCCGATCTGAATTTTCCAATCTCGGTCGCAACAGTCAGCCTTGCTGATTTTTTTACCATCATCTGAACAAGGAGCCCGATCGGACCCGATCCTAAAACCAATACGGAATCATCCGGTTTTATCGCGGCCTTTTCCACAACATTCAAGACGCAGGAAAGGGGCTCAATTAAAGTTGCTCGTTCCCATTCCATAGATTCCGGTATTTTGTACATGAATCGATCCTCGCCCACATAGTAATCCGCAAAAGTTCCGTGTGCTCCGAGGCCTAACTGCCAATCTTCAAAGGACTCGCAATAACAGGTTAAACCCTTTCTGCAATAGTAACATTTTCCGCAGAATTGGGTAGGATCAATGACAACTCGGTCGCCCACCCTTACATCTCTGACATCTTCACCAATTTCCACTACCTCACCAACTGACTCATGTCCCATGATCATGTTGTGAGTGGCATTCATTTTTCCTTTCAGTACATTAAGATCGGTACCGCATATACCGGTACCATATATTTTCACTTTTACATCATTCAGTTTCCGTATCTGAGGCTCGTCCACCTCTACATATTCAAGTTTGTCGTTAGGAGTCCAGACCAACGCCTTCATAGCTCCCTTCCTTTCTGTCCCAGCGGATTTGGTCTAACAACATTTGATGGAGTTCCTTTGTTGACGCTGCAATGCAAGATTGCTGGTTATCGTAGCTGAGATCCGTAAGAAGCATGCTATCCAAAGAATTTCCATAGGCGTCTGTTATCATAACGCCGGCTTTTTTAGCCAAAAATACGCTGGCCGCAATATCGTATGGAAACAAATGCAAAACTTGTCCGTTCCCTACATTCTGAAAATCGGATAGTAACCCAGGATTGTCTTTGAGTAAACGATTGCCAATATCCACATAAGCGTCCATCTGTCCCGTGATGATTCTGGAAATGGAGTAGGAGGCGCTATTAAAAACGAAGACTCCTCCATTATTTGCTGACTGGTCAATCAAATGGCCGTATGCATCAATCATAAGGTGAGCGGGGTGTCCATTGAACTCAAGGCTCCAGAACATATTTTTTATTTCTTTTACCTCGCTTAAATTTGGCAGTTCTCGCTGAAACCCTTCATAGTGAATACAATCAGAGTAGATATCGCCGTACATGTAAGCACCGGTTTTTAGCTCCAACAGAAAAGCAAATTCAATATCCTTAATTTGCGCATTCGGTTTGTACGCAGCTAATGCTATGGAGATACATGACATTTCAAGACCGGCAGCAGCCGGGCGGGTTCCATCAATAGGATCAACGATTAAAATGTATTGCGGATTCTCCCCAAACAACTTTAATCCGCCATCCTCCGTATAGAACGCGATTGGCACTTCTTGCTTTTGTATATATTCAAGTACGGCATCTTCAGCGGCTGCATCAATATTAAACTGTGCATCTCCACCCGGAGAATAACCGTTGACCAGCCGATTTTTCAATGTCCCTTTTTGATCTTTCACCTTTTGATAAACAAACTTCCCCATTCCAATAATATAGTCTCTCACTTTATATCCTCCAATAACTTACGGAGTTTGAAGCAAAGCACTTCAGCCTCACTGAGTGTAATCGTCAATGGCGGACGGATTTTGAACACATTTCCGAATCCATATCGAGAAGTACGAAGGATCAGTCCATGCTCCATTGCTTTATCCGCAATGTAATTTGTCAGTTCTACATCCGGCACATTGTTTTCTTTTACAATCTCAACGCCGATCATCAGACCGACACCTCTTACATCTGCAATAAATGTAAAGTCTTCTTTCATTTTTTCTAGTGAATCCATAATATAATTTCCAACAACTGTAACATTCTCTAAAAATCCAGGTCGTTGCATGATGTCAATGGTTTTACATGCAGCAGCAGATGCCAACACATTGGAACCGTAAGTGAAGGAGTGGGTGTAGCCTGGCAATCCTGTATACTTTTCTTCCGTCAGGGTGGCGGCGACTTGGAATCCTGTACCTCCTAACCCCTTTGCGACAGTCATCATATTCGGTTTTACATCAAAGTGGTCGGCAGCAAACATCTTTCCGGTTCTTCCAAATCCAGTCTGGATCTCGTCAAAAATGAGGGCAATATCATGCTCATCACATAATTTTCTCAACTGTTTAAAGTAATCTTTAGGCGGAACGACATTTCCTCCGTTCCCGGAGATCGGTTCAACAATCATTGCGGCAACTTTCCCATTGCTGGCGTATTCAATAAAGTCATTGATTCTTTCTACGCACAGCATACCGCACGAACCTGGTTTCTGGTTATAAAAACAACGATTACAATAAGGATCGGGAACTTGCAAGCCAAAAGAGAATTGTGGAGGGAATGGTTCTTTTCGAAATGAATTTCCGGATAAAGCTGACATCATATAAGTTTGTCCGAGGTGGCTTCGAAATAGTGAGATGACATCCGTTTTTCCGGAGTAGTACTGAGCCATTTTTATGGCTCCTTCGTTTGCAGCGGAACCGCTGCTGACTTTAGGGTGTACTTTTGTGAGATTGTCGGGGGAAATTTCTACAAGTTTTTCAGCTAGTTTATTTACGGCGTCTGTTTGATAAGAAGAAGTGACATGAATAAGCTTGTCCGCTTGATCTTTAACTGTGTCTATCACTTCCTTGTTGCTATATCCCAAATTCAAGTTGAACGTGGCGGATGCACAATCAATATATTCATTTCCTTCTTGATCGTATAAATAGATTCCTTCTCCTCTTTCCATCACCACATCGTCCACTTTGTAATACAAACTGTCTGGATTTGTAATTTCCTTCGTCCCCACATTACCACCCCTAATTTTTAATAGAAACATGTGAAACTGTTAACTATCGTATTCAGTATTGAAAATAATGTCAACGATATTTTTGTTAAATATGTTAAATATCTGTTAACTCTGCGATTAGAGATGCGCTGATAAAAATTGTATGATACGATAACAATAATTGTCTATAATGTAAAAAAAAACTGTATGCAATAGGTTTTCGAAACTGATACAGGACAATATTTACTATTTTTAAAAAGGTTCTTCTGAACTAATCATTTCAGCCCTCCAATAAAATAGTGCTCCCGCCAACTAAAATTAGCAGGTAGAAAATGGTGCTTATTTGACTAATAAGGAGATTAAATGATGAAAACTCGTCTGCTGTGGATCGGTTGTGTTTCCTACGGATTAATTGCTTTTACACTCGTTATACTAGGAGCCGTATTGCCTGAATTACTTTCACATTACTCCCAAAGTTATAGTAATGGCGGGGTGTTAGTATTTTCTCAATTTATGGGGTTTTTAATAGGCGTACTGGGAATGCCATTACTCGTTAAGAAACTGGGCAGAAAAAATGTGGTTGTAGTCGGCTTGGCCATGATTAGCTGTGAACTGGTCATTTTCTTTTTACCGCCGTGGCCGTTACTCTTTTTGTTTGTAAGTATGGCGGGGCTTGGAGCTGGATTAGTTGAATCATGTGTAGGGACGATTATCCTTACAGCGATTAAAGAGAAACAAGCCGTTGCCATGAGTAAGATGGAAGTTGCTTATGGTCTGGGAGCGCTTTTTATGCCGCTATTATCAAGTTTCTTAATCAGCAACGGCCTATGGGCATTGGCATTTCTTGTGTTAGGAGTAAGCTCATTTCTGCTTATGATCGTTTGGAGACAAATGAGTTTTGGCAGTTTAGACCACTTACTTATTCGCAAAGAAAGCAGTCCGGATATTAAAACACAAGGCCATACAAGCTATCGCAGCAAGGGTTTCCTATTTATTGCTTTAGCAGCAGCCTATTTCTTCTTTTATGGCGGCAGTGAAGTATCCATTGTACACTTTATACCTTCCATTTTCGCTGAAAAATGGGATATTCCCAATTCATTAGCGACGATAACGGTAACGATTTATTGGTCCGGAATGATCATTGGACGGTTACTGACAGGACCAGTTTCTGAAAAAATAACATACCATCGCTTTCTCCGTTTCATAAACATAGGCGGTCTGATTGCACTGGCCATATTAGCAGTCAGCCAAACCGTTTGGGTCGGATTTGCTCTTTGTTTCTTTTTAGGCCTGTTTATGGCCGGTATGTTCGCCATTGCCTTGATCATTACAAATCAGTTTTTCCCGGGGAAAACAGAACAAACGACAAGCATTTTGCTCGCTTCCAACGGACTCGGCGGTTCACTCTTGCCAATAGCAGTTGGCTGGAGTTTAGACGAATTCCCAGTACAGACAGCCTTTTGGTTATTTACTATTTTAATGGCATTCATGCTGATTCTTGTTATTGCGTTAAAGATATTGGAATCAGTTAAAATGCGTACACATGGACAATCCAAAACCGAATCCATATAGAAGTAAAAAAAGCTAATGACCATGTATAGGGTCATTAGCTTTTTGAATTTGAGCTGTTGATGCTGATTCAGTAAGATGATTCTCCCCGAATACAAAGGGCTTTTAATCAGAAACATGAGAGACTGGTTTGCCGATATAAAAACCGACAACACTGCACATATGATTGTGGAAAGAATCTGTTGAAGGAATAAAGCACTGTATTTGTTTGCAGTTTTTATATAAACAAAAAAAGCTTTCTCATTCTTGAGAAACCTCGTCAGATCAGTATATTCAGATAAGCTTCCAAGCGGGCTCGAACCGCTGACCTCTTCCTTACCATGGAAGTGCTCTACCTGCTGAGCTATGGAAGCAATGGCTCCGCAGGTAGGACTCGAACCTACGACCGATCGGTTAACAGCCGATAGCTCTACCACTGAGCTACTGCGGAATGATATAGGCTTCATATACAAACATGGTAGAAAATAAAACAAAAACTGCTTGGCGGCGTCCTACTCTCACAGGGGGAAGCCCCCGACTACCATCGGCGCTGAAGAGCTTAACTACCGTGTTCGGTATGGAAACGGGTGTGACCTCTTCGC
>NZ_LSBB01000003.1 GCF_001584335.1 Bacillus atrophaeus
GGCATCGAGTACATCGGCCGGATCGACCAGCAGGTCAAGGTGCGCGGCTACCGGATCGAGCTGTCAGAAATTGAGGTTCGCCTCGCCCAGCTTTCGGCTGTGCAAGACGCGGCAGTGGCTGCGGTGAAGGATAAAGCGGGCAACACCGCGTTATGTGCATATGTCACACCGGAAGACGCTGATACCGAATCACTCAAGTCAGCGTTAAAAGACACACTGCCGGACTACATGATCCCAGCGTACTGGGTAACGATGGACGAGCTTCCTGTGACCGCCAACGGAAAGGTTGACCGCAAAGCCCTGCCTCAGCCTGATATTGAAGCGCAAAGTGCGGCATACAAGGCGCCGGCCACGGAAATGGAAGAGCTGTTAGCCAATATTTGGCAGGATGTCCTCGGTATCCCGGACATCGGCATAAGCGACAACTTCTTCACGCTTGGCGGCGATTCCATCAAAGGCATTCAAATGGCGAGCCGCCTGAACCAGCACGGCTTGAAGCTGGAAATGAAGGATCTCTTCCAGCATCCGACGATCGAAGAGCTGGTGTCTTACGTAGAACGCACGGAAGGCAAAGAGGCTGATCAAGGCCCGGTAGAAGGAGAAGCGATGTTAACGCCGATCCAGCGCTGGTTCTTTGACCGCAAGTTTACGAATCAGCACCATTGGAACCAATCGGTGATGCTTCACGCACCGAAAGGCTTTGACCCGATAGCGGTTGAGAAAACGTTACAGGCGCTGACGGAACATCATGACGCGCTTCGTATGGTCTATCGCGAAGAACAGGGAGATGTCATACAATCATTCCAAACAATAGACGAATGCAAGATCAGCTTAGAAATTGTGGATCTGTACGGTTCTGATGAAGACATGCTGAAAAGCCAGATCAAGGTGCTGGCCGATCGGCTGCAAAGCAGTCTTGATATTAATAACGGGCCGATTGTAAAGGCGGAGCAATACCGCACGGAAAAAGGAGATCATCTTCTGATCGCCATTCACCATCTGGCGGTCGATGGCGTGTCATGGAGAATTTTATTACAAGACTTTGCATCGGGCTATCTTCAGGCTGAGAAGCAGGAGGACATTGTCTTCCCGCCGAAAACAAACTCCTTTAAAGACTGGGGAGAAGAATTGCTGGCTTTCTCTCAATCAGAGCAGCTTTCAAAGCAGTCTGACTATTGGGAGCAGATTGACGCCGAGCACATTTCTCCAGTGCCTAAAGATCACGAATTGGAAAAACGTCTTGTGAAACATACATCATCTGTCATTTCTGAGCTGTCTGAGGAAGAGACGAAACATCTTCTGACGGATGTTCACCACCCGTATGGAACGGAGATCAACGATCTTCTTCTCAGCGCTCTCGGCTTAACGATGGAAGAATGGACAAAGCAGCAAAAAATCGGCATCAACCTAGAAGGGCACGGCCGGGAAGACATTATTCCGAACGTCAATATATCCCGGACAGTCGGATGGTTCACGGCTCAATATCCTGTTGTATTAGATATGCCAGGAGAACGCGATCTCTCAGCCGTCATCAAAACGGTGAAAGAGGGCTTGCGCCGCGTTCCGGATAAAGGCATCGGATACGGAATTCTCCGCTATCTATCTGAATCTAAGCAGAAAAAAGGCTTCACTCCTGACATCAGCTTTAACTATTTAGGCCAGTTTGACAGTGAAGTGAAGACTGAATTTTTCGAGCCGTCCTCATACGATATGGGCCGTCAAGTAAGCGAGGAGTCAGAAGCACTTTATGCCTTGAGCTTCAGCGGTATGGTCCGCAATAATCGTTTCGTCATTTCTTGCTCATACAATGAAAAGGAATACGACAGAAGCACGGTTGAGGAACTAATGGAACGTTTTAAAGACCATCTCCTGCTGCTCATCCGCCATTGTACAGAAAAGGAAGACAAGGAATTCACACCGAGCGACTTTAGCGCGGAAGATCTGGAAATGGACGAGATGGGAGATATCTTTGACATGCTTGAGGAGAATTTGAAATAAAAGGCGGGAGCGAAACAGATGAGTCAATTTAGCAAAGATCAGGTTCAGGATATGTATTATCTATCGCCGATGCAAGAAGGGATGCTGTTTCACACCCTTTTGAATCCCGGCCAAAGCTTTTACATTGAACAAATCACAATGAAGGTCAAGGGCAGCTTTGAAGTAAAACTGCTTGAACAAAGCATGAACGTGATGATGGACCGGTACGATATTTTTCGTACCGTGTTCATTCATGAAAAAGTAAAAAGGCCCGTTCAGGTCGTGCTGAAGAAGCGGCCATTTCAGATAGAAGAAATCGACCTTTCCCATTTATCTGAGAAAGAGCAAGAGCAAAAAATAAATGAATACAAAGAACAGGATAAGCGCCAAGGCTTTGATTTAACACGTGACATTCCTATGCGCACGGCTGTTTTTAAGAAGGGTGAGGCAAGCTTCGAATGGGTGTGGAGCTATCACCACATTTTGCTGGACGGCTGGTGCTTCGGCGTCGTTGTGCAGGATCTGTTTCAAGTGTACAACGCCCTGCGTGAGAAAAAGCCTTACAGCCTAAAGCCTGTTAAACCATACAAGGAATATATCAAATGGCTGGAAAAACAGAATAAACAAGCATCACTTCAGTATTGGACGGATTACTTGTCAGGCTTTGAAGGGCAAACGACTTTCGCGGAGCAAAGAAAGAAAGAGAAAGCGGATTATAAACCGAACGAGCTGCTCTTTTCATTGCCGGAAGCGGAAACAAAAGCTTTCACAGAGCTTGCGAAATCTCAGCGAACCACTCTCAGCACGGCGCTTCAAGCCGTCTGGAGCATCTTGCTGGGCCGGTATCAGCGGACAGATGATCTCGTCTTCGGAACCGTCGTATCAGGGCGGCCCGCAGAGATCAGCGGCGTTGAGCATATGGTCGGCCTGTTTATCAACGTTGTGCCAAAACGGGTAAGGCTGACTGAGGACATCTCCTTTAACGGCTTGCTTCAGACGCTGCAGGAGCAGTCATTGCAATCAGAGGCGCACCAATACGTTCCGCTCTATGATATTCAGAGCCAAGCCGATCAGCCGAAACTGATTGACCATATCATCGTATTTGAAAATTATCCGCTTCAGGATGCAAACAGCAATGGAAACAGCCAAAATGGCTTCGAAATGGAGGACGTCCATGTCTTTGAGAAGTCAAACTATGATCTCAACCTCATGGCATCGCCGGCAGACGAAATGCTGATCAAACTGGCCTACAATGAAAACGTCTTTGATGAAGCCTTTATTTTGCGCTTAAAATCGCAGCTTCTCGCAGCCATCAAGCAAATCGTGCAGCAGCCGGATACACCTGTTGCCCATATCAATATCATTGAAGAAAAAGAACGTCAGCACTTGTTAATGGGCTTGAATCCGTCCGCCGAAAAGCCTGAGATAAAAAGACTGACAGAATGGTTTACACAATCCGCGGAGCGCACGCCGGATGCTCCGGCCCTCACAGCAGGAGGCATAACGCTGACCTATCACGAATTAAATACCGAGGCTAACAGGCTTGCTCACCGCTTAAGAAAAAGTGGAGCCGGCAAAGGGTCTGTCACCGCACTCTTTACGAAACGTTCGCCTGAGATGGTCATCGGCATACTGGGGATTTTAAAAGCGGGAGGGGCCTACCTTCCGATAGATCCTGAATATCCGGAAGACCGGATCGCTTATATGCTTGAGGACAGCGGAGCGAACTGTCTGTTAACCCATCTGCCGCTTCAGAATGAGGCCGGTCAGCTTCCATACAAGGGAGAGGTTGTGTACATTGACGATACTAGCCGTTTTGAAGAGTCCGGCGCTGATCCGGATGAAGCTGGTGAACCGGATGATCCTGCGTATATCATGTACACCTCGGGAACAACCGGAAAACCGAAGGGGAATATCACAACTCATGCCAATATTCAAAGGGTTGTAAAACAGACGAATTATATTGCGCTTTCTGAGCGTGATACGATTTTATCGCTTTCCAATTATGCATTTGACGGATTTACCTTTGACCTTTACGCGGCGCTCCTGAATGGCGGCAGACTTGTCATTGCTGAACAGGAAACTATTTTGAACACAGACAGACTGATGGCGCTCATCCGAGATGAGAATATCAGCGTCATGTTCGTCACGACCGCTTTATTTAATCTGCTTGTCGATGCTGGACAAGAGTGGATGAAGGGGATACGGCATGTATTATTCGGCGGAGAACGTGCGTCGGCCGCCCATGTTCGCAAAGCCTTGCAAACCATGGGTCCTCATAAACTGATTCATGTATACGGACCGACAGAGGTTACGGTCTTTGCCACTGCTCATCAGGTTCAGGAAGTTCCGGAATCAATGTCCGCGATTCCAATCGGCAAACCGCTTAATGAAACAGAAGCATACATCTTAACAGAAACCAGCCAGCTTCAGCCATTTGGGGCAGTCGGTGAATTATGCTTGAGCGGAATGGGCGTGTCAAAAGGGTACCTTAACCGCGAGGAACTGACAAAGCAGAAATTTATCCAGCATCCTTTCAAGCCCGGAGAAAGGCTGTACCGCACCGGCGACTTAGCGCGCTGGCTGCCGGACGGAACGATTGAGTTTGCGGGGCGGATAGATGACCAAGTTAAGATCCGCGGACACAGAATCGAGCTTGAAGAAATTGAAAAGCAGCTTCAGGAACACGAGGAAGTAAAAGACGCTGTTGTCGTCGTGGACAGAACTGAAACAGGCGACGCTTCAATCAACGCATACCTTGTGTGCGAAACACAAGCTTCTTCCAAGGAGATTCAAGCCTTTATCAGTAAGCAGCTTCCGGCGTACATGGTGCCGCAGTCGTTTACATTCCTGGATCAGCTGCCGCTCACGCCAAACGGGAAAGTGAACAGACGCCTGCTGCCTAAAGCAGAGGCTGATCTGTCAGCCGGAGACGAATGGATCGGACCGCGAAACCAAACCGAAGACATGATCTGCCGAATCTGGTGTGATGTCCTCGGCAAAACCAAAATCGGCATCCATGATGATTTCTTCACACTTGGAGGCCATTCCTTAAAAGCGATGACAGCCGCTTCCCGCATCAAGAAAGAACTCGGAATCGAGCTGCCGGTTAAGCTTTTGTTTGAAGCGCCGACGATTGCCGGCATTTCAGACTATCTGAAAAACGGAAACTCAACTGGACTACAGGACGTTACGGTCATGAATGCGGATCAGGATCAAACCATTTTCGCATTCCCGCCGGTATTGGGTTATGGCTTAATGTATCAAAACCTAGCCAAGCACTTGCAAGCTTACAAAATATGCGCCTTCGATTTCATTGAGGATGAAGACCGGCTTGATCGTTATGCCGCAATGATCCATGAGCTTCAGCCGGAAGGACCTGTTACACTGTTCGGCTATTCGGCAGGCTGCAGCTTGGCATTTGAGACAGCCAAAAAACTCGAAGAACAAGGACGCAGCGTTGAGAGGCTGGTCATGGTGGATTCCTATAAGAAACAGGGTGTTAGTGACCTGGACGGCCGCACAGTAGAAAACGATGTCGAAGCGCTTATGAATGTAAACCGAGACAATGAGGCGCTTCACAACGAAGCCGTCAAGCAAGGCTTAAAGAAAAAAACACACGCTTTCTACTCATACTTCGTCAACCTGATCAGCACGGGGCAGATAAAAGCAGATATTGATTTGCTTACATCTGATACTGATTTTGAAATGCCTGAGTGGCTTCAATCATGGGAAGAAGCCACAAAAGGATCTTACCGTGTCAAAAGAGGTGCGGGAACACATGCGGAAATGCTGCAAGGAAAAAGTCTTGATAGGAATGCCGAGATTTTGCTCGAATTTCTAAGTGAAGAAACAATCAAGCTCTCATAAATGAATTGATGAAAGGGGGAGACGACAATGAGTCAACTCTTCAGATCGTTTGATACATCAGAAAAAACACAGCTCATTTGTTTCCCGTTTGCCGGAGGCTACTCGGCATCATTTCGCCCTCTCCATGCCTATTTGCAGGGAGAGTGTGAAATGCTGGCTGCTGAGCCGCCCGGACATGGCACCAATCAGACGTCTGCCATTGAGGATTTGGAGGAGCTTGTCCAGTTGTACAAGCAAGAATTGAATCTCCGTCCTGATCGGCCCTTTGTGCTGTTCGGACACAGCATGGGCGGCATGATCGCCTTCAGGCTTGCGCAAAAATTGGAACGCGAAGGCATCTTTCCGCAGGCGGTGATTATTTCTGCGATTCAGCCTCCGAATGTGAAGCGGAAAAAGGTCTCACACCTTGAAGATGAGGCGTTTCTTGAGCATATTATGGAGTTGGGCGGTATGCCGGCAGAACTTGCTGAAAATAAGGAAGTCATGTCATTTTTCCTCCCTTCCTTCAGGTCTGATTACCGGGCGCTCGAACGGTTTGAACCCCGTGATCTGGGGCAGCTTCAGTCACCTGTCCATATTTTTAACGGCCGTAAGGATGAAAAATGCATGAGAGATGCGCGCGGCTGGAATCAATGGGCCCAAAATCCGGCTTATCATGAATTTGACGGCGGACATATGTTTTTACTGTCTGAGACTGAAAAGGTGGCAGAAGAGATTTTTTCTATCCTGAATCACTGCAATCCGGCCGTTTCTCATAAATAAAAAACAAGCGGACAATACCTCTGTCCGCTTGTTTTACTTTTCCCTGCCGCTTGGGCATAATGACAGTATAAAAACAAAAACGGAGGGTACATGATGAAAAGCGCAAGCCCGTTTGTAGTAGTGGATAACTGTAAGGAATCCGTCGAGTATTATCAAAGCATCTTCGGCGGGGATATTAAAATACTCAACAAACACGAAGGGAAAATCATGCATGCCGAACTTCATCTCGGAAGCAGTCTGATTCATTTTTCTGATACGTTCGGCAGAATCCCAAAAGCTGAAAACGTGAAAATCATACTTCAGCTTGAGAGTGAGGAGGAAATCAGGGAGACGTACGATTCGCTGCTTCAGGACGGAGAGGTGACGGTTGAATTGCAGGATACGTTTTTCAACGCGATTCACGGACAGGTCACTGACAACAAAAACGGCATTTGCTGGGTGCTGAATTATATGAAATAAGGAAAAGGACAGACGCGGTCAGCGCTGTCCTTTTCTTTTGCGTATAGCGGCATTGCTGCCAAGGACGCCGATGATAATGCAGAGCGCGCCAATCACATGATAGAATGCGAGTGTTTCGTGCAGAACAGCAACACCTGCAAGCATCGTGACAAGTGTAGATAAATTGTTGAAGGCGCTCATTTTAAACGCCTCGATCTGTGACAGCGCGTAATTTGACAGATACGATGTAACCAAAGAAGACAGGATGCCCAAATAGATCATAGAGAAGATAAAATCTGTCTCACGAAACGGAGCGAAATATTGGCTGATGGTCCCGGCCGCTCCGTGCTGTATAAGAGCGATGCCGTTAAAGGTCAAAAATCCGATTGCAGACATCAAGTATGTCAGTTCCATCAGTCTGAAACGCTGTGTCATTCTTCTTGCTGCCGTGTTATAAGCTGCGGACGAAAGTGCTGACAGCAAAATCAACACGGAGCCTTTTAAACTGGCTGATTCAACCTGAACGCCTTTCATTGCAAAAATGACAATCACACCCGCCACTGATAAACACGTAAACCCTTTTTGGATCCGCGACGGACGTTCCTTTAGAAAATAAGCCGCAAACACCATCGTGAAAATGGGAATAGCCGCCTGAATAATTCCAGCTTCAGATGATGAGGAGTAAACGAGTCCAAATGCCTGAAAGCTAAAAAATAAAGCCGGATATAACAGAGCCAGCGGCAAAATGGAGAGCACATCCTTCAAGCTGATCGACAGCTTAATCCATCCGAATAAAACTGGAATTGATGCTGCCGCGAAAGACAGCGTGAAGCGATGAGCCAGTATATCAAACGGATTGGCCGATTGAAGTGCGATTTTAACAAATAGAAAAGAACAGCCAATAATCAATGCATTTAAAATAGCAGCGATGTAAGCTGACGTATGACGATCTGAAACGTGCATATAGTTTCTCCTTTAGATAAAAAAGTAGCGCCGGCCGCTCCCTTTTATTGTATGAGGAGGATAGGAACGATACAATGAGAAAAACAATGAACTGTACCGGTACAAAACAGGGGGAGAACGAATGGAGAAGTATATGAGTCTCTTGACGAAAGTAGAAGAGATGATGCAAAGCAGCGCATATCAAGAGGGAGACAGGCTGCCGTCTATCCGGCAGCTGTCCGATCGCTATCGTGTCAGTAAAAGCACCGTCATCCGCGCGCTGCAGGAGCTTGAAAAGCGTCATCTCATCTATTCCGTGCCGAAAAGCGGCTATTACATTGTGAAAAAGACAGGAAAACTGAAAAGCGGCCATTCGGGTACGATTGACTTTGCGACTTCAGCGCCGGACCCGGATATTTTTCCATATCGGGATTTTCAGCATTGCATCAATAAAGCGATTGATACATATAAAAACGATTTATTTATTTACGGAACACCAAAGGGCCTTCCGTCGCTGATTCTCGTCCTTCAGAAGCTGTTTGCGGACCATCAGGTTTTCGCAGAGGAGCGGCATATTTTCATTACATCAGGCGTCCAGCAGGCATTATCACTGCTTTGTGCGATGCCATTCCCGAATGGAAAAGAGAAGGTTGCCGTTGAACAGCCGGGCTACCATTTGATGATTGAACAGATTGAAGCGCTTCGCATACCCGCGGTCGGCGTGAAAAGAACGGCGCAGGGACTTGATTTGGCGGAGATAGAACGGCTGTTTAAAACGGAATCGATCAAATTTTTTTATACGATGCCTCGCTTTCATAATCCGCTTGGAAGCTCACTGGCAGAAGCGGATAAAAAAGAACTGGTGAGACTTGCTGAGAAATATGACGTCTATCTTGTTGAGGATGATTACTTGGGGGATTTGGATGATAACAAAAAAGCAGACCCGCTGCACGCCTACGACTTGGCTTCACGGGTCATTTATGTAAAGAGCTTTTCGAAAATGATTTTTCCCGGCCTTCGTGTGGGAGCCGCCGTTTTACCGGATGCGCTGATTGATACCTTCAATACGTATAAAAGGCTGAACGACATTGACTGTTCGATGATCTCTCAGGCGGCGCTGGAGGTCTATGTGAAAAGCGGCATGTTCCGGAGGCACAGGGAGAAAATCAGAGAATCCTATACGGAAAGATCCTTGCTGCTACATGAAGCGATTCAAACCCACGGACAAAACGGACGGTTTACCTATTCAGACGGCCAGGCTCCTTGTATCCATACTCACCTTGTACTGAATAAGGAGCTGCCGGCCTCGCGGGTCATTCAGCGGATGAAGAAGCAGGGCGTGCTCCTCGAGCCGATTGACCGCCATTATCTTTTGTCCTTTCCGAAAGAAAATCTGCTGAAAATCAATATCTCCAACGTAAAGAAAGAAGAGATCGAACACGGTATCAAGCTGATCATGAACAGCCTATAGCAGCTCTTCATACGTTTTCATCACGACACTTTCAGGGAAACGCGAATGAGCCGCGCATACCGCCATTTTGTAGTCCGGGTCAATGTCATACGTTTTGATAAAGCAAGGCTTATGGTTTTCCGGGAGCTCCACCGATACACGTCCGTCTTGGCGCAAACGGACTGAAAAAGAGTCAAGCGGCAGTGACAAGCCTTTCCCGGCCTGTTTAATAAAACTCTCTTTCATCGACCACAAATGATAAAAATAAGAGATTTGCTCATCCTTGTGTGTTGATAAAAGATCTCTGTACTCAGTTTCCGAAAAGAAGCGCTTAGCGATATCCAAGCTGATGGGTTTCATTTTTTCAATATCAGCGCCGATCGGCTCTGCATCAATGGCGCAAATCACCCAGCGGCCGGAATGGGAAATGTTAAAGTCGATATCGGGGAAAGCCGGTGCGTACGGCTTCCCGTACTCCTGTGTGAAAAAGTCAATGTCCTCTTTATTCACCCCATATTCCTCACTGATGACAGAGCGGACAAGCACATCGCCAAGCAGCGTGCGGTGTGCGTCCTCTTCATGATAAAATCGGCCGCATTTTTCCCGTTTTTCTGCCGACACAAAAGACATCAGCCTATCCGTCTCGTGCTGCTTCAGCGGGCGCTCCATACAAATTCCATAGATCTTCATACTCTATCCTCCGTCTGCAAATGATTGTTAAAACTATCCTATCACTTCTTTTTACTTTAAAGAATAAAAAAATAGCTGGGCAGTTACAAGGTAAGGCGCAAACGCGATCATCTACATGTGGAAGGATGGATAATAAAAAAGCTGTTACCAAAAATCGATAACAGCTTTTTATAATGAAGTGCCGGTCTGAGACACCTTTTCAACCCGTTTCATCAGCATATAACGCAAGAGCTGCGTGGACTGCGGGAGGGAAAATCGTAAAATTAATCCGGTCAGTATGGCTGTGATGATGGTTCCGATGCCGATCGGTCCGCCCATTCCCCAAGCGACGGCCAAAATGGTTAATTCAATTCCGTTTCGGACCCATTGCACATTCCAGCCTGTTTTTTCCGAGATGAGCATCATAAGCGAATCTCGCGGACCCGCTCCCAGCCCCGCCGATACATATACACCGACGCCATATCCGATCAGCAGCACGCCGAGAGAGAAGACAATCACTGATGCCGTATAAGTAGACGGTTCGGGCAGGAGGATGTTGAAGAAATCTATAAAAATGCCAATCAGCACCATATTCAGAATCGCGCCGATTTTAGGTAATGCTTTCGTAAATACAGAGGTTAAACACACGATGATCGCACCGATGATAATCGCCCATTGGCCGATCGTAAGCCCAAAACGCTGGAACAGCCCGTAATGAAAGGCATCCCATGGGCTGATGCCGAGAGCTTTTCCTTCAATCGTAAGTGATATGCCAAAAGACAAAATCAGCAAACCGATAAAATAAAATGCCCAGCGCAAAACAAATTCTCGCTTCACACGTTTTCCCTTCTTTCTGATCAATCACTCGATTGCCATTGTAGCATAGATTAAAAACGGGTGAAATAGGCTTTGCGTCAGGGGGCCTATCATAAAAAAACAGGGCGCCTTTACGGCGCACCTGTTTACACGTTTATTTACAGCGGATTTAAAATCCGGTTTAAAAACCGCTGTGTCCGTTCTTCTTTCGGAGCGGAGAAGATCTGGCTCGGCGGTCCTTGTTCCACGATGACGCCGCCGTCGATAAAGATGACTTCATCCGCCACTTCTTGAGCGAATTTGATTTCATGGGTGACGACAACCATCGTCCAGCCTTCATTGGCTAAGTCTTTAATGACCTTCAGCACCTCGCCGACAAGCTCGGGATCAAGCGCTGATGTCGGTTCGTCAAACAGCATCAGCTCCGGCTGAATCGCAAGCGCGCGGGCGATGCCGACACGTTGCTGCTGCCCGCCTGAAAGCTGGAACGGGTACAAGTCCATTTTGTCCCCCAAGCCTACTTTTTCAAGAAGCTGTATCGCTTCTTTTCTAACTGTTGCTTTGTCACGTTTTTGCACTTGGATGGGGCCTTCCATGACATTCTCAAGAGCGGTGCGGTGCGGGAACAGGTGATACGCCTGAAAAACCATGCCGGATTTCCGGCGCAGCCGCAGAAGATCAGACTGTTTCACTTTGCCGTTAAAATTGATAGAGAAATCATCAAACGCCAGCTCGCCGCGGTTGGGGATTTCCAAAGCGTTCAGACAGCGGAGAAGCGTCGTTTTTCCTGAACCGGACGGCCCCAGGATGGCGATGACTTTCCCCTTTTCTATCTTCATATCTATCTTTTTTAAAATTTCATTTTGACCGAATGATTTATTTAATCCGTTGACAGTCAGCATACGGAAACCTCCTTATTTGGCCACATAGCGATCGAGCCGCCGTTCAATCAGATGCTGGGCGAGGGAAAGCAAAGAGCAGATGATCCAGTAAATAAAGGCGGCTTCAATATAAATGACCAAGATTTGGTCAAGGTTGCGCGCCCCGATTTCCTGCGCTTTTCTGAACAGTTCCACAACCAAGATCTGAGAAGCAAGCGATGTATCCTTGATCAAGCTGATAAATGTATTTGATAAAGGCGGGATCGACACGCGAAACGCTTGCGGCAAAATGACGCGGAACAGTGTTTTTTGATGGGTCATGCCGATTGTATAGCCGGCTTCCCACTGACCTTTCGGCACGGATAAAATAGATGCCCGGATAATTTCAGAAGCATAAGCGCCGACGTTTAATGAAAAAGCGATAATTGCGCTTGGGAACGGGTCCAATGTAATATTGAACGCTGGGAACATATAAAAAATGATAAACAATTGAACGAGAAGAGGGGTGCCGCGCACCGCGGAAACGTACACGCCGAACACCCATCTCAATGGTGTTATCTTTGACATTCTGGCAAGCGCCGTCACAAGCGCGATGATCATTCCGAAAATAAAAGAAAGAATGGTAAGGGGAATCGTATAATAGATTCCCCCGGAAAGTATCGGCCAGAATGACTGCTCCACAAGGTCCCAAGGAATTGCTGTCCCAAGTGTCATTTCAGGCAGATTATTCAGTAACATCTTCGCCAAACCATTTTTTAGAGATCTTAGAAAGAGTCCCGTCCTCTTTCATTTCTTTTAATGCTTTGTTCACTTGGTCTGTGAGCTCGCCGCTTCCTTTACGGAAAGCAAAGAACGTATCTTGCGGATCGCCTGTTTCAAACGCGATTTTTAAATTTTTGTTGCCTGATGTTTTCAAGTAGTTCAGCACTGCAAGCTTATCGTTGTACGTCATATCGACACGGCCCTGCTGAATTAACTGAAATGCCTGGGCCATGCCTTCGATGCCCTCAACCTTTGCCCCGGCTTTTTCCGCTAATTGATTATAGTTGCTTGTTAATGATTGAGCGGATGTTTTTCCTTTGACATCTGCTTCAGATGTAATGTCTTTGTTGTTTTTCTTAGTCACGACAACTGCATTAGACGTTGTGTATTTATCTGAGAAATCATATTTGCCTTCACGGTCCGTTTTGCCGACTTGGTTGGCGATGACGTCAAACCGTTTGGAGTTTAAACCTGCAAACATGCTGTCCCATTGAGTTTCCTTGAATTCGGCTTTCAGACCGAGACGTTTGGCGGCTTCCGTGATTACCTCCACGTCATAACCAGTCAGTTTATCCGTTTTTTTATCATGATAGGTGAAAGGCTCATATGTCCCTTCCGTCCCGACCGTAAGGACTCCTTTTTCTTTAATAGAAGCCCAAAGATCGCTGTCTTTTGGGTTATCTTTCGACCCGTTGTCACTTGATGATCCGCAAGCCGCGAGAACCGCAAAGCTAACCATCATACATAAAGCGAAAAATGCCTTTTTCATCCTATTCCCCACTTTTCTGATTAATTTTATTGAGTTAAAAAAATATAGCTCACAAATGTAAAGCATAACTTTTTTTTAGTATGAGTCAAGTAATTGGTTTTCATGAAAGAAAAAAATGTCCCGTCACATCAAAATAAATTCAAAAATTGCTGGACCGGTTTTGGCAGATAACTGTCCTTTCTCCACATGACGGCGGGGGTCATGATGAACGGGTTGTCCTCAATATGTACCGTATGAATATGGTTTCTCATATGAAGCGGTATCATGGTAAGAGGCAGAATGGTTGCCCCGAAGCCTGATGACACCAGACTGAGCAAAGTCGCCGAATCGTGGCATTCACAAACAATCCTCGGCTCCAGATCCAGCCGTTTAAACTCATTAATGACTTGATCATACACGCCCCTCCCATTTACAGTCCGCAGAAGGATGAGCGGAAACGAAGCGATGTCTTCCATATTGATCGTGTCACCGCAAGTGTTGTCCGCTGCTTCTGACATGATGAAGACACACGGAATGTCTTCGAGCTTCTTTGTTTGGATACTGTCGCTTTTCAGGAGGGTGGTGGTAACGGCCGCGTCGATTTGCCGTGATTCCAACAATTCTAACAGCATCACCGGTTCATTCTCCCAGATGTTAAAGGTGAGGTGGGGATATGCTTCCTTAATCTGCGTCACTTTTTCCAGCATCAGAGCTGCGCAGTAAATGGTGGAACCGACTGCCAGTGTTCCCGCGACTTCCTCTTTTAGCTCCTGTACCTCAATGACGGCGTCTTCAAACTTGTTCAAAATGTCTTTTGCCCTTTTTAAAAAAACGGTTCCCTCGTATGTCAGAGTCATTTGCTTTTTTTTATTGCGGTCGAAAAGAATGACTCCCAGTTCCTCCTCCAGTTGTTTGAGCTGTCTGCTTAACGGCGGCTGCGCCATATGAAGTTTTTTTGCGGCTGACGTGATTTTCTGTTCTTGAGCGATTGTCACGAAGTATCGTAACTGACGGATATCCAATATGGACTCCTCCTTTTTTTCTATACCTTTAAGGTATTGTATATAGATTTAATGAATATTTTTCATATGGATATATCAGGAGTATGATGGATTTGAAGACATAATTCAAGCGTAAGGGAGGGGCCATATTGAAACTCGTTGTCGGGATGACCGGAGCTACAGGGGCTATTTTCGGAGTCAGGCTTTTAGAATGGCTGAAGGCCGCAGGAGCGGAAACTCACCTTGTCGTTTCTCCTTGGGCTCATGTCACAATCAAACATGAAACAGGTTATAGCTTAAAAGAAGTTGAAGAGCTTGCCTCATATACGTACTCTCATAAGGATCAGGCGGCTGCCATTTCAAGCGGGTCTTTTCAAACGGACGGCATGATCGTCGCCCCGTGCAGTATGAAGTCGCTCGCAAGCATTCGCACGGGGATGGCGGACAATCTGTTGACCCGGGCTGCAGATGTCATGCTGAAAGAGAGAAAAAAGCTTGTCCTGCTGACGAGAGAAACGCCGCTTAACCAGATTCATTTAGAGAATATGCTCGCATTAACAAAGATGGGAACCATTATTCTTCCGCCAATGCCGGCTTTTTATAATCAGCCGGCAAGTCTGGATGAAATGGTGGACCATATTGTATTCAGAACGCTGGATCAATTCGGCATTCGCCTTCCTGAGGCAAAACGCTGGAATGGAATTGAAAAAGAAAAAGGAGGAGCTTGATCATGGCTTATCAAGATTTCAGAGAATTTCTCGCTGCCCTGGAAAAAGAGGGACAGCTATTAAAAGTGGATGAAGAGGTGAAGCCGGAGCCGGATTTAGGAGCCGCAGCCCGCGCAGCCAACAACCTCGGCGATAAAAGCCCGGCTCTTTTATTTAACAATATTTACGGCTACAACAATGCACAAATCGCGATGAATGTCATCGGTTCTTGGCCGAACCACGCGATGATGCTTGGCTTGCCGAAAGATACACCGGTGAAAGAGCAGTTTTTTGAATTTGCGAAGCGATATGAACAGTTTCCGATGCCGGTCAAACGCGAAGAAACTGCACCATTTCATGAAAATGAAATCACAGAGGACATCAACCTGTTCGATCTATTGCCTCTTTTCAGAATTAACCAGGGTGACGGCGGCTATTATTTAGATAAAGCGTGTGTCATTTCCCGTGATCTGGATGACCCTGACAATTTCGGCAAGCAGAACGTCGGAATTTACCGGATGCAGGTAAAAGGGAAAGACCGCCTCGGCATTCAGCCAGTTCCGCAGCATGACATCGCGATTCATCTTCGCCAAGCAGAAGAACGCGGCGTCAATCTTCCGGTCACTATCGCGCTTGGCTGTGAGCCTGTCATTACGACCGCGGCGTCAACTCCGCTCCTATATGACCAATCAGAATACGAAATGGCGGGAGCGATCCAAGGCGAACCGTATAGAATCGTCAAATCAAACCTGTCTGACCTTGATATTCCTTGGGGCGCAGAAGTCGTGCTTGAAGGAGAAATCATTGCCGGAGAACGGGAATATGAAGGACCGTTCGGCGAATTTACCGGCCATTATTCAGGCGGACGCAGCATGCCGATTATCAAAATCAAACGCGTATCTCATAGAAATCATCCGGTATTTGAACATTTATATCTCGGCATGCCTTGGACAGAGTGCGATTACATGATCGGCATTAATACATGCGTGCCGCTTTATCAGCAGCTGAAAGAAGCATATCCGAGTGAAATTGTCGCTGTGAACGCAATGTACACACATGGCTTAATCGCCATTGTATCTGCAAAAACCCGTTACGGAGGATTTGCAAAAGCTGTCGGAATGAGAGCCCTGACTACACCGCACGGACTCGGCTACTGTAAGATGGTGATCGTCGTGGATGAAGATGTTGATCCGTTCAACCTCCCGCAAGTCATGTGGGCGCTTTCAACAAAGATGCATCCGAAGCATGATGCCGTAACCATTCCTGATTTATCCGTGCTGCCGCTTGATCCGGGATCAGACCCATCCGGCATTACTCATAAAATGATTCTCGATGCCACAACGCCTGTTGCGCCGGAAACAAGAGGCCATTATTCACAGCCGCTTGACTCTCCTTTAACAACAAAAGAATGGGAACAAAAACTAATGGACTTGATGAATAAATAAGAGAAAGGATGATCTGACATGCATACATGTCCTCGATGTGATTCAAAAAAGGGAGAAATCATGAGCAAATCGCCTGTAGAAGGCGCTTGGGAAGTCTACCAATGTCAAACGTGTTTCTTCACATGGAGATCATGTGAACCGGAAAGCATTACAAACCCGAAAAAATACAATCCATCATTTAAGATCGATCCGAAGGAAACAGAAACAGCTGTTGAAGTGCCGGCTGTTCCGGAAAGAAAGGCCTGACATATGAGCAGTATGTCAGACCGCCTCTTTGAGCTTCTGGACGGGAACCGCTTAAAAGAAAAACAGCACGAGGCCTTTGTCCTGCAAACTGTATCGGAGGACGGCTGGCCCCATGCCGCGATGATCAGCGCGGGAGAAATCATAGCAACCAGCCGAACCGGTCTCCGAATCGCCCTATGGAAAAACACAACGACTGCGGGCAACTTGATCCGTACAGGACAAGCCCAGCTCGCCGCATGGTGGAAGGGAGCCGCTCACTACGTCAAAATGCAATGTGAACCCCTGCCGCCGCTTGCGGACGCAGCATTCGACAGAGAACGGTTTTCCTGCCGTATCGTCTCAGTAAAGGAAGATATAGCGAAATACGCAGACTTGACTTCCGGTGTCAGCATTCAGCTGCACAACCCGGAAGAAGTGCTAAAAAGATGGGCCGTAACGCTTGAGGAACTGAAACGTTAATGCAAAAAGCCTGACGCTATGCGTCAGGCTTTTATTGTCTGGAAAATTGTATAATGAAAAAGCAACTCATTACAGCCAAAGGGGACATTGCGATGGGAAACAGAGGGATATACCGGGTTGATGGTTTTGATTTATCTTATGATATCGAAGGGGCAGGCACACCTATTCTGGTGATAGGCAGTGCCGTTTACTATCCGCGTCTCTTTTCAGCGGAGATCAAACAAAAATACAAATGGATATTTATTGATCACAGAGGGTTTGCGAAGCCGACGCGGACATTACAGCCGGAAGATCAAAGGCTGGATCGCGTATTAAAGGATATCGAAACAATGAGGCAAGCGCTTCAGCTTGAGGATTTTGTGATTATGGGGCATTCAGGACACGCCTTTATGGCCGCAGAATATGCCAGAACATATCCTGAACATGTTCGGAAGGTTGTATTACTAAATACGGCCCCTGACAACAGTGAAAACAGACAACGCAAAAGCGAGGCATTTTTCGAGAACACAGCCAGCCCCGAGAGAAAGAGCCGATATGAAAAAGAGATTACTAAATTGGCGGGCGACATTGAAAAAGACCCGGAAAGAAGATTTGTGCATATGTGCATTCGCTCTGCGGCCAAGAACTTTTACAACGATAGATCCGATGCGGCTGCTATATGGGATGGTGTTTCCGTCAATATGCCGATCATGGATTACTTATGGGGAAAAGCGTTCGCAGAACTTCATCTTATTCAAATGTTAGCCGATGTTCAGGTGCCGGTTTTTATCGGCTTAGGGAGATTTGATTATGTAGTTGCCCCTGTGTCTTTATGGGATGCCGTTGATGACTCGTATCCGCATGTGAAGAAGGTTGTTTTTGAAAAGAGCGGGCATAACCCTATGCTGGAAGAACCGCAAGCCTTTGAGCAAAGTTTGGCCGATTGGATATAAAATAAAAAACGCCCGCAGAGCTGATCTGCGGGCTGTTTCTATTCTATAAAACACCTTTCATCGCCCGTTTAATGACCGGCGAGAGCAGCAGCAGGATGCCGCCGAGAATAATAGAGACCAAACCAATTGTACCGAAATAAGCTGAATCTGATACTTTTCCGAAAAATACTGAAACTTTTGCATTGATCGCTTGGGCTGAAGCATTTGTCAGAAACCACAAGCTCATGGTCTGCGCTGAGAAAGCAGCCGGCGCAAGTTTCGTTGTAACCGATAAGCCGACAGGAGACACGCACATCTCGCCAAGCACCACAAGCAGGAAGCTGAGAACCAGCCAAAGCGGGCTGACGAGTGCATCTTTTCCTTGCATTGCAGGGAAGATCATGATGACAAATGATAATCCGGCTAAAATAATCCCAATCGCGAATTTAACAGGTGTGGAAGGCTGGCGTTTACCAAGCTTCATCCAAAGCCATGCGTAAATTGGGGCGAAAATCACCACGAATAATGGATTTAATGATTGGAACCATGATGAGTGAAGCTCTAATCCGCCTAATGACAGTTTTGTGCGCTCATCGGCGTATAACGCAAGAATGGTCGCTCCTTGTTCTTGAATCGCCCAGAACATCATAGCTGCGATAAACAGAGGAATATACGCGGCAAGCCGTGATTTTTCTGTTTTTGTCGCTTTTTTGCTTGTAAACATCACTATAAAGTAGGCAATTGGAATGAGAATACCGAGGATACTGACAAGGTTAATGAATCGTTCGATATTTAATATTCCCGTTTGAATCGCAATGATAGCTGCAATAATCACAATGATGAGGCCGATTCCGGTGCCAAGCGCTGCTTTTTTAGAAAGGGGATTTGGCACATTTGAGCCTGCAAGCCCAAGATTTTTCTTTCTGGTTAACGCAAATACGATGAGTCCGAGCAGCATTCCGACTGCGGCAGTTCCGAAGCCGAGATGATAACTATATTCTTGTCCGAGTGTTCCGACAATTAGCGGCGCGATTAAAGCACCAAGGTTGATTCCCATAACAAAGATACTAAAACCTGAATCGCGGCGCGGGTCTTCTTTTGTATAGAGATCGCCGACGACGCTGGAAACGTTCGGTTTTAATAAACCCGTCCCAATAATGATAAGCGCCATGCTGATAAAGAACGCTGTCGCACTTCCTGGAAAGGCTAGTACAATGTGTCCGAACATAATTAAAATCCCGCCGTAAAACACAGTGTTTGCCGTACCGAATAACCGGTCAGCGAGCCAGCCGCCGATGATGCCTGACATGTATACAAGAGATCCATAAATCGACATAATGGCAACCGCTGTGCCTTTGTCGAAGCCGAGACCGCCGTTTACTGTCTCTGTATACAAGTAGTAAAGCAGGATCGCTCTCATGCCATAGTAGGAGAAACGCTCCCAAAATTCTGTGAAAAACAGAGTGAATAGTCCTCGCGGGTGACCAAAGAACCCTTTTTGCGGGACGCTTTTAATGATACTTTCGTTATCAATCGAAGCCATGTCAGCCAAACCCTTTCTGAAAGAAGTGTATTATAAAAATAATATTCTTATATAATACGCGTGTCAATATGAATTATACTCATTTCAAAAAGTTCCATTATCGAAAAATAAAATCATAGATTAGTAGTGGGTTTTTCCTATTTCTTAAGACTCTTTTGTTAAATAATCTTACAAAGATATATTGAGAAAATATTTAAATAAAATTTTAGATACATGTCCAAGCGGATATGGACATGCGACATAAAATGAAATGAATAAACGAGATAGAGGGGGATGCTTTCATCATGGCTGAATTTGTATTGGATGTGACAGACTATGGCGTTTCAGGAGACGGTAAGACAGACTCGACCGAAATGATTAATCAATGTCTAACCGCGGCTTCTGAAAAGGGATATCATACTGTCTGGTTTCCAAAAGGCACGTATATGATTGACGGAACCCTTGGAGGAGATTCGGATCAGGCCTTCCGAAACGCGGGTATACAAGTTCCTGATGACTTGACCATCTTAATGGACCCAGAGTGTGTGATAAAAGTGATACCGAATGATTCGTGGGGGTATTCTGCATTTTATGTAGGCAGAAAAAAAAATATAACTATTTCCGGCGGACAAATTATCGGAGATCGGGATGAGCATACGTATAAAAACGCAGGCCTCAGACAGACCCATGAATGGGGCTTCGGTATATGTATAGAGGGCAGCTTGAACATTCTGGTCGACAATGTCAGCATTTCAGATTTTACAGGAGACGGGATTATCGTCAGTCCGCGAGGGTTAAAGACAAATCCTGATTACACCACGTCAGAAAATGTTATAATTCAGGGCTGTGAAATCAGACGGTCACGGCGAAATAACATTTCGATTACAGGAGGTGAAACAGTCACTGTGCAAGACTGTATCATTGAGGATGCGGGAAAAGGAAATGGCATAGCGCCGAAATTCGGAATTGATATTGAGGGGTATGGCGAAGGAGATTTAGATTATGAGGAAGCGCTGAATATTACAATCCGCAACAACTTTTTTTATGGGAACGTTTCCTGTTCAGTATGCAATTTTAACGGCTATGGCGTCATTATAGAGGGGAATCAAGCCGACAATACAATCAGCTACGGCTACGGAACAGAGACTCTCATTTTAGGAAATATTATTAAGTCTGAGAACGGAATTATACAGAGTGCCGGAATTGCAGGACTGGGTGTATCACAAGGGAAAGACGGAAGCGATGCGGTTATTGAAAGCAATCTCATCACTGGATTCTCCACTGGAATTGATATCAGAGGCAAAAGCGTCCTTGCAGCCAATAACAAAATCAAAAACTTCGATAATACGGGAATATCCGTCTATCAGGCTTCGAACGTGTTAATCGAGGGAAACATAATTGAAAACGGAATATCCCAGACAAGGCGAAGCACAGGTTTCAGAGCAACGTTGTCGGACGATACGATATTTGCCAATAACAGCATTACCCAAGTCATTGACGGCATCAACATATCCGACGGTGATATAACGGTTAAGCAGAACGTCCTGAAATTGTTCAGCAGAGGAATTTGGGTTACCCAAGGCAGCCCGGTTATTGAAGGAAATACGCTTGTTCCAAATGCTTTTGAAGGCTTTATGGAATCCTACGCCGTATCCATTACGAACAATGCCTCAGCTATTATCAAGAACAACACATTCCGCAGTTTTAAAAACTATCCGATTTACTGCGCCACAAACGCAAAAACATCGATCATCGGCAACCACTTTGAGCAATCCCCCCTGCTCGTGACCATTTATATCAACTCCGGCACCCATGACATAATGGATAATACGATCACTGTAAACAGAACAGCAGGTACACCAATTGCTATATATTTGAACAGTTCTTCAGGCTCAACGATCTCCGGCAATACCATCCACAACCTGTCAGCAAACACGGCCTCTGCCATCCAAACGAACACATCCACAAATTCACGCATCATCGCTAACCGAATCATCAAAGGAACCATCGTCAGACACAGTACGGATATTTCAATAGGCAATATTGTCGTATAAGCATAAAAAACGCCCCAGATCAGGGGTTGTTTTTTTTCAGTTTTCGTAACGAAATCGCTTCTTTCAGCAGGACTAAGAAAAAAATGAAAGATGTAACCCACTCCGCAAAGGTTGTCATTTTGATGGTGTTCAAATTATTTTGGATCGCTGCCATCAGGCTTAATCCCTGCACCATATCCATTAAAACCGATATCACGAGCATCAAACCGATTAAAAATGCCGTTACTGCGAAAATCTTCAAATGAGATCACGCTCCGTTTCTTATTTTAATTCTTTACGTAAGGTTATTCAGATGCTTCATATGTATATTTTTTCAGATGTGCAGGAAAAATACGAAAAAATGTGAAGGAAAGGTATTTTACGACATGCCGCGATTTTTTAAACGAAAGCAAAAGAAAAATACCGATCAAGAAGAACCCGAAAAGAACCTGTCTGAGGCGAAAGACAAGGCAGATCAACAAGACCGGAAAGACAGCTCAAAACATATCCATTCTGCTCTTTCAGAAAACCTTGCAGATATCACAGAAAAAACGGGCGGCAGTTCTGACGTGGTGATCCGGGAACTCGAAATCGGAGAAAAGGGAAGCGTGCATATTGCCGTCATTTATATAGCCGGATTAGTTGATAATCAGTCAGTGAATGAATCCTTAATTGAAGCCTTAATCAGCAACAAATCTCTTCAAAAAGATGACACGATCGAGCAGGTGCTCAAACAAACGGTAGCGCTCGGGAGCGTCAAGCCTGAACAAACGTGGGACGGGCTTTTAACAGCGTTAATGCTGGGAAATACATTGATTTTCGCAGAAGGAGCCGACCGCGCGCTTATCGCAAGTACGGAGGGGGGAGAGCGGCGTTCTATCGAAGAGCCGGGTACTCAAGTGTCGTTTCGGGGACCTCGTCAAGGCTTTACGGAATCCATCCAAACGAATGTTTCCATGATCCGCAGATATATTAAAAACCCGAATGTCTGGGTGGAGAAAATGAAGATCGGCACCGTTACACATACAGAAATCGCCTTGATGTACATTAACGGCATCTGCGAAGACAAGACAATAAAAGAAGTGAAGCAGCGCCTGAAAAAAATTGATATCGACAGCATTTTAGAATCAGGATACATTGAACAGCTCATTGAGGATGAAACATATACCACGTTTCCGACCATCTATCATACAGAGCGGCCTGATATTGTAGCGGGGAATTTATTAGAAGGCAGATTTGCGATTATCGTGGACGGAACGCCGTTTGTGCTCATTGCGCCGGCAGTCTTTATACAATTTTTTCAATCGGTTGAAGATTATTATTCGCGCTTTGATATTGCCACAAGCATCAGGCTTTTGAGGATATTAATCTTTTTCATTTCACTGGTTGCGCCGGCGATATATGTAGCGGCTACCACATTTCATCAAGAAATGATTCCGACCCAGCTTTTGATTGTAATTGCGGCGCAGCGGGAGGTTGTGCCGTTTCCGGCCGTGATTGAAGCGCTTACGATGGAAGTCGCCTTTGAAATTCTAAGAGAGGCGGGTGTCCGTCTGCCGCGGGTTGTGGGCTCCGCCGTTTCGATCGTCGGAGCGCTTGTCATTGGACAGGCTGCGGTTCAGGCGGGAATCGTATCACCCGCCATGGTAATCGTTGTGGCGATTACCGCGATTGCGAGTTTTGCCACACCGGCATTCGCCATGGCCATTTCAGCGCGTCTGATCCGCTTTACCTTTATCATCGCAGCCGCCACGTTTGGTTTTTACGGTTTGATCTTAGGCATTATTATGATGGTTGTCCATCTGTGCAGCCTGCGTTCCTTCGGTGTTCCTTATATGTCGCCTCTCGCCCCGTTTTCTTTTCAAGGGTTAAAAGATACATTCGTAAGGGTGCCGTGGTGGGCGGATAAAAAAAGGCCGGCGCTCATCGGCGGAAAAAATAAGGATCGGGAAGCCGAACATCAGCGCCCTCAGCCGGATTCTTCCCGGGGAATGGTCAACAAAGATCTGAAAGATGGTGGACGTGATGATTCGTAAGCGGGTTTTAGCCGTATTGATGGTTGTTAGTATTGTATTCTTGCCGGGGTGCTGGGATAAACGGGAACTGACAGACCTTGCCCTCATATCAGCGATTGGGATTGATAAGAAAAATAACGGCAAATACGTGCTCCACTTTCAAATCATTAATCCGGGCAATGTAGCTGGAGGGCTTCAAGGCGGCGGGGCGGGAGACAGACCGCCTGTATCCGTTTATTCCGTAGCCGGTGATAATCTGACGGAAGCGATGAGAAGAGCATCTGTAAAGATATCAAGACGGCTGTATTACTCTCACACAAATCTCGTGGTCATCAGTGAAAAGCTGGCAAGAGAAGACGGACTTAATGATGTATTTGATAATTTGGAACGCGATACAGAGTTCAGGACAACGGCAACTGTCGTGATTGCTCATAAAACAAAAGCTGAAAATATCATTAAGGTCCTCACGCCGATTGATAAAATCCCGTCCAATAAAGTGAACAAAACATTGGATTTTACAGAATCCCAATATGGAAAAAATATAAAAACAAACATACAGGATATCATAAAATGCCTTGTTGTCCCGACCAAATCCCCCATTATAACCGGATTTACCATGAAGGGTGACAGTGAAAAGGGAAAAAGCTTGGAGAATACGCAGTCAACAGAATCGAAAGCCGTTCTTCAGGCAGACGGCCTGGCCGTATTTAAACACGACGGCCGCTTACAATATTGGATTGAGGATAAGAACGGTATCGGAGTCATGTGGCTGCTGAACCGAATCAAACATACGTATATCAACGCCGATTGGAAACAGGTTGAAAATGCAATAAGCCTTCAAGTGAGCCGTCAAAAAACAAAAGTGTCCGCTTCTCTTCAAAATGGCCAGCCGCACATTCACGTCCATATCATTGTGGAAGGGACAGTAGACGCAGTCAAATATCCATTTCATTTATCAGATCCTAAAGTACTGGAGCAGCTAGAACGCGTTCTCAGCAAACAGTTAAAAAAGGACATTGCCGGAACCGTCCAGAGTATTAAAAAGAACAAAGTGGATATTGTCGGATTCGGTGATCCGATCTTTAGAAACTACCCAAAAGTATGGAAAAAAATAGAGCCAAAATGGGAAGCTGAATATCTGCCCAATCTGCCGGTTGATATCAAAGTGGAAACATTTATCAGAAGAACTGGTTTGAGGAACAATCCTCTTCAAGATAAGCTTGATCATGATTAAACGTGAAGAAAGGAGCTTTTGATCGATGGAGAAGGCCCGAATCACAGGAAGACAGTTATTTGTCATGATTTTGATTTTTGAATTGGGCAGCTCATTATTAATTCCGCCGGGAACGACGGCTGGGCGGGATGCCTGGATTGCAGTTCTGCTTGGAAGTGCCGTCGGTCTGCTCCTTTACTATGTGTATCAGGCTATTTACCAATATTATCCGGATTACTCGCCGAAAGAGTATATGAACGAGCTTTTAGGAACCAAGATAAGCTGGCTTATTTCCCTGCTGTATATTTTATATTTTGCTTATATCGCGGCACGCGTGCTCCGGGACTTTGGTGAGATGCTGCTGACGTTTGCATATCCCGATACGCCGATTGTGGTGGTTAATGCTTTGTTAATAGTCGTCAGTATATACGCAGTCAGAAAAGGGATTGAGGTAATCGCCAGAGCCGGAGAGCTTCTTTTTGGTGTGATGTATTTATTAGGGGCGGTCGGATTGCTCCTGATTATCTGCTCCGGCATGATTGATCTTACCAATTTGAAGCCCATTCTGGCGGATGGGATTTCGCCTGTCATTCATTCCGTTTTCACGCAGACCCTGTATGTTCCGTTTGGTGAAATAATCGTATTTGTCATGATACTTCCTTATTTAAATAACCAGAGACATGCAAAAAAGACAGGGCTTTGGGCAATAGGGATCAGCGGGCTGATTTTAGCTTTGTCCATTGCGATTACGATGAGTGTGCTGGATGTGAATCTCACCCTGCGTTCTCAATTTCCGCTTCTTACCACCATTCAGACGATTAAAATCGAAGAGTTCTTAGATCGTCTGGATGTCTTTTTTATGCTGGCGCTTGTAATCGGAGGTTTTTTCAAGGTAAGCCTTTACCTGTATGCTGTCGTTATGGGGATTTCAACCTTGTTTAAAGAAAAGAACCCATCTCAATTGGCCTATCCGGTCGGTCTTGGCATTTTAATTTTATCCATTACAATCGCAAGCAGTTTTTCAGAGCATATGAGCGAAGGGCTGAAAATTGTTCCGATCACCGTCCATTTGCCGTTTCAAGTCATTTTCCCCGTTGTGCTCCTGCTTATCGCATTCTTGAAAAGACGGATAAAAGGAAAAAAGAAACCCCATTAACAAGAAACAGTTGATCCCGGCTGCCATTCGGGGTTTTTTGTGCTGAAAAAGAAAAATAATTCAGCTCAACTAATTGACAAACTTGCGAGACAATTGTACATTTTGATTTATTCATATTAAAAACCTAGGAAATGTGGGTTTAAGCTGTCGGAATATTTCAGCTTGACCAAAAAATAGATAAAAGGAGAAAACACACCATGGCAAGCAAAAAACGTGAAATCAAATTGGGGGTTTTCCTTGCGGGTACGGGGCATCATGTATCATCTTGGAGACATCCGAAGGCTCCTGCGGACGCAAGCATGAATTTGGATTACTTTAAAGAACTTGCAAAAACAGCGGAGCGGGGCAAGCTGGATATGCTGTTTTTGGCCGATAGCTTATCAATAGACAGCAAGTCGCATCCGAATGTCTTAACAAGGTTCGAGCCTTTTACGCTGCTCTCTGCACTGGCACAGGTTACTTCCAAGATCGGACTTGCAGCTACGGCTTCCACGACATACAGTGAACCGTTTCATATTGCGAGACAGTTCGCCTCTTTAGATCATCTGTCGAACGGGCGGGCCGGCTGGAACGTTGTGACCTCATCTATTGAATCAACAGCGCTGAACTTCAGCGGGGAACAGCACCTTGAACACCATCTCCGTTATCAGCGGGCCGAGGAATTTGTTGATGTGGTAAAAGGGCTGTGGGATTCATGGGAAGAGGATGCCTTCATTCGAAATAAGGAATCGGGAGAGTTTTTCAAGAAGGAAAAAATGCACGAGCTTAATCATAAAGGAGAGTATTTCTCAGTTCGCGGGCCTTTAAACATCGCGAGAACGCCGCAGGGCCAGCCGGTTATTATTCAGGCAGGCTCATCAGGAGATGGAAAAGCGCTGGCCGCTAAGACGGCGGAAGTGATTTTCACGGCGCAAAACCATTTGGAATCCGCTCAAGAATTTTATACATCTATTAAAGAACAGGCTGCTGAATTCGGACGTGACCCTGAAAAAATCGCGATCATGCCGGGGATTTTTCCGATCATTGCCGATACAGAAGAAGAAGCGCAGGCGAAATACCAAGAGCTTCAGGATTTAATCATTCCGTCAGTCGGTTTGCAAATCCTTCAGAATTATTTAGGAGGCATCGACTTGTCCGCGTATCCGCTTGACGGGCCTCTGCCTGAATTGGACGCAGAAGCTTCAAATGCGGTGAAAAGCCGTTTCAAACTTGTTCAGGAGATGGCCAAGCGCGATAACATGACCATTCGAGAGCTTTACAAATACGTGGCAGGTTCCCGAGGCCACCACATCTTTGTCGGCACGCCGGAGCAGCTTGCAGATAAGATGGAGGAATGGGTCGAAAAACAGGCCTGTGACGGCTTCAATATCATGCCGCCGCTGCTTCCGGAAGGGATCGAACTATTCGTGGACAAGGTGATTCCGATCTTGCAGGAACGCGGCGTGTTCAGAAAAGAATACGAAGGTACGACATTAAGAGAACATTTCGGTTTGGAAAAACCGGTTAACCGTTATACAAAATAAAAGGAGGAACGTGCGATGCAGGGACAATACCGGCTGGCGAAAGACAGTGATGCCGAAGAACTTCTCGCTCTGACATGGCGGGCCTATGAACCGGTTCGTAAGCTTGGCATCAACTTTGCCGCCGCACATGCAGACCTGGAGCTTGTATTGAACAATATCCGGAAAAACGCATGTTATGTAATGGAAGAAGATGGACGGATTATCGCTACGATTTCCTTGCGGATGCCATGGGGACAGCAGCCGGGACCGTACGGAGTGCCTCACATCTGGTGGTTTGCGGTAGATCCGGATATCGGCAAAAAAGGCGTAGGGTCAGAGCTTTTGCAATGGGTCGAGCAGACCGTGCTGCGCGATACCTTAAAGGTTCCGTTCGTATCGCTCGGAACAGCTGATAAACATCCCTGGCTGATTGACATGTATGAAAGAAAAGGCTACGTCCGCGCCGGGGAACGAGATCTCGGCAAAGGACACATCACGATTTATATGAAAAAAGAACTGCGGACTGATATATAAAACAAAAAGGCGGGAAATAACATGAAAATGAAAAAATGGACTTTGCTGTTCGTTGCTGCGCTATTAGCTGTATTGTCAGCATGCGGTAACGGAAACAGCAGTGATAATAAGGATGACAAGGTGCTTCATGTCGGCGCGACCGGCCAAAGCTATCCGTTCGCCTATAAAGAAGACGGCAAGCTGACGGGTTTTGATGTGGAAGTCATGGAAGCCGTAGCAAAAAAACTCGATATGAAACTTGACTGGAAACTGCTTGAATTCAGCGGGCTGATGGGAGAGCTTCAAACAGGTAAGCTTGACACGATTTCAAACCAGGTTGCCGTAACAGACGAACGCAAGGAAGTGTACAACTTTACAGAACCGTATTCCTACGCGGGGACACAGATTGTCGTAAAAGATGATAACAAAGATATTAAGTCAGTAGACGACTTAAAAGGAAAGACAGTTGCGGCCGTTCTCGGTTCGAACCATGCGAAAAACCTTGAAAGCAAAGATCCTGATAAAAAAATCAATATCAAAACATACGAAACACAAGAAGGTACGCTGAAAGACGTAGCTTACGGACGTGTGGACGCTTACGTCAACAGCCGGAGTGTGCTTCTCGCGCAAATAAAGAAAACAGGCCTGCCTCTGAAGCTTGCCGGAGACCCGATTGTCTACGAACAAGTCGCATTCCCGTTCGCAAAGGATGACGCGCACGATAAGATCCGCAAAAAAGTAAATAAAGCATTGGATGAACTCCGTAAAGACGGAACGCTTAAAAAGCTTTCAGAAAAATATTTTAAAGAAGATATCACAACAGAAAAGAAGCAATAAGAAACGGCGGTGAACCACCAGAATGAATACGATCGATTGGGGATTCATGATTTCGGCATTCCCGACATTAGTTGGAGCCCTCCCGATCACCCTTTTCATGGCTGTAGCGGCCATGATTTTTGCGGTCATCGGAGGACTTGTTCTCGCACTTATCACCAAAAACCATATTCCCGTGCTTCATCAGCTGTCAAAAGTCTATATTTCATTTTTCCGGGGTGTACCGACGCTGGTGCAGCTTTTCTTAATTTACTACGGACTGCCGCAGCTGTTCCCGGAGATGAGCAAAATGACTGCCTTAACGGCTGCCATCATTGGTTTAAGCTTAAAGAACGCTGCCTATTTAGCGGAGATTTTCCGCGCCGCTCTGAACTCGGTGGATGAAGGGCAGCTGGAAGCGTGTCTGTCTGTCGGCATGACGAAGCTTCAGGCATACAGGCGGATCATTCTCCCGCAAGCCGTCAGAAACGCAATTCCGGCAACGGGAAACACGTTTATCGGTCTTTTGAAAGAAACATCATTGGCATTTACATTAGGTGTTATGGAGATGTTCGCGCAAGGGAAAATGTACGCTTCAGGCAATTTGAAATACTTTGAAACCTACTTGGCGGTTGCGGTTGTGTACTGGATTCTCACAATTATATACAGCGTCTTGCAGGACCTGTTTGAACGCGCCATCAGCAAGCCATACCGAACCTAGGGGTGAAATCAGTTGATACAAGTCAAAAATATTCGCAAAGCCTTTAAAGATCTCGTCGTGCTGGACGGGATCGACCTTGAAGTGAAACGCGGGGAAGTCGTGGCGATCATCGGTCCGTCCGGTTCCGGCAAATCAACGCTTCTCCGCTGCCTGAATCTATTGGAACGCCCTGATCAAGGCTTGATTGAAATCGGAGAAGCCAAGCTGAACGCTGAAAAATATACACGTAAAGAAGCGCATCAGCTTCGCCAGCAGACAGCCATGGTTTTCCAAAATTACAATCTGTTCAAAAATAAAACAGCACTGCAAAACATTACAGAAGCGCTGATCGTCTCGCAAAAAAAATCGCGGGAAGAAGCGAACCGCATCGGTATGGATATCTTAAAACAGGTCGGCTTGGAGCATAAGGCGAACAGCTATCCAATTACGATGTCCGGCGGGCAGCAGCAGCGGATCGGCATCGCGCGGGCGCTCGCCGTTAACCCGCACGCGATTTTGCTCGATGAGCCGACCTCCGCGCTTGATCCGGAGCTTGTAGCGGGTGTGCTGCAAGTGATTCAATCCATTGCGGAAAAACAAACAACGATGATCATCGTTACTCATGAAATGGCGTTTGCCAGAGAAGTCGCTGATAAGGTAATTTTTATGGCGGACGGCCATATTATCGAGCAGGGAACCCCGGAAGAACTGTTTGACCATCCGAAAAGCGAACGGACGAAAAAGTTTATCAAACAGGTGGGAGAGGCTCCCGAACTTATATAGAAGGGAAGAAGAATAATGGCTGAAGAGTATAATGATGCGTTAAACAAACGTTTAATTAACATGCGCCGTGACCTTCATGAACACCCTGAACTGTCGTTTGAGGAATTTGAAACGACGAAAAAAATCCGCCGCTGGCTTGAAGAAGAGAACATTGAGATTCTTGACGTTCCTCAGCTTGAAACAGGCGTGATTGCGGAAATCAAAGGGCATGCGGACGGTCCCGTTATTGCGGTGAGAGCGGATATTGACGCGCTTCCGATTCATGAACAGACGAACCTGCCGTTTGCCTCTAAAACTGACGGAACAATGCACGCATGCGGACACGATTTTCATACAGCTTCCATTATCGGCACAGCGATTTTGCTGAACAAAAGAAAGGACGAGCTGAAAGGAACGGTCCGCTTCATCTTTCAGCCCGCTGAAGAAATTGCCGCCGGAGCGAGAAAAGTGATAGAAGCAGGGGTGTTGGACGGCGTCTCTGCCATTTTCGGCATGCATAATAAACCGGATCTTCCGGTCGGTACCATCGGTCTGAAAGAAGGTCCGCTGATGGCAAGTGTTGATCGCTTTGAGTTAGTCATTAAAGGCAAAGGCGGACACGCCGGTATTCCAAATAACAGCATTGATCCGATTGCTGCGGCAGGCCAAATCGTCAGCGGCCTGCAATCTGTGGTCAGCCGTAATATCAGTTCATTGCAAAATGCGGTCGTCAGCATCACGAGAATACAGGGCGGCAGCTCATGGAACGTCATACCAGACCAAGCAGAAATGGAAGGAACGGTTCGAACCTTTCAAAAAGAAGCAAGAGAAGCCGTTCCGGAACATATGAAACGGATCGCTGAAGGAATTGCGGCCGGATACGGAGCACAGGCGGAATTTCGCTGGTTCCCGTATTTGCCGTCCGTGATGAATGACGATCAATTCTTGAATGCTGCTTCAGAAGCCGCAGCCCGTCTAGGCTATCAGACTGTCCCCGCTGAACAGTCGCCTGGCGGTGAAGACTTCGCTCTTTATCAAGAAAAAGTCCCAGGCTTTTTCGTTTGGATGGGAACAAACGGAACAGAAGAATGGCATCATCCGGCGTTCACATTGGATGAAGAAGCATTGCGAGTGGCGGCCCGCTATTTTGCTGAGCTGGCCGTTACGGTACTGGAGTCGATCGAATGAACATACAAGAACTGACGTCAGGTCTTGCTCAGTCTGTGAGATCATCACGTCCTGAAGCCTCCGTTGAAGCGATGCGTGAAGCAAAGAAGGGGCTGCTTGATTTTACAGCGGCTTCTTTTGCAGGGAGAAATGACAGCGGCGTTGAAAAACTGTTGAACTTGATCGAGGGAGAAGGCGGCATGCCAATTGCCCCTCTTATCGGACAAGGAAAAAAGGCATCACCCTCGCAGTCGGCGCTGCTGAATGGATTTATCGCCCACACGCTTGATTTTGATGATGTTCATTCTGATGTCAGAGGGCATCCGAGCGCCGTTATTCTTCCGGCGCTCATTGCTTCCGCCGCCCGCCGAGATGGCGGGCGGTTTCTTGGCGCTTATATTGTTGGCGTGGAAGTGATGGCAAGGCTGGGTGAGTCGATTGGCAGACACCACTATGAAAAAGGCTGGCACAACACAGGGACGCTTGGAGCGATAGCGGCTGCCTGTGCGATCGGTTATGCAGAAGAGCTGTCCCAGGAAGAGCTGGAAAGAGCAATCGGCTTTGCCGCTGCACAAGCCGGCGGAATGAGAGTTCAATTCGGCACAGAAATGAAACCGCTGCACGCCGGATTGGCGGCTCAATCTGCTTTATTTGCCGTCAAACTGGCGCAAACCGGCTTTGGCGGCTCACACACAGCACTGGATGGAGAGCAAGGGTTTTTCAGCCTCTACGGTGATCTGGAAAAGGCGGAATCCACATTTTTAAGCAATTGGGGAGCACCTTGGAGAATCGTTCAGCCAGGCCTCTGGTTTAAAATTTATCCGTTCTGCTCCGCTGCTCATCACGCCGCAGACGCCATCCGCAAGCTGATGGTTCAGCATGAGATCTCTGCTGGAAAGACGGACCGGATCGAAGTAGTTTTTCCTCCGGGCGGAGACGCCGCGTTGACAGAAAGGCAGCCGGAAACAGGGGAGGAAGGACGTTTCAGCGTGGAATACGTCATTGCCCTTGCTTTGCACGGCCGGGAGCTGACGGCGGCCGGGCATTTTAACAATGAGCCGATACCACAGAACATTCAAGCCTATCTGCCGCGTATTCACCGTGTTTATGATGCTGAGATTCAGCCAGACCCGCAAGCCGTTCCAAAGGGCCGCTTCACCATCGTACGCGTTTTTCTGTCAGACGGACGTGTTTACGAAGCCCGTGTCAATTGTCCGAAGGGGGCGCCGGGAAACGGACTGTCTGAGGAAGACATAAAAGAGAAGCTGCAACTTGCGCTTCAAGGAGACGAACGAAAAGCGGCAAGTTTGATCACTGCCATTAAGCAGGCCGACATTCAAAGCTATTTATCACATATATAAATAAAAAGAGCGGGGGATGCGCCACCGCTCTTTTTACCTTATTTCGAAAGAGGATATCGAGCATATTTGGGAGCGGTTCTACAAAGCGGATATTTCCAGAACCAACACAGCGTACGGCGAATACGGCCTCGGCTTGTCCATCGTCAAACAGCTCGTTGAAATGCATCAAGGCACAGTAGACATCGAGAGTGAAAAAGGAAAAGGGACAAAATTCATTATTCGCCTACCGCTGAATACGAAACAGTCATAAAAACGGCAGCCTTTCATGCTGGCGTTTTTTGTGTTTTGAACCAAACATCTGCCTTCCGAATTCATACCGCTTCGGCGCTTCATGCATTTATTGCGCTCTGCCGAAAACAAAGTTTGCGTGTTTTTCGGGATGTGGCCGTCTGGAAACATGATAAAATATGTCATAAACAGGTTTTGGATGGGGAGGGTGAAGGAATGAAGAGCGAGGTGATTCCTTCTTCAGCAGTCGGTCAAAAAATTAACGAGTGGTATAAGTATATTCGTACGTTCAGTGTACCGGACGCCGAAATTCTAAAAGCCGAGATTGAACGGGAAATTGAACATATGGAAGACGATCCGAACTTGCTGCTATATTTCTCATTAATGGAATTCCGCCACCAGCTGATGCTTGATTATCTTGAGCCGTTAGAAAAATTAAAAATAGAGGACCAGCCCAGCTTGTCAGAATTACTGCGCAACATTGACAGCAATCAGGCTGATTTAAAAGGGCTGCTTGATTATTATGTAAACTTTTTTCGGGGGATGCACGAATTTGATAAGAGAGAATTCATTTCAGCCATCACTTATTACAAACAGGCTGAAAAAAGACTTTCCTTTGTAGCGGATCATATTGAAAGAGCCGAGTTCTATTTTAAAGTGGCCGAAGCTTATTACTATATGAAACAGACGTATTTCTCACTGATCCATATCAAAAATGCCTACGAAATATATGCCGAGCAAGAAACATATAATGTGAGAATTATCCAGTGTCATTTTGTTTTCGGAGTAAATTTGATGGATGAAAGGCGTTTCGAACAAGCCGCGCGCCATTTTGAACTCGCATTACATATGGCGGAATCAGAAAATAAAGCACAATTGGTCGGAAGAGCGCTTTATAATATTGGGTTGTGTTATTACAATCAAGATCTTCTTGAGCCTGCCATTGACTATTTTGAGAGAGCGGTTTCTATATTCGAAAGCAACGACATCATTAAATCCCTTCCTCAGGCATATTTTCTGATCACGCAGATTTATTATAAATGTAAAAATAATTCTAAAGCAGTGGAATATCACAGCAGGGGTTATGAATATGCTAAACAAACAGATGATATTGACTACATGGTGAAATTTGAATTTTTAAAAACTCTATATCAAGCCCAGCCGGATGAACAAGGAATCGAAAAATGCTTTTATTACCTAAAAAATAAAAATATGTATGCTGATATAGAGGATTTAGCACTAGTAGTAGCTAAATATTACTATGAACAGAAAAACTTCGAAATGTCATCTTCCTACTTTCTCAAAGTAGAAGAGGCCAGAAAACAAATACAAAGGAGTGAAGGTTTATATGAAATTGAAATCTAAATTGCTCATTATTTGTTTGGCTGCAGCTGCTGTGTTTGCAACAGTTGGAGTGTCCAATGCTGAAGCGCCTGATTATCAGGTGACAGAAAGAGGAATGACGTAAGAAAATAAAAGTCCCTTCCTGAAAAGAAGGGACTTTGCCGTTTTAAACGTAAACAGTAAACGCCATAAGACAAAGTCTTATGGCGTTTACTTTTACAAGAGGAGGTTCTTACATATGGGGGCTGCCAGTCTGTTCTAGAAGCCGCCATTAAAAAAGGATGTTCCCACAATAATCAATAGTACAAACAACACTACGATTAACGCGAAAGAGTTAAAGCCGTTACCAGATCCGCAACCTGACATAAGGCGTAACCTCCAAGTGAGAATACTATAAGATATGCGCAGAATACCAGAGTGTAAAGGGTAAACGTGCAGATGAGAAAAAATAAATCTATCAACCAGCGCCCGATATTTTGGCAGCCCAAAAGGAAAAACGCCATAAGACAATATGGTCTTATGGCGCTCACCTCTGCGATAAGGAGGTTACAGGGTCATACTAGTTTGATCTAGTAAAGACCACCGTTAAAAAAAGATGTTCCTACGATAATCAATAGGATAAACAATACGACGATTAAAGAGAAAGAACTGATGCCGTTTCCATTAGATGGATACATACAGCGTCACCTCCATGTGAGAATACTATAAGATATGCAGGAGGCAACAAATTGATAGAGATACTAGTGG
Source organism: Bacillus atrophaeus (assembly GCF_001584335.1). GTDB lineage: Bacteria > Bacillota > Bacilli > Bacillales > Bacillaceae > Bacillus > Bacillus atrophaeus. The sequence goes on from NZ_LSBB01000003.1 coordinate 35,161, forward strand.
ACAAGAGAAAAAATGAGAATTTCGGCTATGAAAACGTTAAGAGATTAAAACCCCTGCAAAAAACTCTTGGTACAATGCTTGGACTGCCTGCTCTTCCTGCGCCTCTTTCACTCCGAACATCATGCTCACCTCTGATGACCCTTGGTTGATCATTTCGATGTTTACTTGAGCCTCAGATAATGCTTTTGACGCCCTTGCCGTTGTGCCGACATTGTGGCGCATGGCTTCTCCGACGACCATAATCAGCGCCAGGTTATGCTCGACAATCACCTCATCCGCCTGAAGATCCTCCTCAATCCGCCTGATGAGCTGACGCTCCATGGAGACATCCATTTGATCTTGTCTTAATATAATGGTGATGTCATCAATTCCGGACGGGACATGCTCGTACGTTAAACTGTAATCTTCTAAAATTTGCAGGGCTTTCCGCCCGAAGCCGATTTCTCTATTCATTAAATACTTACTGATATAAATGCTGCAAAATCCGGTGTCGCTGGCTATCCCGACAACTGGGCCGTTTGTGTTGTCTCGTTTGCTGACAACACGTGTTCCCTGCGCTGCCGGATTGTTCGTATTTTTAATTTGAACCGGAATTCCCGCTCTGAACGCGGGGATCAGGGCTTCATCATGGAAGACGGAAAAGCCGGCATATGAAAGCTCGCGCATTTCCCGATATGTCAGTTCGCTGATTTCTTTAGGGTCCTTCACGATAGATGGATTGACGGAATAAACTGCATCGACATCGGTAAAGTTTTCATACAGGTCGGCCTGTAAACCGTTTGCGAGAATAGAGCCCGTAATATCTGACCCGCTTCTTGAAAAAGTGATCACAGCGCCTGCTTTGCTGAAGCCGAAGAAACCGGGAAAGATAATAAGACCGTCCCGCTCTCTTAAACGGTACAGGTTTTCATAGGATTCAGGCAGCACCTGAGCGTTTCCCGGCTCGTTTGTGACGAAAAGACCCGCGTCTTTAGGATTCACATACTCTGCTTGAATGCCCTTGTGCTGAAAGTAAGCGGCGATCAGCTTAGCATTGTTATCCTCGCCGCTTGCTTTGATTGCATCTATATATTGCACGGGATTGCTTTTGTCTCCGTTTAACAAAGTGAAGAGGTCATCCCGTATTCTTTCTATAATATGCTGATCCAGATGAAGCTCCTGAGCGATTTCGGCATATCGTTCAATGACAGCTTCACAAAGTTCGGGCGCATCACCCGATGATATGTATTGCTCCGCGCAGGCGATTAAGAGATCCGTTACCTTTGTATCCTCGGAATGGCGTTTCCCCGGCGCTGATACCACAACAGCTTTGCGCGAGGGATCGGCTGTTACGATATGAAACACTTTTTCAAGCTGAGCGCCAGATGCGAGAGAACTGCCTCCGAATTTAACGACCTTCATGTTGACAACTCCTAATGTTTAAATTTTCACACAAATTTAGTACTTATTATCTCTCTTTCGGTTCTTGAAATCAAGGGTTATTTTCTACGTGGTATGAACAATTGTTCTTTCCAGAAGGAATTAGTGGCTGTGATGTCAGGTTTTCTTCTGCGAATTTTGCGCCAAAATGAAAAAAATGCTAAACAGACGAACGAATCGTTATAGAAAGCGGTTCAAATTCTTGGTAGACTTAAATAATGATATATTTGAATGACTCTTAGAGAGACCGGCTTAGCAAAGTCTTTTTCAGAAAAGAATATTGACTATAGCGAGAAAGGTGATAAGATTATATTGTCGTTGATAATGATAATCATTTACTGTTATCGGCGAATCTGTTGAATTCTTGCGGAAAGGGAAGCAAGGTCTTTTGTTGTAAGGGTGTGAGGAGGCAGCATGAAGCTACGTTACTTAGTTGTTTTACTTATTTTACTTGCATTCTGTTCTATTTTTATCGGCGTAGAGGATCTGTCGCCGCTGGATCTTTTTCATATGAATAAAGAAGAGGCGTCAACGCTTTTCGCCAGCCGTTTACCGAGATTAATCAGCATTATTATTGCAGGCATGAGCCTGAGCATCTGCGGTTTAATTATGCAGCAGATCAGCCGGAATAAATTCGTTTCGCCGACAACTGCCGGCACGATGGATTGGGCGAGGCTCGGGATTTTGATTTCATTAATGCTGTTTACCTCTGCCAGTCCGCTGATAAAAATGCTGATTGCTTTTATATTTGCGCTTGCGGGCAACTTCCTGTTCATGAAAATCCTTGAGAGAATAAAGTTTAATGATACGATCTTTATTCCTCTCGTGGGCTTAATGCTTGGGAACATTGTCAGCTCGATTGCGACGTTTATCGCGTATAAATATGATTTAATCCAAAATATTTCTTCATGGCTTCAAGGAGACTTCTCTCTCATTGTGAAAGGGAGATATGAACTTTTATTCTTGAGTATCCCGCTTGTGATAATCGCATATGTATTTGCTGACAAATTCACAGTAGCAGGGATGGGGGAAAGCTTCTCCGTCAACCTTGGCCTGAAATATAAACGGATTGTGAATATCGGGCTGATTATATCGTCGCTGATCACGTCCCTCGTGATTTTGACTGTCGGTATGCTGCCGTTCCTTGGGCTAATCATTCCGAATATCGTATCCATTTACAGGGGAGACAACCTGAAAAGCAGCCTGCCCCACACAGCTCTTTTAGGCGCCGTTTTTGTGCTGCTTTGCGATATATTGGGCAGGATTATCATTTTTCCGTACGAAATCTCGATTGGCTTGATGGTCGGAATCATCGGCAGCGGCATTTTCCTGTATATGTTGTTAAGGAGAAAAGCCTATGCGTAAAAATATGAAAATCACGCTGCTCGTTGGAATCGCCATGATTTGTATCGGCCTGTTTTTGTTTTATGATTTGGGCAATTGGGATTATACCTTTCCAAGAAGATGTAAAAAGGTGCTCGCTATTATTCTGACAGGCGGAGCCATCGCGTTTTCAACGATGATCTTCCAAACGATTACGAACAACCGCATCCTTACACCAAGCATCTTAGGGCTGGATTCTCTGTATATGCTTATTCAGACTGTTATTGTCTTTCTGTTTGGTTCAATGAATGTCGTCATGATGAATGAGAACGTCAATTTCTTGATTTCAGTCTTCCTGATGATTTTGTTTTCCTTTGTGCTGTATCAGATCATGTTTAAAGGAGAGGGCAGGAATATCTTTTTCCTTCTGCTCGTCGGAATTGTCTTCGGTACGCTGTTTGGCAGCTTGTCTTCTTTCATGCAGATGCTGATTGATCCGAATGAGTTCCAAGTTGTGCAGGATAAGATGTTTGCCAGCTTTAACAACGTCAATACGGATCTTTTATGGCTGGCAGGCATCATCTTTCTGCTTGTCGGCTTCTACGTCTGGCGTTTCACGAGGTTTTTTGATGTGCTGTCTCTAGGGAGAGAACACGCCGTCAATTTAGGAATTGATTATGATAAAGTCGTGAAGCAGATGCTGGTTGTCGTTGCGATTCTCGTTTCCGTCTCAACGGCTCTTGTAGGACCGATTATGTTCTTGGGGCTTCTCGTTGTGAACGTTGCCAGAGAGTTTTTGAAAACGTACAAGCATACATACTTGATCGCTGGTTCTGTGCTGATCAGTATTATTGCGCTTGTCGGCGGCCAGTTTGTGGTTGAGAAGGTATTCGCTTTTTCAACGCCTTTAAGCGTTATTATTAATTTTGCCGGCGGGATTTATTTTATTTACTTGCTGTTAAAGGAGAATAAATCATGGTAGAAATCACAAACGTAAGCAAGCAATATGGAGGAAAAATTGTCCTTGAAGAAACGTCAGTCACGATCCAAAAAGGCAAAATCACCTCATTTATTGGTCCTAACGGCGCCGGCAAAAGCACGCTGCTGTCTATCATGAGCCGTCTGATTAAGAAAGATTCAGGCGAAATCAAAATAGACGGCAAGGAGATCGGCTCTTGCGACAGCAATGAACTGGCGAAAAAAATCAGCATCCTGAAACAGGCGAACCAGATCAACATCAGGCTGACGATCAAAGACCTTGTCAGCTTCGGCAGATTTCCTTATTCACAGGGGAAGCTGACAGAGGAAGACTGGGTTCATATTAATCAGGCTCTCGGTTATATGAAGCTTGAAGACATTCAGGATAAGTACTTGGACCAATTAAGCGGAGGGCAATGCCAGCGGGCGTTTATCGCGATGGTAATCGCCCAGGACACAGATTACATCTTTCTGGATGAACCGCTTAACAATCTGGATATGAAGCATTCTGTGGAAATTATGAAGCTGTTGAAACGATTGGTAGAGGAACTGGGCAAAACGATTGTTGTCGTCATTCATGACATTAACTTTGCGTCCGTCTATTCCGACTATATCGTGGCCTTAAAAAACGGCCGTATCGTAAAAGAAGGATCAGCGAAAGAAATCATAGAGACCTCGGTGCTAGAGGAGATTTACGATATGACCATTCCGATTGAAACGATAGATAATCAAAGAATAGGTGTCTATTTTTCTTAAAAACATAAAGAGGTGAATCACATGAAAAAGTTTGCATTGCTTTTCATCGCCTTGGTTACCGCGGTTGTCATTTCAGCATGCGGAAACCAAAGCTCAGACAGTAAAGGGTCAGAGAACAAAAAGGATCAAATCACAGTGAAGCACGATTTAGATAAAAACGGAACAAAAGTTACCAAAAATCCTAAAAAAGTCGTAGTCTTCAACTTTGGTATTTTAGATACACTTGATAAACTTGGATTACAAGGAAGCGTTGCGGGACTGCCTAAGAATAGCCTTCCCGATTACCTTTCATCATACAAAAATGATAAGTATACGGATGTCGGCAGTTTAAAAGAGCCTGATTTTGAAAAGGTGGCTGATCTAGATCCGGATCTCATCATTATTTCAGGCAGACAATCCGATTCTTATAAAGAATTCTCAAAAATTGCACCAACCATTTATCTTGATATAGATAGTGCAAAATATATGGAATCCTTTAAATCAAACACGGAAACAATCGGAAAAATCTTTAACAAAGAAGATGAAGTGAAGAGCCAGCTTGCAAAAATTGATGATTCGATTTCGGATGTGAAGAAAACGGCTGAGAAAGTAAATAAAAAAGGCTTGGTGATTATGGCGAACGACGGCAAAATCAGCGCGTTCGGCCCTAAATCAAGATACGGCCTGATTCATGATGTCTTTGGCGTGACACCTGCTGATCAAAATATTGAAGCATCCACCCACGGACAAAGTGTGTCTTATGAGTACATCTCAAAAACAAACCCTGATTACTTGTTTGTTGTAGATCGCGGCACAGCGATCGGCGAAACATCGTCTACGAAGCAAGTTGTTGAAAACGATTATGTGAAAAAAGTAAACGCCGTGAAAAACGATCATGTCGTCTACCTTGATTCAGCAACTTGGTACCTATCAGGCGGCGGACTTGAGTCTATGGCTCAAATGATTAAAGAAGTAAAAGATGGTTTAGAGAAATAAAATGAAGAAGAACCCGATCAATGGAACCTGTAAATGGGGACCTTGATCGGGTTTTTTGTTTTCTCTCCATTACGATAGTTCATTTCTGGCGCACAGTTATTCTTAACGTTAATAGCAATGGGGAAGGGGCAATTCGTTAACTGAATTTGAAGCTGTAAAATGAAGCGAAGAGCTACTTCTCTGTGAATTCTTTGATCAGATTCCCAATGTTTCAGAAGGGGGCATCTTTTTAAGCGTTGTTGCCTTATTAATTCAAAACAAAAAACTCAGCCCCGGAAGGGCTGAGTTTTTTATCGTGCAGGCTGCTGTTCGGCAGGCCGCGGTTTTTTCTTTAAAGTAAACGATAGCAGGAAGCCGACGAGTGCGATGCAGGCGGCCACGATAAAGGCTGCGTTCATGCCGTGCAAAGCCGCCTGTCTTGAACTGGAAGCAGCCGCGTGTGCTGCCTGATTGCTCATGACAGATACTAAGAGCGCTGTACCGATGGAGCCGCCGACTTGGCGAATGGTGTTGTTCATAGCTGTGCCGTGCGGGATCAGGTGGCGCGGCAGCGCGTTGATGCCAGCCGTTGTGACCGGCATCATAATCATCGCCGTTCCCAGTAATCGGGCGGTATACACGATCACAATCCAGGTGAGTGATGTATGCTCCGTCAGTTGCATAAACGGTAAAGAAGTCAAAAGGATGATGGAAAAGCCGAGAATGGCGAGTCCTTTTCCGCCGACCCGATCAAAAATTCTTCCGATAATCGGCGACATGATTCCCATAGCAATTGCCCCTGGCAGAAGCATTAATCCTGTATCAAATGCTGATATGCCTCTGACGTTTTGCGTATAAAGCGGCAAGATCGTCTCTGTACCGATCAGCAAAGCGAATACAATGGTTCCAAGCAGTGTTGTTAAGCTGAAGATGCCGAATTTAAATACACGGAATTCCAGCATCGGTTTTGTAAGCTTCATCTGCCTTGTGATAAATAATAGCAGGGAAATAATACCCACAATCAGCGAAATAAGGACGGTTGAGCTTGTCCATCCGTAAGAGCCGACGCTTGAGAATCCGTACAGCAAACCGCCGAAGCCTAAAGTAGACATAATCACAGACAACATATCAATTTGTGTTTTTCTAAGAGTCGTCACGTTTTTCATCAAAATAATCGCAAGGATCAGGTCAATGATGGAGATAGGAAGGATAATGTAGAACAGCGATCTCCACGAGAAGGCTTCGACTGCCCACCCGGATAATGCCGGTCCGATCGCAGGTGCGAAGGAAATAACCAATCCGACCATACCCATCGCCTGACCGCGTTTTTCGATCGGGAAAATGGTAAGAAACACCGTCTGCATGAGCGGCATCATAATGCCGGCTCCGGCAGCCTGAATGATACGGGCTGTTAAAAGCAGCGGAAAGTTTGGTGCGAATGCTCCGACGATCGTTCCCGCCGTAAATATGCTCATCGCAGTAATCAGCAGCGTCCGGCTTGTGAATTTTTCAATCAGAAACGCGGTGATCGGAATTAAAATCCCGTTCGTTAGCATAAAGGAGGTGGTCAGCCATTGGACCTGGTTGGCATCGATATTAAAATCACGCATAATATGCGGAAGCGCTGTAATCAATAACGTCTGGTTCAGAATGGCGACAAAAGCTCCCGCCAACAATATGCCAACGATCACAGATCGGTTAAAAGGCTTTGGTTCAATACTGGTATTCAAATCATATCCCTTCTTTTCTCTATAAAGTTAGTAATGTTTTAATCATCGAAATCGGCTGCGTTAATTTGCCAGTTTGTTCCAGATAGCCAATCAGCGCCTTTAGCAGAAAAGGCCGCGGTTCGTCTTTCACCGCCTCCTCTTCAAGCAAATCAGCGGCTGATGACAGCTCATCTACCTGGTAATCGTGCTCTGGCAGAGAAGAGATCGCCTTTTTCAGCTCTTGAAGGCTCTCGGATAACAAAATCGCTTTGTCTTTCGGCTGATGCGATGAGGCCGAGCTGATGTATAGCTCAATGACTTCCGGCTGAAGTCCGGACTGCTTCGTTCCTCTGTTTTTCACAATCTGGTTAAGCGTGCTGATGATAAAATCTGCAATTGGAGCCAGCTCAAGCGGTTTATGCTCAAGTTTGATGAGCATGAGAAATTCCCTCATCATGCCGTGAAGAATGATCACTAATTCCCACACGAACGGAGTAATGTGTTCGCCGTAGTTTTGAATCAGCGAATCGCGGTGCCAGCAGATAATCGTGGATCTCGCCTGCATAATGTGCTGCTTTACCCTGTCATTATTGAAAGATGAATTTCCGTAGGTTAACATGTTAAAAAACTGCTGATCCCGCCGGAAGCCCTCAAGCTCCATTGTCAGTTTTTTGGCAAAACGTTCATCAGGGGTCAGCGAGCTTTCTTCATGAAGCAGTGAGGCCGCTGCCATCATTTTCTTTTGGTTAAATGCCAGCAGTTCCAAAAGCAGGTCTTCCTTTGATTGGAACAATTTATAAATAGAAGCTTTTGACATCTTACATTCCTCTGCGATAGCCTGCATCGAAACCGATGTGAAATCCCTTTCGGAAAAAAGCTTCTTTGCCGCTAATAAGATATCTGTTTTTTTCTCAAGCATCGACATGGCTTCCTTCTTTCTTTAAAACATAGAAAACTCATTGGTTCAACAAAAACCAATGAGTATTTATAGTGAAAATTTTAGCAGTTTCCCGAAGCGGAAGTCAATGTTTTTGAACTAATATAAGGGGGGCAGAGGGAGGAACAGCAAAACACCTGCTGACTTATAAACGAAGCCGGGCAGGTGTTTGATCATGTCGTATAGGGAGGCGGAAGCTTTATTATCCTCCGATAATCTTTTCGGCAACTTCAAACGCTGAACCTGAATGTTGAAGAGCCGCGATTGAAACCGTAAGTCCCAATACAATTAATGCCGACCATGTAAACTTTTTACCCATTTTACATCCACTCCAATTTCTTTAATTTTTGTTCTGCTTCAATCGACTTGTTAAGCAGCGCCACGGCATGCTGATAAAACCCTTTATTCTCATACACCTTGGCTGCAAGCCGTGATAATTCTTTTACACTATCCGTATGGTGGCAGTTCTCTAATAGGTCCAGCTTCTCTGTTATTCTGAGAAGGCTGTTATCATGATGTTCTTCCAGATAGAGGATGGACAATATATCTGTTTTGGCTATAAAAACTTTTGATGTATTATCGGATGCTCTCTTACGCCCCTCCGTCAAGATAGTCTGCGCCCGGCTTCTATCACCTATGATACACAATTCTTTGATGAGCATAAACGAAGAGTTATAATAATATTCAGATTTATAATAGTCTGAATGGGTGAGAGCTTTTTCGAGATGTGTGATGGATAATGCTGATTTGCCCCAATGAGAATATAAGATTCCTTTATTATGATGCAATTGGGCTTCAAGAAATGGATCATTTATTAATTTGATCATATTCTCAGCTTCATTGTAATATGATTCAGCCTTTTCATAATGCCCGGTCTCTGTACAGTTGCCGGCCAGTAAAAACAGGGACAAGGCTTGTTTTTTGTTGTAATCAGGCTTTTCTTTGTAAATGGCGAGTGCATCTCTAATATAGCGGAGCGAGAGAACATGCTGGTCTAGCCTGTAATACAGCCATGCCATTTTGAAATAGAATTCGGCTCTTTCAATATCATCGGGAATAGCCGATAATTTTTGTTCAGCTTCTCTGTATAGGCCGATTGCAACGTCATAATTGCTGTTGCTTGCCTCATACATCGCTTCAAATAAGAAAAAATAGTAATCTGTAAGCTCAGAGGTTTTAGCGTTATGGAAAGAATCTGACACATGCTTGTCTCTGTCGGGAATAATCGTGCCTCTTAAATCATAAAGCAGTATTTTATGTCTGTGTTCGAGTAAAGAATAATAAATCAAAAGCTCCTGGTCTTCTTCCATTTCATCTGTCATTGCCTTTGCTTTCTCAGCAAATTCAATCGACTTATCCACTTGAAGCTTTCTGATAGCGACATACCAATCGTTTAATACATTTGCAACCTCTAAAGACGGTATTTTATTCAAGACATGCACCTCTTTTCACGTAGATGATATGCTGTTCATTTTAGCACGATATGAACAAGATTTGTGAGGAAAGGAGGTTATAGTTGACAGGATGAATGACATATAGGCAATAAGCAAAAAAAGCCTGCCGAGCGAGACCGGCAGGCTTTGGTGAATATCATTATTTTTCAACGTTAAATCCTTGCTTCTCAAGCATTTCACGAATATGCGGGTAGTAGAGACGCTGATAGTAAGCCGCGATGCCTTGTGACCAGTTTCTTGTTTCCTTTCCGTTCGTGCGCTGCTTCATATACTCGGACATTTGCTCATCATAAGCTTCAATGAGCGGCTTTAATTGTTCCGCTTGATAGGTTTCTTTGTGGCGTACTGCAGCTTGCGGCAGACGCGGTTTTTTCGCTGAGCGGTCCGCAGGGTGTCCGATGACAAGCCCTGAGACAGGGAAAACATATTTCGGAAGCTCAAGCAATTCAATCATTTCATCCGGCTTTCCGCGGACGGCGCCGATCGGTACAGTGCCTAAACCGAGCGATTCGGCAGCGGCAGTTGCGGTGCCAAGCGCGATTCCCGCATCAACGGCGCCTACTAGAACAGATTCCAGTCCGTCTGTTACTTTCAGTTCGATGTTGTTTAATTCCTCGAGCGCGATTTTGGCCCGGTTAAAGTCAGCACAGAATAGCAAGAAGACAGGAGCTTGGTCAATCCACGGCTGGCCGCCCGCCAATTCAGATATTTTCTTTTTGCGTTCTTTATCCTGAACTGTAATCACTGTTACCTGCTGGCCGTTGATAGATGTCGGGGCAGATTGTACAGCTTGAATGATTTGGTCTATTTGCGCATCAGACACTGGCTCATCGGTATAGCTTCGGATCGAGCGGTGATCTGTTAAGGTGTTGAGTACTTCGTTCATATCGGACATCCTTTCGTTACTCTCCAAGCTCTGTGCGGACGACATCTAGAGGTGCGCTCAGAAATTCTTTGCCTTTCGCTACAAACCCTTGGAAATGCGCTGTTTCATTATGGAATTTCATCGCTGCTTCGTCTTTCCATTGCTCAAGCATAACGAAGGTATTTTCCTCGCCTACTTTTTCAAACAAGTCATATTGAACGTTGCCTTCTTCCGCGCGGGAGTGACTGAGCAGTGATTGGGCCTCTGCTAAAAATTCCTCGCGTTTTTCTTGTTTTACTTTCATGTAAGCTTGTAATACGATCATAAAATCTCCTCCTATTGTGTTAGACACTTTTTCATAGTTTGTGTTCTTATGACTGATTTATCCATTGTTCGAATTTCATCGAACTAAATGTAACATGTAATGAAAAAGAGGTAAAGCGAAAACCCTTACCTAGTAAAATTGTCATCATGCGCGGTTGTGTGTTAAATTTGTGTCATGAACATTCCAAACCATCCAAAAACAGAAAAGTTGCAGCTGACAAAAGTTCTTCACGCTCTCAGCGATCCGCTTCGGCTTGAGCTTGTGAAGCGCTTAGCCGAAGCGAAAGAAAAAACGTGCAGCACGTGCGCAGATATACAAGTCGCCAAATCTACCCTGTCCCATCATTTTAAAGTGCTGAGAGAATCGGGCATCGCTCAAGTCCGTATAGAAGGGAAGCATCGTTATTATTCGCTCCGCACCGATGATCTTCAACAGGCGTTTCCAGGTCTGCTTGAAGCCATTCTGAATGTGGAACAAGACCGCTGGTAGAATCAATCCCCAAAGAAGGGGATTTTTTTATTATCCGTAAACCGCTCGTTGAAGCCTTTTGACTCCCTCGTCTATATCCTCGTCTTTCAGCCGGGCAAACCCGATGATTAGTGCAGGGGTGTTTTGTTTTTTGCAGCCTTCTTCCAACTGAAAGCGGCTCATCCCGAACACTTCAAGCTGCAGCCTTGAAGCGTGTGCTAATATCTCTTTTTCCGGCCGGTTTGTATCGAACTCAGTGACAAAGTGAAGGCCTGCGTTCGCTCCTTTTACCGTTATCTTTTCTCCAAAAGCTTCATCTAAAGCATGGATGAGCTTTTCCCGCTTTTCTTTATACATCTGTTTCATTTTTTTTATGTGTTTTTGATATTCTCCAGAATCAATAAATTCCTGTAAGGCAAGCTGGGCGAGCGTGTTGCACGTCTGCAGGTCATAGCTCCGTTTCTTATATTTTCGCAAAAGCTCCGGCGGCAGAACCATATAGCTGATGCGAAGGCCGGGAAGCAGGGATTTTGAAAACGTGCCCATGTAGATGACGTTTTGAAAACGGTCAAGGCTTTGAAGCGCGGGAATACTGTCTACATCATATTTAAATTCACTATCATAATCATCTTCAATAATATAGCGGTCCGCAACCTCAGCCGCCCAGTTCAAAAGCTGAATTCTTCGGGAAACCGGCATGATGACTCCTGTCGGAAATTGGTGAGACGGGGTTGTGATTAACACATCGGGGTTCTGTTTGTTAATCTCCCGCATGGACATGCCTTTTTCATCAAGCCTGATTGTTTTCACTTCTTTTCCGGCGCTGCAGAGAAGCTGGTACATCCGCCTGTAGCCCGGCTCCTCCATTGCATACAGCGCATCGTCCGGAAGCAACTCGGTTAATAGATGTATCAGCATTTGGGTCCCGGCACTGATGACGATTTGTTCAGGGCTGCATTTCACGCCCCGCGTAAGGGAAATCAGCCGGGTGATGGTTTCGCGGACACCGTAAATGCCTTGCGGGTGAGCCATGTCGCCAAGCGTGTGAAAGGCGCGGGCAGCGGATTTTTGCTCACAGCGGAACCAGCTTTTTAACGGAAAATGAGCCATATTTACACTCATATGAGAAAAGGAGATCCACTCGCCGCGATCTACAGCAGGCTCCTTCAGATCATCAGGCAAAACAAATGAGGATGTCTGTTCCTCGGTATAGAAGGTATCAAGCTGCTCGACGAAAAAGCCTTTTCTCTCTATCGCGTATAAATATCCTTCCGCGAGGAGCTGCTGATAAGCGGCATTCACTGAATTGACGCTGACCCTCAGCTTTCCGGCCAGCTCCCGTTTTGATGGAACCTGTGTATGAGGAAGCAGGTTGCGGTTCAAAATCTCTTTTTTTATTTTTTGATAAATTTGCTGATAAATATAATCGGCTTGTTCCGAATGGTCGATTGAAATGGTGATCATATTTTCTCCCTCTGATACCATCGAAAAGTTAATTTTGGTACTTTTCATCATACCAAAAAGAAGTCAGAATGATAAGAAAATAATGTGCAGGGGGATGTAAATATGAGCCAAACAACGAAACAAATGAGAACAAGCGCGGAGTGGCAGCAAAAGCGTGATCAATTTGTATCCAAAGGCGTCAGCAATGGAAACCGCAGTCTGGCGGTAAAGGGAGAAGGGGCTGTGCTGTATGACTTGGACGGCCGTCGGTTTGTTGATTTTGCGGGTGCGATCGGAACGTTAAATGTCGGCCATTCGCATCCGAAAGTGGTCGAGGCTGTGAAGCGCCAAACGGAGGAGCTGATCCATCCGGGCTTCAACGTGATGATGTATCCGTCCTATATCGAATTAGCCGAAAAGCTGTGCGGCCTTGCACCGGGAGAGCACGATAAAAAAGCGATCTTTCTCAATTCAGGAGCGGAAGCGGTGGAAAACGCCGTGAAAATCGCAAGAAAATATACGAAACGCCAAGGAGTTGTCACCTTTACGCGCGGCTTTCACGGCCGTACAAATATGACAATGAGCATGACAAGCAAGGTGAAGCCTTACAAATTCGGGTTTGGCCCGTTTGCGCCGGAAGTCTATCAAGCACCGTTTCCGTATTATTATCAGAAGCCTGCCGGAATGAGCGATGAGAGTTACGATGACTTTATCATTCAGTCGTTTCATGATTTCTTTGTTGCGACAGTGGCGCCGGAAACAGTGGCTTGTGTCGTCATGGAGCCGGTACAGGGGGAAGGCGGCTTCATCATTCCTTCTAAACGATTCGTGCAGCATATCGCCGATTTCTGCAAGAAGCATGGAATTGTGTTTGTCGCTGATGAAATTCAAACCGGCTTTGCGAGAACGGGCACTTACTTTGCGATCGAGCATTTTGACGTTGTACCTGACTTAATCACGGTTTCAAAATCACTCGCAGCTGGTCTTCCGTTAAGCGGCGTGATTGGGAAAGCCGAGATGATGGATGCGGCGGCACCCGGAGAACTGGGCGGCACGTATGCGGGAAGCCCGCTCGGATGCGCGGCTGCACTAGCGGTGTTGGAAATTATAGAACATGAAGGGCTGAATGAACGGTCTGAGGAAATCGGAAGAATCATTGAGGAAAGAGGGCTTGAATGGAAAAAAGAACATGCCTTTATCGGTGAAATTCGCAGACTGGGAGCGATGGCCGCAGTAGAAATCGTTAAAGATCCGGAGACTCGTGAGCCTGATAAAGCAAAAGCCGCCGCCATTGCAGCTTATGCGAATGATAATGGTCTTCTTTTACTGACTGCCGGAATCAACGGCAATATTATCCGGTTCCTTACACCGCTTGTTATTACAGATGAACAGCTGAAGGAAGGGCTGGACATTATTGAAGCGGGGCTGTGACAAGTCCGAGTTCAATCATTGGAAAACAGAGGGCGGCGTCTGATATCCTTTTAATATAGATTCACCTTTGATGCATGAAGTACTTGATATATATTAAATAGAAAGGAATGTTTCATATGCCAGATAAGTTAACGGTTTATAACCCGGCTACAGGCGAGGTGATCAAGTCCATTCCTCAGCAATCGGCTAAGGAAGTGGAAGAAGCCATTGAACGTTCACACCAAGCGTTTAAAACCTGGTCCAAAACATCAGCCTCAGAAAGAGCGTCCCTTTTAAAAAAATGGTATGAACTGATTGTTGAACATAAAGATGAGCTTGGAAAACTGATTACTGCGGAAAACGGGAAACCGTACCAGGAAGCTGTCGGCGAAGTCCTATACGGAGCGGGATACATTGAATGGTTCGCAGAGGAAGCAAAACGCGTATACGGAAGAACCGTGCCTGCGCCAACCACAGGGAAACGCATTGTCGTCACACGGCAGGCTGTCGGACCGGTCGCGGCGATTACGCCTTGGAATTTTCCTAATGCGATGATTACCCGAAAAGCCGCGCCTGCCTTGGCCGCTGGCTGCACCTTCATTATTAAACCGGCGCCGGATACGCCGCTTTCAGCGTTAGAGCTTGCCCGCCTTGCGTATGAAGCCGGCATTCCAAAGGACGTGCTGCAGGTTGTAAATGGTGATGGAGAAGAGATCGGGAATGTCTTTACAAGCAGCCCGAAAATCCGCAAAATCACCTTTACCGGATCGACGCCTGTAGGGAAAATTCTAATGAAAAACAGCGCGGAAACAGTGAAGCATGTCTCAATGGAGCTTGGCGGACATGCGCCGCTCATCGTCGATGAAGACGCAAACCTTGACCTTGCCGTTGAACAAGCGATGGTATCTAAATACAGAAACGCGGGCCAGACCTGCGTATGTGCGAATCGTTTGATTGTCCATGAATCCGTCAAAGATGAATTCGCGAAGAAATTGAGCGAACAAGCAGCTAAGCTGAAGGTCGGCAACGGACTGGAAGAGGGTGTAAACGTCGGCCCGATCATTAACAAAAAAGGGTTCGAAAAAATCGTCAGCCAGATCGACGATGCTGTTGAAAAAGGCGCCAAAGTGCTTGTCGGAGGATCGTATGACCGAAACGATGACAAAGGCTGCTACTTTGTTCATCCGACAGTGCTTGGTGATGTGGATACGTCCATGAACATCATGCACGAGGAAACATTCGGTCCGGTGGCGCCGATCATTTCTTATACTGATATTGATGAAGCCATCGAGCTTGCAAACGACACACCGTTCGGACTTGCCGCTTATTTCTTCACAGAAAATTACCGCCGCGGCATTTATATTTCTGAAAACCTTGATTACGGAATCATCGGCTGGAATGACGGCGGACCATCTGCGGTTCAGGCGCCATTCGGCGGAATGAAAGAAAGCGGCGTCGGCCGTGAAGGCGGTTCTGAAGGCATCGAGCCATACCTTGAAACAAAATATATGTCCATCGGTTTATAAAAAAAACACGCTTCACAAGGCTGCCGGCATGACCGGCGGCCTTTTTTTGCATGCCGAAAACTCCTCATCTGCCCCTCTTTCAAGATATCCGGAATAATTACGCATACTCAAGCCAAAATAATGACAAATACTTTTGAAAGAAGGTTCCCCATCTATGGATTTATTATTGGCTCTTCTCCCGGCTTTGTTTTGGGGGAGCATTGTGTTATTCAATGTCAAATTAGGCGGCGGACCGTACAGCCAAACGCTGGGAACAACGATCGGGGCGCTGCTTGTTTCAATTGTGATCTACTTTTTTGTTCAGCCCGTGCTCTCGATGAAGATTTTCCTCGTTGGGATTGTGTCCGGATTATTTTGGTCACTCGGGCAAAGCAACCAGCTGAAAAGCATTCAATTAATGGGTGTATCAAAGACGATGCCCATCTCCACCGGGATGCAGCTTGTATCAACTTCCTTGTTCGGTGTGATCGTTTTTAAAGAATGGTCCACACCCATCGCAATAACATTAGGAATCCTTGCCCTTATCTTTATCATTGTTGGAATCGTACTCACTTCATTAAATGATAAAAAGGGAGAGGCTGACGGTGAGCCTGGAAACTTTAAAAAAGGCATTGTCATCCTGCTGATTTCGACACTCGGCTATTTGATTTATGTCGTCGTGGCGAGATTGTTCGGCGTTTCCGGCTGGTCGGCTCTTTTTCCGCAGGCGATCGGAATGGTGATTGGCGGAGTGATATTAACCTATAAGCACAAACCCTTTAACAAGTATGCCGTCAGGAATATTCTTCCGGGTCTGATCTGGGCGGCGGGGAATATGTTTTTGTTTATTTCTCAGCCCAGGGTCGGAGTCGCGACAAGCTTTTCACTGTCCCAAATGGGAATTGTTATTTCCACGCTCGGCGGCATTTTTATCTTGCGGGAAAAGAAAACAAAACGTCAGCTTATCGCAATTGCGATCGGCATCATACTGATTATCGTAGCAGCCGTATTCTTAGGGATAGCTAAAGCAAATTCATAACACATATTAGGAGGATGGACATGTATACAGATTTAAAAGGAAAAGTCGTTGCCATTACAGGGGCGTCATCAGGACTGGGAAAATCAATGGCTCTTCGTTTCGGAAAAGAGCAGGCGAAAGTTGTCATTAACTATTTTAACAATGAAAAGGACGCAAACAGCGTAAAAGAAGAAGTCGTTCAAGCCGGCGGCGAAGCGGTGGTCGTTCAAGGAGATGTCACGAAAGAAGATGATGTGAAAAATATCGTCAAAACAGCGATCCAAGAGTTCGGCACATTGGATGTCATGATTAATAATGCAGGCCGTGAAAATCCTGTTGCTTCTCATGAGATGCCGCTTGATGATTGGAACAAAGTCATCAGCACAAACCTGACCGGCGCTTTTTTAGGAAGCCGTGAAGCGATCAAATATTTCGTTGAAAACAATATCAAAGGAAATGTCATCAACATGTCCAGTGTTCATGAAATGATCCCATGGCCATTATTTGTCCACTATGCGGCAAGTAAAGGCGGCATCAAATTAATGACCGAAACATTGGCGCTTGAATACGCGCCGAAAGGCATTCGTGTCAATAATATCGGTCCTGGTGCGATTAACACCCCGATCAACGCGGAAAAATTCGCAGATCCAGTGCAGAAGAAAGACGTAGAAAGCATGATTCCGATGGGTTATATCGGGGAACCTGAGGAAATCGCTTCTGTAGCGGTGTGGCTCGCTTCCAAAGAATCCAGCTATGTAACGGGTATTACTTTGTTTGCTGATGGAGGAATGACCAAATATCCTTCATTCCAAGCTGGACGCGGGTAATCAAAAAAAAGCGATCTCAGATACTTGATCTGGATCGCTTTTTTATTATGCGCGCTTTTTCTTTACAAGTGCGGCAATGGATAGAATAATGGCGGCTGCGGACAGCACGATGGCTGTTATATCAAGCGCTGAAGGGCCGGATGCTGCTGCATCGGATTCCTCTTTCGTCTGTGTAGCGCCATGCTCATCTGTTACATTTGCTGATTTTGTAATCTGTGTGATGGAATGCGGCGTGTCAGCGTCCTCATCTCCGGTCCATTCTACAATGCTGCCGTCTTTGTAATATTGATACGCGTCCCAAGCAGCTTGTTCTGCTGTATCAGGATTCTTCGCTACAAAAGTGAACTGCTGGAACTGGCCGGGCTGAATACCGCCGTCCGTTGCTTCCCAAGTGACAGATACTGATTTGTCATCATGCTTAGCGCTTGAGACTTTCCAGCCTGGAATCGGTTCATATTGCTGGAATTCTACACCCTTCGGCATTTTCAGCACAAGCTTTGTCGTCGGCTGGTCTTTTTCCACCGGTACTTTCATTGTATACGTTTCCCATGAGCCTGCTGCTGATTCAGCCGGCTTCACAGACACGTGTGCGCTGGCCGGAACTGTGAAAAATAATAACGATGCCACAACAGCAGGAAGAAAAGCGATTGCATATTTTTTGATCATGACAAAAACTCCTTTTTAATTCGTTTTAGAAAACATAATATTGATTTCATTAAAATCACCGGTTAACCCGTGGACCTTGACCTTCCAGTTGCCCTTTTCATTAATGGACAAATTCTCTGCTTCGAATACACCTTGCTTTGACTCTTTTAATTGGAAGGTGCTCTTATTTTGATTGCCGGACAATCCTGTTTTATATACGGTGATGCTGATCTGTTGAATATCTTTAACCGGATCGCCGTTATGGTCGGTCACTCTCAGGTCAAACTCATTTTTCCCCGGCTGGTTCGGGCTGATGCTGAGTGAAACCATTTGGCCTTTTTCAATGGCTTTTGATTGGAAAAACGGCTCTGGTACCGGTTCAGGCGGACTTGGCAGGCTTGTAAAGACGGCAGCTGTAATCAGCACGGCAATACCGATGGCCCATTCGGCCTTTATTGTCCTTCCGATCCCTTTTTGGCGCGGTTTTCTTGTGGACATATAATGGATCGCGCCGAATATGAGCATCATGACAAACAGGCCGCTTTTGAGTAAGAGCGTCTGGCCGTATGCTGTATGGAACAGCGAGTCCATCGACCGAATGATAAAGAATCCATTCAGCAATCCGGAGAACAAGATAACCCCGACAGACACGAGTGCCCATGGCGAGAAGCGTTTGACGGTTTCCCATGCGAGCGTTTTGTCAGCGTGTTTCCATTCATTCCAAAGCAGCAGCGTAAGAGCCGCAATTCCGCCGACCCAAATGGAGGCAGACGACAGATGAAGGAAATCCATTAATACACCGACCGCTTTTTCTTCCACGACTGCCGCATGCCCGGTAAACGCCTTCGCAAGCAGCAGGCCGAAAAAGAAGATGAGCGGCGCAGTCCAATATTTGAACGAATCAAAGCGTTTCTTGCGTAAAGCTGGGATGACGGATAGGACAAGCAGCGCGTATAATCCAATCTGAATCATCCAGATGGCGCCTCCCGCGGTTTGCAGCAGGGTTTCCTTTAGATAGCCGGCTTGAAGCGCCGCCGCCCAGCCGCCTCCCGCATTTGCTTTTGTTTGGATGGGGAGCTGAAGCAAGAGGGCAAGCCCCATACACACGACTGATAGAATCAGTATGTTCCTCGTGCGCCGTATAAGCGGGACAGGCAATTCCGCGGCCGCTTTAAACCAAACGAGATGAAATAAGACCGTTCCGATAAACAGAGAAAACGCTGTGTACAAAACGGCGCGGTCAATGGCTGTTTCAGGGTGAATCTCGGAACCCGAAGCCTTCTGGCCGCCGAACCCCCCATCGGCTTTTCCGATACTGAACGGAATGACGCCGGAAACCGGGTGCCCGTCAGCTGACACCGCGTTCCATTCCGCTCTGTAAATATCATGGGGCAGGTTCTTTTTCAACTTTGTGATCATGATGTGTTTGTTATCTTTTTTTATGTCTGTATGATCTTTATCAACCCGTTCGCCAGATGAATTGTACACTTTAATGTAATGAAAGCCCTCTTCTACAGGTTCATTAAATTCAATCTCAACCTGTGATGGCGCTTTTTTTAATTCACTGTTTTCACTTGGCGTTGAATTGACAATATAGGCGTGAGCAAAGCTTGTTTTCGGAATGAAAACAAGAAAAAGCAGAAGGATGATCCATATTCTGTTTCGTTTCATTACTCAGACACCACCTTCCGCAATAGATAATGTTATGTCTTGGTGCAGGCGCATCCCTTTTGCCTGTCGTTTAAAATGATTTCGAGCGCTTTGCCGAATGTGCAGATCGTTCCGCCAAAGCCTTTTTGAAATCGCTCCGCATGGTCAAGCGACGCAAACGGAATGGCCTGTGGCTGACAGCAGTGCAGATCAAGCTCGGCATGCAGCAGAAAAACAGCAGACGCGGCACTGACCGTTGTTTGCAGCAGAAAGTCTTTGCAGATCAGATGAGAGACCTCTTCCTTTTTATCTTCGTACCGCAAAAACGCGCAATGGGCGCAGCAAAGCTGTTCAACTTCCTGACCCACGGTTATCAGCTGGACTGAATATGTGTGATTAACCGGCTTCAGACAATAACTGCACAGATTTGCCGCTGGTAAAGAACTGTTTTCAGCGAGCGCAATGCCGCCGGACGTTTTGATCACCTGCTTTGTTTTCGCAAGCTGATTCACATCCCTGTAAACCGTCATTTCAGAAACACCGAATCTTGCGCTGATATCCGCTATTCTTAGGGCGCCTTCTTCCTTCAGCCACTCGATCAGCTTCTGCTGCCTGTTAATCGGGAGCATACCGTTCATTCACCCCTTTGTTTTAGTTCATCTTTAGCGTAGATGATTTTACAGGTGTGTACAAGTATGAGAATGATGAAAAATGTGAAAATGTGTTGAACAGCAACAAAACGTATCGTAATCGTCTCTGTTATAATAAAGAGCGTACTGAATGATTGAGAGTGAGGAATACCACATGAAAGAAACATTATGCCCAAACTGCGGCAAACCTTTAACAGGCGACATGGTCAGATCGTCCAATATCCCATGTGCATTTCGCTGCGGACACTGCCGGGAACGGCTTCATGAATATAAAGTATCAGCTCCGATTATGATTGCGGCGCTTGCTTTGATCGTATTTTTAATTTATCTTGCAGAAATCATTCGCAATGCAGTCAGCCCAATCCTTCCGGCGGTTCAGCATATTCCGGTGGCCGTGTTTGCGCTCGTCTGTGCGTATCCCGTTTTTATCGTAAGTGAACGGCTGATGGCGAAGTATGTGATCAGCAATGGAACGATTATTTATAAAGGAAAAAGAAAAGGCTCCTGATTGCGCAGGTGTCTTTTTTTATTTTTAAAATTTTGTCACAGCCTCTGTGCCAAACTCCTCTTTACTTTCAATTGTGCGCGTGATGAAAGCGTTTTAATATGTAGGTAAGGGGCAGACAACATGATGAAAAGCCCTATGATGACAGCACAACAGGGAGGGTTTATATATGCAGCAGCAAGATGAGCAGCAGGCTGGCATGAAAGTGAAAATTCAGCGCTTCGGCAGCTATTTGAGCGGGATGATCATGCCGAATATCGGCGCGTTTATCACGTGGGGGATTATCACGGCGCTTTTTATTCCGGCGGGATGGCTTCCGAATGAGCAGCTGAATACATTAGTCAGCCCGATGATAACGTATTTACTGCCGCTTTTGATAGCGTATACAGGCGGAAAAATGATTTACGACCACCGAGGCGGAGTCGTCGGAGCGACGGCGGCCATCGGGGTGATTGTCGGATCAGATATTCCAATGTTTTTAGGTGCCATGATCATGGGTCCATTAGGCGGATACCTGATCAAGCAGATTGATAAATTGTTTAAAGATAAAGTGAGACAAGGCTTTGAAATGCTGATCAACAACTTTACGGCAGGCATTATCGGAGCAATTTTAACGATTATAGCGTTTTACGCCATCGGCCCGGTTGTTCTTTCTTTAAATAAAATTCTGGCGGCCGGTGTCGAAGTGATTGTACACGCCAATTTATTGCCGATTGCGAGTGTGTTCGTCGAACCGGCAAAGGTATTGTTCCTGAATAACGCGATTAACCACGGAATTTTAAGCCCGATCGGAATCGAACAGGCTGCGAATACTGGTAAATCCATTCTGTTCTTGGTTGAAGCGAACCCGGGACCTGGCCTAGGCATTTTGCTGGCGTATATGTTCTTTGGAAAGGGCTCTTCAAAATCAACAGCACCAGGCGCGGCGGTCATTCATTTCTTCGGCGGAATTCACGAGATTTATTTCCCGTACATTTTAATGAAACCGATGCTGATCCTAGCGGCCATCGCCGGAGGAGCTAGCGGACTGTTAACATTCTCGATCTTTAACGCGGGTCTTGTGGCAGCCTCTTCACCGGGAAGCATCTTCGCCATCCTTGCGATGACACCGAGAGGAAACTATCTGGGCGTCATTGCCGGTGTCATTGTGGCAACCGCTGTATCGTTCATCGTGTCAGCCGTTATCTTAAAATCCTCTAAAGCGGGTGAAGAAGATTTAACGGCCGCAGCGGAAAAAATGCAGGCAATGAAAGGCAAGAGCAGCCAAGCGGCAGCCGCTTTGACAGAAACAGAAAAAGAAGCAGCAGAAGCTGAAGAAACAGCTGAAGTGACGCATGAAAACGTAAATAAAATCATTTTTGCATGTGATGCAGGAATGGGATCAAGCGCAATGGGCGCCTCTATTTTAAGAAACAAGGTGAAAAAAGCAGAGCTTGATATCAGTGTCACCAACACGGCGATCAACAACCTGCCAAGTGACGCGGATATCGTCATCACTCATAAGGATTTAACAGAACGAGCAAAAGCGAAATTGCCAAACGTGACGCACATTTCGGTTGATAATTTCTTGAACAGCCCGAAATACGATGAGCTGATTGAAAAGCTTAAAAAATAATTAGTTAAGAGAAAGAGAGTGTGTTTATGATGCAAGTACTCGCAAAAGAAAACATTAAATTGAATCAGACAGTGAAGTCAAAAGAAGAAGCGATTCGCCTGGCGGGTCAGACGCTGATTGAAAATGGCTATGTGACAGATGACTATATTGCCAAAATGTTTGAACGGGAAGAAACATCATCAACGTTTATGGGGAACTTCATTGCCATTCCGCACGGCACGGAGGATGCGAAGGGAGAGGTCCTTCACTCAGGTATCTCCATCATTCACATTCCGGACGGAGTGGAGTACGGTGAGGGCAACACAGCCAAAGTGGTGTTCGGCATCGCCGGAAAAAATAACGAGCACCTTGATATTTTGTCAAACATTGCGATCATTTGTTCAGAAGAAGAAAATATTGAACGGTTAATAAACGCGAAAAGTGAAGAGGAACTGATCGCCATTTTCAACGAGGTGAACTAATATGATTGCCTTACATTTCGGTGCCGGAAATATTGGCCGCGGCTTTATCGGCGCATTGCTTCATCATTCCGGTTATGAAGTGGTGTTTGCAGATGTGAACGCTGAGATGGTTGATGCCCTCAATGAAAAGCGGAAATATACAGTGGAGCTTGCCGAAGCGGGACATTCGTCTGAGGTAATCGGGCCGGTCAGCGCGATCAACAGCGGCAGCCAGCCGGAGGAGCTGTATCGTTTGATCAACGATGCAACGCTTATCACAACAGCGGTCGGGCCTCATGTTTTGAAGCTGATTGCCCCCGCTATCGCCGAAGGATTGAGACGAAGAAGCTCAGCCAATCCATTAAATATCATCGCTTGTGAAAATATGATCGGCGGAAGCAGCTTTTTGAAAAAAGAAATCTATACCCATTTGACGGAAGCGGAGCAGGAAGCTGTCAGCCGCTCTGTCGGTTTCCCTGATTCCGCTGTAGACCGGATTGTGCCGATTCAGCATCATGAAGATCCGCTGAAAGTATCAGTTGAACCGTTTTTTGAATGGGTGATAGATGAATCAGGCTTTAAAGGGAAAACACCGGTGATTGAGGGAGCGCTATTTGTTGATGATTTAACCCCTTTCATTGAAAGAAAGCTGTTTACTGTCAATACAGGCCATGCGGTCACAGCCTATGTCGGCTATCAGCGCGGATTAAAAACGGTGAAAGAAGCCATTGACCATCCGGAAATCCGCCGTGTTGTTCATGCGGCGCTTTTAGAAACAGGCGAGTATCTAGTGAAAACGTACGGCTTTAAGCAAGCGGATCATGAGCAATATATTAAGAAAATCATCGGCCGCTTTGAAAATGAATTTATTTCCGATGATCTCACCCGGGTGGCAAGATCACCGCTCAGAAAGCTCGGAGCGAATGATAGACTGGTAGGCCCTGCCAAAAAAATAAAAGAGCCTAACGCATTGGCGGAAGGTATTGCCGCCGCGCTTCGATTTGACTTCAGCGGCGACCCGGAAGCTGTTGAACTGCAAGCGCTGATCGCTGAAAAAGGCTACAGCGGCGCACTTCAAGAGGTTTGCGGCATTCAGACTGATGAACAGCTGCATGCGATCGTCTTAAAGAAATTAAATCAATAATCGTCCGCGCCAAGAAAGGCGCGGGCTTTTTTTTGCCTTCTATAAGTCTGCTATAATAGAAAGAGAATTTAAAAAAACAGCTCTGTCAAAATAGGCTGAGTCAGGATTCGCAAACCCGTGGGGCGCATCGAATTGATAAAGGCTAATAAACCGGTTTTCTTTCTTTTTTATGCGAGTGATCACATCTGAAACGTCAAACGACGGTTCATACGCAGGGAAAAACAATAACACCGGACATGCTGGATGAATGTCAAGGTGATCACGGATTCGAGAGCCGTAATAACAAACGGCGCCGCTCAGCTCAGGCATGCTGCTGCATTTCCACGCAATGGTTGCCCCCGTGCTGAACCCTATGACATATATAATCCTACCGGCGTTTTTGTTACGCACAATCAACTTTCTGATGATTTTTTCCCCGGCTGTCAGACGATTATGCATTGAGAACTGCTCGTATGCCGCCTTTTCCTCTTTTAATGAATAAACCTCTTGATCTCCGAGAAGATTTGGCGTCACGACATCATAACCCGCCATTTTGATGAGCCGGGCCATCTTTTTTATATGCGAATTCACCCCGTATATTTCATGAATGAGAATGACGAGCGGCTTCTGCAACATGAAGATCTCCTTCCCGTTTTGTTTTCCATTATATCCTATCAGACGGCAGTCAGCTGAGGTATAATGAATCAAAAAGGATTGAAACTCAATGAATCAATTATCATTACCTCACCGCTACCCATTTTTATTCATTGACGGCGTAATGGAAAGCGAGCCAGGAAAACATGCCGCCGCTTATAAGCTCATTAGTGAAAACGACTGGTTTATCACAGATACACAAAGAGAAATGCCGTTTTCTCTCGTGATTGAAGCACTTGCCCAAACAGCAGCCTTCACGGGCATTACGGATGAGAACCGTCTGGGCTTGCTGTCATCGGTGAAAAAAGCGGAAAAAAACGGAGCAGCGATGCCTGGGGACCGTCTTGACCTGTTCTTTGAAGTCACCCGCAACAAACGGGGGTTTGTTTTTGGCCATGCCAAAGCGTCTGTAAATGGAACCTCCGTTGCAGAGGCGGAAATCGGCATTTATATCGAACAATCATGAAGGTATTCGGTTTAAAAAAGAAGAAGCGGTATACGAACCGAGAACAGGTGTGTATGCCGTCATCTTCCATCCTTCTTTGGATCAAGTCGGGCTCATCCGGACAGACTGCGGCAAATTGTTTTTGCCGGGAGGCGGCATTGAAGGTCAGGAAACACATGAACAATGTCTCGTGCGGGAGGCGAGAGAAGAAATGGGCTCCGCCATCTCGGTCGGTGCCTATATAGGAAGCGCCAAGAGATATTTTTATTCAACAAAAGAGCATAAGGATTCTTTAAGCATCGGACACTTTTATATATGTAAAAAGGGTGAAAAGATGTGCGAGCCGACGGAGGAAGACCATCATTATGAATGGGTGCCCTCAGAAGACGCAATCGGCGGGCTGTTTCATGAACACCAAAGCTGGGCTGTACGGGAAGCCGCTCTAAAGAAAAAAACCCTTCACAATAAACCGTGAGGGGTTGCGTTATTTTTTGTCATAGTCTTGTTCGCTTTGTGAGTCTTCTCTTTGATCGCGTTTGTGTTTTTCGTCATTCGCATTTTCCTTTAATTCTTCAAGCGGGATCGGATCGGTCAAGTCGTTATGTTCAGGATTCTCATTTTTATGGTTTTGCTGTTTTCTTTCTTTCATTTTTATCACCTCTCCAATTGTTTTCCTCTTATTTCTTATGACCAAACATGTGAAATCGCTTTTTTGTCCCGTTGGGTATAATGTATTAGAATAGACAAGAGACCGACTAAAATAGATAAAGTGAGGTACATATATGCCAATACAAAGAGAAGAAGTGGATATAAAATTAATCGCCATTGATATGGATGGCACCCTGCTGAATGATGAGCAGCTGATATCAGAAGGAAATCGCCAAGCGATACGCGAAGCGGAGGACAAAGGCGTTTACGTGGTAATCAGCACGGGGCGGACGCTGATGACATGCCGGGAGCTGGCAGAATCACTGAAGCTGTCATCCTATTTAATTACAGCAAACGGAAGCGAGATTTGGGATTCTGAGTTTAACTTGGTAGAGCGCCAGCTGCTTCATACGGATCACATTCAAATGATGTGGGATTTAAAAAATAAGCATAATACAAATTTCTGGGCTTCCACTGTGGATAAAGTGTGGAGAGGTGAATTTCCTGAATCCATCACTGACCATGAATGGCTCAAGTTCGGCTTCGATATAGAAGATGACGATATTAGAAACGAAGTGCTCACAGAGCTGAAGAAAAACAAAGAACTTGAAATCACGAATTCAAGTCCGACAAACATTGAAGTCAATGCACTCGGCATTAACAAAGCGGCCGCACTTGCGAAGGTGTCGGAGAAGCTTGGTTTCACGATGGAAAATGTCATGGCGATGGGCGACAGCCTGAATGATATCGCGATGATTGAAAAAGCGGGAGTCGGCATCGCTATGGGCAATGCGCAAGATATCGTAAAAGAAACCGCTGACTGGGTCACAGATACAAACATAGAAGACGGTGTCGCTAAAGCAATACGGCACTGGGTATTATAAGGATAAAGTGAAAGCTCCCTCGTTGTGAGGGAGCTTTTGTTATTTTAAAATATGTAAACGCTATCTTCAGGTGCTGGCGGCTTTTTCAGGACTTGCGTGTAATCTAATCGAGCAGTTTCTGGGTAAATGGTAGGTTTTCTGACAAAAGTATTTCGCAATCTGACAAAATTGATATAATCAAATAAAGTTCAAAAATTCGGAATAATGGTTCCGAATAATGGAACACTATAAATGAAGCGAATCAGGAGGGGTCTTATGTTTCAGATTGATTTGAATTGTGATTTAGGAGAAAGCTTCGGAGCCTATAGAATCGGGCTTGATGAAGATATTTTGGCATTTGTCACATCTGCGAACATTGCTTGCGGTTTTCATGCTGGGGATCCCGGTGTGATGCGCAAAACAGTTGCGCTTGCGGCTGACAACGGAGTGAAGATCGGCGCGCATCCCGGACTGCCGGATTTACAAGGCTTCGGCCGAAGAAATATCGCGATTACGCCTGAGGAAGCGTATGACCTTGTGATCTATCAGATCGGCGCGCTGTCGGGATTTTTGAAAGCCGAGGGGCTTGAGATGCAGCATGTGAAGCCGCACGGGGCACTTTATAATATGGCTGCAGGCAGCGAGGAGCTGTCACATGCAATTGCCAAAGCCGTGTATAACGTTAACCCGGAACTTATTCTTTTTGGGCTTGCCGGAAGCGAGCTGATCAAAACCGGAGAAAAAATCGGGCTTAAGACGGCTCAAGAAGTCTTTGCCGACCGAACCTATCAAGCAGACGGTACATTGACGCCGCGCTCGCAGCCGGATGCATTAATCCAAGATGATGCCGCGGCTGTCGGACAGGTGATCAAAATGGTGAAAGAAGGAGCCGTAAAATCCCAGCAAGGCCGGGATGTGCCGTTGAAGGCTGATACGGTATGCATTCACGGAGACGGCGCCCATGCGCTGACCTTTGCGAAAAATATCAGAAAAGAACTGAAACAGGCTGGAATTCAAGTAACCCCTATTTCAACCCAAGAGTAATCCGAAAAGGAGGAACAAAAGATGGAGCAGCAGAAAAAAGCAGCAGGAAAGAAGTCAGGCAGCTGGTCATTGCTCATGGGGGCGGCATTCTTAATGGCAACGTCCGCCATCGGCCCGGGTTTTCTGACACAAACGGCCACCTTTACCAATACATTGGCGGCAAGCTTCGGCTTTGTCATTTTAATCTCTATTATTTTGGACATTTTTGCCCAAACAAATGTATGGCGGATTATTGCGGTTTCCGGAAAACGCGGACAGGAAATCGCGAATATGGTATTACCGGGCTTAGGTTATGTGATCGCGTTCCTCGTCGTTATTGGGGGTCTTGCGTTTAATATCGGAAACATAGGCGGCGCGGGGCTCGGACTGCAGGTTTTATTCGGCATCACGCCTGAAATGGGCGCTTTGATCAGCGCAGTCATCGCCATTTTAATATTTGTTATTAAAGAAGCCGGTAAAGCAATGGACCGCTTTACGCAAATTGCAGGATTCGTCATGATTTTGTTGACGGTTTATGTTGCGGTGACAACTTCTCCGCCGGTCGGACAGGCTGTTGCTAAAACCTTTGTCCCGGAAGATATCAGCATTTTCGCTATCGTGACATTAGTCGGCGGAACCGTCGGCGGTTATATTACATTTGCCGGAGGCCACCGTTTGCTTGATGCCGGAATTAAAGGGAAGGAATCTATTCCCCAAGTGACAAAAAGCTCTGTTGTGGGAATTTTAATTACGTCTATTATGCGGATTGCCCTTTTCCTTGCGGTGCTTGGCGTCGTTTCCAGAGGCCTGCACATTGATGAAAGCAACCCTGCGGCATCTGTGTTTCAGCTTGCGGCTGGAAATGTCGGGTACAAAATATTCGGTTTGATTATGTGGAGTGCCGCTATCACCTCTGTGATCGGAGCCGCTTATACATCCGTTTCGTTTTTCAAAACCTTTTCACCGAAAATCGAGAAAAACTCACGGGGAATCATCATCGGTTTTATCGTGATATCGACATTAAGTTTTGTCACCATTGGCCAGCCCGCTAAAATCCTCGTGCTTGTCGGCTCTTTAAATGGATTGATTCTGCCGATCGCATTGGGAACCCTTCTTGTGGCTGCGTATAAGAAAAAGATCGTAGGCGATTATAAACATCCGCTCTGGCTGACGTGCGCAGGAATATTTGTTGTAGTCATTATGGCGATTATGGGGATTTACACATTGTTTACACAAATGCCTACTTTATGGAGCTGATAAAATGGAGTGTTCGTGGAACGAAATGGCGCCGAAGAATGTCCGTGCTTTGATACGGGAGGGGAAAATCAGCGGACCGACCGCCGGAATGTCCGCGGGCTATGCGCAGGCCAACCTCGTCATTTTAAAAAAAGAGCTTGCTTTTGACTTTCTATTATTTTGCCAGCGCAATCAAAAGCCGTGCCCGGTGCTGGATGTAACGGAAGCGGGCTCTCCCGTTCCGGCAATTATCGCCCCGCAGGCTGATATCAGAACTGATTTGCCTAAATACCGAATCTATCAACACGGTGTTTTGGCTGAGGAAGTGACGGATATTACACCATATTGGGAAGACAATTTTGTCGGGTTTTTAATCGGGTGCAGCTTTTCCTTTGAACAGGCGCTCATTAATAACGGAATAGGTGTCAGACATATTGAAGAAGGGACAAATGTTCCGATGTACAAAACCAATATAGATTGTGTTCCGGCGGGCCCGTTTCGTGGACAGATGGTTGTCAGTATGAGGCCTGTGCCGGAATGGCAGGCTGTCCGCGCAGCTCAAGTCACTTCACGATTCCCGGCTGTGCATGGCGGTCCGATTCAAATCGGCAATCCGCAAGCCATCGGCATTCATGACCTGAACAGGCCCGATTTCGGAGATGCGGTTACAGTTCGGGAAGGCGAGGTTCCGGTTTTTTGGGCATGCGGAGTGACGCCGCAAGCCGTCGCAATGCAGGTTAAACCTGAGATGATGATTACACATGCGCCCGGGCACATGCTGATAACTGATATTCGTGACGAAACGCTCGGCGTGCTGTGACACACAACAATGAACTAAACGAGGTGATCTAATTGAACCGACAGACGGCCAAAACGATAGTCAACATGCATCCGCACGGCGATTCTGCAATTGTGATTCAGTTCGGCGAAGATATTAATGAACAGGTAAACGGCCTTGTCCACGCGGCCGCTGCTTGTATTGAGGAACAGCCGTTTCCGGGATTCATTGAATGTATTCCGGCTTTTACGAGTGTGACGGTCTTTTATGATATATATGAAGTGTATCAGCACATGTCTCAAGGAGTAAGCTCTCCTTATGAACAAGTGAAGGCCTATGTGGCAGCGCGTCTAAACCGCCTGTCAGCAGGAGAAAGAAGCAGCCGCAGGGTTGTCGAGATACCCGTTTGCTATGGCGGCGAATTCGGACCTGATTTAGAAGAGGTTGCTCAGATGAATGAGCTGACATGTGAAGAAGTGATTTCCATACATACAGAAGGAGAATACATGGTTTATATGCTGGGCTTTGCGCCGGGCTTTCCGTTTTTAGGAGGCATGTCGGAACGCATCGCAGCTCCCCGGAAATCGTCGCCAAGACCGTCGATTCCCGCAGGCTCAGTAGGGATTGCCGGACGTCAGACAGGCGTTTATCCCATCTCTACTCCCGGCGGGTGGCAGCTGATCGGCAAAACGCCGCTTGCTCTTTTTCGTCCTGAAGAAAATCCGCCGAGTCTGCTGAGAGCAGGCGATACAGTCAAATTTGTACGAATATCGGAGGCTGAATACAGCGGCTATAAGGAGGGAGCCAATTGAGTATGAAAGTATTAAAACCCGGGCTGCTCACAACGGTCCAGGATACAGGCAGAACCGGCTATCAAAAATATGGCGTGCTGGCAAGCGGGGCTATGGACACCGTCTCGCTTCGCATCGCCAATATGCTGATCGGAAACAGCGAGACAGAAGCCGGGCTGGAGATCACCTTAATGGGCCCCGGCCCGTCGCTTTATTTTTCACAACCGGCGTTGATCGCCGTGACTGGAGCGGACTTTACTCTGCGCATTAATGAAGAAGAGGCTCCGCTGTGGAAGCCGGTATTCGTCCGGGAAAACAGCACAGTCACTTTCGGTCCTTGCAAGCTTGGCTGCCGTGCTTATTTGGCAGCTGCAGGAGGATTTGATGTTCCGGCTGTTATGGAAAGCAAAAGTACATACGTCAGAGCCGGAATCGGAGGATTTCACGGGAGAGCGCTGCAAAAGGAAGACGAACTTCCGATCGGAGAGATGACCGCGCTTTCAAAAAAAATCGCTGCTAAATTAAGCGCAGAACCGGATCAGAATGGTTTTTCAGCGCCGAATTGGAGCGTCAGCAAGTACAGATTTCTTCCGCTGAAGAAAAATCCCGTTATTCGAGTTGTGGAAGGAAAGCAATTTGCCGATTTTTCAGATGAAGCGAAAGACCGATTTTACGAAGAACCGTTTCGTGTAACACCGCAGTCCGACCGGATGGGCTACAGGCTCAAAGGAGAGCCGCTTAAACTAAAGCAGCCGCTCGAAATGGTTTCAGAAGCGGTATCCTTCGGCACGGTGCAGGTCCCGCCTGACGGAAATCCGATTATTCTTCTTGCGGACAGACAAACGACAGGGGGATATCCGAGAATCGCGCACATCATTGCAGCTGATCTTCCCGCTGCCTCTCAGATCATGCCGGGAGAGCAGATTCATTTTCAGGCTGTTCCCCTTCAGGAGGCGGAAGCGCTTGTCATCAAGAGAGAAAAGCACATGAAAGAATTACAGACGAGAATCAAGATGGAATGGCTCACTTAAAAAAGGGGATGGAATGATGCAGAACAAAAACAAAACGGTCGTAAAATCTATGGCGCTGCTCAATCTGTTTTTAACTGAACCGAAGCTCACGCTAAGCGAGCTGATTTCTCTATCAGGAATGCCGAAAACCTCTGTCCACCGAATGGTCAGCTCTTTGGAGGAAATGGGACTTCTCACTCGCGACCGCAATGGCGCCTATACATTGGGTCTTGTATTCCTGGAGTTTGGCCAGCTTGTGTCGGAACGTCTGGATATCAGACAAATCGCAAAACCGGTGATGGAAGAGCTTTGTCAAGAAGTGGACGAAGCCGTACATCTGATTATGAGGGACGGAAATGAAGCGATCTATGTCGAAAAAATCGAAGGTACACAGACCGTCCGCCTGTATACAGCCATCGGCCGCCGCTCTCCTCTGTATGCCGGTGCCTGCGCCCGAAGCATATTGTCCTTTCTGCCGCAGGAAGAAATTGAAACATATATCAGACAGACTGAGTTTGTCCCGATCGGCTCAGGAACCATTACAGACCCGGCAGAGCTGCTTCAAACCATCAGTTCGTCTTTAGAAAACGGCTATACCGTCAGCTATTCCGAACTTGAAAACTATACAGCGGCGATCGGCGCCCCGATATTCAGCCATAAAGGGCAAGTGGCGGCCGGCATCAGCATTGCGGGTTTTGAAGCAAGATTTACAAAAGAACGGCTGCCTTATTTAACCGAAAAGGTCAAAGGAGCTGCTTTACAGATTTCTGAAAAAATGGGGTATAAACTGCCGCACACACAGTAGCCAAATTTCCCTCCGCTGCGTACATTAGGATATCAACAATAACGTAGTGGAGGAAAGAATATGAGGATTGAATATACGGCGCTCGGCGATTCTTTGACCGTAGGGAGAGGATCGGGGCTGTTTTCCAGCGGATTCGTCCAGCGCTTCCGGCATATCATGCAAGCTGACTTAGAGGCAGAAGTCTCCGTATCGGTCTTCGCGAAATCCGGGCTTGAAACAGAAGAAATCCTGCACCTGCTGTCGCTGCCACATGTTCAAAAGCGGATACAAACCGCTGATATGATCACTATTACAGGATGCGGAAACGATCTCTTTGAGTCTGTCCGGGCGTTTCAAGAAAACCCGGACGAAACCATTTTTCGCCGCGCATCCGAGCACTGCCACGAAAATTTCGAAAAAATGATCACCCAGATTGCCCGCATCAAGTGGAAAAATGCGCCCCCTTATGCTATACGAGTCTTCAATTTATACAACCCTTTTCCGGACATCCCAATAGCGGATAAATGGATTACTTCCTATAATTCACACCTCAGCCAATTAGCTTCAGCGCCCCATGTGAAAATCGCTGATGTATACAGCGCTTTTAAAGGAAAGGAGAAAGAATACCTATCCTTTGACGGCGTCCACCCCAACAGTCAAGGCTATCAAGTCATGGCTGATACGCTGCAAAAGATCGGCTATGGAGAAATAGCTCATTGATATCAAAAGGCGCTCTTGTCCAGAGCGCTTTTTTAGGCGGCGGACAGAGCGTCTGTCCAAACATTAAAAGAAACTTAAAATTTACCATTCTCTGTTCTATAGACAAAAAAAGTGCGCTAGAATAATGGAGGACAAAGTCAGATATAGGTATTGCGCTCAATATTTCATTTATGAGAAAGGATGGTACTTTTGATTCGCATCATAAAAATGTCTCTTGCATTTATTATCGTTGTGCTTGCTATTTATGCATTTAATTATGCTGAACATACCTCTGTCATTCAGTCGGTTATGCTGGTATTTCTGGGGGCGGTGATGTTCATTCAAGGGGTTGAAGAACGGAAAAGGGAAAACGACAGCTCTGGAAGATTTAACTTCTACACCGCCGGTTTTGTATGGTCCGTCTCTCTTATCGGGTTTACGCTGAATGTCATTTGACTCTATTAAACATCTTGAAAATGCTCGACCACAGGAAACGGAGAATAAAAGCGATGCAGCAAGGCTTTCCATTCTTGATATTCAGCAGACCCGCGAAAGCCTTTTGTGTGATCCTCAAGTGTTTCCCATTCTACGAGCAGCAGATATTTATGAGTTTCTTCCATACATTTTGATAAAGAATGTGTCATATAACCCTTCATCCCGGATATAATCGGGACCGCCCGGCGGAACGCCTCTTCAAATTCATCCTCAAGCCCTTCTTTTACATACAGCATGGCTGCTTCTCTAATCATGTGATCGCTCCCTTTCTTATAGACAAAGTGTACCAGATACTTCCGCCGAAAAAAGGCTTATATTCTGTTTTTTAGATCTTTCTAGAAAAAAATCCTTGCACGGTTCCTTCATTTTAGGAGAAAATAACAATTGGAAGGCAGGGGGAAAACGTGTTGAAAAAGTGTATTTTATTACTATTATTTATAGGGCTTATCGGCTGTTCAAAAGTAGATTCGGCCGATGACAGAATGGAAGAGTTCGTTAAAGAATGGAACGGCCAACATTTTGAACAAATGTATCAAAGCCTGTCGAAAGATGCCAAAAAAGAGATATCAAAAAAAGACTTTGTGACTAGGTACAAAACCGTCTATGAACAGGCCGGTGTAAAAAACTTAAAAGTCACTGCAGGCAAACAGGATGAAGAAGATACGAAAAATAAGGACATGCAGCATATTCCATATAAAGTCAGCATGGAAACAAAAGCAGGAAAAGTAGCCTTTGAAAATACAGCGGTGCTCAAAAAAGAGAAAACGGACGACGGGGAATCTTGGAATATAGATTGGGACCCATCCTTTATCTTTAAGCAGCTGGCAGACGAAAAAACCGTGCAAATCGCCAGTGAAGAGCCAAAACGGGGACAAATTTACGATAAAAACGGCAAAGGCTTAGCCATCAATACAGAAGTGCCGGAAATCGGCATTATTCCAGGCCAGCTCGGTGACAAAAAAGCCAAGGTGCTGAAAAAGCTGTCTGAAAAACTGGAGATTTCTGAAGACGATATTGAGAAAAAGCTTTCACAAAACTGGGTGAAAGATGACTCCTACGTACCGCTTCAAAAGATAAGACCGGATGAAAAGGATTTAATATCAGAGCTGACATCGCTTGACGGTGTGACGAAAACGAGCGTACGCTCCCGCTATTATCCTTACGGCGAAAAAACGGCTCATCTTACAGGATATATCAAGGCGATAACAGCCGAAGAATTAAAGAAAAAGAAAGACGGCGAATACAGCGATACCTCCAAGATCGGAATCGCAGGCCTTGAAAATGTATATGAAGACAAGCTGAGAGGAACAACCGGCTGGAAAATATACGTGCCTGAAACAGGTGATGTCATCGCCGAAAAGAAAGCGAAAAACGGTGAGGATCTGAACCTTACAATTGATATGAAAACCCAAACGAAATTGTATGACGATTTGAAGGATGACAGCGGAGCGGCAGTCGCGCTTCAGCCGCAAACAGGAGAGACACTTGCTCTTGTCAGCGCTCCTTCCTACGATCCCAACGGATTTATTTTCGGGTGGAACGATAAAGAGTGGAAAAAATTAAACTCAAATAAACACCTGCCTTTCTCGGCCAAGTTTAAGAAAACATACGCACCCGGTTCTACAATTAAACCGATTACAGCCGCTATCGGACTGAAAAGCGGGACACTTGACGCCGCAGAAAAGAAAAAAATCACGGGAAAAGAATGGCAGAAGGATTCGAGCTGGGGCGGCTATTCCGTTACAAGGGTGTCAGAGCGCCTTGACGAAGTCAATCTGGAGAACGCGTTAATCACATCAGATAACATTTATTTTGCACAAAACGCGCTTGATATGGGTGCGGATACCTTTACAAAAGGTCTGAAAACTTTCGGATTTGCGGAAGATGTCCCATATGAATTTCCGGTTGAAACGTCATCCATTGCCAATGACAAGCTTGATTCCGACATTTTATTGGCGGATTCAGGTTACGGCCAAGGGCAGATGCAAATGTCTCCGCTTCACTTAGCGGCGGCTTATACGCCATTTGCAGCCGACGGCAATTTAGTGAAGCCGAGACTCGTAAAAAAAGGTTCAAAAACAGCTGACATCTGGCATAAACAGGTTGTTTCTAAAGCGGGCGCGGAAGAAATCACAAAAGGATTAAAAGGCGTTGTGGAAGACGAGCGCGGCTCAGCTTATCAGCCGATTGTGAAAGGGATAACCGTAGCCGGAAAAACAGGAACAGCCGAGCTGAAAAAATCTAAAGATGAAGACGGCGCAGAAAACGGCTGGTTTGTCGGATACGATTACAAGAACAAAGACTTGCTGGTGGCAATGATGATTGAAGACGTCAAGAAACGCGGCGGCAGCCATTATGTCGTCGAAAAGGCGAAAAATCAATTTCAGTCTAAATAAAAAACCAT
Source organism: Bacillus atrophaeus (assembly GCF_001584335.1). Classification (GTDB taxonomy): domain Bacteria; phylum Bacillota; class Bacilli; order Bacillales; family Bacillaceae; genus Bacillus; species Bacillus atrophaeus. The sequence continues at coordinate 71,010 of NZ_LSBB01000003.1, forward strand.
TTTCGTGAGGCGAAAGGAAAAAGGGCGGAAAAAGCCGAATAAAAAAGCATGAAGCACTTTCTATAAGCTTCTAAAGTCAGCTCAAAGAAAAGAGGGAGTTATATGCAGCGCGTACAGTTGGCGGAAGATCTTCAATTTTCCCGAGTGATACACGGGCTTTGGCGCCTCAATGAATGGAATTATTCAGACAGGGAGCTGCTTCAGTTCATCGAGTGGTGTACGGAACACGGCATCACCACGTTTGATCATGCTGATATTTATGGGGGGTACACATGCGAAAAGCTGTTTGGCAGAGCCCTCGCCCTTTCGCCTTCCATAAGAGAAAAAATAGAGCTGGTCACGAAGTGCGGGATTGTCATTGAATCACCGGAACGGCCGAGCCACAGATCGCATCATTATAATACAACCAAGTCCCACATCCTGGCATCCGCTGAGCAATCCTTGCTGAATCTGAACACAGACTATATTGACGTCCTGCTGATTCACAGACCGGACCCGCTCATGGACCCTGAGGGAGTGGCTGAAGCATTTCAGGCTCTGAAATGCTCAGGCAAGGTCAAGTACTTCGGAGTCTCTAACTTTAAAGATCATCAATACCGGATGCTTGAATCCTATTTGCCTGAGCCGCTTGTCACCAATCAAATTGAACTGTCCGCTTATGAATTGGAAAATATTCATGATGGCACTCTGGATTTTTGCCAAGAGAAGCGCATCGCTCCGATGGCTTGGTCACCGCTTGCGGGAGGCAAAGTCTTTTCCGGAGAAATGGACAAAGATTATCGAATACGCGCGGCGCTTGAAGCCGTCCAGTCAGAAATCGGCGCCGCTTCAATGGATGAAGTCATGTATGCTTGGCTGTTTACGCACCCTGCGGGCATTATGCCGATTGTCGGAAGCGGCAAGCGCGAACGGCTTTCTGCTGCGATAGATGCGCTAAAACACAAGCTAAGCCACGAACAATGGTTTCGGATTTACACAAGTGTGCAAGGGTATGATATTCCATAACGGAAAAGCATCAGCCATTATGGCTGATGCTTTTTTGTACACTGTTTTTCAATCCTGTCACACAGTCCAGTGCCAAATTGCCATTTAGTAGTTGTTGAATATATATTGAAAGCGTTTTATATTATAAGGAAAACCTCTTCAATTGCTCCTGTATACTCCCCTTTCATAACAAATACCGCATCACGAAAGTCTGGAGGCACTTTTCATGTATATGACTGCTAGAGAACAAAAGCTTATGAAACATCTTTTATCGCAAAGCCGGTATGTGACGGTTAATGAGATGGCTGAGGCGATGCAAGTCAGCACAAGGACCATTCACAGGGAATTAAAATCTATCAAGCCCATCATGCAGCGATATAACCTGACTCTCGACAAACAGCCCGGCAAGGGTTTAAAGATGGTCGGGAGTATGGAAGACAAACAAAAGCTCTTGACCGACTTGTCCCATGAACAGCATGAGTACAGCGCCGATGAACGGAAGCTTCTGATTCTCTGTTCGCTATTAGAGTCTCAGGAGCCGATTAAGCTGTATACCTTAGCAAAGGACTTACAGGTGACCAATGCGACCGTCAGCTATGATTTGGATGAGCTGGAGGAATGGATTTCGCCCTTCGGATTAACGCTGATCCGCAAAAGGGGATATGGCATTCAGCTTATGGGGCCTGAGGACGCAAAACGGAAAATCGTCGGAAACCTGATCGTCAACCGTTTAGATATTCAGATGTTTTTAGAAACTGTTGAATTAAATATTAAGGGCAAAACGGACACATCAGAAAAAATGTTCGGCGTCGTCAGCAAAGGAGAGCTTTTGAAAATGGAACGGGTTCTGTTCCGGCTGAAAGAAAAAACCGCATACGCTCTCTCTGACAGTTCGTATATCGCCCTTGTCGTTCATCTAACCTTTGCGATGGAGCGCATCCAGCTTGGCGAAACCATCAGTATGGAGGCTGAAGAGCTTCATACATTGAAAAATACGAAGGAATACAGCTCAGCCCTTGAGATTGCCGGTGAGCTAGAAAAGGCATTCGGCGTCACCATTCCCGAAGCGGAAGTCGGCTATATTACCATCCATTTGCGAAGCGCGAATCGTAAATATGAAACTGAATACAAAGCGCAGGAGATCGAACTGGAAATCGCGCTGCAAACGAAACGGCTGATCGCTTTTATTTCTGGGAAAATCAGGATGGATCTCACTGGAAACCGCTCCTTATACGAAGGACTCATTGCCCATCTGGAGCCGGCGATGAACAGGATAAAGGAAGGCATGGGCATCTACAATCCGATGAAGGAACAGATCAAACGCGACTACTTTCTCCTTTACATGGCGATCGAAGAAGGGATGGAAAAAAGTTTTCCGGACATGACTTTTTCTGATGATGAGATTGCTTATCTCGTGCTTCATTTCGGTTCCGCGCTGGAGATTAAGAAAGAAGAAGCAAAGATCAAAGCGCTGATCGTCTGTTCAAGCGGCATCGGTTCTTCGAAGATGCTCGCGTCAAGGCTGAAAAAAGAACTGCCCGAAATCCAATCATTCGACATGTCCTCGCTGATCGAGCTGAAGGACCGGGATATCGGGGCGTATGATATGATCGTCTCCACAGTGCCGATTCCTTATGAAAACATAGATTACATTGTGGTGAGCCCGCTGCTGAATGAAGAAGACGCCAATCAGGTCAAGCAGTACATTAAGCGAAAGATCCCGCTGATTCTGGAGAAAAAACGCAGACCGGATAATGGCCGATGTAAAGAAACGGACATCCCCGATACCCTGAAAACAGCGGAGAAAATGGGCCGATACTTGGACTCGATTCAACATGTCCTGAAGAATTTCACCGTCAATAACATAGACACGAAGCCCGATGATGAACCGCTGCCGCACCAGATGTTCCGTCTGCTGGAGGCGGAAGGCTTGATTCATGACGCCAAAAAGGCCGCTGTCTGCCTGCTGGAGCGGGAAAAGCAGGGGGGATTGGGCATCCCTGAAACAGGGATGGCGCTTTACCATCTCAAAAATGAAGAAATCGTCCTGCCTTTTTTCAAAATTTATGATCTCAGCAAGCCGTATGAAGTCAAAGGCATGGACGGAAAGCCCCTCAGCATGAGCCGTGTGCTTGTCATGATGGCGCCCGCTGATCTGCCGGCTGAGGGGTCGGAAATATTAAGCGCTATCAGTTCCGCTATTATCGAAAGCAAAGCGAGCATGAAAGCATTTCAGAATGAAGGAGAACAGGCGCTTTATCAGCGTTTGAACATGCTGTTCCATGCATGGATGAAAGAGAATTTATATCAGTGAAAAAGAAGCACACGCCGGAAAAACGGCGTGTGTTTTTGTATGTCATAAAGTGATGTATGCGAAAGATTCCTATTGCAGAAAATAACTGAAACTGGGACTATTTTATCATTCTCAAATAAAATCATTCCAAAACGAAATTGTTTTACAAGTTATCTTTTTTGGTTTAAAATGGATTCGGAAAAGGAAGATAATCTAACGAGACAATTGAATTTTGAACATCATATAGGAGATGAAAATATGAAGACACTACAGCATCTGATTCTGCATGACATGCCGAACAGTGAAGAGATAGAAGCTGTGAAAACCGGAGAGGATACACAGACATACGCCGTTTACCGCAAAAGAATTAACCAGCTTGCGAACACCCTGCTGCAAAAGGGCATCAAAAAAGGCGATCGGGTCGCAGTGCTTTGTAAAAACGGCAATGCTGCATCAACCGTTATGTTTGCCGCGCTTGAAATTGGCGCAGCGGTGGTCCCTGTCAGCTGGCAGCTGAAGCCATATGAGCTTAAAGGAATATTAAAAGCCTGTGAGCCAAAAGCCTTATTTTACGGCAGTGATTTTGAGGACACCATGAAAGAAGTGCTTCCGGAGATTTCATCACTGCATACAACAATCGTAACCGGGACCGCTTCGGAAACAACATCTGAATTTGAAGATCTTTTTGCAGGTCCCGGCCATTTGCCAGAAGCAGAAACGGTATCTGAAGATGATACGGCACTGCTTATGTTCACTTCAGGAACCACTGGCAACCCAAAAAGATGTATGCTGACGCACGGCGGAATTTACAATTATGTAACTGAAACCATTAAAAGCGGAGGCCGCATGAAAGATCTTCGTTTTCTTGCTTGCCATCCGATTTATCACACAAGTGCGATCATCTGTTTAATGCAGGGCACGATAACAGGCGCAACAATCATTTTTACAAATGATCAGGATCCCGCTCATATTCTTAACCTGATAGAGGAAGAAAAGATTCAGTGCGTGATGGCTCTCCCTGTTTTTTATACCTACCTTCTGGAGGAATGGGAAGCCCGCAAGACTGATCTATCCTCTGTCTTATACTTTATGACTGGCGGAACAAAGGTGCCGAGCAGCCTGATTCGCCGATATCATGAAATCGGAGTGCCTCTAGTACAAGGCTACGGCAGCACCGAGGCATGGGGTATCAGCACATGGAGCCCTGAAATGGGCTGGGACAAAGCCGCTTCAGCAGGAAAACCGATGTCCGTTGTTGATGTGAAAATCGAGGATCCTGAAACGGGAGAAGAGCTGCCTCAAGGATCTATCGGAGAAGTTGTCGTGCATAGTCCTTTTTTGTTTAAAGGCTACGAAGAAAACCCGGAAGCCACACAAAAAGTGCTGCAAAACGGCTGGTTCCGCACAGGTGATTCAGGTTATATAGATGAGGATGGATTCATCTTTATTACCGGACGCTATAAGGACGTCATTATTTACGGCGGCGATAACATCTATCCTGACCAGATTGAAGAGGTTGTTCAGCAAGTGCCTGGCATTCTTGAGGCCGCTGTTGTCGGCGTGCCTGACCCGCTCTACGGAGAAAAACCGAAAGCGTTTATTGTCACAAACGGCACTCAAGATCTGACGGAAGAAGATGTTACCCGCTTCTGTACAGAAAGACTGTCCGCTTACAAAATTCCGGAGATTGAATTTGTAGACGAACTTCCGAAAAACAATCTCGGCAAAGTGAAGAAAGATATCTTGCGCAATCAAGCCACTCACTCATAAGAAAGAAAACCCGGCTCTATTAGATGCCGGGTTTTTTTGCGGTTACGCAAACTGACAGTTCTGGTGTGATGTATTTAAATTGAATCTCTATGTCTTCAAAACCGGCCGCGTATAAATCGGCATATATCTGTTTGGCGAATGCTTTTGTTTTCTCCGGACTTGCGTCTGCTTCTCTGGGCTGCAACGAAATGGCCGTCTTGCCGCCGGGTTTTAAGGCTTGATATATATGGTTCACGCCTTTTTGCCGATCATTCCAGATGGTGTAGTTGTTAACCGAAAGCACCTTATCATAATAAGCGGAAGGGAGAGGGACTGTTTCAATGCCGCCTTTCATCAGCCGCACCGACTTCTGTTTGACCTTGCGCTCCGCCTGTTTTTTCATGACCCCCGAAGCATCAATCCCATCAATTTTTACCGTGGGCTCACGCTTCAGCATCTGCTTCAGGCTGTATCCGGGCCCGTAACCTACTTCAAGGACAACGTCATGACGTTTTAAGGTCAGCTGATCAATCGTCCATTTATTTAATGTTTTATTTTCAGCGGCCATGATGTATCCGGCAATTACGCCAATCAAACCTTTTGGCCGGCTGAACTTCTTTGAAATGGCATTAATCATCTTGTCACCGCCTTTTTGTATTATTAATCCCTCCAAACGTTTCATGTGAAACATTTTTCTGAAAAAGCATTTCCAAACTGCTCTTTTATGTTTAGACAAAGAATGCAGGAGGTAGACAGAAAAATAGCACATGAAAAAAGAGGAGGAGAAAACACATGGGAAACTATCCAAACGAATTACCGGCGCAATCACAAAATCGGCAGCCTGGAATTGAAAGCGAGATGAATCCAAGTCCCGTATATGAGTACGAAAATTATAAAGGGGCGGACAAATTAAAAGGAAAAGTCGCGCTAATTACAGGGGGCGACAGCGGAATCGGCCGCGCCGTATCTGTAGCCTATGCTAAAGAAGGCGCTGATATTGCGATCGTCTATCTTGATGAACACGGAGATGCGGAAGATACAAAAAAACGTGTAGAACAAGAAGGCGTAAAATGCCTGCTGATCCCGGGAGATGTAGGGGAAGAGGAGTTCTGTAATGAAGCTGTGGAAAAAACGGTGAATGAACTTGGGCGCCTTGACATCCTTGTAAATAACGCTGGAGAACAGCATCCGAAGCAAAACATTAAGGATATATCAAGCGAACAGCTGCACAGAACATTCAAAACCAATTTTTATTCACAATTTTATTTGACTAAAAAAGCAATCGACTACCTTAAACCGGGAAGTGCGATCATAAATACAACATCTATTAACCCATACAGAGGAAATCCGCAGCTTATTGATTACACGGCGACTAAAGGCGCAATCAATGCCTTTACAAGAACGATGGCTCAAGCGCTCGTTCAAGATGGAATCCGTGTAAACGCAGTAGCACCGGGTCCTATTTGGACACCGTTAATTCCGGCTACATTCCCGGATGAAACTGTCGCCAAATTCGGACAAAACACACCGATGGGCCGTCCTGGACAACCGGTTGAGCACGTGGGCTGCTATGTTCTGCTTGCTTCAGATGAATCTTCCTATATGACAGGTCAGACGCTCCATGTTAACGGCGGCGACTTTGTGACGACATAATAGGGAGTGATGAGTGTGAAGGTAACAAAGGAAGACGTAAACAGCTATTATAAAAAAGCGGGAATTATTTTGACAGATGATGAAGTTGACCAAATCCAAATCATGGACTACGGATTAGGAAAGCTTGATAAAGCCGGGCTGCAGCTTTTTATCTACGTCAATACGGACCGATACTGTTCAAAGGAACTGGTGCTGTTCCCGGGACAGACTTGCCCGGAACACCGCCATCCGCCTGTGAACGGCGAGGAAGGAAAACAAGAAACCTTCCGCTGCCGCTACGGTAAAGTTTACCTTTATGTTGAGGGAGAAAAAACGGAGCTTCCGAAGGTTCTTCCGCCCCATGAAGACAGAGAGTACTATACCGTCTGGCACGAAATCGAACTGGAGGCAGGGGGGCAATACACCATTCCGCCTAATACGAAACATTGGTTTCAAGCGGGAGAAGAAGGTGCGGTCATAACCGAAATGTCTTCAACAAGCACGGACGATTACGATATATTTACGGATTCAAGAATATAAGGATGGGGCTGAAATGCCCATCCTTTTTTTATGTTCATCACTGGCTTATAAAGATGCGCGCATTCAAAGGTTTAAATTTCTCCGGAATGTGGAAAAGTAACAGCGGAGATTAAAAAAGGAGTGATTCATAATGAATCAACAAGAAATTAAACAAAAAGTGCTGGATGTACTGGATAACCATAAAGTAGGTTCACTTGCCACCGTTGAACAGGGCAAACCGCATTCCCGTTATATGACTTTTTTCCATGACGGCTTGACCATTTATACGCCGACAAGCAAAGAGACACATAAAACAGAAGAAATTGAAAACAACCCGAATGTGCATGTTTTATTAGGATATGATTGTGAGGGTTTCGGTGATGCGTACGTAGAAGTATCCGGGAAAGCTAAGCTGAACAATTCAACTGAACTAAAAGATAAGCTCTGGAACAGCAAGCTTGAACGCTGGTTTGACGGCAAGGACGATCCGAATCTGGTCATTCTTGAAATTGAACCGGCCGACATCAGATTAATGAATGCAGGCGAAAAAACATCTGTTTCATTAAATTTATCTGAATAAAGTGTTGTACTATTCAGGGCGATGTAGTATAATAAGTTGTTAAGAAAGATAAATGTGCAAATAATAAAGAAAGTAAACTTCTTTTTTCTGTTTTAAGAGAGAAGCTTTACCGCTTCCATACAGCTATGGTACAAAAAAGCTGACCTTATTCTTTTCCCTCTGACACTCGCCCCTAACGATGAGATGGAAAAAAGACTTTTTGTTTTACAATTCACACCGGCGCGGCTTCGGAGCCGCAGTGACGATTGAGAGGTAGGGCTTTCGTTGTCTTGTTATCAAGAACTTCCATGGTGTTTACTTTCGAAGATGATTCTATCGGAACAATTTTAAAGACGAATCTAAACCGTCCGACTACGGCGGAATATATAACCTTTTATTTGCGTAAGAAAAGAATAAGACAAACCGCTCGGCAACCCCGGGCGGTTTTTTTGTATTGTCTATTGATGTGAAACGCGTTTCATCCCTTATTATAATAATGTAAGCGCTTCGCAAAATGGTGCGGGAGGTTTCTGTATGAACAAAAAGAATAATATTCTTACAATTGCCGAGTCATTAAACAAGCGGCTTCAACAAGAGCCTTTGAGAGTGCTGAGTGAAGAGGATTGGGCGTTTTGGAAGGAAAACGGATATGTCGTCATCCATGACGCTGTGCCGAAAGATTACATTGAGCGCACAGCCAATCTGATTTGGGAGTTTGAAGAAAAAGATCCGGAGAACCCTTCTGATTGGTACGCGCCAGCCCGCCGTGAGATTCAAATGAAAGAATTGAAAAACACAGGTATGGTAGAGCTTTATCATCATCAATATTTGTGGGATAACCGCACACATGAGAAGGTGTACAACGCTTTTGTGGATATTTGGGGCACTGACAGGCTATGGGCGACCATTGACAGATGCAATCTCAATCTGCCGATCAAACCGGGCTATGAGTATGAAGGCTTTATCCATTGGGATGTGGATACCTCATTAGACCCGCTTCCGGTCAATGTGCAAGGCGTCTTATCCTTAGTGGATACGGATATAGAAATGGGCGGATTCCAGTGCATCCCTGAATTGTACTGCAATTTTGAGGAATGGGTGCAAACACAGCCTGCGGATCGAAATCCTTATCGGCCTGATACAGCCGGGTTTACACCGACAAAAGTCGTTACAAAAGCCGGAGATCTGCTCATCTTTAACAGCATGCTGGCCCACGGCATTCGGGCGAATCACTCGACAAAGCCGCGGCTTGCCCAGTACATTTCCATGTTTCCTGCGCAAGAACATAATGAGGCGCTGCGCGAATCAAGAATTTCTCAATGGAGCGAGCGAATTCCGCCAGACGGCGAGGCATTTCCGGGAGATCCGCGAAACTGGGAACAAGCCAAATACAGCCGAGCCGTCTTAACTGAATTAGGTGAGAAATTGCTTGGGCTTAAAAAATGGTAATGTGGTTCGAAACCTCGGCCTTCCTCAATCAGTCTAATTTGTATTAATAAGTGGAGGAAGACATAGTGGAAGTTATCACATTACAGGTATTATTCATTTTTTGTTTTTTACTGCTGATTCACTCAATTGAAACACTGGCTTATGCGACAAGGCTTTCAGGAGCGCGGGTTGGGTTTATCGCGTCCGCTCTTTCACTCTTCAATGTCATGGTCATCGTATCCAGAATGTCGAACATGGTGCAGCAGCCCTTTACAGGACATTTAATTGACGACGCCGGAAAGCATGCGCTCACGATTGTAGGAGAGCAATTCAGATTTTTGATTTTCGGATCAACAGTCGGCACTATGCTTGGAATCATTCTGTTACCGACGTTTGTCGCTATATTTTCACGGGCGATCATCCATCTTGCTGGCGGGGGAGGGTCCGTTCTGCAAGTATTTAAAAAGGGTTTGTCGATAAACGGACTAAAAAACGCCCGTTACTATTTGAGAAAACCATCTGTTTCGTATTTCAAAGGTTTTCAATTTCGCTTTATTCCAAAGCGTCTCTTTGTCATCAACATGGTGATCACTTCAATATATACGATCGGCGTGCTCTCAGCACTCTATGCCGGACTGCTCGCGCCGGAACGAAGCACGACGGCAGTGATGGCCTCCGGGCTGATAAACGGCATTGCCACAATGCTCTTAGCCGTCTTTGTCGATCCGAAAATATCCGTGCTCGCTGATGACGTGGCAAAGGGAAAACGAAGTTACACCTATTTAAAGTGGACATCGGTAACGATGGTGACCTCAAGGGTGGCGGGCACGATTCTCGCCCAGCTCATGTTTATCCCCGGCGCCTATTATATTGCGTGGATGACAAAGTGGTTTTAAAGAAGCAGCCTATCGCCAAAAGCGAAATCATTACATGACAAATGATTTCACTTTTGGCATTTTGGTTGCACGCTTTAATGTTTTCCGGCAGCTATCCAACTGTTGATTTGATTAATGATATCTAAATCAACATATTCTCTTTCATCGTAAAATGCACGAGTGTCCTGATAGACTTCGTCAGGAACCTTTTTAGCAGAAATGATCATGAGAAAAAAAGAAAAAAAGAAAAACCCTGCATTTTTAATACAGGATTTTACTCAAACTCTTAAATTTACACCTTTTAGTCTAAAAAAGATATGACATTGGATCAGACTTGCACAGAATCGGTGAAAGGGGCATTCGAAAAGGCGCCCGACGGACTCGCGGCATGCCTGACAGCCAATGCACAATCATTTATTTATAATTTCTCAATCCCCGGTCATACAAAAAGTTTCCGAATGGAACAAAAGCGGCGACGAATCCGGCGGCAGACCATTTTAATGACCATTTGACAGACAGCGTCACATAAGCCAGCACAAGCAAATACAAAACGAACAATCCGCCATGCACGGAACCGACAATCGTAACGGCAAGCGGAAGATCAGCCCAGTATTTAAGAGGCATAGCGATAAACAGCAGGATTAAGAGAGACATTCCTTCAATAAAACCCATCGTACGAAGCCTTCCGATCGGTGTTTGCAGCATAAATCGCCCTCCTTATGTACACGTTTTCACCTATACTATATACGATCAAGGGGACAAATATGACAAGTTCGGCTAATGTTCAAAAAACCTTCAATTTTAACTTACTCATCATCGAAAATATCTTTATTTTTGCGGTAGGATATGCTCAGGCTTATGAAATGAACCATGAAGTAAAAGATCGTAAACAATATGGCCAGTACAAGGGCATCAAACCAATCCTCGGAGTTCTGCGGGAATCCGGTAAAAAGGAAACTGACCGCAAGAAAAATAAGGCCGGTACAGGCGCTGACGGCGGTTATTTCCTTTCTTTTTTTCCGATAGACTCTTTTATTCGATATGTCCGGATGCTCCATGCCTGATAATAGGTAGCGAAGTAAGATATATCCTGCATATACGATAAAACCAATACCGCTCACTATATATTCAGAAGGTTCTTTGTGCAGAATTCCGCCTCTGATGATGAGATCCAAAAGCATGAGAGCAGCCACAATTAAACCAGCTTCCCCGTAGAATTGATTCATCTTCTTTTCAACGTATTCATCGGTCCGCCCGGAGGAGGCTTGTAAAAACGGAAGCTTCATTTTGTTTCAATCCCTTCTCAAAATAATTGATCCAACGTTTGATCCAAGGCTTTTGCTATTGCGATGCAAAGCTGCAATGTCGGATTATATTTGCCTTTTTCAATCAGCCCGATCGTCTGCCTGGTGACACTGACGTGAGCCGCATGCTGAGATTGGGTCCATCCTTTTTCAATCCGAGCCATTTTAACCCGATTAACCATTTACTCACTCCAATGCAATTTATATGTTGCTTTATGTAATGTATATATTATTTCGTAAAGTCAATTAATGGGAAGCGGCCTCCTTGTCTTTTTTTCAAAATCCCGCGATAATATGAACAAAAGAGCAGAAGGAAGTATGAGGCCAAATGAAACTCGACAAACTCGATCTCAGCATAATCAGAGAACTTAAAGAAGACAGCCGCCTGTCAATGAGGGAATTAGGCAGGAAAATCAAGCTGTCTCCGCCGTCGGTCACAGAGCGGGTCAGACAGCTTGAGTCCTTCGGCATCATTAAACGATATACATTGGAAGTTGATCAGAAAAAAATAGGACTTCCCATTTCCTGCATGATAGAAGCAACCGTCAAAAACGGAGATTACGAACGATTTAAAACATATATTCAATCGTTTCCGAATATAGAATTTTGCTACCGCATCGCCGGGTCTGCCTGCTATATGCTAAAAATCAACGCCGAAAGCCTTGAAGCCATTGAAGAATTCATCAATCAAACCTCACCGTACGCTCAAACCGTTACTCATGTCATTTTTTCAGAAGTTGAGATGAAAAACGAGCGCGGTTAGAGAGAGGCTGTTCCGTCTGTTATAATAAAAGGATGAGCGAGAAAGAAAGAGAAGTGATAAAGCATGTCAAAAACAGTTGTATTAGCTGAAAAACCTTCAGTCGGCCGGGATTTGGCCCGGGTGCTGAAGTGTCATAAAAAGGGAAACGGATATTTAGAAGGAGACCGATATATCGTCACTTGGGCGCTTGGCCATTTGGTGACGCTCGCTGATCCTGAGGGCTACGGCAAGGAATTTCAATCATGGCGGCTGGAAGATCTGCCGATTATTCCAGAGCCTTTAAAGCTCGTCGTGATTAAAAAAACCGGAAAACAGTTCAATGCGGTGAAAGCCCAGCTCACCCGCAAGGATGTAAGCGGCATTGTCATTGCGACAGACGCCGGACGTGAAGGAGAGCTTGTCGCCCGCTGGATCATTGAAAAAGCGCACGTTAATAAACCGATCAAACGTCTGTGGATTTCCTCAGTAACTGATAAAGCGATCAAGGACGGCTTTCAAAAACTGCGCAGCGGCAAAGAATATGAAAATCTGTATCACTCAGCCGTCGCCAGAGCGGAAGCGGATTGGATTGTCGGAATCAACGCGACCCGCGCGCTGACCACAAAATTCAACGCGCAGCTGTCATGCGGACGGGTGCAAACGCCGACACTGGCGATGATTGCGAAACGGGAAGCCGATATTCAAGCATTTACGCCGGTACCGTATTTCGGTATTCGTGCAGCGGTTGAAGGGATGACCTTAACCTGGCAGGACAAAAAAACGAAGCAAAGCAGAACATTTGACCAAGCCGTTACTAGCCGATTGCTGGACAAGCTGGAAGGTAAATCTGCAACAATTGCTGATCTGAAAAAAACAGCGAAGAAAAGTTTTGCGCCGGGTCTTTATGATTTAACTGAATTGCAAAGAGACGCGCACAAACGGTTCGGTTTTTCTGCAAAAGAGACGCTGTCGGTTTTACAAAAATTGTACGAACAGCATAAGCTTGTCACGTACCCGCGTACGGATTCACGATTTATTTCAAACGACATCGTGCCGACATTAAAGGACCGGTTGGAAGGCATGGAAGTTAAACCATATGCCCTGTACGTCACGAAAATTTTAAAACGCGGCGTCAAAGCGCATAAAGGCTTTGTGAATGATGCGAAGGTATCAGATCACCATGCCATCATTCCGACTGAAGAACCGCTTATCCCCAGCAGTCTGAGCGATAAAGAACGCAAGCTGTATGATCTGATCGCGAAGCGTTTTCTTGCCGTATTGATGCCGGCATTTGAGTATGAGGAAACAAAGGTCATTGCCGACATCGGGGGAGAAACGTTTACCGCTAAAGGAAAAACCGTTCAGTCTCAAGGCTGGAAGGCTGTTTACGATGCTTATGACGAGGAAGACGATCAAGACGAAGACAGAGACCAAACACTGCCGGCTCTTCAAAAAGGCGATAGTTTGCCAGTGCGCGCCTTGAAGGAAACAAGCGGCCAAACAAAGCCGCCTGCGCGTTTCAATGAAGGAACTCTCCTGTCCGCCATGGAAAATCCAAGCGCTTTTATGCGGGGAGATGAGAAGAATCTTGTTAAAACATTGGGCGAGACCGGCGGGTTAGGCACAGTCGCAACCCGCGCCGATATCATTGAAAAACTGTTTAACAGCTTTTTAATTGAGAAAAAGGATAAAGATATTTTCATCACCTCAAAAGGAAAACAGCTGTTACAGCTCGTTCCTGAGGATCTAAAATCACCGGCTCTTACAGGAGAGTGGGAGCAAAAACTCTCTGCCATTGCGGCAGGGAAATTGAAATCATCCGTCTTTATTAAAGAAATGAAGGCCTACGCGAACGAAACAGTGAAAGACATAAAAAACAGCAGCCAAACCTTCAGGCACGATAATGTGACGGGAACAGCCTGTCCGGAGTGCGGCAAAATGATGCTGAAAGTAAACGGCAAACGCGGCACAATGCTTGTATGCCAGGATCGGGAGTGCGGAAGCAGAAAAACAATCGCCAGAAAAACAAATGCCCGCTGTCCGAACTGCCACAAGAAGCTGGAGCTGCGCGGGCAGGGAGAAGGACAAATCTTCGCGTGCGTCTGCGGCCACCGCGAAAAACTGTCCGTTTTTGAAAAACGCAAATCTAAAGAAAAAACAGGACGCGCCTCTAAACGGGATGTATCCTCATATCTGAAACAACAAAACAAAGACGAGCCGATTAATAACGCGCTGGCGGAACAGCTGAAAAAGCTCGGTCTGGATAAATAATAAAAAAGAAACCTGCGATTGATCAGCAGGTTTCTTTTTTTAATGGTCTAAAGGCATGTTTTTCCTGTTGATCAAAAGGAAAAAAAAGCTAGTAATCTGCATTTTTTTCTTTTATAGTAAATATAATTTGCATTTTAGGTGTAAATACCCATTATTATAATAATTTGATTCTTACATTTTATTTCTCAGCCATATATAATAATCGTCTGACTGAGTTTCAGATGAAAAGGGAGATTTGCCAGTGAAGAACGTGAGCATTTTTGTCATGATCCTGTTGATTTCAATCGGACTTTCAGCGGGATGCATGAAAGCTGACCACAAGGAATCGGCGGATGTACCAAACAGCGTTCCGCTTCAGCCTGCGGAACACTTTGTCTATCAAAATCTGATGAACGAAAAGGGCTGGATTCAAACAAATTTAAAAGATCATCCCGCCTATTTATCCGAATCACTCGGCCTCTGGATGGAATTTTTACTCAGCAAAAAGGACGCCTCTCATTTTCAGGAACAATATCAGCACCTTGCCGAATCCTTTCTGATGAAAAACAATCTGATTACGTGGAAGATTGAAGACAATATACCCGCTAAGTCCAACGCTCTGATAGATGATCTCAGAATCATGCTGTGTCTGGACCAGGCGGCGGCTCTTTGGAATCACAATGAATATGCTCAAACGGCCCGGCAGATCGGCGCCGCTTTGAAAAAGCACAATATGAACAACGGCGTGTTTACTGATTTTTACGATTCCGGCTCTCAAGCAGCGGGAAAAGACGTCACCCTTTCCTATATCATGCCGGATGCGTTAGCGGTGTTAAAGAAGAACGGACTGATAGATGAAGAAACTGAACAGCGGAATCTGAACGTTCTTTATCATGCACCTCTTAAGAACGGCTTTCTGCCGAAAACGTACAACACAGAGACGGGAGAATATAAGTACGACAGTGAAGTCAATGTCATCGACCAGCTGTATGCCGCGCTGCACTTGAAAAAGGGAGATGAAAAAGCGGCAGCTGCAGCAAACTGGGTTAAGCAGGAGTTTGAAGCAAACGGAAAGCTGTACGGACGGTATTCAGCGGAAACAAAAAAGCCGGCGGTTCAATATGAATCACCGTCTGTTTACGCCTTGGCTATCCTATTTTTGGCTGAACAAAAAGAAGACACCGCCGTTATCAAGGCGTTATATGAAAAAATGACCGGGTTTGAAACCCTTGATCCGCTGAAGACACATTATGGAGGATATATGAGCGGCAATGACACGCACTCTTTCGACAATTTGCTGCCGCTTTTGGCTGAAAGGAAGCTTTTTAATGAAA
Source organism: Bacillus atrophaeus (assembly GCF_001584335.1). Lineage (GTDB taxonomy): Bacteria > Bacillota > Bacilli > Bacillales > Bacillaceae > Bacillus > Bacillus atrophaeus. Next base: position 86,679 of record NZ_LSBB01000003.1, read on the forward strand.
ATATCATTCAATGACACTCAAAAAATCTTTAGTTATATTGTTTTGCTGGCTGCGGCCCTATCCATCTTTATTTATTACGTATCGCCGCAGCAACCAGAAAGCATTCTCATCATCTGCATCACCCTGCTCGTCATTGGCGCCGGGGTATGGTTCGGCCCGGTGTACTCGCTTGTGATCACTCTCATCGTTTTGTTTATTCTCGGGAGCTTAATACTATGGTTTCAGTCCGTACAAGTCGCGATCTTTTCCGCGGCTGAAGGGCTTAAAACACTTGTGATATGGGGTGCCGCACTGCTCCTGTTTTCCTTTATTTCTGGAAGAATTCACGATCTGGCCGGAGGGCTGGGCAAGTCGGTCAAGCATCTGCAAGCCGAGATCAAGAGTTTTGTAGCGGTAGACAGAGTGACAGGCTTCGATAACAAACAGAGAATGAAGCTTGAATTATCAGAGGAAATGAAGCGCGCAGAGCGATACGGCAATTCCTTCGTCTTTTTGCTGCTACACATGCACTACTTTAAGGAATTTAAATCCTTATACGGAGAAAAAGAAACAGACCGCCTGTTTACATTCGTCAGCCGGCAAATCAGATCAAGTGTGCGGGAAACGGATAAAAAATTCCGTCCCTCTGAGGAACGGTTCGGTATTGTGCTCACGCATACGCCGGCAGAACACATGCCGGCCGTTTTGAAAAAATTAAAAACACAATTGGACACTTATCGGCTGCAAAACGGAAAATACGTATCATTAACCTTTCATGTGTGCTTCTTGCCTTATCGAGAAGACTTAAAAACCGTTGAACAATTTTTAGAAGAACTGGAAAACGAGATGATGATGAATGAACTATAACGTAATACGACTGCTGTGTGCCGCGGCGCTTCTGGTATCGTCTGCTTATTTTCCAAGCCGGGCTGAGGCGAAGCAACAAAACGGGATTCTGATCATCTACTCAAGTGTAGACGGAAAAGAGTCAGCAAATGTCAAAAAACTCGATTTGCTGGCCGGGCATTTTTCCTCCCATGTCACTGTGCGCAAGGATACAGATGTCAAAGCATCGGACATGGCAGATAAAGACCGTGTGATCTATTACGGACAAACAAAAAGAAAGCTTAATCAAAAGCTTGTTGCTCTTATCAATGATAGGAAAGAGCCGCTGATCAGCCTCGGTTATAACGCGGAGCAGTTCAGCCGATTTGCTCATCTGAGTCTGAAACGCAAGGAAAACGTATATCAGATTCACAGCAATCAAGAGAAAACCGGCCTCTCATTGGAGAACGGGCTTAACGTGCTGGATGTATCGGGTTTGAAAGGACAGGCGTTGGTTACCTATAAATCATCTGACGGACAGACACATCCTTTTATCTGGAAAACGAAAACGTCAGACTATTATATCGGCCTGACTGATTTATTAAACGACAATTTGATTACGGCGAAGCAGCTTAGAGAAGCCTTCGGTGAAACTCCGGGCAGCACCTTGCTCTACCTGCGGCTTGAGGATATCAGCCCGATGTCGGATGAAAAATTGCTGCTTCAGGCAGGTTCCTTTCTGTCTAAAAGAAACATCCCATTTGTTATGTCCGTTATTCCGGTATATCTGAATCCGGAAACAGGCGACAAGGTCTATCTGTCTGACAAGCCTAAGATGGTCAAAGTTTTAAAAAAACTGCAAAGTATGGGAGGCAGCGTGATCGTTCACGGATACACCCATGCCTATCGGTACAGTGAAACCGGGGAAGGCTTCGAATTTTGGGATGCTAAGGCAGATCAGCCGATTACAGAGGAAAACGCGGAAGACACGCCTGCCGTACTGGAAAAAGAGCAGAATTTCCCGAATGAAACGGCGTATCAAAGCTATCTCCGGCCGTACCGGGACAACGAAAACACATATACAAAAACAAAGCTGAAGCTTGCCATTGAGGATTTAACAGCGTCCGGCCTGTACCCATTGTCCTTTGAAGCGCCTCACTATACGATGTCTGAGCAAGGCTACAAGATTGCTTCAGACTATTTCTCGAGCATATTCGGACAGGTGCAGCTCAGCGATACGACGTGGAAAACATCCGGCACCGCTCCGTTTCTGACAACGCCGAGCATGCTTCACGGGATGACACTGTATCCTGAGACCATTGGATTTGTCGACACGTCTGACCAAAACCCCCTCGGTGATATAGAGGATCACATTTCCCGGATGATTAATTTTGAAGGCGGGGTTGCCGGAGGATTTTATCATCCGTATCTCGGCATGAAGTATCTGCCCGAGCTTGTGGATCAAATGGAGCGTATTCCGAACGGTGAATGGCTTGATTTAAAGAAAACAAAACAGACTGTTAAAACGGACAAAGTCAAGATCACCACAAACGGAGACGGCACCATCCATGTGGAAAACAAGCTTAACTTCTTTACGGAGTTCGTTAAACATCACCAGCAAAGCCCGCTGGAAAAGGCCTTGTGGATTCTCTCGGCCGTGGTGCTTTTATTTGTTGTCATGTTTGTCATGTATACCTTTTATTTAAGAGCCACATTGAAAAAACGAATCTTTAAGGAGAGAAGAAACCTTGGGTAATGTTCTGTTCTTTATCTCGCTAAGTTTAATATGGGTTATGCTTCTCTACCACATGTTTCTGATGCAGGGCGGATTTCGCCACTACATGACCTTTGAGCGGAATATCCCGAAGTGGAGAGAAAACATGAAGGAGCTTCCGAAGGTCAGCGTCCTGATACCCGCCCATAATGAAGAGGTTGTGATCAGGCAGACGCTAAAAGCCATGGTCAACCTCTATTATCCGAAGGACCGTCTGGAAATTATCGTGGTAAACGACAATTCATCGGACCGGACGGGTGATATCGTCAATGAATTTTCGAGACAATATGATTTTATCAAAATGGTCGTCACCAAACCCCCGAACGCCGGAAAGGGAAAATCCTCAGCGCTTAATTCCGGTTTTGCTGAATCAAACGGTGATGTGATCTGTGTATATGACGCTGATAATACGCCGGAAAAAATGGCGGTGTATTACCTTGTCCTCGGCTTAATGAATGATCAGCAGGCAGGAGCGGTTGTAGGGAAATTCCGCGTCATCAATGCGGCGAAAACACTGCTGACGAAGTTTATCAACATTGAGACCATTTGTTTTCAGTGGATGGCACAGGGCGGAAGATGGAAATGGTTTAAAATCGCGACAATACCGGGCACCAATTTTGCTATCAGAAGAAGCATTATCGAAAAGCTTGGCGGCTGGGATGACAAAGCGCTGGCGGAGGATACTGAACTCACTATCCGCGTCTATAACCTCGGCTATCATATTCGCTTTTTCCCTGCGGCGGTCACATGGGAGCAAGAACCGGAAACGTGGAAGGTCTGGTGGCGTCAGCGGACAAGATGGGCGCGCGGCAATCAGTATGTCGTACTGAAATTTTTGGCGCGATTTTTCAGGCTGAAACGAAAACGAATTATCTTTGATTTGTTTTATTTTTTCTTTACGTATTTCTTATTTTTCTTTGGCGTCATTATGTCAAATACGATTTTTGTTGTGAATTTATTTTATGATTTACACCTGTCAGTCGGATTGTTGGCGATGATTTTGTGGATACTTGCCTTTTTCTTATTTATGACGGAGGTTATGATCACGCTAAGCATCGAAAAAACAGAAATGAACAGGCAAAACGTGTTCATCGTGTTTCTGATGTATTTTACATACTCACAAGCATGGATTGTGCTCGTTATCTATTCATTATTTGTTGAGATTAAACATCGGCTGTTCAGACAGGAAGTAAAATGGTACAAAACCGAACGATATAACCAAAATAAAAGCGGGTGACCTTTTTGAAAAAAGCAATCGTATTATGTACAGCCTTTATGCTGATCGCAATGGAGGGCCGTGCGGCTGCCGCGTCCCAAGAGCTGCAGGTCGACAGTTCCATTTTAGGAAAAGGAGACCGTGCTGAGGCCAAGCAGCAGGCGCTCACAAGTGATCTGATTACACTGTACGGATCAAGAGACAGCTCCGAATTGACTTACCAAATTCCGGCGGGTGCGTCTTCTGAAAACCAGCAGCTGGTCATCGAGTATGAGACCTCTGACTTATTAATTTCCCCATCCTCTTTAACCGTTGCCATTGATAATGAACCGGTAAAAACCTTAAAGCTTGAGGGGGTTTCAAAGCACAAGTCATTGAAGCTTTCATTGAACAAAAGCCAATCTGCGCAAGGTTATCACAGCGTGTCATTGAATTTTTACGGCGTACTGAAAGAGGGCGTTTGTGTCAGGCAGGATACGTCGGGCAACTGGATCAAAATATATCCCGACAGCCGTCTGATGCTTGCTGAAAACAGTAAATCAAAGGGCGCGACACTTGATCATTTTCCTTATCCCTTTGCCCAATCAGGAAATACTGATGAAGAAACGGCGATTGTCATCCCGGACAAGCCGAGTTCTGCGGAGATTGAAGCAGCCGTCAAAACAGAGGGCTATCTCAAATCTACAGACAGCAAGATCAACATCACCTATCTCAATGAATCAGAAGCGAAACAAATAAATAAACCGACCATTTTCATAGGAACTGATCAACATTGGAACGGCAAGGTAAAACAGCTTCTTGAACAAGCCGGCTTGAAACCGGAAGGAAAAAAGCTTCTGCTGGCTGAAAGAATACTGAAAGCAAAGGATAAGCAGCAGCCTGTTCTGTTTGTAACGGCAAAATCAGATCATGTGATGGCTGATAAAATCAGTGTTATCACCGATCAAACATACACATCACAGCTGAGCGGCGAAACCTTAATGATAGACAAGCTGCAAAACAATAAACAAACAGCGGACAATGAGCTGACACTGGCGAATTTTGGCGCGGATGATATCACCATCGGATCTGCGAATACATCATCACCGCACTACTTTTACCCAACAACAGCCGTTTACGATAAAGATCAATCGGCAAAACTGTCGCTTAAGCTGAAAAAATCTGAAACCATTCAAAAAGCGGAAACAAGAAGCGGCACAGCCGAATTGAAAGTCATGATTAACGGACAGCCGCATTCTGTCAGACTTGATGAGTTAGGCAAAGAAGATAAAGCCGGCTATTATCACGTCTCACTGAAAGTCGATCCAAAGCTGGTGCAGAAGAACCGCTACATAGATATACAATTTGTGGCGACAGGATTAAAACAAAACAACCCGTGTATAGATACGGATGAAGAGAAATGGCTTTTTATTGATAAAAGCAGCACGCTGTCATTCCCTGTAAGCGAAACAGCGGCAACAGCCGATTTTCAAGCATGGCCGCTTCCTTACGCCGGAGACCGGAACAATCCGACGCTGATCATCCTTCCTGACGGCGTAAGTGTGTCAAAACTGAAAGAATTGTCGCTGCTTACAGACTCATTTGGCAGCGACGCCCAGCAAGCCTTCACGATAAAAACATCATCAGAAGTACAGGGGAAAGATGTAAAAGGCCGCCATCTCATTTTTGTCGGCGGCGTGAACCAATTCCCGCTTCTGAAGGGGCAAGCGTCAACCCTTACCGTTCCATCGGATAAAAACGGAACGTATGATGTATCGGGCTTCGATATGCTGAATGAAACGACAAAACAAGTCGCGTTTACACAAACATCTTTATGGGATTCAGGTTACAGCATGGCCGTTTTTGCCCCTTTATCGGGGAAAGGCGCATCAATCACAAAAGAAATGATCAGTTCTCTGGACAGCAACAATGACACAGCGACTGTTATCAATGAAACAAGCAGCCAGCAGATATTCACAAACCACCAGCAGCTGCAATCAAAAAATAATGATTCTGAAACAGAAAAAGCAGGCCAAGACAAACAGCCGGACCTTTTGTATATCAGCCTATTGGCTGCCATCATCGTCATAGCCGCAATCTTGATATGGTATACGGCACGGCGAAGAAAGAGAAAAAATGACAGAGGGCGGGACGAATCATAAAAAGAGGCGAATCAGCCTCTTTTTTTTATGACCATTCACGGCTTCTTATGGATTGCTGCCTGTATAATATGAAAATGTCACAAAAATGGATTAGTTATTCCAGTTTTGGTACAAGAAATTTTATTCTTCATTCTAGCCATTTTCCCTCTTTACAACCCGTCATAACGGGAGTATGATCTCTCTTATAAAACATATCGCTTAATCTGTTAAACAGAGCGGGGGACCCATTTCGGCGGCATTTTGCCGCTTGGGGTGAATCCTTTTTAGGTAGGGCTAACTCTCATAGGCCCGAATCCGACAGCTAACCTCGTAAGCGTTCATGAGAGGAGATGAATGAAACCTGTGTTCGATTTATAGCACAGGGGCATCCGTTTGCCTCTGTGTTTTTTGCTGTTTTCTTTTATCGAATGGTAAATAAGACAGAGATATGATTGCCAAAAGGGACTTAGAATGTGGGACTGTTCATTTTAAAAGGTAAAGGGGAAGAAGATACTCATGTTACATTCAATCAAACGATTTTTGATTGGAAAACCGTTAAAATCACAATCAGCCGGAGAACAAAAATTGACAAAGCTAAAAGCGCTGGCCATGCTCTCATCAGATGCTTTATCATCGGTTGCTTACGGAACGGAACAAATATTGATTATTTTGGCTGCGGTCAGTGCGGCCGCATTCTGGTACTCAGTGCCGATTGCCGCTGGTGTTCTTATTTTGCTTCTGGCGTTGATTCTTTCATACAGACAGATTATATACGCGTATCCGCAGGGCGGAGGCGCGTATATGGTCTCAAAAGAAAATCTCGGAGAAAAACCGGGCCTGATCGCAGGCGGATCACTGCTTGTCGATTACATTTTAACGGTTGCGGTCAGCATTTCCGCGGGAACAGACGCGATTACCTCGGCGTTTCCCGGATTGCATGATTATCATTTGCCGATTGCTGTTTTGCTTGTCATCGTTATCATGATTTTGAATTTGCGGGGCTTGTCCGAGTCGGCATCCATTCTGGCCTATCCAGTTTACCTGTTTGTAGTGGCACTCATCATCTTGATCGCGGTCGGCTCGTATAAGCTCGCGACCGGCCAAATCGACACTGCCCACCATACGCCGATCGGCACGCCGGTCGCCGGAATTACACTGTTCTTATTACTAAAAGCTTTTTCATCCGGCTGTTCGGCTCTTACAGGTGTGGAGGCCATTTCAAACGCGATTCCGGCATTTAAAAATCCGTCAGCTAAAAACGCGGCCAAAACGCTGGCAATGATGGGGATTTTGCTTGCTGTTCTGTTTACCGGCATTACGCTGCTCGCATTCGGATACGGAACAGCGCCGAAACCGAACGAAACGGTTATCTCTCAAATCGCCGCAGAAACATTTGGCCGAAACAGTTTTTATTATGTTATACAAGGCGTCACGTCGCTAATTTTAATTCTTGCGGCAAATACGGGTTTTTCCGCTTTTCCGCAGCTTGCCTTTAACTTGGCGAGAGATCAGTATATGCCGCGCATGTTTACGGTAAGAGGAGACCGTTTAGGATTTTCAAACGGCATTATCTTTCTCGGCGTTGCGTCGATCCTGCTCATTCTGTTATTTGGCGGACAGACCGAACATTTAATTCCTTTATACGCAGTGGGCGTATTTATTCCATTCACTTTGTCGCAAACGGGCATGTGCGTCAAATGGATCAGGCAAAAACCGAAAGGCTGGGCGGGTAAAATGATGATCAATGCCGCCGGCGCCGCGATTTCTTTTATGGTGCTGTCGATATTGTTCGTGACGAAGTTCTATCTTGTTTGGCCCGTGCTTATATTCATGCCGCCGGTTGTTCTGTTGTTTTTTGCGATCAAAAATCATTATACTTCTGTCGGCGAACAGCTGCGCATCGTCAATAAACCGGCAGAGGAAATTAAAGGAACGGTTGTTATCGTGCCGATCGCCGGTGTCACAACCGTAGTGGAAAAATCAATTCAATATGCGAAATCCTTATCAGACCAAGTGATCGCCGTGCACGTTTCATTCGATAAAGAACATGAGAAAAAAGTAGAAAAACGCTGGGAAGAGCTCAACAACGGAGTCCGCCTCGTCACGCTCCACTCTTCATACAGAAGTCTGGTGCATCCATTCGATAAGTTTCTGGAAACGGTAGAAGCCAAAGCGAGAAAGCGTCAATTTTCCGTTATGGTGCTGTTTCCGCAATTTATCACAAAAAAACGCTGGCATACGATTCTGCACAACCAATCAGCCTTCCTGCTGAGAGTCCGGCTGTTCTGGAAAAAAGATATCATCGTCGCTACATTGCCTTATCATTTTAAGAAATAAATGACGAAAGAGACCGGGGATCACTTGCCTCGGTCTTTTTTTCTGTGAAGCTTCACATTGGATTTTTTTATTAAAATGATAGTGAAAGGCGGATGCTCATGAAAACACAAGGAGCTTTTGTGGTCGTATGCAATAAAGAGCAAGGCATTTTACTTGTAAAACGAAAAGATGTACCGCTGTGGGATTTGCCCGGCGGAAGGGCTGAACAAGATGAAACGGTTGAAGAATGGAAACGGGGCACATCATTGACATTTCATACAAAATACATGATGTGCAGCATATTGTCAACGGCAGGATTACGGGCGGCAAAGCACTGAAACACGGTACAGAAACCGCAAACACAAAATGGTTTCATCCCCATCGATTGCCGGCTCTCATGATTCCGAACCGAAAAGAACAAATTAATGATTTTACAAGCAAGGCTATGAATCTGAAAAAAGTACTGCCGGATCACAGTGTCCTTGCGACTCTCGATCTGCTTAGAAAAAAATTCACCAGATCAAACGTATCCTCTAGGTTTTAACAAACTCTTCCTGTGGTATGCAATAGGTAAAAGGAGGATACGGCATGTCACACAAAACAGCAGGACAAGCAGTAACAGAATTGCTAGAACAATGGGGAGTCAATCATGTATACGGAATTCCCGGAGACAGCATTAACGAATTTATTGAAGAGTTAAGGCATGAAAGAAACAAATTGACATTCATTCAGACCCGCCACGAAGAGGTGGCTGCGCTTTCTGCCGCGGCTGAGGCTAAACTCACCGGCAAAATCGGCGTCTGCCTTTCCATCGCGGGGCCCGGAGCCGTACATTTACTGAACGGCCTGTACGATGCAAAAGCGGACGGTGTTCCGGTGCTTGCCATTGCGGGACAAGTATCATCCAATGAAATCGGACGGGATTATTTTCAAGAAATTAAATTGGAGCAGATGTTTGAAGATGTGGCGGTATTTAACCAGCAGGTACATACAGCAGAATCTCTGCCGGATCTTCTGAATCAGGCGATCCGCACCGCTTACAGCCAAAAAGGCGTTGCGGTCTTGACGGTATCGGACGATCTCTTTGCGGAAAAGATTAAACAAAAGCCGGTATATACATCACCGGCGTATATTGAAGGGAATATCGAGCCGAAAAAAGAACAGCTTGTCACTTGCGCCCAATATATTAATAACGCGAAAAAACCGATTATTTTAGCAGGGCAAGGGCTGAAATCAGCAAAACAGGAGCTGCTCACTTTCGCGGACAAAGCCGCCGCGCCAATCGTCGTCACTCTGCCGGCAAAAGGCGTTGTGCCTGACAGGCATCCGCACTTTCTCGGCAACCTCGGCCAGATCGGGACGAAACCGGCCTACGAGGCAATGGAGGAATGCGACCTGTTAATCATGCTCGGGACGTCGTTTCCTTATCGTGATTATTTGCCAGAGGACACACCGGCGATCCAGCTGGACTCTAATCCGGAGAAAATCGGAAAGCGTTATCCGGTTACCGCAGGAATCGTCAGTGACGCGGCTCTTGGATTGCGGGAATTAACAGAGTATATCGAACGCAAAGAGGACAGAAGATTCCTGAATGCGTGCACAGATCATATGAAGCATTGGTGGAATGAGATCGAAAAGGATGAAACAGAAGCCACTAACCCGCTTAAACCGCAGCAAGTCATCGCCAGACTGCAGGATGCGGCGGCTGATGATGCCGTATTATCGGTAGACGTGGGCACAGTGACCGTATGGATGGCGCGCCATTTTAAAATGACGAATCAGGATTTCATCGTTTCAAGCTGGCTCGCGACAATGGGCTGCGGCCTGCCGGGTGCCATCGCTGCAAGCTTGGCTGAACCGGAACGTCAGGCTATCGCCATATGCGGAGACGGCGGCTTTTCCATGGTAATGCAGGATCTGCCGACCGCCGTGAAATATAATTTGCCTATTACCGTCGTTATTTTAAATAACGAAAACTTAGGCATGATCGAATATGAACAGCAGGTGAAAGGCAATATTGACTACGGCACCACACTCCAGAATGTGGATTACGCCGCATTTGCAGAAAGCTGCGGGGCAAAAGGAATTAAAGTGACAAAGCATGAAGACTTGGCCCCAGCTTTCCATGAAGCGCTCAATTCCAATCAGCCGGTTGTCATTGACGCCATTATCGGAAATGAACCGCCGCTTCCAGGGAAAATCACATATGGACAAGCAAAAGGCTTCAGCAAATATATGCTGAAAAACTTCTTCGAAAATCAAAAAATAGAAATGCCTTCATTGAAGAAAAGTTTAAAACGATTATTCTAAAAAATAATATACTAAATTTAAAAGATTATTGAGAATTCTCTCAATAATCTTTTTTAATTAGATTAAATAATAAAGGGCGGAATTAAAATCTATATTTTAGGTTAAATTTTTGATTAATTTAGCTTGAAATATTATTCAATAAAATGGTTTACATGTAAAAAATTAGTATGTTATTATAGGCTTGTATTTTTAAAAAATTAAAGGGGTGAATTATAAGTAGATAGTTATTTTCACTGGGACATACATTAATTAAAAGAGGTGAATTGATTATGAAAAAAAAGTTGTTGAGTACGATTTCAATTGCTGTATTGGGAGTCACATTTTTTGTAAATTCTTATACAACACAAGCCGCACCAGAACAAATTAAACAAGTGAAAAATATTGAATTAAAAACTGATGAAGATGATTTCACAACAAAAAATGCTTTTGCTGCGGGAGTTGCTGCTGGTATAGTTAGTGCAGCAGTTTATGATGGTATTAAAGCTGCTGGAAATTGGGTAGGAAAACAAGCAAAAAAGGCCAAGGCACAATCTATATATAGTGCCGCCCCCGCTAGAAAATATGCTTGTTATATAGTCAATCCGAAGGATCACACAGATACAGATATTTCAGAAATTGCTGAATTTGGCAGGTGATAAGGAAGGGTTTTTCCCCTTCCCTTCTAGTTGGAGGTGCTGTAATTGAAAAAGAACGAGAAGAAGTATAACATCCTTGTGTTTATGCTTTCGCTAATTGTAATACTTCATACAATTATGATGGTAATGTATAACCTGCCATTAAATCCTGTAAACTTTAAGCATGAAAAATTAATTTCTTCATATATGAACCCGCTATTTACTCAAAATTGGCAGTTATTCGCTCCGGATCCTGTAAGCACAAATAACAATATAATTTGTAGAGGGACATATACAAATAACAAAGGGCAAAAAGAATATACAGAGTGGATTGATATTACAGAGAGTTATAATTTAGATATTAAGAATAATTTATTTTCTCCAAACAGACTAATGAAAACTGCACTTTCTGGTGCGGTCTTTGAAATACAACCGTATCTAAAATCCACTGATAAAAAGAAACATAAACAAATAGTTGAGAATGAGTACACACAAATTATATCTAATATAGCTGTGGAAAAAATTGAGAAAAGCAAGAAAGTAAAATTAGAGTCACTGGATATTAAATTATCTATAGAATCTTTTCCTGAGTACGGAAAGAATGGAAAGTCTAAATATAATGTGATGGAGTTTCCACATATCAATATATTAACAAAGGGGTGATGTTAAATTTGTCTAGTATATTAAATAAACTACAAAAATTTAGTTATTTAATGTCAAATGAAATGCAGTTTTTAATTGGTGCAAGTATTTTAAGAATATTTATTGGTTTACATATTATGTTTACTTATTTAATTCACTTTGCACAAAGATACGAAATATGGGGACCAAATGCTTTTTATTCTTTTGATAAGTGTCTCGAAAATTATGGTTATACTTCGCTTTACCTTTTCAATAATTCATTCGTATATTTTGAGTTGATTTTCGTAAGTGGAATAGTGATTAATACTTTGTATATTTTAGGATATAGAATGAGAATAGTTAGCATTATAAATTTTATTTGGGTGTGGTCTTTATACCAAAGGAATCCATATATCCATGATGGTGGTAATAATATTCTTATTCTTATTATGTTATATCTTATTTTTGCATCTTTAGGTGAATATTTCACTATCAATACTAAGTCGGATTTAAATGAAAAGCCTAAATTTTCAATTATTATTCATAATTTTTCAATAATGATTTCATTGATTCAAATATCTTTACTGTATTTTTTTGCAGGTTTTAATAAAGCGCAAGGGAAGATGTGGGTACATGGTACAGCACTCTATTACATATTGCAGGTTGATGAATATAGTATAAACAAGAGCTTTACAAATTTTATCATAGATAACCCTTATGTATTAGTATTTGGAACTTACTCTGCTTTGTTTCTTCAACTTATGTTTCCAATATTAATTTTGAATAAATATTTTAAAATCCCGCTGCTTATTGGTTCAATTCTATTTCATTTATCCATAATTATTTTCATGGGGCTCTTCCAATTTGGTTTTATAATGATAGCCCTTGACTTACTATTTATAACTGATAAAGAGTATAGAAAACTGTCTCAGTTCTTATTAAGGTTCAATAATAAAGTCAAATCACGCTTTGGAAAATCACTAAAACCAACCCTGAAAAATCCAAATGTGTAAAAAGATATTTAAACTTAAATGTGTGGTTGTTATAATTATTATGTCTTCTCAATCCACTTCAGGAGGAATTTTATGTTTGATTACATTAGGATTATTGTTTATTTATTAGGGTCAATCGGAATGATTTACGCTTGTTATCGTGATTTCAATTACGCAAGAAAAGAACAAAATGATAAATGCATTTTTTTTAAAAACAAAAAATTAAGCGGGACAGTTCTATTTTGTTACTTGTTTTTATTTTTTGCTAATCTTAGGGATTTTTTATTTTTAATAATTAACTCGAAATAAACCTAACTGTGAATTCCAAATACTGTTCGACTAATTGTCTACAGTGTTTAATTAGCTTTAAAATAATCGTTTTAGAACAGATAAGGAAGTATCTACCTAGTGAATCTTAAAGAAGGCTAGACGTCTCGTAGGTGGATTCTTAAACTTAACCATATGTCATCCATTTAGTGAAAAACATAAAAAATCATACTAGGTATGTTGTGTACAAAGATCGAAGAGGAAAAAAGTGGCTGTTTTCCTCTTTAAGCTGAAGTGTATAAACATGTTTATTTTGACCTTTGTTTTGAAATAGCAAAGAAAATAGGAAACCCAGAACCGACCAACAAGGTGCCGAATAAAAACATTCCGCCGATAAACACGTGATAATTGGCACTGCCGACCGTAAATGCGGTTATTAAGGAAATGATGCTGAGCACTACCATGGCGATGCCAGGCGCAATTCTCATTTTTTTACCCGTTGATTTATAAGCAATAACAGAACAAACAATTCCAATAACAATAGGGACAATCCATAAATAAAACAAAATAAACACTGACATAATCAAACTCCAATTTTTTCTTCTATCATAACAAATTCATGTAAAAAATGATACCAATGAGCTTTTAAACCAAGACAAAAACCGGCCCATCTTTGGCCGGTTTTTTCTATCGTAATGTATCCACAATCAAAAATATGTTTAAAGCAACAATCAGCACTGCGATCACCCAGGAAATCATGGTCACCCATTTCGCATTGATTAATGAGCCCATAATCCGCTTATTGCTCGTAAACATAATGAGCGGAACCAATGCGAATGCGATGCCGAAGGAAAGAACAACCTGGCTCAGCACAAGAGCCGAAGTCGGATTTACTCCTGATGCAATAATGATAATCGGCGGGATGATGGTGATGAACCGCCGTACATAAAGCGGGATGCGGTAGCGGATAAAGCCTTGCATGATCACATCGCCTGAAAGTGTGCCGACAGATGAGCTGGACAGCCCCGCAATCAGCAAACCGATACCGAATAACACGGCGGATATGGGACTGACAAGGCTTCCGAATTGGTCGAACGCAACATCAAGATCTTCTACATATAATCCGTTTTTAAAAAACAGTGCAGCGGCCACAATCAGCATGCTGGCATTAATCGCACCCGCGATTAACATGGCTATTAATATATCAATAAATTCAAACCTGAATATCTTTTTCCGTTCAGCATCCGTCGTGCCGACTACCCGCCGCTGGGTAAGGGCGGAGTGTAAGTAAATCGCGTGCGGCATAACGGTGGCTCCCAGGATTCCGGCGGCAAGCAGCACGCTGTCAGTGCCTTGGAACGTCGGGATGAAAAGCCCCTTCATCACTGAGCCGACATCCGGCTTTGCGAAAAAGGTTTGCAGGGCAAAAGCGATCACCACGACAAACAGCATGCCGGCGATGCCTGCTTCCAGCGAGCGGTAGCCGCGGCGCTGAAGCTCTAAAATCGCGAACGAACCGATAGCCGCGATAATAGAAGATTCAAGCAGCGGAATGCCAAACAGCAAATAAAGCCCAAGAGCTGCGCCGATGAATTCCGCAAGGTCGGTCGCTATAATCACGAGCTCCCCTTGAATCCATAAACCGATGGAAACCGGTTTTGGGAATTCCTCCCGCGCAACTTCCGGCAGGTTTTTGCCGGTTGCGATACCAAGCTTGGCTGAGAGAGACTGTATCAAAAGCGCCATAATATTAGAAAACAAAATAACCCATAACAGCATGTACCCGTACTTAGAGCCCGCTGATATATTTGTCGCGAAATTACCTGGATCAATATAAGCAATAGCCGCTATGAAAGCAGGGCCTAAGAAAGGGAGAAGCCCTCTGAATCCCCTGATTTTTCCGTCAAGGGCGTCCTGTACTGCTTTCGTGCGCGGAGATTGTGCTGAGATGTCTTTATCCATCATGTCATCACCTGAATTCTTATGTTTTTACCGTATAACAAATAGTTTCCTTAGTCCAAATTATTTTATCTACATCATATGACCATCAGGTTCTGTTGTCAACCAATGACTGTCAAAAACTGACCGTAAAATGTTTCCCTGATATGTAACATGATATGTAAAGTCTTTAAATAAAGGTCCATAAAATAAAGGCACCGTTCCATTGAAGAAACGGTGCCGGCTGTCAGTTTTCTGATAATGAATTTAAGCTTCCTTCCGCATTCCGCGGAACACAAGGCTTAATAAGAAAACAAAGATCACTGCGCCGATAATGGCGGGAATAATCGCAAATCCTGCGAGACTTGGACCCCAAGTTCCGAGAAGTCCGTGACCGATCCATGCCCCGATAAGTCCGGCAATCATAGATCCGATAATTCCTCCGGGCATCCGATTTCCGACAATCGCACTTCCGATTAAACCTATAACAATTGCAACAAGTAAAGATACTAAAAAGCCTAGCATGGTATTCACCTCTCCTTGGTTATTTACTGATCAATAGCCGTTCTGTTTATGTTCCAAACATTTGAAAGCATATTGCTGACATATTTGCGCTTTTCGTTGTTATTTCTCCATGTCCATCTTTTTTTGGACTCTGCCATCCGCTTTATGAACGATGACTTCAGTGCCTTTATTTTCAGCTATTTCTTTAGCGCGGCTGATGGCTTCCTGCTTCGTATCTTTGACTTCTGTCACCCGCTTCGCATCTTCCGTTTTAACGGCCCATCCCTCTTTATGCTTGATGACATGCTCGGCTTTGTCCATCAGCTCGGGTCTGGCCCCGCTGTCGCTGTCACGATCCCGTTTCGTTACATTATCATGTTTAACGAAATCATCAATCTCATCCTTCGATGCATGCTGCGCCCATTCCTTCGCCTGGCTTGTGGCGATCGGAATCGCGCGGCCTTCTTCATAGCCCTCATTAATCATGGCATTGGCGATTTCAATCGCTTTTTTCTTCACAGGCTTATCAAGATTTTTAAACGAATTCGGATAATCTTTCATTGACCAAGGCATGTCTGTCACTCCTTTAGCTTTTATAAAAATGATACCCAAAGGTGTAAAAAGAAAACGTTCCTGGGAAAAATGAAGGTATACTATATAGTAGAAAAAAAGAAGGGAAGTGCTGGTTGGGTGACTGAACATCAAGAAGATCTTCAAAAACAATTGAAGGAAATTGAAAAATGGGAAAAGGAACAGCAAAAAGTCTGGTTCTGGGATAAGCTCAGCCGTCTCCCATTTCAGCTGCTGGACAAGCTGACTCCTGATTTTATCCATAAAAAAATCGGCACACTGCTGGATGAAGTGGGGAGCTTTATTCAAACGGGCGGGCAGTACCTCACATCTGAGAAACAAATTATCAAGCATTTTCAAAAGAAGCTGCCTGATGAGCCGATTGAGTCGCTTCAAGATGTTCAAAAAGCTCCGCTTGCCATTATGGACGACATTGCGGAAAGCATGGGGCGGAACCGGGCCAATGCCGCAGCCGTTCAAGGAGCCACAACAGGCGTAGGCGGTGTATTTACACTGGCCGCTGATATTCCGGCAGTACTCGGATTATCATTAAAAACGCTGCAAGACATCGCGGTCGCTTATGGCTATGACCCTAAAGAAAAAAAAGAGCGGGTATTCATCGTGAAATGTTTGCAGCTCAGCTCAGCCGACATTGTCGGAAAAAAATCAATCCTGAAAGAATTAAAAGACTACGATCAAGACTCGCGTACATATAAAAGCGCCGCTTCCCAAATTCAAGGCTGGCGGGAAGTCGTATACAGCTACCGGGACTCCTTTGGCTGGAAGAAGTTCTTTCAAATGGTGCCGGTGGCGGGCATGGTCTTCGGGGCTTCTGCCAATCGGTCGGCATTACACAGCATCGCGGAAACAGGCATGATGCTTTACAAAAAACGGCGCATTCTGGAACGGCTGAAAGAAACAGAATAGAAGAAACCAAGCAGGCGGACGCCAAATTCCGGCTGCTTTTTTTTATAGATTTTTGCCGTACTTTCACCGCGAGTGAAACCTGAAATTACGGATAGCGAGCATTGGAGCAATCTGAATGTTTTCCTGCGTGAGCCCCGTCCTGACAACGATTCCGAGGTTACCGGACATGCCGAAACACATTCAATGTGTTTTCTTTGTTTAAAAGATATAAGAGCGGGAAATCAACAAGCAACACCAATTAAAGGAGGAATTCAAAATGGCACAAGATAACAAAATGAGTAGAGAAGAAGCAGGTAGAAAAGGCGGAGAAACTACTAGCAAAAACCATGACAAAGAATTCTATCAAGAGATTGGCGAAAAAGGCGGAGAAGCCACCAGCAAAAACCACGACAAAGAATTCTATCAAGAGATCGGTGAAAAAGGCGGAGAAGCCACCAGCAAAAATCATGACAAAGAATTCTATCAAGAGATTGGCGAAAAAGGCGGAGAAGCCACCAGCAAAAATCATGACAAAGAATTCTATCAAGGAATCGGACAAAAAGGCGGAGAAGCCACTAGCAAAAACCACGACAAAGAATTCTATCAAGAAATTGGCTCAAAAGGCGGAAACAACAACAATCGCAACGATTAATCAGCATTGTAAATACAACAGGCAGACAAACTGTACCCAAAAAGCGATCCAGGTCTAATCTGAGATCGCTTTTTGGTGTTTGAAAAAACCTTTTTTGTTGTCAGAAAATTCTTTGTGAAAACAACCGTCCCCGTTACAATAGATGAAAAAAGGGGATGCAAGTAAATGCCGGATATACAGAACTTGATCAGCATGGCAAATGAAATAAAAGGCAGGTACGCGAATTTTTCAGTCTCAGAGGTGAATGATCACTGCCTCCGTCTCGCAGTATTTACGGGAGAATATGACTGGCATGTCCATCCGGAGTCCGACGAATTATTCATCATTCTGGAAGGGGAATTTGTACATCGATTTTAAAGACAAAGAAACGGCGGTTTTGAGATCGAATGACTCACTACTGGTACCTAAAGGAACCGTTCACCGCACAAGGTCATATGTGAGAACCGTGAACCTATGTATTGAGCATAGTCACGCCGAAACGCTGATCACGGAGACAGAACATGCTGATTAAAGAAATGAAATGTGAAGTGGAAGCCGCATATAAGGAAGCATTTTCAAAAGCGCAGTCAAGGTGGGAAGAATTAAAGTACGTAAATGGATTTATTAAACAAGCCGGAGGATGGAGAAAAAATGAGAACGGCATGTTTACTGCAATAGTCGTTGGCGTGTGGGAAGATCAACAAACATACGAAGAATTCATGACCAATGAACATGACAGGATCTACGCTAACACTAAGCAGCAAGGCACATTTCGCTCCATACAAGTCAAACTGTATCAAGAAAAACCCCCAGTCGACACAGAGCGCTTTCTCATGACAAGCAACGTTCAACGCGAACCGGGCTGGACGATTCAAAGGCAATAAAAACAGCCCTATTACAGGGCTGTTTTTTTACTCCCGGCCAGGAAGCGTATTGTGCACATATGGCGGAACCGGATTTAATGTCTGCATCTCTCCGTACGCTTTCGGTTCCTTCACATATTCAAAAGACTCTCCGTCAGGCGCTGCTTCATTCAGCCAGTTTTGTTTGGCGCTTTCTTCGCCTTCTGAGAAATTAATTAGCTGATGGGAAAATTCCTGCTTTTCAAGAGCTTTAGGGAATGTGCCCGGAACAATAGGACCTTCCTGCGCTTCTAATTCTTTAATCGCCGCAAGCCATTGGTTTTGGTGCATCGTATCGCGTGCCAATAAGAAGGCCAGCATGTCTTTTACGCCTTTATCATCTGTCATCTCATAGAGACGCGCGACCTGCAATCTTCCCTGTGATTCGGCATTCAGATTAGCCCGGAAATCTGCCAAAAGGTTTCCGCTCGCTACGATATACCCTGCGCTCCAAGGAACGCCTGTACTGTTTTCCGGCATCGCGCCAAGTCCAGATACGATAGCGTGATGAGGATTCATGCCTCCCATGATGGAGCCGATTACCGGATCATCAGCAGCTTCTTCCTGCTCATGAAGCGGAGCGTCCTCAAGAAGTCTTGCGATCATTGTGGCGATCATTTCAACGTGGCCGATCTCTTCGGTAGCCGTATCCATGATTAAATCTTTATATTTTTCGTTACCTCGTGTATTCCATCCTTGAAATAAGTACTGCATGGCAACAGAAATTTCTCCGTATTGCCCGCCTAAAATTTCCTGCATTTTCTTAGCGAATAATGGATCTGGCCGGTCTGGTTTAGCCGGATGCTGAAGCATCTTTGTATGTTTGAACATGTATCCCCATCTCCTTTTTCGTTTTATCACTCTCTATATCCCCCTCGGATACATGCATCAAACGAAAAAGAGAGTATCGGGACGGCAAAACCTGCTACGAATCAGTTTCGTAAGACTTCCGCAATTCCAGCAGCTCGCGAATCAATTTACGGCCGATCACCGATTCATATTGCTGATACACCGGATCAAGGCGTTTCATCCACTCATCTTGCTCTGCCTTTGTCAGCTGATAGATGCTGATCGGGGAATTCTCTTTGATCTCTTTAAGCTGATCCTTATTCATTTGTTCGGCGTGTTTTTCATTCCACTCCGTCGTTTCCTTCATCGCTTCAGTCAGAATGCGCTTTGTTTCCTCTGTTTGTGAGTTCCAAAAATGCTCGTCCGTCATGACGGCATAGCCGAGATAGCCGTGATTGCTGATTGTCAAATAGTCCTGAACATTATAAAATTTTTTAGAATAGATGTTGGAGATTGTATTTTCTTCCCCGTCGACAAGGTTGTTTTCTAATAACTGAAAGGTAGAATTGAACGAATCCTGACGGGGCGCTGCGCCGAGCTGCCGGAATTGGTCTTCAATCACGTCGCTCTGCATAATGCGGAGCGCTTGGCCCTTTAAATCATCAGGCGTGCGAATCGGACCCTTATTGGATGTGATTTGCTTAAAGCCGTTTGTCCAATAAGCCAACCCTTTCATATTATTTTTCTTTAAAGAAGCAAACAGCTGCGTCCCGATTTCGCCGTTTAAGCCTTCCTGAACGGCATCGTAGCTCGTAAACGCATAAGGCAAGTCCAAAACGCCCCATTCCGGAGAAAGCATCCCGAGCTTTGAGGTGGAGGGAGCGATAAATTGCACATCGCCTTTTCGCAAAGCGTCAATTTCTTCAATATCAGAATAGAGACTCCCATTCGGAAAAACTTCAATCTTTATGTGTCCGCCTGACTTTTGACGGACCAACTCCGCAAATTTATTGGCAGCCAGCCCCTTTGGCGTATTTTCAGCAACCACATGGCTGAATCTGAAAACAATCTGGTCATTTAAGCCTTCCTGATCATCATCGTAATAGAGCTCCTCATGAGCTTCACGATCATGGAAGCCTATAAATAAAGCGATTACAATACCGAGTATCATCAATCCGAGGCATGTCATCAAACTCTTCATCTCAGGCCCTCCCGTCATCCCTTATGATTAAGCATAATAGGGGCGAAGCCATTCGTAAAGATGAAGAGGGGAAAGGAGAAGCCCATGAAAAAGAGGAAGCTTTCGATCCGGTGGAAAATTACCATCCTGTCATACATTGTTGTTACTTTTTCTTTACTTATCGGAGGCATTGTCCTCATTGGGAATATCCAGCATACAGAGGAGCGCGAGCTGAAAAAACGGCTGATGAACACAGCCAGAACCGTTTCGGAGCTTACAGACGTCAAACAGGCGTTAACAGAGCAACATCAAAACGAACAAGTGAGCAGTGCCGTTGAGCAAATCCGTATTATCAACGAAGCTGACTACATCGTGGTGATGGACATGGATCATATTCGCTATTCTCACCCCGTCAGCGCCATGATCGGTCAGCGATCCGAGGGGGCAGACGAAGAAGCCGCATTTGCAGAACATATTTATTTCTCAGAGGCAAAAGGCGAAATCGGGACAGCCGTCCGCGCTTTTTATCCGGTTAAGGATCAGGAATTAAATCAGATCGGAGTGGCGCTTGTCGGAAAAAAACTGCCGGGCATCGTCGATATTATCATAAACTTGAAGCGCGACATCCTTTTCATCGTGATGCTCACCCTCGGATTTGGGCTGGCGGGCTCCTTTTTGCTGGCGCGCCACATTAAAAAACAAATGTTTCAGCTCGAACCGTATGAGATTGTGAGAATGTTTGAGGAACGGACAGCTACTTTTCACTCCATCAATGAAGGTGTCATTGCCATTGATAATCAGCACATCATTACGATATTTAATGAAAAAGCAAAGCAGATTTTCGAAGTGAAGGGCGAACTGGTCGGAAAGCTGATTTGGGACGTACTCAAAGATTCGCGGCTGCCGGAAATCGTGGAACGGAACAAACCCGTTTACAACGAAGAAATACAGGTCAGCGGAAAAATCATTATGAGCAGCAGAATTCCGATTGTCATGAAGAAAAAAGTCATCGGCGCCGTCGCCATTTTTCAAGATCGCACCGAAGCGGCAAAAATGGCTGAGGAACTGACCGGCGTCAAAAACTTTGTAGACGCGCTTCGTGTCCAAAATCACGAACATATGAACAAGCTCCATACCATTGCGGGGCTGATACAGCTAGGGAAATCTGATAAAGCCATGCAATTGGCGTTTCAGGCTTCTTCAGAGCAGGAAAGCGTCAATGAATTTCTTCACCAATCCATCCGGAATGATGCCGCGGCCGGACTGCTTTTAAGTAAAATAAAAAGAGGAAAAGAGCTAGGCATTCACGTGTCTATTGACGAAAACAGCAGTCTCCGGGATTTCCCCGAACATATTGATCAGCATGATATCGTTGTGCTGCTCGGAAACTTGATCGAAAATGCATTCGGAGCATATGACACGGTCCATGCGGAAGACAAACGAATTGATATCAGCATAGAACAAACAGATGAAGTGCTTGCGATTTTAATAGAAGACAACGGATGCGGCATTTCAAAAGCGCACATTCCGTATCTTTATGATAAAGGATTTACAATGAATAAAACCGGCGGGACGGGCTATGGCCTCTATTTAGTCAAACAAATCACCGACAAAGGATTGGGCACGATAGAGGTCGCATCGCACGAGGGGCAGGGAACGTCCTTTTCAATCGTATTTCCAATGAAGGGGGAGGAAAGAATTCATGGCAGTTAAGGAGACAATAAAGGTTCTTTTGATAGAAGATGATCCAATGGTTCAGGAAGTGAACAAAGAATTCATCGCAAGTGTAAAAGGCTTTGAAGTATGCGGAACGGCGGGAAACGGGGAAGAAGGCATTAAGATGATCAAAGAAAACCGACCGGCCCTTGTCATACTTGACGTCTATATGCCTAAAAAAGATGGCGTCAAAACGTTACAAGAGATCAGAAAGCAAAAGCTCGAAGTCGATGTCATTGTCGTTTCCGCGGCAAAAGATAAAGAAACCATCAATCTGATGCTGCAAAACGGAGCAGCCGATTATATTCTGAAGCCTTTCAAAATCGAACGGATGAAGCAGTCGCTTGAAAAATACAAACAATATAAACGAAGAATAGAAGAAAACGAGACACTATCACAAATTCAGCTGGACATGATTCTCAATATGCCGCAGCAATCCGCCGAAGAATTGCCCAAGGGTTTAAATCATTTCACAATGAATGAGGTCATGACCTACTTGAAGCAGCAAAAAACATCCCTTTCCGCTGAACAGGTCGCAAACGCTCTGGGAATCGCCAGGGTCACCGCAAGACGCTATCTCGATTATTTAGAAAAGGATGGAAAGATTAAATTGGACGTACAGTACGGGGGAGTGGGCCGTCCGGTCAACCGCTATTTGTTTGTACCCTGACAAAAGACCAAAAAGACCAAAATGTCCGTTATGATCATAAGCTTCCCCCTCTTTAATGAAAACGCTATCATTCTAGTAAGAAAGACACATAAATGTATGACAAGACAGGGGGATGGACAAATTGAAGCTGTCTAAGCTATTCAAAAACTTAACCGTTCAAGTCATAACGGCGGTCATTATCGGGGTCATTGTCGGACTGGTGTGGCCTGATGTCGGCAAAGAAATGAAACCGCTCGGCGATACATTTATCAACGCTGTAAAAATGGTGATCGCGCCAATCATTTTCTTTACGATCGTCCTCGGGATTGCAAAAATGGGCGATATGAAAAAGGTTGGAAAAGTAGGGGGAAAAGCATTTATTTATTTTGAGGTTGTCACAACGCTCGCGCTCATCATCGGGCTGTTTGTCGTCAATATTATGAAACCGGGAGAAGGCTTGGATTACAGCAAGCTCGAAAAAGGAGACGTGTCACAGTACACGGCAAATGGCGGACAGGGGATTGATTGGATTGAGTTTATCACCCACATCGTTCCGTCCAATATGGTTGATGCCTTCGCTAAAGGGGATATTCTGCAGGTCTTATTCTTCTCTATTCTATTCGGAGTCGGTCTTGCGGCGTTAGGGGAAAAAGGAAAAAGTGTCATTGATTTCTTTGACAAAATCTCGCACGTATTTTTTAAGATCATCGGTTACATTATGCGCGCCGCTCCGCTCGGCGCATTCGGAGCCATGGCCTACACGATCGGACACTTCGGGCTCGACTCCATCAAGCCGCTCGCCAGTTTAATGTTGTCCGTTTATATCACGATGTTTTTGTTTGTATTTGTTGTGTTGAACATCATCTGCAAAATATTCGGCTTCAGCCTATGGAACTATTTGCGGTTTATAAAAGATGAACTGCTGATTGTACTCGGCACAAGCTCTTCAGAATCGGTTCTTCCGAGAATGATGGATAAAATGGAACGCTATGGCTGTTCGAAATCAGTCGTCGGCCTTGTCATTCCGACCGGCTATTCATTTAACCTTGACGGAACTTCGATCTATCTGTCAATGGCCACGGTCTTTCTCGCTCAAGTGTTCGGAGTCGACCTCAGCATCGGCCAGCAGATTACGATCATTCTCGTTTTGATGCTCACCTCCAAAGGCGCGGCAGGCGTGACGGGAAGCGGTTTTATCGTGCTCGCCTCAACCTTAGCCGCCCTTCAGGTCATTCCGCTTGAAGGTTTGGCGCTCCTTCTTGGAGTCGACCGCTTCATGAGTGAAGGCAGAGCCATCGTCAATTTGATCGGAAACGGAATCGCCACCATCATTGTCGCAAAAAGCGAAAATGAATTTGACGAAGCGAAAAGCGTAGAGGCAGTCGCAGATATGAAAAAAATGAAAACAGCAGTCTAAAGGGAAAGAACGGCACGTGTCATCGCGCCGTTCTTTTTTTATGTTCCCTCGGCCGATCCCTCAAACCTCCCCTCACAAAAGGCTGCCTCATGTCAGTATATTTTTCCAGAATTGTAAGGAATGGAAGGCATAATCGGCTGAATGGATAAATAATAATTCTTTTTGAAAATCTTAATGGATGGACAGAGACCTCAGCGTTTTTTTGTTATATAATTTACAAATGTAGATGAAAACTATGTTTATGAATACAAGGGCTTTTGTCCTAGCAGGGGTGTATAAATGACGGCTTTGATTAAATTTTTCCAGCACCCGGGAGTAAGACGTTTTCTCGTCTTTGTTGTATTGGCTGGTGTGTTATATCTCTTTAAAAGCATGATCAATCTGATTTTGCTTACATTTATCTTTACATTTTTGATGAACCGTTTAGAAAATGTCGTTCGCCATTTTTTGAATCGCTTTTTTCGTGTCAGTCAGCGCGGAATCATTACCTTACTCTATATAGCGCTCGCTGTCGGGCTTACAGTTGGCGGTTTTGTCTTTTATCCTGTAGTGGCCGCCCAAATTGAACAGCTTATTAAGCAAATCAAATATATCGCTTATCACCCGAACAGCATTCCTTTCTTCGATGAGGTGTCGAATGTCTTCGGAGATATCAATATCAGTTCGTATGTAAAAGAAGCCTTCAACGTGCTGTACACATATTTGGCCGATATCAGCACATTCGGATTGCAGATCGTGATGGCTCTTATTCTCAGCATGTTTTTCTTATTTGAAAAAAAGCGTCTTTCAGAATTTATGGAAAAATTCAAAACAAGCAAGCTGGCAGTGTTTTATAATGAATTTGCTTTTTTTGGAGGGAAATTTGCCAGAACGTTCGGCAAAGTGCTGGAAGCTCAATTTATTATTGCGCTGGTCAACTGCATCCTAACGTTTATCGCGCTATGGATTATGCATTTTCCGCAGCTGTTCGGCCTCTCCATTATGGTCTTCTTTCTCGGATTGATCCCGGTTGCGGGTGTAGTGATCTCGCTTGTCCCGCTGAGTATCATCGCCTATAGTACGGGCGGAGGGATGTATGTTCTTTACATCGTGCTGGTCATTATGGCGATTCACGCCATCGAAACCTATTTCCTGAACCCGAAGCTGATGTCCGCGAAGACAGAGCTGCCGATCTTTTTTACCTTTACCGTATTAATTTTTTCTGAGCATTTTCTCGGCATTTGGGGTTTGATTATCGGAATTCCGATCTTTGTATTCCTTCTCGATATTCTTGATGTGACGAATAAGGATAATGAACCCGGGTAATGGGGCCCCATTCGTCATCTCACAGAAACAAAAAAAGCCGCTCTATCAGTGTATATGGGCCATCCGTTCATTCACTGGCGACAAATGTTATAATACAAACAGTGCCTAATTGATAGGCGCTGTTTATTTTTTATGCGAAAAAGGAGGAAGACTTTATGGATGAGCCCATTTTACATATTGAAGGCCTCAATAAAAAGATTGGCGCAAAACACATTTTAAAACAGATCAGCATGGATGTCCGTCAAGGAGAAATCATCGGGCTTCTCGGTCCGAATGGTTCAGGAAAAACAACCTTAATCCGGATCATCGTCGGGCTGTTGAAGCAAAACAGCGGACGGATTACGATTAATGGATTCCAGCACGACACGGAGTTCGAAAAGGCGCTCGAAGCAGTCGGCGCAATCGTTGAAAACCCAGAATTCTATCCGTATTTAACAGGATGGGATAACTTGAAACATTTTGCCAACATGCACAAAAAAATAGATGAAGAAAGACTTGAAGAAGTCATAGAGCGGGTGGGATTAACCTCCGCGATCCATGATAAAGTGAAAACATATTCCCTCGGCATGCGGCAGCGGCTGGGTATTGCCCAAGCCATCCTGCACAAGCCGAAGCTGCTCATTCTGGACGAGCCGACAAACGGGCTTGACCCTGCAGGCATGAAAGATTTTCGGGAGCACCTGAAGGAGCTTGCCGAGCAGGAAGAGACGACGATTCTTTTTGCGACCCATTTATTGCGGGAGGTCGAGGATCTTTGCGACCGCGTCATCATCATTCAAAAAGGTGAAATCAAAGCAGAAGTGAATCTGAATGAGATAGATGAAAAAACAGAAAAAGCCGTGATCGAAGTGCAGCCGGCAGAAAAAGCGCTTGAATGGCTGGCTGCCAACCAGTTTGTCGCAGAAGTTTACGGGGATGCCATTGCGGTCAACGTCTCAAAACAGAACATTCCTCAACTGAATCGATCATTAATCGAACAAAATTTCAGCGTATATGCTATTACCCCTTATACGCAATCACTAGAAGATGAATTTATCAAGGCGACCACAGCATTTCAAGAGGAGGGAGAACAGAATGCCTAGATTAATCTGGAATGAACACATGAAGCTCTTCAATCGGAAAGTAACACTCGTGTCGCTCATTTTGATGGCTGTGTTTCACTTTTTTATGGCGCTGATTATTAAACGGATTGTTATCAGTGCGGGAACAGATGAAAATTTCATCGGCTATTTTTCATATACGCCGAGCCTGAATATCTTGCTGCAAGCCTTAACCATTGTGATCGCGGCAACTATTATCTCGCTTGAATTTGATAAGAAAACAATCAAATTTTTGCTCATCCGTCCGGTGAAACGCGAGCGGGTCTTTCTGTCTAAATTATTTACTGTCATTTTAGTCAGTATTTATCTGTATCTTGCGTATTACATCCTGTCACTTGTATTCGGCTTGGTCTTTTTTGGCACGTCGCTAAACTCAGAATCGGACACGCTCTTTTTCAATACATTAAAGCTGATCGGCACCAATTGGATTGAGGCTGTGGCGATGGCCTGCTTCGCCTTGTTATGCTCAGCTTTATTCCGCAACAGCTCCATGTCGGTCATTATTTCTTTTATCGTGTTATACGGAGCGAAATCACTTGTCTCGATTATGGCTTTATTTGAGAACAGGTGGGGAAGCTTTTTGCTCTTTGCGAATACAGACTTCACACAATACAGCAGCGGAGAAAAAACATGGTTTTCCGGAATGACGCCTTTATTTTCAATCGGGATTATTGTGATACATGTCGTATTCTTTTTAGCGGTCGCCTGGTGGAGCTTTTGTAAACGGGATGTTCGCGTCTAAAAGTAAAGGAATGACATTTTTGTGAAAATGCTCACGATAATCAATATTATTTGTCGTTTTGATTTATAATAAAGGTATTGACGGAGGTGCTCTACTATTGAGAAACTTTATTACCGCTTTACCAATTGTATTATTGCTGGGCTTCTCATTTGTGTCATTTATGTTTCAGTTTGAACATCTGGTCTACTTCAGGCTTGCACTGGGATTGTTTTCACTCGTGGGTCTGTTCCTTATATACAAAATGAAGAAAGGTTTCCGTTACTTCATCATTTATCTGTATGCCAGCTGGATTGTGCTTGCTGCAGTTACCGCCTTCGAAGAACCGATATTCTCAAGCTTTTTCTTTGGCGGATTGGTGATGACGATGGGCTACCTGACCTATATGCTGATCTATCTCGGGATGAAACAGGACCGGGATGCACGGATCGTTTAACACGCTGGTTCCTTTTGGAACGGCGTGTTTTTTTGTGCTGTCCGGAATGTTAACAGTTGCGGAATAACCGGTGAAAATCTATAATACTTATTAACTTTATCGGAATTAACTTTGGAGGGATTGCCTGATGTCATCTTTATTTATATACAATGAACAGCAGCGGCAATGGATAGAGAAAATAGGCCGGCTGGCAGATGAATTTGAAAAAACGGCAGCTTCTGATGACGAGCACGGACGATTTCCTATCGAAAAAATCCAAGTCTTGCGTGACTCGGGATACACGGCCTTGACGGTGCCAAAATCACACGGCGGAACAGGAATATCGGTCTATGATATGCTGCTTTTCCAAGAACGGCTTGCACGTGGGGATGCTCCTTGCGCCCTCAGCATCGGCTGGCATGTTAGCGTGATGGGAGAGCTTGGCGAGGGAAACAGCTGGGACGAAGGCGTGTTTGCCTCTATCACGGAAGAAGTGAAACAGGGAGCAGTCATCAACAGAGCAGCGACAGAGGCAAAAACGGGCAGCCCGACTAGAGGCGGACGGCCCGGCACAAATGCGGTGAAAAGAAATGGGAAATGGATTGTAAACGGAAGAAAGACCTTCACCACGATGTCTCAGGCTTTGGATTACTTCTTAGTCACGGCTTGGGTGGAGGAAAAAGAAACGGTCGGTGTCTTTCTGATTCATAAGGATGAAGCAGGCGTGTCTATTGAAGAGACATGGGATATGGCTGCGATGCGGGCGACAGGGAGCCATGACCTTGTCCTGAAACAAGTCACCCTTGATGAAAATAAGCTGGTGGAATCACTTTCGGGACCGCGGGGCAAAAAGCCGAACGGCTGGCTGCTCCATATCCCGGCCGTCTATCTCGGAATCGCTCAGGCAGCGAGAGACTATGCGGTCCGCTTTGCCTCTGAGTATTCGCCGAACAGCCTGAATGGTCCGATTAAAGAGGTGCCCGCAGTGAAGAAACGCATAGGTGAAATGGAGCTCGAATTGCTGAATGCCAGACACTTTCTGTTCCGGGCTGCCCAACTGTATGATGATCCGGAGCGCCGTCCTTATTTGAAAAGCGAACTTGGCGCGGCGAAACACATCGTGACAAACACAGCCATTTCTGTGGTAGATAAAGCCATGAGAATCGTCGGGGCAAAGAGCCTTGAACGAACGAATCCGCTGCAGCGCTATTATCGCGATGTTCGGGCCGGGCTGCATAATCCGCCGATGGACGATGCGGTCATACAAAAGTTAGCTTCAGAAGCATTTGACAAATAAAGAAATGAGCCTGGGGAGCACTTCATCCCAGGCTCTTTTTTTATGTATTATTTTTCTCTTGAAGCTGTTTTTGATACTTACGGTCGATCCTGTCGTAAATGACGTTCATAAGCTCGGAACTGCGTATGATCGCTTCTTTATTTTCCTGAACGAGCTGCTCATAAGTCTTTACTTTGCGTTTTGGCATGATTCTGCACCCTTCTGGCATATTTTATATTCACTTTCTAATTCACCTAATGATAATTCATATAAATGACGCTCTGACTTTTTATATATACCGTTCTGAATCAGCATATGAATAAGCTGTTTTTTCCTTATTTCAATGGCATTTCTGATCTGAGGAGCCATAGTGTCATCAACCTCCAATCACACAAACGATATTGATAATCATTATCAATTAAGGTTAGTATACAATTTTTAAAAACATATGTAAAGGTGTCTGTCAACAAAATTTTGACAATTTGTTTACAGAGAGAGTATTATGGCCGCTATTCGACAATCTCAAAGTTTCCCGGGCAATAATTTGACATATTTCTCTTCTTTAAAAATCCTGTCGATAGCGACAAGAATAGAAATTGCTTATTTTAAGTGTTTTTATCCATACTATGTTATAGAATGGAGGCTGATTTGCGGTGGATCGAACGGATAATTTAAAAAGAGGGGAAAAAGGGGCGATCATTAACATTGCGGCCTACATAACACTTGCAGTGATAAAGCTGATCATCGGCACTCTATATCATTCCGAAGCGCTTCGTGCAGACGGATTAAACAACGGAACGGATATCGTTGCATCGCTTGCGGTTTTGATCGGCCTGCGAATCTCCCAAAGGCCTGCAGACAGTGATCATCCATACGGCCATTATCGCGCTGAAACAATTTCCTCGCTTATTGCGTCTTTTATTATGATGGCTGTCGGAATTGAAGTCCTTATTGGGGGAGGAAAGTCAATTGTAAGCGGGACGACCGAAACACCGAGCATGATAGCTGCATGGACTGCTTTGGGAGGGGCTGCGGTGATGTACAGCATGTATATGTACAATAAACGGCTGGCCGCCAGTATTAAAAGCCAAGCGCTTTTGGCTGCGGCAAAAGACAGCAGATCAGACGCTTTCGTAAGTGCAGGAGCGTTTGTAGGTGTCATATCCGCCCAGCTGCATCTGCCGTGGATTGATCCTGTGACGGCATTTATTATCGGGATCATCATCTGTAAGACCGCATGGGATATATTCAAAGAGGCATCCCACTCATTAACCGACGGATTTTATCTGAAGGATCTAGAGCCTTACAAACTGACCGTCAGCAAAGTGAAAACCGTGAACCGTTTAAAGGATGTAAGAGCGAGGTATCTCGGCAGCGCGGTCCATATTGAAATGGTGATTACAGTTGATCCGAAGTTGTCTGTGGAAGAAGGACATAACGTGGCTGATGAAGTAGAAAATGCAATAAAAAATGAACATGATGTCACTCATGTTCATGTTCATGTAGAGCCCGACGACATAAAATAAGCCTGTTTACCGAATTAGCTTATATGTTCAGATAAGAACTCAGTTACTTCCTCTGGTGATTTCGCATTTGCGCTGTGAAGGTGGCCTGTTTTTTCTCCGTTTTTGAAAACTAGCAGGCTTGGAATACCCATGACCTGATATGTTTCGGCAAGCTCCGGAAGCTCGTCTTTATTCAGTTCATACCAATCATTTTGATTATAGGCTTCCAAAATGTCGCCGATGAACATATTCATGCGTGTGCAATCAGGGCACCAGTCAGCGTAAAATTTGATAATAATTTCTTTATCAGATTGAATAAGTTCATTAAATTGTTCTTTTGTTGTGATTTTTTTCATATGTCACATCTCCTTTTCAATGCCATTTTAATATAAAATAAAAAGGAATTACATACAAATGCTTTTACCTTCGTATCGGCCCAAAAATAATTAGATCATTTTCTTATGAAAATGATAAGATAGTAAAGATGAATTGTAGTGGGGGGAATATCCATTGAAAACAAGTCTAGGATTGGTGTACGGCGGCAAGTCAGCCGAGCATAACGTTTCGCTGCAGACAGCTTTGGCTGTAACAAAAGCGCTAAATACTGAGAAGTTTGATATACATCCGATTTATATTACGGAAGAAGGCGAGTGGCAAAGAGGGGCGCGCTTAACAGAGCCGGTCTCTAATGTGAAAATGCTCCAGCTCGAACAAAACGGGAGCTCTTTTTCCCCGGCAGCTTTGAATAAAGAAATGTTCCCGGGAGATTCTTCGAAAGAAAACGAAGCGATTGATGTCGTGTTTCCGCTATTGCATGGTCCAAATGGAGAAGACGGCACAATCCAAGGGCTGCTTGAACTATTAAATATTCCTTATGTCGGTAACGGAGTGCTCGCTTCTTCTGCGGGTATGGATAAAGTTGTGATGAAACACTTATTTGCCCAAGCAGGCCTTTCTCAAGCTAAGTATGCGGCTTTCCTTAAAAAAGATTGGAGCCGTTCTTCTGAGGAATGCTGTGAACAAGTTGAAAAGGAACTGGGCTATCCATGCTTTGTGAAACCGGCGAACCTGGGTTCAAGCGTCGGAATCAGCAAGTGCCGCAGCCGTGAAGAATTGGAAAAAGCGTTTGAGCTTGCGTTCCAATATGACCGCAAAGTAGTGGTGGAAGAAGGCGTCATCGGCCGGGAAATTGAAATCGGCGTTCTCGGAAACGATGAACCGAAATGCTCCGTTGTCGGAGAAATCGCACCTAAAACTGATTTCTATGATTATAAAGCGAAATACGAGGACGGAGACACCGATCTTATCATTCCGGCGGAAGTGACGGATGATCAATACGCTAAAATCAGTGACATGGCGATCAAAGCTTTCAAAGCAATTGACGGATCAGGCCTTGTCAGAGCGGACTTTTTCCTGACAGCTGACGGCGAAGTGCTGATCAATGAAGTAAACACGATGCCGGGCTTCACGCCATTCAGCATGTTCCCGCTTCTCTGGAAAGAAGCAGGCATTGAATACGCCGACTTAATTGAACAGCTTGTTGATCTGGCAAAGGAACGGCATGCAGAAAAACAATTGATTAAACATACATGTTAATACACCAAGGACACTGCCAGTCATAAGCAGTGTCTTTTCCCGTACTGAAGAAAAATTTTAAAGAAAGAGAGGTGCCCCATTTGATTAAGCGAACAGCAAAGAAAATCGCAGAAATGGTCAAAGGCACACTGACAGATCCCACATATGAAAATATAGTGATTCAAGGAGTAGCAACTGATACGAGAAAGCTTGAAAAAAACCAGCTTTTCATTCCGCTGACAGGAGAGAATTTCAACGGGCATACATTTGTCGGGCAGGCATTTGAGAATGGCGTATCCGCTGTGCTTTGGAATAAATCTGAACCGAATCCGCCTCAAGATCAGGCTGTCATTCTTGTGGATGATACGCTGGCAGCGCTTCAGGAGCTCTCAAAAGCGTACTTACAAGAGCTCGGCACACGTGTCATCGGCGTAACAGGCAGCAACGGTAAAACAACGACAAAGGATATGCTCCACGCTGTGCTGCAAACGCAATTCCGTGTTCATAAAACAGAAGGAAACTTTAACAACCATATCGGCCTGCCGCTGACCGTTCTTTCTATGCCGGAAGATAATGAAGTCGCGGTACTTGAAATGGGAATGAGCGGAAAAGGAGAAATCGACCTCCTCACTCGTCTGGCTAATCCGGAAGCTGCGGTGATAACCAACATCGGCGAATCGCATATGCAAGATTTAGGATCGAGGGAAGGCATTGCGGAAGCGAAGCTTGAAATTACCAATGGCCTAAAAAAAGACGGCATCCTTATTTATATCGGGGATGAACCGCTCTTAAACAAGAGAAGCTACAGCTGCCGTACGAAAACCTTCGGAGCGGATGAAGGCAACGATTATCAGCTGGAGGACGTAAAACAAACGGAAGACGGAACACATTTCAGCATAAAAGGGATAGACAAGACATTCTTTATCCCGGTACTCGGAAAGCACAATGTGTTAAATGCAATCGCTGCCTTTGCCGCGGGTATTCACTTTGGAATCACGGTTGAAAATGCTGCGAAAGGATTAAGCGGGCTGAAAGTAACCGGAATGAGGCTGGAACTGCTGAAAAGCGAGAGCGGCGTTTCCATTATTAACGATGCCTATAACGCAAGTCCGACCTCTATGAAGGCTGCAATTGAGCTGATAGAAAGCATGGAAGGCTATGGCAAAAAAATGCTTGTGCTTGGAGATATGCTTGAACTCGGCGATCTTGAACAAGAATTCCATACAGAGTGCGGCGCCGTGATAAATCCGGCGGCGATTGACTATGTTTTTACGTACGGAAAGCTTGGCGCCTTCATCGCAGCGGGAGCGCACCGGCATTTTGACCAAGAGCGCGTCAGCCATTTCAATGATAAAGCAGAATTGTTGCAAGCCGTTGCCGAAAAGGCTGAAAAAGGAGATTTAATCCTGTTTAAAGCATCCAGAGGTATGAAGCTTGAAGAAATCGTTAAAGATTTAATGAAGGGCTGAAAAAGGTTTAACCGTTCTCAACTTGGGTATTATAAAAACCAGAGAATTTCCTGAAGCTATAAAAGAAAAAACGCCGCACGCTTCATAAAATAAAATAAAAGTGCAGAAACTAATAATGGTTCACTTGAAATAAACCTGTCAGACCATCTGCGGCTGTGATACAATTTATGAAAAGGCGGGATGGAATTGATAAATTATGATGGGCGCATTTTTATTGGTGTTCATGTTTCTGAAGACGGTGAAGTGTCCGGCGAAACTGTCTTCCACTACAAGCAGGACGGCATTATTTTGTCGGGGACTTACGCCGGGGGCGGCATTATTTCAGGAGTTCTTGTAGGAACTGTGAAAAAAGATGACACGCTGCATTTCAGATACCATCATGTAAATGCTGGGGGCAAACTGGAAAGCGGTGAATGTGTTTCTTCTCCGCAGGTGGGGGAAGACGGCAGGGTCCTCCTTCATGAAGAATGGCAGATGATGGACGGACAAAAGAGCAAAGGCAGCTCCGTTGTCGAAGAAATCGAAAGCTGATCCATTTCTCCCCTTATTGAAAAACACATAGTGTAATGGTAAGATAAAACGTAAAGTAATTCGGGCTTTGTATACGTATGGATCCTGTCCTTTAGTATGAAGGGCAGTTTTTAGTGGTAAATCACGACATTACTGAAACAGCAATTAGAAGGAGTTTGAATAATTTGACTATAACGTTTCAAGATTTTCAATTAAGTTCTGATCTCATGAAAGCTATAAATCGCTTGGGATTCGAAGAAGCAACACCGATTCAGGCAGAAACGATTCCGCTCGGACTTCAGCATAAAGATGTCATTGGACAAGCGCAAACAGGTACAGGTAAGACAGCTGCGTTTGGTATACCCCTTGTTGAGAAAATTAACCCCGAGTCTCCTAATATCCAAGCAATTGTAATCGCGCCAACACGTGAATTAGCTATTCAAGTATCTGAAGAATTATATAAAATCGGACAAGATAAACGTGCGAAAGTTCTTCCTATTTACGGCGGACAGGATATTGGACGACAAATCCGTGCGTTAAAGAAAAACCCGCATATCATTGTCGGTACACCGGGGCGTCTTCTTGACCACATCAACCGCCGCACACTGCGTCTGAACAACGTAAACACAGTTGTTATGGATGAAGCGGATGAAATGCTTAACATGGGATTCATCGAGGATATCGAATCTATTCTTTCCAATGTTCCTAGTGAGCATCAAACGTTGCTTTTCTCTGCTACAATGCCTGCGCCGATCAAACGGATCGCAGAACGCTTCATGACAAATCCGGAGCATGTAAAAGTAAAAGCAAAAGAAATGACGGTTTCAAACATCCAGCAGTTCTACTTGGAAGTGCATGAACGTAAAAAATTCGATACGTTGACTCGTTTGCTTGACATCCAGTCTCCTGAACTTGCGATCGTTTTCGGCCGCACAAAACGCCGCGTTGACGAATTGACTGAAGCTTTGAACCTTCGCGGATACACGGCTGAAGGAATTCACGGCGACTTGACGCAAGCTAAACGTATGGTTGCGCTCCGTAAGTTTAAACAAGGTGCGATTGAAGTTCTTGTGGCGACTGACGTAGCTGCCCGCGGACTTGATATCTCAGGTGTAACTCACGTATATAACTTTGACGTGCCTCAAGATCCGGAAAGCTATGTTCACCGTATCGGAAGAACAGGCCGCGCAGGAAAAACAGGTATGGCGATGACATTTATCACACCGCGTGAAAAAGACATGCTTCGTGCAATTGAGCAAACAACGAAGCGTAAAATGGACCGCATGAAAGAGCCTACACTTGATGAAGCAATTGAAGGACAGCAGCAGGTTACTGTTGACCGCCTTCGCACGATCATCAGTGAAAACAACTTGAACTTCTACATGACTGCTGCAGCAGAGCTGTTAGAAGATCATGACGCAGTGACAGTTGTGGCAGCGGCAATTAAAATGTCCACGAAAGAGCCTGATGATACACCGGTTCGCCTTACAGACGAAGCACCGATGGTAGGCAAACGCCATAGAAACCACCGCTCTTCAAAAAGAAGAGATGGCGGCGGACAAGGCGGCGGCTATCGCGGAAAATCAAAAAGCAACAGCCGTTCTTCCTATGATAAAAAACGTTCGTCTAACGACCGACGTCCTTCAGGGGAAAGACGCCAGAAAAAATCATATTAATAAAAAAAGAAGCGAATCCATTTGATGGATTCGCTTTTTGTATGCCGCAAAATGAAACTTTTCTTTGATAAAAACGTATTTGTATGTATGATAAAGAAAACGGGAGGTTGGTATTTTGAGAGGGCAGCCCAAAAATCAAATCAGTCCAAACGGATTAAAAGTTTGGAGATTTCAAGAAATCATTGTATCCGCTGTTTGTTTACTTATCGTTATAGCGGTTGCCGTACTAAGCTATTACTTTCACTGGCCATATTGGATAACCGGAGTGCTAGCTGTTTTGTTGGTTCTGGAATCAGTGCTCACCATTGTGTTTATTCCGAAAATCCGGCACAGAGTGTGGCGTTATGAAGTTCATGAAAATGAAATTGATATACAGTCAGGCATCTTTGTGGTCACACGTGTCATTGTGCCGATGGTCAGGGTGCAGCATGTGGATACCTCACAAGGACCGCTTTTGAGGAAGTATAATCTGGCCACAGTCAAAATCTCCACAGCCGCCACCACTCATTCCATTCCCGCACTCGAAATGGAAGAAGCGGACCGGTTAAGAGATTCGATTTCGCGTTTGGCGAGGGTGACTGAAGATGATGTCTGAACCGAAACGCCTTCACCCGGCGGCGATGATCTTAAATTTATTTAATATCATCGTTCAAACGATAAAAAACATCATTCTTCCATTCTTTTTCGTGTTCGTCGTCAACTCTAACCATGTGATTCGTTTTTACGGAGGCATCGCCCTTGGTATTTTGTTTATTTGGCTCATAGCGGCCAGCATCATCAAATGGAGAAAATTCACCTACAGGATTGAAGCGGATGAAGTTAGAATAGAAGAAGGTTTGTTTTTTACGAAAAAGAGATACATATCCATGGAACGGATTCAATCTATGAACACGAGCGCCGGTTTGATACAGCAAATATTCAAATTGGTGAAGCTGCAAATTGAAACGGCTGGCGGAGGAAAAGACGCGGAAGCCGTATTATCGGCCATCTCTTTAGAAGAAGCAGAAAGAATAAAAAGAGCAGTCTTTACCCAAAAAGAAAAGATCAAGGACCTGGGGGAAGAAGGCCTTGTAATGAAGGAAGATGAGGCGCCTGAAGCCGAAAAAATCCATGCCCGCTACCAGATGGGTATAAAAGAGCTGCTCGCTGCAGCTTCGACTTCTGGCGGAATCGGTGTCATTATTTCAGCCGTCATTGCGCTTCTTTCGCAAATTGATGAATTTCTGCCGATGGATTGGTTTTATGATAAATTCTCTTTCCTGAAAAGTGCCAGTATAGGCATGTATGCGGTTCTCGTTTTTATCTGCTTATTTATCGCATGGCTCCTCAGTATTGCGGGGATGATGATAAAATACGCCAACTTCCAAATTGAAAAAAAAGAGCATGAGCTGGTCATTTCGCGGGGGATTATCGAAAAGCATCAAGTGACGATACCGCTCCGCAAAATCCAAGCGATTAAAATCAAAGAAAATATCATCAGAGAGCTTTTGGGCTTTGTGACCGTCACGATTGTCAGCGCGGGCGGCGGCGATAACGAAAAAGAAGGCGCTTCGACCATACTGTTTCCCGTCATTCAGAAAAAAAAGCTGGCGGGCATACTGAGAACGTTTACGCCGGAGTATACATTTGAAGCAAAAAGCCATCATCTGCCGAAGCGGGCATTAAGACGATATCTTTTCCGTTCAACTATATTTTCAATCGTGCTGATCATTCCGTTATGTATCTTTTTCCATCCGTGGGGATATTTTTCTCTTATCTTGCTGCCGATCGAATTAGTCTTTGGCTACTTAGCGTATAGGGACTCCTCTTGGCACATCAGCGGGGAAAAGCTACAGCTCACCACAAGATTTGTCGGAAAAAATACGGCGATTATTCTTAGAAGAAGAATGCAGATTTATAAAGTCAGCCAATCCTATTTCCAGACAAAAAAACAGCTCTCTACCATCTCAACTTCTGTTAAATCATCAAGCAATATGGAAGAGTTAACGGTAAAGGATATTGAAGCGGGGGACGCGCAGCACATTTTTCGATGGTATTCGTACGAAAAAGCGGACGGTTAAAACCGCCGCTCTTTTTTTTGGATACATAAGAATGAAAGAACAAACCCGCCGACAAGCCCGAACAGGTGGGCCATAACATTAATATTTGAATTGATAAACGTCATGAGAACGGCCACAACGAGCAGTGTGATAATCATTTTCGAATTTTCCTGATCAATCAGTTCTTTTCGGTAAAGAACCATATACAGATAGACACCGAACAAGCCGAATATCGCGCCTGAAGCGCCCACATGCACGTAATCAAGCGATTCAGTGAAGTAGGTGCCGACATTTCCGATTATGCCTGATCCGACATATACAAGAAGAAAACGGGCTTTTCCAAGCAGCCGTTCTAAAGCGGGAGCAAATAAAAAGATGGACATCGAATTAAAAAGAAGGTGGGCAAATCCGGCATGCAGGAAAATAGGTGTAATCAGCCGCCACCATTCTCCGTTAGCCACCCCGAGGTTATAGCCTGTTACGGCATCTCCCCATAATATGACCGAATGAATGGGCAATTTGAAAAAAATCCACAAAACTGATTGAATGGCTAATATACAAGCAACGGCGGGATAAAGCCTGATAAATGTTTGGAAATTTTCAGTTCGTATAAACATCATGAGCCCCTTTGCCATCATTTTTGATATTTATATAGTAACACGTTTATGAGATAAACCATTTAAATAGTACAGACTTTTAGGAGGGATCAATCCCATATGATTCACGGTATTGGTTTAGACATCGTTGAGCTTGATCGAATCGCTTCCTTGTGCGGCCGGCAGGAAAGATTCGCTGAACGGATTCTGACTGAATCAGAACAAGCCCAGTATGAATCGCTCTCAGCAAAGAGGAGAATTGAATTTCTCGCTGGCAGATTCGCCGCGAAAGAAGCATTCTCAAAAGCATTTGGAACAGGAATAGGCAAGCATCTCAGCTTTCAAGATATCGAAGTGAAAAAAGATACCCATGGCAAACCCTCTATCGTATGCGCGAAACTCAGCCAGGCCAATGTTCACGTATCCATCACACATACGAAGGAATATGCGGCAGCGCAGGTTTTGATTGAAAGGTTGTCAAGCTAGTCTGCATATTCGTACGGCCCCTCTCATATATTTGATAATGCATTAAGGGAGACAAGTTGTTTGAGGCTTTTATGGTACGCAGCCGTTCTGTCTAAAAGAGTGTTCCAAGCGTACCGTTAAAGTCAAACAAGCGGTTTCTTCCTTTTACATCAATTGAGAAGAAGGGGTTGAAAAAGGTGAGAAAAAGCTTTGTTTTGCTTTTAACGGGACTGCTTGCTGTCCTTATTCTTTCTGCCTGCGGACAAAAGTCACAGGAAGATGTCGTAACTGGATTAGACAAAAAGGCGAAGGAATACACCTCATACAAAGCAAAAGCAAAAATGACCATCGAGACAGGAAGTGAACCGCAGGTATACAACGTGGAGATTTGGCACAAAAAACCTTCTTTATACCGGGTTTATTTAGAAAATCCGAAGAAAGATCAAAATCAGGTCATTTTACGAAATGACAACGGAGTATTTGTTCTCACGCCGTCTTTAAATAAGAGTTTCCGGTTCCAAAGCGACTGGCCGAACAACAGCAGCCAGGTTTACTTATTTGAATCACTTGTGAAGGATGTTCAAAATGATTCGGACGCTGTTTTCTCTTCAAAAGAATCAAAATACGTGTTTGAAACAAAAACAAACTATCAGCACAACAAAATGCTGCCGACACAAGAAATCACATTCAACAAAAAGGATATGAGCCCATCATCCGTAAAAGTGATGGACACAGACCGCAAAGTCATGGTGAAGGTTGAATTCAGCAACTTCGAATTCAATAAACAATTTGACAAAGAATCATTTGACGAAAAGAAAAATATGACCCTTTCCCAAATAGATGTTGCCACAAGCGCGAAGCCTTCAGACACATTTGCTGTAAAAACGCCGCTGGAACTGCCTCTGGGCGTGAAGAAGCTTGAAGAAAAAGATATTACAACTGAAGAAGGGCGCCGGATCGTCATAACCTACGGCGGTGAAAAATCATTCACCTTAATTCAGGAAAAAGCTCAAGTCGCTAAAGCTTCTACATCCGTTACATTGAGCGGAGAGCCTGTTAATCTGGGGATGACAATCGGAGCTTTATCAGATACGTCCTTATCGTGGACACATGAAGGAGTCGATTACCTTCTGTCATCGAAAGACCTGACCCAGGAAGAGATGGTGACAGTTGCGAAAAGCATGCAAGGGCAATCATCAAAATAAACACCAAGAGGCCGATTCATCTTTGGCCTCTTTTTTCGTAAATACTAACAGCAAGCCGCTGAAATGGACGGATGCTCCTCAGTAAAAAAATTCCTTAAGAAGGGAGTTTCACTTTGTCCTTTGTTTTTAGTATGATATGAAGTGAATAAACACTAGGAAGTGTCCTGATGAACATAAAACCGTTTTACAGAGATACGTGGGCAGAAATTAACTTGTCTGCGATAGAAGAAAATGTAAGCAATATGAAAAAGCATATCGGTGACCGCGTTGAGCTAATGGCGGTAGTGAAGGCAAACGCCTACGGCCATGGTGATGCGGAAGTGGCGGAAGCGGCATTGTCCGCAGGTGCTTCATGCCTAGCTGTTGCCATTTTGGATGAAGCGATATCATTGCGAAAACGCGGCCTGGCCGCGCCTATTTTGGTGCTTGGAGCCGTTCCGCCGGAATATGTGGAGATAGCGGCTGAATATGACGTTACGCTGACAGGCTACTCAGTCGAATGGATACAGGAAGCTGCCCGCCACATAAAAGAGACCCCCGTCCACTTTCATCTAAAAGTAGACACGGGAATGAACAGGCTTGGCGTCAAAACAGAAGAAGAAGTCCAAAACGTGATGAAAATTCTGGAGCGCAATCCCGGCTTACTATGCAAAGGCGTTTTTACTCATTTTGCAACAGCTGATGAAAAAGACAGAAGCTATTTCCTCATGCAGTTTGGACGATTTAAAGAGCTGATTGCTCCGCTTCCGTGGAAGCAGCTCATGGTTCACTGCGCAAATAGCGCCGCCGGTCTGCGTCTGAAAAAAGGCTTTTTTAACGCGGTCCGATTCGGAGTCGGCATGTACGGGCTTCGTCCGTCCGCTGAAATAACAAACGAGATTCCGTTCCGGCTGCACCAGGCATTCACCCTGAACTCCACTTTGATCCATGTGAAAAAAATACACAAAGGGGAGAGTGTCAGCTACGGCGCGACATATACGGCTGAGAAAGACCAATGGATTGGCACGGTGCCGGTCGGTTACGCGGACGGGTGGCTGCGAAAACTGCAAGGCACTGAGGTTCTCATAAACGGCAAAAGGCTCAAAATTGCAGGAAGAATCTGCATGGATCAATTTATGGTTGAACTGGATAAAGAGTATCCCCCGGGAACCAGAGTCACTTTGATCGGCAGACAAAAGGACGACTGCATAACCGTTGATGAAATCGCCAGCCGGCTGGAAACGATTAACTATGAAGTGACATGTACAATAAGTTCCCGCGTTCCCCGTATGTTTTTGAAAAATGGGAGTATAATGGAAGTAAGAAATCCTTTATTGCAGGAAAATGCAAGCAAATAGCCTCTGTTACAAAAAGAGAATTTATAAAACAGCTTTGCTTGATGTGTGAATAATGGTATCATTATCACTGGATGGATAAACGAGTCGTATCCGTAAGTTTGGTGGAGGTGTATGTTTTTTGTCTGAATCCAGCGCAACAACCGAAATGATGATTAGCTTGCCGGAAGCACTAGTAGCTGAATTGGATGGTGTAGCGATGCGGGAGAAACGAAGCAGAAACGAACTAATATCACAAGCAGTGAGAGCCTATGTCAGCGAACGCACAACTCGTCACAACCGTGATTTGATGAGACGCGGATATATGGAAATGGCGAAAATCAACCTGAATATTTCTTCTGAAGCTCATTTTGCTGAGTGCGAAGCAGAAACGACCGTTGAGCGCTTAGTCAGCGGAGGATAATCATTTGATTGTTAAACGCGGCGATGTTTATTTTGCTGATTTATCTCCTGTTGTTGGCTCAGAGCAAGGCGGAGTGCGCCCGGTTTTGGTGATTCAAAATGATATCGGAAATCGCTTTAGCCCAACTGCTATTGTTGCAGCCATAACAGCCCAAATACAGAAAGCGAAATTACCAACCCACGTCGAAATTGATGCGAAACGCTACGGTTTTGAAAGAGACTCCGTTATTTTGCTGGAACAAATTCGGACGATTGACAAGCAAAGATTAACGGATAAGATTACTCATCTGGATGATGAAATGATGGATAAGGTTGATGAAGCCTTACAAATTAGTTTGGCACTCATTGATTTTTAGTAATATTTTCTTGGTTGC
This sequence comes from Bacillus atrophaeus, assembly GCF_001584335.1. Lineage (GTDB taxonomy): Bacteria > Bacillota > Bacilli > Bacillales > Bacillaceae > Bacillus > Bacillus atrophaeus. Next base: position 128,900 of record NZ_LSBB01000003.1, read on the forward strand.
TCATAAGGAGCAACTTTTTTTGTTTTCGAAAAAAATTAACGCTATAATAGGTAAATAAAGATATAAAATGTTGCTTTTTGTCGGGAGGTACAACGAAATGCCGAATCAGACGATACATGGGTTCATTTCAGAGAATCAGAATGAACTGCTCGAACAGTGGACAAACACGTTAAAGAAACTAAGTGATCAAGAATCATATCAGCTGACTGATCAAGTGTACAAAAATATATGCAAAGATTATATAGAGATTCTTCTTTCTTCTTCAACAGAAACCATTGCTGAGGAACAAGTAAGCGAACTGGCGCTCAGAGCCGTTCAAATCGGTCTGTCCTTAAAGTTTTTAGCTACAGGCCTTTCGGAATTCTGGAAACATCTTTACAAGGAAATGAACGACGGCACTTTAACAGATCAAGAAAGTACGGAGTTAATCTGGCAGATTGAAAGTTTTTTCAATCCGATCAACACGGAAATCTTAAATCAATATTCAATCTCATGGGAAAAAACCGTCTCCCTTCAAAAAATCGCGCTTCAAGAACTTTCTGCGCCGCTTATTCCGGTGTTTGAACATATCACCGTTATGCCGCTTGTCGGAACGATTGATACCGAACGCGCAAAAAGAATTATGGAAAACCTGCTGAATGGCGTGGTGAAACATCGCTCACAGGTTGTTTTAATCGACATTACGGGAGTTCCGGTTGTCGATACAATGGTTGCCCACCATATTATTCAGGCATCAGAAGCGGTAAGGCTTGTCGGAGCAAAATGCCTGCTGGCGGGAATTCGGCCGGAAATCGCTCAAACCATCGTCAATCTGGGAATAGATTTATCACAGATTATTACTAAGAATACCCTTCAAAAAGGAATTCAAACAGCATTGGAAATGACAAATCGAAAAATCGTTTCATTGGGGGAATAACATTTTGAGACATCCGAAAATCCCGATCCTGAAACTATACAATTGCTTATTAGTCTCCATTCAATGGGAGCTTGACGATCAAACCGCATTGCACTTTCAAGAGGATCTATTAAATAAAATCTATGAAACAGGCGCAAACGGAGTCGTTATTGATCTCACCTCAGTCGACATGATTGATTCGTTTATCGCGAAAGTACTGGGTGATGTGATTACAATGTCAAAATTAATGGGTGCCAAAGTTGTCTTAACAGGAATTCAGCCTGCTGTAGCCGTTACGCTGATTGAACTCGGCATAGCGCTTGAAGAAATTGAAACAGCGCTCGATTTAGAGCAAGGGCTTGAGACATTGAAGCGGGAATTGGGGGAATAGCTATGAACGACCAATCCTGTGTAAAGATCATGACAGAATGGGACATCGTGGCCGCGAGACAGCTTGGGCGAAACGTTGCGAAAGAATTAGGCTTCGGAACTGTTGACCAGGCAAGAATCACGACGGCTATTTCAGAGTTAGCAAGGAACATCTATTTATACGCCGGTAAAGGTCAAGTCTGCATCGAACAGGTAGCTGACAGAGGCAAAAAAGGACTTAAAATTATAGCGGAGGACACAGGACCCGGAATTGCCGATATCCGCAAAGTAATGGAAGACGGCTTTTCAACATCTGGCGGGCTTGGAGCGGGGCTTCCGGGCGTAAAGAGGCTGATGGATGATTTCAGCTTAAATTCCGTTGCGGGGCAAGGTACGGAGATACAAGCCATCAAATGGCTTCGGTAGGAGGTAAGAAAGTGGATTTCAAGGAGGTTATTGAGCAGCGGTATCATCAGCTGCTTAGTCGATATATAGCCGAATTAACAGAAACATCTTTATATCAAGCTCAAAAATTCAGCCGAAAAACAATCGAGCATCAAGTTCCTCCGGAAGAAATTATCAGTATTCACCGTAAAGTGTTAAAGGAACTGTATCCGGATCTGCCTGGAGATGTTTTTCATTCGCTGGATTTTTTAATAGAAGTCATGATAGGTTACGGGCTCGCATATCAGGAGCATCAAACCCTCAGAGGAATACAGCAGGAAATCAAATCGGAAATAGAAATCGCTGCGAACGTGCAGCAAACTCTTCTCGAAACAAAAATCCCGCAAGAAGAAGCTCTGGACATTGGCGCAATCAGTGTTCCTGCTAAACAAATGAGCGGAGATTATTATCATTTTGTCAGAGATAAGGAATCTATTAACATTGCAATTGCCGATGTCATCGGGAAAGGCATACCGGCCGCTTTATGTATGTCGATGATTAAGTATGCAATGGATTCTTTGCCTGAAACCGGAATCCATCCTTCACAAGTGCTGAAAAATCTCAATCGCGTAGTTGAGCAAAATGTTGATCCGAGTATGTTTATTACCATGTTTTACGCGAATTACAATATGAACAGCCATAAATTCACATATGCCTCGGCGGGGCATGAACCTGGTTTTTATTATTGTAAAAAAGAAAATAAATTCTATGATTTAACAGCCAAAGGTTTGGTTCTCGGCATCTCGCAGGATTTCGATTACGAAGAATATGAACAGCATCTGGATGAAGGAGATATGATCGTTTTATTTTCCGACGGCGTGACAGAATGCCGGTCAGAAGACGGTTTCTTGGAGCGTCTTGATATACAGAAGCTGATAGAGGAACATATGTGTTGTCCTGCACAAGAGATGGTGCAAAATATTTACGAAAGCCTTCTTAAATTGCAGGATTTTCAGCTTCATGATGATTTTACGTTAATTGTTTTAACAAGAAAGGTTTAAAGAATAAAAAGCCCGGGTATTAGACCATTAGTAAAAAGGACACTTTTGAGGTGATAAAAATGAATTTAACGGTAAATGTTAAACAAAACGATAATGATATACAAGTAAAAATCGCAGGAGAAATTGATGTGTATTCAGCTCCGTCACTTCGTGAAAAGCTTGTGCCTCTGGCAGAACAGGGAGCAGACATACACATCTGCCTGAAGGATGTCAGCTACATGGACAGCACGGGCCTTGGCGTATTTGTCGGCGTGTTTAAGACAGTCAAAAAAGAAGGCGGCTCGCTAAAGCTTGAAAACCTTTCTGAACGGCTGATCCGCTTGTTTGAGATCACGGGTCTGAAGGACATCATTGATATTTCTGCAAAGTCAGAAGGTGGGGTACAATGAAGAATACAGTAGATTATATAGAGATGAAAATACCGGCTGAACCGGAATACGTGGGAATTGTCAGACTTACGCTGTCGGGTGTGGCGAGCAGAATGGGCTATACGTACGATGACATCGAAGACCTTAAAATCGCAGTAAGCGAAGCCTGTACAAACGCGGTTCAGCATGCGTATAAAGAGGATAAAAACGGAGAAGTGTCAGTGAGATTCGGTGTATATGAAGACCGCTTAGAGGTCATTGTCGCAGATGAAGGAGACAGCTTTGATTTTGATCAGAAGCAGCAGGATCTAGGTCCTTACACACCTTCACACACCGTAGAACAACTATCAGAAGGAGGACTCGGCCTTTATTTAATGGAAACGCTGATGGATGAAGTCAGAGTGCAGAGTAACTCAGGCGTAACCGTGGCGATGACAAAGTATTTAAACGGGGAGCGAGTTGATCATGGCACAACCATCGAAAACTACGAAACTAACTAAGGATGAAGTTGATCGGCTTATAAACGAGTACCAAACCAATCAGGATGATTCGGCGCAGGAAACGCTTGTCCAAGTCTATACGAATCTTGTCGAAGTGCTGGCGAAGAAATATTCAAAAGGCAAAAGCTTTCATGAAGATCTTCGCCAAGTAGGCATGATCGGTCTTCTCGGTGCGATCAAAAGGTATGATCCGGTAGTCGGCAAATCATTTGAAGCTTTCGCGATTCCGACGATCATCGGAGAGATTAAACGTTTCCTCAGAGATAAGACGTGGAGTGTGCACGTTCCAAGGCGAATCAAGGAACTCGGACCCAGAATTAAAATGGCGGTAGACACACTGACCACAGAAACGCAAAGGTCGCCAAAGGTCGAAGAGATTGCCGAATATCTCGATGTTTCCGAGGAAGAAGTACTGGAAACAATGGAAATGGGAAAAAGCTATCAGGCATTGTCTGTGGACCACAGCATTGAAGCGGATGCGGACGGAAGCACTGTAACCATTCTCGATATCGTCGGCTCACAGGAAGACGGATATGAACGCGTCAATCAGCAAATGATGCTGAAAAGTGTGCTCCATGTTCTTTCTGAACGTGAAAAACAGATTATCGATTTAACGTATATTCAAAATAAAAGCCAAAAAGAAACAGGGGACATTCTCGGTATATCTCAAATGCACGTCTCGCGTCTGCAGCGCAAAGCAGTAAAGAAACTCAGAGAGGCCTTGATTGAAGATCCCTCTATGGAGCTAATGTAATGATCCAGGTTGAAGAAAACCAACATATCCATACCCTTGTATATCAATTAAATAAAGAAGGCAAATCCATTTGCGGGGACAGTTTTTACATTAAAGCGGATGATCAGGAATTAGTGTGTGCGGTAGCTGACGGTCTTGGAAGCGGAACACTTGCGAATGAATCTTCATCAGCCATCAGAGATCTTGCTGAAAGCCATGCGGATGAAGATGTCGCAAGTATCATCGAACGCTGCAATCAAGCGATGAAGAACAAACGAGGAGCTACGGCCTCTATTTTAAAAGTTGATTTCGCAGCAAGGCAATTTACGTACTGCTCTGTCGGAAACGTGCGTTTTATTCTATACTCCCCATCAGGTGAATGCTTTTATCCTCTGCCTGTGTTAGGTTATTTATCAGGCAAGCCGCAGAAATACAAAACTCACACTTTTTCATATGAAAAGGGATCAAAATTTATCATTCATACAGATGGATTAAACGTTCCCGACATTCGCTCGTATTTAAAAAAAGGGCAGTCAATCGAAGAAATATCGAATTCTCTTAAAATATACACCACATCCAGAAATGACGACTTAACTTATATTTTAGGGCAGCTTTTATAATAAGCTGCTTTTTTTAGGTGTTTTTTTCTGATTTTGTTACACTAGAGAAAGAATGAATAAATGGAGGCTTTGGTTACATGGAAACGTTAGCCCTTTTAAAGAAACAAATTGCGAAAGAAACCGCACTGTCACAAAAGAATGTCGAAAGTGTCATTCAGCTCCTTGAGGATGGCAATACCGTTCCGTTTATCGCAAGGTACAGAAAAGAACAGACCGGCTCAATGGACGAGGTCCAAATCCAAACCATCTCAGAGCGCTGGCAGTATATACAAAATCTGAATCAGCGAAAAGAAGAAGTGATCAGACTGATAGCGGAGCAAGACAAGCTGACAGATGAACTGCGGCAAAAAATTGAACAATCGGTAAAGCTCCAGGAAGTAGAAGACCTTTACCGCCCCTATAAACAAAAACGGAAAACAAAGGCGACTGTCGCAAAAAGCAAAGGGCTTGAACCGCTTGCTGAATATATCCTTACCCTTCCGAAAGACGATCGTATCGCAGAAATCGCAGATCAATACATAAGTGAAGAAAAAGAAGTGCTTTCCAGAGAAGACGCGATTGAAGGCGCAAAACATATCATTGCTGAACAGCTGTCAGACGAACCGAGTTTCAGAAAATGGATTCGCCAGGAAACCTTCAAAAAAGGCACTCTGAAATCAACTGCCGGCAAATCGGTAGATGCGGATGAAAAAAATGTATACGAAATGTATTACGAATATGAGGAGCCAATTCCGAAAGTCGTTCCCCACAGAGTGCTGGCGGTCAACCGCGGTGAAAAAGAAGACATCTTGAAGGTATCCATCGAACCGCCGGCTGATGTGATTAAAGCCTATTTAGAAAAGCAAATTGTCAAACAGCGAACAACGCCTGTCAGAGACATTTTGCTTGATACGATCGAGGACAGCTACAAAAGACTGATTCAGCCTGCTATTGAACGTGAAATCAGAAAAGAGCTGTCAGAAAAAGCAGATGCGCAGGCCATTCATATTTTTTCAGAAAACCTTCGGAAGCTTCTTTTGCAGCCGCCGATGAAAGGGAAGATCGTGCTTGGGGTCGATCCGGCATTCCGAACAGGCTGTAAACTCGCAGTAGCAGACGAAACCGGAAAAGTATTGAAGATCGATGTCATTTATCCCCATGCTCCGGTTAAAAAGACAAAGGAAGCGCAGGACAAAGTGAAAGCGATCCTGGAGGACTATCAAGTTGAAGTCGTGGCAATAGGGAACGGAACAGCTTCCAGAGAAACAGAACAATTTATCGTTGATGTACTGAAGGATACGCCTAGAGACATTTATTATTTAATCGTTAACGAAGCTGGGGCAAGCGTCTATTCAGCATCTGAGCTGGCGAGAGAAGAATTCCCCGACCTTCAGGTGGAAGAACGCAGCGCAGTGTCAATCGCGCGCAGACTGCAGGATCCGCTTGCCGAACTTGTCAAAATCGACCCCAAATCAGTAGGGGTAGGCCAATATCAGCATGATGTCAGCCAGAAGAATCTAAATGACTCGCTGCGGTTTGTCGTCGAAACCGTCGTAAACCAAGTCGGAGTAAACGTTAATACAGCCTCGGCCGCTCTTCTTCAATATGTGGCGGGATTATCTAAGTCTGTTGCCGGCAATGTTGTGAAAAAACGTGACGAACTCGGCAAATTCTCAACCCGCAAAGAATTAAAAGGCATCCCAAGGCTCGGCGCTAAAACCTACGAACAATGCATCGGATTTTTAAGAGTGCCGGACGGGACAGAACCTTTGGACAGAACCGGAATTCACCCGGAAAGCTATAAAGAAACAAAATCGCTTCTGAAAAAGCTTCAGCTGACGACAGAACAAATCGGGACGGCTGAATTAAAAGAAAAAATCAGCAAGCTGGACCTATCTGAAACTGCAAGAGAGCTTGAAATCGGAGAGATTACACTGAAAGACATTTGTGAACAGCTGACCAGGCCGGAACGGGATCCTCGCGATGAGGTGCCTAAGCCTTTGCTTAAAACGGATGTACTTCAGCTTGAAGATCTAAAGGAAGGAATGGAATTGCAAGGCACTGTCCGCAACGTAGTAGACTTTGGAGCATTCGTTGATATCGGAGTGAAGCAGGACGGGCTTGTGCACATTTCAAAACTCAGCAATCAATTCGTCAAACACCCTCTCGACGTAGTATCAGTCGGAGATATTGTGACCGTGTGGGTGGATGGAGTAGACGTCCAAAAAGGCCGGGTATCACTGTCTATGGTAAAATAAAAGCACTGCTTACGAGCAGTGTTTTTTTCTATAAAAGTACCAGCATTGATTCAGCAGTTTGATTTGATAATTATCCTTTTCTAAAAATGCTTTTTGCATTTGTTTTTTCAGCCAATTGGGCATGGCTCATTCCTCCTCAGCTTTTTTTAAAAGAAGGGCGGGTTTTACACATTGTATGCGAGCGGAGAATTGTCCCGTTCAATGTTTTTAAGGAGAGGTGCACAATGGATAACAAAGAGCTTCAAAAGCTTACAGAGGACATATCTAATACCTGTTTTGAAAAACCCTTCCGCCACCAGGCTGTTTTTAATGACAGGCTCAAAACAACCGGCGGAAGGTACCTTTTAACATCGCATAACATCGAAATCAACAGAAAATCGTTAATAGAACATGGCCGGGAGGAACTTGAGGGAATTATTAGGCACGAGCTTTGCCATTACCATCTTCATCTTGAAGGAAAAGGGTACAAGCACAGAGACAGAGATTTCAGAGAACTCCTTCAGAAAGTAGACGCGCCAAGGTTTTGCACTCCCTTACAAAAGAAAACGCAAAGCAGAAAAACATATACGTATATATGTACGGCTTGCGGCCAACAGTATGTAAAGAAGCGTGCGATGAACCCTAAAAAATATGCCTGCGGAAAGTGCGGTGGGAAAATAAAAGAATTTATTAAAAAGGGTTGACTCACTTCATGATTCTATGTTAAATTATAAAAGCCGTCGCATTAGACGGAAGAGGGAATAAATGAAATGTTGCTTCTTGACACTTCATGTCGATCCTTTTATAATATAGAAGTCTGATTATTCCACAGTAGCTCAGTGGTAGAGCTATCGGCTGTTAACCGATCGGTCGCAGGTTCGAGTCCTGCCTGTGGAGCCATACGGAGAAGTACTCAAGTGGCTGAAGAGGCGCCCCTGCTAAGGGTGTAGGTCGTGTAAGCGGCGCGAGGGTTCAAATCCCTCCTTCTCCGCCATTATATCTTTTGAAAAAGATAAAAAGTTCTCAACCAGACGGCCCGTTGGTCAAGCGGTTAAGACACCGCCCTTTCACGGCGGTAACACGGGTTCGAATCCCGTACGGGTCATTCACTTTCTGTTGGGCTATAGCCAAGCGGTAAGGCAACGGACTTTGACTCCGTCATGCGTTGGTTCGAATCCAGCTAGCCCAGCCATTTTTATTCATATCATACAGAGAGCCATTAGCTCAGTTGGTAGAGCATCTGACTTTTAATCAGAGGGTCGAAGGTTCGAGTCCTTCATGGCTCACCATTGTTTTTCGCGGGTGTGGCGGAATTGGCAGACGCGCTAGACTTAGGATCTAGTGTCTTATGACGTGGGGGTTCAAGTCCCTTCACCCGCATTTCTCTTTTAATTAAATAACGAGCGGTCGTGGCGGAATGGCAGACGCGCTAGGTTGAGGGCCTAGTGGGTGAATAACCCGTGGAGGTTCAAGTCCTCTCGGCCGCATCTCAATGATACCAAGGGTTTAACTACCTTTGGTATTATTTTTTTATGTTGAAAATGCGGCCTTTGAAGAAGACTTGCTCACCAAAACTCACCAGTTACTTAAAGTAAGTCATGAAATTTGCTGTTTCCTAGGAAAATTATTACCCAAAACGTTTCTAAAGCATTTTTTGCAATATATCACCTTACCAACGCACACTAAGCATTTCTTAACCGACTTTTTCAATTATTTTTTGTTTTTGAGTTCAATAATAGCTTCTGTTAATGCATCTAATTTGCCCTCGAGCCGTATTAATAAATAAACAGCAACTAGTATAGGGAAACCGAAATTTCCGATTATCGTAATAAGTGTTTCGGAAGATAAGTTCAAGCAATTACCTCCTATTTAAAGGTTAGTCGCGATACTAGATATACTATTAGCTATAGTTTGTGTTAACTCTTCAATGAATGTCGATTTCTTTAAAAGAGATGCATCTTTTTCAGAGTCTAAAAAAAGATTCTCTAACAAAATGGCTGGCATTTTAGTTTGCCTCAAAACTGCAAAGTTAGCTTCACGTTGACCTCTATCAGTCATATTCTGGGACTTCAAAAAATTTATAATATCTTGGTGTAGCTCTTTTCGGATTTGTCCTGTAAAAGTGTTCCCTAGACCAGGATAGATGTATGATTCAAACCCTGTTCCACCACCTGCATTATGATGAAAGGAAACGAAAAGTGCACTACTTAGTTTGTTTGCAATCTGTGATCGCTCATATAAAGATACAAATGTATCTGTATGTCGTGTTAAATGAACTGTCATGCCATGCTTTGTTTTTAGATGTTTTTCTATTTTTAATACAAAATCCAAAGTTAAATTCTTTTCAATTAAGCCATTACCTGTTGCACCACTATCATTACCACCATGCCCGGCATCTAAAACAATAATAGACATCAAACGTCACTCCTTGTAAGAACACATATTTAAACCATACTTTTGCTGTAATATTTTGTTCATTTCTTTTAAATGTTTACTGTAACAAAGCACAATATCTTGATACATTTCTTTTTCTTCAATACTGCAGGAATTTAACTTTTGGGCAACTAACAATAAATCTTTTTTCAATTGATAATACTGGTTCAGTGAATTATCAAATTGATTCATGTTAATCCTCCAGCAGAAGACTCTCTAGTTTGTTAGGGTTAAATCCTGCTACGGTGACCTCTTTTTGTTCTCCTTCAAATATAATAACGGTATAGGGAACCCCTAAAACCTTTCTTTCTAATAGTTCCTGTTTATGTTTTTCAACTTCTACTTTTTTTTCTAAGTAATCAATAGAATGTTCATCTAACCACTCCTTTTGTTTCTTGCAAAAAATGCAACTAGCAGCTGTAAAAACAATAATATTTTTCTTCATTTAAATTCACCTTCCTAAATTAGATTTAAGGCAGCAACCGGATTCGAACCGGTGATAAAGGTTTTGCAGACCTTTGCCTTACCACTTGGCTATACTGCCATCTGTACCATAATTAAGTGAAAGAACTAGCATGGATGTAAACGCTCCTTATAAATTTTTAACTGTTTCTTAAATTTCCCATAAGAAAATTGAAAAAAAACTTCTATTAGTCTAAAATAGAACATATGTTCTTCTTTGTAGTCGTTTACTTTTTATACTTTAACTTCATTAAATAGGTAGAGGTGATTTTTTATGAAAAACCAAACATTATTGAATTTCCAATTTTTAAATGAACCAATTGTTAAAAAATTTCTTCTGAACTCTACTAACAAAAAAATTTTTAAAGAAGCCACCAAACATCCTACTTTACAAAATCAACAATTATTAGATCAGAGATTCAAAAAATTTTATAAAAAGGCACGTATTCTTAAGTACCTAACAACAATGATTAAAATATCTTCCATTGATTTTGATAAGCGAAATCGCAAAATGAATCAAAGGTTTTTACTTACCCTAGATGCACCCATAAAACAAGATGAAGATACAACTGCATCAAGAATAGACACAATCCCAGATGAAAATGAAGTCGATCCTCTCACAAAATGTTGTATCAGTTTGGATGAGTGTATCACAGATCCACAATTACACCAGGCATATACAAATCTCAATGAAAAACAGAAAAAAATTCTAAATTTAATGTATATAGAAGGTTTAACTCTCCAAGACATAGCTACTTTTTTAGGAGACTCTAGACAAAACGTTTTTAATATCTATAAAAGAAGCCTTAATAAATTGAAACAAACTTGTAATCAAGAAGATTAGGGAGGTATCAGAAGTGGATTTTTTGTGTAAAGATGAAAACACTCTTTCTCAAAAAGAGAAAGAAGAATTGATAAAGATGGTTGCTCCACTAATAAAAAAGTGTTTGTATAATGTTTCTTTTCAAGAAAGAGAAGATTTTGAACAAGAAATAATAGCTAAATTATTGAAAAAGCTAAACTGGATATGCTATCAGGATGCTCCTGGGTTTTGGGAATTTGCAATTAATCATGAAAATAAGCTTGAATAATTTTTTAAAAGAGTGTACTTTTCACCTACTCAATTCACTTTATAGATTAGGAGGCAATAATCAATAAATAACAGATATTGCTTCTAAAAACTATAAGGGAGTTGGAGTATTTGCAAATATTAAATGGTGTTTACATGGAAGGTCAAGAACTACAAGAATTTAAAGAACGAGCATTAAATGACAGTACATTTGATGATTTATTATTGGCGGTTAACGAACAGTTCAATAATGAACAAACAATTTCAAAAGATAAGTTGAAAGTTGACAATGGATATAAGAGTGACATCGAACTTGAGGAAGGATATGTTGTCTCGGGTAAACAAATTGTCTTTATTAATGAGCCTAAAACTGTTCGAATTGCATACCGTGAACTAAATGATTATGAATTACCAGTAGAGTATAAAGAAGTCGCTCAGGTTTTAATAACAGATGAAACAGATTCGCATTATCTGCTAGGTATTACATTTAATAAAGAGGGTGAAATTGAAATTAATACTCTTTCTGCTGAATATCCAGATTCACAACTTCTAGATATAAATGAACCTTTGCCTAATGATCCTAATTATATCCCTCAGGATACTGGGAACTTTATGGACTCTGGTAAAAACTCTGGAGATTTTACAACAAAAGTATGGTGGACTTCCAATGGCTGTTTGCCAGGAGGGTATCAACATTGTGGCGGAAATTGTGGCTATAACTTAAAACATGGCGGCGGAAAACCAATTAATTATACGGATAGTTGTTGTGTGTTACACGATAGATGCTATGGTAAAGGCTTGAAAAAGTGTAAGTGTGACACAATGCTAGTTGATTGCGTAAGAAATGAAGTGACCTGGGCTGCGTTTGGAATTAACATGTATTTTGGACCTAAAGGCTGTTAAAAAGGTGCCTGGCTATCGATTAGCCAGGCTTTTCCTTATCTCTTTAAAAATCCTAAAATGCTTACAACTATTAAAGTAATTATTGATGAAATCAACACAGAGATACTGACAGCCCCTAAACCCAATCCTTCCCATCTACCTACAAAGAAACTTACAATTAATAAGATTATACTCAGCATCATTAAAACTGATGGGATACCATACTGTAAAGGAGATTTTCTTTTTTTAAACATCAAAGAAATACCTATTGTAACCACACTTAGAATTGCTGTCATAAGCCAAAACATCATTTACTCTGCCTCCTTGAATTGTTTTGGAAAGTTTCATTATAACAGATTATTCTTAAATAGAGGCTTATCATACCGGATTAGTGACAATATGAGTAGAAGTAGGTGAAGTAAAATACAAACTACATCTATATACCTAAATCAAAATTCTGAAAATAATTTGGTTAATTTAAAATTCAAAAAAATAAAGTTGTTAGTGGATTTCTATTTGAGAACTTGTTGCTGTTGGATTCTTAAATTTTTAATGAGCAAGAAATTTTTATTCCTTTGACCTGTTATTTAGAGTAAGTCGTCCAAACGGTCGGCAGTTTCCTTCTGTTTATTAGGAAAAAGATGTCCATAGGTGTTCATTGTAAAGGCTACTGAACCATGCCCCAGACGTTCCTTTATCAATAGATAATCTTCGCCTTGGTTGATTAGCAGAGCGACGTGTGAATGTCTCAAATCATGGAAACGAATAGGTTCAATATTTCCTCTTTTACATATCTGTTTTATCTTTCTGCTGAAAATATCTTTTGTAGGCGGTCTATCTTTGTACTGAAACATATAGGATTCCTCTGTTTGTTTAATTCCTAATCCATCAAAAATTTCTTTTTGTTTTTGCTTCCACTGATCTAGCAGCGCTATAAGTTTTGAATTAATACTTATTCTGCGAATTGAGTTTTTGGTCTTTGGCGGAGTAATAATGTATTCTTGGTTGATGTATGTTAATGCTTTATATACATTGATTTCTCTTCTGAAATTGTCTAAGTCTTTCCAATGGAGTGCTAAAATCTCGCCTAGGCGCATTCCTGTTAAATAATCAGTAGTATAGAACACTTTAAAAATGAATTCGTCATTATTGGTGAGATTAATAAATTCTTTGAATTGATCAGGAGTCCAAAAATTCATTTGTTTTTTTACGACACTTAAATTTTTCACTTTTGCACAAGGATTCTTGATTAAAACATCTTCCACTATCCCTATATCGAAAATCTTACTTAGGATAATCATCGTATTATTTATTGTCTTGTTTTCAAGTCCTTTTTTGATAAGTAATCTTTGAAAATCTTGAATCTCATTATGAGTTACTTTTTTAACAATGCAGTTTTCAAAATGGGGGAGGATATGTTTTTCAATCGTGTATTTCTCTATATTGAAGTAATTTGGCTTATGATGAAGCTTACATTGCTCAAGATAAATGCTAACTAATAATGTAATAAAACAGGAGAAGAAAACTAGGAAAGAAACAAATATAGATTCGGATGAGTATAAGAGGGAGAATTCTATAGTTCGTGTATATAATAACGGAAAGTATATTCAATTGGCATTTTATAAGCCCGAGAATAATTATAAAAAGCTCACCGCATTTTCGTATTATGAGAAGCTTGGTGATTCATATGAAGAGCTGACCCATATGCCTGTCGACGGAGATCAAGATCGTCTAGGCTTGTATAAAAAAACACCAGATTATGAAGAGGTTAAAGGCAAGGAAATAAAAAACTAAGGAGTAGACTTTATGTCTGCTCTATTTTAGTACTTAAGATTGTTTATATCCATTTTATAGATAATTCCATCAGTACTTTGTTCAAAGTAGTTCAGATAAAGTAAAGGGAACAAAAAAGAGCGGAAAGGGGTTTCCACTCTTTTTAAAAGAAAACTATAATAAGTTTTTAAGGACAATTTTTAATGCTTTTACATAATTATCACTAAAATCACTAGTTCCCTCCACTTTTATACTTATAGGACGTAAACCTGCTTTAATCATATCCCTTGCTTCATCAGGATGGAGATTATTTTGTATAATAAAATGTTGTCCTCCTAAGTTTTTAAAAGAGTTATCATAGATATCTTTGAAATATTCGTCATCAAATGAAAAACCAATGAATAAAAGGTTTTTCGTTCCCATAATAGCATTAAGATAAGATTTTATTCTGTCATCCTTATATAGCTTCTCATAGTCTTCTTTAGTTATTATCATAGATCTAGGGGATCTTAAATGACCATGTAAATGTAGAACAATTTGTTTTCCTTTGTTAAGTAATTCATGAGCGTCTTCGATTTGATCTAGTGTATAAGGGTATGTATCTCCCTCTTTATAGTCTATCAAAGAAGAATCATAATTAGTTGTTATGAAAAATGCAGGTTCTAAGTTAATAATATCCTTTATATTATGATAATTTTCAGCCAACCCACTTTTATACTTAGCCTCGATTTGACGTACTATATGTTTTTTTATATCTTCATCAGTTGAAAGGTTTAAGGTGTTATTTTTAAGAACATCGATTGCTCCTAAATAGTCTCCTTTGTTAATACGTTTGTCAAATAAATCTCTATCTTGTTGTTTTAAAGAACCACCCATTCCACGCAATAAATTTGGCCAATTATCTAAACCCAAAGGAAGTGAAGTTCCAGCTCCGAGAAAAGGTATAATAGTGTCTATAGTATCTTTTAATTCATAAAAGATACCTAAGAAATGGTCGTCAATTACTGATTTTAATATTTCTTCATTTCTCAAATTAAGTTCCTGACTTAATTCATTTTTCAGTTTGAATAAATCTGTTATTTCATGCACAAAGGTGTTTTTTAACAACTGATTGCAATAATCACAGTGTGTAGTCTTCAGAGGATAGATTTCTGTTTCTTCTCCACAATCACATTGTATGTATTCATCAATATAACCACTACTTTTTAATGTGGAAAAGAGAATTTCAACATCATCCTGTATATTCTTTAATTGATTTTTTCTAAAAAAGTTATTTTTAAAAGTGTTTGATATTTTGGTCAATAGAGCTACTGCTTCTTCTTCACTCATCGACAGGTTTAAGTGAACGTTGTTTATTAAGTTGTCTAACGACATAGTTTATTATCTCCTCATTTAGTGGTTTTTTAGGTAAGAATACTATCTTGAAATATTTTGAGGTGCTATATATAGTAGTTTGTATAACGTCAATATCTTTTTCGTCAGAAAATTTCGTATCCGTAAACCATGAAATGCCCCAATGTTCTAGTTCCTTTGCTCCTTCAAAATTTATATATAAACTGTGAAACATATCACTTTGAGATACAGGGTGTTTTGAACTTGAGGAGCGAGTGGAGCCTGTATTAGAGTTGTTTCCCTTGAATTTTAATTTAGTCGTATATCCAATCAAACTTAGCTTTTTAGCCTTTTTCACTAATTGTTTAGCATCAAATTTGTTACTAATATAATTTGATAATAATAAAGACTGAATATTTTTCACTAATTCTTCCCGATCTTGTTTTCCTGGACGTTCGTTTACTGTATATAATTTTTTCATATAATTATTAACACTCTCAACTATTGTTGTGTAAGCTTTATCAGTTACTTCTTGTCTAACATCTTTAAGTAAATCTTCATCAAGTTTCTTGCAGATTCTATACATCGATTCTCTGTCACTGTCTCTATTTATAACGATAAAATTACCAAGCAATTTTTTTATTATTCGTTCCTTTACATAATTATAAAGTTTGCTGATTGATCTATTATAATCACTTGTATTTTCATCTGGCTCTTTTATATTTGGAATGTTTCGAATCAATATTAGACAGGATCTCTCTATAAAATTAACCTCAATACCAGCAATGAAATACTTATTTTTGTTTTTCTCATTTTTTACTGTTTGAACTAATAAAAGCCTTGCTTTTTGAATTTCACCATTGTTTTCCACGTAATCTAAGCCACCAATAAATGTTGATCCAGGTACAGTGATATTTAACGCATCCATTAAATAAAAACCATCTTTATTCATGTACCTTCGAAAATTTGTATGAATATTTGAGTCAGTTTTAAATTCACCTAAAATTTTATCCATATTTTGTTTGAAAAGGTCTATTGATAACTTGTTAAATGTATGTACGTATACATTTTTTAGATGGCTGTATAATATAGATTCAAAATATATCTTATCAACAATTTTTTTGGAACCCCAATCTTCTTCATTAACTATATATTTATAAATATCCTCGATATTTTTTTTGTCATTTACTTCAAATCCAGCTTTAATTACTGCTTCTTGAAAAAGGTTAAAGTCTACATATTCTTCAAATAGAGAACCACCGTAAAAGTACTGGATATTTTCTTCCTGGCTGAGAGTTGTCTTCATTAAGAAACCTCCAAAATCCCTTGTTTGGTATAGGAAGATTATAACACAATTCTGACAAAAGAAGGCACATCAAAACTTTATGTTGCAATATATAGGGAGAGGAAATGAATATACGAGTAGAAGAGATGAATGAACAAAAGCTTACGATAATATGTATTTTCGATGTAACAGCCTAGTGGGTAGATGACCTGGGATGTATGTCTGTTTTGGATCAGACGTTATGTCTGCCCTTATTTTGTTTGCTTTATAATCTGTCAAGACACAAAAGCCTTACAATAACCGCAATAAAGACGAAAAGAATAATTTCTTCAATAGACAATTCGTACCTTTTTACATTTTAACTTTGTAAAGAAATGTCCGATCTGCCATAATACAATTAATGTAAATATTCCAACAATTTAGTGGAGATGGGGGAGCTTTCTTGCAGCAGGGTTTTTTAAAGAGAAGCAAAATTCCATATGATTTGGTGACAAAAAAACTAAATGCTTGGTACATGGCGATAAAGAGTGATTTGGTTGAGGAAGCAGAACGAATTAAAGCTGAAGCTGAAGCTGAACTAGCTAATATGGAAGAAAATCAAGATGCTCTATTATATTATCAGCTGCTAGAATTCAGACATGAAATCATGTTGAGCTATATGAAGTCAAAGAATATGGATAGCTTGGAAAATGCATATGAGACGCTAAGGGAAATTGAATCCCAAGGTCAATTAACCGGTATGTTGGAGTATTATTTTTATTTCTTTATGGGAATGTATGAATTTAGAAGGAAAGAACTGACTACAGCAATAAGTGCTTATCGAATCGCGGAGAAAAAGTTGTTTGAGGTGGAAGATGAAATTGAAAGGGCGGAGTTCTTCTTCAAAGTCGCCCATGTGTATTACTATATGAAACAAACTTATTTTTCTTTAAATTATGCCAATCGGGCGCTTAAAATTTTCAAACAGTACGATGCGTATGCAGTTCAAACCATAAGATGTCAAAATATAATTGCTGGTAATTTAATTGACTCTTTGGATTATGAAAGAGCACTAGATGTGTTTAGAGACACATTGCGTATAGCTGAATCAGTTGGAGCGGATTACTTGATTGGTATGTCTCGAATGAATATTGGTATTTGTTATGATTACATAGGTGAATATGATAAAGCCGCTGAATATTTACAAACGTCATTAGAGTTTTTTGAAAAGACTGAACATATATTTTTGACAAAAACATTGTTCAATATAGTCAACGTTAAAACAAAACAGAAAGCTCTGTCTGAGGCTTTACCTTATTTAAAAAAGGGACAATCTGTTGCAAAGAAATACGGGGATTCAGAATATGAAGCAAAGTTCAAGATTGTAGAAGGACTTTATTTTAGTGATGATGAATATTCTTTAATTGAAGAGGCCTTTTCGTATCTGAATGAAAAAAGAATGTTCGGAGACATTGAAAATTTTGCAATTAGAGTAGCGGATTATTTTTATGAAGAAGGGGATTTATCACGTTCCACTGAGTATTATCGACTGAGTATTGAAGCGAGACGAAAAATAAAAAAAGGGGAGATTATTAATGAAGATCAGCCGGACTTTGTTTACAGTCATTTTATTGGGTAGCATAGCAGGAGTGGTTTTAACAAATGATGTCCCTGTTATCAAAGCTCCTTTTCATGTTGCTGATGACAGAGTAGGTGCTTAGTGAGTTAGATCAAAAAAACAAATTTGTAGACAGAACAGATTCGTCTATCATACCATAGCATAACAAAAGGGATAGTTCATTCTTACTGCTTGTTATCTCTTTTGATTACTCTATTGGAACCTATCTAAGAAAACCATACCAATATGTTCTGGTATGGTTTTTTTTGATGTAATTATTCAATTCCGAAGATACATTTATTTTGAGAATTGTAAAGATTAATCTTCCCAATCCTCATCTTCGTCTAAGTCCTCTTTACCTTTTTCTAATCGCTGAAGAAAAAATTCAAGAAAGGTATTTGCAGCAGTAAAGCCATATCCTTCATGGTTATCCCAAAGAATAACTGGACACTCTCCATCTACCATCCTGTTTGTATCAAGGCAATAAGAGAATTCATCAATATACTCTATAACAACAAGACCTGGTATAAGATCGTAAAATGTTCTGTATTCTTTTGTTTGCTCAACAACTTCAGCGCCTTCAGAGTCATAACCAAGGATCATTGTTCCGTATGCACCACCAGAACCATACTCTTTCAAAAACCATTTATAACTTTCTGGGAGAGAAACTTCAAGTTCTTCTTCTATCTCATGAATCTGTTTCTCGCTGACTCCTCCAGTGATAATAGAGAATTCTTTGTTTTCTTCTAAAAACTTTTGTATTGTTGAGTAATCCATAAAATTCACCTCTTACTGTTGTTTTTCAAATTGTTGTGCTCTCCATTTCCAATATCTCTTTCTAAAACTGTCGTATTGAGCAGAAAGTTCGGGATTGTTTCTAAAACTTTGCCCGTTTTCCTTTAAGCCATGGAGAATATTGTGATATTTTTTGTGCAGGCTTTCAGGAACTTCAACCATTGTACCAGGTTCTTCTTGGATTAAATGATGTAGGTTTATTTGTGTTCCATCCTTTGCAAAAGGTGCATTGCCAAGTTTCATTAATTGAAGATTTGTTTGGCCTTTACGATTTTTTTGATTGAGGTCTATATCTTTTAACATATACACTTTTCGGCTTACGTCTTTTATATTTCCTTTAGCTTTCACTTTTCCTTCTATTTCAGCAGCAGTATATTTTTCTTTATTTAACCAAGGAACATCAATGTATTTCCCCGTAAAAGGTTTTCGAGTTACATCAGCTACCTTCTTGGAAAACTGATGAAATGATTTTTTATAACTCTCCCCATCAATTGTGTTGAAAGGAAAAGTCCCTGAACCACCAGCCATTGCATACTGTTGTTCAAAAACATTTGGTATTTTAACATATTCAATACCTTTTTTTATTCCTGCTTTTGAAACTTCGAGCGTCTTAATTGCAGCAACTTTTGAACCGGCTTTTGCAACTTTGGATACTTTATCAATACCCTTCGGACCAACTATTGCAAGAACAACAGTGCTGCCGACATAGGACACCCATTTTGCCCTGCTGTAGCTATCTCCATTAATCATATCACGTTGGAAAGTGTCTTCTATGTCTTTTGCTATGATCTTATAAGTATCGATTGGATGTAAGACTGCGTTCACCGTTCCAGAAAGCGTTTCAATAGGGTGCATTGCAAGTTGATAGAGACCCATCACGGTATCTTTACCGGCTTCATATATTCCAACTGCAATACCTTTTCCAATTTCAGCTTTTTGTTGGAGTTCTTCGAGCTGACGGAAATAAACTTGCTGGTCAGGCTCCAAATTCTCGTATCCTATTTTCTTCGCAATTTTTAAATACTCGTCAGGGTCTGTTACCTTTACAAGCTGTTTTTTCAAATCTTTAATTTCGCGTTTTTTAGCTTCCTCTTTTTTGATCTTTAAATAAGCTTCAGACCGCTTTTCGATATCGCCTTTTTTCTTATGGATGTCACTCTCACGATAAGCTTTGGCATTATAATGTATAGGTGAAGCGTTTTTGCCCTTACCTGTTGACTCCTGTAACTTTTGAAAGTCTGCTTTAATAAATTGTTCGTTAGGTTCAGTCATTGCATATTCAGTTTTTAAGTTCTCGTCTGTATCGCCTATTTTCTCAATAGTTTTTTTTCGTTTGTTTTCGGCGGACGAGAGCTCATCCTTAAAAGCCTCTGTTGAAAATAAATCAAGTGGAAGAATGTCATCAATATCACTCAGTATATCTTTCATTGCTTTCTTCTGCTCGGACATAATTGCTGGTGATTTTCTATATGCGTTTGCCAGTTCGTGTTCTAAGAAGGATTCTTCGATATATGCATCAGATAAGTTGGCATCTTCCAGAATACCGGAGATACTAGTAAGGAAAGCGATTTTCATATCAATTAAATCAATCCATTGATCAGCTACACCGGTGTGATCGTGAAAAAATGCTTTAATATTGTTTGCTCCCTTCCCAGAGAACTCACTATCATCAAGATCAGCAACAGCCTTAAATGCTTTTTTCAAATTAATCATTTGATTTTTCAACTCTTTATAATCGTTTGCTCGGTTTTCAGCTTCAGATAACAAAGACCTTGCTTCAAATACTTTCATTGGACAATCCTTTCAGTAAGTTTATATCTAAATATTACCATGGATAGGATGTGAAGTTCGAAAAAAATGTTGAAGAAGAGGTAATGAATTGAATGTAATGAGATTTGGAGAAGTGGGGAAGTAAGGGGGGTTTTTTACTTACCAATTATTAACCATAATTCATTCAAACCTATAGAAATGATGTAATGTGGTGTTAGAAAGTGTAATGAAAACAAGCTTTCATAATCAGTGATAAGGATTTACTATGTTGAGGGACTCGACTTAGATGAAGATACCAAAACATTTTGGTATCCTTTTTGTTTTGGAGTTTTATTAAATCTCCTTAGGAGTTCATGACTTGGCACCAAATACAAGTCATGAGATGAAGGCGTTCTTCCATTACAAATGCACAATTAGTTACATGCCACATAATATAAATTATAAAAAGCCACTTTACCTTAGGTAATGAATTGGGTTGGTTCAGATTGACGAACTTTATTATTAAAAAGCTAAAAGAAATTCACAATTTTCTATGTTTTTAAAATAAAAAAAACCTTTATTTTCATTTCATCAGAAGGTATAGTATCTAGAAATCTTGGATTAGGAGCAACTGGCTATATACTTTATTTCTTTAGTTTTTGGATATTCTAACGGAAGTGGCAGCAATGACATGTCGAATAGCCGATGCTGACAGGAACCGGATTGTTTTCGAGTTTGCTTTTTTGAAGGGTTTTTCTCCCCAGGGTACCACTTCACAGGGGTATGAGCATGTTGAAGTAAGTATGGAGACTTCTCGGCAATTAATCTATTGGGTTTATTGTTAGTGGGCATGGGATCACCTTCTTTCATCTTGTTGGTATTCCTTCTTACTGTACCACAAGTATTGGAATTAAATACTTTCATTTAATTATGACCCTAGACGTTTGATTTTTAAAAATACAATTTATTTTGTTTTGATAAAGTTGTGGTTTTTAAAGAAGATTATGAACTTATAGAGCTATAACTATAAA
Source organism: Bacillus atrophaeus (assembly GCF_001584335.1). Classification (GTDB taxonomy): domain Bacteria; phylum Bacillota; class Bacilli; order Bacillales; family Bacillaceae; genus Bacillus; species Bacillus atrophaeus. The sequence continues at coordinate 150,454 of NZ_LSBB01000003.1, forward strand.
AGCCCTATAAATACACTAGAAATAAAGATTGCTGTGTCGATGGCGGGCTAAGATTAGTCTTAATCCGGTTTCCTTTAAATTGGCTTCCTTAAAATGCACATTTCCACAACGAATGAATAGGATATTATCATGAAAATTTAAAACTTTGTGGGGATGAAAAAATGTACTATATACCTTTTCCGCATCAATATCCTTATTTTGTGAATGTGCCAATATATAACAATGGAAGGTCTGTTTATTGGACTATTTCAAATGAGATGGAGCAAGCAAACAGATTTGGTTATTTGCGCTCTTTACATGAAGATAGAAACCTTCTCATTATAGATAGTGGACCAAAACCATTTGTTGTAAATATCAATAAAGCAACAAAACAAAACAATACGTTTCGTACTGCGTTATGGACAGGAAAACATTTTCAAGTCACTTTGATGAGTCTTGGTATTGGAGAAGATATAGGTTTGGAAATCCATCCTAACGTCGATCAATTCTTACGGATTGAGCAAGGTCGAGGGATAATTAAAATGGGTAAGAGTAAAGAAAATTTAAACTTCCAAAGAAATGTCTATGATGATTATGCTATTGTTGTACCTGCTGGCACTTGGCACAATGTGATTAATACAGGTAATATCCCGTTAAAACTATACTCAATTTATGCTCCTCCTAATCATCCATTTGGTACGGTTCATGTGACCAAAGCAGATGCAGCGACTGCGGAAGATGAGCATAGGTATTCTACAGAAGGCTGAGCACTCTAGAATCCGGCATGGTTTGAAACCACGTAAATTAGGAATCACAATTGTTTTTAATGCAATTGAATTCTTTACAAGAGTGGTTCTATGCAGGTATGCCACAAAGTTGCTAAGCAAATCAGCTATCCTGTGTTAATTGTAAAGTAATTGATTGAACAAGTCGATTTAAAAAATGGCTTGTTTTTTATTGTGGTAATTTTTTGTTGAAAAGTGCTTTTTAGGCTATGAAGAGAAGATAAAAACCGCCTTGCATAGGCAGGCGGCTACAGTGATAGTCGTTTGATTTTTTTGATTCAACTTATTTTATGCTTAGTTAGGGATTTGGTGTCTCTTTTTTATTTCCCCTATACGATAAAATTGCAGTTTTTAAAGAAGAATAAGAACCGATAGCGCCATAACCATAAAACCAACCCATAAATAAACCAGAAATGAAGCTGTGCCGATGACTTATAAAAACAGAAATCATTATACCTAAAATAAGGGCAATGGATGGGATGAATTTCTTGGGGACCTTCAAAAACACTTTGATGATCTGGGTTATAAAGATCACTGTCGGAACTGCTATAACTGCATCCCAAAAATTAGTATGAATGATTGGAAAATCCATAAGTCACCTCATAAATTCAAAATGTTTATACAAAAACATATTATGCACATGAAAAATAGATCATATGCAATATATACTTTTAAATCATGGAGAAGAACTTAAAGTGTTTTAGTAACATTTTGGTCTGAAAATTGACTATTTATAGCTTTTGTTTGGCTTATAAAGTTATATTCGATGACAATCCCGGTATTTGATCCTCCGGAACCATAGACGGTTTTAGACACTGATAAGGGACTTATGGATATTGCACCTCCAACATTCACTACTCCATTTCCAGAAACGTTATTAATATTAATCGGCAATCCTTTCATTAATTTCACCCCTCTTATTATTAGTAGTAATTATAGTATTCAGACTGAACATCAATAGATTAAACTAAATGAAAAAAAGTAATAAAAGTCTTTTCTTTCTGAATCTGCATATAAATAGACGCCCTATTTAATGGGCGTCTCGATTAGAATGACCTTTAGCTCTCTCATATTTCTTCTATGTATTAGTATTCAATCATACATTTCTTAACGTACGCTCAGTCAGCAACAATGCAGGAACTGTTAAAAATTGTGGAGTTGGGTGTATATATTTGTTGAGTTTGTTGTAAATTATTTCAAGAGAGATACTTATAGTTGATATCTAAGAATAGGAGCAACATGAAAATGATTGAGGTAGAGGTAATATTAAGGACGATAGCTTCTTTTGGTGTATTGTTAATTGCGGCACGTTTTTTAGGCAAACAGACTATTTCTCAAATGACAATCTTTGATTTTGTTGCGGCGATAACACTAGGAGCTATCACTGCTGGCATGGCATACAATACCTCATTAAAACCGCATAATATGCTCATTTCATTTGTTTTTTTCGTTTTAACTATTTTTCTTATTTCATTTCTGTCAATAAAGAATAGGAGGCTAAGAAAATTTTTTGCTGGAGATCCTACAGTTCTTATTCAAAACGGAAAGATATTAGAATCAAATATGAGGAATATGCGCTATACACTTGACTATTTGAATCAACAATTACGCGAAAAAGAAATCTTCAATATAGAAGAAGTTCTTTTTGCTATCCTTGAAACAAATGGTAAGTTGACTATTTTAAGAAAGCCGCAATTCCGTCACATCACTAAACAGGATTTATTTATAGCGGTACATGGTGAACATAGACTACCGATAGAACTTATTATGGATGGAGAGATCATTGAGGATAATTTAAATCAAAATCATCTTACAACATCTTGGCTTCTTACCGAATTAAAAAAAAGAGATATAACGGTAGAAGAAACTGTGTATGCGGTGTTGCTGGCTAATGGACATATCTATGTGGATAAATATAAAGATCATATATCTGTACCCATTGATAAAGAGTGAACAAGTTATTAGGACATTAAATACCTTTATCAAAGGCAACTGTTTCGATTTGTCTTGGGTAAGAGATATGAAGTAAGCCATTAGAAAGCTGCAGCTGCAATAAATGAGATTCGGTTGATTCCGGCAGTTTAATGACTCGCTCAAACTCGCCATAAAACCTTTCACGAAGCACTTCCATTTCAGCCGGGAAAACTGGTGTTACAATTCCTTTAATCAAAAGTTGGGTTTTAGAAACTAAGCGAATCGATAATTCTTCTTGGAATACGCCAGGCATTTCCACAATAATGTAGTTGGACTCTTCATCTTGAAAAAGATCATAAACGAACATACGAGTTTCTGATTCAAAGAAATGTTCCGGGGCTTTTTGCTTTAAAACATTTGACCAAAAATCACTTTGCTTATATTCATTGGTAATCTCAAGCCATTTTCGGATTTTTTCTATATCCATACAAAAGCCCCCTTAAATTTGATTTGCAATAGGTGCAGAAGGATTTCCGATCTGGTCTTGATCACTGACATCGGTATCCAGATTGCCGGTGTTTAAAAGCGAAGAAGAAGGCGAAAAATCCCCTAAAGAAAAGTTTGCTCCGAAATATTTGCTGTTCGCTGTATGGCTGTTTTGCAAAGTTGGACCGATATCAATATTTCCATTTTGCGTGACTCCGTTAACTTTAATATTCGCGATATTAATTTGATTTGGCATAAACGAAACCCCTTTAATCAAAGATTGGCGGTGGTGCAATCGGAGGAGAATTAACGTTGGATGTATCAGAGTTGCCTATAGATGTCTGGTCATTTACATCAGGATCGTTTAAGAAGTTTTCCATAATTGATTCTGTAGGTGAGGTGTCACCGAAAGAAGAATTGATCCCTTGAGATTTTTGATTGTTGGTAGGGCTGTTATACGCTGCCTCGCCTATTGTAATTGAACCATTGCCCGAAATGCTATTTATTTTCAAATAATATAAATTAATTACTGTTGACGGCATCTCATCATATCCTTCCATCTTTCTGTACAGTACAGTATGCTTTACTGAACCCAATTGTTCCTTATAATATGGACTAAGTGTTATCCTAATCAAATTTCCCTGACGTTGCTGTATTTAACAAAATCGTAACAACAAGCACATACAGTTTTAATTAAAGACAAAGGGAAAATGCACTTTTTGATTTAAATGATACTTTTGAGAGTGTATATAAAGTTATTTAAGGTCCTAATATGAGTGAGAAAAAGAGGTATTTATCACGAGGTTTGGCTACTCTAATATACGTGGCACCAATGGCATGTGGGTATAGCTACCCGAGCTAGCTATACCCAATAGATACAAGAACAGGTTTGTTTTCGCGTTTCGCTTTTTCAAATGCTTCTTCTCCCCAGGGGAACTGGATTGTGAGCATGTTGAAGTAAATATGGAGACTTCTAAGCGATTAATCTATTGGGTTTATTGTTAGTGGGCATGGGATCACCTTCTTTCTTGAATTAATACTTTACCTTAGCATATGTAAAAGCGATTTTTTAAATCGCTTTTTTTGCTCATAATAATGTTAACCTCTAACTTCTTTATCAGTAAGAACTTTTAAAGCATCTCTTACTTTTAATGCGAAGTTGACAGGTTTATCGATTGATTCGAAATGAATATACATCAGTCTAGGTTTATCAAACAACCAGTGATTATGAAGCGACGTTACAATAAGATCATGTTCTCGAAGTACACTAATAAATGGATTGATTTCTTTTTGAAGAATCACCGTTTCACCACTGCATAGAGCACGGCCATCTTTTGTCATTGATTCAAATGAAAACATCTGAGGAATGAGTAAAAATGATCTTCCTGGTCTTCCTAGTACTTCTGGTTTTATATTTGTTCGTGATCTCATTACTGTACAAATTCCATTTTCAAAAGTATGCATGGTTCCACCTAGAATATCGTTGAATTCGTCACAAAGACCATGCTGTTTAATAATTTCACCATCAGTTTTTGGTTCAGCACGGACAGTTTTAGTGGTTAGAACTCTCATTGCCTCTCTCACTTTTCTTGCAAAATTCAGAGGTTTATCAATTGATTCAAAATGCATAAACATCAGACGTGGCTTATCAAACAGCCAATGGTTATGAACGGCAGTTACAATAATACCAAATTCGCGTAACTCACTCATTAATGGGTTCACTTCTTCTTGAAGTAAAACAGTTTCACCTAAACATAAAGCTCTGCCATTCCGATCCATGCTTTCAAATGAAAAGGCTTGAGGAATAAAAGGAAATGCTTCTGCTCTTCTTCCAAGTACCACTGGATGAATGTTGCTTCGAAATCTTGTAGCCGTACATACACCATTTACGACACTAGGTGTTGAATTGAGAATCCTTGCAAATTCCCTACAAAGTTGTGATGGTTCCATGCCCATTTCTTCCACTTAATATCTCCTCCTGAATAAGTTGACTACTTACTTTAAAGATATGTGGAGAAGGAAAAAATGTAACACGACATTAGCCCGTAAAAGGGGGATTAATCTTTTTAACAATGAAATTACGTTTACGAAATTACTCGATATCAACGTTAAATTAGTAACCGCGTGTGGTAAATTTTTTAATAAAATATGTAGTGGCACCAATGACATGTCATTAGCCGTCTTGCATGAGTTTTTACTAATTAAAATTTGGTTATTCAATTGTATCCCAATGCGGATTCCAAACTATTTCCCATAAGTGACCATCGGGGTCTTAGAAGTGACCGGAGTATCCGCCGCCTAAAGTGATTACTGTAATCCGTGGTTTCATTAGCAATGTAACCTCCTCGGAAATGCACAAAAACGTTATATATTTTTAGAAAACGGAATATGAGAAGATTAAGAATACCAAAGATTAGGCAGACGATAATTTTCGTCAGCCTTTTTATAATAAGGAAGAGATTAAAATTCTTAATCAATATAGATGAAAAAGCAAGGACATTTATTGTTTTGGCTCACCATTTTTTAACCATAATTGATGTAAACGTATAAAAATGAGGCAAATGAATATAAGGAGTGTAATGAAAACAAGCTTTCATAACCAGTGATATGGATTTACAATGTTGAGGGCCTAGTGGGTGAATAACCCGTGGAGGTTCAAGTCCTCTCGGCCGCATCAATGATACCAAGGGTTTGAGTCCCTTGGTATTTTTTTACGTGAAATACTATTAAGAGAAAAAGACTTTAGAGCTGCTTGATTAAAAAATAGGTGGTGTAACCGAAAATAACACGACTGCAACTTGATCAAATGGATTTTCCCACATATGCCTAAAACTTGTCGGTATTTTCACGCTATCTCCAGCCTCTAGAATATACTCATCTTCGTTTAAATACACTTTAATCTTCCCTTGTAATATATAAGCGATTTCCTCACTTTTATGTTCGAGAAGCTTCTCTGAAGAAGCAGAATTTGGTGGAACATTCATGATAACTGTTGCCAGATTTCCTTTAAAATCAGGTGATAATAGTTCATATGATAGATTATTGATAATCATTTTTTTCCTCTGATTTGGCTTTACTACTAAATTTGATGTTTCTGTGTCCTCAACAAAAAACATAAATGTGGGTATATTAAGGTTTTTAGCTAAAATTTTAAGAGTTTGAATAGAAGGATTTGCTAATCCTCTTTCGATTTGACTTAGCATAGAAGGCGTGATTTCAGATAGGTTTGCTAACTCTTTACTACTAAAACCTTTCGCTTTTCTGTACTTAGCTATCTTTTTACCAATATCTATGTTGTCCACAATGTTGCACCCCTTAAAAATTAAATTTAATTTAAGAAATTAAATGATAATTAACGATTTGAGTATTGTGTGTTAAACTATACTTAATTTATTTCAATTATAATTTATATGAGGGTATTATCACAATGACATGAGGTGAAAAAAATGGATGAAAAATGTTTGTCTGATTTAAGAGCTCAATTTCCTTTGTTACAGCAACTTACTGCTTTAGATGAAGTTTTTTGGGTTAATCCAAATATTGAAACATTTCAATCAGGAATTAAAAAGTGCACTATTTCCGAAGAAGATGTAAGAGATGCAGAAAAAAGATTAGAACGTTTCGCTCCTTATATTGCTAGTGCTTTTCCTGACACAAAATCAACAAATGGGATCATAGAATCTCCTTTAGTCAACATTCCTTCTATGAAAAAATCATTAGAGAGTGATTATCAAAAAACCTTAAGGGGAGAACTGCTGTTAAAATGCGATAGTCATCTGCCTATTTCAGGTTCTATCAAGGCTAGGGGAGGAATCTATGAAGTACTTAAGCATGCAGAAAAATTAGCTCTTCAACATAAATTGTTAACTCTAGAAGACGATTATTCTATTTTTGACAGCGATAGGTTTAGAGATTTTTTTTCGCGGTATTCAATTGTTGTAGGCTCCACTGGAAATTTAGGGCTTAGTATAGGCATCATGAGTGCAAAACTTGGATTCAATGTTACTGTACATATGTCCTCGGATGCAAAAGAGTGGAAAAAGGATTTGCTAAGAAGTAAAAATGTAAATGTAATAGAATATGAGGCTGACTACAGCAAGGCGGTAGAAGAAGGTCGAAAACAAGCAGCGATTGATCCTAGTTGTTATTTTGTAGATGATGAAAATTCAAAAGATTTATTCCTAGGTTATTCAGTTGCTGCTTCTCGCTTGGACAAACAATTAAAAGAATTAAAGATAACTGTTGATGAAAATCATCCCTTATTTGTTTATCTTCCATGTGGGGTAGGTGGAGGTCCTGGGGGAGTAGCTTTTGGTTTAAAATTAATGTTCAGAGATCATGTTCATTGTTTCTTCGCTGAGCCAACGCATTCACCTAGTATGTTACTTGGTTTAATGACTGGACTGCATGATAAAATTTCTGTACAAGAAATCGGTATTGATAATAAAACTGATGCAGACGGACTTGCTGTAGGAAGACCTTCAAGATTTGCTGGGAAGATTATAGAGCCTTTTTTAAGTGGCAGTTACACTGTCAGCGATAAACATTTGTATAAATTACTAAAGCAACTGGCAGATACAGAGGATATTTATTTGGAACCTTCTGCATTGGCAGGTATGATAGGACCTATTAAATTGCATCAGAGTGGGATGGAATATTTACAAAAACATAATTTAAAAGAAAAATTAACTAATGGCACACATATAATATGGGCTACCGGTGGTAACATGGTGCCTTCAAACATAAAAGAAGAATACTATAAAAAAGGAGAACTTTAAAGAAATCCCCACAGTTTTTATGTTCTTCTTCAAGAAAAAATGAACACATTAAATATTTTTCCATGGGTTTAACCACAGTTTTGAAGTCCCTGCGCCCCATCTTAATTCAACTCGATCATTATAAGCTATAGCATTAAGGGATATTCGATTAAGTTTATTATTATTTTCACTTGAAATAGCCAAACTTGAAAATGAACTGGGTTTTTTTGTAATCGCTTTAACATCTGCAATACTGTTTGAGGAAAAAAATAGAAAATGAAAGTAGAGAATGTAATGAAAATAAGCTTTCATAACCAGTGGATATGGTTTTACAATGTTGAGAACTTAGTGGGGGAATAATCCGTGGAGGTTCAAGTCCTCTCGGCCGCATCCCAATAATACCAAGGGTTTAATCACCTTTGGTATTTTTTTGCGGAAAATACGGCAACAAATGTACCGCATTGTGGAGTCTACAAGTGTATTGAGCACTAAAAAGTGCTGACCTCTGCACAAAACTGTTGCGCGAGTCTGCACTTTTATTCTGCAAGATACATTGCCCCTTATCATCGATTAGGGGGAGTTATTTAATCCGTTCTTAGTCCCGCTGATATTTGGCTTTTAGAAGCTTTTTTTATGTGGCTAAAACCAACAAATTTTTTGCCTTCTTCATCCCATAGGCGGAACTTTAACGACTTAAGACTTGCTGCCAGTGTGATGGTCGGAACGTTTTGCAATGGTTCAGTGTTGTTATGCACTTTTTCAAGCTTATAGTTTGGGACTCTCGGGCTTAAATGATGAACATGATGGAAACCGATATTGCCTGTTAGCCATTGCATGACTTTTGGAAGCTTATAAAAAGAGCTTCCTTCAACTGCAGCTTTTACATATTCCCAATGCTCATTTTCTTCAAAATAAGAATCCTCAAACGTATGCTGAATATAAAACATCCAAATTCCGAGGGATCCTGATATCATAAAAGTTGGCACCTGAACCAGCAGGAAGTTTTGCCAGCCAATAGCCCAACATAAAAGTGCTGCCAAAGCGACGATCCCCAGGTTCGTTACATACGTATTCATTCGTTCTTTGCGTTTTGCCCCTTTACGATTAAAACGATTGGTAATCCCGAAGACGTAAATCGGCCCAACAATAAACATAACAAACGGATTTCTGTACAAACGGTACATTATTTTTGTCTTAGTTGAGGCTTCCTTATATTCCTCAACGGTCAGTACCCAAATATCTCCTGTGCCGCGTTTGTCCAGGTTGCTGCTTGTCGCATGATGGACAGAATGGTCGTGTGCCCAATGATCAAAAGGATGCAGAGTCAGAATTCCTGTAATTGTTCCAAGGATTCGATTCGCCTTTCTGTTCTTAAAAAAGGAATAGTGGCAGCAATCATGAAAGATGATGAAGGTTCTTACTAAAAAAACTGCCGCAACGACAGAAATCGCTAATGTGAGGAAGTAAGAAATCGACAAGCTCTTATATGCCAAACACCATAACAGGAAAAATGGCACCAATGTGTTAATGATTTGACAAATGCTTTTTTGTAGATCGGACTTTTCATAAGGTGTAACCAATTTTCTCAAAGTCCTTAGGTTTTGTTCCTTCATTTTTTAAAGTTTCCCCTTCCCTGATGGTCTTAATCTAAGTATAGAAAACGTTTTATTGCCTTTAGGTCCCATCTGTCATATACCATAGTATCTTTCCCATTTATATGAGAAATTATTGGAAATTAGGTACTGATTTCCAGCTCAGTTAAATCTTTATTAGCAGAGCCAGCCGGAATACAAATGCGTATGAAGATTATACCCAGCTCTTTATCGGGCCAAACTCTCTCGTTGCTCCCCTATGGGAATCGGTTTATTTAGACCGTAAACATTGATTGTTTGAGGAACAAACATTGTTTCTAAATTAAAAGGATTTTTGAAAGTCGTAATGAAGAAAAGGAAGTTGATTTGTGGACAAGTATTATTTTTTTATGAGCATCTTGGCAAATGGGGGATACCATGAGTGACCGTTTAGAAACATCTGCAGAAACAAGGCTTTACCAGTGAACAGCCCTGCTTTTAAAAGAATATCTTGCACTTGAACATGAAACAGCTGAGCTTTTTAAAGAATTCTTTAACAATCAATAATGAAGTAAGCAAAGAAAAAGGTTTGAAGACACTCGTGATTCATTTCATGGGGTTTTTAACCATAGTTATTAACAGGCCTCTTAGACCATGTTATAAATTCGATGCAGGATTATTAACATTTTCTAGTTTGCTTAGCGCTTATGTACTGGTACCCACACGTTTAACAAATAACTCCATGGCTGAAACAATAATATTAATTTGCAATTATTTCCGTTTTGTGCTATGATAAAGAAGAATTATTTTTGTTCGGTGTAAAGCATAGTATGAATATCGACTTTTCGTCTTGATGATACTTTGGGCAAGGATAGTAATACAATGTGTGGTAACGCACTAGGAGGCAACAAAAATGGAACAAGGTACAGTTAAATGGTTTAATGCAGAAAAAGGTTTTGGCTTTATCGAACGTGAAAATGGAGACGATGTATTCGTACACTTCTCTGCAATCCAAAGTGACGGATTCAAATCTTTAGACGAAGGTCAAAAAGTAACGTTTGACGTTGAGCAAGGTGCTCGTGGAGCTCAAGCTGCTAACGTTCAAAAAGCTGCTTAATCTTAAATCGTTTATACAAACAGGCTCTTTATATAGGGCCTGTTTTTTTATGTTCTCTGTATAAAACTCATTAAAAAACCCTACTCAACGTTCGAGTAGGGAGATGGTACAAGGTAATAGAAAAAGATTTAAAGCTTCAAAGGTTTGTTTATAGTATAACATACTGGATTTACAATATGTGGAATATATATATTATTTATTTTTCTTTTCCTGTTCTAAATGCTTGGTAGCCGTAGTTCGGGACCAATACTATTTAGCGAGGAAGCAAAAAAACATTTACGAAAAATAGCCAACGTACATGTGGCGTGTGCCACCCGCCAAAAGCGTCACGCTAAACGAAGTACTGATTTCTATTAAATGGAAGTTGTCGCTATTTTTATTTTATAGGAGCAATCCATGATAAAATTAAGAAAATTTCGTCTCTTTTTCGTTGGCCATATATTATATGTTACCAACTCGCGTATCTCTTTTGTGAAAAGAAGATAAACAATTACTATTCACTGTCGCAGTGGATATAAGAAATTCTTAAAGATAGAGGGGAGATTGATTGATTTTTTTCTAGAAATAATCACTTAGAGATACCTAAAACAATGAAAGCCCTGCCTCTCTTCCATCCTTACGGCTCCTTGTCCGTTCCAGTGTGAATCAGGATTACAAAAAACAAGTGACTATTTTATCGAGTTTTTTGATAAAACTTCAAATGTTCGTTGAAGAAATTCAAATAATAAAAATGGATTAGATTGCAGGAATAACAAAAGAGGTTAATGTTCTAAAAGTAAGTTGAAGAAGTTGAACATCTTTGAAATGATTTAATATCATCTGAAAATTCGTAATATTTTTGGAATACAATACGTTATCTAACAGAAACTTTTTATTTGATTTTCAGTGATTCCTTTAATTACTTCCAGTTCACTAATCAAAAATTCATATGCATTATCCAACATTTTTTTTTCGCTTGAATTAAGTGCTTTTTCTTTCTTCATACGCATTAAATCACGTACAACTTCAGCGCCTTCTTGTATTTCACCCGTTTTTATTTTGTTCGTGTTTACTTTATACCTTTGTTTCCACGGCAGTAACCTATCTGATTCTCCATGCTGAAAAATGTGTATAATGTGTTTTAATGCAAGTATATCAGTAACTGGCCGTATACTTGAACTCAATATTTTACGCGTTGGAATCATAACTTGCATATTACTGATTGACATTTTTATGACATAATACTGTTGTTTTTCCTCTGAGTATTCTTTTTCTTCTATAGCTTCAATTATACCTGCTCCGTGCATTGGATAAACAATGTTATCGCCAATTTGAAACATATAATCCACCCCCAAATAATGTAACCTTCCTAAGATTACCACATATCCATTTTTTAATCAAATATTCAATAATAACATGATCGTATTTTTTGTGTCAATAACTTTTTGAAAAAATCAGATCCAGCAAAAATGACATCAAAACAATAGGGAATGTGTTGGATTCCAGATAAAGGAAAGGTTAATTGGTCCGTGTATATCTGAAACCTCGACTAATTAACATAGATCAGTTTTTCATTGAAAATGAGTTATTAAAGCTCCTTTAGGAATTCATGACTTGGCATCAATTTCAAGTAAGAAGTAGTTAACTAGGGGTTGTTTCAGGGATAGAAAAAGAACAAAGTTTCCTTAAAAATTAACGAGGCAAGATTATCAATATGAAGATAACTAGAGAAAAATTGGAAAAACAACAAATTTGGATATATGGTATATCTCTTATTTTCGTAGGAGATACCAGGAGTAGCATCAGCCATTTTAGTTAGACCAATGTTAGTTCCCATCGCCATCATTGCAGCGGGGTTTTGGTACTTAAAATAGATGAGTTTTTAGTGCTTTTGTTTAAAAATAACCAAGTACCATAAACGGTCGTTTTTAGAACTTGCTAATTGAATGTATCTTATTGAAAAATCACAGTTGACCATAAAACCAATATCCGATATATTGGTTTTATGAAAAAAGATATTATTAAACCCATTAAACGTACGTCATTTAGAGATGAAGTATATCTAACTTTAAAAAAAGCAATTGTTACATTAGAGCTGCAACCGGAGCAACGCTTAAATGACAAAGAGTTAGCAGAAGAATTCGGAATTAGCCGTACTCCAGTTAGAGAGGCTCTAAAACGTCTTGAAGATGAAGGACTGGTTGAATCTATTCCTGGTTCAGTGACTCGCGTTGCAGCATTAAATCTTGAGGAGGCAAAACACGCATTTACTGTGGTAGCAGCTTTACATTCATTAGCAGCTCGTTTAGCAGTACCATTACTCAAAGAAGCAGATATTCAAGAATTAGAGTTCAGTAATAAAGCCTTACTACTATCTATTGAGAAAAAAGATATTATAAAAGCAATTGAAGCCGATGAGTTATTCCACAATGTTTTTCTAGATGTGGCGGGAAATCCTGAAATCATTCGCGCGCTAGAACGAAGTATATTTAAGATTCAACGCCTTGAAATTTCTCAGTTCACTTCTATAAATGGTTTGAAATCAGTAGAACAACATCAGCACATTATAGAAGCATGCAAAAATAAAGATAAAGAAACAACAGCACATCTTGTAGAACAAAACTGGTTAAGTCTGGGGGAATTACTGACTTATGAGACAGATTGAGGTGAGAAATTTGCGCCCTATTTTTTTAGGTATATGTGCTGCTTTCTTTTTTGCTTTCACATTTATATTGAATCGAGCAATGGAATTATCAGGTGGTAGCTGGATATGGAGTGCCTCATTACGATTTATTTTCATGCTTCCATTTCTTTTACTTCTTGTTATGAGTAGGAAAAAATTAAAAGTATTATTACAAGTTATGAGAGAGAATTTAAGAGCATGGTTTTTATGGAGTTTCGTAGGTTTTGGTCTATTTTACGCTCCATTATGCTTTGCCGCTGTACATGCACCAGGATGGATAATTGCTGGGACATGGCAAATTACTATTATATCAGGATCTTTGTTAGCTCCTCTTTTTATTCAAACCATTGAAACACCAGATGGAATTCTTAAGAAAAGAGGAAAAATCCCAATGAAAGGTATGGGTATGTCATTAATTATTCTTCTTGGTATTTTCTTTATGCAAATGGAACAAGCAAAATCGCTTGCTGTAAAAGATATTTTGTTAGGTATTATCCCTGTTATTGTAGCATCTTTCGCTTACCCGCTCGGGAATCGTAAGATGATGGAGGTTTGTGGAAATCGTCTAGATGCTTATCAACGTGTCCTTGGAATGACATTAGCTAGCTTACCATTTTGGTTTTTACTATCCTTGTATGGTTTTTTTACAGTAGGAGTGCCTAGTAAAGAGCAAACTATGCAATCTATTTTAGTTGCTATTTGTTCGGGTGTAATTGCAACTATCTTATTTTTTAAAGCGACTGATATGGTTAAAGGAGATATGCAGAAACTTGCAACTGTTGAAGCAACACAATCCATGGAGGTACTTTTTGCTGTTATCGGAGAACTAATTTTATTACATTCTTCATTTCCTTCTATTTTATCTTGGTGTGGTATGTTTGTAATAATGCTAGGAATGATAGCACATAGTTATGTTTCCCATAAAGGTGAAACGGCGCATAACCCAAATATTAGTGCTTAATTGATATTTTAAAATGTATAGTATGAACCCTTTTCTAGTTAGTATAGGTAATTTTATTACTTTTTGAAAAATGTAGCACTCTAAGTTTTATGTCAAAATTTAATAACTAAGTAAAAGGGTACGAACAAAAAACGATGTCACGCACATATAGGAACATCGGTTTTTTCTTTATGAAATTTTGCTTTAGCGTACGAAATTCGCGTTTTGTTGGTGCTTCCCCATTGACATCCAATTTAAAAAACGAACATTAATTAAAAAAAGGAGAAGTGATTATAGCACTAACAGAGGTAGTTGTAAGAGAGATTTTAGATAGGTTTTTTGATAGTACAGCAATAGGGAACAAATCATTCTATGCCGAGGTCCTCTTGGACTATCAGGTATGTGTAGCTATACGAACTTGACACCAATGACATGTTTGCTAATCGATATGGACACAAATTTAATCACCAATTTTTACTGTAAAATTCGTGAAAAACATATAGAAATGATGAAAATGGAAGATAAAGTGTGTAATGAAAAAAGCTTTCATAACCAGTATGGTTTTACCATGTTGAGGGCCTAGTGGGTGAATAACCCGTGGAGGTTCAAGTCCTCTCGGCCGCCTCAATGATACCGAGGGCTTTAATGCCCTTGGTCTTTTTGTGTTTCCGAAAAAAATGTATTTTTTGATCAAAATTACTCACTAACTTAAAGTAAGTAATCTAATTTGTTCCCCAGGCTGTCGAGCAAATCTCGACAGCTTTTTGAAATGATGACCACACTATATACGAGTAAAAGCCAATTTCTCTTTACATTAAGCAGACTATATTGAATGCTTTTTATTTTCGTCAACATTTGGTGATGTACTAGAGTGTGTTAATATGCGGTCTAATATTTGTTCTGTAAATGGCATAAAGTAATTAAGGATTATCCCCCCTAAACAAACGGTTAATAAAGTCCCGACGCCAATTGGTCCATTTAAAATGATTGCAGCTATCAAGAATAAAAGGTAAATGAATGTTCTTGAAAAAAATATATTTGTTCTGGTTAATTCTTTTATGATTAATGTTAATCGGTCAACTGGGATCGGTGCAAAATTTGTGTGCAAATAGGTTGCAGTTCCTAATCCTATAACAACTAAGCCGATTCCAAAACAAATCACTTTGCTGTACCATAGGTCAGGTGTTAACAAATTGTGCAATAAAAAAAGCCACATATCAATCCCGATCCCCGTTATAAATGCTGTTAACAGCCCCAAAATTTCCGGTCTTTGTCTTTTTAAAAACGAATTACAACATATCAATATGAAGGCTATTATGACTTCCCAACTTCCCACTGTAAGCCCCACATTTTTAGACAGTCCTACCACAACTGCATCAAAGGGTGAAGTTCCAAGGTCTGATTGGATAGTGAAAGAAATACCAAGGGTTAAAATTAAAATTCCTAATACATAAAAAGTATATTTCACCTTGCTCGACCTCTTCTTCAATATTTTTTATTGCAAATACAACAAAGTTAGGGTATATTCAACATATGTTATTATTATTGTATTTGCAACAAAAATATGTACTAAGGAGGTCATTATGAAGGAAATTCTTCGCGAAATCGGAATGATTGCCAGGGCATTAGATTCTATAAGCAATATAGAATTTAAAGAATATAACCTCACAAAAGGGCAGTATTTGTACCTTGTCCGAATATGTGAAAACCCAGGAATCATTCAAGAAAAGTTAGCTGAAATGATCAAAGTAGACCGAACAACCGCAGCTCGTGCAATAAAAAAACTTGAAATGAATGGTTTTATTGAAAAGATGGATGATGAACATAACAAAAAGATAAAAAAACTCTTTCCAACAGAAAAAGGGAAAGATGTATTTCCCGTTATAAAAAGAGAAAATGATCATTCGAATAGTGTCGCATTAGCGGGGTTTTCTGAAGGAGAAGCAGAAACCATTTTGCACCTTCTTCAAAGAATTAGAAAAAATATAGAAGTTGACTGGGAATATGTAAAAAAGGGGAACAAGAGAGATTATTAAAAGGAGAATATATGAGCATGAGTGTAAGACTAAAAAAGTGCAGCCATGAAGATTTAAAAATACTCCAAGAAATAAGTATTGAAACATTCAATGATACATTCAAAGATCAGAATTCACCTGAAAATATGAAAGCTTATTTGGAAAGTGCATTTCATCCTAAGCAGTTGGAAAAAGAATTATCCAATATCTCTTCGCAATTCTGTTTTATTTATTTTAATCATGAAGTCGCTGGATATTTAAAGGTCAATACCAATGAGGCTCAGTCTGAAAAAATGGGTGATGAATCACTTGAAATCGAGAGGATTTATATAAAGAACAAATTTCAAAAACATGGTCTTGGTAAACATCTGTTCAATAAAGCTGTGGAAATTGCGCTGGAATCTAATAAAAAGAAAATCTGGCTAGGCGTATGGGAAAAAAATGAAAATGCGATTGCTTTTTATGAAAAAATGGGGTTTGTTCAAACTGGAGCCCACTCTTTTTATATGGGTGATGAAGAACAAATAGACTTTATCATGACCAAAACACTCGTATAACTTTTTATGAAAGGCGGGTTAATATGTATATTCCAAAATATTATAAGGTTACAAATGTTGATGACATTTGGGACTTTGTTCAAAACAACTCATTTGGCACAATTGTCACAACAGCACAAGGGAAACCAATTGCCACCCATTTGCCATTGCAGTTAATGAAAGAGGGAGATACTTACTATATTACGGGGCATATTGCTTATGGGAATCCTCAGTGGAGAACATTTGAAACCTGTGAAGATGTGCTTGTTATGTTTCAGGGACCGCACGCTTATATCTCTTCCTCTTGGTATGAAAAGGAAAATGTCCCAACGTGGAACTATCAAGCTGTACATGTATACGGTACAGCCAGCATTTTGAACGAAAAAGAGTTAAAACATGACCTGACAATGTTGCTGCAAAAATACGAAAAACACCGTAAGAATCCAGTTTTATGGGATAAACTTTCTCCTCAACTCTTAGAAAGTCAACTGAAAGGTATTGTCGGATTTAAGATTAAGGTAGGAGAAATTCAGGCTTCATATAAATTAAGTCAGAACCGAAATGAAACGGATTATATGAATATCATTGATCAATTACGAAAAGAAGGAGATCCAAATTCGAAACAAATGGCAGAACTGATGGAAAAGAGATTAAAAAATTAAATATAAGCCCACTTTTATTAAACCCTCAGATACAAGAATTAAAGAACGGAACGGAGACAGTCATATTTGCAGCATCTCGTAATAGTCCATTCTTTAATTGGATTTTCAAATGCTTGAAATAATAGGCTTTTGTACTTGATGATAAGCTTCCACTTTATTGAAGGCCTAGTGAATGAATAAACCGTGAAGATTCAAATCCTCGGCCGCATCCCAATAATACCAAGAGTTTAACTGCCTTTGGTATTATTTTTTTATGCAGAAAATACAGCTATGAGAGAAAGCTGCTCATCAAAACTCACCAGTTATCATTTATAGTAAATATATAGAAAATCGACAATCAATCGAAGGATGAATTTTGTTCTATAAAGGAGATTCCCATGGAAGAAGTAAAAGTTGTGTATGCGTTGATTAAAAGTAAATGTAATCAGATATTAATAGTGGATAATCATGAAGAGGGTTGAACCTGATGAGACGTTAATAGAAGCTGCTATACGTGAAGTGCATGAAGAAACAGGTTTTGAAGTAGAAATAGGAAATCTAATTGTTGTTAACGAAGCGAAATATGTAAAGAGGCATCATCACGCTATTCTTTTTACATTTGAAGCACGAATTGTTGGAGGAACTGAAGCGATTAAAAAACCTCAAGAGATATTGCAAATTGAATGGGTTGACATTGAACAGGCAAATGAACGAATGCCGTATTACTTAGAAGGAGTTAATAAAATGCCGACAGGATACGCCCTATATAATAATCAAGGAACAATAGAGTAATGGCAGTAATCGTCAGGCTAGTTTGGTTTTATGTTATTGTGTCAAGCTTTTCTTTAATCGCTTTGGAAAATGTGATTGATTTATTCTCGCTAACAAATGTTGACCCTAAAAGGAGTACGCCACCTAGCATTTGAACAATGGTCATTTGTTCTTGCAGGATAATGGCAGAAATTAAAATAGCTACAAATGGATCGACATAGCTTAGCATAGCAATACTCTGTCCTTTTAATTTTTGCATACCTGAGAAAAATAACCAAAATCCAATACCAGTGTTTACAATCCCTGAAATCTTTTCTTGAAGGATATGAATGTTTCAATTAATTATAACTTCCTGGAGATTCATAAAATAGCAGATTTATGGAGCATTAATGGGAGAAAAAATTTATATGTATACGTTATTGCTCGGAGACAAGTATAAAGAAATGTCTGGAATACAGGAAACGGCGAAAATGATTGTCTGGGGTTATCAAAAAAATACCAGACTATGAAGAGTAAAGGAAAAAGAAACAAAGTTAGAGGAGCAGACCATGTGTTTACTCCTCTTTTTTTCTGTATATGAAAGTTTGGTTGTAATGCTGCGTCAAGCCGTAAAGTATTGCTATGACTGCAAAAAAACCGCTCTTGAAATTTAGAAGTGTTTTATTTTTCAAAGAGGAAATCTTTAAGTGTTCTTAGTCCTTTATCTAATTCCTCGTATGTCTTTGCAGAGGTAAGAGAAATCCGTATAAATTGATTAGTTTCGTCTTTTTTGGCTAAGAATCGATCAGAATGATAAATACGAATACCTTGAGCCAAAGCATCTTGTTCAAATTCTTTCATCTGATATTTCTTGTCTAATGGAATCCAGCGGAAAAAAGTTAACGGATTTTCATTAGGGTTATTCATTTGAAAGTACTTCTGATAAAGAAGATTACGTTCTTTTGAAATGTTTTTCTTTTGAGTGATTATTTTTTCTGCGCAGCCTGTATTAATCAGCTCAGTTATGACTTCTGCATTAAACCCAGGGGTTTTGACATTAATATTAAATATACCGTGCGTCATTTTATCGATGAACTGATTTGCAAAGGCTAGAAACCCTACTCTCATACCGGAGCTGAGGGATTTAGAAACACTTAGACTATAAACAAACTGATCTGGTACAAAATACGAAATTGGCACAAATCTTTCCGGCGCAAGGAAAGAAAAAATATCATCTTCAAGCAGAGTTAAATTGTATTTACGAATAATCTTAGCTATTTCTTTTCTTCGATTCATATCCATTGTGACAGCAGTTGGGTTATTACAAGAAGGGATTAAATAAACGCCATTCAAGTGATTTTTCCTGCAGGCCTCCTCTAACCGTTCTGGCATCATTCCAAAAGAATCCCCGTCTATTGGGACTAAATGTATGTTGAGCATATTGGCTAATTCGATAAAGTTAGGATAAGTATAGGTATCTACCGCAATTTTATCCCCAGCATGAAACAGAGACATTAAAATTAAGGTTAAGGAATTTTGCCCCCCAGAGGTAATCACAATATTTTCAATAGGCACTTCAAAATTAAAACGTTCCATCCACTTCTTTGCTGCCATTTTATGATAAGGCATACCTAATGGGTTTCGGTAATCCAATAATTTCTCTAAATAATTCTTCCCAGCAATGTTTTGAATGACTTCTGCAACTAATGAATTCGAATGATCAAGCGGTTCAATCAAGCCCATTTCTATAACATTCTTATTATCATTGTCTTCCAAGAATAGAGCATTGCTTACATTAGGTGCAACATAAGTTCCACTCCCAGTAATCCCATAAATCAATCCTTTTACTTCACATAATTTAAAAGCTCTCGTTACAGTACTTAAATTAATATCAAGATAATCAGCCAATTCTCTTTGTGGGGGCAGTTTAGTATGAGGTGCAAGAAAACCATTTAAAATATCGTATTCCAATTGAGTAGCAATTGACTGATAAATAGGAGGAGCCAATTGTGTTCTATCCGGTTTCCATGTCATGGGGTAGTGTTCAAATGAGTTAACAGGCATACGTAATCCTCCCAAAAAGAATTGTTTTGCATACAATTATATCATTGAAGGCATACAATCGCGATGGTAAAGTAATTTGTAAATAAACAGTATTTAAATCAAGGAGGCTTTTTATGAAATATTACGTAGTAGATGCATTCGCTGAAAATTTATTCGAAGGTAACCCTGCTGGCGTTTGTATTATGAAGGAATGGATTCCGGATGAACTTATGCAACAAATTGCAGCTGAAAATAATCTATCTGAAACTGCATTTGCAGTAAAAGAGGGGGAGAGCTACCGACTAAGGTGGTTTACTCCAGCAGATGAGATTGACCTTTGTGGTCATGCAACTTTGGCAACTGCTTATGTTATTGCGAACTTTTATGAAAGTAATGTGGAGGAAATCAAATTTCAAACAATTAGTGGTGAACTAGTGGTAGTGAAAAAAGGTGAACTATATGAAATGGACTTTCCGAGCAGAATGCCTAAAGAGATTTCTTTAACAGAAGAGATGGTGGAGGCTCTAGGTGTAAAGCCTGTTGAAGTGCATCTTGGTAGAGACTTGATGTTTGTTCTTGAGAAAGAAGAGGATGTTCTTAATGCGTCACCCGATTTTTCTAAACTAAAAGAATTACCGGACGGGCTGGGAGTTTCAATTACAGCTAGAAGTGAAAAGTACGATTTTGTGTCCAGAGCATTTTTTCCAAAATTAAATGTAAATGAAGATCCTGTCTGCGGATCTGCACATTGTAATTTTATTCCTTATTGGGCAAAAAATCTAAGCAAGAATGAAATGGTAGCTAGACAACTTTCTAAAAGAGGCGGCAAGTTATACTGTAAGTTTGAAGGTGACAGAGTGAAAATCAGTGGTTCTGCAGTTTTATATTCTATTGCTGATCTTCAAATATAAAAGAGGTCGACATATGATGGATATAGAGCGGAAGCTGTAAGAGCTAGGTATTTACTTGGCTGAAGATCAAAATCAATATCCTGTTGTTTTATGGGCGTTCACTTTTTTGAGGGAGACTGATCAATAGTTCAGGAGCAGTCATGAATGACAAGTGTAGAGAATGTAATGTGAAAAAACAAAGAAGTTAAAGTGAGTCTATTTATGAGCTGAAATGGTGGAGAGAATTGGATGAACTTTAAAAGTCACTATGCGTAGTGGTTTATTTTAGTCTAAAACAGTGCCCATTTTGTGCCCAAAATGTATATAAAATGCTGAAAACTCGGTACCGAATGACTTACAAAGGCTTGAACGGTTTGCCTTTAAATACTGAAAAAAAACATACCAACATTATTTGGTATGTTTTCTTTATAAGGCCCTTCTCTCGCTCGCAATTGAGTTTACCTGTATAATCCAGATTTTTAAGCTTGATTATTTAGTGAACAGTTAATTCAGGGGTGAAACTTCATTTGATTTTTCTTTCCATAGCATTGTAAGACTTAGACCAATAATCATAACTATTCCAGCAAAAAGGAAAGGATAATGAATGTTAAGGTCAAATAGAATACCACCTAGAGCTGGACCAAATATAGTACCTAAGCTAGTGTAAGTGGAGTTCATGCCTGCTACGAAACCCTGCTGGTTACCGGCAACTTTAGATAAAAAAGTAGTTAAGGCTGGGCGCAGCAAATCAAACGCTAGAAAAATAAAACAAGTTACAAGCAAAACAGCTAAAAATCCTGACATAACAGTAGACACGAAAGCTAAGACCGCACCGATGATTAAGCAAAGCTGAATCACCCTTTTCTCTCCAAGTTTATTGACCAATTTCCCGAATAATAGAACTTGAATAATCACGGCAACTATTGAACTAATCGTAATAATGATTGCGATATCCTTTGGTGTGAAGCCAAATTTATGATCAGAAAACAAGCTGAATACCGTTTCATAGGCTGATAAGCCGAAAGCTAGTACAAAGACTATAATAAATGCAATTAAATAAACAGGGTGAATTGATTTTTTTAAATCTTTAAAGAAATTGGATTCCTCTGTATTAGCCAAGAGTTGTTCGCGCTCTTTTTTCGGCAATGACTCTTTTAATATAAAAACGGAAGAGATAGCTGCTAAGCATGCTATAGCGGCAGCGAAGAAAAATGGCATGCGAATGCCATAGCCGGCAATAAACCCTCCAGCCCCAGGTCCAATAATAAAGCCAGTGCTAATAGCTGCAGAAACATACCCCATAGCCTTTGACCTTTCCTGCATGGTTGTAATATCAGCGACATATGCTGTTACAGCAGGCATGATAAAGGCGGCGCTTATTCCGCCCAATATCCTCGACAAATAAAAAATTGAAACATGGGTTCCTAAGCCGAAAATCAACTCTGATATACTGAAGACAAGTAATCCGATGACAATCATTTTTTTTCTCCCAAAACGGTCAACCCATCTTCCTGCAAAAGGTGAAGTAATTAACTGGGAAACAGCGAAAACCGCAACAAGATAACCCATGGTGCTGCCGGATAAATTCATAATATTCATAAAAGAAGGCATAACGGGAATAATTAGACCAATACCAAGAAAGACTATGAAAATGTTGCTTAATAGTATAATTAATACCGTTTTTTGTTCTTTAATTGATTTTTTCATCTAAAAACTCCTCTAAAAAATTAATCAGTTTCCTGCAGAAAACAGACCAAAGAGCATCTATTTTTTTGTTTTGAAGCACTTTATCGTTTCCAAGTAAGTTCAGCTATTAAAGAATCAACAACTTAAAAAACGCACCGATTTACAGGCGTGAGAATTATTCAAGACAAGCGGAGATCAAATAAGAAAGAAATGATCTGAATGGGTTAGAATTTTCCGCCTTAACCTTTTCTTTGTTGACCGAAGCTTCTTTCAGGTCCAATAAAATCATAAAGTATATGGTTGCCGTATAGTCAAGGAGATTTTCATGAACGATGATTTAAGAAAGTTTTTCATAACAGGTGAGTTTGCCAAGCTCTGCAACATAAAAAAACTTCACTATGTTCTCCCGAATTAAAAAAAGAGAATGGTTATAGATATTATTGCTCTAATCAGTTGGAGCTTTTTCAAGTTAGCAATTTGTTTAAAGAGGCTGGTCTTCCTCTTAAAAGGCAAACACCAGGCAGGATCGTACCGCTTCTGTTGAAGCTTTCACTTTATTGAGGGCCTAGTGGGTGAATAACCCGTGGAGGTTCAAGTCCTCTCGGCCGCATCTCGATAATACCAAGGGTATAACCACCTTTGGTCGCAGAAAATACGGATCTATGTATATGGGCAGAGGATTTTTACTTAACTGACCAAGCAGACTAGCTGAGTAATCAGTCTGTGATACTCATTTACTTCTACAAGTCATTCTTTTATCCTGACTATACCTTAATTTGTGACAGAGTTGAATAAACATGCTTTGGACTCCATTATTTGAAAATGATGCACCAGTAGCACTTCTCCGCCCTTAGTGGCATTTATTTGACCTAAACTAAAAACGGAGGGTGCAAAAATGAAAAACACTTTGTTAGGTTCCATATATTCGGCATTAGCCGCCAGTGTTTGGGGCGGTATGTATGTTGTTGTAAAGGTTGTAGTATCGTTTATACCCCCGTTAGAACTGGTGTAGATGCGATATTTAGTCGCAATTGTCGCATTACTCATTATGGTTTTGTGAAAAAACTAACCTGGCGAATTCATAGACGTGACATTTTATTAATTATAACCATTGGGATAATTGGTAATACCATTTCGATTGTTATGTAATAAATTGACACTAACAATTCATAAAAAAAGAAACCTGCGGAGTCACAAAGTCCAAAGGCTTCTTTTTTCATATGGTATTTAATGATTTTATTGTAACCTACATAAGAACGGGGGCTTATTCAATTAACAGGTCAATCTCATATGAATTAACGAGGGATGAAAAAATCTTAGCGAAGAAGAAGAAGCAGACTATTTATGATTTTTTCCTTCGTGTATTTTTTGCAATTCTAGAAGTTTAAAATCAATTTGCAACGCTTTAAGAGTGCTGGAAAACAATAAAAAGCAAGTATTAATCTTGTTCGACCTTTTTTAAATGGTCTGCTTTACTTTGCGAATCGCCGAGCGGCTGCCACGCACCCTATAACGGCGACATTCACTGCTACGAGTGCCCAACCCACTTTCTCGTGCAGAATCACTGAGGCAAGCAGCAGTCCAAAGAAAGGCTGGAGAAGCTGCAGTTGTCCAACCGCCGCAATACCGCCTAGGGCGAGACCCCGATACCAGAAAACGAAGCCGATCAGCATGCTGAATAAGGATACATATGCAAGACTGAGCAGTGCAGGAACGCCGATGCCCGACCATGAGTCCGGCGTAAAATAGAATGAAAATGGCAGCATTACAGGAAGCGACAAAACGAGAGCCCAAGAGATCACTTGCCAGTTCCCTAGCCGACGCGAGAGCCGGGCTCCTTCTGCATAACCGAGCCCGCATACGACAATAGAAGCCAGCATGTATGCGTCGCCGAGGGGGGATGATCCTCCCCCCTGAATCAGGGCGAATCCTGCTACCAGTAAACTGCCTGCAGCTGAGAAAATCCAGAAGACCGGCCGGGGGCGTTCGCCTCCGCGCAGTACGCCGAAGATCGCCGTTGCGAGCGGAAGAAGTCCAATGAAAACAATGGCATGTGCGGATGTGACATACTGAAGCGCCAAGGCTGTCAGCAAGGGGAAACCGATCACCACACCGAACGCTACCACCAATAGCGGAATTATGTCACTTTTGGCAGGACGCTGCTGCTGGAAGGTGAGAAGGAGCGCTCCTGCCAATACACCAGCTATCGCAGCGCGGCATACGGTGAGGAACAATGGATCGAAGTCCGCCACAGCCAAGCGTGTTGCGGGGAGCGAGCCGCTGAAAATGAGTACCCCTAGAAAACCATTCATCCAGCCACTTGTTGCTTTGTTCATTACCATCACTCCAACTTATGTTTCTTCTGATTCTTCACTAGATCCTTTTTGAATCTGGGATTTTAAAAACCAGTTATTTTAGGATTACAATGACTATAAACTGGAATTGGCCTTGAATAAATAGCCAGTTTTCACGAAAAAAAGCATACCAGTTAGGAGGAAACAGCAAATGGATATCACGCCTTTTTTAAATAGAAATCTAAATATTCCGCTTTATCAGCAGCTTTATCAGTTTTTTAAAACAAACATGCACCATGGACGCATTCAAAAAGGAATGAAACTCCCTTCAAAAAGGCTGCTTGCGAGTCAGCTTTCCATCAGTCAAACGACTGTAGAACGGGCCTATGAACAGCTTGCTGCTGAAGGCTATATCGTGAGCAAGCCAAGAAGCGGATGGTTTGCTGATTATAATGGTTCTGATTTTGTCCATAGTAAAATGCCAAGCACATCATCAATTAAACGAAAAGCACAAGAAGATAAACGTTGGATTGATTTTCACTATGGAAATGTAGATTCTTCTCACTTCCCTTTTTCCGCTTGGCGAAAAAGCATGGTCAATAGTTTAGATCAGTATGGTTACGAGCTTTATCGACCAGGAAATGCTTTAGGGGAGCTTGAGCTGAGGAAACTCATTGCAGAGTACCTGTATCAATCGCGCGGCGTTAATTGCCTCCCTGAACAAGTCATCATAGGTGCCGGGAACCCTGTTCTTCTGCAAATCTTGTGCCAAGTTTTTGAACCGAATATTTCCATAGGATATGAGGATCCGGGTTATCCAAGAGCTCGGAAGATTTTTGAAGCCAATCGTATGAATATCGTTCCTATACCAGTCGATGATGAAGGAATCTGTATACAGAAGATCCAAGAACAGCAGCCAAACCTTGTTTATGTAACGCCTTCTCATCAATTTACGCTGGGAACAATTATGACGATTAACAGAAGAATTCAGCTGCTTAAATGGGCGGCAGAAAATCAATCATTCGTCATAGAGGACGATTATGACGGGGAATTTAGATACACAGGACAGCCGATCCCATCCTTGCAAGGGCTTGACCAGCATAACCGTGTCATTTATATGGGCACTTTTTCTAAGTCTCTTCTTCCTTCGCTGCGTATCAGCTATATGATTCTCCCTTCGCCTCTTTTGAAAAAAGGCCATGAAATCACTTCCTTATATAAGCAAACTGTGTCCTGTCACAGTCAACTGACGCTAGCTGAATTTATAAAAAATGGAGAATGGCAAAAACACATTAACAGAATGAGAAAGCTGTACCGAAAAAAAAGAGCAACTTTATTAGAGGCTGTGAAAGGTGAATTAGGAAAATACGTTAGGATTCGTGGAGAAAACTCCGGACTTCGTATCTTACTTGACGTTTACGTACCCTATAGTGAAAACGAGCTAATTGAGAAAGCGAAAGAACATGGGGTGAAAATCTATCCTGTTTCTCTTTCTTATAAAAACCATCCTCCGACAAAAACTGTCTCACTTGGTTTTGCAGGGGTTTCTGAAGTCAATATACGAGAAGGCATAAAAAAACTGAAAGCTGCCTGGAAGATATAAGGGAGATTTAAGTTTAGATTATCATGCAAAAATACTTTGATATTCATCAGGTATAACAACTCACATTCATTCACCATGTGTTAACCACAATTCACATATTGAATGTTTTAATCCATAAACGGTTAACTTATCTATAAGTTCTGTCATGGTATCAGTAGCAGTCTGCCTACAGAAATACCCGGATGACAAACACTTTTCTACATAAAAGCATGATTTTAACCGAATAAATCTATTATGGTATAGTTAAATATAACGAAATATTTGAGAAATGAGGAATGGTATGAATACAATCAAAAAGCATAAGAAATTTAAAGCAAAAATGATTCTGCAAGTCATAATGGTTATGATCGGAGGAATCATAGCGGCATATGGATTAGAAACAGTGCTAATTCCAAACAGTGTATCTGATGGAGGGGTGACAGGCCTCAGCATTGTTGGTTCACAGCTATTCAATTTGCCGCTGGGGATTCTTATTGCTGTTATTAACATCCCGTTTGTCTGGTTAGGGTATAAGCAAATTGGGAAAAGCTTTGCTTTATTATCAATTATCGGAATTGCATCACTTGCCGCTGGTACAAGTTTTATGCATCATACCCCAGCTATCATAGAGGGGGATACGTTGTTAATAACCGTTGTTGGCGGGATTATTCTTGGATTTGGAATGGGGTTAGCGTTACGTAATGGCGGCGCGTTAGATGGAATTGATATGCTTGCTGTGCTGCTATCCCGAAAATTGCCATTTGGGACGAGCGATCTCATTCTATTTTTAAACCTTTTTGTATTCATTTTTGTTTCCACTGTATTTGGCTTACAAGGGGCATTACTTTCAGTCATTGCTTACTACATTGCGTCTAAAGTCATTCATGTTGTTGAGGAAGGCTTAAGCGGTTCTAAAACCTTTCAAATTATTACAACCCAGCCTGAATTAATGGTAGAGACAATACGTGATCAATTAGGCCGAAGCGCTACATATAAAGAGGCTTATGGGGGTTTTTCCTACGAGAAATTTAAAGAAATCACATGTGTCATCAACCGCTTAGAAGAAACCAAACTAAAGGAAATTATTAATGAAATTGATAAAAGTGCCTTTGTTACCGTATATGACGTAGCTGAAGTGAAGGGCAGCAATTTTAGAAAACTTAATAATCATTAGAAAAAAAGAATCACCTTTCTAACGATAATAGCTAGGCTGGTTTTTGCCATCATGCCACCAGTGATATAATCAAAAACGCTTTATTGAGGGTGCTCATGGCCCTGGCGGAACGAAATTGAATGGTAAAGAGTGGGTGACGGCCATGTCCATCGGTTCACCTGAACATAGAATTAAATCCTAAGGTTCGCCTGCAAAGTTATTTAAAACAACTGTTGATTAAAAATAATAATTTAATGAAATTGTCAAAATCCTGTTCTCATCAAGCAGGATTTTTTGTTGTTCAGCTAACCGCTCTATTGTTAATAACAATGATGGGAAAATTTAAGCCAAGGGATTTTAACTTACCGAGAAAATAAGCATGAATAATAACTCCAAGTACCTTTTGTTTCTTTTGTAATTAAACCTGCATCTAATAAGATTTTTAAATGATAAGATAACTTAGATTGCGGCATCTGGATTTCATCATCACATACACAGGTAGAGCTACGTTCACAAAGAATATGTAACAGATGCAACCTTTTTTTATCAGATAATCCTTTGAACTTTTTTTCGTAAAGTTCAAATGTATGATGCAGCTGCTTGTTTTCCAATGGTATTTGTAACATGATAAGTCCTCCGGTTTTTTAATCAAATAATTTTGATGTAATAATCATAAATCAATCTTTTTTAATTTTTAAATTGTGGTTGGTTTATATAAGCGTTTACTTATATTCTTGTCTTGTTATACAATGTGCGATAAGGAGGGAGGAGGAAAATGACTGCTCAATCTAGCCTTGAAGCTGTTAAAGTGGTACAGTGCTTAAAAATTTTAAGTGATCAGACGAGACTCACCATAATGAAGCTTCTTCAAAAAAAAGAATATTGTGTTTGTCAGTTCGTTGATATGTTTCAAATGAGTCAACCTGCAATTAGCCAGCATCTCAGTAAATTAAAAAAAGCGGGATTTGTTCATGAAACGAAAAAAGGGCAATGGCGTTTTTATTCTATAAATCAATCTTGTCCAGAGTATGATTTGATACTGTCTATTCTTAATAAAATTGATTGTCACGATAAGTTGTTACAGTCAATTACACAAAAAGAAACTCAGGTTTCCTGTCGTTAGGAGGTTTTAAGTTGTTATCGACAATCTTAGCCGCATGTATTTTTGTGCTGACTCTTGTATTTGTCATCTGGCAGCCGAGAAATTTATCTATTGGGTGGTCAGCTTGCGGAGGTGCTGCATTAGCCTTAATCGCAGGAGTTGTTAACTTTCAAGATGTTATAGATGTAACGGGAATTGTTTGGAATGCAACGTTAGCATTTATTGCGATTATCATCATTTCCCTGATCCTCGACAATATTGGATTTTTTGAATGGGCAGCCTTGCATATGGCCAAAGCGGCCAAAGGTAATGGTGTGCTGATGTTTGTTTATGTGACGATATTAGGGGCGGTTGTTGCAGCATTTTTTGCGAATGATGGCGCTGCTCTAATCTTAACTCCGATTGTTTTGGCTATGGTGCGTGCGTTGAATTTTCAAGGGAAATTGGTTTTTCCCTTTATTATGGCGAGTGGGTTTATAGCGGATACAACGTCTTTGCCATTAGTCGTCAGCAACCTTGTCAATATTGTATCAGCAGATTACTTTCACATTGGATTCATTGAATATGCATCCAGAATGATTGTTCCAAATCTGTTCTCGCTTATTGCGAGCATCATTGTTCTATGCTTTTTCTTTAGAAAAAGCATTCCAAGACATTATGATCTTTCTGAAGTCAAAAAGCCTGTTGAAGCTATAAAAGACCAGAAGATGTTTCGTATTTCTTGGTTTGTTTTAGGAATCTTGTTAGTTGGCTACTTAGTAAGTGAACTGTTCTCGATACCTGTTTCCTTTATAGCCGGTGTCATTGCGATTTTGTTTCTCGCGATGGCGCAAAAGAGTTCAGCCGTTCAGACGAAGGAAGTTCTTAAAGGTGCACCATGGGCAATCGTTTTTTTCTCAATAGGTATGTATGTTGTTGTATACGGTTTGCGAAACGCAGGTTTAACAGATGTTCTATCTGAACTTATTCAAACAGCGTCTAACCAAGGACTGTTTGCCGGCACTATAGGAATGGGCTTTCTAGCTGCTATACTGTCTTCTATTATGAATAATATGCCTACGGTTATGATTGATGCACTGGCCATTGCTGGTACAGATACACATGGAATGATGAGAGAAGCGTTAATATATGCAAATGTCATTGGTTCAGATTTAGGGCCGAAAATCACACCGATCGGTTCCTTGGCTACACTTTTATGGCTGCATGTCCTTTCACAAAAAGGTGTGAAGATTTCTTGGGGCACGTATTTTAAAACAGGAATTATCTTAACCATACCAACCCTATTTATTACACTTGTAGGCCTGTATGTTTGGCTGCTGATTATTCATTAACAGTTCTAAAAGGAGAAGATGAACATGTCAAAGAAAACAATTTACTTTTTATGCACCGGGAACTCGTGCCGCAGCCAAATGGCTGAAGGGTGGGCTAAAAAACATCTTGGAGTTAAGTGGAACGTGTATAGCGCAGGAATCGAGGCTCATGGATTAAATCCGAATGCTGTCAAAGCGATGAAAGAAGTAGGCATTGAT
Source organism: Bacillus atrophaeus (assembly GCF_001584335.1). Classification (GTDB taxonomy): domain Bacteria; phylum Bacillota; class Bacilli; order Bacillales; family Bacillaceae; genus Bacillus; species Bacillus atrophaeus. Next base: position 180,886 of record NZ_LSBB01000003.1, read on the forward strand.
ATCTCGGATCAAACCTCAGATATTATTGATCCTGATATTTTAAACAACGCTGATTTAGTTGTGACGCTTTGCGGTGATGCAGCCGATAAATGCCCGATGACGCCTCCTCATGTAAAACGTGAGCATTGGGGGTTTGATGATCCGGCAAAAGCACAAGGCACAGAGGAAGAGAAATGGGCGTTTTTCCAAAGAGTTCGTGATGAAATTGGAGACCGATTAAAACAGTTTGCTGAAACTGGGGAATAAAAAAACAAAATGAGCTGAGAAAGACTCAGCTTTTCCTTCAGTTTATATATAAGTGTGCTGCGGACCACTTCTTAAAAAGAAACATACCAAACAATGTTGGTATGTTTTTTTATTTCAATTCCCATAACGTTGAACCAGTGACATGTTTTTATCTGTGGCTCGCTGTTCATTATCCTAGTGACATTATTGACGGAGCACTTATTGGGCTGATAGTTATTAAAACTCCGGAAATAAAACTCTTTCACTGGATGATACATTAGACAAAAAGTTTTACCTTCAAAAAGAAAATGGAGTATAACATGCAATCAAAAATGGTATTTGTTTATTTCAACATAGTGCTCCAACACTTGGCTCAAATCCCCTTTTTTAAAAAAGTTATTCTTATTTTCATTTCATTTTTCTAGTTTAATCTTTTGTTTTGGAAGGAAAATAAGTAACAGGTAAATAAAAGGAGGAATAATCTCTATATGAAAAATAAGACAAAAAGTTTCTGTATCGCTTTAATAGGCTTATTTATGGTTGGAAATTTGATTGGCTGTACTAATCAACAAGGTTCACAAGAAAATACAACTGAAAATCACAAAAGTACTCATCAAAACACATCGAATTTAAAAAAGTATTCTAAAGATCCCGACAAAAATAGTGATGATGAAGACTTTGACTTAATAGGAACATTGGGTACTGAAACCAGCGATCAGTTAACTCTGGTTATTGATCAAAAGAAGGTCAAAGTCCCAAAAAGCAGTTCATTTAAAAAAGAGAAGATAGGGAATGAAAATGTTAAAGGGAAACTAGTTAAGGTCGAAATTGATTCAAAAAGACAAGAAGCTGAAACGTTAGAATTAACACCTCAGGCGAAGGCTGATTCTAATGGAGTGTATGAGAAAGATGATGATGGCGATTTTAAATTGATTGGAAAATTGATTGAAGAAACTGACACTAATGTGACAGTCCAAGTATCTAAAGGGAAAAAAACATATAAAAAAGCTGCTGATTATAAGAAAGATACAGAGGGTATCTCCGGAGACATTCAAGGCAAAATAGTACGGCTAGAAGTGAAGGAGAATAATGAAGTAGAAAGTTTAGACATTGATCCTGAAGATCAATGAGATAACTAAGGGAGTGGCTAAATGGTTACTCCTTTTTTGTACTGGGAAAGACTTTTGTTAGTCTGTTAACAAGATTTTCCTTGCCTATCATAGCCAATATGGTTTATGTCGTCTGTTTTTTACAACGACAAGATTGGTATTAAAAACTCCTCCTCAATTTAAATGTGACATAATTTTTTTCTATTAACTGCTTTGCGCGTATAGGATCCTGTTATGTTTTTTAATCCGCAACAGGCACATGATAAGACAGGCCTTGATTATGTGATGCTATGATATTGAGCCGCAATTGCAGCTTCCGTAAGTCCAATTTCCCGTGTTGTCTGTAGCGCTGCTGTATCCAGAGTATATAAAAAGGACTGCCAATAAAAAGCAGTCCAACTGAGACCTTAAATAATGTATCGGTAATTATTCATTTAGTGAAACCAAAAAATACTTTATTTTGCCGAGCTTATTGTTTCATCTGCGCCATGTTTGTATTTTCGAGTAACCATACTGACCATCACCATCACCATGCAGTTAATGACCAAAGCAATAATACCGGTATTTACATCTTTCAATGATTGCGGGAAAGTGGGGAATACATCAGCAATCGTTGTGTGACTAACAGTAATATATGCTACTGTGGCCAGTCCGCAAATGATACCGGCACCTGCTCCGTATTTCGTAATAAAATTATTCTTCATTAAACTAAAGAACAGTGACGGAGCTAGTTGTGTCATTAAGCTATAGCCCATCAGAATAATATTTGATAGAGTAGCTCCCCCATTCAGGGTAAAATAGACAGCTATAAGAGAGACGACAGGAACAAGAAGCTTAGCCAGTCTGCCGATTGTCTGATCAGTCGCGGAAGGTACGAACACTTTATATATATTTTTCGATAATAAAGTTGCCGTATTCATGATGAGCAATGAACCAGGTACCAACGCTGTCAATAACCCAGCTCCTCCTATTACACCAATAACCCAAGGATCAAAAGTGTCGATAGAGAGACGCAGTAAAGAAAGATCCACTTCTTCGCCTTCTAATCCCGGAACCTTCAGAATTGCTGCTGTTCCAACGAAAAATACAAATAATAACATAAGGGTATATAACGGACTAATAATAGCGTTCTTACGAAATACCTTTTCGTTTTGTGCTGTATATGTAGAACTGAACACTTGCGGCCACATATAGAAACCCAACACAAGCAGCAATACAGTGGAGATTAGCCAAGAAACACTAAGACCCTGGTCAGGGAACTTCAGAAATTCAGGGTTCGCTGTATGTACTGCTTCGAACATAGGTTGAAACCCGCCATAATAATGTATAGGCAGATAAATTCCCAGGAAGCCTATCACTCCGACCATCACAATATCTTTGATTATAGCTATCCAAGCTGATCCATGGACTCCTGATATCATGACGTATACGGTTAGACTTATAGCACCCAGCCAAACAGCTGTATGCATCGGGATCGCCCCATACGATGCTTGCGAAACGATGATTCCCATGCCTTTCAGTTGAACGACAATAACAGGTATCATTCCTATCACACCAACCAGTGCTACAAGCACACCTAAAAACGGACTTCTATACTTACTCACAAAGAAATCCGATTGCGACAGTAAGTTATTCTCTTTTGCATACTTCCATATGACAGGCAATAGCCAATAGGATAAAACATATGATAAGACAATATACATAAGAACGTATAAAGCCGGCGCTCCTTTGCCGTAAGCCCAGCCGCTGCCGCCAAGGAAAGAGAAGGTCGTATAGATTTCCCCAGCCATCAAAAGAAAGACCAAGATTGCACCGAATCCCCTGCCTCCGACTGTCCATTGTTCCAAGTCCATCTTTTTTCCTTTTGTGGATCGAATGCCTAAGAAAACTGCCAGAAGTAAAAATCCTATTATAATCAAAAGAGCAATATTCATTTTTTATCATCCTCTTTGTTTCGGGGATCCAATTTATACATGATACCTAGAATAACAGAGGTAAGAACTGTCCAAATAGCCACCCAAAACATAATAAACGGCATAGAAAACACAAAAGGCTCGACTCTGTTAACGAAAGGAAGAAAGCACAACATACCTATGAAAGGTAGTATGGAAAGAAGATAAACAACTTTCATTTTGAAATCACCATCCAAATATTAGTTGAAACCTTGCGATTAGTGAGTTGCTTCATGAAGACATCTTATGCTTTATTTCATCTTTATGCAAAATTGTTTACCATGTAGCGATGTTCACAATATGATTTATTGTAACACCTGGTTTGAATCTTAAGAGATAGAAACTTTTTCTGCATGAGATGATAGAAGTTAAAATTTCACAAAGAAAATATGTGTTGAACCCCTATTTCGGAACACTGTAGTCTGTGGCTAAAAATATTCCTGTTCACCTAACCGCTCATTAAAAAATGTAAAAAGTGAAAATTACTTTTGTACTAAAGCTTCAACAAAAAGGGATTATTATTAATTTTGGTAGTATCATGTTCACAATACGTATTCCTTTATTGAGGGCCTATCTATCTTAAAATGAAACATACCAAACAATGTTGGTATGTTTTTGGTTGTAGGGTATAATCATAAATTCTTTGTTTATATATCAATATAACTGATGACCTCTAAATGAGATTGTTCTTTTATTTTCTTTGCCTTTGTTTAGGTAAACCATTGTTTGATTTTAGACATTCCTTGTTTGAAAATAACATGTTGACAGGACATAGTTTAGCGGGATAAACTAATTGACATCAATCATAAAGTTTATAGGGATAAACTATAATGCAGGGAGGGAATACGATTGGATGAAAAAAAGCTATGTCAGGCAATAGAACTCTTTGCAGAAGTATTATTTGAAGGCACAGAGTTTGTGCATCGCGAAGTAAATCAGGATGTATTCGAACATATTTCAAGAGAACAGGCTGACCTGTTAATGATTTTAAAAATTAAAGGCCCATCCTCTCCGGGCAGTTTGGCTATAATACAAAATGTCCATAAGAGTGCTATTTCTAACAGATTAAAGAAGCTGCTGGAAAAGGGATTGGTTGAATGGGATGACTGTCAAATCAAGAGTGATAAACGCTCAAAGCTTATTAAAATCACGGAAAAGGGAGAAAAAATAAAGGAAGAATTAGACTCAGCTGTATTTAACGCTCTCGAAGAGCTTATCGACGATATAGATGATGAGCATTTAGATTCCTTCATTGAAATATTCACCATCATAAAAAGAAAATTTAAAGGAGAACTTGCAGAATGAGGTTCATAATCAAATTCAAATGGGCAATAGCTGCGGTCATCTTAGCGCTGACGGTCGTATTGAGTTTATTTTCTCCGAACTTAACGGAGCTGGCCAATCAAAAGGGGCAGTCACAGCTTCCTGCTGATTCGGTTTCGGAAAGAGCAAATGCCATTCTAAAACAAGCCGGAGAAAATAATAACTCGATAAGCGTTGTCTTTACATTAGACCATGCTTTAAAGAAAGATACAGAAGATCAGCTCCGTAAAATGATTGGTAAAATCAAAAAGATCGACGGTGTTGAAGAGGTAATGTCTCCTTTGACAGATGAAAAAGAAGTCAAAGATCAATTGATTTCTAAAGATAAGAAAACAGTTCTTATTCCTGTAACCATTACGGGATCTGATAAAAAGGCGGAAAAAATCGCCGACGATATTTATAAAATCGTTCCCGATGATTTGACGGCATACATTACGGGAGCTTCTCTAATCAATCAGGATTTCGGACACAGCTCAGAGGACGGGCTAAAGAAAACGGAAGTGATCACAGTCTGTTTGATTATCGGTTTACTGCTGATTGTTTTCCGATCTATCGTGACACCTTTTATCCCTATTATTATTGTTGGTTTCACCTATTTAATCAGTCAATCCATATTGGGAATCTTAGTGTATAATGCTGATTTTCCTATTTCAACGTTCACCCAAACATTTTTAGTCGCAATACTGTTCGGTATTGGAACCGATTACTGTATTCTTCTTCTCACCCGTTTCCGTGAAGAATTAGCAAACGGACATGACAAGAAAGAGGCTGCTCTTATCGCTTACCGTACAGGTGGGAAAACAATATTTATCAGCGGTTTTGCGGTATTGATCGGGTTTTCTGCTTTAGGCTTTGCGAAATTTGCCATATTCCAATCGGCTGTGGGAGTCGCGGTTGGGGTTGGGATATTAATGATCGTCCTATTTACCCTGCTGCCACTATTTATGGTGACACTAGGTGGGAAATTGTTCTGGCCGTCTAAGAAAGTTTTATCTCATAGTGACAATAAATTGTGGACTTTTCTTGGCAAACATTCGGTTGCGCGTCCGTTCCTATTTATCGTTATTACAGTTATTATTACGCTGCCTTTCATTTTGACATATGATGATCAGATTTCATTCGATTCGACTGCCGAAATAAGCAGCAATTACAAATCCATAAAAGGCCTGCAAACAATCAAAGATGGATTTGGTGAAGGAAAAGCGTTTCCTGTGAATGTGGTGATTAAAGGAGAAAAAGATGTAGCGACTGCTGAAACCATCCCATATCTCGGGAATATAAGTAAAGCGATCGAGAAAGTGGATCATGTCGATTCTGTCATGACAATCACACAGCCAACCGGAGAGAAAATCAAAGATTTATATATTGATAATCAACTAGGCTCGGTATCAGACGGATTGGATAAGACAGTCAAAGGACTAGGCGATGTCCAAAGCGGTTTAACAGATGTAGAAGAAGGACTAAACCAAATGGCCGGACAAACCGGAACGGCTGCAAATAGTGATTCTGGCGGTTCACTGGCGGACACAGCAGACGGGTTGGGGAAAATCAATAAACAGTTACAGCTTGTCAGCAAGCAGCTTTCTCAAACCGGCAATACCGCGCAGGCTGTACCTCAGCTTACAGCAATCAGCGGGCAGTTGGGGCAGATTCAAAGCGGGCTTGAACAAGCCGATCTACAGCTTTCAGGCCAGCAAAAGCAAGCAGGCTCTCTGACAGAAAGTCTGAATCAGCTTGCCATAGGTGTAAGGAGTGCAAATGACGGCCTTACTAAAATTTCGGACGGCATAACCGCATCTTCTGATATGTTAGAGAAAATGAGTAAAAGCTCAACAATTCGTGATACGGGTATCTTCATTCCTGACAGTGTTATGAAAAATAAAGATTTTAAGACGTCAATTGATCGTTACTCCTTTGCAGACGGTAAAGGTGTGCAATTAAGTGTCGTCTTGGATTCAAACCCTTATTCAGAACAAGCAATCACTACAGTAAATAAGATCAAAAAAGCCGTAGCAAACGAAGTCGCCGGCACACCATTAGAGGATACGGACATTGTATATGGCGGGGTGTCCAGTACAAATGCGGATTTAAAAGATTTATCCACAACAGACTTTTCAAGAACAATGGTCATTATGATTATTGGTTTGTTTGTAGTGTTAACCATTTTGTTCCGTTCAATGGTCATGCCGATTTATATGATGGCATCACTATTGCTTACGTATTACACTTCGATATCGATTACGGAATTAATTTTTGTTAACTTCTTGGGCAATGATGGGGTCAGCTGGGCAGTTCCATTCTTTAGTTTCGTCATATTGATCGCTTTAGGTATAGATTATTCGATCTTTTTGCTCGATCGTTTTAAAGAAGAGGTACACCTTGGAATTCATCAAGGTGTAGTCAGATCAATGAGCAAAATGGGATCTGTTATCATTACAGCGGCCATCATTTTGGCAGGCACATTCGCGGCGATGATGCCTTCAGGAGTAAATACGCTTATGCAAGTGGCAAGTGTCGTCATTATTGGTCTGCTGCTATACGGACTTGTCATCCTCCCGCTGCTGTTTCCGGCAATTATCGTTACGTTTGGAGAAGGTAACTGGTGGCCGTTTGTGAGGAAGAAAATGAAGGAATAATCAAATGAGAGTGATGGACAGCGCTTCTGTTCATCACTCTTTTTTAGAACTGCACAAAGACATGTTTATTCTCACATTTCGCTTTTTCAAATGCTTTTTCTTGGGTTTTTACTTTATTTAATTTTCGGGTACCGCCCATCATTTTTTCTCAGCTTTTCATGTAGACACCTGCTTCATTTCCTAGATCAATAACCGTAAACCCCTACAACAATTAAACAAATTCCTATACCGCTTGCAAGATTAATTTTTTCTTTCCACATTAGAATTGAAATCAGTGTAGTCCCCACTGCTCCTCATCCAGCCCATATCGCATAAGCTACATTTAATGGTTTTTAGTGCTAATGAAATACAGAAAAAGGATATAAAAAACTACAAAAACCCCGATAGTAGGCAAAATCTTGGGTCGTGTTGAATGCTGTCGGACCTGGACATGGTGAAGCCGCCAGTACAGGTAATGACTGATTAAATATTAATAAGTGTTTTGGTGAGTAGCTGAGGAGCTGCTCTTTTTTTATAAACTTTATGGGAGCTCTTGCAATAAACTAGGTGCTCATCCATTAATTAGTGCTTATATACCTAAAGAAATTCATCTCGATTGAAGCTTGTCCTGAGCAATATTTTATGGTGAGTATCTTCTTTTTGATGAATGAACAGCTAAGTTTTCTGAGCATAAATCCAATTTTTCCGGAAGTTTCGGTAAAAAACGAAACTTTTAGCGCTTTTATTTTATTTTATAATGTAAGCGGTTTCGCATGTAGTATATTTATACTATTAGTACATCATTTGAGTGAAACACACAGGAAGGATAGAAAAAACAGATGAGATACATGAATACTAGACAAAAAGACATTTTGTATCTGTTGTTATCTGAACCTGATGACTATTTAGTCGTGCAAGATTTCGCCGACAGGGTAAAGTGTTCTGAAAAAACGATCAGAAATGATCTGAAAACGATTGAAAGTTATCTGCATGAACATTCTCCTGCTCAGCTCATTCGCAAACCAGGGTTAGGTGTCTATTTAAATATAGAAGAACATGAAAGGGCCCGGTTAACTCAACAATTAGGTACTGAACATTTTGCTTCAAAGCAGCAGTCCGATGAAGAAAGAATTCTGCAAATCGCTTACAAATTATTAATGCATCCAAAACATGTTTCGGCAAAAGAAATTGCCGCTCAGCTTTTTTTGAATAAATCTTCTATTAAAAGGGATTTACATGAAATTGAAGAATGGCTGAAGCGATTTGATCTCAAATTGGTTTCAAAGCAGCGGCTCGGTTTAAAGATCGAGGGAAATGAAAGAAATAAAAGAAAAGCCTTAGCCAGAATATCTGATTTGATTGATAATCCTGAGTTTACAAGTCAATTTATTAAAAGCAAGTTCTTAAGTCATGAAGTGGAATTTGTGTCGAATGAATTCAAAACATTGCAAAAGCACCATTCTATCTATTTCACAGATGAAACGTTCGAGAATTTATTATTGCATACATTGCTGATGATACGCCGAATCAAAATGAAGCAGCCAATCTCGATTTCGCCAACAGAAATGGCAGCAGTAGAAAAGAAGAACGAATATCAATGGGCAATTGCATGTTTAAAACGGCTGGAAGCGGTTTTTGCCATCCGCTTTCCTAAAGAAGAAGCCGTGTATTTAACGCTGCATATACTCGGCGGGAAAGTTCGTTTTCGGTCTCGGGAAGAAGAGAAAAAGGTTCTGGAAAATCCCTTGCTTTCTATGGTTGTGCGGCATTTAATCGATCGTGTATCAGAGCTGAAAATGCTTGATTTTCATAGTGATCAGGATTTGATCAACGGATTGAACATCCATCTCAATACAGTGCTAAACCGGCTGAATTACGATCTTTCTGTATCAAATCCAATGCTAAATGACATAAAAAAAATGTACCCTTATCTGTTTCATATGATCATTGACGTTCTGGAAGACATCAATCAAACGTTTGCTCTTTCTATTCCTGAGGAAGAGGCCGCTTATCTGACATTGCATTTTCAAGCTGCGGTTGAACGTTTGCACCACAGCAGCGAGAAGCATAAAAAGGCAATCATTCTCTGCCACATGGGCATTGGAATGTCACAATTGCTGCGAACAAAAATTGAACGGAAATTTCATCAAATCGCTGTGAAGGCCTGTATTGCAAAAGCTGATTTAACAGATTACACAACAAAGCATGGGGACATAGATCTTGTCATTTCCACGATAGCGCTGGAACATGTACCGATTCCTCATATTGTTGTATCACCGCTATTGGAGCCTTCTGATGAGAAGAAGCTAAGTGCATTTATGGATCAGGTTGAAGAATCGCAACGCCAAACACAAAAAACGTTTAAGATGTTGAACAATACGACTCCTTTCTTAGTTTTTTTGCAGCAAGAGTCAGTTCATCGCTACAAGCTGATTGAACAGATGGCAATGGTCTTATACGAGAAAGGCTATGTGGAAAAGGAGTATGCCATTCATGCTGTGATGAGAGAAAAAATGTCGGCGACAAACATTGGGGCTGGCATTGCGATTCCTCATGCAAACTCTAAATTTATTAAACAATCAGCCATTGCGATTGCCACATTAAAAGAGCCGCTTGATTGGGGTGCTGAAAAAGTGTCGCTCGTCTTTATGCTGGCTGTCAAACACGAGGATCAAAACATGACAAAGCAATTGTTCCATGAACTGTCATATCTTAGTGAGCAGCCGGCATTTATTCATAAGCTGACGAAAGAAACAAATGTTATGACATTTTTATCTTATTTGGATTATTAAAAGCGGGGCCTCGATGCCCTGCTTTTTTTGTATATGGAAAAATGCTAGTTTTTCCGGAATTAACGGTAAAAAACAGCGCTTTTACCAGCATGATTTTGATATACAGTTGTTACAGGCCTTATGAATCATACTTTAAAGGAGGACTCGTATGAAACTGTTAGCGATTACATCATGTCCGAATGGAATTGCCCATACATATATGGCGGCGGAAAATCTTCAAAAAGCTGCCGACAGATTAGGCGTCCAAATGAAAGTCGAGACCCAAGGCGGAATCGGGGTGGAAAATGAGCTGACCGGAGAGGAGATTCGTGAAGCAGACGCGATCATTATCGCTGCAGACCGCTCGGTAAACAAAGACCGGTTTATAGGAAAAAAGCTGTTGTCTGTCGGGGTTCAGGATGGTATCCGCAAACCGGAAGAATTGATTCAAAAAGCACTTAGCGGCGATGTGCCGGTCTACCGTTCAGCTTCAAAATCGGAAGTCGGCAATCAACAGGAGAAAAAACAAAATCCGATTTACCGTCATTTAATGAACGGTGTTTCTTTTATGGTTCCATTCATCGTCGTCGGCGGGTTATTGATAGCGGTTGCATTGACGCTTGGAGGTGAGAAAACACCGAAAGGCTTAGTCATTCCGGATGATTCTTTTTGGAAAACGATTGAACAGATCGGAAGTGCCTCATTCTCATTCATGATACCGATTTTGGCCGGATATATCGCGTACAGCATCGCTGATAAGCCTGGGCTTGTACCAGGAATGATCGGCGGATATATTGCAGCGACGGGAAGCTTTTACGGCAGTGCAAGCGGCGCCGGTTTTCTCGGCGGCATCATCGGCGGGTTTTTGGCGGGGTATGCTGCCCTTTGGATCAAAAAATTAAAGGTTCCAAAAGCGATTCAGCCGATTATGCCGATTATTATTATTCCAGTGTTCGCTTCACTTATTGTAGGTTTGGCGTTTGTGTTTTTGATCGGTGCACCTGTAGCCCAAATTTTCGAATCTTTAACGGTATGGCTGGCAGGTATGAAAGGTTCGAGCTCCATCCTGCTGGCATTGATTTTAGGCGCAATGATTTCATTTGATATGGGAGGTCCCGTAAACAAGGTGGCATTCCTGTTTGGATCGGCCATGATCGGAGAAGGAAACTATGAAATTATGGGACCGATTGCCGTCGCCATTTGTATACCGCCGATCGGCCTTGGGATTGCAACGTTTTTTGGAAAAAGAAAATTTCAGGAGTCGGAAAGAGAAATGGGAAAAGCATCATTTACCATGGGGCTCTTCGGCATCACTGAAGGAGCCATTCCATTTGCGGCACAGGATCCACTTCGCGTCATTCCGGGGATTATGGCAGGTTCTATGACTGGTTCTGTGATCGCTATGATCGGCAATGTCGGAGACAGAGTAGCACACGGCGGGCCCATAGTTGCAGTACTAGGCGCCGTTGATCATGTATTGATGTTTTTTATTGCAGTGATTGCCGGATCTCTTACGACTGCTCTTTTAGTTAATGTACTAAAAAAAGATATTACGGTTTCACCCGCCGGGCTGAGTGAAGCTGCAGCATCGAATGACTTTCCGCAACAGCACAATGAAGCGGAAAGCAGACAGATGGAGAAGACGGATATTAACAAGCTGACAGACATTATGAGTATAGATCTTATTGAACCAACATTATCAGGCGAAACCAGAGATGACATTATTGATGAAATGATTCAAAAATTGTCCCGTACAGGTATGCTGCATTCAGAGAGCGGTTTTAAACAAGCGATCATGAATCGTGAACAAGAGGGGACAACGGCGATTGGCATGAATATCGCGATTCCGCACGGGAAGTCTGATGCCGTCAAGAAGCCGAGTGTAGCGTTTGGAATCAAACGATCAGGTATTGACTGGAACAGTCTTGATGGATCAGAAGCAAAGTTAATCTTTATGATCGCTGTTCCGAAAGATAGCGGAGGGAACCAGCATCTGAAACTGCTGCAAATGCTATCTCGAAAACTGATGGATGACAGCTATAGGGAAAGGCTGCTCTCTGTGCAGACAAAAGAAGAAGCATACCAACTCCTAGATGAAATCATATAAAGCGGGGGATTTTCGTGATGACTGAACCGTTATTTTTCAAGCCTGTTTTCAAAGAAAAGATTTGGGGCGGCACCGCTTTGGCTGCTTTCGGCTATGACATTCCGTCAGAACGAACGGCGGAATGCTGGGCTTTTGCAGCTCATCAAAATGGACAAAGCATTGTTCAAAACGGGATATACAAGGGGCTCACGCTCAGCGAATTATGGGAATATCATCGGCATTTATTCGGACATCTGAAGGGAGACCGCTTCCCTCTTCTTACGAAAATTTTGGATGCAAATCAAGACTTATCCGTTCAGGTGCATCCGAAAGATGAGTATGCAAAAACGCGTGAAAAAGGGGAGCTCGGAAAAACAGAATGCTGGTATATCATAGACTGCCAAGAAGATGCAGAAATCATTTATGGCCACAACGCAAAAACAAAGGAAGAACTGATCTCGATGATAGAAGTTGGAAAATGGGACGAGCTCCTGCGCCGCGTAAAGGTAAAACCGGGGGATTTCTTCTATGTGCCAAGCGGCACCGTTCATGCAATTGGGAAAGGCATTCTCATTTTAGAGACACAGCAGAATTCCGATACAACCTACAGATTATATGATTATGGCCGTAAAGATACAGAAGGCAATTTGCGCGAGCTCCATTTGGAAAAGAGCATAGAAGTGATAGACGTACCATTTGCGCCAGATCAGCAAACGGTTCAATATGAACAAATAGATGATTTGCGCATAGCTGTATTGATTGAGTGCCCTTATTTTTCAGTGGAAAAGTGGGATTTAAAAGGATCAGCAAGTTTAAAACAGCAAAAATCATTCCTTCTTGTCAGTGTCCTCGAAGGAGAAGGCCGGATGATCTCCGGCGAGCGTACATATGACTTTAAAAAAGGAGATCATATGTTGCTGCCTTACGGGTTTGGGGAATTCAAACTCGCGGGGGATGCGGAGTGTATCGTATCTAATCTGTAAAATAAAACATTAGGACGAGTTTCACTTTTTAAGTCGATATAGAGAACGAACCTAAGGTAAGAGGGTTTCTATGGCGACGATATTATTGCTGGAACAGAGATGACCTTATTAAATTCATAAAACCCATGTATCCAGATGATGAACTGCATATGGTTGTTGAGGTACTAGATAAGAAACCAAAGAAAAACGAAACGGGAATACTTACTGTTATCTACTTATAATCATAAAGAAGAAAAAGTATTTGAAGGTGAGTTATCGGTATTGATTAAGCAATAAATAATGTAACATTAGAGGTTTTTAATCACCAATTGATAAAACGATGAGAGTATAATTAAGATATGCTTTCTTAACTATGGATATGGATTTAGAAAGAAACATACCAAATAATATTGGTATGTTTTTTTTACCATGCATTTTTTTATGAACCCGTCATTCCTGCAATGACATGAAGTAGAGTACTGATACCGTGCATCAAGGCAGTAAAGGAAAGAGAAGTGGCGGTTTGATAGAAAAGGAAATTAGAACTTTCTAATCACCTTTAACATCTTCATTTTGCTTCCTTTTATGTAGGTGAAACACACTCCGCTGACAGTAACCATTCCGCCTAGCAGTGAAATAAATGCAGGCATTTCGCCTATCCACATCCAGGAAATCACCAACGTCAAAGCCGGTGTTACATAAAGTGAAATCGTTGCTTCAGAAGCACCGACCATTGAAGTTACATATGCAAGTGCAAAGTACGGGATGACCGTCGGTAATAAACCTAAGTAAACGATAGACAATGTGGAGTTCATTGAGGCATTTACAAACTCCTCCCATAAGCCTGGCAGAAAAACAAGCATTGGTATGGCTGCACCCCAAATCGTGAATGTTACAAATGGAATAAAACCATACTTTTTTATATAACGGGCTTGAAAAACAAAATAAATACTCTCTGCAAAAGCTGCCAGCAGGATGAACAGAATACCTTTCATTGAATGCGTATGGTCTCCTGTGCCAAATGAAATAAATGACACACCTAATAAACTAATGATAGAGCCAATCCATTTAGAAAAACCAAAATGTTCACCAAAAAACAGTCGAGACAACACCGCAGAAAAGATCGGTGCTGTGGTTACGAGTAAGCTTGCAATCCCGGCACTAACTGTTTTTTCACCGATATTAAGCAAAATGTGATATAGTGCAAAACCTAAAAACCCTAATAATAAGATGACAGGGATATCTTTCATGTCAGGTAAGCGCATTTTAGTCAGCACAGCAAAAAGTAACAATGCCATCGATCCGATTAACAAACGAAATAAAGCAAGGTGTTCTGGTGTGTAACATTCCAGACCTACACGAATTCCCGGAAAAGCTGATGCCCACAAACCAATCATAAGACTGTAAGATATGATGAGTTGAACAGTTTTCTTTTTCATGATCTTCACTCCTTCTCTACAAAAACCAACCAGTTATTTAGTGTGTTTTATACTAATAGAGATTTGATAAAATGGCTTCAACCAGTTACATAATTTTTGACCCAACCACTTTAGTTGAAGGAGACTGCTTTTGATGAGCTTTACAGAAGAAAAAACAGTTAGAAAGCTTCCTAAGTACTTACAAATCATTGATTATATAAAAGAGAAAATAGGAAATGGAGAGTGGCCGATTGGAAGTAAGATTCCAAGCCAGCGCACGCTTGCAAAAGACTTTCATGTAAATCGAAGCACGGTTATCACAGCGTTAGAGGAATTGATGGCAGATGGGTTAATTGAAGGCAGAATGGGTAAAGGAACAGTTGTCATCAACAATACTTGGACACTGTTGGCTAAGAATTCTGCACCCAATTGGGAGAAATACGTAACTTCGGGAATCCAGCAGCCAAGCCGAAGAATTGTTCAAGAGATCAATAAATCAGAATCAAATTCTGATCTTATACAGCTCAGCAAAGGAGAACTTTCAAATGAGATTTTTCCTTTGTCTGCTATGAAAGAAATTATGGGCAAGGTATCTCAAAACATAGAGGCGTTCGGATATGAGGAACCAAAAGGATACTTACCTTTAAGAGAGGCATTGAGTGATTATTTAAAAACAATCGGTATTCATGCTTCACCTTCATCCATTCTTATTGTTTCAGGAGCACTGCAAGCCTTACAGCTTATATCAATGGGGCTTTTGCAAAGAGGATCAACTGTTTTTCTTGATCAGCCATCTTACCTTTATTCATTACATGTATTTCAATCAGCCGGAATGAATCTGACCGGACTTCCTATGGATAAAGAGGGGCTTTTGCCAAACCATATTCATATGACAAAGGGAGAACGGGGAAGAGCCATATTATATACAAACCCTTGTTTTCATAATCCGACTGGTATCTTAATGTCAGAAGAGCGGCGGAAAGAAATCCTTGCGGCAAGCGAGAAAACACAGCTTCCCATTATTGAAGACGACATATATCGTGAACTGTGGATAGATGAAATCCCGCCATATCCTATTAAAACAATAGATAAAAACGGCCATGTGCTATATGTAGGAAGTTTATCGAAAACGCTAAGTCCAGGTTTAAGGATTGGATGGATAGTCGGGCCAGAGCCAGTGATTGAACGTTTATCTGACATTAAAATGCAGACAGATTACGGATCCAGTTCGTTATCTCAAAGAGTTGCGGCGGAATGGTTTACATCTGGCCAATATCAGAAGCATCTAGAACAGGTGAGACATCAATTAAAGATAAGAAGGCAATTTGTTACGAGCGCTTTAGAAACCAATATGAAGAATGCAGCTGTTTGGACTATTCCAAAGGGGGGATTCTTTATCTGGTTAAAAATATTGCCTTCGATATCTATGAAATTACTTTATAAAAAAGCCTTAACAAAAGGGATTCTTCTCAATCTTGGCAGTATCTATGCTCAGGAAAAAGGCAATTATATTCGCTTGTCATACGCTTATGCATCCCTTGAAGATCTCCAAAAGGGAATTTATGAATTAAGTTTGATCATTAAGGAACTGGCAAGTAAATAAATATGCATTCAATGTTGAGAAACTATCTATCAAAAAACATACCAAACAATGTTGGTATGTTTTTATTTTTATAAGTTCTAAGAAATTATAAAATGAATATGCAGAGGAGTAGGTATCTCCTCATCTTACTGGCTGTTCTAAAAAACAGAAGTGTCTCTTAAAAGAGGGGAATTCTTTTACGGATAGAATAAAGAGAGAAAGTGATAGGAGGGTACAGTTTGCAGGAGGTAAAAAAAGAACAATATAGTGATGTCAAAACATTGTTACATAATAAAGAAACATGTTGCCCGACATTTGTCTATTCAATATTAGAACAAACAATTTCAGGAGTTGTTTATGCAGATGATCAATCGTTTCTGATAGGAACCAGCTCAGGAATTTATTATGTTGCCGGGGATGAAAGGAATCAAAATTGTAATGAATTTATCGTTGATTTATACAAAAGGAAAACAGAATCCAAAAAAAGATTTACTCTGTTCTCTTCTAATCGTTCATGGGACAGCGTAATAAGAACTGTACTGCATGATGAATTGAGCCAAATGATGCGATATGCATTTTCTCAACAAATTTCTGCCATAAAGGCTTTTCAGCTTCCAAAGGGGTTTACATTAAAAAGAATAAATGAAGATATTATTTTAAGAAGCACTGAATTTCAAAAAGCTTATTATGAGGAATATTGGGGTTCAGTCTCGAATTTTTTAAAAAACGGATTTGGATTTGCTGTTTTGTATGACAATCATGTTGTCAGTGAGTGCACTTCCATATTTCTAGGCGGCAATCGTGCGGAAATGGATATCTATACACGTGAAGAATATAGAGGGATGGGGTTCGCTTATATAGCTGGAAGTAAGTTTATAAATGATTGTCTCGAAAACGGCGTCAGCCCTAGCTGGGATTGTGATGTCAGCAACAAATCATCTATTCATTCAGCAAAAAAACTAGGATTTGAGATATCAACCAAATACTCCATCTTTTTTAAAAAATCAGGTTAATAAAGACCCTTCTAAGGAAGGGCCTTTTCTTGAGCACCAAGCTGACGGAGAATATCATGCTTATCCACAAGAACTCTTTTCTCCATTTAAAATGAATATGATTCGCCATCATCCGGCACTAGTACATGAGATGACATGCCTTTTTCATGAATAAAGCTTTTTAATTCTTCTCTGGATAATGTCCAATGGTTGACCGCTTCCATATGGCTCACGATTATTTTTGCATGAGGAGCAGCTTGATGCGTTTCATAGATATCTTCTTTCCCCATGACGAGAGAGCCGCCCTCAAAGAATTGATTGTTTCCTCCATTCACTACAATGATTTCTGGCTGGTGTGTATCGATCTCTTCTTGGATCGCATCATACCAAACCGTATCTCCGGCTACATATAACGTTTTCTCGCTTTGGTGTTTGAACACAACGCCGCATACAAGACCGGCAAGTTTTAAAATGTCTCCTCTGCCGTGCTCGCCTTTGGTTTTGATTAATTGAATACCTTCAAAGACTGTATCTGTTGTGAGAATCTCGACATTTTGAAAACCGGCGTTTCTTACTTCTTTCGCATCTTCTTCATTTTGTACAAACATTTTCATGTCTTTTGGCAACATGTCTTTGGCTGCATCATCAAAATGGTCTAAATGCAAATGAGTGACAATGACTGCATCAAGATTGTTGATCATATGATCCACTGATGTCGGCAAGCTGACTAAAGGATTTTTTTGGTCTTGTCTTGGTGAATTTGGGAATGGAGGGTAAGTGCCCTTTTCTGCTAACATAGGATCTATTAAAAACGTTTTGCCTGCATATTCGACAACAAGTGTGGCATTACGAATTTGTTGAATGTTCATGTTAAAACTCCTTTTCTTTAATATACGTATAGCTTATACTATGACCAATCACCAAATACATGGATAAAATCAAGTCTTTTTGCCGTTTTACTTGAATGTTGAAAGAACCTATTACATGAACATCGAACGGGCTAAAGGATATCCTTTCGGAGAGAATACAGGAGACAACTAAAATAGAACGCGGGTTTTAAAAAGTGAATGTGTTTTCGGAACTCGGACACGGGTGCCAATTTACTGCTGCCAAATTACTTTGCGCATACGATGTTTTCATATGCTTTTGAAAGGATAGGATATGATGTTGGATCACACGGATATGCGAATCATAGAAGAGTTATCTAAAAACAGCCGTATTACAATGAAAGAATTAGGAGAGAAAGTTCATTTGACGGGCCAAGCCGCTGCATCCAGAGTTGCCAAATTAGAAGATAACGGAGTAATTGATGGTTATACCATTAAAGTGAATCAAGACAAATTGGGATATTCTATCCATGCTTTGATTAATATCTATACAAAAAGCACGCATCATCAGCCTTATCTTTCCTTTATAAAAACACAAGAGACATACGTTATCAATAATTATAAAATCAGCGGGGATGGCTGTTATCTTCTGGAATGCAGATTTCCTTCTAACGAATTGCTAGATGAATTTTTGGTAGGCTTAAATAAGCATGTAAACTATAAATTGTCTATTATTATTAATAATATGCAACAATAAAAATGCATAAAGTAAGAATATATGAATGCTAAAAAAACCAAGGGTGTCAGCCTTTGGTTTTTGTTATAAGGCGGAAGGATACTGAAGTGATGAAGACATTTAATCAGACTGAGGCGAATCATCCGCAATTGGAATCCATTCTTATTCCAATTAGTGACGGGGTGACTGTAGCAAAGGTAAAGAGCGGTGATAAACAAATTGTGAATATCATCTGGATCTGTGGAGTTCTCTGGAAACAGGGGGCCGCTGCACCTGCTGTTGAACTGAACGGCCAACAATTGATATAAAAAGGCACACAAAGACGTCCATTCACACGCGTCTTTTTTAATGCAGCTTTTTAGGACTTGGATTTACATTCTCATGATCGATTTCATCAAATAAATTTCGGTTCTGAATGGGATGGCTGAACATTCACGGTTTACGAGAATAAACAATCATTTGAGCGGTCTTTAGACATTTCCTTCGATATTTTTTGGCAAGGGCTGAGGCGAAAGCTTGAAAAATACCAAGAGCGAACAGCCCTTGGTATTCTTTAAACGTTATTGATCCAGTTCATTGATTCGTTTCGTTAGCTCATTGAAAGCCTGATCAAGCTCCTTGTACGCTTTATCATTTGGCGTCATAAAACTGAGCTTGCCTAACACCTCTTGTCTTTCTGTCTCAAGCTGTAAGCGGAGCTCCTCCTGGTCATTTCTTTTGGCAGGAGCTTTGTTTAGTTGCTTTTGGATATGATTGTTCGAGATAACGAGTTTACTGTCCGTTGTTTTCTCGAGAAAATAACGGTCGTGTGATACCACAATCAGTGTGCCGCTGTATTGTGACAGTGTTTCTTCCAGCTGTTCGCGTGACGGCAGGTCGAGGTGATTGGTCGGTTCATCTAATATCAGCACGTCTTTTTCTTCTAAGATATATACCATCAGCTTACACTTTACACGCTCACCCATACTCATATGTTGAATTGGTTCTGTCCATTGAGAAGCTGTAAATCCCAATCGCTTCATGATATTCTGCACGTTTCCTCTCGCCTCGAACGTGTCTTGATAAAATAACTCCTCCGGTGTTTGTTCTAAAGGCAAATCAAATACTTCCTGTGTTAAATAACCGATTTTTGCAGATGGTGATATCCACACCTTTCCCTCTGCCGTTTCCTGTCCAAGAATGACTTTCAATAAGGTTGTTTTTCCGCTGCCGTTTGGGCCTGTAATGGCAACCTTTTCTCCGTGCTGAATCGTAAAGCGGGCGTTTTGAAACAGTGTCTTTTCGCCAAATGACTTCGTCAGGTTTTGGACCTCCAAAAACCGTTTTCCTGTTTTATGAGTTGTATCAATTGAAAAACGAACAGTATATTCCGGATCGACAGGTTCAGCCTTTGTTTTTTCGAGTTCTTTTTCAAGCCGCTTTTGTTTCGATTTGATCTGGGCATCTGTGCGCTTTGCTTTTACACGATAGTATTCTTTAAACCCTTCCTTTTTCGTCGATTGTGCGTGGGCTTTTTTCGACCATGAAGTGAGTTCTGTCATTTGTGATTCAATCCGTTCAATCATTTTCTGCTGCTTTTCATATTCGCGCTGCTGGGTCAGTCTTTTCTCTTTCCGGAACTTCATGTAACCAGAGTAATTCCCTTTGTATTCAGTCAGCGTGTGGCCCTCAATTGACCATATTTTCGTGGCAGCTTCATCTAAGAAATACCGATCGTGCGAAACGAGAATGACAGTGCCGGTAACATTTTTCAGCTGTTGAATGAGAAATTGCAAGCTTATGTCATCAAGATGGTTTGTCGGTTCATCTAACAGGAAAAGGTCTGCATCCTCTGATAGTCCTTTTGCCAGCCGTGCTTTCAGTTTTTCTCCGCCGCTTAACTGGCTGAAATCACGGGCTGGCACGTTCCATTTCTCCAGCAGTTTCACTTCGGCAGGTGTCTGATTCTCAAAGGAATACGATTCAGTCTCCTGTTCAACCAGCACCGTTTTTAAGCCGTGCTGCATCCATTGGATATGTCCCTGTGACGGAGTTAAGTCCTTGTTGATCAGGTGAAGCAGCGTCGATTTTCCAGCTCCATTTTTACCGATAATCCCAATGATATCTCCTTGCTGAACGCTGGCATTTATGTTTTTAAAAACGGTAAGATCCTTCACTTCATAGCTGACGTTTGTAAGTTTTAATCGTTCTTTCATCTATATCCCTCGCTTTAAGGGAGAACAAAAAATCCTCCCAAAATGTTTTGGAAGGATTAGCCGTGCCTTTGCCATGATCAAATAAGCTATTCTTCAGAAATAGCGCTTACGTATATAGAAAATGGGCAGACTAATCCTATTTTGTATGATTTGAAATATCAATTTCAAACGTTAAAAATAAGATTAGTTAATCATCGTCCACCCATCATCCCTTCTCATGTTATTAACATCAATATAGCATAAACTCATTTGTTAAAGCAAAAGTAAATTGGGAATTCAATTCAAATTCCCATAAGGCACTTCGATATAAAATATGAATGGGAAGACGTGAGAGTGACCGGGTATAAATAAAAAGGATTTATTATTTCATACACATGAAAGGCCTCTCATTTTCTTTTCTTTGCCATGCTAAACAAAAATCAAAGGACAACGTTAAAGCTGCCCTCTTACGTATTACATCATGTTCCCTGCAATGCTCGCTCTGCTTGCTCCTTTACACGTCTTCATGAATAGAAAATAGGTGCATGGAATGCTTCCGCCCATTCAACTTGTGCAGGGGAATGGTTTCTTACATAGTTTGACCATTATCTGCTCTAATGATTTGTCCTGTTAGTGACTTTTGAAGAAGTGTATAACAAATGGTTTCAGCAATGTCCTCAGCTATTCATGGAAAATCTAAAAAAGGATCTTCGCCTTGAGATCATAAAATTGTCGTCAAGTTTAGGCAGAGATTCTGATGATCAATCTCATCCGATAAATGACGTGCATACAAAGCGAATGATCGGTAATCTTAAGTATTTTATCACGTATGAAATACCAGGTATTTGCAGTCGTACGTTCGATTTAGATGTATTAAAATCTTCCTCAGTACAGGTGCTGCCAGCTGGCGGCAGTACTTCACAGGATTTCTTCCCTTATCATTGTGCCCGGGCATTAGGAGAACAATTAGAAACATAAGTTGTAGAATTTCCCAGACATCATAACGGCTATAGAATCCATCCTAAAGAGTTTGCTGACAGGTTGCACGACGTTTTGGTGAATTATTAGAAAATAAAGGAGTAGATATTTGTCTACTCCGTTTTTGATAAAATCGGACCCCCATCACTCCGCTTTTTAAAAGACATCTCTATTAATCTTTAAGGTTGCATTTGATGGGGTGAGTGCGTCATCTGGAGTTGAGACATCTCCATTTTCACGACTTATTTCTGCATAATGAACGACCTTATCATGATTAACAAATACAATTAAATAAATATCATCTCTATAATCTATGCTGCTTGGATCCTTGAAATTTATACCGATTTGCTCATTTATGCTTTCTTGCGGGGTGTAAGGCGGAAATATATAAGCTTTATCCCAATCAAAGTCTGTTAAGGAGTTTAAGTCAATTTTCTCCACACTGTTTTCCTTGAAAGCCGAATTGATAGATTCTTCTAGTTCTTTATTATGTTTTCCATTATATAGTGAAAAACTCACTATAATACTTACTAGAATAATTAGAAAAAAAGACACCAAAACTAGTTTCCTCACAAAAAATCACTCCTAACATACACTTGGAAAAATATTGTTAATAGAAGCTTATCATAATTTTCGTTTTTCAGAACAACAATTTGATATTGCTCAACTTTGCTTAGTTGGAATGAGTATTGCCGTGTGCGCAAAAACACATAAAGGAGTAGATATCCAATCTATCTGGCATTTCCTTTTGGTTGTTAGGATAGAAGTGCGTCCACATGCATCAATAGTTATTTTGACTATATATCAAAAGTGTTATTATGGCGCTCACTATGTTTGGATATCACAGGGTGTTTAGTCTCTTTTTAAAAATAAACCGAATGATATATTCAGCTATGACAAAGTTAAGCGTAATTGCCCCATAAACTCCTATCGTGTAACTGATTTCATAAGTGAAGCCTAATCCGTTAGTGCACATAAAAGTAATCATATGAATGAACAAATTGGTAAAGCAGAATAAATAGCTTCGAATCATCCACTTCCGATGCTTGTTGAACTGCTTTCGTCTAACTTGATATATAGCGATTATCGTCATCGCCGGCCAGATGATATTCACCATATTAAAGGCTATACTTACGATTCTTCCACCGGTCGAGTGAGGCGCCATATAGCCCGATGACAGTGTCACAATAAGTACAGAAATGAAATAGAAATAACCGTTCAATCGGTGGAACTTACGGTTGCTTGTTACTATTTTTCCGGAGAAATTAATTGCTCCAGTTAACATGGCGAAACATGCAAAAATCACGTGAACATACATGACATTTAACCAAAACGGAAGATTAAATGAATCACGCAGTACTGTTTTATGGCTCAGAAAATCTGCAGATTGCGAGTCTGTAACCAAATTCTCAAGCAGAGTGTAAGAAATATAGATTATGATAAAAATCAGCATTGTCGAATACATGTATGTCATTCTTGGACCTTGAAACTTTCTCTGACTCAGTTTATGTTCCTCCTTCAATGGATGCTGTTAAATGTGTTGCTTTGCTTTTTTTATCATAGAAGAAGGGGCCTTCAATGGCAAACCGCAATGGAATGGAGGTCCCGGAGCATATTTTGTTGAGAGAATAAGTTCGCATAATCGTCTCCGCATTCTCAATCTACGATCTGCACGCCTGCGGAAGTCACAATCTAAATCTATTTTGTGACCAATAGTGTTCAAACTTAAAATAATTCATCTAAACGTATAGGTGAAGAAAAATGTAAGATGTGGAAAAAACAAAAGGGTTTGTTTATACTGAAAATTGAAAAAAGAGGGAGTTGTTGCTTGTAAAACCTTTCATTAGTTCTCAAGTATAAAAATGGCTTTTATGCTGGCGAACAATAGGTGGGCGCTCAAAAGTACAGGCGGAAAAACTGTTGGTTCAGGTATGCCCCGGAAAGTTATCCAGATTGCCTTTCATACAAATAACGGGATGATTATCGTTGGTTAAAGCATCTGCTCTGTTTGCAGAAAAAATATGTCTTCTATATTTCTGACCTAAACTCTAAGTTCTGAAAGAAAAAGTCTCTCTGCTTAGTATTGAGCGGAGAATTTGAGGTGAATAAATATGAAAAAACGCAAGATGTCAGCAGTTTTCTTAGCTTTTATTGGTGCAGCCGGTCTATTATTTACTACAAGTGTACAGCCAATAAGCGAAGCTAGTGCTGCCGAAAAGAATCTGAATATCAAAAAGCTCGATGTCGATGAATTTTTTGCCGATCATAACGGAACGTTTATATTACGTGATATGAAAAAAGACAAAACATTTATCTATAATCAGGAACGCGCCAACCAAAGATTTGCACCGCAATCGACTTTCAAAGTTCCTAATGCACTTATTGGATTACAGGTAGGAGCTGTAGAAGATGAATACTCCATTAAATATTGGGATGGTGTGAAGCGGGAAATTGACATCTGGAATCAAGATCACACGCTTGGGTCTGGGATGAGGCACTCAGTTGTTTGGTATTATCAAGCGATGGCCCATGACATTGGAGAAAGCCGAATGAAGGAATGGATCGAAAAAATTTCCTATGGCAACCAAGATATAAGCGGTGGAATTGACCAGTTTTGGTTAAGCAGCACACTCAAAATTTCTCCGATAGAACAAGCAGACTTTATGGAAAGACTGTATAAAGAGAACCTGCCTTTTGATAAGGATGTCATGAAAACAGTAAAACGGATGATGATTCAGGAGGAAGAAGATCACTCTACTCTTTACGGAAAAACAGGTTCAGGGACAGGCATAGGGTGGTTTGTCGGTTTTGTGAAAAAAGACAATCGAGCGTATAGTTTTGTTACGAATATTGATGGAACAGGTGCAGAAGCTAAAAACATCACAATGGATATTCTAAAGAAATATAAGTTATATTAATTTCATCGTGACGGTTTTGGTGTAGAAAAAAAGACTGAAGAGTAGACGCATAGTCTACTCTTTTTGTATCTCGAGAGATTGCTTGAAAGGTATTGTGACGCGTCAATAAGCTCAATCCCAAACCCGGACCCTTGGAACATCTGCACTTCTTAAATAATCCAATAACTGACCGGCATGAACAGATTCATGATAGGCAACCCGAAGCAGCATGTCACCTAGATCTCTTATGTACCCCGCATCAGTTCGGTCAATCTTTATATCTTCTAAGTCTTCTTCGGAAAATGTTTTGATCGTATCGATGAACTGATTGCGATATGGCTCCGCAAATGCCAATTCATCAGTTACAGTGGTGAAAGGTCTATGTTCGAAAGGGGAATTGAAGACGGATAAACTCCCTCTATTTTTAATTGCTAAATGGTAATAATGTTCACTTTCCAATACGTGCCGAATCATTTCTAAACAACTCATTGCTTCATGATCTGGCTTCCAATGGAGCTTTTCTTCAGGAATAGATGTCCATACTTTTATGCTTCTTCTCCTGACTTCATGAAAGTTCAAAATGATTACATCAATTGAGTTCATAAAATATCCCCCTTTAATAGACATAACTTCATTATACAGGAATAAATGTTCTTGGGTAATCAGCTTTAACTGTTAAAAAGATATGGTACAATATAAAAATGTTTTGCAGCCTTTCATCAGTAGCAGAACACAAAATGAAATCAGAACACATAGGAAAGGTCTTGATATGATATGCTGCACAATCCAACTGGAAAAGAGCGTTTGGCATTAGCTTTTCTTCTCGGAATGCTTGCCATACTGGGACCGCTTAATATAGATATGTATTTGCCCAGCTTTCCTGAAATTGCTGATGACTTATCTGCCCGTGCATCGCTTGTCCAGCTCAGCTTAACAGCCTGTCTGATCGGGCTTACCATTGGCCAGATTATTGTCGGACCGGTCAGTGATGCGAAGGGAAGACGGAAACCTTTATTAATATGCATTTTTTTATTTGCGTTATCTTCTCTGTTTTGTGCGCTTTCGCCGAACATTACCACATTAGTGATTGCACGATTCTTACAGGGATTTACTGCCTCAGCAGGGCTTGTGCTCTCGCGTGCCATCGTGCGGGATGTCTTTACCGGAAGAGAGCTTTCGAAATTCTTCTCGCTTTTAATGGTTATTACTGCGGTCGCGCCGATGGTTGCGCCAATGACAGGCGGCGCGATTTTACTTTTACCATTTGCAACATGGCATACTATTTTTCACTTTTTAACATTAATCGGATTTATACTCGTTCTGATTATTGCTTTAAGACTAAAAGAAACTTTACCGCCAGAGAAGCGGATTCCAAGCTCAATCGGAACATCTGTAAGAACCATGGGCAGTTTGATGAAGGATCGGTCTTTTATTGGCTACGCACTGACCGTCGGTTTTATTCACGGCGGAAGTTTTGCTTATGTATCTGGAACGCCTTTTGTATATCAGGATATTTACGGGGTATCGCCTCAAGTGTTTAGTATTCTATTCGGCATTAACGGCTTGGCCATTATTACAGGGAGTTTTATTATAGGGCGCTTTGGCGGAATCATTCATGAAAAAAGCTTGCTTCGAATTGCAGTTATAACTGCCTTCATTGCAACCGCCGTTCTGCTGACCATGACAATAGTTCACGGTCCGCTGATAACACTGGTCATATCGATCTTTATTTATATGATCACGATAGGCATGGTTCTGACAAGCACTTTTACGCTCGCAATGGAAAACCAAGGGCACCGCGCAGGGAGTGCAAGTGCGATGTTAGGGATGCTTCCGTTACTGCTGGGCTCCATTGTCTCACCTCTTGTGGGAATTAACGAAACGACAGCAATTCCGATGGGAGCCATCATGTTTATAACTTCTGTTATTGGTTCTCTGGCCTTTTTTAAACTAACAAAGCAAAAGGCAGAGCAACAATAAGGGAAGATATAAACACCATAGTGCTCTTGTTTATTAGGTTTATCATATCTGTTTTTCACTGATGCCAGGGTTCTATCACCCTGGTCTTTTTTTATTTGCTAGTTTTAACTAAATCGCCACGAGAGGCTGTAGACCTTTTATTATTTTTCATTCAGCATCAAATTCCATCAACAACGAGGCGAATATGACCCTTCAAAAGAGGAATAGTCTGAGACAGGTATGGAAGCTCCCGAGGTGTGAACAGGCAAGTATTGGCGGACCTTTTAACAAGGTTCTTTTTTATTGCGTCGGGCAGCTTCTGATGATGTAAGCTATGTTATTTTTTCGCTATTATTAAATTTTTTTAAGCAAGTTCTTTGCGGAATCATTAAATAATATGTTATATTTCTTATCGTTTTGAATGATGGATTTCTTTTCATATACAGATCAGTGCCCGAGACGCCTAGTGGCTTTTGATGAAAGGGTTCCCCAAAGTGGAATACATTACTGCTCATAGGTCCGATGAAAACTTATGAAAATGAGCAGTGAGTTGATTTAATGGCAACAAGTGAATGTTTTATTAAGGCGAAATTGAGGAATCATATGAAAAGAAATTCATTTTTTATCAACAGAGTGAAAAACAACAGAGAAGGGATGATTATGTTGGAAAGAATCTTTATCAGTCCAGCTAAGTATGTACAAGGAAAAAACGCAATCGAAAAAATTGGTGACCACCTAAAAGGCATTGGTGATCAAACCGTCGTCATCGCAGACAAAATCGTGTGGGATATCGCAGGGCACAAAGTTGTAAATGAGTTAAAGAAAGAGAACATCTCCTCTGAACAGGTTGTGTTTAACGGAGAAGCGTCTAAGGAAGAGATCAAAAGAATTACTGAAATTGCTAATAACGCAGGTGCAACGATTGTGATAGGTGTCGGAGGCGGTAAAACGCTTGATACGGCAAAAGCGGTGTCAGATGAAGTGAACGCTTATACTGTTATCGTTCCAACGGCAGCTTCGACGGATGCTCCGACAAGCGGACTTTCTGTTGTTTATTCCGAGAGTGGAACCTTTGAAAATTATCGGTTCTACAACAAAAATCCGGACTTGGTTCTTGTCGATACAAAAATCGTAGCAGAAGCGCCGCCGCGTTTCTTGGCATCAGGAATTGCTGATGCAATGGCCACATGGGTAGAAGCGCGCAGTGTTATTGCCTTTGGCGGTAAAACGATGGCAGGCGGGATCACAACTATAGCCGGTGAAGCGATTGCGGAAAAATGCGAACAAGTATTATTCCAATATGGCCACCTTGCTTATGAATCCGTAAAAGCAAAAGTCGTTACTCCTGCATTGGAAGCCGTTGTTGAAGCCAATACACTTCTAAGCGGTTTAGGATTTGAAAGCGGCGGTTTGGCAGCAGCACATGCCATTCATAACGGTTTCACCGCGCTTGAAGGTGAGATTCACCACTTAACACATGGGGAAAAAGTGGCTTTTGGAACTCTGGTTCAATTAGCTCTAGAAGAACACTCATTAGAAGAGATTGAACGTTATATTGAATTCTACATCAGCCTGGGACTGCCTGTTACACTAGAGGACATTAAATTAAAAGATGCATCAAAAGAAGATATTATGAAAGTTGCTAAGGCTGCAACGATTGAAGAAGAAACAATTCATGCCGGCTTTAATGTGACAGCTGAAGACGTGGCAGATGCGATCATTGCCGCTGATCAGTACGCAAAAGCATACAAAGAAAAACACCAATTGTAAAATCGAATTTTCTCGGAAGTATCAGAAAACACCAAGGGACTTAAAGCCCCTGGTGTTTTTTTGTGTTTTAATATCAAATGGATTCTGCCTGGTATCCCTTCATGAAATGAAAACATCTTGAGAATGGCATATAGAGGCAAGTGATTTAATATGATTTTATGATGCAGCCTTAAATGGATTAACTAACGAATAAATGGAGGCTTGAAAATGTTTATTCATACAGTTCAGCCTGGGGACTCTTTGTTTTCAATAAGCAGAAGATATGGTTCTCCGATTGATCAGATACGCGGTGTTAACGGCTTAGAAGAAATGAATATTGTGCCGGGCCAAGCTTTGCTTATTCCGCTATATGTATATACTGTTCAGACGGGTGACACGCTTACCAGCATTGCAGCAAGAGCGTTTGTCCCCTTAATACAACTAAGAGCAGCAAATCCCTCCGTTAACCCTAATACTTTACAAGCAGGCATGAAAATAACAATTCCTCAAATATCAAAAAACTATCTTGCGGGAAATTTGAGTTTTTATGTGATTCGAAATCCAGATCTCGATCGTGCGTTGATTTATGATTTTGCCCCTTATTCATCTTACATTTCTATATTTGAATATCATTTTGCTCCAAATGGAGATATTGCCAACGAATTAAATGATATAGCTGCTATTGAAGCCACTTGGGGAAAAAGAGTCACACCGCTGGCGACCATTACAAATCTGACTCCGGGAGGTTTCAGTACCGAACTTGTTCATCAAGTGGTAAACAATCCAACAGCAAGAACAAATCTCGTCAATAATATTTTTTATTTAGTATCTAGAAAGGGATACGGCGGAGTAAATATTGATTTTGAGCAAGTAAGTGCAGGAGATAGGGATCTTTTTACCGGCTTTTTACGTCAATTAAGAGATCGGCTGAAGCCTGCAGGTTACGCTTTGACAATAGCTGTTCCGGCAAAAACGAGTGATCATATCCCTTGGTTGAGAGGGTACGATTATGGCGGGATTGGAGCTGTTGTCGATTTTATGTTTATTATGGCATATGACTGGCATCATGCAGGAAGTGAGCCGGGGCCTGTAGCGCCGATTACTGAGGTGAGAAGAACAATTGAATTTGCCATCGGAAGGGTGCCGCGGAGAAAATTGATATTGGGAGTCCCTCTATATGGTTATGACTGGATCTTACCTTACAGCCCGGGAACAGTCGCCACAGCCATATCAAATCAAAACTCAATTGAAACAGCCATGAGGTACCAATCACCGATTCAATATTCAGCCGAATATCAATCACCATTTTTTCGGTATAGAGATCAACAGGGGCGATCACATGAAGTGTGGTTTGAAGATGTCAGAAGTATGAGCGAAAAAATGATAACGATTCGAGAGTATGGGTTACAAGGAATAGGTGCCTGGCAATTAACACTCGGATTTAAGCCGGGACCCTGGCTTTTAAGAAAGTTTTTCACCATCAAAAAGGTGTAACGTTCACCTCCATATTATGAAATATGGAGGTTTTAAGCGTTCCTGTTACTCCATCCCGCATTATGTCTTAGTGTTTACTTTCACGTTCTTGAGCAGCAATTAGAAGTTATCTACACGATTTCATTTTCAAACAAAAATTTGATCGAGGTCGTTTCTTGCACGATCTAACCGCCCTATTTTATGATTGAAATGGTAACTAACATCAGATGATACAGGCCAGATTGTATGTAAAGCTGTTCAAAAAGCTTACATCACTATGAAAGGGAGTTTGCGGAATGAAAAATGTATTATTTATAAATTTTCCTGCAGAAGGCCACGTGAATCCTACTTTAGGTATGACAAAAGCTTTTGCTGACAGGGGGGACCATGTCCATTATATTTCCACAGAAAAATATAAAGACAGATTGGAAGGAGTGGGTGCGGCTGTCCATCTTCATCAGGATTGGCTGAGGACAGTTCCCGTTCGTACAGGTTCCCCTGATGGTATTCTCTCCTTTTTAAAGATTCATATAAAGACATCTCTGGACATATTAAGTATCGTGAAAGAACTGTCAAAAAGCATTCAGTTTGACTTTGTTTATTATGATAAATTCGGTGCGGGAGAGTTAGTCAGAGATTACCTCAACATCCCGGGCATCTCTTCATCTGCTTCCTTCTTATTCGATGAAGACCATTTAAAGATATTGCCTCTGCATCCGGATTCAGACGTGCCTTTACAATTGGATAAAGAGTGTGAAGATCTATTATTAGAGATGAAACAAAATTATGGTGTATCACCTGAAAATATGGTTCAATTCATGAATAATAAAGGTGAATTAAATGTAGTGTACACAAGCCGTTATTTTCAGCCGGAAAGCCATCGTTTCGGCAATGAATTTCTGTTTATCGGTCCAAGCTTTCCAAAGAGAGCGGAAAAAACTGATTTCCCGATTGAGAAATTAAAAGATGAGAAAGTCATCTATATTTCAATGGGGACGGTATTAGACGAAACTGAAGAGTTTTTCAACCTATGTATAGATGCTTTTTCTGATATCAAGGGCAAGGTCGTGATAGCTTCGGGAGAAAAAGCTGATCTGACAAGATTAAAGCAAGCGCCGGAGAACTTAATCATTGCTTCGTATGTGCCTCAATTGGAAGTGCTGGAACAATCAGATGCTTTCATCACTCACGGGGGAATGAACAGTGTAAATGAAGCCATTCATTTTAACGTTCCTTTAGTTGTAATGCCGCACGATAAGGACCAGCCAATGGTGGCTCAGCGGCTGGCTGAATTACAATCAGGTTATACAGTATCTAAAGACCATGTAACCGCGCAGTCTTTACAACATGCAGTGGAAGAAGTGTTGAATAACGACCGATATAAGGAAGGAATTCAAAAAATCAATCAAAGCTTTCAGGATTGTATGAATATGAAAGAGGTAATGGAGCGGATTGATCAATTTATAGATCAGAGAAAATAAACAGCAAAAATGCCTCCGCATGGAATAAGAAAAAGAGTGAGATTAAAATGGTCTCACTCTTTTTTACTGATAGAGTCTTACAGGCATCATTGTGGAAATAACCGGAGCCATTTTGCGGATCATCGGTTTTGGCAACAGGATGATACATTTGTAAGGGCTCTTTTACTGGGAGCGCCGGCAGCAGGAGGAATACTTTCGCATTCATTCACACTCAAAATCATTTTTCATATTATGAATAAGCGTATGGGAAATTCAGTAATAAAAGGATGTGAATAGAAATTATGTCTCGGAAACCATCACATAGGTGCCCTTACTGTGGATCTAACTCTCCAAGCCCCAGTTGTAGAGTAGGCCCTAAAAAAAATCCTGAGCCTAAACATTCATGTATGTGCTGCTGTTGCGTAAGGGGAGCAAGAGGGCCGCAGGGACCACGCGGATTACGCGGTATCCCAGGCAGTATTGGAGCCACGGGAGCCACAGGACCACCAGGACCACCAGGGCCGGCCGGAGCCACGGGGGCCACAGGACCACCAGGACTGGCCGGGGCTACGGGAGCCACGGGACCACCAGGACTGGCCGGAGCTACGGGAGCCACGGGACCACCAGGACTGGCCGGAGCCACGGGAGCCACGGGACCACCAGGACTGGCCGGAGCTACGGGAGCCACGGGACCACCAGGACTGGCCGGAGTCACGGGGGCCACAGGACCACCAGGACTGGCCGG
>NZ_LSBB01000004.1 GCF_001584335.1 Bacillus atrophaeus
GCCGGAGCCACGGGAGCCGCCGGAGCCACGGGAGCCGCCGGAGCCACGGGAGCAACGGGAGCCACGGGAGCTACCGGGGACGTCGGACCAGCCGGAGCCACCGGAGCCACGGGAGCCACAGGAGACGCCGGACCAGCCGGAGCCACCGGAGCCACCGGAGCCACGGGAGCTACCGGGGACGTCGGACCAGCCGGAGCGACGGGAGCCACGGGAGCTACAGGAGACGCCGGACCAGCCGGAGCGACGGGAGCCACGGGAGCTACCGGGGACGTCGGACCAGCCGGAGCCACCGGAGCGACGGGAGCCACGGGAGCTACAGGAGACGCCGGACCAGCCGGAGCCACCGGAGCGACGGGAGCTACAGGAGACGCCGGACCAGCCGGAGCCACGGGAGCTACAGGGGACGTCGGACCAGTCGGAGCAACGGGAGCCACAGGAGCTACAGGGGACGTCGGACCAGCCGGAGCCACCGGAGCCACCGGAGCAACGGGAGCCACCGGCACAGGAGCAGCTGGGTTATCCGAATACGGGTATATTTATAACTTAAGCGCTCAAACGGTAGCTATAGAGGCTGATGTCATTTTTGATTCAACTGGGATAACCACTCCTGGAATTACACATGCCCCCGGAACTTCTCAAATTGCAATTACCACTCCGGGAGACTATGAGGTCACTTTTTCTGTTTCGGGAGTAGAACCTAACCAATTCACACTATTTTTAAATGGTGCGCCGATTACAAACACAGTCTACGGTTCAGGTGCCGGTACTCAGCAAAACAACGGTCAGGCTATCATAGCCATAGCAGCCGGCGATGTTCTAACTCTTCGAAATCATACTTCCGCTGCCGCAGTGACTCTTCAGACTTTGGCAGGAGGGACACAAACTAACGTCAACGCTTCAATTGTAATTAAAAAATTAGATTAACAATCAGCACTGTATCATGGACAAACAAAAAGTACTCAATTCATCTTTATTACAAGTACTTAATATTTCACTTGTTTTTTCGTTAAATCGAAAATGAACAGTGCTTTTTTTGACCTTTAACTTTCATGGGAGGATCAGCAGGTTAAACTTGTAAAGGTTCAAGTTTTCTTGACAGCAGAGATACTGCGGATTGTGTATAGGAGATGTGTATACGTCCAATAGTAACTTGAAATGATTGAGGAACAAGTGTGGATTCAAACGATTTTCTGAAACGAAATAAAGAGAAAAGAGAATGGTCAGTCAAGCCTAAAAGAATGTTAAAAGGGTGACTCATTTGCGCCAAATAATAAATAAATGATCATATTAGCATACAAGGTGACTGTTTCCAATATACAAAAACCTTCCGTCTTGGAAGGTAAGCATTAAAACTCAATTTTAATCTTTTGTGAATCACTGGTTTTCTTATGGTTTTTATCAAATACGTCACTTGTTGTCATTTCAATCCACTTGATGTCTTTTTCGTTTTTGTGATTCGTTTGTTCATTATGCCTATGACCGCCTGCTGCATTTACAATAAAACCAAGGTTTCCAGACTTTGTGGCGCCGCCTTCCATTTCACCATTTAACTCCTCAAGGTAAATATCTTTTTTCCAATCAAAAGTTTCGCCTGTATTTGTTTTCAGTAATGCAATTGGAGCAAAGTTTACTTTCTCTGAAGACTTGTTTTGGATTTCAACGAACACTTTAACAAAATCAAACTCTTCATCATGTGTTAACACGTGAAAATAATCAATCATGCTGTAATCCGGCCGTAAGTGAATCAGCTTTATTTCTCTTACTGTTAATTCGATTGATCCAATATCATAGGTCTTGTTGACGTTTTTGATATCTTTTAAAACAGCTTCACCTTTGTCATCTGCAAACGTTTGATCTATCTTTTGTAATGATCGGTCATCCGTTACTTGTGAATTAGGCTGATACTCATTCATTTTACTGTCAGTTTGCGCTGAAGCCTTTTTCTGTTTCGCTTCAACCGTGTTTTCATTTTCTGTATTTTTTTCGCTGTTCGCATTTGATGAGCAGCCGACAAGCATCATGATCAAAAGTAAGATTGAAAAAGCCTGTTTCATAATGATTCCCCCATATGGTGTCTGCATTCAAATAGAGGTCCCGCTACTTCATACAAGCAACGGGACACCTTGTATTCTCTTACTTATCGTTAATCTTAATTTTGTATTGCAGGACATCGAAAACATTTTTTGCGATTTTAGTATTATCGATTTGGCCAGCAAATTTCTCACTTGACGGTCCGTATGCATATACAGGGACGTCTTCACCTGTGTGGCCGCCGGTTGTCCAGCCGGTGTGAGAGCGTTTGTTGAAAATGTTCTCAATTGCATTGTCGATATCAAGCACTTTCTTTGATTTAGCTGCTTGTTCAACAGATTGTATTTCTGCTTCAGTTAAAGCTAACTTTTTTTGATCAATATATTTCTTTAATGTTTTTTTCACATCTGCGCCGTCGGCAATTTTTTCTGCCATAAAGTCAGGTGTGCGCTTTGCTGCTTTGATCGGTTCACTGAACCAGTTGTAAATGCCGTCTGCACCAATGGAATATCCGCCGGTTGAGTGGTCAGCCGTTGCAACTACTAATGTGTGCTTGTCCTTTTTCGCAAATTCAATGGCAGCTTTATATGCTTGTTCAAAGTCATCCATTTCACTCATCGCACCGACAATATCATTGTCATGCCCAGCCCAGTCAATCTGGCTTCCCTCCACCATAAGGAAGAACCCGTCTTTGTCCTTGCTTAATTTTGAAAGAGCCGTATTGGTCATTTCTTTTAATGAAGGAATTTCTTTCGTACGGTCAATTTTCTTTGGGAGGCCGCCTTCAGCGAATAAGCCGAGAACTTTGCCGTTTTTATTTTTTAACATGTCCTCCCGGTTCTCCACATAGCTGTATCCCGCTTTTTTGAATTCTTTTACTAAATTGCGGTCTTTACGATCAAAATTGCTCTTACCGCCGCCAAGCAGAACATCGATTTTATGCTGGCCGTTTACCATTTCATCAAAATAGTCATTCGCAATGGAGTTCATGTTTTTCCGGCTGTGATCATGTGAGCCGAATGAAGCGGGTGTTGCGTGTGTAATTTCTGATGTTGCAACAAGTCCTGTCGATTTCCCTTTCTCTTTAGCCGCTTCAAGAACCGTTTTTGCTTCTGATCCGTCATTGTCCACTGCAATTGCATTATTGTATGTTTTAATGCCCGCAGACATGGCCGTTGCTGCAGAAGCCGAATCCGTTACATTATGTTCAGGGTCTTCCGGGTAAGTGGTTTGCTGGCCGACAAGGTATTGATCAAAAGCTGTAGGCTCCACAACCTTTGTTGCTGAATTATCCTTCAAATAACGATGAGCGGAAGTATAAGATACGCCCATTCCATCACCAATCAAAACAATGACGTTTTTAATTTCTTCTTTATTTCCCTTTTTCTTTTCCTGCGCATTTGCTTCAGGTAAACTGCCGCTGGCTAAGCTGCTAAAAGCGATAGATGACAAAACAGCGATAGGCAGTAACTTCTTCGGGAATATTTTCAACTGCATAACCTCCTAAAATATAAATGAATCTCAATGACATCCTCATTATATTTATAAAGTGTTAAGCCAGTATTAACCGTTTTTAAAGATCGAATTTACATGGGTGAATGTCCCGTTATGCTTATAGTCATCTTGATCACACAATGATGCCAATGGTTGAAAGTTCCTTGGTATTTCTTAATGCTTTTTCTGCCGCTTACCTAAAAGAAAATTACATATATATTCCACATGTTGGGCATTTTATGAAGTGTGCAAAAAGAAAGGTGGCACAACCATGAATATGATTAGGAGGATGACGATGGGTATTTTAAGCGGGAATCCGCAAGATGAACCAATGCATTATGGTGAAGTATTTAGTTTGTGGAATTTTGTGATGGCAGGCAATAAAATGGTTGCGGATCATCAGATGTTATTAAATCACGTAGGCGATGATGATTTAAAGAAACTTCTTCAAGAATCTATTGATAAGAGCAAAGAAGAAGTAAAACAAGTAGAAACCATACTTAAAGAAAACGGGGTGGCTCTTCCTCCAGCTCTTCCTGAGCCTCCGACTGCTAACCTTAATGACATTCCGGCCGGAGCGCGTTTTCAGGATGCCGATGTGGCAGCTTCAGTTTCTGCAAAAATTGCCGCCGGGCTTGTTGTATGCAGTCAGATTATGGGGCAATCTATTCGCGAAGATATTGCGATGATGTTTGGACAATTTCATATGAGTAAAGCAGTCTTAGGCGGAAAATTACTGAAACTAACAAAAAATAAAGGATGGCTCATTCCGCCGCCGCTTCATCATCATAAACCTCAAGATGGTGAATAATTCTGAGAGGCATGTACAGGGACAAACTGTACATGCCTTATTTAGTTAAGACATGTTACCTCAACCACTGCCTTCATTATTGAAGTCCAAAATGGATTAAATCACTGTAAACCGTAAAAGCATTTTTAGTCGGTGAATAATCATCCGAGATTCAAGTCATCTTGGCCGGCCTATGATACCAAGGGTTTAATATCTCTTGGGTTTTTTTATTGCCGATTTTTAAATCTTTCATCTAAATCAACGTATACCAGTGAAAAGAGCTTTTAAAACACACAAAAAATATCTCTTACAATTCTTGTAACCTAAATAGTGTAAAAACCGTATAAACAAATGGGGTTAAAAACCGAAAGCGGGCTCTGCCTGCTGTTTAGGAGGTATGTTAATGTATAAGAGCAAAAAACAGAATCTTGAAAATTTATTCCGGGCTTTAGGAGAGAATAACCAATTGAACGGTGCCATTTTAGTTGCGGAGAAGGGGGAAATTCTATATGAGAATTCATTTGGGTTGGCGGACTTTATAACAAAGCGTCCATTACATAATAAGTCAGTGTTTGAATTGGCGTCATTATCAAAGCCATTTACGGCTCTTGGCATCATTCTGTTGGAACAACAGGGAAAGCTGAGCTACGATGACCTTATTGAACGCTGGCTTCCTGCGCTTCCGTATATGGGAATCACGATTCGCCATCTGCTGAATCATACATCAGGGCTCCCGGATTATATGGACTTGTTTCAACAATATTGGGAAACAGATAAGATTGCTGTCAATAAAGATGTGGTAAACATGCTGATCAAACATCAGCCGCCCAGTTATTTTCCTCCAAATGAAGGCTGGCTGTATAGCAATACGGGGTATGTTTTACTGGCAGTTATCATCGAAAAAGTTTCAGGATTACGTTTTGAGGATTTTATGAAAGAAGCTTTATTCCATCCGCTTGGAATGGCGGACACAAGAGTTTATAACAGACGGCTTCAGAACGAAGAAGTAATTCCGAACTATGCCTATGGCTATGTGTATGATGTGCACTCTGGCCAGTACGTGCTGCCGGATGAACTGGACGAAACAAATTATGTGGTCTTTCTGGATGGCATACAAGGTGACGGAACAGTGAACTCCAATATAAGAGATTTATATCTTTTCGATCAAGCTTTATATACGGAAGAAATCATCAGTCAAGCATCTAAAGAACAAGCGTTTTTTCTTGTCCAATGGAATAAGGAGGAAAAGTGGGGTTATGGATTTGGGTGGGTTATTCAAGACAGTCCTGATAAAGGGAGGATAGTCAGTCATGATGGGAGCTGGCCGGGTTACTCCACTTCGATGATACGGTATACCGATCATAATAGAACCTTGATTTACCTAAGCAATATGGAACAGGGCTATGAATATGAACAAGCGATTCTTGCTGCGGCAGAGAATATCTTATTTGATCAGCCGTATGTTATTCCGGAGCGCCCTGCAGATAAAAAGAAGGCAGATATCGATCCGGCAATCTACAGTTGCTATATTGGGACCTACTCATTCAACGATGGAACCAATGCGTTAGTTACAGCTAAGCAGGATCGGCTTTATTTGCAGATTACTGGACAAACTCAGTTTGAATTATTCCCTTTTTCGGAAACGCGTTATTTTATTCAATCTTTGCCTGTGGAAGTTGAATTTATTTCGGGTAAAGCACAAAAAGCTAATCGTTTCGTTGTTTATCAAAATGGGGGAGAAGAAGAAGCCATTCGCATGAAATAAGCCATTTCGTAATAGAAAGAGCAGCATCTGTTGAGATAGGCCGCGGAAGTTTTAAAATAAAATTGTGACTTACACCGCAAACTCTCCGAGCAGTCCTAACGTCTGCTCTTTTTTTGTTTGTATGTCAGTCACAAACATTTTAACTTTGTCAAAGCAAATTCATCTGACATAATACAATTAAAGTCAATGTTCGCGATGATTTATGTTAGCATAGAGAAATTTGTTAACATGTACGCAGATGCTGAGAAAGTAATGCGGAGGGTCTCGAATCACAAGTTTTAATTAAATAAGGAAGTGATGATATGATTCAATTCGACAATGTATCAAAACAATTTCCAGATGGTACTTATGCTGTGAAATCATTTGATGCAGTTATAAAAAAAGGCGAATTTTTTGTTATTATCGGACCTAGCGGCAGTGGGAAAACCACCACGCTTAAAATGATAAATCGTTTAATAGAATTGTCCGATGGTACGATTTCTATCAACGATAAAAAAATAAGTGAGTATGATATTCATGAATTGCGGTGGAACATAGGATATGTGCTTCAGCAAATCGCTCTTTTTCCGAATATGAATATTGAAGAAAATATAGCAGTTGTGCCGGAATTAAAAAAGTGGAGCCGCGATAAAATTAAACAACGTGTTGATGAGCTATTAGAAATGGTTGGATTAGAGCCTGAAACATATCGTGAAAGAAAGCCTCATGAACTTTCAGGAGGTCAGCAGCAAAGAATCGGCGTGATTCGGGCCTTAGCTGCAGATCCTGAAATGATCTTAATGGATGAACCATTTAGCGCTCTCGATCCGATTACGAAAGAGAAATTGCAGGATGATATGCTGGATTTACAGCGGAGCATTAAAAAAACGATTGTATTTGTCACCCATGATATACAAGAGGCATTAAAGCTTGGAGACCGGATATGCATTATGAATAATGGCGAAATTGTTCAAATCGGAACACCTGATGACATTTTGCATCGTCCTGCTAACGATTTTGTAAAAGAGTTCGTCGGAGCACAAGAAGGTATCATGAATGAGAAAATGAATCTGGAGGACATCATACAACAAACAGAATGTGTACAGGTGAATTCGTCTGAAACTGTGCCTGTATCAACTTCGTTACATGACATTCTACATAAATTAAAACAACATGACCAAATCTTCGCAGAGCGTGATGGCGAGATTATAGGTGTGATAACCAGACAAGGATTTATACAGTATTTAGCTAATCGTGTTCAAAAGAGAGGTCGGGAGAATGAATAACTTTTTAAATGATGTGATAGAAAGGAAAGGGCAGCTGGTAAACGCTTTGCTGGAACACATTCAAATTTCCCTTATTGCACTCTTTTTTGCAGTCATCATATCCATTCCCCTTGGTATTTACTTAACAAGGAAGCCCAACATATCGGAGGGTATAATAGGTATAACGGCTGTTTTACAGACCATTCCCTCGCTTGCTCTTCTCGGGCTTTTAATTCCTATCGTCGGTATAGGCAAAGTACCTGCGATTATAGCTCTTATTGTATATGCTCTGCTTCCTATTTTAAGAAACACCTATACAGGTATTAAGGAGATTGATCCTTCACTGATTGAGGCTGCCAGGGCTATGGGAATGAACAATCGAAAAAGGTTTTTAAAGGTAGAGCTTCCTTTGGCGATGCCGGTTATCATGGCAGGAATACGAACAGCCATGGTTTTAATCGTCGGTACCGCAACATTAGCAGCTCTTATCGGAGCGGGAGGTTTAGGCGACTTAATTCTGCTCGGAATTGATAGAAACAACACTGCTCTCATTGTTCTTGGAGCTATTCCCGCCGCAATTCTAGCTATCCTTTTTGACGTTCTGCTTCGGAGGTTAGAAAAAATGTCGTTTAAGAAAATAATAACCGGCATTGGAATAGTTGCAGCTGCAGCTTTGCTTATCATGGCTTTCTCACTTTCTTCCGGACAAGGAAACAAAAATATTGTCATCGCGGGTAAACTTGGTTCCGAGCCTGAAATATTAATTAATATGTATAAGCTCCTTATTGAACAAGAGACCGATTTACATGTCGAATTGAAACCGGGTTTGGGGAAAACTTCATTTGTGTTTAATGCATTAAGGTCTGGTGATGTAGATATTTACCCGGAATTTACCGGAACGGCTATCTCTGAATTCTTAAAAGAAACCCCTGTAAGCACGGATGAAAAACAGGTGTATGAACAAGCGAGAAAAGGGATGCATGAAAAATTCGATATGGAATTGCTGAAGCCAATGGAATATAACAATACATATGCCTTAGCAGTACCGCAGCAATTCGCAAAAAAACACAATTTGAAAACAATATCAGAATTAAAAAGTCTTCATGAAAACATAAAGGCCGGTTTTACTTTAGAGTTTGCCGACCGGGAAGATGGATATCGCGGTATCCAGAAAACATATGGAATCACATTTTCAAATGTAGTTACGATGGAACCAAAGCTGCGGTACAATGCAATCAAAACCGGCGATATTGCTTTAGTTGATGCTTACTCAACAGACAGTGAATTAAAACAATATAAATTGTCTGTTCTTAAAGATGATAAACATGTATTTCCGCCATACCAAGGTGCACCGCTGTTAAGAAAAGAAACGTTAGAAAAATATCCGGAATTAGAAGCTGCGTTAAATAAACTTTCAGGTAAAATAACGGATAACAAGATGCGCGAAATGAATTATGAAGTGAATGTAGAAGGCAAAAGCGCAGAAGAAGCGGCTAAAGGATTTTTAAAAGAAAAAGGACTTCTTAATAGAACTTGACGACATTCGATTTTTAAAAAAGAAATAGAAAGAGTGGAGCTCTTTCAAGAAGTCATTCATTAACCAAAGGAAAAAAGTACGGCAGTGTTCCCTGTGTATATATTAATGATACCAAGGGTTTTAGTCCTTGGTATTTTTTATGCTCTCTAGTTTTTTAATAACATTCCCTCTAAGTTAAATTCAAAGAGCATAAACATTAGGCTCATATCAGCCCTGAATTTATAGGGAGTATGAGCCTGAAAACAGTAAATATGTTTACAAGTCTTTATCTAAATAGTTCATTTTAAAGCCAGCAAGAAAAGTTGACGCCGTATCATTCGAATGTTTAGCCGAATAGAAAAGCGCCGGTTGGAAGATCCCATTCACGGGAACAATTGTGTTTCCGAATCAAACGGTTCAGGACATTTCCCA
Organism: Bacillus atrophaeus; assembly: GCF_001584335.1. Taxonomy (GTDB): domain Bacteria; phylum Bacillota; class Bacilli; order Bacillales; family Bacillaceae; genus Bacillus; species Bacillus atrophaeus. The sequence goes on from NZ_LSBB01000004.1 coordinate 9,273, forward strand.
TGCCCGCTATCTGATCACGGCGAGAGCGATGCCATATCCTTTTTCAGGAATGTAAGAGGCGGTTATTTTCATGACCTTCCAATCTCCTTCAGATGCTCTTGTCCCGATCCCATTATGGGCCGTAAGATAATCTCCTTGACTGACCGTTTCGTCAATACGCACATAATGCTGGCCCACAAGTCCGACAACATGCCATTCATCTCTTGCTGACCGTGAAAGATAATCAGCTTCCAATGCGGCATCATAGTCCGGATTTTTTTTCGGCATGCGAATCAGTTCTCCGGTTTCCTCATCAGTCACATCCTCATAAATCAAGCCGCCAAATTCGTTAGTCAAATAGCGGCCCTGCCAGATGAAGCTTGATGCTCCTGATACGAGACCCGCCGTTTCCGAAATCACTCCAAGCATATAATCTCCCACATGGGCCGGCGCGATTTTATCGCCCCTTAAAGTCACGATGGTGCCTGTATTGATTAACTGCCCGGTTGAACTCTCAAAATACTCTCCGTATCCTCTTAGGGAAGAACTGATCGCTCCCGCAAATGTTCCGTTTCCTCCTACAGAGTCAAGAAGCCATTTCATTGATTGGTGGCCTCCCGCTACGGTGTAGGGTTCTTCCAGTGTAATACTTTCAGAAGACAATATCGTTCTGGACACATTGTTTCCTTTAATATGGGCGTTGTTTGAAGCTGCGATTAATGCGCGGGAGCCTTCTGTACTGGAGCCTCCTGAAGCGCCGATGACCGCATTTCTTTCTCCTTTTGCCGTAATTTCACCGGTACCCGCGATAACGGCGCTTGTTTGATTAAACGCAAAGCCGGAGGTCGTTGCAAGCTGTGCGCCTCCCTTTAAATTGACCGGTACATGCTGGTATGTTTGGCCTTTGATGGAGACCGCCGCACTATATCCTTCTGCCTGCACGCCGAGAATGACGGCCTGATTATTGGGCGACTGGATTCCGACCGTCCCGCTATCTGAAATCATCGTTCCGTTCATGATGTTCACATTATAGAGGCCGCCGCCGATCGAGATTCCTTTTGGAGCGGAATGATAAATATCGAAGTTTGAAATTTTAATATAATCGGTTTTATTCGTTCCGCCTGATAAATTAATATCAACGCCGGCTTTTTTAAATCCCCGAATTTTAATGCCGTTAATTGCAATATTTTGACTGCGGTATTGCATGGCCACAACAGGATTTCCGCCATAGTCATAGTCGGGATCGCCAATAGCTGTGAATCCGCTTACATTTACGTTTTTATATGCTGAAACAACGAGTGCTCTTGGGGTCACTCCTTCATATAGCGAATTGAAAACCGGTTCAATTGCTGAGCAGTCGATGAGTGTGACATCGTAAGCTGTGGTGCTTTCCGGATCTGTTGCTTGGTGATGGCCGATATGGCGAAGATCAAATGCGCGGACATCACGATAAGAAACATGGCCGATGATATGGACATTTTGAGAGGCCGGCCACAACGCATGCGCCTTGACCTCTACTCCGCGGATGTTTCCGCTTGTAAAGTTATTCAAAAGCCACACATGCTTGGAGCCATCATCGATCTCTATACCGTTGGAGTTTGAAATACCTTCAGCGTGTTCTGTACCGCGCGGATTTCCGGAATGGCAGTTTGAAATAAAGATGTATTCGCTGTAATGGGTGGTAATGCCGTCATCTCCTGCGCCATAAGCCACACAGTTATCGATCCAAATATATTTTGAGCCGTCTTTTGTCCAGTCGGTATCAGGCGAATGATCGTATGTCGGTGATGTAATATCAATGCCATGAAGACCCGCATTAATGGCTTCAACATCTTTGATCCAGCCATATTCAACTTTGGCAAATGTTAAACAGCTGGAGAACTGTCCCCCAGGGTTTCTCACTCCGCATTGTCTATCCGGATTCCAGTCTAATGACATTCCTTGGACAAAAATATTACGGTTTCCATTTTGATAATCATCATTAGTGATCACCCATTCATGTGCAGGGGTGTCTTCATGCAGTTTTATCACGGTGATGCCTTTGCCTTGCCCGACAATAGTTGTCCAGGATGGAAGCTTAATCCCCTGAACCAGAAATTCTCCGGCAGGAACGTTCACTTTGACGCGTCCATTGCCGATGGCTTTGCGAAAAGCTTCCGTATTGTCCCTTCCATCTGGGACAGCGCCGAAATCTTCGACATTTACTTCCCGGGTGATTTTACACAAAAGTTTATGGTATTCTTTGTCGAGCCGTTCTTTTAAAAGTGAGGTGACCTCTCCTTCCGCCGTCACCCTTGCATCCGTAACCTCAATGTTTTGTTCAGTAACGGAATGCTTAATGAAATTTTGCATCCTTGCTTTGAGATGTTCGATTTCAGATGAATGCTCAGGGTGAGACTGCAATTTGGCGTTTAGAGACGGATCAGGATAGTTTTGATAATGAACCATTCTAAAGACACCTCTTTCTTTTGATATAAGCGCTGATTTGAAGGCAAAGCAGGCCGCCTGCCTCCTTTTGCGCTTATCCTTCAAATTCTTTATCAATCATTGAAACTCCTTTTAAATCCATATTGATTTTTAGAAATGATAATCAAAAGAAAGAAATACAAATTCCTTCCAATATCAGTTGTCTGAGTTTAGCGCCTGACTGCCCGTCAGCCTAACAAGGATAATTTATTATTTTGATGTCCATTCATCTGCCAGCATCCCATAAATGATATGGTCCGCGTAACGGTCATACAGCCATTCCGCTTGTCTTATTCGCCCTTCATATACAAAACCTAATCTTTCTGGAATAGCCCTGCTTTTGCTATTTCCCTCAGCAGCACGAATATCGACACGATTAAGCTTCAATTCCTGAAAAGCATAATCGGTCAAAGCTTTCGCCGCTTTTGTCATAATTCCGTAACCTTGATATTCCTTCCCTAACCAATAACCAATGTAAGCTGTTTTATCAGTCCAATTGATTTGGTTATACCCAGCCGTTCCCACAATGGAACCTTTATAAAGGATAAACGTTGTAAGTCCCTTATTTTCTGCATAACTCTTCAGGCAAGATTGAATAAAACCTTTTGTATCTTCCACACTTGTTGTCTCATCCAGCCAAGGAAGCCATTGCCGCAGATATTCTCTTGAATGATCAGTCAGTTCAAAGACTCTTTCTGCATCTTTCAACTCAGGTAATTTTAGCGAAACGTCATCATCAATTTTATACAAGAACATGATGTCTCCTCCTTATTCTTTCTCCATAAAAACACTTCTTCATTCTTGTTACCTGAACCTGCTTGGTTAGTGAAATGTTGTAAAAGATGTACTTGACATTTGTTTTTGTTAACTGGTAAACTAAAAAATAATTAACTGGTTAACAAAAAGGTGAAAGGAATGATGAAATGGAGTCTCAAAAAAGACAAGAGGCCTTTAAAGCGATTGAACATTTTATGCTGCAAAGAGAGAAAAAAGCGAAGGCCCGTGATGTTATATCAAATTTGACAAATCGTGAGGAAGGGTGGAATATCACACAATTGCACATCGTCTCATTGATAAAAGAATTCCCGTCGGATTCTAATAATAGTTTTCTGTCAGAACAATTGGGTCTATCTAAACCCGCTATTACGAAGTCGATTAAAAAATTAATTGACAGGGGAGTAGTGAAAGCTGAAAAGAAAGAGGACAATCTAAAAACGATTTATTACACATTGACAAATGATGGCGAAAGATTAGCAAGGGTCCATGATGAACTGCATGAGAAGGTGAAAGGCCAGTATAACGAATTGTTACATCAGTTCACCGAAAATGAACTTGACGTCATTATCAGTTTTATGAACGAATGGGCAAAACGAATATAAAACAGATGAGGTGTTTCTTATGAATAAAGATCAGGTCCGTGATTTTTTAACAGAGGTTTACCAAGAAATCATTGTTAACTTACATGTTGAAAAAATTCCTCATTACTTTAGTGATCAATATATCCAAGTTACTGACGGGAAGAAGACGGATATTAATGAATTCAGAGATCACATCATCACCTTAAAAGAGATAGTGAGATCTATTGAATTATCACCTTTTTATGATTTTCTTTTTGATCAAGATAAACAAACCGCTGTACTAAGGTATACGGTAACTGTGACGAAGAAAGACGGAGCCGTCGGAGAAGTAGAGGTCATTGCGATCTTTGAATTAAATGACTTTAAAATTGTACGTTGTAATGAATTAAGCTGTCCATTACATCATAATGATCTGTTCAAAGATATAGCCACAATGAATAAAATGAATTCTTGAGTAAAGAAAGAGGTTTATCAAAAAAATCATCCTGAGATAAAAAATTCAGGATGATTTCTTTTTTACTGTTCTTTTAATGTGACAGGTCTCGTTAAAGAAAGGAGTGCAAATAGTACAGCAATAACCACTATAAACCCTCCGAACCAAGCAGTGGATATAACGGACCCTGTATGTCCTAAGACAACACCGCCGATAGCAGACCCTAGGGCAATTCCAACTTGCAAAGCTGAAGTATTGAAGCTCTGCTGGATATCAGAAGAATCTGGGGCAATGCGAATCAAATAACTTTGCTGGGCGGGCGCCAGGCTCCAGCTCAGCAATCCCCAAATAACCATAACAGGCAGGAATAGAACCATTGAATATGTGGATAAAGGAATCAAAAATAGGATAACCGCAAAAGAAACGGTTACAAGCAAAATACTTTTAAAGGATCCCAATTTATCCGCTAGTGCGCCGCCAAAAGGACCGCCGCATACCGCTGATATTCCGAATAGGAAATAACAAATGCTGACCCAAAAAGAGTCAAGGTGCAGAGTGGCTTCTAAAAACGGCGCGAAATACGCATAAAGGGTATAGTGCCCTGCTAACGTAAACATCGTAACAAGATGCGCGCTTGCAATCTTTACATTGGCGATCGTCTTAATCTGTTCACGGAAGGGAATCATTTGCTCTGCCGGTATTTTTTCAAAAAAGATAGAAATAATCAGCATGGACACAAGAGATAGTACCCCAATCCCAAGAAACAAAACACGCCAGCCGAAGGAATCACTAATCAATATTCCCAGCGGCACACCAAGCGCGATGGCGGAGCTGAAGCCCATAAAAATGATACCAATCGCCCGGGCCCTATATTCAGGGGCGACGATTTTAGGCGCAATTGTTAGGGAAAGAACTACAATTAACGCTGTGCTCATGGAAGCCAAAACCCTTGATACCATAAGCAAGGAGAAATTCGGGCTGAAATAAGCTACCAAATTACTAAGGAAGAAAACAAATAGTGCAATTAAATACAAGCGCTTCCGTTCAATCTTCGCTGTGACAGCCAAAAGCAACGGTCCGGAGACGGCATAACCAAGAGCAAACACGCTGATCAACTGACCGGCGCTGACGATGGAGATGTGTAAATCTTTTGCGATCTGCGGGAGTATCCCTCCAACAATTAATTCAACTAACCCTACAGCAATAGTAGAAGCTGCAAGAAGAAAAACTTTAAAATTCATAACCGAAACTCCTTCATATCAAATTTTTAACAAATAAAAAAATCCCGATTACAAAAAAAGTGATGAACAATTTTTGTAATCAGGATTTTACGGTTCCTGGTAGACACCCTCAATCCATATTATTGAGGTTATACAATAGTAAATATAATTGTTTCTTTGCGTTCTGCAAAAGATAATAACATATTTTGAAGGCATTTTCCATATGAAATGATAATTATTAGGTGAAAGGTAAAATCGGTTTGAAGTTCATGAAAAGAGAAAACCGATCGATAACGACAAGAATGGTTTTACAGAAGAATAGAATGATGAATTTTGAAGCAGGGTTGATTATTCGCAACTCTGCTTTTTTGTTAAAGGATTTACATTATCATTTTCTTGTGTTAAATTAACCAATGACCAAATCATCCTACAAATTAGAGGTGGCCGTTTATGGATATATCAAAAACAAGCCGTTTATCACTTGTCGAACAAGTCGTATCGCAAATTGAATCATTAATTCAGACCGATACTTGGCCGGTGGGTTCTCGCATCCCCCCTGAATTGGACTTAATGAAACAATTTGATGTGAGCCGCAATACATTGAGGGAGGCGATACGGGCCTTGGTTCATGCAGGACTTTTGCAAACAAAACAAGGAAGCGGAACTTTTGTCTGCTCATCCAGCATCCTCGGGGCAGCATTTTACAGGCGTATCAAAAAGGCAGATCTGCTTGAGACATTAGAAGTCCGGCATGCTCTTGAACGGGAAGCTGCACAGCTAGCAGCAATAAGACGCAGTGAAGAAGATGTAGAAAAGCTGCTAAATTGTTTAGGTTCCTGCCAGGCTGCTGTTCAGAATAAAGATCGTCAACAATATGCCGAAGCAGATATTCAGCTGCATAAAGCAATCGTGCAAGCTGCACATAACAGTATTCTGAGCGATCTGTACGAGCACATGACAGAAGCTTTGCAGATATCGGTTCAAAACTTGGTTGATCTCACAACAGATGCAGGTTTTCATGAAGATATTCACAGTCAGCTTGTAACCTCAATCATTGACAAAAGAGCAGATCAGGCAATGGATGCTGTAAATCACTACATTAGCGAATTTAAAGAAACATTGCACATGGAGGAATAAGAATGAGTTTAGGTCAGGTAGAGCTTAAACAAGGTAAACATAAAATAAAAACAAATCAAAGAAAAAAGATATTATTGCTTACTATAGGTATCATCTTGATAGGAGCGAATCTCAGAGCGCCTTTAACATCAGTAGGGCCTTTGATAGCATCGATTCGCGATAACTTAGGGATGTCAAATGCACTTGCCGGAACATTAACAACGGTGCCCTTGCTTGCTTTTGCATTTCTTTCGCCTTTTGTTCCTATGCTGTCACGACGGTTTGGGACCGAACTTGTATTAATGTCATCATTATTCTTATTAACTGTAGGAATCTTGTTGCGGTCACTTGCCGGGATTGGCTCTCTATTTGCCGGGACAATTTTGCTGGGATTAGCCATTGCGGTATGCAATGTATTACTGCCAAGCTTTATTAAGCATAGGTTTTCCCGGAATTTAGGAATGATGACAGGAGTTTATTCTGTGTCTATGAATTTATGCGGAGCAATCGCTTCCGGTATCAGTATTCCGGTCGCCTCTTTATCAGGATTAGGGTGGAAGGGGGCACTGGGCTGTTGGTCCGTTCTGTCCCTCATTGCCGTTTTAATTTGGATTCCGCTATTAAAGGGCCGTGAAAAACCAATGAAAGCAGCAGGAGCAGAACCGCATCATAAATCTAACTTGTGGCGTTCTCAGATAGCTTGGAATGTCACTTTGTTTATGGGGCTGCAATCTCTTATTTTTTATACTGTCATCGCGTGGCTTCCTGAGATTCTTCAACAAAAAGGACTCAGCTCAAATTCGGCTGGATGGATGCTTTCATTAATGCAGTTTTCTATTCTGCCTATTACTTTTATTGTTCCTATTTTAGCAGGTCGTATGAAAAATCAGCGCATATTAGTCACTATAACCGGTTTTTTATTTGTTACCGGAATAGCTGGCGTTCTCTATGGAAGTGCTGTACTCATCCCATTATGGGTTATGATGATTGGTATAGCAGGGGGATGTGCATTCAGTTTAGCTATGATGTTCTTTAGTCTGCGCACACAAAACGCACATCAAGCCGCTGCCCTTTCGGGGATGGCTCAGTCATTTGGATATCTTCTAGCAGCAATCGGTCCTTTAGTGTTCGGACTGTTACATGATGTCACACATAGTTGGTCCATTCCCTTATTCATGCTGATTGTCGTATCTTTGCTTATTTTTCTATTCGGCATGGGGGCAGCAAAAGCTGAGCATATAAAAACAAAATAAGTGTCTGGCGGAGAAAACGCGGATACGGTATTCGTAGATAAAAGGGATAAGCTTAGCGCTTATCCCTTTTATACTGAGCATATTGAATATCAGAAGCGAGCCGATATACTACAAGAATAACCTGATGAAAGCCATGGATATAACCCCTATGATGACTGTGGCAGATAAGCTTTTCGTCCAAAGCGCTGTCAGCAAAGTGGGAAGCATAGCGAGAAGCACAGTCCAATCTAATTCAACTGCGTTTTCAGTTTCAATCAGCATGTTTTCAGCCACCAAAGCCGTAAGAATACAAATGGGGATATAGGAAAGCCATTTTAATACAACTTCAGGCAGCTGAACACTTCGCACGAAAATAAATGGGACGATACGCGGGATAACGGTTACAATCGCACAGCCAAGAATAAGCCAAAGCATTGGTAAACTCATACTCATTTATCCGTCACCACCCCAATCGTTGCTACAATAACCGTCGCCGTAATGACAGCCACATGTGAAGGCACAAAAAAGGATAATGAAACCATAGCGATGATCATATACACGACCAGTGATAGGCTGTGCTTCAGTTTTTCAGATGCGGTACTTTGCAATTGTAAGACCATCAATGCCACGAACATAGCAGTTAAAGCAAAATCTAAACCGAGCGCTTCAGGGTCAGATATCCATTGACCCAAAAAACCGCCGAGAGTACATGAAATAATCCAACATATATACGCTGTAATATTTAACCCATTCATCCACTTGTCGCTGAGCTTTCCGTGTGTTGCAAGTTTGTTTATGGCCACGCCAAATGACTCGTCTGTGACAAGTGATCCAATTCCGATATTTTTCATTAACGAGTATCTCGTGAAATGCGGAGCTAAAGTCAGGCACAATAACAAGTGGCGCAAGTTTACGATAAACGTTGTCAGGATGATAGCTGACGCAGGACTGTTCGAAGCCAATAAAGCACAGAAAATAAATTGAGCGGCTCCTGCATAAACCAGCAATGATAAAAGCGTGATCTCCAGTATGCTCAGTTTTGAGGAAATACCAACGATGCCAAAAGCAAATCCAATACTCATATATCCTAACAATGTAGGGATACAATCTTTCACTCCCTGCAAAAAGGTGTCTTCCCTTTGTACAGATTCGACTTTTTTCAATTGAGCCTCCACGATCCTTACTCTCCTTTTTATATAAATTTTTAGAGGTTATAAATATAACTACTATAAAAAGATGAAAGAAAAGACGGCTCAATTCAATTGAACCGTTTTCCTGTAACCACATGAAACAGGTTGGAATTATGCTGCCACAATGCTGCCGCTCTTTCAGAACCAACTTCTTTGACAAGCTCTGAAAACATAAGGTCGTGTCTCATGTATTCCATGGCAACAATAACAAGCGCAGGATCTTGCGTTTTTATGGCCCATGCATTTGTATTAGGTGAAAAATTAGCGATTAATACCTCTTGATTGTCTCTGGCAACAATCGTTAATCGGCCGCCGATTCGTTCTTCAGCCACTTCTGGCGACATATAATTATGATGGGTGGTTGAGCCTATTTCGATTTCCTGAGATCCAAAAAGAATCGAGAAGACAGGCAGGTTTTCATTTAAACGCCTGTCAATGTCCTTCTTAACAGCAGCGACTTGCGGCTCCCAAAGAGACAGCCACAGCTCATCTTCCGCCTTGTCTATCATATCAATCATTTCAGCAATCACATGTTCATTGCTATTGATTCTTCGAATGACATCGACGTCCTGCTCACTTTCTAAAGCAACTAATTTTTTTTCTAAATAATCAAAGGAGTTTTCGAAGTTATGCCGCAGACGGTCAATTAACTCCTTAGCTGGCAACGGTGCGTATGTTACAGGATCAGAAGGTACGGTGTGAACGGCGCCTTTATCGACTAGCTTTCCCACTACCTCATAAATCATCGACCGCGGCACACCTGACCTTTTGCTAATCTCATAGCCGGTTATCGGTGAGGTTTTTAAAAGCCCTATGTATGCTTTGCATTCATATTGAGAAAACCCCAGCTTCTGAAGTTCTTTATAAACGTCATCCATGGTATTCTCCTTTAGTGGTTAGGTATGCAACCACTATAGTAGAAGGGCAGATTATTTGTCAACAGTCCAATACCAAATAAAGTTATTTTTTGGCCATGGAAATTAAATATACCGTTCAGGCATACTAACGGTGTATTTTATGAAACACATTTTGGCGCTTAACAACTAGATACCTGCACGTTCCAGCAGGCGTCCAGAAGATTTGTATTCATGTTTAGATGTAATAAATCTTTCATTAGAGCTTTAAACAAGTTTATCGATTGGTCTAAGCTAACTGATTCACTTGGTTCTTCTATATTTAACAGTAGAGCAAGCTCGTGCTTCGTTTCCTCCGGGAGGCTCCGAAAGACTCCAACAAATTGAAGGGAAAACAATATTGCATTCTTTCCTTAATGAATCGTCTTGGACATTTTTTCTGCTTATCTAAAATGCAAGATAGGGGGAGCAAGCTTTAATGAAGGTTCTGTACAGGCTTATCAAGCCAATCATAAACAGGAGACATAGTAACTATTAAATAAGAAGAAAGTGAGTAATGAAAATCTTATAGCATTCTTTCTTAAAAAAATCAGAAGAAAGTGTTGACCAAATAAAATAAGCATGGTATATTATTAAACGTCGCTGATACACAGCGTAACAACAAAAAACGAAATGTTCGTCAGCGTTGGGGAAGTGAAAAAGAATTTTCTCCAAAGGGTGTACAAATGTTTCGAAACGTGTATAATAAGAAAGTCGAAATGCGAAGAGATTTGCCGGATGGACAATCCGCGAAACTTCAGTTGAATCGACTGCGCTACGAAAAAAACTTCAAAAAAGTTATTGACTTTAACATCAAATGATAGTATGATAGTTAAGTCGCCTGATAAGCGCCCGTAGCTCAATTGGATAGAGCGTTTGACTACGGATCAAAAGGTTAGGGGTTCGACTCCTCTCGGGCGCGCCATTTTAATTCATGTTATATGCGGGTGTAGTTTAGTGGTAAAACCTCAGCCTTCCAAGCTGATGTCGTGAGTTCGATTCTCATCACCCGCTCCATTACAAATGATCTTTGAAAACTAAAC
>NZ_LSBB01000005.1 GCF_001584335.1 Bacillus atrophaeus
TAAACTTGAGATGTCTGACTAATGCTATCCTTAAATAAACCAAATGAATTAAGATGATTCAATTCCTCATCGAATAACATACTAGTAAAAACAACAGGAAAAACTGCCTTGCCATTAGTCAAATTATTAATTTTAGAATATTCCCTTGTAAACTCTATTCCGTCAAAAGTATTATGAGCTAAAGATTCAAAAAAGTTATTTTGTATTCTTTTAGCATCATTCCAAAAATTTTCACTATAATCAAAACAGACATCAAATATCATAATTTCTGTAAAATCACCTATAATTTCATTTACCTGCTTATGGATTGCTCTTCGATTAAACAAAGTTGTGTTAATAGCCAAATCATTTTTATTACTCCATTTAACTAATACTTTAGAATAAATAATTAAGAATAACATACTTGGTCTAAGATTATTATCAGAACAAATTTTTAACAATTCACTCCAAGATTTTTCATCTAATACTTTCTTTAATCTTTTAAAACGCGGTTTTTCAACACTTCTCAAATTCTCTTTTAATGGTAACGAAGGAGGGTCTGGAAAATTTCCGACTTTATTTAACCAAAATCTTTTATCCTCTTGATACTTGCTGGATTGTTTAATCTTTTTATAAGCTAACAAATAGTCCTTATAACTGATTTCTAATGGCTCTATGGAATTTTCTTTGCTATTATATATAGTTGATATTTCCTTAAATAACAACTGAATACTTGCCCCATCTGCAATCAACATATCTATACCAAAGAACAAACGATACTTGTTGCTATCTAACTTTAAAGCTTTAAATTCAAATAAGGGCCAAACATAGGGATCAAATGTTTTGTGTGAGGCTTTGTTCCGTTCATAAAGTATTTTGTTCTTTTGTTCTAAACTACTAAGTTTACTAATATCATTAATATGTATTTCAAATGATGGGACACTCTTAAGGATCTTTTGTTTTCCATTAGGCTTTATAACGGCTCGAAGCATACTTTGACGCTCTATGACTTTGTTTAAAGAATACTGTAATTTCATGATATCTAACTCACATTCAAGCTCAATATAAGCGTGAGTTGAAGTATTGCCTAATTCAAACGCAGTTTCTCTTCCTGATAGATAAGCCATTTGTACGTTTGTCAAATCAAATTCTTCATTTTCGTTATCTCGAACTAAAAAGTAATCATCTTTTTCTTGTTCTTCTTCTAGATCATTGACTTTATGAAAAATGAGCTTACAAAAAGAAGACAAACTTTCATTTTCCACATAGTCATAAATCTCTAAGTTTATTCCATAAGTGTCTTCTATTTCTCCTAAAATCCTTAATATCCCTAGGGATGAAATATGAAAATCGTAAATTTGAGAGGATAAATTAATAGTGTTATTTTTAGTTTCTTTATAAATTTTATCTAAAACAAAATTGCTTATATCTTTAATACTTATGATGTTTGTCTCTATCATTTTTAAATTTCCCCTTATTTTTTCATACCAACTTCGACTGTATGCAAGAAAACTTCGTTTCTTTTAAATTTAAAATATTCCTTCAATTCATCAAATTTTATATCACCAATAGAGCAAGATCCGACTTTGAAAAACTCCGTTATATATGAAAGAAGAGAAGTCATTACACCCGCCTCTAGTAGTCCATAATAATAACCATTTCCTCCGTATTTGGGTATAATCGCATCGTTATCCAACGTATAAAAAACTGTAAAAGTTGATTGTTTGAATATTCCGTCATTCATAAAATAATGGAAATTAGCCTTGCTAAAGTCTACTTTTCCAACTAAATTAATCGAATTATCAGAAGGTTTATATAAGTAAAGTCCTTCTTCAATATTCTCAACTCTATTTTTTTTAATATATAGATATATATTGACTGGATAAAGTCCCCCAGCACTTGGATAATAATATTGTATATTTCCTTTAATATTTGTTTGTCGGAACACCCCTAAAATATTACTGAATGTTGAAAAACTCATAGTTTTTGAGGAATCGAAATCTCTAGTACTCTTTCTTGCTCTTATAAAAGAAGGTATTTCTTCAAAATGATTTAATGGAATTGTTTCTTTAAATTCCATTAGGGAGAATCTGTTCAATTGGTTATTTCTATATTCATTAATATTTTCATTTTTTAAAAAATAACCCTCTTCAAAATCATTGTAAACAAATTGATTTTGAGCTTTAAATAACTCATTAGGTGTACTCGTACTGTCTATCAAAACTCTATTACGAATTAAATCACGTACAAACATTTTTAAAATTTTTATATTAAAATCTTGAAAAATAATGGGCAGTTCATTTAAAAAAATCCCTTTTTGAAATTCAAAATATATTTCAGGGAAGAAATCAATTACTTTACCCTTAAACTTTAATTCTCCAATTATTATCTCGTTATCCTCTTGTCTCCATTGTATATTTGGTGCCCAAAAATATTTATTCACAAAGAGTCTCCTTTCTTTAATAAAAGCTTTTCTTTTATAATTTTTATAACTTCCTTAGCGTTGTGGTTTATAAAATAATGTCCACCATCAATTTAAGATATCAACTTCTTTATGTGAATACTATTTCCATCCTAGTATCTCTTGCATAGAAGTTGATTCATCATATTTATCTGAGATAACTGTAATTTTAGTTTCAACTTCATTTTCTATATTATGGTTATATGTCTCTTTTATTCTGTAATCATTTCTTATTACTGGAATAAATAAATCAAGAAATTCCCAGTTATTTTTCAATCTGTTATGTAAACCACCTAATTCTACAATTTTTTTAATTAATTCCTCATCAGTCCAATCACTTATAAATTCCTTTTTTGTTATTAGGCGCCCCTTTCCCTGAAACAAATAAGTGAACTAATCTATTCTCATTTAGTTTGTTTAATATCTGTACTACCTCATATGCAATATAAGCACCCATACTATGTCCAAAAACTGCAAATTTTTGATTGGTTTTATTATGATTTAATATTTTAGATACAACATCATCAACAGCTTGATCAAAAGTCTTATAATGTTCATCTAAAAAACTAGTTCTCCTACCTGCCAATTCAATAGGGCATAACTCCACATTTAGACCCGCAATGGGTTTCCACTCATTATAAATACTCGACATTCCTCCAGCATGCGGAATACAAAACAATTTGATTGAAGTCGTCATATATTACCTCCTTTAAAGATAAAAAATTAGAATAATAAAAGAAAAAAGGAATTATAATCTATTTTAAGGAATTTTTTGTGTAAAGTCTATACTAAATTCACCATTATTAAAGAACTATTACCCAAAAAAATAAAAAAAGGACTATAAAACAATTCATTGACAAATATTACTGTTTTAACTTACTATGTTTTTAGATGATTTCCAAATAACACTTTAGATTAATATCTACAAGGAGGATTTACTATATGACTTTTAGGAAAATTATAATTTTAAGCGCTTTACTTTTAGGTACATTTATTTCTGTAATGGATACAACAATAGTAAACATCGCACTACCTGAAATGTTAACTGATTTTTCCTGCACACTATCTCAAGTGGCTTGGGTTGCTACAGGCTATACATTGGCATTTGCTGTTATGTTAGTTGGTGCGTCTAAACTAGCTGATCATTTCGGAAGAAAAAAAGCATTTATATTTGGGTTAGGCCTTTTTATCTTCACATCTTTTCTGGCGTGTATAAGTGGATCTATTGAAATGCTAATTACTGTTCGAGTGATTCAAGGCTTATCAGCTGCTTTTATTGTGCCAGTTACAATGCCAATTGCTTTGGAAATAGTTCCTGACGAAAAAAAAGGAATGATTATTGGTATTTGGGGAGCTTTTTCAGGGCTTGCTGCGACATTAGGCCCCGTTCTTGGTGGATTGTTAACTGAAAATTTTAATTGGCAATCTATATTTTTCATCAACATTCCTCTGGGACTTATCGCCATAATTTTTGCTGCCATTTTCATAACTGAAAGCTATGATAATTCAGCCAATAAAAAGGTTGATTATATCGGCATGCTCATTTTATCTGGAGCTCTATTTTGTTTAACATTTGGTTTTGCTAAAGTATCAGATTTAGGATGGACATCTTCAACATTTCTTGTTTTCATGAGTGTATCAATGTTATTACTAATTTTCTTCTTCTATATTGAATCTAAAATAAAATATCCAATGGTACCTTTATCAATGCTAAAGGTAAAGACATTCACTTTTAGCTCATTAACACTATTTATGCAGGGACTAGGATTAACAAGCGGAACTCTTATTATAACTTTACTGCTTACTAATGTAATGGGAAAAACAGAACTAGAAGCAGGTCTAATTGTATCTGTTTTAGCATTATCTTCTATGTTTACCTCTGTTCTATCTGGAAAGTTATCGGATAAACTGGGAGGCGCTTTATTTTCTAGCTTAGGTATGATGGGGTTAACAATAACTACTTACTTATATGGTTATATAAGGTACGACAGTCCTATTTCACTTGTAATTGTTCTTCTTTGTATATCCGGCTTAGCTTTAGGTCTTATCATTGGACCAGCTATGGGTTCAGGAATCAGATTAATTCCTAAGGAAAAAATCGGTATTGCGTCAGGGATTTTAAATATGATGAGGACTGTAGGGCAAGCAGTTGGTATTGCTGTTCTTACTAGTGTCCTAACAACAAGCATCAATCATGATGTAGATGCTGCTAAAAAAGAAGCTGTAAAAATTATAGAAGATAATACGGTATTTGATGATATTGCTAAAACAGAAATCATAGCACGTTTGCATGAATCAGACACATTTGACCAGGAAAAAACAATTAAAGAACTAAATCAAAAAGAGGAAGAACTTCTCTCTAAAACACCCAAACCGTACAAAGATAAAGTAAAAGAAAGTTTTAAGAAGCAAAAAGAGCAAATCATAATTCTTCAGAATAAAATAGCAGAACTTTATAACGAGAAAATTAGCGACAGCTTCAACTTTACGTTTAAGATCGGAAGCATCATTCTCGTAATTGGAATTATTTTTTCTCTTTTCAGTGATATATCTCCAAGAAAACTAAGGATGAAACAAACAAAAACTAGTTCCTTATAACATTTACGTATGGGATTAGTTTGTTCCGTATCTCCTTTCGTGCTACAATTTTAGAATGCATTTGTACGCAAGGAGGACATATTCATCGTGAATCAAAAGAACCCTTTTCCCTATACAAACACGGAAAAAAGGTATCATACATTGAATTATCATTTACGGGAGCATTTTGGCCATAAGGTATTTAAAGTTGCTTTGGATGGCGGCTTTGACTGTCCGAACAGAGACGGCACAGTCGCACACGGCGGCTGCACATTTTGCAGCGCGGCCGGCTCAGGTGACTTTGCAGGAAACCGCGCAGACGACTTAATCACTCAATTTAATGATATTAAAGAGCGCATGCATGAAAAATGGAAGGACGGCAAATATATCGCTTATTTCCAAGCCTTCACAAACACACATGCCCCGGTTGAAGTGCTTCGCGAGAAATTTGAATCAGTGCTCGCGCTTGACGGGGTGGTCGGCATTTCCATCGCAACACGACCGGATTGCCTTCCTGATGATGTCGTTGAGTATTTGGCTGAACTGAACGAACGCACCTACCTGTGGGTGGAACTTGGGCTTCAGACGGTCCATGAGCGGACGGCCCTGCTGATTAACCGCGCGCACGATTTTAATTGCTACGCGGAAGGTGTTCATAAATTAAGAAAACACGGCATACGCATTTGCTCACATATTATTAACGGACTTCCGCTCGAGGACCGGGACATGATGATGGAAACGGCAAAGGCAGTCGCCGATTTGGACGTGCAGGGCATCAAAATCCATCTTTTACATCTGTTAAAAGGCACGCCAATGGTAAAGCAATATGAAAAAGGCAAACTGGAATTCCTCACGCAGGATGAGTATGTTCAGCTTGTATGCGATCAACTGGAAGTCATTCCCCCGGAAATGATTGTCCACCGCATTACCGGTGACGGACCGATTGAACTGATGGTCGGCCCGATGTGGAGCGTAAACAAGTGGGAAGTACTGGGCGCAATCAATAACGAGCTTATAAAACGCGGCAGCTATCAAGGAAAATTCTTTCAGAGGCTCGGGGAGGAGTCGGCATTATGATGTTAAAGAAAATTCTCCCCTACAGCAAAGAACTGCTGCAAATGGCTGCGGATAAAGGAAGCATCGTGGTTGACGCGACTATGGGGAACGGACACGACACCCTTTTTTTAGCAAAACTTGTCGGCGAAAACGGACATGTCTACGCGTTTGACATTCAAGAATCTGCGCTGGCTGCCACAAGAGAGCGGCTGGGCGAGGAATACGGACCCCGTGTCACATTGTTCCATAAAAGCCATGATAAAATCACTGAATCCCTTCCTCCTGAAGCGGACGGCCGGGTAGCGGCAGCCATTTTCAACCTCGGGTATCTTCCCGGCGGCGACAAAAGTGTGACAACACACGGCGCATCAACGATCAAAGCCATCGAACAGCTTCTGGCTATGATGAAAGAAGACGGGCTGATTGTGCTTGTTGTCTATCATGGGCACCCTGAAGGCAAAGCGGAAAAAGAGGAATTGCTGGCTTACTGCCGAAACATTGATCAGCAAACAGCGCGAGTTTTATCATATGGATATTTAAACCAGAAAAATGATCCGCCATTTATTATCGCTATTGAAAAAAAAGCTCAAATCAGCAAGTGATTTGAGCTTTTTTCTATTTAAGAGCTTCTCATCCAAGGCATTTTTTGAAATTTACGGTAGGCTCTTCCGTTGATGTAGAAGAAAAACGATGTTTTACCGCTTGCTTTGATCAGCTTTTTCGCAAGCCTGCCCATTTCCTTTTGTCCCGCTACTTTATCATCGGACAAATAGACGCCAAGCAGCCCGCGGTTAATCAGACGATGAAAGCTCTCATGCGGAATGCCCCGCAAATGCTCGTCTGCTTTTTCAATAAAATGCTCCAGTCTTTTCATCATTTCTTCGTGAGACTCGTAATACGTGCAAAAATTCAAATCCCCACCAAGCAGATCCTCTTCCTGATCAATTAAATAATCAAGCAGGATATGAAGCCCCTGTATGTACGGAAAATAGCTGCTGCGTATTTTTTTCGCGGTGTCTTCATTAAAATCCGGCTGAAACGAATACGCAACCAGACAGAAAATGCCTAACGTTGATCCGGCGCAAGCGGAGAATTCATACCACTCCATCTCAGGAAGATCCGCTTGAAATTGAGTAAACCAATTTTCAAGCCTCGGGACACGCTCATGTTCCACGACATGTTTATGCACTTGCAGATCGCAATAATAGCCGCACAGCTCTAAAAGATAAGGTTTAATGATGTCGTAATGTTCAATTGAACCGAGGACACGCTGGCATGTTTTGACCAGATCATGCAAATATCCGCTGTCATCTTGCTCGTTCCTGAATTGATAATAATTTTGCAGCTCTGCCCCGACTGTTAAAGCGTCAAGCATGGAGGCATGCAGCATTCGAAAATCATCCGGATCAAGCGAGGTGCTTCGGTCGCACAAATTGTCCAAATAATCGCTGATTGTCTGGTATGCAATAATAAATTCAACGCATTTTTGCTTTTCATCACCCGATAATAAAGCCAAAATGCCGCCGCCTTCACAGTGAAATGTTTTATCCCTGATACTTGCCATTGCCTGTGCTTTTAATTCACTATTTCGGATCGATTCAGATTTCGCCTGCCATATTTTCATTTCTTGATGTACGAGCGGAAAAATATCTCGATATACTTTTGTCATAAGGCCAAAAGGATGTTCCGGTACTGTCAACACATGCACCCCCAAATGTTTTCAAATATACTGATCGGTAAATGCTCTTGCTGCTTTGAAAACAGCTTCTCTTTCTGGTTCATTGAATATTTCATGATAGAGGCCTTCCCATTCTCTGTATGACTTATTGTGGGACGCTACTCCTGAAAACCATTTAATTACCTTACTTTTGTCCACAAGCCTGTCGTCTCCTGCCTGCATGACGAGAAGCGGCACCTTCAGAAAAGCATCAGTCGGCACCATGGCGGACTCAAATGTTTTTAACAGCTCCCTGTACCATCTGACAGACACTTTTGTGACATATAAAGAATCATTTTGATCAGCCTCTATTACGGACTGATTACGTGTGGCCATATCAAGTGACAAACCTGAGTCCACCTTAAACGACGGCGCGATGACATTCAGCCCCCTCGATGCGATATCAAGCACTTTGTTTACTTTAATTTGCAGACCGAGACAGGGTGATGATAAAATAAGTGCCGTAATGCGGGGATTTCTCTGCTGTTTAAACCATTCAATCGAAATTAACCCGCCCATACTGTGACCGAGAAGGAAAACAGGCAATTCAAAGGTTCTGGCTGTATCTATCCATTTATCTACTTCATCAATGTATTCTTGAAATGAGCGAATATGACCTCTCGCCCGGGTGGTTGTTCCCTGCCCCGGCAAATCGCCCATCACAACGTTATAGCCTGAAGATCTCCACATTTCTATTAACCATTTATATCGTCCGTGGTATTCGCTTGCCCCGTGGATGATAACAATTGAACCCACAGGTCTGTCTGCTTTCCAGGTCCACATGCAGTTCACCTCATACGAAATTTAAATAGAGAAAGAAGGATGAGATTCATGATCTACCCTTATATGCAATATAAGCCGGATATTCACCCTACTGCTTTTATTGCGGATAACGCGACAATCACCGGTGACGTTGTAATCGGAGAACAATCTAGCATATGGTTCTCTGCTGTCATTCGGGGAGACGTGGCGCCGACTCGGATCGGAAAACGAGTGAATATCCAAGACTTAAGCTGTCTTCACCAAAGCCCGAACCGCCCGCTGCTTATAGAAGATGACGCCACAATCGGCCATCAGGTTACATTACACAGCGCAATTATCAGAAAGAATGCCTTAATCGGCATGGGTTCCATTATTCTTGACGGTGCTGAAATCGGTGAAGGCGCATTTATCGGAGCGGGCAGCCTCGTCCCGCCGGGCAAAACCATTCCGCCGGGCCATCTCGCATTCGGACGCCCAGCTAAAGTCATTCGCCCTTTAACAGACGAAGACAGAGAAGACATGGAAAGAATCCGGTCAGAATATGTAGCCAAAGGCCAGTACTATAAAACCCTTCAGCAAAAATGACTTTGTTTTACTTTAACATTTTTCGAAACATTATATAAGTAAAAACCATTGAAACCCCAAACCCGAGCTGAGTTTTGGGGTTTTTTAAGTAAATCCTGAACAATCTCTTACAACAGTCATTAAGGCTATCATTGTATAAGGTTGTGTTCAGTATCCCCAGCCTGAGGGGTGCCGCTTACCTGTTTGCTTCAGAAACTTTTCGTTCCCCTTAGGCTATTTTTCGCTCATTATCCCTTGTACCTTATTCTTTCCTGTTCTCTGATTTCTATTAATTCATCCACAGGTGCGCCTCACCGTTTTTTACAGATGATTTTAACGTTCATATAAAAAAGGCTTTCGACGAATCGAAAACCTTTTAAGCATAAAAAACTGCGGCTGTTCACTGCTTTATGCATTCATTGCGATTAAAACGCTTCCACTATTGACTGATCTGCTGTTCTCCCGACGACGTTTTCACAGCGTTTTTTTTATGAAATCCTTTTTTGAAATACACTGCAACCAAAATCAAAAACCAGATCGGACCAATAATAACGGCTACTCTGGTGTCCGGGTTATAAGCCATAAGAATAATGACGAACGCCAAAAAAGCTAATGACACATATGAAGTGAACGGATATAACGGCATCTTGTACTTTAAGCGTTTTTGTTCACTCGGCTGTAAATTTTTACGATACTTAAGCTGAGACAGCAAAATGATTCCCCATGTCCAAATCGCTCCGAATGTGGCTATGCTCGTGACCCATGTAAATACTTTTGCGGGCACTACGTAATTTAACACAACGCCTATTAATAACGCACCTGCGGAAGCCAAAACGGCCTTACCCGGAACCCCGCCTTTTGTCAAAGTTCCATAAGCTTTCGGCGCTTCATTTTGTTCCGCCAGGTTAAAGAGCATGCGCCCCGTGCTGAAAATCCCGCTGTTGCAAGAAGACAGCGCTGCCGTCAAAACAACAAAGTTAATGATGCCCGCGGCCGAAGGAATGCCGACTTTTTCAAAAGTAAGAACAAACGGGCTTCCTTGTGAACCGATTTCCTGCCAAGGATAAATAGACATAATGACAAATAAAGCGCCAACATAAAAAATAAGAATCCTCCAAAATACTGTATCAATCGCTTTTGCTAACGATTTTTCCGGATTTTTCACCTCTCCGGCAGTCACACCAATCATTTCAATTCCTAAGTAAGCGAACATCACCATTTGGAGTGACAGCAAAACCCCTTTTATGCCGTTTGGGAAAAATCCGCCATTGTTCCACAGATTGCTGATGCCTGTCGCGACTCCTCCGTTCCCGACTCCGGCGATAATCATTAATAAACCAACAACAATCATCGATAAGATTGCTACAATTTTAATAAGAGCAAACCAAAATTCCAACTCTCCATATGCTTTTACGGCTAGGAAGTTGACAGCCGTCATTATCATCAGCGCTGCCAATGCCCATATCCAGCTTGGAACATCCGGATACCAATATTTCATATAGATGCCGACTGCTGTAATTTCGGCCATACACGTTACCACCCATAAAAACCAATAATTCCAGCCGGTCAAATATCCCGCGAGAGGGCCCAAATAGTCACGTGCGTATCTGCTGAAAGAACCTGCCACCGGCTTTTGAATCGCCATTTCGCCAAGTGCCCTCATAATAAAAAACATAACAAGACCGCTGCAGGCATAAGCTACCAGAATCCCGGGCCCGGCTAACTTAATAGCAGAAGCAGAGCCAAGGAATAAACCTACCCCAATCGCTGCCCCTAATGACATCAAAGATATATGTCTTTGTTCTAATCCCCGATGCAATTGTTTTTCTTGCGCCTTTCTTTGCATAACCCTCTCCCCTAACACTATTCGATTTTAATCTAGTAACGCTTCTTTTGCTGCGTATCATAGTGGGATTCGTCCGGCCTTTTCCTCCGAAAACAGTCAAAAATGGCTAGACCTATCTAATCTATTAGTCATTCAATTAACTCTATTATAAACGTTTTGTGAATATTTTTTAACACTTTATGTAAAGCATAGCGGAATACAAGGACTAAGAGGAAGTCGGATGGATGCAGAGTGCAGCAGGCATAACAAAAAGGCTTCCGACGAATCGGAAGCCTTTTAATTATACAAAAATAACTTCTTTGGGCTGATGGTTCAGTTCTTCAGGCACTAATCGTTTTTCAACATTAATGCTGTGCCAGATCATGAAGATCAGCACTGTCCAGATTTTACGGCTGTTATCCGCTTTATCCGCACAATGGTCTTCAAGAAGCTGAAGGACATAATCCTTTTTAATATAAGCGTCTGTTTCACTTTCCCGAATAATATTTCGGATCCACTCATTCATTTCATTTTTCAGCCAATGGCGGATCGGCACTGGGAAACCGAGCTTTTTGCGGTTCAGCACGTGATCAGGAACAACGCCCTCTGCCGCTTTGCGAAGCAGATATTTCGTTGTGCCGTTTTTCGTTTTTAATTCATCTGGAATTTTTGAGGCCACATCGAATACGACCTTGTCCAAGAACGGCACACGCAGTTCTAATGAATTGGCCATTGTCATTTTATCCGCTTTTAACAGAATATCGCCGCGCATCCATGTATGAATGTCTACATACTGCATCTTGTTAATGTCACTGTATGAGCTGCTTTCTGTAAAGTACGGCTTCGTCACATCACGGTAAGAAAGCTGCGGATTATAATGTTTGAGAAGCTGTTTTTTCACAGGTTCTTCAAAGATTTTCGCGTTTCCGATATAGCGATCCTGAAGCGGCGTACATCCTCTGATCAGCAGGCTTTTGCCTCGCATTCCTTCGGGCATGACAGAAGCTACATACAAAAGCATCTTTTTCAGACCGGACGGGATGCGTTCAAACGGTTTAAGAGAAAGCGGTTCGCGGTAAATATTGTATCCGCCGAACAGTTCGTCAGCCCCTTCGCCCGATAATGCGACTGTTACTTGTTTTTTCGCTTCTTTTGCGACGAAATACAATGGAATCGCAGCCGGATCAGCAAGCGGATCATCAAAATGCCAGACAATTTTCGGCAGTTCGTTCATATATTCTTCCGGAGAAATAACGGTGCTGAAGTTTTCTATGCCAAGTGCAGCTGCCGTTTCCTTCGCAACATCAACCTCACTGAACCCCTGCTGTTCAAATCCGACAGAAAATGTTTTTAAGTTCGGATGAAATTCTTTAGCAACGGATACAATAAAGGAAGAATCAATCCCTCCTGAAAGGAAAGAACCGACTGGCACGTCACTTCTCATATGAACCTTAACAGAATCAAAAATCGCGTCTCTTACTTCCTTGACAAGCTTATCTTCATCTGAAGATTGAACAGGCTTGAAATGCGCTTTGAAATACGTTTTAAAGGTGATATCGCCTTCCGGGCGAATCGTAAACTGCTGTCCAGGCTCTACCTTTTTCACATTCACGTCCAGCGTGCCAGGTTCAGGAACAAATTGGAACGACATGTACTGCTGAAGTGCCTCAGTATCCAGTTGAATATGGCTTTCAGCAGCCATTAAGCTTTTTCTCTCTGAGGCAAAATAAACCTGATCATTGATCGTTGTGTAATATAACGGCTTAATGCCAAATGGGTCTCTTGCGCCGTACAAGACATGATCATTTTTATTCCAAATCAGAAAAGAAAACATTCCGCGCAATTTTGAAGCGGCTTCTTCTTTATAATGACGGTATGTCGCAAGAAGGACCTCTGTGTCTGAATCTGTGTTGAATTGGTACCCTTTTGATTCAAGCTCTTCTCTCAGTTCAATATAGTTATAGATTTCTCCGTTAAAGATAATCCAATATGTTTCATCTTCATATGATAAAGGCTGCCCGCCGTTTTCTACATCAATAATGCTGAGCCGTCTGAATCCGAATCCGACATGCTCATCATGGTAATACCCATCACTATCAGGACCGCGGTGAACGATCATCTGATTCATCTGTTTGATAAGTTCTTCTTGATCTGCGGTTTGAGTTAATGGATGCTTGTTAAAAACTCCAACAAATCCACACATATTATTGCCTCCATATTATTATTTTCATGATGAAATCCCTCTTTATAGACGCACCGGATATTAAATCGTTTCACTGTTATGTAAAAAAATAAACCTGGGCCTAATGAAAAAAGGGAAAGCCGCTTATAAGTAAGCGGCTATATAATTATTCTGCTAAAGCCTCTTTGCGAAGCTGGTCAGCCTTATCTGTACGCTCCCACGGAAGGTCAACATCATGACGTCCGAAGTGACCGTAAGCAGCCGTTTGTTTATAGATTGGGCGGCGCAGATCAAGCATTTTGATAATGCCGGCCGGGCGCAGATCAAAGTTATTGCGTACAACTTCAATCAGCTTTTCTTCAGAAGCTTTTCCTGAATCAAACGTATTAATGGATATGGAAACCGGCTGCGCAACACCGATAGCGTAAGCAAGCTGCACTTCGCAAGCATCCGCAAGACCCGCTGCCACAATGTTTTTCGCTACATATCTAGCTGCATATGCCGCTGAACGGTCTACCTTCGTTGCGTCCTTACCTGAGAACGCGCCGCCGCCGTGGCGTGCATAGCCGCCGTACGTGTCAACGATGATTTTACGTCCTGTAAGACCGGCATCTCCTTGAGGTCCGCCGATTACAAAACGTCCTGTCGGGTTAATGAAGTATTTTGTTTCTTCATCAATTAATTCCTCAGGAACGACAGGATTAATGACGTGCTCCTTGAGATTGCGCTGAATTTGCTCAAGCGAAATTTCAGGGTGATGCTGTGTTGAAATAACAATCGCGTCAATACGGACCGGCTTATTGTTCTCATCATATTCCACAGTTACTTGAGTTTTTCCGTCCGGACGAAGGTAAGGAAGAATATCTTCTTTGCGTACTTCGCTCAAGCGGCGCGCTAATTTATGCGCCAATGAAATCGGAAGCGGCATAAGCTCTTTAGTCTCGTTGCACGCATAACCGAACATTAAGCCTTGGTCTCCTGCACCGATCGCTTCGATTTCAGCATCGCTCATTGTGCCTTCACGGGCTTCAAGCGCCTGATCCACACCCATCGCGATGTCGGCGGACTGCTCGTCAATAGACGTTAAAACAGCGCATGTTTCAGCGTCAAATCCGTATTTCGCGCGCGTATAACCAATTTCTTTGATCGTTTCACGCACCGTTTTTGGGATATCAACATACGTGGATGTTGTGATTTCTCCGCTGACAAGCACTAAACCTGTTGTAACGGACGTTTCACAAGCAACACGCGCATTAGGGTCATGTTTTAAAATTTCATCTAAAATGCTGTCCGAAATCTGGTCACAGATTTTATCCGGATGCCCCTCCGTAACAGATTCTGATGTAAATAAACGACGATTTTCACTCATGATTTGCTTCCTCCTGGTAAAAGACCTCCCGATAGGCCTTTTATATATGATACGGAACTCGCTCCCTCTTATACAATGTCATACTTTATATTAGAGAATGTTAATTGGCATATTTATGAAATAAAAAAACCTTTTCCACTTGAGGAAAGGGTTGGTTGTGTGTGCCTTTCACTCTTATCGCTCAAGGAATAAATAACCTTGCAACAGGTTAGCACCTTGGTTGTCCCACATGTGTTTCCACATGCTTTTTAAAGAGAAACCGGTTGCTGGGCTTCATTGGGCCTGTCCCTCCGCCAGCTCGGGATAAGAGTATCCGCTCAATAAAATATCTTATCTTATAAGTGTTTATGGTGTCAACAAGAATCAGGAATTAGCAGACTTTATTTCAAAAGTGCATTTCAAAAACACACACAAAAAAACAACAAATAGTATAGACTATTGGTATTAATGTGTTATACTATTTTACAAATGGCAAGACACAATAAAAGATAAAGGAAGGTTTCTATGAACTCAGTTGATTTAACCGCCGATTTGCAGCTCTTATTAACAAGTCCGAACGTGCAGCATAATTTATCCGTTCCGCAGCTCACCGAAAAAGTAATTGCCCGAAATGAAGGCACATTAACATCGACAGGCGCGGTGAGGGCCACAACCGGCGCTTATACCGGACGTTCTCCTAAGGATAAATTCATCGTACAGGAACAAAGCACGAAGGATAAGATTGATTGGGGTTCTGTGAACCAGCCGATATCAGAAGAAGCATTTGACCGGCTGTACACAAAGGTCGTCAGCTACCTGAAAGAAAGAGATGAATTGTTCGTCTTCGAAGGTTTTGCAGGCGCAGATGAAAAATACAGGCTGCCGATCACTGTCGTAAATGAATTTGCATGGCACAATTTATTTGCCAGACAGCTTTTTATCAGACCGGAAACAAATGATAAAAAAACCGCTGAACAGCCGTTCACCATTCTTTCCGCGCCTCATTTTAAAGCAGACCCGGAAACGGACGGCACACATTCTGAAACATTTATCATCGTTTCATTTGAAAAACGAACCATTCTAATCGGCGGGACAGAATATGCCGGTGAAATGAAAAAATCCATTTTCTCAATTATGAATTACCTTCTGCCTGAACGGAATATATTGCCGATGCATTGTTCAGCCAACGTGGGCCGGGAAGGAGACGTCGCTCTTTTCTTCGGTCTGTCAGGCACCGGAAAAACAACATTATCCGCAAGTTCAGACCGCAAGCTGATCGGCGATGATGAGCACGGCTGGTCCCATACGGGCGTCTTTAATATAGAAGGCGGCTGCTACGCCAAGTGTATTCATTTAAGCGAGGAGAAGGAACCCCAGATTTTCAACGCGATTCGTTTCGGATCAGTGCTTGAAAATGTCGTCATAGATGATCAGACGCGTGAGGCGAACTACGATGATTCTTTTTATACGGAAAACACTCGTGCCGCTTACCCGATTGATATGATTGACAACATCGTGTCACCAAGCATTGCCGGTCACCCGTCTGCCATTGTTTTTCTGACGGCCGACGCATTCGGCGTACTCCCGCCAATCAGCAAACTGACAAAGGAACAGGCGATGTACCATTTCTTAAGCGGCTATACAAGTAAGCTGGCCGGAACCGAACGGGGCGTCACTTCACCAGAGACCACGTTCTCCACATGCTTTGGCTCACCGTTCTTGCCGCTGCCTGCCCATGTATACGCTGAAATGCTTGGGAAGAAGATTGATGAACACGGTGTGCAGGTTTATCTTGTCAACACAGGCTGGACTGGCGGAGGTTACGGCGTCGGAGAACGCATGAAGCTTTCTTACACACGTGCAATGGTCAGAGCCGCAATTGAAGGCGAATTGGAGAATGCAGAGATGAAGACGGATACTGTCTTTGGTCTTCATAGTCCGGTTCATGTGCCAGGCGTTCCTGATGACGTTCTTCAGCCGGAAAAAACATGGAAAAACAAAGAAGAGTACAGAGAAAAAGCAGTTTACCTGGCTAATGAATTCAAAGAAAACTTCAAGAAATTCTCACATACAGGCGCGATTGCAGAAGCTGGCGGTCCGCTCCTTTAAAGATTGATTTTCAAAAGGCCAAGAGCTTGTTTCGCTCTTGGCCTTTTCTTTAATTTGTGGAATGCAGAGAAGTCAGTTTGTATGTAATGCCGGTCCGGCCGTTTGACCACTCAAGCTTTTGCACTTCAGCCGTTCCCGACTTCTCGCCAAACTTGCTCTTCCGTACATCCATCGGAATATCGAGAGGATAAATGCGGTACCCCTCTTTCTCAAGCCGGAATATATTCTCCTCTATCCGTTCTTCTTTACCCTTCGTTACAATCATTGTATTAAATTCAACAGGCATTCCCAAATTGAAAACCCCTTTCGTTCTCTTTTTCTCTTCCATCATATCATAATCCGTCCGCTCACTGGTTCTTCATCCATTGTGTGAGCTCCCGTACGATACGTCTGTTTTGCTGCGGGGGAAAATAGTGTGTAAACCCGCTGAAGTACCATGTTTCCACCGGCTTATGCAGCTGTTTTAATTTGTCCTCCAATAAGTAGGAATGCTGAATGGATACGTTTTGATCTTTTTCCCCATGGATCAAAAGCACTGGCGCCTGAATGCGGTTTGTTTGATCAAACGGCGACCTCCGTTCATATTCCTCCGGCACTTTTTTCGGCGTGCCCCCGATTACCCGCTTCATCATTCTGCGCAGATCTTTCCGCTCCTCATAGGTCAGGAACATATCACTGACGCCTCCCCATGACACAAAAGAAGCGGCACTTTTTCCCATTTCAATCGCAGTCAGTATACCCATGATCCCCCCGCGTGAAAATCCGAAAATATGGACTCTGCCCGCCTTTACTTTCGGATGTTCTTGAAGCAGACGAAAAGCAGAAAAGGCATCCTCCCTGTCCTCTCCGGCAAAATCCTCGTTGCCCTCTCCGCCCTGGTTCCCTCTGTAAAAAGGCGCAAAAACCACAAATCCCTGAGAAGCAAACTGGATGATCCGCCCCGGCCTGACCATTCCGACATTTTTGATCCCGCCCCGCAAATATAAAAAGCCTTCATACATCCCGGGCGCCGCAGGTTCCGCCAGCAATCCCTTCACTTTTAACCCGTCTGAAAGATAGCTGACTGTATATAAACGCACATGCTGATTAGGAGACGGGAATCTTTTTTTCTCAACTAGCAAATCTGCTGCCTCCTTCATCATTTTTTTCTTTATTCTTTCCAGTGCTTTAAAAATAAATGATCTTTTTCCTATGAGAGTGCACTGGGCATTCACACATTTTTATACCCATCATACGATATGTAAAGCGAAAATGTATATTGATATGATGCTCGAATAAGGAGGTTAACCCCGGTGAACAAATGGATCCAAACAGGCTGTGCCATTGTGTGCAGCGCTTTTCTCATCTTTGCCCTGTCAGCCTGCAAGCAAGAGGCAAAACTGACGAAGGTCAAAGTGGCTGAAGTCACCCATTCGATTTTTTATGCACCTTTGTATGTTGCAGTTTCAAAAGGTTTTTTTAAAGAAGAAGGACTGGATATCGAGGTAAAAACAACCTGGGGCGGCGATAAAACGATGACGTCACTTCTTTCAAACGGGTCTGATATTGCGCTTGTCGGGTCTGAAACATCCATTTATGTGGAATCTCAAGGAGCCAAAGACCCGGTTATTAATTTTGCCCAGCTGACTCAGACTGACGGCACCTTTCTCGTAGCGAGAGAAGATATTGAAAACTTTGACTGGGATATGGTTAAAGGAAAAACCTTCCTCGGACAGCGAAAAGGCGGAATGCCTCAGATGGCGGGCGAATTTGTTCTCAATAAACACAATATTGATCCGCAGAAAGACGTTGACCTCATTCAGAACATTGATTTTGCGAATATCGCAAATGCATTCGCCTCCGGAACGGGTGATTATGTCCAGTTATTTGAACCGACCGCTTCCCTTTTTGAAAAAGAAGGCATCGGACATATCGTCGCTTCATTCGGTGAAGAATCAGGCAGGGTCCCTTATACAACGTTTATGGCAAAAAAAAGCTACCTGACCGAACATGAAGAAACAGCGGAAAAATTCACCCGCGCCGTGTATAAAGCGCAACAGTGGGTGGAAAAGCATTCGTCGAAGGAAATCGCAGAAGCCATTCAAAGCGAATTTGACGATACAGAGCCGGATATCATCGAAGCGTCTATTGATCGCTATAAAAAACAGAACTCATTTTCAACAGACCCTCTCCTTAATGAAAAGGAATGGGAGCAGCTCCAAATGATTATGGATCAAGCCGGAGAACTGCCGAAGCATATTCCATACAGCCAGCTTGTAGATACAAAAATTGCGAAAAAAGTCACCTCAGAAAAATAGGAGGCGCCATTCATGTCTTTCTTACATGTTGACCATGTGACTCATACTTATTTCTCTTTAAAGCGAAAAACCACAGCGGTAAAGGATATTCATTTTGATGCCGAGAAGGGTGATTTCATCTCATTTCTCGGACCGAGCGGCTGCGGAAAAACGACCCTGCTTTCCATTATCGCCGGTATCATATCACCATCGGAAGGCCAAGTTTTAATAGAAGGCCAAGAACCTAACCAAAAAGAACACAACATCGGCTACATGCTGCAGCAAGATTATTTATTTCCTTGGAAATCAATCGAAGATAATGTGCTCCTCGGATTAAAAATCGCGAAAACATTGACTGAAGAAAAAAGGGCGGAAGCACTCAGTCTTCTGCCAGAACTCGGACTGTATGACGTTGAAAAGAAATATCCAAAAGAACTGTCAGGCGGTATGCGCCAGCGCGCGGCGTTAGCCAGAACGCTTGCTCCGAATCCCAGTCTGCTGCTCCTCGATGAACCATTTTCTGCACTTGATTTTCAAACGAAGCTGAGTTTGGAAAACCTTGTATTCCGCACGTTGAAGGAGTATCAAAAAACAGCGATTCTTGTCACTCATGACATCGGTGAAGCCATCGCGATGAGCGATACCATCTTTCTCTTTTCTAATCAGCCCGGCACCATTCATCAAATTTTCACCGTACCTAAAGAGCTGGCAGCAATGCCCCCATTTGACGCGAGGCAGGACCCTTCCTTCCAACCGCTGTTTCAGACCATATGGAAGGAGCTGAATTCCCTTGAAAAGCAGCAAAGAGAGTATTGAAGTGCTCCATCAGCAATTTCAGAAAAAACATAAAAGAGAGAAATGGAAGGTGCATACCTTTCAATTAGCCATCTTTATCGTCTTTTTTTCATCTTGGGAGATTTCCAGCAAAGCAGGCTGGATTGATCCATTGATCTTCAGCTCTCCGTCTGCGGTGTGGAGCTTGTTTATAGAAAAAATAACGGATGGCTCTTTAGGA
This sequence comes from Bacillus atrophaeus, assembly GCF_001584335.1. GTDB lineage: Bacteria > Bacillota > Bacilli > Bacillales > Bacillaceae > Bacillus > Bacillus atrophaeus. The sequence continues at coordinate 19,872 of NZ_LSBB01000005.1, forward strand.
GAACATATCGGAGTCACCTTATTTGAAACCGTACTCGGCTTTTTGCTTGGTACGTTTCTCGGCACATGTCTCGCTGCATTATTGTGGTGGTCGAATAAATTGGCGCAGATTTTAGATCCCTATCTTGTCGTTTTAAATGCGATGCCAAAAGTAGCGCTTGGCCCGATCCTCATCGTTGCCCTCGGTCCCAGCTTTATCAGCATCATTGCGATGGGAGCAGTAATCAGTGTCATTATAACTGCCATTGTGGTCTACACAGCTTTTCAGGAAGTAGACGAAAACTATTTGAAAGTGATGAATACATTTGGCGCCAAAAAACGTGTCATTTTTAAAGAAGTGATCCTGCCGGCATCATCTCCTGCTATTATCTCAACACTGAAGGTGAATGTCGGTTTATCATGGGTTGGTGTCATCGTCGGGGAGTTTCTTGTTTCAGCTAAAGGATTAGGCTATATGATTATTTATGGATTTCAGGTGTTCAACTTCACGCTTGTATTCTTAAGCCTGTTTATCATCGCGATATTCGCGACGCTTATGTACCAAGGGGTAGAGCTGTTAGAAAAGAAATGGACGAAGGGACGAAGCGATCACCGCTAAAAAAGACCCGGCCTGCGGCGCCGGGTCTTTTTTAATCAATGAATCCGTCTTCCCGCAGCTTTTTCAGACTGATCGGAAGCACTGAATCCTTCATAATGAAACTGAATTTTTTATTTCGCGGAAGATGTTCCGGAAGCTCACTGAACAAAACCGGACCTTTCGTTTCAAAATAGCTGGTTTGTTTTTCAAGCTTTTCAATGTCCGCAAAATAGATGTTTTTCACGATAACTTTTTCTTTCCCAAGCACTTTATACTGCCCTACATAGTGAAGTTTTTTCACTGATGCTCCGGTTTCCTCTTTCACTTCACGAACCGCCGCCTCTTCCGCGCGCTCCATAGGTTCTACTTTTCCGCCCGGAAACTCATATCCCCGGTCTTCATGCTCTGTCAATAACCATCGGTCACCGTAACGGCAGATGACCCAGACATGCTTCGGGCTGTCTGAAAAAGGCTGATCCTCAAATGAAAGCTGAACAGTATTTTGGTAATAGTCTTTAAACTCGTACATATTTATCCCTCTTATCCGCACCGTGCTATCTTCCCTACATCATACCATAGTTACGTTTCTTCGGAAGCTTTTTATCAAAAAATCAGCCGGTTAGGCGTGTTGCAGGGAAACTTTTCTCAATTTTCATATCAGACCGTTTTCGCTTATAAAAGAACGCGTGGGATCATCACCCAGTTTATAAATCAGCTCGTACAGTTCTTTGCGAATGCGGTCTGCCTGATCATTCTGCGAGTCATAATGATACTCAACAAAAGGCACATGCGCCCGAAGAAAACTATTCCGATCTGAGAGATAAAGCTGATCAAAATATTCACGTAAAGCTAACACGTCATCTTCATCCGCCATAATAGCAAATTGCCACGGTGATGCGTCTGAATTCTGAGAAATCAGCCCGTCCTGTAATGAGATATAATATCTTTTTGTTGTCACACTGATCACCCTTTGTCCATTATTGCTTTATTATGACCAGCCGACAGGCAAAAGTTACGGTTTGCGGCGGAATTTATTTTTTAATGTGTCCAAAAGGTCAATCAGCATCTGCGGGACCGGAACCCCGAGAGAACTTGCCGTAATCACGATTTGCACAGATTCGTATAAAATATAAAACATAATGGCCAAGTCACGCATCGACCCTTCTGTTTTCATAAGCTGATCAAAAAAATGGCAAACAGAGATAAGAGAGAGCGTCACTATTTTTTTGACAAGACGGGCAAAAGTATTTCTTAACGCCAGTTTGTGCAGAATGGATTCCTTTAAGGTCGTACTGATAAATTCAATCGCCATTAAAGAAAGCAAAATCAAAAATGAATACTGAAAACCGCCGAAGAAAAACCCCGCTGCTGATACACTGACAGCAAAAAACGAAAAGATGCCAAAGTCTCTATCCATTTGTCCCAACATCCTTTCACAGAAACGGCCTTACCATATTCTATGAGAAAAAGGAGGAACGGACTGGATTTTACAGAAAATTGGACTGGTTCTCGCCCAATTTTAAAAGGCAAATCAAAAGCCGGACACGCTTTAAAGCGTCCGGCTTACATGTGGTGATTATCCTAAATATGCTTTTAACATCCAATTATGCTTTTCAATGTTTTGATGGATTGCAAGCAGCATATCTCCCGTCGTTTCGTCACCGACTTCGTCTGCTAAATCCATGCCGCTTTTAAGCTCTTCAGCAATAACGGTAAAATCATCATACACGCTTTGCACCATTTGTTCCGCCGTTTCATTTCCATCTGCTTCTTTCACAGAGGCTGTTTCCAGCGATTCTCTCATTGTTGCAATCGGTTTGCCGTTTAACGCAAGCAGACGCTCTGCTAAATCATCAATGTAGGTAGCGGTTTCGTTATAAAGCTCTTCGAATTTTTCATGCAGTGTGAAGAAATCTTTCCCTTTTACATACCAATGATAATTATGTAGTTTCACATACATGACAGTCCAGTTGGCTACTTGTTTATTGACTGCTTGAATTAGTTTGTCTGACATTTTTATCGTCCTCCTTGTGTTTAGTATTGATATACCCCTTTTATCGTACGCTAAAACCTATTTTTTTAGCCGCCTGCCATATTTTCTTCCACTATGTTACAATTGTGAAAAAGGAGGTTTTTTCATGCTGCTGCTCATGAGCGTGGGGTTTCTGATCGTGCTTGCCGTATTGTTTTTATCCATATGGACGACGGTGAAAGCCTATGATTTTAAACATACCGTTGATTCTCCTGAAGACGAAAATCCTAAGCTGCCTCATCAATCAAAACGTCAGTGATGATGTGAATGCTCATCTGTTTCTTTGCCGGAGGAACCGCTATCGGTTTCGGCATCCCCGACGCGCACTTGAATGGTCGGCATGCTATGCTGCTGTTTAGCCGTCACGTGGGATTGAACGATATACAAACCGTCATCTTTAAAATCAGTTTCAAAGCGGTATACTCCTTTTTCTTTCTTGCTTGCTTTAAATTGACTGCTGCTGCTTTTTTCACCTTCCTTCCATACTTCAAACTCGACTTCATCTGCGTCTGTGACCGGCTCATCACCGTAAACGACCGCTGCTTGGTAAGCCGCTTTCTCGTTAGGCTGGACTTCCTCCGGTCCGGTAAGCTTTACTTCCAAAGCCTTTGGGACATCACTCGAACTAGCTTCATCCTTGGCATTTCCGCAAGAAGAAAGCAAAAAAACACCGCTGCACAATCCTGCAAATATCAGTTTTTTCATCCCATCACCCTTTTTCATCGTTTACCTTATTCTAGCAAACGCTTACACTAAATCACACGGTTAAATTGTGAATGTTTCAAAACATATAAAAAAGACCTTTTTGCAGCAGGCAAAAAGGTCTTTTGTTTTTATCCAAATACTTTTAATAGGTCTTCTTTATCCTGTGACAGCCAGAAGCGCATGAGGCGTTTTGCGCCTTCTAAATCGTGTAGCTTCGCCTGGCCGCACTGCTTCTCGTTTGCCGCAGGGATTTCTGTAATCTCAACCGCTTCCTTCAAAGTCGCGTCAAGCAAATCAACGATTTCCTCAGCAGTCGGTTCACCGCTGACGACAAGATAATAGCCCGTCTGGCAACCCATCGGCGAAATATCAATAATATCAAAATGATCATATTTCTCAGAGTGCGTCCGAATCGTAAAAGCGAGCAAGTGTTCAAGTGTGTGAATGGTATCAGGCTTCATCGCCTGTTTGTTCGGCTGGCAAAAGCGAATATCAAACTTATTCACAACGCCGTCCGTTCCCACTTTATGCACGCCGCAATGTCTTACATATGGAGCTACAACCGCATTATGGTCAAGTTCAAAACTTTCTACTGAAGGCATAATGGCACTCTCCCTTTTTCTAGTGTACATTCATTATAACATACTTTCCCAATCAGAATTATGGAGAAAGCTTTTCATTTTTTGCATTTTTTTTTATACTAGCAACAGAAAGGTTGCTGAGAAAATGAAAACTATCTTCATTGGTCTAATCAGATGTTATCAAAAATTCATATCCCCGCTGACGCCCCCGTCCTGCCGCTTCTATCCGACTTGTTCACAATACGGAATTGAAGCGATCAAAACGCACGGCGCTCTAAAAGGAGGATGGCTGACGCTGAAGCGGATCTTAAAATGTCATCCGCTTCATCCGGGAGGTGTCGACCCCGTCCCTGAAAAAAAACGCAAGCACTAGTTCATTTCTTTATAGCCGTCGATCACAAGATCAAGCTTTCCGGTCTCAGGCTCGATCACAAGACCGTGGACTGGGACATTGTCAGGAAACAGCGGATGGTGTTTAATCACATTCACACTGTCTGTGACGCTTTCTTCTACAGAATCAAAACTCTTCAGCCATTGGTCAAAATCAACCCCTGAATGCTTTAGCATTTGAATCCGTTCTTCAGGAATTCCTCTTTCCACAATCTTATTCAGCATGCTCTCACTGTCAATTTTGCTCATGCCGCAATCATGATGACCGATAACGCAGACCTCGTCAGCGTTCAGCTCATAGACCGCAACCAAAAGGCTTCTCATTATACTTCCAAAAGGATGGGAGACGAGAGCGCCCGCACTTTTAATAATTTTCACATCACCGTTACGCATATTCATCGCATGCGGCAGCAATTCGACTAGACGGGTATCCATGCAGGATAAAATGGCTACTTTTTTATCTGGAAACTTAGATGTTTGATATTTTTCATAATCCTTACGTTCAATGAAAGTTTGATTATATTCTAAAATGTCATTAAGAAGACTCATGTGGTGATTCCTTTCTTAATCTTTTTATTCATCAATATATCATACAACTTGTATTTTCGTCATCTGTGTTGTACCATTTAAAAAGATCAAATCGTAATTATTCTTATTTAATACAGGAGGATTATTATGGACAAACGGATTCCTGTTACTGTTTTGAGCGGTTATTTAGGCGCGGGGAAAACAACTCTTCTGAGCCATTTGCTGAATGAAGCCCACGGTTTGAAGATTGCTCTGATTGTGAACGATATGAGCGAGATCAATATCGACAGTGCTCTTATAAAAAAAACACATGTGAAACGAACCGAGGAAAAACTGGTCGAGATGCAAAACGGCTGTATTTGCTGCACACTTCGGGACGACCTTTTGCTTGAAGTCAAAAAATTGGCGGAAGCCGGCGGAATTAATTATATACTTATTGAATCATCCGGCATCAGCGAACCGATCCCCGTCGCTCAGACGTTCACTTATAAGAACGAAGACCTGGGAGCGGATGTAACATCCCTTTGCAGATTGGATACAATGGTGACAGTTGTTGACGGCAATAGATTTTGGAAGGATTTCTCCTCAGGTGAAAGTTTGCTGGACAGAAAACAAGGGGCCGCCCCCGGGGATGAGCGTGAGATTGCTGACCTGCTAATTGATCAAATCGAGTTTGCCGATGTCATTTTATTGAACAAAATTGACTTGCTCAGCCAGCAGGAAGTTGATCAGCTGACCGCCGTTCTGAAGAAACTGAATACAGACAGTATCATACACCCTGTATCCTATGGGAGAATTTCACCTGATCTGCTGCTGAATACGTTTCGCTTTGATTTTGAAAAATCAAGCCAGTCCGCAGGCTGGATAAAAGAACTAAATGAAGAACATACGCCGGAAACAGAAGAATACGGGATCACTTCTTTTGTGTATCGGAGACAAAAACCTTTCCACCCCGTGCGTCTCATGAACTGGCTGGAAAAATGGCCGACAGATATCGTACGCGCTAAGGGATTTTTCTGGCTTGCGAGCAGAAACGATACAGCGGGGCTGCTTTCTCAGGCCGGAACATCTCTTATGATACAAGGAGCCGGAGATTGGATAGCCGCTTATTCTGAAGAGGAACGCCAAGAAGCATTTCTGGATGATCCCGGGCTGCTCGAAAACTGGGATGAGCGATATGGAGATCGTAAGACAGAGCTAGTTTTTATAGGCATTCAAATGGACCGAGCCGATATCACCGCCTCACTCGACACTTGTTTGCTCACAGATGAAGAAATGACGGCCGACTGGTCTCTGTTTGAAGACCCGCTGCCCAAGTTTATTTCTCAATAACAGAGAGCCGCTTACAAAGGATTGTAAGCGGCTTTTTGTGCAAAAAAAAGACAAACCCTGCGGCTTGTCCTATTTTCCCATATTGTATCTTTTGTTAAACTGCTCGACCCTTCCGCCTTTTTCATTAAACTTTTGACGGCCTGTGTAGAATGGGTGCGTATCTGAACTTACTTCCACTTTGATAACCGGATATGTGTTTCCGTCTTCCCACTCAGCGGTCTCTTCCGATTTTTTAGTTGAATGGCTCAAAAAGCGGTATCCGCTGTTCACGTCTTGGAAAATGACTTGATGACTCTCTGGATGGATTCCTTTTTTCATCATAAACTCCCTTCCTAAATCGTAATTATTACGCTTTATTCTACAACCTATCATGTGCTTTGTCAATCAGGCTGCCTGATCCGATACTATATAATTACCCTATTTTCATGCATCATAAACTGATGTTTTTCAACAATAGGAAGAATAATCTAATCGTGGAAGCAAATAATAAAACCACATTACATTAGAACGTCTACAAGAAAGGTGGTTTATTCAGGTGGATGATTTGGTTTTGGCTAGAAGTCTATTTGGCACGACAATGGGCTTTCATATCATTTTCGCAACGCTGGGTGTCGGCTTGCCGCTCATGATTTTAATGGCGGAATTGATTTACCAAAAAACAAAGGATGATCATTACGCGATTATGGCAAAAAGATGGACAAAGGCGCAGGCTGTTCTGCTGGGGGTGGCCATCCCGACCGGAACCATCGCAGGAACACAGCTGGCTTTGTTATGGCCCGGCTTTATGGAGGTTATCGGAAGAGTGATGTCGCTTCCGTTTCAGATCGAAATTTATGCTTTTTTCATAGAAGCACTGTTTATGTCCATTTATGTGTACGCTGCGGACCGTTTAACCCCTGCGATGCGGATTACCGCCGTCGTGTTTGTTTTAATCGGAGCGGCGGCTTCAGCTGTTCTCATTACAAATGTCCATGCGTTTGAAGGGACGCCAGCCGGTTTTAAAATCGTAAACGGACAGATTACGGATGTTGATCCATGGGCGGCATTTTTTAACCCTAGCTTTTTCGTCACCGCAACCCATGTCGTATTGACTGCTTTTATGACCGGGGCTTTCATTGTTGCTTCTATTGCCGCCTACAAAATGATCCGAACAAGAAAAAATGAAAAAGTCTACCGTTTTCACCGCAAGGCGCTGCTGCTCGCTTTGATCATCGGCGGAATCTTTTCTGTGGTTACGTCTCTGAACGGTCATGAGTCAGCTCAAATGCTTTATAAATATCAGCCGGAAAAACTGGCGGGAGCGGAAGGGCTGTTTGAAACCAGGTCGCATGCGCCGTTAGCGATCGGCGGCTTTACGGATGCAAATGAAGAAAAGGTAAAATGGGCCATTGAAGTTCCCTGGGCCTTAAGCTTTTTGGCAGCAAACAGCTTTGACACCGTGGTAAAAGGCTTAAATGCTTTTCCAAAAGATGAATGGCCTCCATTATTCATTCACACATTATTTAACGGGATGGTCGGAATAGCAATGGTGCTTATCCTCTATTCCATCGTCGGCTTACTATGGAAAAAAGTATTGAAAAAAGACCGCTTTCCGACGTGGCTGCTGGTCATTTTCGTAACGGCGGGGCCGCTCAGTTTGATCGGAATTGAATTCGGCTGGATTTTCGCCTGTACGGGAAGACAGCCGTGGGTAATCTATCACCTTTTGAAAACCTCGGATGTCGTCACGACAACAGGCTCAATCGGCGTATTATTTATGCTCTTTACTTTTGTCTACGCCGTGCTGGGAGCAGCTGTCGTTTATGTGCTGCTTTATTATTTCCGCAAGCATCCCGTTGAAGAGGACTTAAAAGCGGCAGAGTCTTAATTACAAATGGAAGGAAGTTATATTGATGCAAATGGACATTTCATCAGATGCTCTGATCGCAATTTCAATTGTATGGGGATTTGTGTTTATATATGCCGTTATGGCGACAATGGATTTTGGGGCCGGCTTTTGGTCCATGATCTATTTGAATAAAGAACAAACAAAAGCGACCGGCATCGCCAACCGGTATTTGTCGCCGACTTGGGAAGTCACAAACGTTTTTATTGTCGCCATTGTCGTCGCGCTGTTTAGTTTCTTTCCGGGGGCCACCTTTGTGCTTGGTACGGTTTTATTGATTCCGGGCAGCATTATTTTACTGCTTTTGGCGATTCGGAGCGGATTTCTCGTTTTTTCAAATACGGCGAAGGAACGTAAAATCATGAGATACATTTCCGGCATCTCTGGTTTTATTATCCCCGCAGTTTTAATTCTTGTCCTGCCGGTGACACATGGAGGATTTATTGAAAAAACGAATGGCATTTATCATTTAAACATGGCCAGCATCTTTACAAGCCCTAATGCTTATTCATTTATCGGATTTGCGATTTTAACCACATTGTTTCTCTCCTCGCTGCTTCTGGCGGATTTTTCAAACGTGGCGGAGGAAGAGCACGCATTTCGCATTTACAGAAGAAGCGCCTTGATTACCGGGCCGCTGTCACTCATAATGGCCATGTTTATTTTACTTACCTTGCGAAATGAAGCAAATTGGCTTTATACCGGAATGATGAAGGATTTGACCTGGCTTATTGCCTCGGTGGTCACATTTATTATCGCCGGCATCGCCCTCTTTTTGCCTAACAAACGCTTCGGCAAAAACCTTGGAAAACCGAGGATCGCAGTGGTGGCGATTGCCATTCAATATTTCTTGGCAAGCTACGCGTACGGACGGGCCCATCTCCCTTATATGATTTATCCGGATATTACCATCATGTCAGGCTTTACAGAGCCCGCAACCTTCAGAGCTTTGTTTATGACTTACATTGTCGCCTTTATTATCTTATTTCCGGGATTCTATTTCTTCTGGAAATTGTTTATGAAGGATAAACGGTACATCCGCCAAGAGGAATAGCGCAACACAGGATGGCTATACTAATAACGTACCTTTATCTAGGAGGGTGATGGCATGGACCAAAAAATTCTATGCGAAGTCAATAACTGTTCATATTGGGACGAAGGAAATAAATGTACGGCCGATGCTATTTATGTCGTCAGCCATACAGGAGAAACTGCTGAAAATAGCGAAGAAACAGATTGTAAAACATTTAAACCTCATAAGCATTAATTATTGCTGAAAAAGCTGCTCCCAATTAATCAAAGAGGCTTGAGTATGAACTCAAAGCCTCTTTGGTGATTCCGGCCACTCAGTCTGGGAATTGAACATGTCCCGGTACAATATACGCATCAGACGAACTATCGGCAGGAAGTTTAGGGATGGTATCTTCCACTGTTTTCCCGCGGATATCGGTTATTCTGACCTTTAGAGAGTTTGTCCCCAGGTTTGTGCTGACAAAATGGTTATAATCCATTTTCTCCATGCCGATCCATTTTCCAGATTTGTAATACTCCATTTTCATTACAGGATACTTGTGATTTCTGACTTGAATAGCCGCCCACCACTGACTGCTGCCCTCTTTAATCCGATAAGAAAAATGACCCTTGACCGGCCCTTTGACGACACGCCATTTCACGTTGATTTTTCCTTTAGACATGTCGCCGATTGTTTTAAAGGCATTAGGCGAAAGATCGAGCGCTCCTGATGCTCCTTCGGGATATTTATCAGTTACATATACTGTGGTTTTCCCTTTCGGTCCCTGGACTTCTAAATAAGCTCCGGCTAAGGCTGCTTTCACTCCGCCGTAATTATAATCAGCCGTGTTTAAAGCCGTAATTTTCATGTCGGACGGTATCGGATCAAGCATAGCCGCCCCTCCGGAATACCCTGAACTTGTGTACGTCGCATAACCTGTTCGTACGTCATTATAAGCTGCTGATACATGAGCGGATAAACTAACCATCATGAAGAACATTGTGATAAATACAAGGCCGATTTTCTTTTTCATTTTCACAAATTGCCTCCTTTAAAACTCAAATGAGAATCATTTTCATTATAATGAGCGCTCATATCCATTAAAAGGGCCGATAGATAGAATTTTCTATTTTTAAAAACGAGAATTAAGATTCATAGACAATCAAGAAAATCGTTTTTACACTGGACAAGGCTGAGGCTGAAGAGAAAAGGGAAAACCTTTTTAGGAGAAATTTTGTCATCAACTGTGTAAACAATCTAAAGTTTATCGTCATATTTCTTAAAAGGAGGAATAAGAATGGCTTCTTTATAGACTGGCATATCCTGAGTGGCGGAAAATCAAATCAGAATAAAGCCCAAGCGAAGATATTTTTCAAAGAAATGTCGAAACTTTATGGCGATACACTGAATGTGTATTTGAAATCACCAATGAGCCAAACGGAGATGTAAACTGGAATCGTGATATAAAACCATATACAGAAGAAGTGATTTCTGAAATTCGTAAACAAATGTGATTATTGTCGGCACCAGAACTTGGATCCAGGATGTCAATGATGCGGCCGACAATCCATTACAAGATAAAAACGTTATGTATTCGTTTTTATGCCGCCCCATGGCCAGGCGCTAAGAGACAAAGCATAAAAAAGGCCCTGCACTTTTTGTGACGGAATGGGGAACCAGCGATGCCTCTCAGCGACGTTTCCCCTGAACAGTCACAAGAATGGCTACTTACCTAAACAGCAAAAAAATCAGCTGGGTGAACTGGAATCTGTCTAATAAAACGGAATCCTCTGCCGTTTAGCTTCGGGTGCAGGCAAAACCGAAGGCTGGACAATCGGAGAAATTCGAGGAAAAACATTCTTCATTAACACTTAATTAACACAAGCAGCAGATGGGGAATGCAGCCGAATGGGGTTACTATGACTTTTGAAAACAAGCTGAGAGCTCCTGATAAGCATCCCTCAGCTTGTTTTCACCTTTCGCCCTGTCAGCCGCTTTGAAATAAAGCCATTTGCAGGAGAAAACAAAAAGGCCGTTAAGAAAAATACGCCTGTCATAGCAGCCATGGCCCCGGAAATAGAAACATTCAGCCATGTGGCAAAGTAATAGCCTGAAACGGCGGAGAGTGCGCCAATCGCTGCGCTTATGATCAGCATATGCAGCAGCCGATCCGTCAACAGATAGGCGGCTGCCGGCGGGACAATCAGCATCGCAACCACCAATATAGCACCGACGGAATCGAAGGAAGCGACAGTCGTAAGCGACAGCATTCCCATTTGTACGTAATGGATAAACAGAACCGGAATGCCAAGTGCCAGCGCCATTTCAGGATCAAAAGAAGAAATTTTAAACTCCTTGTAGCACAGTATAATAAGCAGCAAATTAATGATCAGCACAGACGCCAGCATCCAGAATGCTTTTGGGCCGATATCGGTTCCGAACAAGGACACCGTATTCCAAGGTACAAAAGCGATCTCTCCCATTAATGAATGCTCGACATCAAGATGTACATTTCCTCCGTAGACAGATAATAAAATCACACCCACTGCAAATAATGAAGTAAAGACCACACCGATGGCAGCATCAGACTGGACACCTTTGCTGTGCAGCAGCTGAACAAAAAACGCCGTTAAAAGCCCGACTGCCGCAGCACCGATAAACATAGAAATACCGTCAAGACTGCGGGTGACGAGAAAAGCTCCCACTATGCCGAGCAATACAGTATGGCTGATCGCGTCTGCAAGCATTGCCATTTTTCTTAGTACAAGAAAGGTGCCGATTAATGCGCAGCTGACACCGACTAATATTCCCGTTACAATAATCCACGCCTCAAAGCTCATTGATCATCTGTCCCTTCTCTATTTCACGATGATGCGGACGGAGTGCGGGCATTCTTCCGTGCAGCTTCAAGAGGCTGACGAGCCTTTCTTTCATTTCATCCGATAAACGGTCTGGCTTAAAATCATCTATTCCGCCCGCATCCACACTCGACAGCTCCATTTCATGCATTAGATATATCTCGTACATACGATATGCAAGAGCCAGTCTATACCCTTTTTCAAGTCCTGAACGCGTCACTTTCCATGTATCATGTTCTGATCGAAGAATATATCCCTCTTTCTCCAGCATTCTTAAAGACCTTTTACATAATGCAGAACCGATAGGCCTTTTCTTTCTCACGATGCCTTCTGTGATATCGGCTTCCTTTGTTTTTTCGTTCAGCTCATATATTGTCAGCAGAACCTGCTCATAACCCGTTTTTCTTCTTAGTTTAAGCAGCCTGACCGCCTTTGCGGCTAACCCGCGCCTCGGCGCAAATAATAAAGTGAGCAAAAATACACAGGTGGCGGTGAGAATGATCAGAGGCCCTGTTGCCATGCCATTCATCGTCGTGCTCAGCAAGGTTCCCGAAGCACCGCTGATTCCGCCGATCAGACCGGCTATTACGGCCATAGCCGTCAGGTTTTCTGTCCAATATCTCGCAGCAACCGCGGGTGTGATCAGCATGGCCGCCATCATGATCACACCTACCGTCTGCAGTCCGATTACAACGGCACATACGATAAGCAGAACGAGAAGCCCGTTTAGGAACTGAACCGGCATTCCCAGCCCTTTGGCAAACGCCATATCAAACGTTATGATTTTGAACTCTTTAAAAAAGACCGCACAAACCAGTAATAAAACGGCTGAAATCACTGCAATAATGACAATATCCTGTCTGACCAAAGATGCTGCCTGGCCGAATAAAAATGAATCAAGACCGCTTTGATTGCCGGAACCGAGTTGCTGAATATACGTCAGAAGCATGATGCCGACACCAAAAAAGACAGACAGAACGATACCGATAGCGGAATCCTCTTTGATTTTCGAATGCCCGGTAATCTGCTGAATACACCATGTCCCGAGTAAACCGAAAACCGCAGCGCCGACCAAAAAAAACAGCAGTGATTTCTGTCCGGTTAAGAGAAAAGCAATACAAACGCCCGGCAAAGCCGAATGAGCCATCGCATCACCAATCAGACTCTGTTTTCTCAAAAGAACGAAGCTTCCGAGAACACCGCTTGCGATTCCAAGAAGCAAAGTTCCCGCCAAAACCCACTGAGTATTCGGGTGCTGAAGCTGAATCCACACATTTTCTATCAATACACTCACCCCTGACTCCCTTCAACCATGACTTTATCTTTGAGAAAGGCGAGCCTTCCTCCATAGGCTTTTTGCAAATTATCTATGGTAAACACTTGTTCCGTTGGCCCGAACGCAATTTTTCTGAGATTAAGCAGCAAAATCCAGTCAAAATAATCTTCAGCCGTCTGCAAATCATGATGAACGACAAGAACGGTCTTTCCCTTTTGCTTTAATTCAGTCAGCAGGGTAATAATTGCCCTTTCCGTTGCCGCATCAACGCCGACAAACGGCTCATCCATAAAATAGATATCGGCATCTTGGCACAATGCTCTGGCAAGAAAGACCCGCTGCTGCTGCCCGCCTGATAGCTGGCTGATTTGTCTGTCGGCATAGTCCAGCATGCCGACTTTGTCCAAACAAATCCTAGCTAACCCGACATCCGATTTTTTCGGCCTTTTCAGCCAGCCGATATGGCCATATCTCCCCATTAAGACGACATCAAGTGCGTTTGTTGGAAAATCCCAATCAACAGATCCTCTTTGGGGAACGTATCCGATTTTTTTCCGCTGCTTGCTGTATGTTTTTCCGTAAATCGAGACGTCGCCGGATGCGCGGGGGATGAGTCCCAGAATCGCTTTGATTAAAGTAGATTTTCCCGCTCCGTTCGGTCCGATGATACCGATCAATTTTCCTTCCGGCACCTGCATCGAGATGTCCTGCAATACAGGCTTTTTATGATAAGCGACGGTTACGTTTTCAATGTCAACCGGGTACATATTCTTCCCCCTCTCTGCTTATTTAAGTGAATTGACAATTGTATCAATATTATGTGTAAACATTCCTTCATATGTTCCTTCCTCTGTCCCCTTTGCTCCCATTGCATCAGAATATAGCTGGCCGCCGATTGACACATTGTGCCCCTTCTCTTTAGACCCCTCGACGACTGCGTTTATTGACTTTTCAGATATGCTGCTTTCAACAAAAACAGCTTTAATATTTTTATCCGCCAGCACATCAACCAGCTCTTGTACATCCTTTAATCCGTAATCAGAATCGGTGCTGAGCCCTTGCAGTCCTCTCACCTCAAACCCATACTCCTTCCCAAAATACGCAAAAGCATCATGAGCAGTGACTAGCACCCGGCTTTTCTTAGGAATGCTCTCAATTTGATCACGCGCTTTTTTATCTAAATTTTTCAAATTTTCTTTGTACTTCTCTGCATTCTTTTTAAACTCATCGGCGTATTCCGGTTTTGCTTCGCTCAATTGTTTTTCTACTTCATCAATAGCGTACAGCCATAACGGAATACTGAACCAAACGTGCGGGTCATGCATATCTTGGTCTTCTTCTGTCGATATCAGCTTCTCTTCAGGAATAGCCTCAGCAACGGGAGCAGTCGGTTTTTGCTCACCGATTTTTTTAAGTATATTCTCCATTTTCCCTTCTAAATGCAAACCGCTGTACAACACAATATCAGCGTCGGTTAATTTTTTTGTATCGCCTTGGGAGGCTTTATACAAATGAGGATCAACGCCAGGTCCCATCAATGAGGTGACCTCGGTATGTCTGCCGCCGATTTTTTCCGCCGCATCCGCTATTTGGGCCGTTGTGGTCGTCACTTTAAGCTTGTCATCGCCGCTTCCGCCGGAAGACTTTGAACCGCAAGCCGCTAATACAAAACTAACCATAATGACTGCAATAAATAATGCGCTTTTTTTCATTCTATTTTCCCTCCCCGAATGCATGCTAAAAAATAAGAATATACTCCTATTCTATGTATTCTTTTTTTAGACATATGACATTTAATTAGCTAAAAACACCTTTTGTTCATAAGTGACAAAAAGTTTCCTTAGTGCAAAATTATCGCGTATCTCCATTTTTGTCAAGCTGTTTTCATAAAAAAAACCGACTGATATCAGCCGGTTCAAACGAGAAGGGGATGTTTTATCTAACGGTTTTACTATATCAGCAAGTTTAAGATCTTCACAAATTGCTAAAAAGCAATTATTCTCAGCTATTCCTCGTAAAAACATCCATTTTTGTCACGTATTTTCTCATAATTTCCTGATTCACCTCAACGCCTAAACCCGGCTGCTCCGGCACAGATATAAAGCCTTTATCAATGCGGATGTCCGGTGTCACGATATCTTCCTCCCAATACCTGGATGAGGATGAGATATCCCCCGGGATCGTAAATTGAGGCAATGAAGCAAGCGCCACATTCTGCGCTCTGGAAATGCCTGTTTCAAGCATGCCGCCGCACCAGACTGGCATGTGGTGTTCTTTGCATAGATCATGAATCTTGAGTGCTTCAGTCAATCCGCCGACCCGGGACGGCTTTATATTGATAATCTTGCAGCTTCCCAGTTCAATAGCACGTCTTGCATCATCAGCCGAACAGATGCTTTCGTCAAGGCAAATGGCGGTTTTAAGATGCTTTTGCAAGTGGCGGTGGTCGACTATGTCATCAGCCTGGAGAGGCTGTTCAATCATCATTAAATGAAAATCATCAAGCTCTTTAATTCGGCTGATGTCCTTCAGCTGATAGGAAGAGTTTGCGTCAGCCATCAGCGGAACTTGAGGGAATCGGCTGCGAATGGCTTTTAATAGCTCGATGTCATTCCCCGGCTGAATTTTAATTTTAATCCTTTGATAACCTTCTTTTATATATTGTTCGATATCACGCAGCATATCATCCAGCGGCGCAAGACCGACAACCACGCCTGCGGGAATTTTCCCTCTTGAACCGCCGAGCGCTTCAGCAAGCGTGATGCCCTTGCGTTTCGCGTAGATGTCCCATACAGCGGATTCCAGTCCGGCTTTTGCCATCCGGTTTCCTTTAAACCGCTCCAGGCTGTCCGGCACGTCAGAGGGGTGGGAAAATTCACGGCCGACTACATTAGGAATAAAGAAATCCTTCAGCATATGTAAGCAGGTTTGAATCGTTTCCTCGGTGTACCACGGAGAGGAGAACGCGGACACTTCTCCCCAGCCGACAACTCCGGACTGATCAATCGCCTCAACTATTAAAAATTTACGTTCTTGAAGCGTTTCTATACTTGTTTTGAATGGCTTTTTCAATTTCATACTTACATGATAAAGCGTGATTTTTTCAATCTGAATCATAACAGCTCTCCTTTACATGCATCCTTCAGCTGATGTCTCAAAAGCTTGTTTGAGGCATTTCGCGGCAGCTGATCCAGTACAAAAAATTTTGCCGGTATTTTATATTTAGCCAAACGTTCTCTGCAAAACGAAGCCAGCGCTTCTGCACTGACCGGATTACGCAAAACAAGATAGGCGTGCGGCACCTTTCCCCATTTGGGGTCCTCGGCTCCTGATACACCCGCTTCGGCTACAGAAGGATGGGCGAGCAGCGCGGACTCCACTTCTGCAGGATAGATATTTTCCCCCCCTGAAATGATTAAATCAGAACGCCTGTCCAGCACATATAAAAAACCTTCATCATCCAAATAACCGAGATCGCCGGTTTTAAACCATCCATTATGGAAAGAAGCTTCATTTACGCTTTCTCGGTTAAAATAACTTTTCATGACATTCGGCCCTTTAACCATAATTTCTCCATGTTCAAGCGGCTCGCACGTTTCACCGTCTTTTTCAATTCTGATTTCACATGAAAACAGCGGCTTACCGGCTGATCCGAGCTTATCCATACTGAATTCAGGTGAAAGAGTGACAATCTGCGAGCACGTTTCCGTTAAGCCATAGGATTGAAAAACCGGAAATCCCTTCTGACGGCATTCTTCAAGCAAAGACAGCGGCGCGGGGCCTCCTCCAAGCAGAATACATCTGATCGAATCAGGACAGCGATCCGTTTCCGCCAAAAGGCTCGATAGCATTGTCTGCACTGCCGATATGATTGTCACCTGATGCCGGCTGACCGCATCCAGCACATCACTCACAGAAAACCTTTCATGAAGGACAACGGCCATCCCGTATATCACAGATTTAAACAAAGCCGACAGCCCGCTGATATGAAACAGCGGCAATGCGATAAGCCAGCGATCCCGTTCGGTTACACCTAAATTAAGAACTGAGGACACCGCACTGGAATAATGGTTTCCGAATGTTTGCTGCACTCCCTTCGGCCTGCCCGTCGTTCCCGAGGTATACATGAGCGTTGCAGTATCGTCCATTTGCATATAAGATTCAACCTCAATGTCTTCTATTTCCACTGCAGTAAGCTCATCGATGTCAACCGTCTTGATTATATGCTCATAATCCTGTTTCCGGAAGTTTGAATCCGTCAGTAAGAGCTGGGCCGCGGAATCCTCTACCTGGAACAGCCTTTCATGTTTGGACAGCTTTGTATTTAAGAGTACAACTTTGACGCCCAGCAGAAAGCAGGCGTGAACGGCGTACACCATTTCGGCTCTGTTCCCCAGCAAAATGGCGGCTGTGTCTCCTTTATGTAAAGAACACGCGGAAAGCTGCGCGGCCATTTTTTTCGAGGCGGCATATAGTTCTGCAAATGTGAGGCTTTTGCCTTCATAGATGAGAGCGATTCTCTCAGGTGTAAGCTGTGCCCTTTGAATGAGCCAGTTGGGCTGTTCTGTCAGCATATCATCATCTCCGAGGTAAAATTACTGTATTCAAAGAAAACAGCTTGGACCGCAATGGCTCAAGCTGTTTCAAGTATCGTTTGATCACGGAAAACGAGGGAACTGTCCGAAATCAGGATCGCGTTTTTCCTTAAAGGAGTCACGGCCTTCTTTTGCTTCATCTGTTGTGTAGTAAAGAAGAGTGGCGTCCCCTGCAAACTGCTGGATTCCGGCAAGTCCGTCTGTATCCGCGTTAAACGCAGCTTTGAGAAAACGGAGAGCGGTCGGGCTTTTCTCAAGCATTTCTTCACACCATTTAATCGTTTCTTCTTCAAGCTTCTCTAAAGGAACAACCGTGTTGACAAGACCCATTTCCAAAGCGTCCTGGGCGTTGTATTGACGGCATAGGTACCAAATTTCACGCGCTTTTTTGTGTCCGACGATACGCGCTAAGTAGCCTGAGCCATAACCTGCATCAAAGCTTCCCACTTTAGGGCCTGTTTGTCCGAAGATCGCGTTATCAGCGGCGATTGTTAAATCACAGACAATATGAAGTACATGGCCTCCGCCGATTGCATAGCCAGAAACCATGGCTACGACAGGTTTAGGGATTACCCGGATTAAACGCTGTAGGTCCAGAACGTTAAGGCGCGGGATTTGGTCGTCACCGACGTAGCCTCCATGGCCGCGCACTTTCTGATCTCCGCCTGAACAAAATGCTTTGTCTCCCGCACCTGCAAGGACAATGACACCGATATTTGAGTCATCTCTCGCGTAAGCAAACGCGTCGATCATTTCCGACACCGTTTTAGGGGTGAACGCATTATGTACCTCTGGTCGATTAATTGTTATTTTGGCAATGCCGTTATACGTTTCATACAAAATTTCATCATATTTTCGTTCGCTTTTCCATTCTGCAGCCATTATATGACCTCCTCTATTTTACATATGAGCCCGGCAATATCAGGCTCACTTTTTCACGTTAAGTAAGCACAAAGTATTATGCTTTCTCAGACGATAAAAATTCACTTACTATTTTACCAAAAAAACGCGGCTGTTCCACATGAACCGTATGCCCGGCCTGTTTGACAATCTTAATTTTACTGTAAGAAAGCCGTTCATGCACCTTTTTATTGATGCCGCAAAATTTTTCGTCCCATTCTCCGCAAATGAGAAGAACCGGAGCGGTTATTTGCTCTAATTTGTCCCACCAGGAAGGCTGGGAACCGGTTCCCATTCCCGTTAAACTGTTGGCAAGACCAATGGGACTATTTTGCAGGCGCCCTCTTCGTATAACATCCCGTTTGCTTTCATCAAGCAAACGCTGGGAGGAAAACAGAGGAATGCTTTCCCAATAATCAACGAAAGACACAATGCCATCTCTTAAAATAGAATCAGCAAGCTTTCGATCCTTCATGATTCTGGCTTTCCGTTCCTCAAGTGTTCTCAAACCAGGCGTGGTGCTTTCCAGCACAAGCGCGGCCACACGTTCAGGGAATGTTACGGCAAAAGAATAAGCAAGCCTTCCTCCCATAGAGTAACCAATAAGTTTCACTTTGTGAAGTTTTAATTGGTTAAAAATCTCGGCAAGGTCAGAAACTTGCCGGCTCGTGCTATATCTGCGCCCATCGATAGGCGCGTCTGTTTCCCCATGCCCTAAACAATCAATCTTCACCAAACGTGATTCAGGGAACATTGCATCAAGAAACGTCCAGGAATCTTTACTGCCGGTGAATCCGTGCAGACAAACGACAGCCTCAGAAGCATTCGGATTGTGATCGCTCACAGCGTAACAAACGCCGTCTGAGACTGTAATCTTTACAGTTCCCATTCTTTTTTCACTTCCTGCACAACCGAATTCAGCAAATCACGATGGAGCTGCACCCTTGACTGGCGATCCGTTTTGATTTCTATAATATGAAGCCCGGGCTCATCTGCTTGAGGCGCGTATGATTGGCGGAATTCTTCCCATGACTCCGGACATGAATACGTCCCTCCGTAGAGAGCGGCGGCATGCTTAAAGTCAAGGCCCGTCGGAGTGCCGAACAAATCTTCAAAATGCGTTTGTTCGGATGACTGCGGCAGAAAAGAGAAAATTCCTCCGCCATCATTGTTAACAAGAATGACGGTAAGCGGGATTCCAAGTTTCTTCCCGGCTAAAAGACCGTTTAAGTCATGATAAAAAGACAAATCTCCAATCACAAGCGTTACCGGCGCTTTTGTCCCTTCACAAACACCCATAGCTGAAGATACGACACCATCTATCCCATTAGCGCCGCGATTCGCGTAAATTCGGAACTGGCGGTCTTGTTTTTCAAAAAACGTATCCACGTCACGAATCGGCATACTGTTTCCGACAAACAGCGAGCTGTTTTCCGGAATGAGATGCTGAAGCTGTCTGTACAGATTTCCTTCAAATGAGATTTCCTCACTGCTTACGGACTGAAGATGATATCGGAACCGTTGATTGACAAATTGCCATTTCTCCAGCCATTCAGCCGGTCTGTTTTCAAATCCGTCCGACAATAAGGCATCGGCAAACGCCCCAGCATTGCTGTGAATCATGTAAGCACTCGTGTGCGTCGGGTCTCTCCAGCCGCCGTCCTCATCTATTATAATCTGCTGAATATCCGAATCTTCCTTCAGCCATAAAAATAGCGGCTTTGAAACGGGCATCGGCCCAAAACGGATCACAACATCCGGACGCAAAACTGCTTTCAGTTCGTCGTCCTTTAAAAACGAATCATAGGCGTCGATCACCATTGACTTGTCATGAGCGCCTGTTCGCAGGTTAGACAGCGGATCGGCTAAAATCGGATACTGTAACGCATCAGAAAGGGCAAGAATATGCTCTTTTTCAGTTTCGCCTTGTATTTCTCCGCAGACGATCATCCCTTTTTCAGCATCAGCCAGAATCGCCTTGATATCAGACAAAGAATCATTATCAACTGAGTGTGTCCCCGTTTTAACAGACACATGGCTTCCCGTTCGTTTTCTCTCAAACGGATGATCAGAGAGATCTGGCATAAGCGGCTCTCGCAGCGGCACATTCACATGAACCGGCCCCATCGGCCGCTTGCCGGCTTCCCCTGCGGCACGGCTTGCCAGCGTCCGAATATAACGGAGCATATGGGGATCATTTTCTGGCAGAGCCGAGTCTGTGAAAAACTTAACAAAGTTACCGAATAAGAAGTGCTGATCAATCGCCTGCGGTGCTCCCACCTCGCGCAGTTCGTGCGGCCGATCAGCAGTCAACACAATAATCGGAACCCTCGAATAATGGGCTTCAATCACAGCAGGATAAAAATTAGCAGCTGCCGTGCCTGATGTGCAAATAAGCATCACGGGCCGCTGCTGCGCTTTTGCCAGTCCCAGGGCGAAAAATGCGGCGGACCTTTCGTCAATCTGGACATGAACATGAATATCCGGATGGGCAGCAGCCAGAATCGCCAAAGGAGTTGATCTTGAACCAGGACAAATGACAGCGTCCGTCACCCCTGACAAGGCAAATTCATCAATAAAACTTCCAATATAATGTGTGATCGGATTCACTGTCAATGCCTGTCACCTCCTAAAGCAGAGATCATCGGCTTTAATTTGATTTGTGTTTCTTCATACTCTGCTTGCGGATCTGAGTCAGCGACAATGCCGCATCCCGCAAATAAACGGGCTTGGCTGTCTGCAATAAGGCCCGACCGGATGGCAACTGCAAATTCGCCGTTATCCTGGCTGTCAATCCAGCCCACCGGGGACGCATACCAGCCTCGGGACATCGGCTCAAGTTTTCTTATGACTTCCACGGCCTTTTCCCGAGGTGCCCCGCCCAAAGCCGGAGTAGGATGAAGTTTTTTAATTAAGTCAAACATGGAATCCGAATGATTAAGCTGTCCGACAATCGGCGTATATAAATGCTGAACGTTTTTCGTCTTATACAGTTCAGGACCATCTGGTTTTTCGACGGTGTCACAGCTTGATAAAAAAGCATCATGAATCATATTGACCACGATATCATGCTCTAATAAGTTCTTCTCATCGTTTAACAATTCAAGCTCCATTTCGCGGTCCTCTTCCGGATCAGCTCCGCGTTTGATTGAGCCTGCCAGACAAGAAGACATCACACGTGTTCCTTCTTTCTTAATCAGCCTTTCAGGTGACGCCCCGACAAAGCTTTTGTTTCCTTCTTCTACAGCGAAAATATAACTCGTTTTTTGATCCTTCAGCAGTTTGCGAAGCACGCTGTGAACTCGGACAGACCTGTCGAACGTCAGCTTCACCTCGCGGGCAAGCACTACCTTGTCATACTGGCCCTCTTTAATTTCATCTGTTGCGGTTTTAACCGCTTTGAGCCAATCTTCCCGGTCAAGTTCCTCAGTCTGCGTGATATTTGCCTGCGCCTCTTCATCTAAAGAAGAAACCGCGATATTGTCCGCAAACGATTGTAAGCTTGCCAATACATCTTCCGCCTGCTCGTTTTGGCTGACCCATTGATTGACCGTCAAAAATTGTCCGTCATCCGTTTTCGTCAGCATAAGCGACGGAACAAAGAAATTGCCTTCAGAAAAATGATCCCACTCATCCCCTCTTGTTTCCAGAGGATCGAAGGAAAAACCTCCGAATAAAACAGGCCCTACCGCTGCCTGCTGCAGTTTTTCTTCATCATGAATATGAAAAGCCGTCTTTTTAAAGCGCTCCCATTCTTCAAAAACCACGTGATACCGCTCATCGTTTTTTTCATCCGTCCGGAAAACAGCTTCTTTGCCAAGACCGACTATTGTCAATTCACTATCTGGTTCTGACCAAAAAAATCGTTTACCCTTATATTTTTTTGCTCCGTAATTGAAAAATGATAGAGGGTCCAGAGACTCAATTCGTCTCGAATAGCTTAATAAGACAGCATGGTTGACTTGTTTGGCTTTATGTAATGCAAAAGGAACTTCCTCTCGGAAAGTACGCTGCACTGTTGTCACCATGAGACATTCCTCCAAAATCCGTAAAATGCTTTTAATACAATACACCTGTGATTTCATTGTGTCAACAACACAGATCGAGCAGTCCAAAATACCTGCCTTACTTATTATAAACCTAATTGCTCAAATGAAAAAGAAACAAACCTGAAATTTCTTCACCCTTGCTTAGCAATAATTATATCTGCTTCTTCCGAAAGGAAAATCCACCATATTTCTCCTTCTCTTTCTCATGAAAGTTCTCGCAAAAATCGTTCATACTAAAGGTAGCACGACAGAGAAACGAGGCGATCAATTTGCTTACAAATGAACAACTGCAGCACCTGAAAAAAGAACTCGAACAGACAAAACAAGATATTTTAAACCGATTCAAAGACAATGACCATTTTCAATTGAATTCTGCATTTCCGTATGATTCATGGGGCGAGCTCTCAGCATATGACAACCACCCCGGCGATCAAGCGACAGAGCTTTACGAACGGGAAAAAGACATTGCCCTTGATTTACATGAAAGAGAGCATCTTCGGGACATTGAACATTCTTTACAAGCAATAGAAAACGGCACCTACGGAATCTGTGAAGCCAGCGGAAAGGAAATTCCGTTTGAACGTCTTGAGGCGCTTCCGACCGCTACAACACTTGCTGAATATTCTTCACAAGATACAGTTTCTAAAGACCGGCCCATCGAAGAGGAAACACCATTCGGGCAATTCGAGTTTGACAGCGATGAAGAAATAAGAGCGCCCTACGACAGTGAGGATGCATATCAAGACGTCGAAAAATACGGGAACTCACAAACCCCGCAAGACATGGAAAATCCGCCGCTCAGCTATGATGATATGACGATGAACGCTGAGGAAAATATCGGCAATACAGAATCATATGAAAACTTTATCGCGACAGATATAACAGGTAAAGAAATAACAGTGTATCCAAGCAGAGCACATGAACGCTATGAAGAAGAACTTGATGAAGAGGGTATCATGACAACATTTGGTGATCTGCACGCTGATTAACCCCCGCTGCGCCGGGGGTTTTATATTTTTCCTCCTCCCTAACCATCCTGCGTCCAGCCATTATTTTCTCCAATCCTTATATAGGCGGAAAACCGAATCACGAAACAGCTCTTTTTTAATAGGATACTATATATGACCAGTCATCTTGTAAAGGAGCTCAGGCGATGAAAATTTGCGTGGTTGGCGCCGGATATGTCGGCTTAACCTTATCAGCGGCATTAGCATCAATCGGACATCAAATCATTTGCACAGACAAAGATACTTATAAAATTGAACGGCTGAATAACGGGGACATTCCCTTCTACGAACCTGGGCTCTCCGATGCAGTGAAAAGCTCCAAAAATCTAACGTTTAGCTCCCTCGTAAAAGAAAGCATAGCCGAATGTGCGGTTATTTTTATTGCTGTCGGAACACCTTCTCTTTCAAACGGTACAGTGGATGTCACGGCTCTTGACCACGTCCTGACAGATATCAGCCAATCCATCAGATCCTATAAAACCATTATCACAAAAAGCACCGTTCCCCCAGGGACAAATGAAAAAATAGAAGAAGACCTGATTGCCTCCGGTGTTTCTCAATCCATGTTTGCCGTTGTCTCCAACCCAGAATTTTTGAGAGAAGGAAACGCGCTGTACGACATGCTGCATCCGGATAAAACCATCATCGGCGTAAAAAAAGGAGATGACGTGTCTGTCGGCATCGTGCAGTCGATTTACAAACACATAGACGCGCCATATATCATTACAAGCTTAACCGGAGCAGAGCTGATAAAGTATGCCAGCAACTACTTTTTGGCTGCTAAAATTTCTTTTATTAATGAAATGGCGCGAATTTGTGAGGCATATGAGACTGATGTGTCAGACATTTCCCGAGCCATCGGATTGGACCCCAGAATCGGCAAAGACTTTTTACAGGCAGGCATCGGCTACGGAGGATCATGCTTTCCAAAGGATTTACAGGCCCTTCAATATGCGGCGGCTGAAAAAAGGGTTGATACAGACTTGCTGCGCGCCGTCCAGCTCGTTAACGATACGCAATTAGATCTTTATGTAGAAAAAATCAAGGAGCATTTTGAAACCCTTCATCATAAAAAAGCCGCGGTGCTGGGGATCTCCTTCAAACCGAACACTGATGACATCAGAAACTCCCAAGCCGTCCGGCTGATGGAAAGACTGATACAGCTTGGATGTGACGTTCATGCCTATGACCCGGAAGCAGAAATCCCCCCCTCGCTGCAAAACAAGGTGACCCAGCATAGCCAAGCCATGGACGCGATATCTGAGAGCGATTTTTTATTTTTGGCGACAGAGTGGCCCGAGTTTTTGACACTTAATTGGACCGAAGCGGCTGAAAAAATGAAGGGCCGTCTGATTATAGATGGACGGAATGTGTTAAATAAAGAGCTGCTGAGTGCTTGCGGATTAATCTGTGCGGGAGTTGGCCTTCGATGAAAATCCTAGTGACAGGAGCGGCCGGCTTTATCGGCTCCCACCTTTGTGAAGAGCTGCTGAAAGACAAAGAGAATACGGTTAAAGGCGTCGATGATATGATCGGCCCGACTCCTTTTTGGTTAAAACTGAAAAACATTGAAACATTATTAGAAGAAAAACGATTTACATTTGTTAAGGAAAATCTGTTAACAGCAGATCTTTCTCACCTGCTGGCAGACATTGATGCAGTCTATCACTTAGCCGCGATACCCGGCGTTCGCACAAGCTGGGGCGATCAATTTCACCCTTATGTGCATCACAATATCCTGGCTTTGCAAAGACTGCTGGAAGCCTGTAAACAACAACCTTTAAAAGCATTTATTTTCGCCTCCACCTCTTCAGTTTACGGTGAAAAACTTGGCAAAGTAAGCGAGGACGCCGAGCTGCACCCCTTATCTCCATATGGCGTGACAAAATTGACCGGGGAAAAACTTTGCCGCGTCTATCAAAAAAGCTTTAACCTTCCTGTGATCACACTCCGTTTTTTCACAGTATACGGTCCGAGACAACGGCCTGACATGGCGTTTCACCGCTTCATCAAACAGCACCTTGACCAAAAACCGCTCACGGTCTACGGAGACGGGCGGCAGATCAGGGATTTCACATTTATCGAAGACTGTGTAAAAGGCTCGGCGGCCGTTCTTCAGCGGCAGAACCTCATTGGAGAAACGCTCAATATCGGCGGAACCGAACAGGCATCAGTGCTGGAAGTTATATCCCTGCTTGAAGAGATTTCCGGAACAAAAATCCGTTTGACATTTTCAGACAGAGTATCCGGTGAGCCGAGCCGAACATGGGCTGATATCTCAAAAGCAAAACAAGCCTTGAATTACGCTCCCGCCATATCATTGAAAGACGGATTGGCGAAAGAATTCGCATACCTCCAGTCCGTTTATGCGAGGTGAATTGTGTTGAAACTTGCTTTTATTTGCACAGAAAAACTGCCGTCTCCCGCGATACGCGGAGGAGCGATTCAAATGATGATCGACGGCGTGGCACCTTATTTTAGCAGCAGATATGAACTGACCATTTACTCCATAGAAGATCCCGATCTCCCGCAACAAGAAACGAAAAATGGCGTACGCTATATTCATCTTCCAAAAAACCATTATCGCGAGGCCGTCGCAAATGAGCTGAGAAAGTCATCATTTGATCTGATTCATGTGTTCAACCGGCCTTTAAATGTTCCTTTATACAAAAAGGCCGCACCGAACAGCCGAGTCGTGCTCAGCCTGCATAATGAGATGTTTTCCGAAAAAAAACTGACTTTCGCCCAAGGCAAAGAGGTGATCAAACATGTGTCCATGATCACAACCGTCAGTACATTTATTAAGCAAACTGTCATCGAACGGTTTCCGGAAGCCAAAGAAAAAATAAAAGTCGTATACTCCGGTGTTGATCTCCCTTCCTATCCGCCGGTGTGGACAATAAAAGGGGCAAGAATCAGGGAGGAATACCGCAAGAAATACGAATTAGAAGATAAAAAAGTCATATTATTCGCAGGCAGGTTAAGTCCGACTAAAGGGCTTCATCTTTTAATCCATAGCATGAAACGCATCTTGGAGCAGCATAAAAACGCCGTTTTGGTCATAGCCGGGGGGAAATGGTTTAGTGACGACGGAGTGAATCAATACGTGGCGTTTTTGCGTAAACTCGCGAAACCTTATAAAGAACACGTCCTCTTCACCAATTTTATTCCCGCAAATGAAATTCCAAACCTCTTTTTAATGGCGGATGTATTTGTATGCAGTTCCCAATGGAATGAACCGCTCGCGCGGGTGAATTATGAAGCGATGGCCGCCGGGACGCCTTTAATCACCACCAACCGCGGCGGAAACGGCGAAGTGGTTAAACATGAAGTGAACGGTCTTGTGATTGAAAACTATGATAAACCTTCATCGTTCGCAAAAGCGGTTGACAAGGTCTTCACGAATATGAATTTATCGAAAAAAATAGCAAGAAACGGCCGAAACCGGGTTGAAGCCTCTTTCACCTTTCTCCACGCCGCTAAAAGGCTCGATGCGGTTTATCAATCCGTCCTGCAACCATTAAATGAACAGTATCTGCCTCCCCTGCTGAATCAAAACCTAGATGTAAGCTTTTCAAAACAGGTTTTCACTGCATCAAAATCAAAATAAGAAGTGCCCGTATCTTCAGATGCGGGCTCTTCACATTAAAAAAAGGCATAAATGCCGTTTATGCCTCACCGCTTACTTGATTATCTTTCCCCTTTGACGATACTGGAAATCCATGGAGACACAATGCCCTTACCCGGAAGGTGAGTGACAGCTGTTCTTTTATCTCGAGATTTGTTTTTAGGAGGAGCCTTCCTCTTCTTCTCTTTGCGGGGCGGAGCTGAAGCTTGGTTTCCCGATTTTTTTGAAGACTTTTTCTTGCCTGAATGGGGCGGAGCTGCCGCGCTTGGAAACTCTTTTAATCTGCCGGCCATAGAAAAACGTTCCTCTGAAGCATCATCGTCTGAACCTGTTTCCGTTTCATGTGACTGCCATCCCATAGACCCCGGCGGTGTAAATACAAATGAGTCTAAATCCAGCTTGGAAATGGAGGCAGCATCTCGTTTACTTCTCATATCAGCTCACTCCCTGCTGTGATTTGATGTCTTTAAAAAGTGCCGGAAGCTGCTGTAAAAAATCTTCCTTTGAATGCTCAACAGAAATCATATTCTGCAATGCCCAATTGTATTTTTCATCAGACCATGATTTCTTCTGTTTTAAATAGTATTTATGGGCAATCGCACAAAATAAATGAGGAAACGCTAAGTCAATCCATAGGATCTCATATTGTTTTTCTGTGAGAGGATAAACCGCGTCGTAGGATCGAAGAAGCGATACCATGAGTTCGGTATCCCAAACCGATAGCTTCACCATCAATTTATTGAACAGTATCCGTAAATCTCTTGAAGGCAAATCGTATGTGATGGAGTGCAGCTCCTTCAGAAAAGGTTCGCCGTCGACTTCCGTTAAACGCGCCAAGGTAAAATCCTGAAAACAGAATCCGCCGTTTTTGAGCGTTTCTTTTGTCCATTCCTCGTAGTCAGAGGCGTCTAGCCTGCGGAGAGCTTCTTTGCCTCTCGCCAGCATTTTATCGGCATGCAATAAAAAGGTTTGAGAAAACGGATCATCTGGAAAAGAGGATGCAATCTGCATATTTCCTTCCAACTCCTGCAGCTTCCACCGATATAATTTATTCCATTTGCCCAGCCTGCTTCTTTTCTTGCTTTCATCCGAGCAAACATATCCCTTGGCCGCATGATGGAAGCGGCCTGCGAACTCCATGATTTTTTTCATTTGCTCTGTATTGTAATAGATCATTTCTTTTCCCGGCACTTTATCATAAAGGCTATAAGAAATGTGGTCCGCTCCTATACAGCTTCCCCCGTTTTTTGTTTTATGAAGGGGAGCGATTGGCAGCCCCTTCTCCTGTAAATGAGCGTGTGCCTGAGTAATAAACAGCATACGTTCAGGCTTTATTTGCGCTTCCTTTAACATTTTCGGCCCTTTGTCGGTTTCGATTTCCCAAATCTTGCGTCCGCTTTTGTTTGACTTCAGCGCGACATGCTCAACCTGAAACGGATAATAGGCCAGGACATCGTGTATCAGTTTTTCTTCATGCTCTTTTTGGTACAATATGTTCACCCCTTCTATCTGTTTGTTTCATAGACACTGAGGAGATTCTCCGCTACTCTGCTCCAGCCGAATTTGTTTTCTGCAACCGTCCGGCTGTATGTGCCGAGCTTCTCTCTTTTTGATGAACTGCTGAGGAGAGAATTAATCAAATCAGCATAGTGACCGGGTTTGTCAAACTCCCTGATGACGTAGCCGTTTTTCCCTTCTTCAATGACCTCAGGATTGCCGCCTCTATTACTCGTAATGATAGGAAGCCCTGCGGCCATTGCTTCATAATGCACCCTGGCTAAAGGCTCCTGCCACTGCGAAGAGCAAACAAATACGTCAGACATTGTATACAAACGGGGAATATCCTTAGGCTTTACAAATTGAATAAATGTCACATGATCCTTTTGCATCGCGCCTAATGTATGAAGGTGTTTGACATAGTTATTCAAATCATTGTCCCCAAACCATTTTGAACCGATAAATACCATCATGACATCCGGATGCTGCTCAATGATCTGCGGCAAAGCATGCAATAAGATATGGGGGCCTTTCACTTTGCTGAGCCTGCCCACAAATAACACAATTTTCTTTCCTTGAAGCCCCAATTCGTTCCGCATATCTTCTCTCGCCTGCTGTCCCTTTTTTGTCCAGCGGGGGTGATATGTCTTTAAATCAACACCGGAATATACCGTTTTTGTTTTAGAGCGGGCTGACGGGAAACGGCTTGTAATCGTTTGGCCGATATAATCACTCACCGTTACAATTTGGGCGACCGCATCTATGCATTCATTCCCTTCCCGCTCGCTGATTTTTTCATAAGCAAACATTTCATTATGAACGCTCAGCACAAAGACTGCATCCGGAGCCTGTTTCTTTAAATAAGTCACCCAGCTTGGGCGATTACAAACATGAACAAGGTCGAAATTCCCTTTTCTAAGTTTTTTTCCTACTGATTCTGCATAATGTTCTTCATCTAAATGTACATAATGAACCCCATCGGCAGTCTCTGTTTCCGGCAGGCTGGGATCTTTAATCGAAAAAACCGTAACTGAATGTTTTTTTGCAATAAGCGGAGCAACCGCTTCCAGATAGATCTGTATGGCGCCGCCTCTTACCGAAGGAACAGGAAGCTTCTCTGTGGCGATCAGTGCTATTTTCATACATAGCCTCCATTCTTACATGTTTTAACTAGTTAGAAACATGATACGGCTTAATGACCAACTTGTGCGGAATGGACTGCCCCAAATAAAAAAAGGGGTAAACAACCATGGATTTTAAAAAATATAGTCATATATCTAAATCATTTTTTCTGGTTATTCATACTGTAGAAGTAAAACAGGTAAGGATGTGTCCTTAAATGGCAGAGAACCATGAAGTCACTGAGGAGGGGAAATCAACAGAACTTCCTTTATCAATTGAAGACGAGAAAAAGCTGACCTCACTTGCTGAAAATGTTCTTCAGGGGTGGGACCTGCAAGCGGAAAAAATCGAAGTCATTCAAGGAAATCAAATGGCTCTTGTTTGGAAAATCCATACAAACTCGGGCGCCGTATGCTTAAAAAGAATCCACAGACCAGAAAAGAAGGCGCTGTTCTCCATTTTCGCCCAAGATTATTTAGCAAAGAAAGGCATGAAGGTTCCCGCTATCTTGGAGGCTAAAAATGGAAACCTATATACAAAGCACGGGGCTTTTTTATTTGTGGTTTATGACTGGATTGAGGGAAGGCCTTTTGAACTGACCGTTGAGAAAGATTTAGAATTTATTATGAAAGGGCTCGCAGAATTCCACACTGCTTCTGTCGGCTATCAGCCTCCCAACGGCGTGCCTGTTTTCACAAAGCTTGGACGCTGGCCGAACCACTATATTAAAAGATGCAAACAAATGGAAACATGGAAACTGATGGCTCAAGCTGAAAAGGACGATCCGTTTTCCCAATTATATCTACAGGAAATCGATCACTTTATTCAAGATGGGAAGGGTGTGTTAGACCGTCTTTTACAGTCTTCTTACGTATCTTGGACCGAACAATTGAAACATCAGCCTAACCTATGTCATCAGGATTACGGAACAGGAAATACGCTTCTTGGAGAAAATGATCAAATCTGGGTCATTGACTTAGATACCGTCTCCTTCGACCTGCCCATCCGTGACCTCAGAAAAATGATCATTCCGCTTTTGGACACGACCGGAGTTTGGGATGAAAAAACCTTTTACGTCATGCTCAATGCATATGAAACCGCAGCGCCTTTAACAGACGAACAGAAAAGAGTTATGTTTATTGATATGCTGTTTCCTTATGAACTTTATGATGTAATCCGCGAAAAATATGTAAGAAAATCGGCGTTACCGCGAGAAGAATTAGAGTCAGCGTTTGAATATGAACGGGTAAAAGCGGCGGCTTTACATCCATTGATCTAAAATGTTCACAGTCCCCCGCATATCGGGGGTTTGATCCTTCTACATTAAAGGAATGATAGATTATGTAAAAAGATACAAATGGAGGAGACAAAGTGAAAAAAACAATAGGTGCAGTTCTCGTTTTCATTCTTACATACGCCCTGTTTTCGGCAGCGGGCTTTTTATTTCCCGTTGACCGGGATTGGTACGATGCGCTTCATAAGCCCGAGTGGACGCCAAGCGGATCTGCCATCGGAATCATTTGGGCGATTCTGTTTGCCCTGATTTCTCTTGCCGCAGCTATTATTTTTGCCGTATACACATTCAGACAGGCGAAAGGCTTTTGGATTGTACTTTTCATCAATTACATATTGAATCAAGCATTCAGTTATTTTCAGTTTTCCCAAAAAAGTATGCTTGCCGCATCGATTGATTGTCTGCTTGTGGCGGTAACGGCGCTGATAGTGATCGTTATAGCAAATAAGCTCAACAAGGCCGCATCATACCTTCTTCTCCCTTATTTTTTATGGAGCGCCTTTGCGACATATTTATCTTTTACCATTTACTCAATGAATCTGTAACCACTAAAAAAAGCCGCTATATCAAGCGGCTTTATTCCATCGGTTTAATTCCCCAAATATCTTCCGCATACTCCCGGATGGTTCGATCGCTAGAAAAATATCCGGAATGGGCTATATTTTCAATAGACCGCTCAGACCACTTGCGCCGATCGCGATAATCAGATTGAATCCTTTCCTGTGCATCTAAGTAAGAAGAAAAGTCTTTTAACACAAAATACTCATCATTATGAGGCAAAAGCGAATCATAAATAGATTCAAATTCATCAGCTTCACCTTCAAAAAAACCATTGATCAGCTGATCGGCTACCTGCCTGATCCTTCGGTCGTGCTGATAATATTCTCTCGATCTGTATCCGCCGTTTTCATAATAAGACAGCACTTCGTCCGCCTTAAGACCGAACGTGTAAATACAATCCGGCCCCACCCTTTCGAGAATTTCAATATTTGCGCCATCATGCGTCCCGATCGTCAGCGCGCCATTCATCATAAACTTCATATTTCCCGTACCGGAGGCTTCCTTGCTTGCCGTGGAAATTTGTTCACTTACATCTGAGGCCGGAAATATCCGTTCAGCCAGAGATACCCTGTAATTTTCTAAAAAAACGACCTTGATCAGGCCGCGGATTGCCGGGTCATAATTGACTTTATCCGCGACAGAATGAATCAGCTTAATGATTTTCTTTGCATAATAGTAGCTTGGTGAAGCCTTTGCGCCGAATATAAAGGTTTGAGGATGTATCGAAAAGCCTGAATCCTCTTTCAGCCTGTTATACAGATACATAATATGAAGAACATTTAATAGCTGCCGTTTATACGCATGGAGCCGTTTCACCTGGACATCAAAAATGCTTTCGGGATTCACAACCACCCCTGACGTGCAAAAAATGATATCGGCAAGCTCTTGTTTTTTCTTTTCTTTAATCAATTGAAATTGCTCAATAAAGGCCGCATCATAGGCAAATGATTTCAAATCGATTAAAGCTTCCGGCTGCTTAATCCATCTTTCTCCGATAGAATCCGAAATCATTGCCGATAAATCCGGATTTGCTTTTAACAGCCACCTTCTGTGTGTAATTCCATTTGTTTTGTTGTTAAACTTTTTCGGAAACAGAATGTGGAAGCCTTTCATTTCTCTTTCCTTCAAAATATCCGAGTGAATCTTCGCAACGCCATTTACGCTGTAACTGCCCACAATTGCCAGATGGGCCATTTTCACAACACCGTGGGCGGTAATCGCAGCATTCTCTATCCTTTTCCAATCCCCCGGATACTGCTCCCATACAGAGCGGCAAAATCGCTCATTGATCTCTTCTATAATCATATACATACGCGGAAGAAGAGGCTTAAACAAATGAATCGGCCATTTTTCAAGCGCTTCCGATAGCGTTGTATGATTCGTATAAGAAATCGTATGTACCGTAATGTGCCAGGCTTCCTCCCAGCTCATTTTTTCCTCATCAAGTAAAATGCGCATCAGCTCGGGAACGGCCAGAGCGGGATGTGTATCATTAATATGAATGCTCACCTTTTTATGAAGGCCGTATAGTGATTTATGCGTTTTCCGGTAGCTGTTCACAATGCTTTTGACGCTCGCGCACACTAAAAAATATTGCTGTTTAAGCCGTAATATTTTTCCTTCATCATGTGTGTCATCAGGATATAAAAACTCAGAGACAGCCTCCGTTTCCCGCTTATATGATAAAATATCCGTTTCATGATGATGGATGTACGGCTCGGCATTCCAAAGCCTTAAGGTGTTAACGGTGCCGGTGTCATAGCCGATAACCGGAATATCGTACGGCACAGCGGTAATCAGCGTGGCATGCTCATGGCGAAAAGTCAGACGCCCATTCTGATCAGATACATTCACTTGCCCCCAAAACGGCACATCAACTGATTGATCAGCATTTCTCACTTCCCACACATTCCCGTTTTTCAGCCATTGCTCCGGCAGCTCCACCTGATGTCCGTCAACGATCTTTTGTTCGAATAAACCATGCTTATAGCGGATTCCCATTCCGTGCCCCGGCAAATTTAATGACGCAAGTGAATCTAAAAAACAGGCAGCAAGCCTTCCCAGCCCGCCATTTCCCAGCCCGGCGTCCGTCTCTATATCGAGCACCTCCTGCAAGCTGATGCCGATCTCTTTCAGCCCCGCCTCCGCCACATCCCGCACGCCAAGATTAATTAAGTTCTGGTCAAGCAGCTGGCCGAGAAGAAATTCAATCGAAAGATAATACGTTTGTTTCCCGGAGTTCGACCTGCTCTTTTCATTTGTCTGTATCCAGTTAGAACTGATATATTCTCTGACCATAATGCCCAGTGTCTTATATTGATCCAGCTTGGTCGAATCTTTAAAACTTTTTCCGCACGTCATTTCAAGACGCTGCAAAAATAAGGCCGCAAAGCGTTCTTTACTCGAGAACATCCCGTCCACTCCTTGTCAAAAGCTCGAAAATGCGCTGGTATTGTTTCGCTGACCTGCTCCAGCTGTAATCTGCATTCATTGCGTTTTTCATGATGCTCTTCCATTCATCCTTTTGATGATAAAAAGAAATCGCTCTGCTTATCGTAAATTTCAAATCATGGGCATTAAAGGCTGAGAAAGTAAAGCCGTTTCCCTTATTCTCTTCCTCACGGTATGAACTGACGGTGTCATGCAGCCCGCCTGTTTCTCTAACAATCGGAATGGTCCCGTACTGCAGTGCGATCAACTGCCCTAAACCGCACGGCTCAAACTTAGACGGCATGAGGAACATATCTGAGCCTGCATAAATATGATGGGCGAGCGCCTCATCAAATCCGATATACGCCCGGCATTTGTCATGAAAAGCAAACTCTGCATACCGAAAATAATCCTCAAATTCCCGTTCTCCTGTCCCGAGCACTATAAACTGAACATCATGTTCCTCAAGCACTTCATGCAAAATCCGGCGAACAAGGTCAAGCCCCTTTTGCTTCGTAAGCCTCGTCACCATACTGATTAAAGGAACGTTCTCCGTTTCGGGAAGCCCCATTCTCTGCCTAAGCTTTGTTTTATTTATTTCCTTTCCTGATAAACGCTTTGAGTCGTAATGCGCTTCAATATACGGGTCATGCTTCGGCTGATAAAATACCTCATCAATTCCATTGAGAATCCCGGTCAAATCAGCTTCTCTATATTGCAAAACACGCTCAAGCCGCTCACCGTAATAAGGCGTCAGGATTTCATTTCTGTATGTCGGGCTGACTGTTGTGATATGGTCAGCTGCGATAATACCCGCTTTCATAAAATTAACAAATCCATTGCATTCTAATCTCTCATAATGAAAATGGTCCATATCAAGGCCTAGTAAATCATGTGTGACGTCAGGCGGAAACATGCCTTGAAATTGGAGATTATGGATGGTGAACACACTTTTCATCTGTTCATAAAAACGATTATTTCGATATTCCTCCTTCAGCAGATAGTTGACCATGGCAGTATGCCAATCATGTGTGTGGACAATATCTGCCTGAAATTTCAAAACGAGGGCTGCCTCCAAAACGGCCCTTGAGAAAAAAGCAAATCGTTCGCCATCGTCAAAATGGCCGTACAAGCCGTCTCTTTTAAAGTAATATTCATTGTCAATAAAGTAATAATTCACATCATCTTCAACGAGATGTTCAATGCCGCAATATTGCTGCCGCCAGCCAACGGCCACCGTGCATTCGGCTATTTTTTTCATATTGTTTTTCCACTTGCTTGGAATTTGGCTGTATTTGGGCAGCATGACGGCTATATCGTTTCCGAGACGCGCCAGCTCTTTCGGCAGCGCTCCGGCCACATCAGCAAGACCTCCTGATTTTACAAATGGCGTACATTCTGAAACAGCAAATAACACCTTCAAGAATTCATCAGCTCTCCTTGCACAAGACCTTTTTTTAAGACGAGAGGCTGTTTAATTGTTCCGGCAGCTTCAGTCGTGTTGCCGATTCTCACGTCTTTATCAGAAATAACCTGGTCCAATACACAATCTTCACCTATTTGTGTTTTTTGCATAATAATGCAATTTTTCAGCTTCGTTCCTTTACCGACATGAACCCCCCGAAACAGGATACAATTCTCGACTTCGCCTTCAAGAACGCAGCCATTGGCAACGAGAGAGTTTCTGACAGCGCTGTGTTTTCCGTATTTGGTCGGAGGCTCATCCTTCACCTTCGTATAGATCGGCAGCTGCGGCAAAAAGACCTGCTGCCAAAAACTCGGCTGAATGAGCTGCATGCTATGAAGATAATACTTCTCCACCGAATCAATAACCGCGGCGTATCCGGAATATTCATAAGGACAGACCGTCAATGTTGAAGACTCTTTTTCCACAGCTTCCTGAATCGTCTTATAACCTTTTTCGGCATGCCCGTAAATAAGGTCTTTCAAGAGCTTAGAAGACATGAGATAGATCTGCAGCGATTGTCCGTCCTGATATACCTCCGTAATATCACAGCCCGCCTCCTGATGCCTTTTCAGCACATATTTAAATTGGATGTTACAAACGGTATGGCTGTTTGTAATGACAGCATACTGCTGCGAGCTTCGATGAAAATAATCAAGATGATCGGAAAACTGCCGGAATGAGCCGAATTCATCGTACTCATGATGCAGATGAGGCGACGGAAAAAAGAACAAACCGTCTTTTTTCCGGTGCAAATCCCATTCCTTGCCGGCTCCAAGGTGATCCATCAGAGAACGATAGCGATACTTTGGAAATATCGCTACACTCCTAATGTCCGCATTCACCATATTAGACAGCATAAAATCAATCAATCGGTACCTCCCCGCAAAAGGAATGGCGCCCAGCGATCTTTGCGCGGCTAAATCCTGAAGAGAATGCTTATATGTGGTTTCATCTATAACACCCAATATTTGGTTATTTATCAACTGCCGTTGCCCCCTCTTCAGCTTTAGATCAATTCCCTTTCAACAAATTCTTCTGTAACGAGCAGCGCCTCTCCATTATTATTTGATCTTATCACTGCCCCATCCGGCAGTGTAAAGCCTCTGGGCACAATGGCATTCTCGATAATGACATTCTCGCCGATCGTCACATCCGGCATAATAACCGACCGATTAATTTGTGAATGCCTCCCGACCGTTACGCCTTGAAAAAGAACGGAATGAGAAATATCTCCATAAACGGCGCATCCTTCATTGACCAGCGACTCATGTACACACGCTTCTGCCGAGATATATTGCGGAGGCTGATTAGGATTAACAGAATAGATTTTCCAATCTCGATCAAACAGCTTTAAATCCGATTCTCCAGTTAATAAATCCATATTGGCCTCCCACAGACTCTGAACAGTCCCGACATCCTTCCAGTACCCTTTAAACGGATAGGCGGAGAGCTTTCTTTTGTCTTCGAGTAAAAGAGGTATGATATCCTTTCCAAAATCATGGCTTGAATACTGGTTGCAGTCATCCATTTCCAGATAGCTTTTCAATAGCGGCCAATTAAAAATATAGATTCCCATTGAAGCAAGATTGCTTTTAGGAATCTTAGGCTTTTCATCAAAGTGGGTAATGTCTCCTGCCCCATTTGTCTTCATAATGCCAAAGCGGCTGGCTTCATCCCACCCCACCTCAATAACAGAAATCGTGGCATCCGCATTCTTTTTAATATGAAAATCGAGCATTTTCCCGTAATCCATCTTATAAATGTGATCACCTGATAAAATCAGCACATACTCCGGATCATACTGATTGAGATAATTGAGATTTTCATAAATCGCGCTTGCCGTCCCTTTGTACCATTTGACTTCAGATGACTCAGCGTAAGGCGGCAAAACGGTTACTCCACCATTATGCCTGTCAAGGTCCCAGGCGCTGCCGATACCTATATATGAATTCAGCTCAAGCGGCTGATATTGTGTTAAAATGCCGACCGTATCAATTCCTGAATTAGAGCAATTGCTTAATGTAAAATCAATAATCCTGTATTTTCCGCCAAATGAAACAGCCGGCTTTGCCATACTTTTTGTCAAAGAATGCAGACGGCTGCCTTTCCCGCCGGCGAGGAGCATAGCCACACATTGTTTTTTCATCACTTGATCTCTCCTCTTCTTTTTACGGCCCGCATGATAGAAATACCGTAAGGGGGGACGGTCATTGTTACATTACAAGGTTTCTGATGCAGAGTTCCTTTCCTCGACTGCAAGGGCTTTCCATTGATTTGGCCGGAACCTCCGTACCTCTTATTGTCACTGTTCAATACTTCGATGTAATCGGTATAAAAAGGAACGCCTACATCAAACTGATGATAGACCTCAGGAGTAAAATTACAAACAATAATTAGTGCCTCACCACTCCGTTTGCCGTACCGAATAAAAGAAAAGATTGATTGTTCATCATTATGAACATCAATCCATTCAAAAGATGAGCCACGATGGTCATTTTCGTAAAGGATTTTACTTTTTTGATAAAAGCGAAGAAGATCTTGGGTAAATACTCTGGCTTTTTGATGCATGGGGAAGGTGTCTAAAAACCAATCTAGCTGCTCTGTATCTTTCCATTCATCGAATTGGGCAAATTCACCGCCCATAAATAATAGCTTTTTTCCGGGATGGACTGTGAAATAGCCGAGAAGCAGCCGATATTGGGCAAATTTTTGCCAATAATCACCGGGCATTTTGTTTAGAAGAGACTTCTTTCCGTAAACCACTTCATCGTGAGAAAACGGTAAAATATAATGCTCCCTGAAGGCATAAAGCAAAGAAAACGAAACAAGCTGATGCAGGCTTTTCCTTTGGCCAGGCGGCGCCTCCGTATATTTCAATATATCGTTCATCCATCCCATGTTCCACTTAAAATGAAAGCCAAGCCCCCCCTCCTGCGCAGGACGTGTCACATCAGGCCAATCTGTAGAATCCTCCGCAATCATCAACACATGCGGGTAAGCCTCATTCATCTTTTGATTCAACTTTTTTAAAAATCCTATGGCATATGGGTTTTCATGACGCTCCTCCTGATTTGGCCAATACAGCAGGTTCGCCACAGCATCGACCCTGAATCCATCTATATGATAGATCTCCGCCCAGTACAACGCGTTAGATATTAAAAAACTATGAACTTCAGATTTCCCTAAATCAAAATTAGCGGTGCCCCAAACCCAGTTCTCTCTGTCATGCGCTTCTTGATATTCATAAACCGGCTTTCCATCAAACATATACAGTCCATGTGAATCCTTACAAAAGTGGCCCGGCACCCAATCCAGAATCACGCCTATATGTTGCTGGTGGCATTGGTCTATAAAATTCATCAAATCATGCGGTGTGCCGAACCGGCTTGTCGGACTGAAATATCCGGTTCCCTGATAACCCCAAGAGCGGTCATACGGATGCTCAATTACCGGCATAAGCTCGATATGGGTAAAGCCGTGTTCTTTTACATATGGGATAAGAGAATCAGTTAATTCTTGATAAGAATAGAGCCTTCCGTCGGAGTGTTTTTTCCACGACCCAAGATGTAGCTCATATATAAAGACTGGTTTCTCATAAATGGGCTTTGCTTTCAGCTTTTTCATCCATTTCTGATCATGCCATGTATAGCCTGTTAGATCATAAGTAATGGAGGCGGTATTGGGCCTGACTTCAGAATAGAAAGCGTATGGATCTGATTTTAGTTGAATATCTCCGCTCTCTGTCACAATTTCATACTTATATCGCTCTCCCTCTGCCATATCTGAAATAAACAAACTCCAAATTCCCTGATCATTTACTTTGTCCATGGCATGGATCTTACCTGACCAGTTATTAAAATCGCCAGCCACTCGTACATCCAACGCATGAGGCGCCCAAACACAAAATCTAAATCCTTTTTCTCCATTCAGCTCTTGATAATGCGCACCAAACAGTTGATAGCTTTGAAACAGACAGCCTTCATGAAAAAGATAAACATCATGTGCTGTTGGGCTGGCATCGGTCATATAATCATCCTTTCTGTCATCATAGTTTTCATTTATATTATTTATTCGAAGAAATAAAAAAAAGCCCTCTATTGTAAGCGCTTATAGTTATTGACATAAAACTGCATTTTCTGAAATGGCGCGAAGAATATAGGGATTTTTGTCATAATCATGTATATCATAAAACTGCCTAAACTTTCTTACGATAACAAAAAAACCTTGCAGGATATGCAAGGTTTTCAGGATGACCCGTACGGGATTCGAACCCGTGTTACCGCCGTGAAAGGGCGGTGTCTTAACCGCTTGACCAACGGGCCTTTATATGGCGGAGAAGGAGGGATTTGAACCCTCGCGCCGCTTACACGACCTACACCCTTAGCAGGGGCGCCTCTTCAGCCACTTGAGTACTTCTCCATATGGCTCCACAGGCAGGACTCGAACCTGCGACCGATCGGTTAACAGCCGATAGCTCTACCACTGAGCTACTGTGGAATAAAATAAATGGGTCATGGTGGGCCTGAATGGACTCGAACCATCGACCTCACGCTTATCAGGCGTGCGCTCTAACCAGCTGAGCTACAGGCCCATGACGATACAAAAATGGAGCGGGTGATGGGAATCGAACCCACGACATCAGCTTGGAAGGCTGAGGTTTTACCACTAAACTACACCCGCATTTTTATTTGGGGCGATTGATGGGAATCGAACCCACGAGTGCCAGAGCCACAATCTGGTGCGTTAACCACTTCGCCACAACCGCCAAAATATATAAAATTGTAAAAGGTGGCTCGGGACGGAATCGAACCGCCGACACACGGATTTTCAGTCCGTTGCTCTACCAACTGAGCTACCGAGCCAAACTATTTAAAAATGGCGGTCCGGACGGGACTCGAACCCGCGACCTCCTGCGTGACAGGCAGGCATTCTAACCAACTGAACTACCGGACCATTTTAATGTACTCTGTTCTGAGTACTGATTTTAAAAATTGGTTGCGGGGGCAGGATTTGAACCTGCGACCTTCGGGTTATGAGCCCGACGAGCTACCGAACTGCTCCACCCCGCGATGATATAAAAAATATTAAGTTTGAAGAAATATGTATGGCGGAGGAAGAGGGATTCGAACCCCCGCGGGCTTTGACACCCCTGTCGGTTTTCAAGACCGATCCCTTCAGCCAGACTTGGGTATTCCTCCGTATAGTGGTGGACCTTGTAGGACTCGAACCTACGACCGGACGGTTATGAGCCGTCTGCTCTAACCAACTGAGCTAAAGGTCCTTTGGTAGCGGCGGAGGGGATCGAACCCCCGACCTCACGGGTATGAACCGTACGCTCTAGCCAGCTGAGCTACACCGCCAAAACTTTTATTAAAATCAAGTGGAGCCTAGCGGGATCGAACCGCTGACCTCCTGCGTGCAAGGCAGGCGCTCTCCCAGCTGAGCTAAGGCCCCGAGAAATGGTCGGGAAGACAGGATTCGAACCTGCGACCCCTTGGTCCCAAACCAAGTGCTCTACCAAGCTGAGCTACTTCCCGATCTTAATATATAATGGCGCGCCCGAGAGGAGTCGAACCCCTAACCTTTTGATCCGTAGTCAAACGCTCTATCCAATTGAGCTACGGGCGCAACATTTTAAATGCCGAGGGCCGGACTTGAACCGGCACGGTAGTCACCTACCGCAGGATTTTAAGTCCTGTGTGTCTGCCAATTCCACCACCCCGGCGTGGATGGTATAGTTGGAGCGGAAGACGGGATTCGAACCCGCGACCCCCACCTTGGCAAGGTGATGTTCTACCACTGAACTACTTCCGCAGACAGGATGTCCAACTGATTAACAACTGTCATCCTATATAATGCGGGTGAAGGGACTTGAACCCCCACGTCATAAGACACTAGATCCTAAGTCTAGCGCGTCTGCCAATTCCGCCACACCCGCATGAAAATGGTGAGCCATGAAGGACTCGAACCTTCGACCCTCTGATTAAAAGTCAGATGCTCTACCAACTGAGCTAATGGCTCTTTTTAAAAGAGACTTAAGTATTATACCATATAAAAGTGGTGCCGGCAAGAGGACTTGAACCCCCAACCTACTGATTACAAGTCAGTTGCTCTACCAATTGAGCTACACCGGCTCGATATGTCAAAGATACAAAACATTATGTATATCCAAGAATGGTGGAGGATGACGGGCTCGAACCGCCGACCCTCTGCTTGTAAGGCAGATGCTCTCCCAGCTGAGCTAATCCTCCATATCTGCACTGACGTGCAATTGCTTGGCGGCGTCCTACTCTCACAGGGGGAAGCCCCCGACTACCATCGGCGCTGAAGAGCTTAACTACCGTGTTCGGTATGGGAACGGGTGTGACCTCTTCGCTATCGCCACCAAACAATTTGAGAGTGTTCTCTCAAAACTAGATAACGCGTAAGCACTAATTCAAAAGTGTGGTTAAGTC
>NZ_LSBB01000006.1 GCF_001584335.1 Bacillus atrophaeus
TCAGAAGCACTCGGAGCGATTTGTTTTCAAGCTCCATAAATTGCTCCGCCAGCTGGGTCGGCAGGAAGGTGATCGTGACGCCGTTTTGTTCGAAATACTCATTCAGGCGGATGATATCGAGACGGATCGCTTCATCAATCACGTGAAGCTCGGCACCGATCGTCCATGTCGGGAACATTTCCCAAATGGATGCGTCAAATCCGAAGCCCGCGTATTTCGCACTGCGGTCCTCTGCCGTCATACCAAATGCGTCGTGATGCCAGAAGCACAGGTTCACAAGCGCGTGGTGTTCGACCATGACACCCTTCGGCTGTCCAGTCGTTCCTGACGTGTAAATCATATATGCGAGGTGATCCGCGTTTGTCTCTGTCTGCGGATTCGCCCGGTCGTTCTCGTCAAGCGGCAGGCTCAAAATGGAGCGCTCCCCATTCAGAAGAATGACTTCTCCCGTGTAGCTTTCAGGCACACTCAGTTCTTCCTGTGTAAACAGAAGCTTCGCGCCGCTGTCTTCTAAAATGTATTGAATCCGCTGATCCGGATACTCAGGGTCAATCGGCACAAATGCCGCGCCTGCTTTCAGCACGCCCAGCACCGCGGCGGACATTTCGAGCGACGGCTTCGTGAGAATGCCGACGCGGTCATCCGCGCTGACGCCGCAGTCGATCAGAATACGCGCCAGACGGTTCGCTTTGGCGTTCAGCTCGCTGTATGTCCATGAGCTTCCGTTGTACGTGACGGCTTGGCGAGTGCCGAAGCAATCAGCGGTTTCTTCAAACAGCTGATGAACTGTTTTGTCCCGCGGCACAGAAAGCGTTTTGCCTTTCCATGCATCAAGCAGGCTTTGTTTTTCTGCTTCGTCAGCCAGTGACAGGCGTGAGAGTTTTTGGTCAGGGTTGGCGGCAACCGCTTCTAACAGCCGCAAAAGATATATGCTCCATTGTTCGGCCGTTTCTTTTTTAAATAAATCGGTCGCATATTCCAGCTGAAGGCCAATACCGTTTTCATCCTCAAACCCGCCGAGAGTCAGATCAAATTTAGACGTGCCTTGATCTGCTTGATACGGGGTGATTTTCAGATTTTCGAGCTTAAGCTGTTCTTTATCAGGGTCTTCCGTTGTCACCATGACATTGAACAATGGGTTTCGGCTCATATCCCTTGCCAGTTCAAGCTTTCCGATCAAGTCTTCGAATGGATAGTCCTGATGCTCCAATGCCTCAAGATTCGTATGTTTCACTTGCTCAAGAAGCTGAGCAAAGGTTTGGTTTTCACCTGCTTCGTTGCGCAGCGCAAGCGTATTGACGAACATACCTGGCATTCCCTGCAAATCAGCATTTGTTCTGCCTGCTGTAACTGAGCCGATGACAATATCCTTTTGGCCGGTGATTTTGCTTAAAAAGACATGGAATACGGTATGCAGCACCATGTGCAAGGTTGTTCCGGTAGCGGCCAGCAATTCTTCAATCGCCTTCGCCGTCTCTCTTTCTGCTGCGAAGCGGATCGTGTCCCCTTT
The DNA here is from genome assembly GCF_001584335.1 of Bacillus atrophaeus. GTDB lineage: Bacteria > Bacillota > Bacilli > Bacillales > Bacillaceae > Bacillus > Bacillus atrophaeus. Next base: position 1,511 of record NZ_LSBB01000006.1, read on the forward strand.
AAAGCTCTGTACGGGAGGACGGGGATAATCAAGCGGAAGGTCAAGCTCCGGAAGATCGCCCGCAAAAGCCGAGAGCCAGAACTCCTCGTGTTCCTTCATCTGTTCAACTTGCGCTGATTCATTCTGCCAAACTGCAAAATCTTTATAATGAAGCTGCGGTTTAGGAAGGGTTTCTCCCTTATACAGCGATGCCAGTTCTTGTACAAAAATGCTCCTGGAAACTCCGTCAGCGATAATATGATGCATATCCAATAGCAGAAGGTGTTTCTTCTCTCCCACGCGGATCAATCCAGCGCGGATGAGCGGTCCTGAGCTTATATCAAACGGACGGATAAATGCTTTGATCCGCTGTTTTGCTTCCGCTTCTTCAGCTTCAAACACATGCAGGTCTATTTCAGCTTGCTCCATGATCGTTTGGACGGGCTGGCCGTCAGCCTCAGCAAATGAGGTTCGCAGCGATTCATGGCGGTTCACAAGCTGATTGAGCGCCTCCTGCAAACGCGCGATGTCGAGATCCCCTTCCATCAGAAGAACGGACGGCATATTATAGCTCGTGCCGTTTCGGTCAAGCTGGTTCAACACATACATCCGTTTTTGAGCCGAAGACACCGGATAGACCTCACGCTTTTTGGCGGGGGTAATCTTCCGATAACCGCCCGATTGAGCCGAGGCTTCCAAATAGGCAGCCAGCTGGCGAATCGTCGGCTGCTCAAAAAGTGCTTTTAACGGTACTGTTTTTTCGAGCTCAGCCTGAATATTGGCGATCAGCATCATTCCTTTTAAGGAATGGCCGCCGAGATCAAAGAAGTTATCATCTATGCCAAGCGTTTCAATGCCGAGGGTATTCTGCCAAATACGGCAAAGCTTCTCTTCCAGCTCAGTTTCCGGAGCAGCCGATGCGAGATGCCCGGTATGGGCCGTGTTTGGTTTCGGCAAAGCGTTTCTGTCGGTTTTCCCATTTGCGGTGAGCGGGATTGACTCAATCTGCACAAAGTACGCCGGCAGCATGTGAGACGGAAGCTTCTTCGCAAGCAGCTTGCGAATTTCAGCCCCTTCATACGCTTTGTCCGCTTTATAATAAGCGCAAAGTTCCTGAAGACCGCCTTCTGAAACCCCCAGAACCACCGCTTCTTGAATGCCGCTTACTCCGAGCAGAACGGTTTCAATTTCTTTCAGTTCGATACGGTATCCGCGGATTTTCACTTGATCATCGGCACGTCCGATAAATTCAATCGTTCCGTCAGAAAGTCTTCGCACCACGTCTCCGGTCTTGTACATCAAGCTTCCCGGTGAATATGGATTTTCAATGAATCTCTCGGCTGTGAGATGCGGACGGCGGAGGTACCCTCTGGCAAGCCCCCGGCCCGTAATATAGAGCTCGCCGCTCGCTCCCGGAGGAACAAGCTTTAATGCCCCGTTTAGCACAAGAGCGCCTGTATTGGCAATCGGCCGCCCGATTGTCGGACGTTCTGCGTATTGCGCCAGGTCTGACAGATCAATATGTTGGGCGACTGTGCCGATCGTTGTTTCTGTCGGACCGTAATGATTGATAAAAGCTGTATCGGCATAGACCGCATGGAAGGCGCTGACATCAGCCGGAATAATTTTCTCTCCGCCGAGCACAACCAAACGGAGCGAGTCAAAATGCTTCCCTTCTGAAAAACGGGAGGTGTTGACAATCGTGTGAAATAGTGACGGTGTCAGTTTGATATAGGTAATGCCGTGTTCCTTCATATAACGCCCAAGCTGATCCGGCGCGGTGTATGTCTCTTTTGGCACGATATGAAGCTCGCCGCCTGAGGAGAGAACAGGAAACAGACTTGTGTAGCCCAAATCAAATGAGTAGGACGACACCAGTACCGCTTTATCTCCTTCTGTCAGCCCGGCCTCCTTTGAAAACCAAGACACATAGTTCACGAGATTGCGATGTTCAATCTGCACGCCTTTAGGCTTTCCGGTCGTACCGGATGTGTAAATGACATAAGCAAGATTGCCAGAACCTGCAACAGGTTCTAGCCGCTCCTTGCTTTCCCGGCGCCAATCAGCCGTATCAATATTGACTATTTCACCTTGATAACCGGCAATGGCCGTCATATTTCTCTCGTCAGCGAGAACAATCTTCGCTCCGCTGTCTTCCAATGAATAACCGATTCTTTCTTCAGGTGTATCCGGATCAATCGGAAGGAAAGCGGCACCGGCCTTCATGACGCCGAGAATAGACACCATCAAATTGACAGTCCGGTCCATGACAATGCCGACGATCTCTTCACTGCCGGCTCCATGTGTGCGGAGATGACGCGCCAGCTGGTTTGCCTGCTCGTCCAGCTCGCGATAGGTCAATTTCCTTTCACCGAAAACCGCTGTCCGTTCAGGTGACTGCTGCGCTCTATTTTCAAATAAAGATGCAAATGTCGTATGCCCCGACACGTCCGCTGCTGAATGTGTTTCTTCAGTCAGAAGAGCTTCCCGCTCCGCTGGGGAGAGCAGTTCCAAATCAGCGAGCCTCATATTCGGATGTTCGGCAGCAGCTTTTATCATGTTTATGAAATGGCTGCTCCAACGCCGGATGGTCTCGTCTTTAAACAAAGCTGTCGCGTAATCGAAGCTTAAACCAATCTCGTCCCCGCGCTCCACCGCTTCTAAAGATAAATCGAATTTAGCCACATGATGATGCATGGAATAAGAGGAAATCTGCAAATCTCCTAATCTCAAGGACGGAATCTCCATGTTTTGCATGTTAAATAACACGCTGAACAGCGGACTCCTGCTTGTGTCTCTTGTCAGCGGCAGTTGTTCGATTAATTCCTCGAGCGGATAGCTCTGGTGCTCAAATGCCTGAAGGCTGATTGTTTTCACTTCATCTAAGAACTGTTTAAAGGTTTTCTCACCTAAAGGTGATGTCCGTAAAGCCACCGTGTTGACAAACATTCCAGGTACGTCCTGAAGATCAGGATGCGTTCTGCCCGCGGTCGGAGAGCCGACAACAATATCTTCCTGTGATGCATATTTAGCCAGCAATACATGGAAAGCGGCCAATAAGAACATATACATCGTTGTGTCCGTGTCAGACAGCAGCTTCTTAATCTGTGCGGTGACTTGTTTGTCGATGCCGAACATGACCCGTTCTCCGGCAAAGCTGCGTTCGGACGGACGCGGATAATCCGTCGGCAGATCGAGAACCGGCAAATTCCCTTTAAACGTATCGAGCCAATATTCTTCGTGCGCTTTTTGTTTTTCTTTTTGTGATTGATGGTTTTGCCAGACAGAAAAATCTTTATAGTGAAGCTTAGGCGTTTCTAAGTCCGCGCCTTGATACAATTTAGCCAGATCCCCGATTAAAATGCCCGTCGAGCTGCCGTCTGTAATAATGTGGTGCATATCAATCAGCAGCAGATGGCGTTCTTTATCAAGCTGGATCAGCTTCGAACGGACGAGCGGCGCGCGGTTTAACTCAAACGGCCGGATAAAATCTTTGATCAGTTCTTCCGCATCTTCTTCCCGGCCCTTGGCAGCCTCCAGCTGAAAAGAAACATTTTTATGAATGATCTGCACGACTTCTCCGTCTATCATGTCAAAAGAAGTGCGCAATGTTTCATGGCGGTTGATTAACGCCTGAATCGCGGATTCAAGACGATCTCTGTCTACTTCTCCTTCCAGCAGAAGTACAGCAGGGACGTTGTAGCTTGTGCTTGTTTGTCCAAGCTGATTGAGGATATACATCCTTCGCTGGGCCGAGGATACAGGATAATGCTCTTGATAAGGCGCTTGCTGAATCGGTTCAAAACGCTGCTCCTCCTTGTTGTTTTCTTCCAAAAATTGTGCCAGTTCCTGGATCGTCGGCTTTTCAAACAGCACTTTAATCGGAACGTCCTTATGAAACTGCTCTTGGATTTTAGCCGTCATCATCATCGCTTTAAGCGAATGGCCGCCGATCGTAAAGAAATTGTCGGTAACTCCGGCTTTTACGCCGAGAATCCCTTCCCAAATGTCTGCTAATTTTCTCTCCGTCTCCGTCTGCGGCGCGGCATATTCCGGCTGCACGGCATCTGACTGAGGCTCCGGCAGCGCTTTTTTATCGACCTTTCCGTTCGCCGTGAGCGGCAGGCTGTCCATTTGCATAAAATGAGCTGGAATCATATATTCCGGCAAAGATTGCGACAGCGACTTACGGAGCTCAGCCGCAGACAGCTCACGATCAGCGGTGAAATACACACAAATTTCGTTTTCATCCGCTTTATTTTTTCTAATGACAGCGGCAGCCTCTGTCACGTGGTCTGCCAAACTGATTTTTGTTTCAATCTCACCCAGCTCGATTCTGAAGCCGCGGACTTTTACCTGATTATCAATTCTTCCTAAGAACTCGATATTTCCGTCCGGAAGCCATCTCGCCAAATCACCTGTCCGGTATATTTTTTCCTCTGGTCTGAAAGGATCTTGGAGAAATTGCTTTTCTGTCAGTTTAGGTAAGTTTACATAGCCCCGCGCCACTCCGTTTCCGCCGACACACAGCTCGCCTGGTGCCCCGATCGGCTGAAGGCGCTGCTGTTCATCCATAATGTAAGCGGTGGAGTTTCCGATTGGTTTCCCGATCGGTATCGAGCCATTGTATTCCCGATCAATAAGAAAGCTCGTTGAAAAAGTCGTATTCTCTGTCGGTCCGTATCCGTTCCAAAGAGAAAGCTCCGGAGAAACCCGTTTGACTTGGTTCACGATATGCGGAACTAAAGCATCGCCGCCTATGATTAAATGGCGAAGCGTTTGGAACATGGCGGCATCCTTTGCGGCCAGCTGGTTGAATAAAGGAGACGTCAGCCACATCGTCGTAATGCGATGCTCACGCAGGAATGCCGAAAAGCCCTTCGCGTCCAGCAGCGTATCCTTTTTGACAGGATAAAGCGCCGCGCCGTTTAACAATGCGCCAAACACCTCAAACGTTCCGGCATCAAAACTGACAGCCCCCGTCTGAGCCATCCGATCCTCTTCATGAACGGGAACATACCCGGCGTTTTTCACCAGTCGTATGATATTTCTGTGTTCGATCATGACGCCTTTTGGCTTCCCGGTAGAACCGGAAGTGTACATAATATATGCCAAATCCGCAGCGCGGGCAGGCAAGTTCAGATCAGCGGCGCTCACAGCCTGATCTGAGCCGCTGTCCATCATAACGGCAGGGACTTGTAACCATTTCACCCGCTCTTCATATGCCTTTACAGTCAGCACAAGCCGGATGGAACTGTCGTCCGCCATAAAACGAACCCGGTCCTCAGGGAAGGATGGATCAATCGGGACATATGCGGCGCCTGCCTTCAATACGGCAAGCATGCCGATCACGGTTTCGGCCGAACGGTCATTCATAATTGCAGCTGTCTGTCCTTGCTGCAAGCCATGTTCGATAAGTTTTCTTGCCAGACGATTCGCTGTCTCATTCAGCTGCCGATATGTCAGCTCTTGCTCCCCGTATACGACAGCAAGGCTTGCCGGCGTCCGTTCCGCTTGCGCTTCAAACAATTTGTGAACGGCTTGTTCTTCCGGAAGCTTTGTCTGCGTTTCGTTAAAAATTTCCACCATCTGCCGTTCTTCCGCTCCATCCACAAGCCCGTGATCCAGCACGCGGGATTCCGGATGCCGGACAGCCGCTTTGATCATGCGTGTCAGATGGTTCGCTGTTCTTTTTATAAATGCCGTATCATACGCGGCGCTGTTATATTTGATTTTGACCGTCCATGTTTTCCCCGGATACACGATCAGGTTAAAATCAAAACTTGTCTGTTCAAAAGCGCTGTCTACCTTAATGGAAAAGCCGAGCCGGTCTTCCATACTTCCGTTTTCCAGCTCTTTATCAAGAGGATAGTTTTCAAAAGCGACAAGATGGTTAAGCAGGCTTCCGTCCAGCGCTGAACGCTTTTGAATGTCGTAGAGCGGCACGTAATCATAACGCTCCGCTTCGACGGCATGCTTTTGTACGGCTGAAAATACATCGGAGAAGACAGATTCAGTTTCATACTTTACGCGGACCGGTATGGTGTTAATGAACAGCCCCGCCATTGTCTCGATCCCGTTAATGTCAGATGGACGTCCGGAAACCACTGTGCCGAAGACGGCATCGTTCGTAAAGTTGTATTTGCTGAGAACAATTCCCCAAATAGCTTGAAAAAGGTTGGGTCCTGTAACCTGATGTTGATTCGCCGTTTGTTGAATAAGCGATACCAGTTCCTCATCCCATACAAAGCTGTACTCTTCGCTTTTGTACATGCCCTTTTCGGCAGAAATGCGGCCCGGGAGCACGCTTGGCTGTTCAAACTCAGCCAAGCGCTCGCTCCAATAGCGTTCCGCTTCTTCATTGTCTTGCTTTCCGAGCCATTTAATATAGTCGGAGTAAGGCTTGCCTTGTCCATTGACAGCCGGGCGGCCCGAGCGGAGCGCTTCATAGTTTTGGAACAAGCTTTTCATGAGCACTCCCATACTCCAGCCGTCCATCATAATATGATGATTGCTCCAGACAAGATGCAGATGATCCGCATCCAGCCGGAAAACCGCCACTTTAAACAGGATATCCTTCGCCAGATTAAAGCCCTGCTGCTGCACGTCCTGTTTATAACGGTGAAGACGATCTTTTTGACGCTGGGCGTCTAATTGGGTTATATCTTCATAATGCACTGTGGTCTTACGCTCCGCCAATACGACTTGGCGAGGCTTTTGAAGCTGCTGATGCACAAACACAGTGCGAAGAATATCGTATGACCGTATCAGCTCATTGACGCTTTTTTCAAAGATTTCAAGGTCAAAGACACCGTGAATGCGCAGCTCTAATTGTGTGAAATAAGAGGAAGAATCCGGATCAAGCATCGCATGATACAGCATCCCTTCCTGCATCGGTGTCAACGGGTACACCTTCTGAATCGATTTTTTGCTCATATGCCACCTCTGTCTTTTTCTATTAAAAAATTTCCATTAATTTATCAAGCTCATCAAGTGTCAGATCATCATCACCAAGATCACTAGGCGTAAGCTCTGTGCCATCTTGGGCTAAGCAATGCTCCATTACTTTGAGTAAATGGGTTTTAAAGCTATCGCTGAAAGCCTGGATGGTTCTTTCATGAAATTCCAGAGAATGATAGGCCAGTGTCATCGTCAGCGTTCCATTCTCGATATAACCGACGATATCCAGCGCATTCGGTTTTTCTGTCTCCGGGCTTAATGATTGTCCAGATGGCATTGAGGATCTTGTAAACAATCCGGAATCCGCCATTTCGTTAAATTGCCCTAAGTAGTTGAAGCTGATCTCCGGCTGAATAGAGAATTCGAGTTCTGTTTTATGTTCCGGCGCTGTCAGATAACGTAAAATGCCGTAACCGACGCCTTTGTTCGGAACGTGTCTGATATCTTCTTTCATTTGCTTTAGCTGATATGCCAAATCGTCGGCATGCTTCATGTTGAGCACCATCGGGTACATGCTTGTAAACCAGCCGACAGTCCGCGAAATGGATATATCTTCGAGTATCTCTTCACGGCCATGTCCCTCTAAGTGAACACTTACTTGGTCTTGGCCTGTCCAGTTCTTCATTGCCAAACCGAGCGCTGTCAGTAAAATATCATTCATTTCCGTGTGATAAGCCTCGTGAACCTTTGTTGTCAGCTTTTCTGTTTCTTCGGCAGTCAGCGAGAATTGAACCGTTCTTGTATGCTTCATTCGCTGATCGCTGGATTGACGGTCTTTCGGAAGCGGCGTCTGAATTGTGTTTTCCTCTAGTTGTCTCCAATAATCCGTTTCCTTTAAGAAGGCCTTCGTGTTGGCGAATTCTTTTAACCTCTCGGCATACTCGGCAAATGAATGGGTCTTCTGCGGAAGGACCGGCTTATTTCCTTGCTTTAACTGAGTATAGACAGCAGCGAAATCCTCCAGTAAAATCCGCCAAGAAACCCCGTCTACCGCTAAATGATGAACTGCAAGCAGTAAATGGTCGCCGTCCTCCGCTTGGAAAAGCCCCGCTTTTAACAGATTGCCAGTCTCCAATACAATGCTGCTTTGGAGATGGTCTGCTTCACGCTCGATTTTTTCCTCATTGTCAATCGCCGGTCCGTTGAGTTTGAACACCTTCATATCTACAGATGCTTCGTTGAGACCTCTGTTATATTGAATGACGTCTCCCTGTTCTTCGCGATAGACCATACGAAGCGCGTCATGATGTTCCGTCAGTGCCTGTAACGTTTTCTCAACCGCTATCGGGTCAAAGCCTTTCGGTGCGTGAAGCATCACTGATTGGTTCCAATGGTGCTGATTCGTAAACTTGCGGTCAAAGAACCAGCGCTGGATCGGCGTTAACATCGCTTCTCCTTCTACAGGACCTTGATCAGCCTCTTTGCCTTCCGTGCGTTCTACGTAAGACACCAGCTCTTCGATCGTCGGATGCTGGAAAAGATCCTTCATTTCCAGCTTCAAGCCGTGCTGGTTCAGGCGGCTCGCCATTTGAATGCCTTTGATGGAATCGCCGCCAAGTGTGAAGAAGTTGTCGCTTATGCCGATGTCCGGGATACCGAGGACATCCTGCCAAATATCGGCTAACAGCTCTTCCATTTCCGTGGCCGGCGCCTTGTATGCCGCGCTTTGCGCTTCAATATCAGGCTGAGGCAGAGCTTTGCGGTCAACCTTTCCGTTGGCGGTCACAGGAAGCTCGTCCATCGTTACCCAGTACGCCGGGATCATGTAGTCCGGCAGCGTGTCTTTTAACGCTGACTTGAGTGATTCAGTATCAGCGTCTTCCGGTGTAACGTACGCGCATAACGCAGTATTGCCCGCGTTATCCTTCACCGCAGCAACTGCCGCGTCTTGCACAGCCGAAAGCTGGGCGAGGCGAACCTCAATTTCTGACAGCTCGATCCGGTAGCCGCGCACCTTGACCTGCTGGTCGATTCGGCCGATGTACTCGATGCC
>NZ_LSBB01000007.1 GCF_001584335.1 Bacillus atrophaeus
AGTCAGACATCTCAAGTTTATTTAGATCACCAAGTTATACAACTAGGCGATGGAGTTATGCTTAGCTGGGATTATGTGTCAGAACTTTTTGAAGAGAATATTATAGAATCTATGTTTAATGACTATGTTGCTATAATAGAGAATTTACTGGCTAATAATCAATTTTCTTATCCTAGTCATTCTAATTTAGAGAGAGTGGTTTCAGAGTATAATGATACTTCAAAAGTTATTCAACCTGATACGCTTTATCGTCTTTTTGAAAGACAGGCTTTAGAGACACCTGAAAATGTCGCAATAGAATTTAAAGACAGAGGTATTACTTATCAGGAATTAAGAGTAATGTCTAATCGAATAGCTCGTTATCTTGAAATGAATGGTGTTCAGACTAATGATTTTGTAGGCGTCATTGTCAATCGAGAGATTGAAACAATTGCTAATATTCTGGCTGTCCTAAAAACTGGAGCTGCTTATATTCCGATTAACCCAGATTTTCCAAAAGAAAGGCAAACATATATCTTGCAAGATGGTGAATGTAAAATTTCACTAACACATGAACTTGCAAAAAGTATTATCTCCACTTATGAAGAATCAAAAAGTGATAGTAAAGCGTCTCCTGATCAAATTGCTTATGCGATATATACCTCTGGAAGTACTGGAAAACCTAAAGGGGTAGTGATTACACATCAGGCAGTAACTAATACAATCATTGATATTAATTCAAAATTCAAAGTAAATGCCAGAGACCGGTTTATTGGTCTGTCTTCAATGTCTTTTGACTTATCAATATATGATATTTTTGGAGCTTTTTCTGTTGGGGCAACATTGGTAATGATCGAAGATCAGAGGGATGTTAAAACTATTTATCATATAGTAAAGGAAAAAGGTATTACCGTTTGGAACTCCGTTCCTATGATTATGGAAATGCTAGTAAACTATATGGATGAGGAAGAAAAAAAACCTAGTATTGAAGCAATTGACTATGATGAACTTCCAGATCTGCGGTTAGTTTTATTAAGCGGAGACTGGATACCTGTTACTTTACCTGAAAGAATTCAGGATCACTTTATAGATAGTAAAGTAATTAGTTTAGGAGGAGCTACTGAGGCTTCAATATGGTCTATTTACTATCCAATTAATCAGGTGAAGAAAGAATGGGCCAGTATTCCTTATGGCTATCCTTTAGCTAACCAAACATACTATGTTTTAGATTATAATAGCGAACTTTGTCCAGTAGGAGTAAAAGGAGAGTTATATATAGGAGGAAAAGGAGTAGCAGAGGGATATTTGAATGCTAAGGAAAAAACAGAAGCTTCATTTATTGAACATCCATCCTATGGAAGATTATATAAAACAGGTGATGTGGGAGTCTTTACTCAAGAAGGCTATATTGAGTTTCAAGGCCGTAAAGATCATCAAATTAAAATCCGGGGATACCGTGTTGAACTAGGGGAAATTGAGAGTGTGATCTTAGAACACCGCAAGGTGAAAAATGTTACAGTCATTAATCGAAAAGATAAAAGAAATCAAGATGTTTTATGCGCTTATGTAGTTGGAAATCAATCATTAGATATAAATGAACTTAAAACATTTATTGGAAGCCAGGTCCCTATCTATATGGTGCCGACTTATATAGTGCAAATTGAGG
>NZ_LSBB01000008.1:0-2500 GCF_001584335.1 Bacillus atrophaeus
ACGATGCGTAGCCGACCTGAGAGGGTGATCGGCCACACTGGGACTGAGACACGGCCCAGACTCCTACGGGAGGCAGCAGTAGGGAATCTTCCGCAATGGACGAAAGTCTGACGGAGCAACGCCGCGTGAGTGATGAAGGTTTTCGGATCGTAAAGCTCTGTTGTTAGGGAAGAACAAGTGCCGTTCAAATAGGGCGGCACCTTGACGGTACCTAACCAGAAAGCCACGGCTAACTACGTGCCAGCAGCCGCGGTAATACGTAGGTGGCAAGCGTTGTCCGGAATTATTGGGCGTAAAGGGCTCGCAGGCGGTTTCTTAAGTCTGATGTGAAAGCCCCCGGCTCAACCGGGGAGGGTCATTGGAAACTGGGGAACTTGAGTGCAGAAGAGGAGAGTGGAATTCCACGTGTAGCGGTGAAATGCGTAGAGATGTGGAGGAACACCAGTGGCGAAGGCGACTCTCTGGTCTGTAACTGACGCTGAGGAGCGAAAGCGTGGGGAGCGAACAGGATTAGATACCCTGGTAGTCCACGCCGTAAACGATGAGTGCTAAGTGTTAGGGGGTTTCCGCCCCTTAGTGCTGCAGCTAACGCATTAAGCACTCCGCCTGGGGAGTACGGTCGCAAGACTGAAACTCAAAGGAATTGACGGGGGCCCGCACAAGCGGTGGAGCATGTGGTTTAATTCGAAGCAACGCGAAGAACCTTACCAGGTCTTGACATCCTCTGACACCCCTAGAGATAGGGCTTCCCCTTCGGGGGCAGAGTGACAGGTGGTGCATGGTTGTCGTCAGCTCGTGTCGTGAGATGTTGGGTTAAGTCCCGCAACGAGCGCAACCCTTGATCTTAGTTGCCAGCATTCAGTTGGGCACTCTAAGGTGACTGCCGGTGACAAACCGGAGGAAGGTGGGGATGACGTCAAATCATCATGCCCCTTATGACCTGGGCTACACACGTGCTACAATGGACAGAACAAAGGGCAGCGAGACCGCGAGGTTAAGCCAATCCCACAAATCTGTTCTCAGTTCGGATCGCAGTCTGCAACTCGACTGCGTGAAGCTGGAATCGCTAGTAATCGCGGATCAGCATGCCGCGGTGAATACGTTCCCGGGCCTTGTACACACCGCCCGTCACACCACGAGAGTTTGTAACACCCGAAGTCGGTGAGGTAACCTTTATGGAGCCAGCCGCCGAAGGTGGGACAGATGATTGGGGTGAAGTCGTAACAAGGTAGCCGTATCGGAAGGTGCGGCTGGATCACCTCCTTTCTAAGGATATTTAACGGAATATAAGACCTTGGGTCTTATAAACAGTACGTTCCCTGTCTTGTTTAGTTTTGAAGGANNTGTTCTTTGAAAACTAGATAACGATAAGTAAGACATCACATTCAAAAGTAAGACCAAGAATAACTGTAGTGATTCTTTTTTAACGGTTAAGTTAGAAAGGGCGCACGGTGGATGCCTTGGCACTAGGAGCCGATGAAGGACGGGACGAACACCGATATGCTTCGGGGAGCTGTAAGCAAGCTTTGATCCGGAGATTTCCGAATGGGGAAACCCACCACTCGTAATGGAGTGGTATCCATATCTGAATACATAGGATATGAGAAGGCAGACCCGGGGAACTGAAACATCTAAGTACCCGGAGGAAGAGAAAGCAAATGCGATTCCCTGAGTAGCGGCGAGCGAAACGGGATCAGCCCAAACCAAGAGGCTTGCCTCTTGGGGTTGTAGGACACTCTATACGGAGTTACAAAGGAACGAGGTAGATGAAGAGGTCTGGAAAGGCCCGCCATAGCAGGTAACAGCCCTGTAGTCAAAACTTCGTTCTCTCCAGAGTGGATCCTGAGTACGGCGGAACACGTGAAATTCCGTCGGAATCCGGGAGGACCATCTCCCAAGGCTAAATACTCCCTAGTGACCGATAGTGAACCAGTACCGTGAGGGAAAGGTGAAAAGCACCCCGGAAGGGGAGTGAAACAGATCCTGAAACCGTGTGCCTACAAGTAGTCAGAGCCCGTTAACGGGTGATGGCGTGCCTTTTGTAGAATGAACCGGCGAGTTACGATCCCGTGCAAGGTTAAGCAGAAGATGCGGAGCCGCAGCGAAAGCGAGTCTGAATAGGGCGCATGAGTACGTGGTCGTAGACCCGAAACCAGGTGATCTACCCATGTCCAGGGTGAAGTTCAGGTAACACTGAATGGAGGCCCGAACCCACGCACGTTGAAAAGTGCGGGGATGAGGTGTGGGTAGGGGTGAAATGCCAATCGAACCTGGAGATAGCTGGTTCTCTCCGAAATAGCTTTAGGGCTAGCCTTAAGGTAAGAGTCTTGGAGGTAGAGCACTGATTGGACTAGGGGCCCCTACCGGGTTACCGAATTCAGTCAAACTCCGAATGCCAATGACTTATCCTTAGGAGTCAGACTGCGAGTGATAAGATCCGTAGTCGAAAGGGAAACAGCCCAGACCGCCAGCTAAGGTCCCAAAGTATACGTTAAGTGGA
>NZ_LSBB01000009.1 GCF_001584335.1 Bacillus atrophaeus
GAACGGCACTTGTTCTTCCCTAACAACAGAGCTTTACGATCCGAAAACCTTCATCACTCACGCGGCGTTGCTCCGTCAGACTTTCGTCCATTGCGGAAGATTCCCTACTGCTGCCTCCCGTAGGAGTCTGGGCCGTGTCTCAGTCCCAGTGTGGCCGATCACCCTCTCAGGTCGGCTACGCATCGTTGCCTTGGTGAGCCGTTACCTCACCAACTAGCTAATGCGCCGCGGGTCCATCTGTAAGTGGTAGCCGAAGCCACCTTTTATGTTTGAACCATGCGGTTCAAACAAGCATCCGGTATTAGCCCCGGTTTCCCGGAGTTATCCCAGTCTTACAGGCAGGTTACCCACGTGTTACTCACCCGTCCGCCGCTAACATCAGGGAGCAAGCTCCCATCTGTCCGCTCGACTTGCATGTATTAGGCACGCCGCCAGCGTTCGTCCTGAGCCAGGATCAAACTCTCCGATAATGGACCGCAGATTAAGTTCGCCACATCCTGTGGCAACATCTGCGTGACCTGCATCGTGCAGGCCTTAGTTTGACTGACTACGCACATCGCTGTGCGATTTTTATGTTAAAACTTTGAATTAACAGGTACGTTTTGTCTTGTTTAGTTTTCAAAGATCATCTTGTCCGCTTCGTTTGAAGCAACTTTATTACTATACCATTCAGCTTCTTTTATGTCAACAACTTTTTTTAAAGTTATTTTGAAGCTTTTATGTTTTGTCTGCTGTTCATCAGCGACGAATAATAATATACCATGGTTTCTTTAAAAAGGTCAACAGTTAATTTCGTTTTTTTTCAAAGTCTTTTTGATTGTTATATTTGTCCGGCTTGTTTCATACGATTAAGCAAGGATTATGGACAAGATAAGGAGGCGTCATCTGGTGAATCATTTTTATGTGTGGCATATAAAACGTGTAAAACAAATAATCATTATCATCATCGCAGCTTTTGCCACAGCCGGTTTCTTTTATATACAAAAAGCAGTTCCCCTTCCTGTATTTTCGACTGACAGCGGTCCAAAAGCAATTTATAAAGGAGAAACAAAGTCTGATTCTGTTTCTCTCACCTTCGATATCAGCTGGGGAGACGAAAGAGCCTTACCTATTCTCGACACCCTGAAAGCCAACGGAATTAAAAACGCGACGTTTTTTTTATCTGCCTCTTGGGCTGAGCGTCATCCTGACACAGTTGCACGCATCGTAAAGGACGGCCACCAAATAGGGAGCATGGGTTATGCTTATAAAAACTACGCAAATCTGGAGAACAGCGATATTAAGAAGGATATTGTCCGGGCTCAGACCGCATTTGAAAAATTAGGCATTAAAGATGTGCATCTATTAAGACCGCCTACCGGACAATTCAACAAAGATGTATTGAAGATTGCGAACCAGTATGATTATACTGTCGTTCACTATAGTATTAACTCACACGACTGGACAAATCCGGGCGTTCAAAAAGTTATTGATAATGTAAGCAGCCAGCTTGCGGGCGGAGACATCGTCCTTTTACACGCCTCAGATTCCGCAAAACAGACTGAAGAGGCTTTACCGGAAATTATAAACCGTTTAAAAGAAAAAGGATTAAAAAATGTCTCCGTCGGGGATCTCATTGCAAATACCGAAGCTAAATCTTCAGAAATCAAATGACTTATTTCTCCGCAAACTTAGGCAGCATCAGCAATTGAAAAGCATTACAGCCCATTAAAGGAAAGAGCATTAAATAAAGCCAGTCCTCTTCATTTACTCTTAGAGCCGGAAACCATTCTAAAGCAGTGATGACAACCATTAAGAACAGAGATGATATAAATGTTTTTTTTGAGGACTGCTTTTGCTTCATGTATGCCGCAAGCAATCCAAACACCAGCAAAAACAACGGCAGCCAGGCATAGCCTATGATGGACTCTCCGCTGCCTCCAAAAAATAAAAAACGAACATACATTAAATCAAACGCTACAAATAAGATTAAAAACAATTGGAGCCAATTCCATAACGATGAGGATCTTAGGATTTCCAGTGCAAAACGATGAACCGTTAAAAACACAAAAAAGCCCATCTGACTGATTACGCTGAATATCATACCCACCCCTACAAACCACAATAATACAGAGAAGATCTCACCTATCTCCAGGTTTATAAACAATTCTTTGTATTCTTCCCATTTTAATGCAAAACCAACGATACTCGTGATAAGTGCACCTACTGCCAATATAGAAAAGAAAAAACGAACAAGTCCACGGCTTTTCATTTCTTATCCAACCCCTAAAAATCGCAAATAGCGATATTTTGTTATGTATATTTTCAGACGGATTCTTCATATTAAAAGTAAGACAAGTATGTGAAAGGAGCTTAAGCATGTCAAAAGCCAAAACGCTATTGATAAGCTGTTTTTTATTATTATCTGTAACAGCTTGCGCTCCAAAAGACCAAGCAGCGGATATGGATTATGACCAGACTAAAAAAATGGTTGTCGATATATTAAAGACGGATGATGGAAAAAAAGCGATTAAGGAATTATTAAACGATGATGCGATGAATGAAGCGTTGGTGATTGATCAGGATGCGATTAAGTCAACGATAGAGAAAACACTGACATCTAAAAAGGGCGCAGATTTCTGGAAGAACATCTTTGAAGACACCGAGTTTTCCGAGAGCTTTGCTAAAACCCTTCAATCTGAACATGAAAAAGTCATTAAAAAACTGATGAAAGATCCTGATTATCAAAAAATGCTGATGCAGATTATGCAGGATCCTGAAATGAATAAGAAATACAGCGAGCTTGCTAAGAGCCAAGAATTCCGCAGTTACTTAGAGGAAGTAATCACTGAAACCCTTTCAAGTCCTTTATACAAGAAACAATTCGAGGATGAATTAAAAAAAGCAGCCAGCAGTTCCGCTAAAGAAAAAGAATAAGACGGCAACCGGGATTACATCATCCCGGTTCCCCTTTATGCATTAACAGAAGCTTTCTCAGCAACTTCTTTTGCAATCTCATAATAAATTTCACCGATAGGGTGGCTTCTATCATAAACAGATGGCGCGAACTGGTCTTTATTCCAGTCAGGCTGTTTCAAAGGAATTCTGCCAAGCAGCGGCACTTTCAGTTCTTCTGCAAGCTTATCTCCTCCGCCTTTTCCAAAGACATACTCTTTTTCACCAGTTGTTGCACTTTCATAATAAGCCATATTCTCAATAACACCTACGACCTCATGATCGGTTTTTATGGCCATAGATCCGGCCCGTGCGGCTACAAACGCAGCAGTCGGATGCGGTGTGGATACGATAATTTCTTTACAGCTCGGAAGCATGGTATGAACATCAAGTGCCACATCTCCAGTACCAGGCGGAAGATCAAGAACGATATAGTCCACTTCTCCCCACTCGACCTCATTGAAAAAGTTGTTGAGCATTTTGCCCAGCATAGGTCCTCTCCATACAACCGGAGCATTTTCTTCTACAAAGAAGCCCATAGACATGACCTTTACTCCAAACCTTTCGACAGGAAGTAATTTTTCTCCTTCTACGGTTGGCCGTACTGTGATACCCATCATATCCGGGACACTGAATCCGTAAATATCAGCATCAATCAAACCGACTTTTTTTCCAAGTCGCGCAAGAGAAATAGCCAGATTTACAGATACTGTTGATTTGCCTACTCCGCCTTTCCCGCTTGCTACCGCAAGAAATACCGGCGGCTGATCCCTATTTAACAGCGTTTCGTTCTCCGCAGAGGGCGCTCTGAACTTCGCTACTGTTTCTTCAGGCAGTTCTTCGAAACGGAGTCCGACAGTTTCTGCTCCTGCATCTTTTAGCACATTTACAATTTCTTGCTGGATCTGCATTTGTTCAGCAGTACCCGTTTTAGCAAGAGCAACTTTCACGCTGACATGCTGCTTTTCAGGCTTGATTTTCACTTCTTTTACTGCATCCAATTCTCCCAGAGGTCTTTGAAGAAAAGGTTCGCGCATTTCCCCAACTATCTTTCTTACTTCATCTTCTCTTATCATCGAACCTCACCCTTTTGTGTATTCGTTTACAAACGTTATTATATCATACATAAACAGTAAGGACCGCATGAGAAAACCCTCCTTATTCCGGAGGGTCTCCTTTTTCAGTGTAATACCTTAATATACCTTTATATATAGAAGATGCGACCTTATCTTGATATTTTGGTTTCCCCAACTGTTTCGCTTCCCCGGGATTGGATAGAAAGCCGACTTCTATAAGCGCCCCAGGTTTTGTGACATTTTGCATTAAGTATATCCCGTGAATCCGCTTTGCTTTTCGGGTTGTATTTTCCAGATTTGTTCTTAATTCGTCTTGAATGTATTTCGCTACTTTTTCATTTTCTTTGTATTTTCCATAATAAAAACTTTGTGCCCCGCTCCATTTTTGAGACGGGATTGCATTGAGATGGATGCTGATATAGAGTTCCGCCTCTGATTTATTGATCAGTGTCACACGTTTTCTTAAATCTTCAGCTTTTCGTCTGCTATAGCCTTTCATACCCTCAGGAGCCAAATCAGTATCACTTTCTCTGGTCATAATGACGAGGGCGCCTTGCTCTTGCAGATAATCCCTTACCCTGTCAGCAACCTCAAGTGTAATATCCTTCTCTAAAAGCTCTCCGCCAACAGCTCCTCCATCCGGTCCTCCATGCCCCGGATCCAGGTAAATGATCTTCCCGCTCAAAGGCAGACTCCATGGCTTCCAGGAATCATTATTGTTGAATTGATATTTAAATAAAAACAGTAATATGATGAAGCCTAGCAAAAAACTGAGCCATTTAAGCTTTTTCCTCATCCCTTTCCCTCCCGCTTGTCCGTTATTTATAAATATGGGACAGGGTCGGGAATTATGATTACCGCATGCGAAGCTTACATTGTTTTTCTCTTTGGGTAAAGCCCTCCGTCCACCAGTCTTTAATAAACTGACGTGAGGCTTCATAAACCATTTTTTTATCAAAAGTGGAATATTGCTCGTGTGTCCAATTATATAGATAATCAAAAAACTCCAACCGCAATTCTTCCTCTTCCCTTTCAGAGCGGGCATTTATGCTTTGCATGGATTCTCCGTAATAACCGAAAATACCAAAGCGCCCTCCCAATAGGTAAGCTTCTATAGCAAAATCTATACAGCCTTCACTGATGATATCCCTTTCGTCATGCAGAAATGGAAATAACGGTGTGAGACAAGCTTTTACAGACTGAATGATCTGCCTAAGCGAGAGTTCTTTGAGTAAATTTTTTTCAAGTTCAAAATCTTTCTGACGTTTTACTTCTATAAATGATAAAACCTCTGCCATACGACGCACCCTCCTTTTAACATTTATTTTGAAGCTGGGCTGTGAAAACCATGCCCGCATTCAGATGGAAATTCCGCCAAAAGAAGGTGTCTGTAAAAAAATGAGCGAATTTAATACAGAGGTGAGTTTTTAATGAGTAAACTATTTGCTCTTGGTGCGAGCAAATAAGCGAAGAAGAATTACTAAAGAGTAGAACGGGCGGTATGGGGAGCATACTAAAGACACGATTCCACGTAATCGACGGAGAAATAAGCTGGATACATGAAATATTAGAGGAAAAGTTTTCCACCCCGATTGTGCATGCTTTAAAAGCATCAGCAATAAACAGCTTTCAATGGATTATCGGTCAGATGTAGTTGAGGTAATCAACAGCTGCGGGGAAGAGGATGGAGTGTATTCAGGTTATAGTAAGCTGGATGGCTAAACAATTTAGTAAAACCCACATTCTAAGACACGTCCTGACTCATAAAATCCATCACATCGGCCAGCTGTCTGTTTGGGCAAGAGAACTCGGAATCCCTCCTGTGGCAGCGAATTTTTTCAAAAGAATGTTATAACTGCCTCCCCAGAAAACAGCATCCAATAAGAGGATGCTGTTGGTTTCACACTTTAATGCTTCTTGTCACTGAGTATGTATTAATATACTCGTCCAATACAAATCCGCCTTTATCTTCATAAAAGCCAGAAATCATGAATCCAGCATCAATCTGTCCCTTGATTTGGTCTTCTAATGAATGTCCAAACTCAAGTGCTTCATTGTTTTGGATAAGTTCTTTTACTTTTTGCTTTGGAAGGTCTGCTGGATCGGAGTAAGGGATGGAGTGCTTCACTTTTAAAATGCCTTGCTTTTCTAACTCAATATCAAAGAGAAACACCACCGGATTGACAAAGCCGGAAATCAATGTGCCGTTTTTTTTCAGTACCCGATGCGCCTCTTTCCATACCGGCAGCACATTATCAATAAAAACATTTGAGACGGGATGTACAATGAAATCAAACGTTTCATCCTTAAAGCGCCCAAGATCATTCATGCTTCCTTTTACAGTATGTAATGTAAGGCCGTCACGTTCAGCCACATATTGATCCTGCTGAAGCTGTTTTTCTGAATTGTCTAAGATGGTGACGTCTGCCCCCGCCGCAGCTAAAATTGGGCCTTGCTGGCCTCCGCCCGCAGCTAAACAAAGCATTTTTAGACCCTTTACAGACGGGAACCATTCCTTTGGGACATCCTTAGTCGGCGTTAACCTTATATCCCACTCCCCGTTTTTGGCTTTTTCAATGATCCTTTTTTCTACAGCAACAGTCCATTCATTGCCTGATTCTACTTTATTATCCCATGCCTTACTGTTGTGTGTTACTAGCGAGTTCATGAATCGTGCTCCTTAGTCATAGTCGTTTAGAGTATATCAAATATTTCTAGATTTTCATCGCTATCCCTCTTTAAAATTAGAAAAAAATTCAAAAATTCGCAACAATTAAGTTTTTAGGTTTCTTGCTCTTTATATAAATCGCAGTGCTTTGGTTACTCAAATAAGTCTGAGATAGCAAATTTAGCCGTACTTGCCAGAACTCCCGCTGAAACTTTAGTGAGGAGGTAATCAGTTTCTTCAACTCCTCCTGCAAAAGAAAAAAGGGGTATATAGATTACTGATACAGTGAATGACACATTATTACTTGGGAAACCATATGGTTGTTCCCCCGAGTTCAGCGGAGTTATGTTCAGACAAAAAAAAGACCCCCAGCCCATAAAGGGTGAGAGTCTTTTGACAAGATGAAATTAACGTTTTGAGAACTGAGGTGCACGACGTGCGCCTTTAAGTCCGTATTTCTTACGCTCTTTCATTCTTGAGTCACGAGTAAGAAGTCCAGCGCGTTTAAGAGTTAAACGGTATTCAGGATCTGCTTCAAGCAAAGCACGAGCGATACCGTGACGGATTGCGCCAGATTGTCCAGCGAAACCGCCTCCTGTAACACTTACTAAAACATCATAGCTTCCAGCTGTTTCAGTCAGAGTTAAAGGTTGTTTAATATCTTCGATTAACGCTTCAAATGGAATGTATTCGTTGATTTCACGATTATTAACGACGATACGGCCTTCTCCTGGAACTAAACGCACGCGCGCTACAGAGCTTTTACGACGGCCAGTACCGTAATATTGAACCTGTGCCAAATTGGTAACCTCCCTTTTAATTAACCGCGAAGTTCGTAAACTTCAGGTTGTTGTGCTTGGTGTGGATGCTCAGAACCACGGTATACGTTCAATTTCTTGAACATTTGACGACCTAGAGAACCTTTTGGAAGCATGCCTTTGATCGCAAGCTCAAGCATTTTCTCAGGGTAGTTTGTACGCATCTCAAGAGCAGTTCTAGATTTCAAACCGCCTGGATGCTGAGTGTGACGGTAGTAGATCTTGTCAGTTAACTTTTTACCAGTTAACTCGATTTGTTCAGCGTTGATGATGATCACATGATCTCCAGTGTCAACGTGTGGTGTGTAAGTTGGTTTGTGTTTTCCGCGAAGGATAGATGCAACTTCTGTAGAAAGACGTCCTAGAGTCTTGCCAGCAGCATCAACAACAAGCCATTTACGTTCAATTGTACTTGCATTAGCCATAGGTGTTGTACGCATTGAATTTCCCTCCTAAATAATCTGTCATTTTCAATAAACTTCTGTTACGTTCTATTTCACAACACAATAAGTTCCGGGGCTTATCGTGGGGTTGAAATACATACCATATGATATCTTATAACTTTATGCAGACTCTGTCAAGAAAATGTTACACCTGGTTTAGTTGTCATAGTAAACGTGCCATAAATACAGTCCATGCCCGGGTGCTGTACGCCCCGCAGCTTCTCGGTCTTTCGCATCAAGCATGCCTTTCACATCGTCTGCGGAAAATTTTCCAGTACCGACATCTAACAGCGTGCCCGCGATAATTCTGACCATATTGTATAGAAAACCGCTCCCTACAATCCGCATTTGCAAACCGTCATCCGTGTCGGTCCAGTCCAGTTCATAAATAGTCCTGACTTTATCCCGCACTTCTGTATTAGCGGAGCAAAAGCTCGTAAAATCATGAGTGCCTATAAGGTGCTCTGATGCTTCTCTCATTTTCTGCACATTGAGACGATATGAAAAATGGTAAGCGTAATGCCGTTTAAATACGTCCGGGTGTTTTTCCGTGTACACAAAGTAGCGGTACTCTTTTTTGATCGCGCTAAATCGCGCATGGAACCCATCATCCGCATGTTCTGCCGTTTTTACGGCGATATCTCCCGGAAGCAATGCGTTTAATGCATACGGCCATCTCTCTGCCGGAATAGATAACGGGGTATCAAAATGAATGACCTGTCCGGCCGCGTGAACCCCGCTATCCGTTCTTCCGGAAGAAATCACCGGAACCTTGTCTTCAGACTTATGGAGAATGGCCAAGGCTTTCTCCAGCTCAGCCTGAACCGTCCTTTTTCCCGGCTGTACCTGATATCCGTTAAACAAATGTCCATCATAAGAAATCGTGCATTTCATTTTCATACGGCACCTCTACGACCTTAAGAAAAGTAACAGAACAGCCAAAAGTACAAGAGTAAGAATTACTGCTGTATCCTTCCCAGTCCATACAAGCTTTCTGTATTTCGTACGTCCTTCTCCGCCTTGATAGCCTCTCGCTTCCATGGCGACAGCAAGCTCCTCCGCCCGTTTAAACGCACTGACAAACAGCGGAACAAGCAATGGAACAATTGCCTTTACTCTGTCTTTTAAAGGACCGCTTGTGAAGTCCACCCCTCTTGCCATCTGAGCCTTCATAATCTTATCCGTCTCTTCCATCAAAGTCGGTATAAAACGTAAAGAAATCGACATCATGAGTGCAAGCTCGTGGACGGGAAGCTTGAGCTTTTTAAAAGGGTGAAGCAGCTGTTCCATTCCGTCTGTTATTTCAATCGGCGTTGTGGTCAAAGTCAGAAGTGTGGTTATTAAGATGAGGTACACAAATCTGAGAGAAATAAAAATCCCCTGAACAAGTCCGCCTTGATAAATTTTGATGAGTCCCAGATCTATGAGGACCGGTCCCTCACGCGTCATTAAAATATGAAGCAGAAAGGTAAACAGCACAATCCATATAATCGGCTTTAAACCCTTCAGCAAAAAGTGAAACGGGACTCTCGTTAAGGAGACAACACCAAACGTAAACACACCAAGCAAAGCATACGTCAGGGCATTATTAGCAAAAAAAACAATACAAACAAACATAAAGATGGTAATCAGCTTTGTTCTTGGATCCAAACGGTGAACAAGTGAAGAACCGGGTACATACTTGCCGATAATCATGCTATCCATCATAAGGTTTTCTCCTCCTGAAAGAGAGCACGGATTTCGGCTGCAGCGTCTTCGATTGTCAGCATAGGCTTTTCAAATTTGACGCCGAGTGCCATCTCCAGCTGCCTTTGAAATTTAATCGTTTCGGGGAGATCAAGACCCAAATCGGCCATTTCTTCACCCTTTGCAAATAAATCCCGGGGAGTTCCCGTTGCTTTAATTGTCCCTTGATGCATCACAATTATTTCATCGGCGTACGCAGCAGCGTCCTCCATACTGTGGGTGACAAGTATGGTCGTCAAATTACCTCTGGTATGAAGCTCATAGAACATGTCCATAATGTCTTGACGCCCTCTTGGATCGAGTCCGGCTGTCGGTTCATCCAGGACAAGCACTTCCGGCTCCATTGCAAGAACGCCGGCTATTGCGACTCGGCGCATCTGTCCGCCGCTTAATTCAAAGGGTGATCGATCAAGAAGTTCCTCTGACAGCCCGACGAGTTTTAACATTTCTCTGGCTTTCTGTTCAGCATCTTCTTTTCTCACGCCGAAGTTCATTGGACCAAAAGAAATATCTTTCAAAACTGTTTCTTCAAATAGCTGATGCTCCGGAAATTGGAAAACGATTCCGACTTTTTTCCGGAGGGCTTTAAGCTGCTTATTTTTTTTACCGGCTTGAAGCACAGTATCCCCCAGTGATATCTGTCCCTTTGTCGGCTTCAGCAGTCCATTCAAATGCTGAAGAAGAGTTGATTTGCCGGAACCTGTGTGCCCTATTACTGCTACATAGCTTCCTTCCTTAATCAAAGCATTGATATCATATAAGGCAAGCCGTTCGAACGGCGTTTTCATCTGATAGCGATGCTCTACATCTTTGATCGTAATGTCCATAGCTCTTTCACCAGCCCTTCCTGAGTCAGATGGTTTCCTTCCAGAGCCACTCCGCTTTCTTTCAACAGTTGGCTGAGCTGGAATGAGAAGGGCAGATCAAGGCCGATTTGAACAAGATCCTCATTTAATCGAAAAACCTCTTCAGGCGGTCCCTCAGCATACTTCCTGCCGCCATTCATCACAATGATTCTGTCAGCTTTAGCGGCCTCATTCAAATCATGGGTAATGGATATAACTGTGGCCATGCCTTGCTCTTTTAAATGTCTTACCGTTTCAAGCACTTCTTCTCTGCCAATCGGATCTAACATAGAGGTTGCTTCATCTAAAATAATAATATCAGGACGTGCGGCGAGAACTCCCGCAATCGCAACTCTTTGCTTTTGGCCTCCGGAGAGATGGTGCGGCTCTTGATCGAGAAAATCAAACATGTTGACTTGTTTTGTCGCCCAATCTACTCTCTCTATCATTTCTTCCCGCGGTACACCATTGTTTTCTAAACCAAAAGCCACATCATCGCGAACCGTCGTTCCGACAAATTGGTTATCCGGATTTTGAAAGACCATTCCAATCTTTTTTCGAACATCCCAAACTGATTCCTCAGTCAGCGGTATGCCGCCTACCTCAATCTCACCTGTCTCAGGCATAATTAAGCCATTTAATGCCCTGGCCAGCGTTGACTTCCCAGAACCATTGTGACCAACTATTGCAAGCCATTCGCCCTCATACACTTGCAGGGATACACCGTCAAGTGCCGGTCTTTCTGCATCTTTTCGATACCGATAAGTAATGTCATTTACTGATATCAAGTGTTTTTCATTCATGGACAGCCTGGCCTCCTCTCAACTAAAACTCTGCTTTTCTCTTCATCTTCTTGTACAAAAAGCTTTTGTATCTAAAAAAAGGGCATAGATCCAGTTAGAAACTGTCCCGCCCTTCTTTAGATACACAAAGATATGTGATTAAACCAATTCGATAATTGCCATTGGTGCTCCGTCACCACGGCGAGGACCAAGCTTCATAATACGTGTGTATCCACCTTGGCGCTCCTCGTAACGAGTTGCAACGTCAGAGAATAATTTTTGAAGTGCATCTTGGTTATTTTCTTCATTGGCAACCTCGTTGCGGATGTAAGCAGCAGCTTGACGGCGAGCATGAAGGTCACCGCGCTTGCCTAGCGTGATCATTTTTTCAACTACTGAGCGAAGTTCTTTCGCACGAGTTTCAGTTGTTTCGATTCTTTCGTTGATGATCAAATCAGTTGTAAGATCACGAAGCATAGCTTTACGCTGTGCACTCGTACGTCCTAGTTTTCTGTATGACATGTGATGTCCCCTCCTTTATTGGAATGCTGTTCTGAAATAAAAAACACACGAAAATCCTAGTTCACATCGAAACTAGTCAATCGTCTTTGCGAAGGCCGAGTCCGAGTTCTTCTAGTTTTGCTTTCACTTCTTCAAGTGATTTGCGACCTAGATTACGAACTTTCATCATATCTTCTTCCGTCTTGTTCGCAAGCTCTTGAACCGTGTTAATACCCGCACGCTTTAAACAGTTGTAAGAACGCACAGAAAGATCCAATTCTTCAATCGTCATTTCAAGAACTTTCTCTTTTTGATCCTCTTCTTTTTCAACCATGATTTCAGCATGCTGAGCTTCGTCAGTTAACCCAACGAATATATTAAGGTGTTCAGTTAAAATCTTTGAACCAAGCGCAATCGCTTCTTTAGGTCCAGTGCTTCCATCAGTCCAAACATCAAGTGTAAGTTTATCATAGTTTGCAACCTGGCCTACACGAGTGTTCTCTACCTGATAAGATAAACGAGAAACTGGCGTAAAGATTGAATCGATCGGAATCACGCCGATTGGCTGATCGTCTCTTTTGTTTGAATCAGCAGGTGTATACCCACGTCCTCTTTGAGCGGTAAGGCGAACTCGGAAACTCGCATTCTCACCAAGAGTTGCAATATGAAGATCAGGATTCAAGATCTCAATATCACTATCGTGTGTAATATCAGCTGCTGTTACAGTACCTTCACCCTGTACATCAATTTCAAGCGTCTTCTCTTCATCAGAGTAGATTTTCAATGCAAGCTTTTTAATGTGTAAGATAATTGTTGTTACATCTTCCACAACGCCTTCAATTGTCGAGAATTCGTGTAGTACACCATCTATCTGGATCGATGTTACAGCGGCACCAGGGAGTGAGGATAAGAGGATACGACGTAAGGAGTTACCCAGAGTAGTACCATATCCACGCTCAAGTGGCTCTACGACAAACTTACCAAATTTGGCATCGTCGCTGATTTCAACCGTTTCGATTTTTGGTTTTTCAATCTCGATCATTACTTAAAACCCTCCTTCAAAACGTCGAAACCTCGAATAGAATCATATGAGATTCCATCCGAAATTCCCCATTGTTTAGTCCCGTATGTGCTCAGGCAACGAGTCGGTGCATTCGTTTCATAAATAACTGTATCATAACCCATTATTGACAGGGACACAAAATCTATACAAACAAATTACACGCGGCGACGTTTTGGTGGACGGCATCCGTTATGAGGAACAGGAGTTACGTCTCTGATAGCAGTGACTTCCAGTCCGGCAGCTTGAAGTGCACGGATAGCAGCTTCACGACCAGAACCAGGTCCTTTAACAGTAACTTCTAGAGTTTTAAGTCCGTGTTCGATTGATCCTTTAGCAGCTGTTTCAGCAGCCATTTGTGCAGCAAAAGGAGTAGATTTACGAGATCCTCTGAAACCTAGAGCTCCGGCACTTGACCAAGAAATAGCATTACCATGAGTATCAGTGATCGTAACGATCGTGTTATTGAAAGTTGAACGAATATGAGCGATTCCAGACTCAATATTCTTTTTCACGCGACGTTTACGCGTGTTTGTTTTACGAGCAGCAGCCATTGTTTAGGTACCTCCCTTACTTATTTTTTCTTGTTAGCTACAGTACGACGCGGACCTTTACGAGTACGCGCGTTGTTTTTAGAGTTTTGTCCGCGAACAGGCAATCCTCTGCGATGGCGAATTCCGCGGTAGCTTCCGATTTCGATCAGACGCTTGATGTTAAGAGAAACTTCACGGCGAAGGTCACCTTCTACTTTAAGTTTGTCAATAACATCACGGATTTTACCAAGTTCATCTTCAGTCAAATCACGTACACGAGTATCTTCTGAAACACCAGCCTCTTTCAAGACTTGTTGAGCCGTTGTGCGGCCAATTCCGAAGACATATGTTAATGAAATAACAACACGTTTGTCACGTGGGATATCTACACCAGCAATACGAGCCATTCTCTGGGCACCTCCTTATAAATTATCCTTGTTTTTGTTTATGCTTTGGATTTTCACAGATCACCATTACTTTTCCTTTTCTGCGAATAACTTTACATTTTTCACAGATTGGTTTAACTGATGGTCTCACTTTCATGTGTTTCCAACCTCCTTCAGTTTCCGGAGTGCTTTATTTGTAACGGTACGTAATCCTACCACGAGTTAAGTCATATGGAGATAATTCTACCGTAACTTTGTCTCCAGGTAAAATGCGAATGAAGTGCATGCGGATTTTACCAGATACATGAGCCAAAACTGTATGACCATTCTCAAGTTCAACTTTGAACATCGCGTTTGGCAACGTTTCGACTATCGTACCTTCCACTTCAATTACATCGTCTTTCGCCATTCAAGTGTTCTCCCTTCTTCAAATCAGTAACTTGCTCTCTGACAAATTTCAAAAGAGAAAATCTCAGTTTTCCGTTTGTCACACGCCCTGTTTCGTTTATACTGTTCTGAACTTCCGGAGATACGCAATCATAAAGGGTTAAATGATTGATATTCTTTTTCTTAGGAGAATGAAAAGTACGCTTTTCTCCGTCTGCTATTAGCACATGATGATGATCAACAATTCTTATGACAACAGCAAGCTGATTTGTTTCCCGACCCTGTTTGATCCGAACAATCTGCCCTACTTCAGGCGGAAAAACAACTGTCTTCGGAATCATCTCATCACCTAGACTTTTGTCAGTATATCAAAACCCGTTTCCGTAATCGCAATTGTATGTTCAAAATGAGCACACTTTTTCCCATCTACCGTTACAACAGTCCAGTTATCAGCCAATGTTTTCACATAGCGGCTGCCAGCGTTCACCATTGGTTCAATAGCCAGAACCATACCAGGTTTTAGCCGAGGCCCTTTGTTTGGCGGACCGTAATGAGGAATTTGCGGGTCCTCATGCAAGTCTTGACCAACACCATGTCCAACATACTCCCTAACAACTGAAAACTGCTCATTTTCGACAAATGTTTGTATTGCGTGGGAAATATTCGACAAACGTTCACCTGGTTTTGCTTCCTGCAAGCCTTTATATAAAGACTCCTCTGTCACTTCCAGCAGTTTTTTATCATCATCACTGATGTTTCCTACAGGATATGTCCAAGCAGAGTCACCATGATAGCCATTTAATTTTGCACCGATATCAATACTGATGATGTCACCGTCACGCAGCACCCTGTCACCAGGGATCCCGTGAACGAGTTCCTCATTAACTGATACACAAATGCTCCCGCGAAACCCATTATACCCCTTAAAAGATGGGATTGCACCCTGCTTGTTTATAAAACGTTCGGCAATTTGATCCAATTCTTTTGTCGAGATACCTGGTTTAATGTGCTTTTTCATCTCTTCATGAGTCAAAGCCACGATTCGCCCTGCTTCCCGCATGATATCAAGTTCACGTGGGGTTTTACAGATAATCATTTATTCAATCCTCCAAGAAGCTCTTTAATATCACCGTAAACGTCTTTAATGTCCTGTTGGCCATTGACGTTAACAAGAGATCCTTTCTCAGAATAAAAATCGAGTAAAGGCTGAGTCTGCTTCATGTTTACCTCAAGCCGTTTAGAGACGGTTTCCTCATTATCATCTGCCCGTTGATAGAGTTCGCCTCCGTCTTTATCACAAATACCCGGCGTTTTCGGCGGATTAAAGACTAAATGATAGGTTGTGCCGCAAACACTGCAAATTCTGCGTCCAGTCAGACGTTCCATTAAAGCATCTTTATCTACTTTAATGTTGATGACATAATCAATCGGTTTGCCGTATTCCTCAAGAATTGCTTCAAGAGCTTCAGCTTGAGCGACTGTTCGCGGAAATCCGTCCAGAAGAAAACCTCTTTCACAATCATCCTTGCCGAGTCTTTCTTTGACAATGCCGATTGTGACTTCATCAGGTACGAGCTCTCCCTTATCAATATAAGATTTTGCTTCGAGTCCGAGTGATGTTTCCTCTTTCATAGCAGCACGAAACATATCTCCTGTTGAGATATGAGGTATCCCATAATCCTCAACAATTCGTTCGCCCTGTGTACCTTTACCGGCACCAGGAAGCCCCATTAAGACTAAGTTCATTTCGGATTTCCCCCGTCTTCTCTTTTTTTAGAGGGAATGGATAAACCATTTCCTCTAATTTTTCATAAAACCTCGATAGTTTCGTTTCACCAACTGGCTTTCTAGTTGTTTCATTGTCTCTAAGGCTACTCCGACAACAATTAACAAAGATGTACCGCCAATTTGCGCACTTTGAGGCAATCCAGCGAATTGAATGAAAAAGATAGGAAGAATGGAAATCACGGCTAAAAATATAGAACCCACAAACGTAAGTCGATACAAAATGCTCGTAATTCTATCTTGAGTCATTTTCCCTGGACGAACCCCCGGGATATAGCCACCCTGTTTTTTAAGATTATCAGCCATTTGTTCAGGATTAACCTGGACAAAAGCATAAAAGTACGTAAAGGCAATAATTAAAGCAACATATACAATCATACCAACCGGGTGCGTGTTATCAAAGTTTGCTTGAATCCACTTTGTAACATCGTTAGATCCAAAAAATGACGCGATCGTACGCGGCGTTATAAGAAACGCAACCGCAAAGATTACCGGAATAACCCCTGCTGGATTCACTTTAAGCGGAAGGTGTGTTGACTGTCCTCCGCCAGCAGGTGAACGACCTGTGCCTTTAGCATATTGAATCGCAATTTTCCTAACGGCTTGCTGAATAAAAATAACTCCAACAATAACTGCTAAAATCGCAACTACTAAAAGAGCGATTGTTACAATATGCATAAATAGCTGATCATCGCCGCCGACAAATTGAGTCTCATATATTTGCCCAACTGTTTTCGGAATACTAGCCACAATCCCCGCGAAGATGATGATCGAAATTCCGTTGCCTACTCCATGTGATGTAATTTGTTCTCCAAGCCACATTAAAAAAGCAGTTCCAGCCGTAAGCACTAAAGCAATAATTAGGTATGTGGATATACCGGATTTTTGAATCAGCGCACCATTGGCGAGATTGTTAAATCCATATGACATACCTAATGCTTGGATAAAACCAAGCACAATTGTAAAGTATCTCGTAAACTGAGCTAATTTACGGCGGCCGACTTCACCTTGCTTAGACCACTCGGTAAACTTCGGCACAACATCCATCTGTAGAAGCTGAATGATGATTGAAGCAGTGATA
Source organism: Bacillus atrophaeus (assembly GCF_001584335.1). Classification (GTDB taxonomy): domain Bacteria; phylum Bacillota; class Bacilli; order Bacillales; family Bacillaceae; genus Bacillus; species Bacillus atrophaeus. Next base: position 17,046 of record NZ_LSBB01000009.1, read on the forward strand.
TAAGGGGTAATTCCCATTGCAAGAATAGAGAATTGGTAAAGCGCCCCGCCGCCAAATGTATTAAGGAGATCAAATACCCCCATTTGAGTCTGTGCCTGTAATACCTCAGAGTTAACATAAGGTACAGGAATAAACGCACCTATGCGAAAGACGATAAGCATGAGTAAAGTGAATATGATTTTATTCCGAATATCACTCACACGCATAAAGTTGGAGATTGTCTTAAACAAGTTAGATCACCTCAGCTGTACCGCCAGCAGCTTCAACAGCTTCTTTCGCAGAAGCAGAGAATTTATTGGCTTTTACAGTTAATTTTTTCTCTAATTTACCGTTGCCAAGAATCTTTACTCCTGCATTAAGTTTGCTTATAACACCAGTCTCTAGAAGAAGTTCAGGAGTTACTTCCGTTCCTTCTGCAAAACCGTTTAATTTATCTAAGTTGACTACACTGTAATCCTTACGGTTGATGTTTGTAAAACCGCGTTTAGGAAGACGTTGGAATAAAGGCATTTGCCCCCCCTCGAATCCTGGGCGTACACCGCCGCCAGAACGAGCGTTTTGACCTTTGTGACCTTTACCAGCTGTTTTACCGTTACCAGAACCAATACCACGACCTACGCGGTTACGCGTTTTACGTGAACCTTCTGAAGGCTTTAATTCATGAAGTTTCATTAGGACACCTCCTTAGCCTATAATTTATTTTTATTGTTCTTTAACAGAAACTAAATGAGATACTTTGTTAATCATTCCGCGGATCGCTGCGTTATCTTCATGAACAACTGTTTGGTTAGTTTTCTTTAAACCAAGCGTTCTCACAGTAACACGCTGATCTTCCGGACGACCGATTACACTGCGTTTGAGGGTAATTTCTAATTTAGCCATTAATGTTCCCTCCTTATCCTAACAGTTCTTCTACAGATTTTCCACGAAGCTTCGCAACATCTTCAGCACGCTTAAGCTCACTTAAACCTTGAAGTGTTGCACGAATCATGTTGATCGGTGTGTTAGAACCTAAAGACTTAGAAAGGATGTCAGCTACACCAGCAAGCTCAAGTACCGCACGTACAGGGCCTCCAGCGATAACTCCAGTACCTTCAGAAGCAGGTTTTAACAAGATGTTACCTGCACCGAAACGTCCGATGATTTCGTGTGGAATTGTAGTTCCAACCATTGGTACTTCAATCAAATTCTTTTTCGCATCTTCAACAGCCTTACGGATCGCTTCTGGTACTTCTTGCGCTTTACCAGTACCGAATCCTACGTGACCGTTTTTGTCGCCGACAACGACAAGAGCTGCGAAACGGAAACGACGACCACCTTTAACAACTTTCGCTACGCGGTTAACCGTAACTAAGCGTTCTTCTAACTCTAATTTGCTTGGGTCAATACGACGCATAGTCATGTGTCCCTCCTTCTTTTATTAAAATTTAAGTCCAGCTTCGCGAGCTGCATCAGCCAGCGCTTTTACACGTCCGTGGTATAAGTATCCGCCGCGGTCAAACACAACGTTTGAAACGCCTTTTTCAGCAGCGCGTTTCGCAACTAGTTCTCCAACTTTAGTAGCAGCAGAAATATCGCCAGTGCTTTCAATGTTCAAATCTTTATCAAGAGTAGATGCACTTACAAGTGTAACACCATTCACATCATCGATGACTTGAGCATAAATGTGCTTGTTTGAACGGAAAACATTAAGACGAGGTCTTTCAGCAGTACCCGAAAGTTTTGCGCGAACACGAGCATGTCTTTTAAGACGAGAAGCATTTTTGCTTGTTTTCGTAATCATCTAGGTCACTCCTTTCTTCACTTTAAACGGTCTTACTTAGCAGATTTACCTTCTTTACGGCGAACAACTTCACCTTCGTAGCGGATTCCTTTACCTTTGTAAGGTTCTGGAGAGCGGACAGCGCGAATGTTAGCAGCAGTAGCTCCTACACGTTCTTTGTCTGTACCTTTCACGACTACTTTTGTTTGAGAAGGAACTTCGATTTCGATGCCTTCTTCAGGAACGATCTCAACAGGATGAGAGTACCCAACGTTTAAAACAAGTTTATTTCCGGATTTAGCTGCACGATAACCGACACCGACTAATTCCAAACCTCTTTCAAAACCTTTAGATACACCTTCAACCATGTTTCCAAGCAGACTGCGAGTAGTACCATGCAATGCACGGTGCTCTTTATGATCAGAAGGACGAGCGACTGTAAGCACATTGTCCTCTATTTTAATTTCCATATCAGGATGAAACGTACGAGTTAATTCTCCTTTTGGTCCTTTCACTGCTACAGTATTGTCATTGTTCAACGTAACTGTAACTTCAGAAGGAATCTCAAGTAACTTCTTACCTACACGAGACATACCAAACACCTCCATTCATGTTAAACTTCTTACCAAACGTATGCTAGAACTTCTCCACCAGCTTGTTTTGCACGAGCTTCTTTGTCCGTCAAAACACCTTGTGATGTAGAAAGAATTGCAATTCCAAGACCGTTAAGTACGCGAGGTACTTCATTAGATTTAGCATAAACACGCAAACCTGGTTTGCTGATTCTTTTAAGACCAGTGATAACGCGCTCGTTGTTTTGGCCGTATTTCAAGAAAACGCGGATGATACCTTGTTTGCTGTCTTCTACGAACTCAACGTCACGAACGAAACCTTCACGCTTTAAAATTTCAGCAATTTCTCTCTTCAATTTAGAAGCCGGGATTTCAAGCTTCTCATGGCGCACCATGTTTGCATTACGAATGCGAGTCAGCATATCTGCAACTGGATCTGTCATAACCATTATTTAATAACCTCCTTCCCATTAACGGGGTTTACCAGCTGGCTTTTTTCACGCCAGGAATTTGTCCTTTATATGCAAGTTCACGGAAACAAATACGGCAAAGTTTAAATTTACGAATAACTGAGTGCGGACGCCCGCAGCGTTCGCAGCGAGTGTACTCTTGTACTTTAAACTTTGGTGTGCGTTGTTGTTTCGCAATCATAGACTTTTTAGCCACGATTTCGCCTCCCTTTCATTGATTATTTCTGGAATGGCATACCTACTTGAGTTAATAGCTCACGAGCCTCTTCATCAGAATTAGCTGTCGTTACGATAACGATGTCCATTCCGCGAACTTTTGTTACTTTATCGTAGTCAATTTCAGGGAAGATTAACTGTTCTTTAATACCAAGTGTGTAGTTACCGCGACCGTCGAAAGATTTTTTAGAAATCCCGCGGAAGTCACGTACACGCGGTAAAGATACAGAAATTAGTTTATCAAGGAAATCATACATGCGCTCTCCGCGAAGAGTTACTTTCGCACCGATCGGCATTCCTTCACGAAGACGGAATCCAGCAATTGATTTCTTCGCACGAGTAACGACAGGTTTTTGACCTGCGATAAACGTTAATTCTTCAACAGCACTGTCGATTGCTTTAGCGTTTTGAACAGCGTCACCAACACCCATGTTGATTACGATTTTTTCGATTTTAGGCACTTGCATGACAGAATCATAATTGAACTTTGTCATTAATGCAGGTGTAATTTCTTTTGTGTACTTTTCTTTAAGGCGGTTCATGAGATAGACCTCCCTTCCTTTTAATACTATTTATCTAAGACTTGCCCAGATTTCTTTGCTACACGAACTTTTTTGCCATCTTCCACTTTGTATCCTACGCGAGTCACTTCACCTGTTTTAGGATCGAGCGGCATAACGTTTGATACATGAATTGACGCCTCTTGATTAGAAATACCGCCTTGAGGGTTTGCTTGAGTTGGTTTAGAGTGTTTCTTCACCATGTTCACACCTTCAACTAAAACGCGGTCCTTTTTAGGGAAAGCAGCAAGGATCGTTCCTTGTTTGCCTTTATCTTTACCAGAGATAACCATTACTTTATCGCCTTTTTTAACATGCATCCTGATCGCACCTCCTTGACTAAGGCATTTAATTCATTAAATAACTTCTGGAGCTAGAGAAACAATTTTCATAAAGTTGTTTTCACGTAATTCACGAGCAACCGGTCCGAAGATACGAGTTCCACGCGGGCTTTTGTCGTCACGGATGATAACACATGCATTCTCATCGAAGCTGATGTATGATCCGTCTTTTCTGCGCGCTCCGCTTTTCGTGCGAACGATAACAGCTCTTACGACTTCACCTTTTTTGACAACGCCTCCTGGTGTTGCTTGTTTAACCGTGCAAACAATTACATCACCAATATTAGCCGTTTTACGTCCAGAACCACCAAGAACTTTAATTGTAAGTACTTCACGAGCGCCAGAGTTGTCAGCTACTTTTAAACGAGTCTCTTGTTGAATCATTTTTTGTTACCTCCCTTCGGAAAACATAATTCCGAACTTTATTAGATAATAACAGCTTCTTCGACAACTTCAACTAGACGAAAACGTTTAGTCGCAGATAATGGACGAGTTTCCATGATCTTAACGATGTCTCCGATTTTAGCTTGATTATTTTCATCATGTGCTTTGAATTTCTTTGAGTATTTTACGCGTTTACCGTAAAGTGAATGTTTTTTGTAAGTTTCTACAACAACAGTAATGGTTTTATCCATTTTGTCAGAAACAACACGGCCTTGGTAAACTTTGCGTTGGTTACGTTCGCTCATGCTCACGACCTCCCCTCAGTGATTATTTATTAGCAGCAATTTCTCTTTCACGAATCACAGTTTTCATGCGCGCGATAGCTTTGCGCACTTCACGAATGCGAGCAGTATTTTCAAGTTGTCCTGTCGCTAATTGAAAGCGAAGATTGAAAAGTTCTTCTTTAAGAGACTTTACTTTTTGTTCAATTTCAGCAGTGGTAAGGTCACGAATTTCATTAGCTTTCATTTGATTCACCACCAATTTCTTCACGTTTTACGAACTTCGTTTTAATTGGCAATTTGTGAGATGCAAGACGAAGTGCTTCACGAGCAACCTCTTCAGACACACCAGAAATTTCAAATAAAACTTTGCCCGGTTTTACAACAGCTACCCAACCTTCAGGAGCCCCTTTACCGGATCCCATACGTACCTCAAGTGGTTTAGCAGTGTAAGGTTTAGAAGGGAAAATTTTAATCCAAACTTTACCGCCACGTTTCATGTAACGAGTCATCGCAATACGGGCAGCTTCGATTTGGCGGTTTGTGATCCATGAAGCTTCAAGAGCTTGGATACCGTACTCACCGAAATGTACTTCAGTACCGCCTTTAGCGCGACCGCGCATTTTTCCGCGATGCTCTCTGCGATATTTAACGCGTTTAGGTAATAACATATTATTTTCCTCCTTCCTCAGTTTTCTTCTTAGTAGGAAGAACCTCTCCACGATAGATCCAGACTTTCACACCAAGCTTACCGTATGTTGTGTCAGCTTCAGATGTTGCATAGTCAATATCAGCACGCAATGTGTGCAATGGAACAGTTCCTTCACTGTAGTATTCAGAACGAGCGATATCCGCACCGCCAAGACGACCAGAAACCATTGTTTTCACACCTTGTGCTCCAGCACGCATTGTGCGTTGGATTTGTTGCTTCTGCGCACGGCGGAAAGAAATACGGTTTTCTAATTGACGAGCGATGTTGTCAGCAACTAGCTGAGCGTCAAGATCTGCTCTTTTGATTTCAAGAATGTTGATGTGCACACGCTTGCCAGTAAGGCTGTTAAGGGCTTTACGAAGTGCTTCGACTTCTGATCCGCCTTTACCGATTACCATACCAGGCTTAGCAGTGTGGATCGTAATGTTAACGCGGTTTGCTGCACGCTCGATTTCAACTTTAGAAACTGAAGCGTCAGAAAGGCGTTTGCTAATGTATTCACGAATTTTTAAATCTTCGTGTAGGAAGTCAGCGTAATCTTTACCAGCGTACCACTTAGATTCCCAATCACGAATGACTCCGATACGAAGACCGACTGGATTTACCTTTTGACCCACGACTTATCCCTCCTTCTTTTCTGATACAACGATTGTAATGTGGCTAGTACGTTTGTTGATTTGGCTCGCACGTCCCATAGCACGTGGGCGGAATCTTTTTAACGTAGGGCCTTCGTCAACGAAAGCTTGAGTAATAACCAGACTGTTAGCGTCCAATTCATAGTTATGCTCAGCGTTTGCGATTGCAGATTTTAAAACTTTTTCAATAATTGGAGAAGCAGCTCTCGGTGTTAGGTTCAAGATAGATACTGCTTCACCTACTTGCTTGCCTCGAATCAGGTCCATTACTAGACGTGCTTTACGAGGAGCAATACGGACTGTTCTTGCGACAGCTTTTGCTTGCATTTAAAAGCCTCCTCTCTTAGCGTCTTGTTTTTTTGTCATCACTAGCATGGCCTTTGTACGTACGAGTTGGTGCGAATTCACCCAACTTGTGACCTACCATATCCTCAGATACGAAAACAGGCACGTGTTTGCGTCCGTCATAGACTGCGATTGTGTGACCGATAAACTGTGGGAAAATAGTAGAACGGCGAGACCAAGTTTTTACAACTTGCTTCTTGTCCGTTTCATTTAATTTCTCGATTTTTGTCATCAAGTGTCCATCGACAAATGGTCCTTTTTTTAAGCTGCGAGCCATTTTGGAACCTCCCTTCGTGATTGCACTACGGTCCGATATGAACCGTAGACAACCCCGTTATTTATTTTTACGACGACGTACGATAAATTTATCAGATTTGTTCGTTTTCTTACGTGTCTTGAATCCAAGAGTCGGTTTGCCCCATGGAGACATTGGTGATTTACGTCCGATTGGCGCACGTCCTTCACCACCACCGTGTGGGTGATCGTTAGGGTTCATTACAGAACCGCGGACTGTTGGGCGAACACCTTTCCAGCGTGAGCGTCCTGCTTTACCAATGTTGATAAGTTCGTGCTGCTCGTTACCTACTTGACCGATAGAAGCGCGGCAAGCAGAAAGGATCATGCGAACTTCACCAGAATTAAGACGTACAAGAACGTATTTACCTTCTTTACCAAGAACCTGAGCAGAAGTACCGGCAGAACGTACTAGCTGTCCGCCTTTACCAGGTTTTAATTCAATGTTATGCACAACTGTACCAACAGGGATGTTGATAAGTGGAAGTGCATTACCTGGTTTGATGTCAGCTTCTGGACCTGACATGATTTCAGTACCCACTTGAATTCCTTTAGGAGCAAGAATGTAACGTTTTTCTCCGTCTGCATAGTTGATTAGTGCGATGTTAGCTGAACGGTTTGGATCGTATTCAACTGTAGCAACGCGTCCAGGTATACCATCTTTATCGCGTTTGAAGTCGATAACACGGTATTGGCGTTTATGTCCGCCACCTTGGTGACGTACAGTCAATTTACCTTGGTTGTTACGTCCGCCTTTTTTGTGAAGGGGAGCAAGCAAGGATTTTTCCGGCTTGTCAGTCGTGATTTCAGCAAAATCTGAAGTTGTCATTCCACGACGTCCATTAGAGGTCGGTTTATACTTTTTAATCGCCATTTTGAATTTCCCTCCTTCTTTTTACAGATAATTACGCTTCAAAAATTTCGATTTCTTTGCTGTCTGCAGTAAGTTTCACGATCGCTTTTCTGCGACGGCTAGTCATACCAGAGTAGCGGCCGACACGTTTAGATTTCCCTTTGTAGTTCATGATGTTGACTTTGTCAACTTTCACTCCAAAGATACTTTCTACTGCATCTTTCACTTCTGTTTTATTAGCTCTTACATCAACTTCAAAAGTATATTTTTTATCAGTCATTAAATCAGCAGAACGTTCAGTAATGACGGGGCGCTTAAGAACATCACGAGGATCTTTCATTATGCAAGCACCTCCTCTACTTTTTCAACCGCAGCTTTCGTAATCAGAAGCTTCTCATGGTTGACAACGTCTAATACGTTGATTCCGTCAGCTTGAACAACTGTAACTCCAGGGATGTTACGAGCCGATAAGGAAACCGTTTCGTTTACATCTGCAGTTACGATTAAAGCTTTTTTCTCAACAGATAATCCTTTAAGGATAGCTGCCATTTCTTTAGTTTTAACCGCATCTAGAGTAAGATCTTCAAGAACAACGATATTGTTGTCTACCACTTTAGAAGACAATGCTGATTTGATTGCCAAGCGGCGAACTTTTTTAGGTAATTTGTAAGAATAGCTGCGTGGTGTTGGGCCGAATACGACACCGCCTCCGCGCCATTGTGGTGAACGGATAGAACCTTGACGGGCACGTCCAGTACCTTTTTGGCGCCATGGTTTACGACCTCCGCCACGAACTTCAGAACGATTTTTCACTTTATGAGATCCTTGACGTAAGGAAGCTCTTTGCATAAGAATAGCGTCGAATACAACACTTTCATTTGGCTCAATTCCAAATACAGAAGCGTTTAATTCGATATCACCAGCAGTAGAACCGTTTTGGTTGTATAATGCTACTTTTGGCATGATCAATTTCCTCCTTTCCTAAGAGACTTATTTAGATTTAACCGCACTTTTAACAGTGATTAAAGATTTTCTCGCACCAGGTACGTTACCTTTGATCAAAAGAAGATTGCGTTCTGCATCAACTTTTACGATTTCAAGGTTTTGAACAGTGATTTGCTCTCCGCCCATACGTCCAGGCAATAATTTGCCTTTGAATACACGGTTAGGGTCTACAGGTCCCATTGAACCAGGACGTCTGTGGTAACGTGAACCGTGAGACATAGGTCCGCGAGATTGTCCGTGGCGCTTGATTGCACCTTGGAAACCTTTACCTTTAGATACTCCTGTTACATCTACGATTTCTCCAGCAGAGAAAATTTCAACCTTGACTTCCTGACCAACTTCATACGCATCCATTTCCACTCCGCGTAATTCTTTAACGAAGCGCTTAGGAGCAGTTTCCGCTTTTGCAACGTGTCCTTTTTCCGGTTTGTTTGAAAGCTTTTCACGCTTGTCGTCAAAACCAAGCTGGATAGCTTCGTAGCCGTCATTTTCAGCAGTTTTCTTCTGAAGAACAACGTTAGCAGCTGCTTCAATAACAGTTACCGGGATAAGATCACCGTTTTCTGCGAATACTTGCGTCATACCAATTTTTCTTCCTAAGATTCCTTTGGTCATTCGTCACACCTCCTATTATGATCATTCTATATTTTAGAATTAAAGTTTGATTTCGATATCAACACCAGATGGTAAATCTAATCGCATTAGAGCATCAACAGTTTGTGGTGTTGGGTTCACAATGTCGATTAAACGTTTATGTGTACGCATTTCAAATTGCTCACGAGAATCTTTGTATTTATGCACCGCACGAAGAATCGTGTAAACTGATTTTTCAGTTGGCAACGGAATTGGACCAGATACACTAGCACCAGAACGTTTTGCCGTTTCAACAATCTTCTCTGCAGATTGATCAAGGATTCTATGATCATATGCTTTTAAACGAATACGAATTTTTTGTTTTGCCATTATTTTCCCTCCTTTTCGCCTACTTCACGTTAGACAGTTCTCCGTGAGAAAAACCTGATCACCTTGCCATGGCAAAGCGGCCGGGTGTGTCAGCAACCTCTCACTTCATCGCAGTCAAAGACCAACATGCACTATTATACAAAAAATAGACGCATGTTGCAAGACCTAATTAAATAATACGTGTTTTGCACACTTTTTTTATTATACAGGTGATCTTTGAATTAATCAAGGTTGAGTGCACACTGCAGTAACATCTCTATCATAAATGGTATCTTCCATGTGTGCTGAGTATGTCCGCAAACAATTTAGGCTCTTCTAAATGAGGTGAGTGAGCTGAATTTTCAAACCAATGCCAGCTTTTATCGGGAGCGGATAGTCTTTGGCAGTAAGATTCCGGTATCGTACCAGGGATAATCAAGTCATGCCTGCCGGAAATAAAACAACATGGTACTTTAATAGAAGGAACTGATTTAAAAGCATCAAAGTGATATAGTTCATCCATTAAAGTTCTAGAGCTGAAGCTTTGTCCTCGTATATATTGCAAACAGCCTTTTACTCCATATTCTTTTCCAAACAACATTAGGCTGAATATCTTAATAGCTTGCTGCCTCTTATGGGTAAAACCTCCCCTTCTCAGCTCGATACACAATCGAAATATCTCATGGCGGATTTGTTTATTCCATGGCGGAGGCCCGATTAACCGCAGCAAAATAGCAGGTATGGATTTTTTGTTTTCATGATTCATTTCCTCAAGACACCGGTACGCAGCCTGTTCTTCTTCTCGCACGTTAACAACTTGGCTGATACCGTAATAAGCATAAAATAAATCCGGTCTTGCCTGCAGCACAGTTAGAGCTAATAAGGCTCCCCATGAATAGCCGGCCAAATAGATTTTTTGCACCTTAAATGAATTGACAAGCATCTCTGCAATCTCGATAGCATCCTCAGTTAACTGCCTGATTGTCATTGATCTCTTTAGGACATGTTTTGAATAGGATAGCCCAGCGCCTCGTTGATCCCAATTCACAACAGTGAAGTGCTGTTCCAATTCCTTTTGAAAATGTCTCGCATAGCCAATTTGCGCAGTTCCCGGGCCGCCATGCAAGAACAGCAGTAAAGGATTGGATCTATTGGCTCCATTGATCATCAGAACCTGTTCGGTGTTCCCTATCTGATATTTTTTTAGTATAGAAATATGAAGGTTCTTATGATTGTTTTCACACATGCCCTTAGCTCCTACATTTAGATAAGCTTTATTATACATTTAATCAGACACAAAGAAAAAACGAGGCCCAAAGGGCCTCGTTTCATTTATACGATTACTCAGTGATTGTAGAAACAACACCAGAGCCAACAGTACGTCCGCCTTCACGAATAGAGAAACGAGTTCCTTCTTCGATAGCGATAGTTGAGATAAGCTCAACGATCATTTCAGTGTTGTCTCCAGGCATAACCATTTCTACGCCTTCTGGAAGTTGGATGATACCAGTTACGTCAGTTGTACGGAAGTAGAACTGAGGACGGTAGTTAGAGAAGAATGGAGTATGACGTCCACCCTCTTCTTTTGAAAGAACATAAACTTCAGCTTTGAATTTGCTGTGTGGAGTGATTGTACCTGGTTTAGCAAGTACTTGACCACGTTGGATATCTTCACGAGCTACACCGCGAAGAAGTGCTCCAATGTTGTCTCCAGCTTCAGCGTAATCAAGAAGCTTACGGAACATTTCAACACCAGTAACAGTTGTTTTGCTGTTTTCTTCTTGAAGACCGATGATTTCAACTTCGTCACCGACTTTAACTTGTCCGCGTTCTACACGTCCAGTAGCAACTGTTCCACGACCTGTGATTGAGAAAACGTCCTCAACAGGCATCATGAATGGTTTTTCAGTGTCGCGTTCTGGAGTTGGGATGTACTCATCAACCGCAGCCATAAGCTCAAGAATTTTTTCTTCATACTCAGCGTCTCCTTCAAGAGCTTTAAGAGCAGAACCTTTAACAACAGGAACATCATCGCCAGGGAAATCGTATTCGCTAAGAAGATCGCGAACTTCCATTTCAACTAGTTCAAGAAGCTCTTCGTCGTCTACCATGTCGCATTTGTTTAAGAATACAACGATGTAAGGTACACCAACGTTTTTAGAAAGAAGGATGTGCTCACGAGTTTGTGGCATTGGGCCATCAGCAGCAGATACTACAAGGATAGCTCCGTCCATTTGCGCAGCACCAGTGATCATGTTTTTAACATAGTCAGCGTGTCCTGGGCAGTCAACGTGTGCATAGTGACGTGTGTCAGTTTCGTACTCAACGTGTGCAGTAGAGATAGTGATACCGCGCTCGCGTTCTTCTGGAGCACCATCAATTTGATCGTACGCCATAGCTGTACCTTTACCAGATTTCTTATGAAGTACTGTTGAGATAGCAGCAGTTAATGTTGTTTTACCATGGTCAACGTGTCCAATTGTACCAATATTGGCATGTGATTTGGAACGGTCGAATTTTTCTTTAGCCATTCTAAAATCCTCCTTAAGAGCTTTAAATTAGTAATGTATAGAGTGATAGAAAGTGAAAGCAGGCTTTCACTTTCTCATCTTACAATAGTAGTTATACTTGAGTTAAGTGGCAAAATCAATTATTCGCCTTTATTTTTTTTGATAATTTCTTCAGAGATGCTCTTCGGCACTTCTTCGTAATGGTCCATGTGCATTGTGAACGTACCGCGGCCTTGCGTATTAGAACGAAGTGCAGTAGCGTACCCGAACATTTCAGAAAGAGGAACCATAGCGCGAACAACTTGAGCGTTACCGCGAGCTTCCATACCTTCTACACGGCCACGACGTGAAGTAATGTCGCCCATGATGTCTCCCATGTATTCTTCAGGAATAACGACTTCAACTTTCATAATCGGTTCCAAAAGAACAGGGTTACATTTGCTGACCGCATTTTTCAATGCCATAGAAGCAGCGATTTTAAACGCCATTTCGTTTGAGTCAACGTCATGGTAAGAACCATCAAAAAGTTTTGCTTTAATGTCGATTAGCGGGAATCCAGCGATTACACCATTATCAAGTGCATCTTCAAGACCAGCTTGTACAGCAGGAATGTATTCACGAGGAACCACACCGCCGACAATCGCATTTTCGAATTCAAAGCCAGCGCCTTCTTCGTTTGGTTCGAATTCGATCCAAACGTGCCCGAACTGACCGCGTCCACCAGACTGACGTACGAACTTACCTTCAACTTTTGCAGCGGAACGGAAAGTTTCACGGTATGCAACCTGAGGTGCACCAACGTTAGCTTCAACCTTAAATTCACGCTTCATACGATCAACAATGATATCAAGGTGAAGTTCACCCATACCAGAGATGATTGTTTGGCCAGTTTCTTGGTTTGTTTGTGTACGGAAAGTCGGATCTTCTTCAGCAAGCTTAGCTAGAGCGATACCCATCTTGTCTTGGTCAGCTTTAGACTTAGGCTCGATCGCAACGTCGATAACCGGTTCTGGGAATTCCATTGATTCCAAGATAACATGGTCTTTCTCGTCACATAGAGTATCTCCAGTAGAAGTATCTTTTAGACCTACAGCAGCTGCGATATCTCCTGCGTATACAGTAGAGATTTCTTCACGGCTGTTGGCGTGCATTTGAAGAATACGTCCGACACGCTCACGTTTGCCTTTAGATGAGTTTCTTACATATGAACCGGAATCAAGTGTTCCAGAGTACACACGGAAGAACGTCAGCTTACCAACGTAAGGGTCAGTCATAACTTTAAATGCAAGTGCTGAGAATGGCGCATCATCAGAAGATTCACGAACCACTTCTTCATTTGAATCAGGAAGAATACCTTTAATTGCCTCAACATCAGTCGGTGCAGGAAGGTAATCAAGAACTGCGTCAAGCACTAGCTGAACACCTTTGTTTTTGAAAGCAGAACCGACAAGTACAGGATAGAATTCAACATTCAATGTACCTTTACGGATAGCAGCTTTCAGCTCGTCGATTGTGATTTCTTCACCTTCAAGGTACTTTTCCATAAGCTCTTCATCAAGCTCAGCGACAGCTTCAATCAGGCTGCTGCGAAGCTCTTCAGCTTGTTCTTTGTACTCTTCAGGGATTTCTTTCGCATCAGAACGAGTTCCAAGATCATCTTCGTAGAAATACGCAACGTTTTCTACAAGGTCGATGATACCTTCAAAGTTATCTTCAGCACCGATCGGCAATTGAATTGCATGAGCGTTTGCTTGAAGACGGTCTCTCAAAGTTCCTACGGAGTAAAGGAAATCAGCACCGATTTTGTCCATTTTGTTAACAAATACGACACGCGGTACTCCGTAAGTAGTTGCTTGACGCCAAACAGTTTCTGTTTGCGGTTCAACACCGGATTGTGCATCAAGTACAGCAACTGCACCATCAAGTACACGAAGTGAACGTTCAACTTCAACTGTGAAGTCTACGTGTCCAGGTGTATCGATGATGTTTACGCGGTAACCTTTCCACTGTGCAGTTGTTGCAGCAGATGTGATTGTGATACCACGTTCTTGTTCCTGCTCCATCCAGTCCATTTGTGAAGCTCCTTCATGAGTTTCACCAATTTTATGGATACGGCCTGTGTAGAACAAGATACGTTCAGTTGTTGTCGTTTTACCGGCATCAATGTGAGCCATGATCCCGATATTACGAGTTTTTTCTAAGGAGAACTCTCTTGCCATTGGGTAATTTCTCCTTCCTTATTAGGAAATTATGATTTTTAAAACTATATATTCTACCAGCGATAGTGAGCGAACGCTTTGTTTGCTTCAGCCATCTTATGAGTATCTTCGCGTTTCTTAACAGCAGCACCAGTATTGTTAGCTGCGTCAAGGATTTCGTTAGCTAAGCGCTCTTCCATCGTTTTTTCTCCGCGAAGACGAGCGTAGTTTACTAACCAGCGAAGTCCAAGAGTTGTACGGCGTTCTGGACGAACCTCTACAGGCACTTGGTAGTTCGCACCACCTACACGGCGTGCTTTTACTTCAAGTACAGGCATGATGTTTTTCAATGCTTGTTCGAAAACCTCCATTGCATCATTGCCAGTACGTTCTTTAATGATATCGAATGACTTGTATAGGATTGTTTGAGATTTACCTCTTTTACCGTCGATCATCATTTTATTGATAAGACGAGATACAAGCTTAGAGTTGTAAATCGGATCAGGTAAAACATCTCTTTTTGCTACAGGACCTTTACGTGGCATCTGAATATCCTCCCTTCATCTATTATAATTCTTAACGTTTATTATTTTGCTTTAGGACGCTTAGTTCCGTATTTAGAACGGCCTTGCGCACGGTTTTCAACTCCAGCAGTGTCAAGCGCACCACGAACGATGTGGTAACGTACCCCTGGTAAGTCTTTTACACGTCCGCCGCGGATAAGTACAACACTGTGCTCTTGCAAGTTGTGTCCGATACCTGGAATGTAAGCAGTAACCTCAATTCCGTTAGTTAGACGTACACGAGCATATTTACGAAGTGCTGAGTTCGGTTTTTTCGGTGTCATTGTACCGACACGAGTACAAACCCCGCGTTTTTGTGGAGAAGATACGTTAGTGTGCTCTTTTTTAAAGCTGTTGTATCCTTTATTAAGTGCAGGAGACTTTGAGTTTTCAACTTTACTCACGCGTCCTTTACGTATTAGCTGATTAATTGTAGGCATTTTGTAATTCCTCCCTTCATTATGTTTTATAACCCACATACCCAGGTGGTTCATCAAAAGGCAAAAAACAATGTCTTTACACAAGAAAAAATCTTACGCAAAAACAACAAGTACGTTATAACATAATGGCAACAGCTGCTGCTCCTACCTCAATTCCGCAGGCTTTGCCGAGCTTTTTCATGGATTCAACCACAGAGACTGCGATACCTTGATCTTTCGCAAGCTTTATAACGCTTGACGTAAGAATGGGATCAGCGTCCTTTGCAACGACGACTTCCTTTACTGAACCTCGTTTTAGAGCTTTCACTGTTTGCTTCGTACCAATAATAATTGATTTGGCCTGCGATACTTTATCATAAGACATAAACATATCCTCCAAAGTAACAGGTTTAATTCGAGCACCTTGGTTATATTATCACTCTGGGAGAAGGATGTCAACATCGCATGACAATTTTTAGTGTCAATGTTCTCAAAGAATGACATATTTCACTAATGATACTGCTGAAAGGCTGTCGAAACAGCCCTTCAAACAGCAAGCATCAGTTTTTTCTACTCTATTCAACCGGCACCATATCATCAGTCGGCTGTACCTTTGAAATCGGCTGTACTTTTCGGTATTTCATCATACCTGTACCAGCCGGAACAAGTTTACCGATGATAACATTTTCTTTCAGGCCGAGAAGTTCATCACGCTTACCTTTAATTGCTGCATCTGTAAGGACACGTGTTGTTTCCTGGAAGGAAGCAGCTGATAAGAATGAGTCAGTTTCAAGCGAAGCTTTTGTAATACCGAGTAAGACAGGACGGCCAGTAGCTGGACGATCGCCTTTAAGCAATACTTTTTTGTTCGCTTCAGTAAATTGGTGAATATCAAGCAATGAGCCAGGAAGTACATCAGTATCTCCGGCATCAATTACACGGACTTTGCGAAGCATTTGGCGAACCATTACTTCTACGTGTTTATCACCGATTTCCACACCTTGCATACGGTAAACCTTTTGAACCTCATGAAGAAGATACTCTTGAACTGATGTAATATCAGTTACTTTGAGAAGTTCTTTCGGATCAATTGATCCTTCTGTCAGAACTTGGCCTCGAGTAATTTCATCTCCAACCGTAACTTTAAGGCGAGAATTATAAGGAGCCGTATACGAACGTGTTTCAACCGCGCCTTGAATCACAACTTCCTGCTGCTTATCACGGACTTCATTAATTTCGGCAACTTTACCGTCAATTTCAGAAATTGTCGCTTGACCTTTAGGATGACGCGCTTCGAAAAGCTCTTGGATACGCGGAAGACCTTGTGTAATATCGTCTCCTGCAACCCCGCCTGTATGGAAGGTACGCATTGTTAACTGTGTACCAGGCTCTCCGATAGATTGGGCAGCGATGATTCCGACTGCTTCTCCAACCTCAACATCAGTGCCTGTAGCAAGATTTCGGCCGTAGCATCGTTTACACACACCATGAGGCGTGTTACATGTAAACGCGGAACGGATCCAGACTTCTTCAATACCAGATTCAACAATTTCGAGAGCTTTATCTTCATCAATCAGTTCGTTTTCGTTCACAAGCACTTCATCTGTTTCAGGATGTCTTACTTGTTTTCTAGAGAAACGGCCGATAAGACGTTCTTCTAAGCGCTCGATAATTTCAGTGCCTTCTCTAAGCGGTTTAGCCAAAATACCTCGGTCAGTTCCGCAATCTGTTTCACGGATGATAACGTCCTGTGCAACATCAACAAGACGACGTGTAAGGTAACCTGAGTCAGCCGTTTTCAAGGCTGTATCAGCAAGACCTTTACGTGCACCGTGAGTAGAGATAAAGTATTCCAATACAGTAAGACCCTCACGGAAACTTGATTTGATCGGTAATTCAATGATTCGTCCAGCCGGGTTGGCCATCAGACCACGCATACCCGCAAGCTGCGTAAAGTTAGATGCGTTACCACGGGCACCTGAGTCACTCATCATGTAAATCGGGTTGACTTCATCTAATGATTGCATCAGTTTACCTTGGATTACATCTTTAGCCGAACTCCAAATTGAAATCACTCGTTCATAACGTTCTTCTTCCGTAATCAGACCACGTCTGAACTGCTTCAACACATTGTCAACTTTGCCCTGTGCTTCTTCAAGGATTTCTTGTTTATCATCAAGAACGACGATATCGGAAACCCCTACTGTAATACCGGCTTTTGTTGAATATCTGAAGCCAAGGTTTTTCATACGGTCAAGCATTTTAGATGTTTCGGTAATGTGGAATCTTTTAAAGATCTCCGCAATGATTTTACCTAAAATGCCTTTCTTAAACGGTGCGTTGACAGGCTGTTGTTCGATCACAGCTTTTACATCGGCACCTTTTTCTAAGAAGAAGCGCTCAGGTGTCTTTTCTTCAATATTGCTCTTCGTAGGCTCATTCATATAAGGGAATGATTCAGGAAGAATTTCATTGAAAATAAGTTTTCCAACGGTTGTAATTAACAGTTTTGATCGCTGCTCATCGGTAAATGTCACGTTCTTAAGTGAGTTAGCTGCAACAGCTACTCTCGTATGAAGATGAACATATCCGTTTTGATAAGCAAGAAGAGCCTCATCTGTATTTTTAAAGACCATACCCTCACCGACAGCTCCAGCACGCTCAAGAGTTAAGTAGTAGTTTCCTAATACCATATCCTGAGACGGTGTAACAACCGGTTTACCATCTTTAGGGTTCAAGATGTTTTGAGCAGCAAGCATAAGAATACGAGCCTCAGCTTGTGCTTCTGCAGATAACGGAACGTGAACCGCCATTTGGTCTCCGTCAAAGTCAGCGTTATAAGCTGTACATACGAGCGGATGAAGACGGATTGCGCGACCTTCAACAAGTGTTGGTTCGAACGCCTGAATTCCGAGTCTGTGAAGCGTAGGTGCACGGTTTAAAAGAACCGGATGCTCCTTAATGACTGATTCTAATACATCCCATACTTCAGGCTGTACTCGCTCAATTTTACGTTTTGCGCTTTTAATATTATGTGCAAGGCCTTTTTCGACAAGCTCTTTCATGACGAAAGGTTTGAAGAGTTCAAGCGCCATTTCCTTCGGCAGACCGCATTGATACATTTTCAAATGAGGACCTACGACGATTACAGAACGTCCGGAGTAATCGACACGTTTACCAAGAAGGTTTTGACGGAAACGTCCTTGTTTCCCTTTCAGCATATGTGATAAAGATTTCAACGGTCTGTTACCAGGACCGGTAACAGGTCGTCCGCGGCGTCCGTTATCAATTAAAGCATCGACAGCTTCTTGCAGCATACGTTTTTCGTTTTGAACGATGATGCTTGGCGCACCAAGATCCAAAAGACGTTTTAAACGGTTGTTACGGTTGATAACACGACGGTAAAGATCGTTCAAGTCAGACGTCGCAAAACGTCCGCCATCAAGCTGAACCATCGGTCTAAGCTCAGGCGGGATAACAGGAAGCACGTCAAGGATCATCCATGAAGGCTTGTTTCCTGAGTTACGGAAGGCTTCCAATACTTCAAGGCGTTTGATCGCACGCGTACGGCGCTGTCCTTGAGATGTTTTCAGCTCTTCTTTTAACGTGTCCACTTCTTTTACCAGATCAATGTCTTGAAGAAGCTTATTAATCGCTTCCGCACCCATTGACGCTTGGAATTTGCTGCCGTATTTATCAAGATACGCACGGTATTCCTTTTCAGATAAAAGCTGTTTCTTTTCAAGCGGTGTGTTTGCCGGGTCTGTAACAACGTAAGAAGCAAAGTAAATCACTTCTTCCAATGCACGCGGTGACATATCCAGTACAAGTCCCATCCGGCTTGGGATTCCTTTGAAATACCAAATGTGAGAAACAGGGGCAGCAAGTTCAATATGCCCCATTCTCTCACGACGGACTTTAGCCCTCGTTACTTCAACTCCGCAACGGTCACAAACAACGCCTTTATAACGAACTCGCTTGTACTTCCCGCAATGACATTCCCAGTCCTTAGTCGGTCCGAAAATGCGTTCGCAAAACAGGCCGTCCTTTTCAGGTTTTAACGTACGATAGTTTATCGTTTCAGGCTTTTTCACTTCACCAAAAGACCATGAACGGATTTTATCCGGTGAAGCAAGACCGATGTTCATATACTCAAAATTGTTCACATCTAGCAAGGGGCCTACCTCCCTTTTTATCTTCGGATTAACCGATGTCACTTGCCTTTATAACTTAGAGACTATTCTTTTGTTACTACATCACGTTCAACGTCTGCAGGTGCAGCAGCTTCTTCCGGCTCTTCATCATTTGATAAAGCCAGACCGTCAGCTTGCTTGCCATCCTCGTCGTCTTCTAAATCTCTCATTTCTATCTCTTCTTCATCACCGGAAAGGATTTTAACATCCATACCCAAGCTTTGAAGTTCTTTAATTAATACTTTGAATGATTCCGGAACACCTGGTTCTGGAACATTATCGCCTTTCACGATGGCTTCGTATGTTTTCACTCGGCCAACCACGTCATCGGACTTAACAGTAAGAATTTCTTGAAGAGTGTAAGCAGCACCGTAAGCTTCAAGTGCCCAAACCTCCATCTCACCAAAACGCTGTCCGCCAAATTGAGCTTTACCGCCAAGAGGCTGTTGCGTAACAAGTGAGTAAGGACCTGTAGAGCGTGCATGAAGTTTATCGTCAACCATGTGAGCCAGTTTAATCATGTACATGATACCGACAGATACACGGTTGTCAAACGGCTCTCCAGTACGTCCGTCGTAAAGAACAGTCTTCGCATCTCTGGACATTCCGGCTTCTTCAAGTGTTTCCCACACGTCTTCTTCACGTGCTCCGTCAAATACCGGCGAAGCAATGTGAATGCCTAGGTAACGAGCTGCCATTCCCATATGAAGCTCCAATACTTGCCCGATGTTCATACGTGATGGTACGCCAAGCGGGTTAAGCATGATATCAATCGGTGTGCCGTCAGGAAGGTAAGGCATATCTTCTTCTGGAAGAATCTTGGAGATAACACCTTTGTTACCGTGACGACCGGCCATTTTATCTCCTTCAGAAATTTTACGTTTCTGAACGATATATACACGTACTAGCTGATTTACACCCGGAGGAAGTTCGTCACCGTCTTCACGGTTAAAGACCTTCACATCGTGGATGATTCCGCCGCCGCCGTGAGGCACACGAAGAGACGTGTCACGGACCTCGCGTGCTTTTTCACCAAAGATGGCATGAAGCAGGCGTTCTTCAGCTGTAAGTTCAGTCACACCTTTTGGCGTTACTTTACCTACGAGAAGATCTCCGTCATTCACTTCAGCACCGATACGGATGATTCCGCGTTCGTCAAGATTGCGGAGCGCGTCTTCCCCGACGTTCGGAATATCACGAGTGATTTCTTCCGGTCCAAGTTTTGTATCACGTGCTTCTGATTCATATTCTTCAATGTGAATAGATGTATAAACATCGTCCTTCACAAGACGTTCGCTCATAATGATGGCATCCTCATAGTTATAGCCATCCCATGTCATGAAGCCGACCATGACGTTGCGGCCAAGTGCAAGTTCACCTAACTCCATAGAAGGACCGTCAGCAAGGATTTCTCCTTTTACTACTTCATCGCCGACACTTACAATCGGACGCTGGTTATAGCAAGTACCTTGGTTAGAGCGGACAAATTTCAGCAAGCTGTATTTATCCAGGTTTCCTTTTACTTTTTGACCGTCTACATCTTCATAACGGCGCACCCAAACGTTTTTCGCTTCAACGCGCTCAACGATTCCAGGGTGTTTACAGATGACGGCAGCACCGGAGTCTTTCCCGGATACATATTCCATCCCTGTACCGACGAATGGCGCTTCCGGCTGCATAAGAGGCACAGCCTGACGTTGCATGTTCGCTCCCATTAATGCACGGTTGGAGTCATCGTTTTCCAAGAACGGGATACACGCAGTCGCAGCAGATACAACCTGCTTAGGCGATACATCCATGTAATCCACACGGTTTCTAGGAACAACGGTGTTCTCCCCTCTGAAACGGGCTACAATGCTGTCATCTACGAAAGAACCCTCGTCATCAAGTCGCGCGTTTGCTTGAGCGACAACATAGTTATCTTCTTCATCAGCAGTTAAGTAGTCGATTCTAGGTGTTACTTTTCCTGTTTCAGGGTCAACACGGCGGTATGGCGTTTCAATAAAACCAAAGCGATTCACTTTCGCATATGATGATAATGAGTTGATCAAACCGATGTTCGGGCCCTCAGGCGTTTCAATCGGACACATACGGCCATAGTGGGAGTAGTGAACGTCACGTACTTCCATTCCGGCGCGCTCACGTGTCAATCCGCCAGGTCCAAGAGCTGACAGACGGCGCTTGTGCGTTAATTCAGCAAGCGGGTTCGTCTGATCCATGAACTGAGAAAGCTGAGAGCTTCCAAAGAACTCTTTAATAGACGCGATAACAGGACGAATATTGATAAGCTGCTGCGGAGTGATAGTATTCGTATCCTGGATTGACATTCTTTCACGAACGACACGTTCCATTCTGCTTAGACCGATACGGAATTGGTTTTGCAAAAGCTCACCGACAGAACGTAAACGGCGGTTCCCAAGATGATCGATATCATCTGTGTCGCCTACTCCGTGAAGCAGGTTGAAGAAGTAGCTGATAGAAGAAATAATATCAGCAGGCGTAATGTTTTTAATCGCCTCTTCAATGTACGCATTGCCGATCACATTAATCGTCTGTTCTCCTTCGGCATCCGTAGGAGCAAAGATTTTAATGGATTGAAGCGTCACTTCATCTTCGACAACGCCGCCATTAGGATACAGTTTTCTAAAACCGATTCCGTTTTCTAAGTATGGCAGCACTTTATCAAGTGTTCTTCTGTCAAGAATCTGTCCTTTTTCTGCAAGAATTTCACCAGTTTCAGGATCAACAAGTGTTTCTGCAAGTCTTTGGTTAAACAGGCGATTCTTGATATGAAGTTTTTTATTAATTTTATAGCGTCCTACATTGGCAAGATCGTACCGTTTCGGATCGAAGAAACGGGAATCAAGCAAGCTTTTTGCGTTTTCTACTGTAGGCGGTTCTCCAGGACGGAGGCGCTCGTAGATTTCAAGAAGCGCTTTATCACTGTTTTCAGTGTTATCTTTATCAAGCGTATTGCGCAAATACTCGTTTTCTCCGATAAGATCAGTAATCTCTTGATCGGAGCCGAAGCCGAGAGCACGCAAAAGAACCGTAACCGGCAACTTACGTGTGCGATCAATGCGGACATAAACAACATCTTTCGCATCAGTTTCGTATTCTAACCATGCGCCACGGTTTGGAATGACAGTCGCGGTAAAACCTTTTTTACCGTTTTTGTCTACTTTACCACTGAAATATACACTTGGAGACCGAACAAGCTGAGATACGATAACACGTTCCGCACCATTGATGATAAAAGTACCTGTATCTGTCATAATAGGGAAATCTCCCATGAAGACATCTTGGTCTTTTACCTCTCCAGTTTCTTTGTTAATTAAACGAACCTTCACTCTTAGCGGAGCTGAATAAGTCACATCACGTTCTTTTGATTCTTCTACAGGATACTTAGGATCTCCTAAACTGTAGTCAATGAACTCAAGAGAGAGGTTACCAGTGAAATCCTCAATTGGCGATATGTCTTGAAACATCTCTCTAAGACCCTCATCAAGAAACCACTGATAAGAAGAGGTTTGAATTTCAATGAGATTTGGTAATTCTAACACTTCGCTAATGCGAGCATAGCTTCTGCGCTGGCGGTGTCGTCCATACTGAACTAGTTGACCTGTCAACTGATTCACCCCTCAAATCATGCGTATTATATGTGTAATAAGTATTTCTTTTTAAATACAAGTAAAAGAGAATACTTTTACAAGACAAAAGAAAAAAGGGTTTCTAATTAAGAAAACCACATCCAAAAACAAATACCGATTTTATTAGCATTTCCATACTTGTATAAATTATACATAGTGAATGACATTTTATCATATCAAGTAAAATATATACATTGGCATTTTATAATATTAACATAGCTAAAATACCGAGTCAAACTTTTTTTGCTTTTATGATATAATAGCCTTTCTTTTTTTGAACAACGGAAACTTCATCAAAAAGCTCCTTAAGTTTATCAATGGCAGAAGGCCCGCCTTGTTTTTTCTGTATGACGATCCACAAATCACCTGAAGGCCTTAGGTGTTCAGCGCTTTTTTCAAAGATGGCATGGACAACTTTTTTTCCGGCGCGGATTGGGGGATTAGTTATAATAGAGGCAAATGTTTGAGCAGAATCAACATTTGAAAATAAATCACTCTGATAAATACGGACATTCTCAATTCCGTTGTGTTCTGCATTTTCATTTGATAGCTCTACGGCTCTTTCGTTAACGTCGATCATGTGGATGGTCCGGTCTTTAAAATCACTTGCAAGCGAAAGCCCGATTGGACCATAACCGCAGCCTACATCTAAAAAATCACCTTCGGCTTCCGGTTCTTCAAAGGATTCAATCAGCAGACGAGATCCAAAATCAACTTCCTTTTTTGAAAAGACTCCGCTGTCGCTTGTAAATGTAAAGTCTTTATTGCGCAAATTAAAAGACCATGATTGTTTGTTGCTTTTAACTGAAGGTTTTTCTGAATAATAGTGTTCACTCATCATTAGAACCTCCTCATTTTAATTGCTTAAAGAAAAGCAAAGAAAAAGCCCGCCTTATAAAAGCGAGCTTCCCCTTCAGGCAAGTGAAGATTACTTAACTTCTACAGAAGCGCCAACTTCTTCAAGTTTAGCTTTAAGCTCTTCAGCTTCTTCTTTAGCAATACCTTCTTTAAGTGGTTTTGGAGTGTTGTCAACAAGTTCTTTAGCTTCTTTCAAGCCAAGACCAGTGATTTCACGTACAACTTTGATAACTTTGATTTTTTGTCCGCCTGCACCAGAAAGGATAAGGTCGAATTCGCTTTGCTCTTCAGCAGCTCCGCCAGCAGCAGCTCCGCCAGCTACAGCTACAGGAGCAGCAGCAGTTACGCCAAATTCTTCTTCGATTGCTTTTACTAGGTCGTTCAATTCAAGTACAGTTGCTTCTTTAACGGAAGCAATGATTTCTTCGATATTTAAAGCCATTTGTAATTCCTCCATTTGTTTTATTTAGATACAGATAAAATTAAGCGCCTTGTTCTTCCTTTTGTTCTGCCACTGCTTTAGTAGCAAGTGCAAGGTTACGAACTGGAGCTTGAAGAACGCTAAGCAACATAGAAAGTAATCCGTCGCGTGATGGAAGTTCAGCAAGAGCTTTCACTTCTTCAACCGTAGAGACGTTTCCTTCGATTACGCCAGCTTTGATTTCTAGAGCTTCGTGGGTTTTAGCAAATTCGT
This sequence comes from Bacillus atrophaeus, assembly GCF_001584335.1. Lineage (GTDB taxonomy): Bacteria > Bacillota > Bacilli > Bacillales > Bacillaceae > Bacillus > Bacillus atrophaeus. The sequence continues at coordinate 41,503 of NZ_LSBB01000009.1, forward strand.
TAATAACTTTTGCCGGAGCGATAACATCTTCTGTACTGAATGCAATAGCGTTCGGTCCAGTTAAGACATCATTCAAACCAGTAAGTTCAACTTGTTCAACCGCACGGCGAGTCATAGAGTTTTTGTAAACTTTGAACTCAACGTTAGCTTCACGAAGTTGTTTACGAAGTTCAGTTACTTCAGCCACGCTAAGTCCGCGGTAATCAACGATAATCGTTGATTTGCTTTCTTTAAGTTTAGAAGCAATCTCTTCAACAACAACTTTTTTTGTTTCAATTGCGCTGCTCATGGTTACACCTCCTGTAGATTCGTTGTGTAACACTTATACCGTTAGGTGATCACGACTCTGAACGACGAATGACATATAAAAAGCCTCCATTCGACATGGAGGCTGTATATACAAGCGTACGTAACGTAATAGCTGTGATATATATACACCTCGGTAGGATATTAAGCCGTAAAGCCCCTACTGTCTGCGGTATAAATGACATATTTTATTTTACAACATTTTGAATAATATCAGAATGCTGTTTTAAAGTCAATACTTATTTTACGCTGAAAGTAGAAGCGTCCACTTTGATTCCAGGGCCCATAGTAGATGTTACAGCAACGTTTTTCACGTAAACACCTTTAGCCGCAGCAGGTTTTGCTTTTAGGATAGTGTCATACATTGTTGTGAAGTTCTCAACAAGTTTTTCATCCTCAAAAGAAACTTTACCGATTGGAACATGGATGTTACCAGCTTTATCAACGCGGTATTCAACTTTACCAGCTTTGATTTCATTGATCGCTTTTTCAACTTCGAATGTAACAGTTCCAGTTTTAGGGTTTGGCATAAGACCTTTTGGTCCAAGCACACGTCCGATTTTACCGACTTCACCCATCATATCAGGAGTTGCCACGATTACATCAAAATCAAACCAGCCTTGCTGAATTTTAGTGATATAATCTGAATCGCCAACGTAATCTGCACCAGCAGCTTCAGCTTCTTTTGCTTTTTCGCCTTTTGCGAAAACAAGAACGCGTTGAGTTTTACCAGTACCATTTGGAAGTACTACTGCACCGCGGATTTGCTGGTCGTTTTTACGAGGGTCAACCCCTAAACGGAATGCTACTTCAACTGTAGCGTCAAACTTAGCTGTGTTCGTTTTTTTTGTAAGTTCCACCGCTTCAGCTACACCGTATGCTTTCGCACGGTCTACAAGCTTAGCAGCTTCAACGTACTTTTTACCTTTTTTAGCCATTTTAAAATTTCCTCCTTATGTGGTTATAGCGGAATGACCTCCCACGAATAAGGGTTGCGAACTTGTTAAAACTCGCAACCCAACAAGAAACAAATTAATCCTCGATTACAATACCCATACTGCGGGCAGTACCTTCAACCATGCGCATTGCCGCTTCAACGTCTGCTGCGTTTAAGTCAGGCATTTTCGTTTCAGCGATTTCGCGTACTTTATCGCGCTTAACGGTTGCAACTTTATTACGGTTTGGTTCACCAGAACCAGACTCAATTCCAGCCGCTTTTTTAAGCAATACTGCAGCAGGTGGAGTTTTTGTAATAAATGTAAATGAACGGTCTTCGTAAACCGAAATTTCAACAGGAATGATTAGACCAGCTTGGTCAGCTGTACGAGCGTTAAACTCCTTACAGAATCCCATGATGTTTACACCGGCTTGACCTAGTGCAGGTCCAACTGGCGGAGCTGGGTTAGCTTTTCCAGCAGGAATTTGCAATTTTACAACTTTTACTACTTTTTTAGCCACGAGACACACCTCCTTAAGTCCGTGATGTGGTAATAGGGTAAACCCTCCCACTCAAGGTTTCATTCTTTATATGAATGACGAAATATCAAGCTAGCTGCCTTGGAAACCCAAGACGTACCTTTGCTATATTATCATTTCTATATAGCAATTTCAAGTTTTTTCACATTACAATTTGTCGATCTGGGTAAATTCCAGCTCAACCGGCGTTTCACGGCCGAACATATTAACGAACACCTTAACCTTGCTTTTATCATAATCAATTTCTTCAATTGATCCTGTAAAGTTGGCAAATGGTCCGTCTATGACTTTCACTGTCTCTTTTAATTCAAAATCGATTTCCGTTTTACGCTCGTCCATTCCCATTCTCTTCAGAATGGTTTCAGCTTCACCCGGCAGAAGCGCAGTCGGTTTTGAGCCTGAACCCGCTGATCCGACAAAGCCTGTAACTCCCGGCGTATTCCGGACGACATACCAAGAATCATCTGTCATGACGATTTCAACAAGCACGTAACCAGGGAACACTTTCTTTTTCACAACTTTTTTCTTACCGTTTTTGATATCGGTCTCTTCTTCTTCAGGCACGACTACACGGAAAATTTTATCCTGCATCCCCATTGATTCAACACGTTTTTCCAAGTTGGCTTTTACTTTGTTCTCATAACCAGAGTACGTGTGAACAACATACCAATTCTTTTCCATTCTCATTCAGGACTTGTGCAGTCCTTCCCTCCCCGCAAAAAATATTTAATATAAAACGTAACGCCTTAAAGCAAAAAATAGGCTGCGAGCCTATGACAACTTTCAATTTCAACACAATGAAAAAACCCGCTGAACGGGTTTTTGGTAAGTGATATTATGATCTATTATAGCACGTATTGCTGACCATTATTCAACTATTAAACGAATTAATTGAGAAATTCCTGTATCAAGGAGGGCAAAAAAGATAACAAAAAAGATTACTGTTGATATAACCGTGATGGTATAGCGCGTTAACTCTTTCCCTTTAGGCCAGCTTACCTTTTTCATTTCTTTCCCTACATCTTTAAAGAAACTCATCATACGCATGTAAAAGACCTCCACAATTTAAAAAGCGAAAAAAACTATTTTGTTTCTAAATGAGCTGTATGTGAATTGCAAGAACTGCAGTATTTCTTAACTTCTAAACGCTCAGCTGCTGATGCAGAGCTTTTCATCGTTGTATAATTACGGTTTCCGCATGCCTTACATGCCAACGTAATTTTTTTTCTCATGTCATTACACCTTTTTCTAAATAGACGTTAGATCTTTATTTTAGTAACATATCACAGTCAGAAAAATACTGTCAATATACCATAAATACCTATCATAAACTGATTTCACGGATTTCCAAGTACTTCTCCAGCTTTCGTTTCACACGCTGAAGAGCATTGTCGATGGATTTTACGTGCCGGTTTAAGTCATCCGAGATCTCTTGGTAACTTCTTCCGTCAAGATAAAGGACAAGCACTTTTCTCTCTAAATCACTTAACAATTCTCCCATTTTCATCTCAATATCATCAAATTCTTCTTGATTGATGATCATTTCCTCAGGGTTCAGTGTTTTTGCTCCCGAAATCACATCAAGCAGTGTCCGGTCTGATTCTTCATCAAAAATCGGTTTATCCAAAGAGACATAGGAATTCAAAGGAATGTGTTTCTGGCGAGTAGCTGTCTTTATTGCGGTAATAATTTGGCGGGTAATACATAATTCTGCAAAAGCTTTGAAAGAGGTAAGCTTGTCCTCTCTAAAGTCACGAATAGACTTATAGAGGCCAATCATTCCTTCCTGCACGATATCTTCTCTGTCAGCGCCTATTAAAAAATAGGATCTGGCCTTTGCCCTAACGAAATTACGGTATTTCGTAATCAAGTAATCTAACGCATCACTGTCCCCAACATGAACCTTTTCAATGACCTGCTCGTCCTCCAACTGGCAAAACTGCTCTTTGTTGAATTTCCCCTTGTTGTTCTGTAGATTCACTCCGATCCCCCCGGCGCACGTAGATAGAAATATTATACATTACTGGACAAAAAAGCGTCAACCTAATCCAAGTCGCCCCGCCGCCATTTTTCAAACGTTTTCAATACTTCTTCTGATAGGGCGATTTTACCTGCCGGCTTTTCGGAAGTAATCTTTCTGACCCGCCTTTGAATTCGCCTTTCAATGGTTTCGACTTCTCTTAACAGCTCCCGAGCGGACTTTCGCAGCGCCCCTTGTCCGAAAATCGCCCATTGTTCGGTGTAATCAGACGTCGCAACATGAATCTGAGTCGCGATATTATTCAACGCTTGGGCAAGCTTCTCAATCCGCTCATCAGCTGTCTCATTTTCTTTTGTGAAAATGACTTCAACTCTGTGGTTGGTCCGTTTCTTCTCAATACCTTTTACGAGATGGGCGTCAAAAACAACAATCACCCTATTCCCAGTATATGATTGGTATTCCGCCATCTTTTGAATCAATACGTCCCTTGCTTCTTCAAAACTGTTCGCTTTTAAATCCTTTAGCTGCGGCCAAGCTCCAATCATGTTGTATCCGTCTACTAACAGGATATCCATTTTTCATTATTCTCCCAGCGGGCTTCGTTTCCTATAGATCTCATACATCAAAAGGCCGGCCGCTACAGAGGCGTTGAGAGAAGTAACTTTCCCCGCCATAGGGAGTTTGATTAGAAAATCGCATTTTTCTTTGACAAGCCGGCCCATTCCCTTTCCTTCACTGCCGATGACCAAGGCTAAAGGCATGGTGCCGTCCATTGTGCGATAATCCTCACGGGCAGAAGCATCCGTTCCGACAACCCAGATTCCCCGCTCTTTCATTTCCTCCAAAGTGCGTGCCAGGTTGGTGACTTTTACAACCGGAATATGCTCAATGGCTCCTGTAGAAGCTTTCGCCACCGTCGTTGTCAGTCCCACGGCTCTGCGTTTTGGGATGACGATGCCATGAGCGCCTACCGCATCAGCCGTTCTCATGATGGAGCCGAGATTATGCGGGTCCTCCAGCTCGTCTAACACGAGAAAGAAAGGCTGTTCGTTTTTCTCTTCCGCTCTTTTATATAGATCGTCTAATTCTGCATACTCATACGCGGCTACTTGTGCCACAATTCCTTGGTGCTGCCCGGAAACCATTTGATCCAGTTTTTTTCTCGGAACATATTGAATCGTGATGCCTTGTTTTTTTGCAAGCTCAATCACCTGCTGTGCTTGTCCCTTTACGGTGTTTTCCGCCATCCATAGCTTGTACAGTTCCCGATCTGATTTTAACGTCTCGATGACTGCATTTTTTCCTATGACGTAATCATGTTGCTGACTCATTTGTTTTCCTCCCTGACGTCCCGAATTGTATAGCTTCAGCAACCAGCTGATTCAGTCTTTCTTCTTTTTTCTCAAGAAAAAGGTGTCCGATCAAGGCTTCAAATGCTGTACTATAACGGTACGTCTGAACATCTGTGTTTTTAGGCGTGGTGCCTGACTTAGCATTTCTGCCTCTTCTCAGCACAGCCTCCTCTTCCTCCGTAAAAAATGTTTCATTTTGAAGATGGAAAAGGATATTGGCCTGAGATTTCGCAGATACAATACGGCTTGATTTTTTGTGAAGATCATTAGGCTTTGTAAACCCCTGCTTAAGCAGGTGATGCCTGACGTAAACCTCAAAAATAGCATCACCTATATAAGCAAGTGCAAGCCCGTTTAACTGCTTTGAATCTTTTATTGGATCAAATTGAAGCATTCGTTACTCTCCCCGCTTCCAGCGAGTTCCCTGAGCCGTATCCTCAAGAATGATATTCATGCTTTTCAGCTGATCGCGGATTTGGTCTGATAAAGCAAAATCACGGTTGCGTCGCGCTTCATTTCTTTTCTCAATCAATTCCTCAACATCTTGATCAAGAAGTTCTTGCTCACCCATTGTAAGACCCAGCACAGAAGCGATTCTGTCAAACATCTCAATAAAGGCGTTAATCACTTTATCTGCAGTATTATCTTCCTGCAAATAGTAATTGGCATGCTTCGCTAACTCAAACAAAATTGAAATGGCGTTTGCGGTATTAAAGTCATCGTCCATCGCTTCTTCAAAAGCGGTTCTGTGTTCTTCGATTTTTTTCAGCCACTCGTCATCATCAGCGGTTAAGTTCGTGCTGCTGTTCAAGCGATGAAGCAAGTTGCTGTAGGCTGTTTTCAAACGATTAAAGGCATTCTTTGTATTTTCCAAAAGCTCTTCTGAGTAGTTAATCGGATGACGGTAATGCACAGAAAGCATAAAAAATCTCAACAGCTGCGGATCATGCTTTTTAATAATGTCATGCACCAGAACAAAGTTCCCCAGTGATTTAGACATTTTTTCATTGTCAATATTAATATAGCCATTATGAAGCCAATACTTTGCAAATGTCTTGCCTGTTAAAGCTTCAGATTGTGCAATTTCATTTTCATGGTGAGGGAACGTTAAATCCTGTCCGCCCGCATGGATATCAATCTGTTCCCCAAGATATTTCTTTACCATCGCGGAGCATTCGATGTGCCAGCCCGGACGGCCTTTTCCCCACGGGGCATCCCAGGAAATTTCGCCGTCTTTTGCCGCTTTCCATAGAGCAAAGTCAAGGGCATCTTCTTTTTTCTCGCCTACTCGGATGCGGGCGCCTGATCTCAGTTCATCGATTGATTGCTGAGAAAGCTTTCCGTATCCTTCAAATGCTCTCGTTTTAAAATAAACATCTCCATCGGACTCATAAGCATAGCCTTTTTTTATCAGTTCTTGAACAAAATCAATAATAGCATCCATATTTTCTGTTACACGCGGATGCAGATCGGCTTTCTTGCAGCCTAAGGCGCCAACATCTTCAAAATATGCCTTGATAAAACGTTCAGAAATGGTCGGAACATCCTCGCCGAGTTCGTCAGCCGCTCTGATTAATTTATCATCCACATCCGTGAAGTTAGAGACATACTGCACATCGTAACCTCTGTATTCCAAATAGTTGCGAACCGTATCATACACGATAGCGGGACGGGCATTTCCGATGTGAATATAGTTGTATACGGTCGGGCCGCACACATACATTTTCACCTTTCCCTCCTCGAGAGGAACAAACGTTTCCTTTTGTCTTGTCAGCGTATTATAAAGAGTGATTGTCATTTTTGGTTTATCCTTTCTTTTCTTTCTTCAAGTTCACTTTTCAGCTGTAAGATTTCCTTCTCTAAAGACTTAAATCGGTCAGAAACCGGATCAGGTAAATCCTGATGATTTAAGTCGCGTTTAATTTTTTGGCCATTTTGGACAACTACTCTTCCAGGTATCCCCACAACAGTAGAAAAATCAGGAACATTGTGAAGCACCACGGAGCCAGCCCCTATTTTCGAACCTTCTCCGACTGTAATCGAGCCGAGCACCTTAGCTCCTGTCGCTATTAAAGCATCATCCTTGATCGTCGGATGCCTCTTCCCTTTTTCTTTCCCCGTTCCCCCAAGAGTGACGCCTTGAAAGACAGTCACATTGTTGCCGATTTCGCACGTCTCGCCTATGACAACCCCCATACCATGATCAATAAAGAACCTTCTCCCTATCGTCGCGCCGGGGTGGATTTCAATGCCGGTAAAAAATCTGCTGATCTGAGAAATAAGGCGTGCAAGGAAATAAAATTTCCGTTTATATAAAGCATGTGCAATCCGATGCGCCCATATAGCATGTAAACCAGAATAAGTTAAAATCACTTCAAAATAGCTTCTTGCTGCCGGATCTTGGTCAAACACTGTATCAATGTCTTCTTTAAGCATTTTAAAAAACACATGCTTCCCCCCGTTCTACCCGCTTCCTTCTGTCTTTTTTTGTTTTCAGGCAATAAAAAAAGCGTCTCTGCATGCAACATGACAGAGACGCTTTTACCGCGCGGTTCCACTCTGTTTGAAAAACAGATCACTGTTCTCCCAACTTTAACCGATAACGGCGGCATCCGCCTTTGAATACTTATTTTTCGCAAAATGTTCTTCAAAGGTCTTAAGGGCGCACTTCTAAAACCCGACCATGGATCTCTCTCAGCCATGAAGATCCTTTCTGTGATGGTCTAATGTTTTATACTCTTCCCTGTCAACAATTTCATATATTAAGCATTTTTCAAACGTTTAATAACGGTTTCTCTTCCAATCAGCTCAATCGATTGCGGAAGCTCAGGGCCGTGAGTCTGGCCAGTTACCGCTACACGAATCGGCATAAATAACTTTTTCCCTTTATGTCCTGTTTCTTTTTGCACTGCTTTGATGGAAGCTTTAATATGATCCGGTGTAAACTCCTCGAGTTCTTCCAGCTTCGCAGCGAACACACTAAGCACTTCCGGCACCTGCTCTTCATCTAAAACAGTCTTCGCCTCTTGATTATACTCGATATCTTCCTTAAAGAACAAATCAGTAAGCTCAACAATTTCTGCGCCGAAGCTTAATTGCTCATGATATAAAGAAATCAGCTTGCGAATCCATTCCTGCTGTTCCGGAGAAAGTTCAGTTCCGACTTTACCGGCCTTCTGTAAATGCGGAAGCGTCAGTTCAACGACCTGCTCAAGATCCAGCTCTTTCACATATTGGTTGTTGACCCATTTTAGTTTATGCATATCAAACAATGCTGGTGATTTTGATAAACGATTCACATCAAAAATTTCAATAAACTGTTCCTTTGTAAAAAGTTCTTCTTCTCCTACTGGAGACCAGCCTAATAGGCCGATAAAGTTAAACAGCGCTTCTGGCAAGTATCCTAAATCTTTATATTGCTCGATGAATTGAATGATGGACTCATCGCGTTTACTGAGCTTTTTGCGGCTTTCATTCACGATTAACGTCATGTGGCCAAACACAGGAATATCCCATCCGAATGCTTGATAAATCATGATTTGTTTCGGCGTGTTTGAAATATGGTCTTCACCGCGCAGCACATGCGTCATTTTCATCAAATAATCATCAACCGCTACAGCAAAGTTATACGTCGGTGTTCCGTCTTTTTTCACAATGACAAAATCACCAATGCCGTCTGATTCGAAAGAAATCTCACCTTTTACGATATCGTTAAAGGCAATGATCTTTCCTTCCGGCACACGGAACCGAATACTCGGCTTTCTGCCTTCAGCAAGGAATTGATCCTGCTCTTCCTGAGTCAGATTTCTGTGCTTGCCTGAATAACGGGGCATCTCGCCGCGGGCAATCTGTTCTTCGCGTTCTTTTTCAAGTTCTTCTTCCGTACAGAAACATTTATAAGCAAGCCCTTTTTCAAGAAGCTCTTCATAATAGACTCGGTAGATATCGTTACGCTCAGACTGACGGTACGGGCCGTATTCTCCGCCGACATCTACACTTTCGTCCCAATCAATGCCGAGCCACTTCAAATAATTCAGCTGGCTTTGTTCTCCGCCCTCAATATTGCGTTTTTGGTCCGTATCCTCTACACGAATAATAAACTTTCCGCCTTGATTGCGGGCAAATAAATAATTAAAAAGAGCCGTTCTGGCATTTCCTATATGCAAATGTCCCGTTGGACTCGGTGCATAGCGAACGCGTACTTCATTTCCCATTTTCTAATACTTCCTTTCATCTCAGGTCTGGCCTCAAGTAAAATATATGCATCTATTCTACCACCAAATAGATCGTGCATCAAAATAAGATTAGCCTTTTTGTATCAGCACTGTCGCCTGCGCCGCTATTCCTTCGGCTCTACCCGTAAACCCAAGTTTCTCAGTTGTCGTAGCCTTTACATTAATCTGAGAGGTATCGGCTCCAAGGCCTTCAGCAATTCTTTTTCTCATGTCTTCTATGTATGGCGCCATCTTCGGCTTTTGGGCGATAATGGTACAGTCCAGATTCCCTAGAACATAACCTTTTTGTTTCACAATATCCCAAACATGCTGCAGCAATTTGAAGGAATCTGCGTCCTTAAATTCCGGATCCGTATCTGGAAAATGCTTGCCGATGTCTCCCTCTCCAACTGCTCCGAGGCAGGCGTCAGCAATTGTATGAAGTAAAACATCAGCATCAGAATGTCCGAGCAGACCCTTTTCATAAGGGATTTCAATTCCTCCGATAATAAGAGGCCGGCCTTCCGCCAGCTGATGCACATCAAAACCTTGTCCGATTCTAAACATATTCATTCCCACTTTCCGCTCTCATGATTGCTTCTGCCGCTATTAAATCATCCGGTGTCGTCAGTTTAATATTCGTGTAATCACCTTCGACGACACTTACATAAGCACCCTCCAGCTCCTCAACGAGACTGGCGTCATCCGTTCCTAAAAAACCTTTTCTTTCAGCTTCCCTATGAGCCTCCATCAATAAGGAAAGACGAAAAGCTTGTGGCGTTTGAACGGCCCACAAGCTTGAACGTTCAATAGTCTCAGTGACTTCAGAGCCTTGAACGCGTTTAATGGTATCTTTCACAGGAACAGCAAGGATTGCCGCTCCTGTCTGCTCTGCTGTTTCGATCAGCTTATCAATTTGTTTATGCTTCACAAAAGGACGCGCGCCGTCGTGAACAAGCACAATATTTTCTTGCCTTATTGTTTTGAGGCCCTCATACACACTATGCTGCCGTTCATCTCCGCCCTTCACAACCTCGATCGCTGTATCAAACGAATACTGTTTCAGCAGTCCTTGAAAATCTTCATGGTCATGTTCATTTATGACTAAGATGATTTTTCGGCACGGTCTATGGCTGTCAAACACTCTTAAAGTGTGAATGATAACCGGAGCATCTTTCAGCTCAATAAACAGCTTATTCCTTCCCGCCTTCATTCGTTTCCCCTGTCCGGCGGCAAGAATCACTACATCATAGTTCATATTCTTTCTCCCTCTAAAGAGCCTTCTCCAACAGCTTCGGCTTTGCAAAAATCATTCTTCCAGCCGCTGTTTGCAGCACACTTGTTACGAGCACATCAATATGCTTGCCAATATAGTTCCGCCCTTCTTCCACTACAATCATGGTACCGTCATCCAAGTAGGCAACACCTTGGTTATGCTCTTTCCCGTCTTTGATGACCTGCACATTCATTTCTTCACCCGGAAGCACTACAGGCTTCACAGCATTGGCCAGATCATTAATGTTCAGCACCGCTACTTTTTGAAGCTCACATACTTTATTTAAATTAAAATCATTTGTCACTACGACTCCGGAAGTCAGTTTGGCCAATTTAACAAGCTTGCTGTCAACCTCCTGTATATCTTCAAAGTCGCCTTCATATATTTCCACTTTAATATCCAATTCTTTTTGGATGCGATTTAAAATATCAAGGCCGCGGCGTCCTCTGTTTCGCTTTAATACGTCAGAAGAATCGGCAATATGCTGCAATTCTCCAAGGACAAACTGCGGAATAACGATGATCCCTTCTAAAAAACCAGTTTGGCAAATATCTGCAATTCTCCCATCAATAATAACACTTGTGTCTAAAATTTTCAGCTTTTTATCCTGCTCTTCATGCTCTTCCTCAGCCGTACCTTTTTTCTTTTGCATTCTTGAAGAAATCGAGAACAGGCTGATTAGCTCATCCTTTTTCTTAAAGCCGACCTGAAAGCCGAGATAGCCCAGAAAGAAAGCTAAAAAGACAGGAATAATCGTGCTGAGAATTCGGTATGGTATATTGTCTAAAGGAATCACATTTACGATAAGATAAGCGATTATAAGTCCAAATACTAAGCCGAGACTCCCAAATAACAAATCTGGAACCGGAGCTTTCAACAAAGAATCCTCTATCCACTTCACCCAGTTTACAACATATTCTGTTCCCCATATACTGATGAGAAAAAAGATAATGGCACCAATTGCCGCAGACGTATACGCGTTTGTTACTAAAGGTATGTCCTGTATATTTAACAGCACAAACAATTCAGGTATTAAAAATATACCGACAACGCCGCCAAAAATAATGAAGAACGCCTGAACTATTCGTTTTAACATACCCCCACCTCCTTTTTAAGATAAATATTTTTTGAATCAAAATTTGTAAAAACCTACGAATATCAGAATAAACAAAAACCAGCAATAATATACCCGAAATGAAATCGTTTTAATCTACATTTACAGCTGTCTGTCAATATAATGCTTTTCTTGAAGACGTTTTAAGCCTTTTTTAATTTTTTGGGCTCGTACCTCACCTATGCCCTCAACATCATCTAATTCTTCTGCACTTGCTTCAATAATCCTTGGCAGAACGCCAAAAGCTTCCACTACATTCTCAACAATCGGCATCGGCAGCCGCGGGATTTTATGAAGAAGTCTGTAACCTCTAGGTAAAACATAATCTTCAAGATTTGTAGAGGCTGAATAGCCAAGCAGCTTATATACAATAGAGTCATCCAGCAAATCATAACTGGACATATCCTGAAGCTCCTTCAAAAGCACAAATGGGTCTTTGATTTTTTCCTTCACATAGTCCTTAATAAATAAGGCAGCCTCTTCTTCCATGTCTGTAATCAGTTCAATGACCTGCAACCTGATTAAATGTCCTTCGGTACCTAATTCTTTGATATACATATTAATTTCATTTTTAATTCTCAGCACCATTTCATATCTGTGCATAACGGAGAGCACATCACTGAATGTGACCAGCTCTTCAAATTCCAAGGCATTCAGCGCCGTTATCGTTTTATCAAGAATGGTCTTATACTTTTCAAGTGTTTGAATGGCTTGATTTGCTTTTGTTAAGATAAAACCGATGTCTTTTAACGTATACCTCATGTTTTCCTGATATAACGTAATGACATTTCTCCGCTCTGAAATAGCGATAACCAAACAGCCCGTTTGTTTCGCTACCCTTTCCGCCGTGCGGTGACGCATTCCGGTTTCAGAAGAAGATATTGTCGCCTCAGGCATCAGCTGAGTATTGGCATAAAGTATTTTTTGCCCAGAATCACTTAAAATGATAGCCCCGTCCATCTTAGCCAGCTCATACAAATGCGCCGGCGCAAAGGACGTATTAATATGAAAGCCGCCATCCACTACCTCTTTCACTTTATCGTTGTAGCCTACAACGATTAAACCGCCTGTATTGGCTCTTAAAACATTCTCTATTCCAGCTCTGAGCGGCGTTCCCGGCGCCACAAATTGTAATATAGCCGAGAGATCCAACTCTTGTTTCGCCCCTTTTTTCTCTTTTTCCATCTATTATGATCCTCCTAATGAAGTACGAAGCGCTTCTGCAACATTTGCTACTCCGACAACCTCAATCCCTTTTGGTTTTGTCCATCCATCTAAATTCGCCGCAGGTATGATCATACGCTTAAATCCAAGTTTAGCAGCTTCTTTCACACGCTGTTCAATTCTGGATACCCTGCGGACCTCACCTGTTAAACCGACTTCTCCTATAATGCAGTCGGCAGGATTTGGCGGTGTATCCCTAAAGCTTGATGCAATACTGACAGCTACAGCGAGATCGATTGCCGGTTCATCCAGCTTAACGCCGCCTGCTACCTTTAAATACGCATCTTGATTTTGAAGCAGCAGCCCAACTCTTTTTTCTAACACTGCCATGAGCAGTGACACTCTGTTATGGTCAATTCCCGTGGCCATACGCCGGGGATTCCCAAAGCTGGTCGGTGAGATAAGGGCCTGTATTTCCACAAGAATCGGTCTGGTTCCTTCCATAGATGCTACTATGCTGGAACCTGCCGCTCCGGCTGATCGTTCCTCAAGAAAGATTTCAGAAGGATTCAGCACCTCTGTCAGACCCTCTTCCCGCATTTCGAAAATGCCCATTTCATTTGTAGAGCCGAAACGGTTTTTTACTGCCCGCAGGATGCGGAACGTATGATGCCGCTCTCCTTCAAAGTAAAGAACAGTATCAACCATATGTTCCAACAGTCTCGGACCAGCAATTGAACCTTCTTTTGTTACATGTCCTACGATAAAAATCGGTATACCCTTTGTCTTAGCAATTCTCATCAGCTCTGCCGTACACTCCCTGACTTGCGACACACTGCCCGGAGCTGATGTAATATCGCTTTGATAGACCGTCTGAATGGAGTCAACAACCACAAATGCTGGATTCATCTCTTGTATAGCAGACGAAATATACTCCATGTCGGTTTCAGCTAAAACATGTAACGTTTGGTTATTAATATCGAGCCGATCTGCTCTGAGTTTCGTTTGTTTCACAGATTCCTCGCCTGAAATGTAGAGCACACTATGCGTGGAGTCTGATAACTGAGCGGATACCTGAAGCAGCAAGGTTGACTTACCAATACCGGGATCTCCTCCAATTAAGACAAGTGAGCCCTTCACAACACCGCCGCCCAGCACTCTGTTAAATTCTCCAAGCTGTGTTTTAATTCGGGGTTCTTCAGATGTTTCTATTGATGTGATAGGTGAAGGTTTCTTTACGGTTTGGGTAGAGTGTGCAAAAGCTGCTCTGCGATTAGCCGGTGTTTTTTTTACTGTTTCTTCTGTCATTGTGTTCCAAGCTCCGCAGCCTGGACATTTCCCCATCCACTTTGCGGATTCATAGCCGCAGGATTGGCAGATAAATTTCGTTTTTGATTTAGCCATAGATGATGTAAGACCTCTCCCTTGTCAGTTTCCTTGATAAGAAATTGAGGCATACACTTACTCGCTGTATGCCTCTTTTTCATCTTATAAATTATTCGTTTTAGCTGTCGTTTTTACGACAAACTCTCCATCTTCAACATCAAGCACAATATGCTGACCTTTATCAATATTTCCTCTAAGCAGTTCCTCTGATAAACGGTCTTCTACATGCTTTTGAATTGCTCTTCTTAACGGACGGGCGCCGTACTCCAGATCTACCCCTTCATCGGCTACTTTCGCTTTTGCAGCTTCTGTCAGCTCAATTGATAGGTCTTGTTCTTTTAGGCGTTTTGTTAATTGATCCGACATAAGTGTCACAATTTCATTTAGATGTTTCTTCTCGAGTGAGTGGAATACAATAATCTCATCAATACGGTTGATAAACTCCGGTCTGAATGCCCGTTTCAGCTCACCCATTACTTTATCTTTCATGTCTTTGTGATTTTGAGTCTCATCCTGAACATTAAAACCAACGTACTTATTGCGTTTCAGCTCGCTGGCTCCGACGTTCGACGTCATGATAAGAATTGTATTGCGGAAATCAACTGTGCGTCCCTTCGAATCAGTCAGACGGCCATCTTCAAGCACTTGTAAAAGAATATTGAATACATCCGGATGCGCTTTTTCAATTTCATCAAGCAGCACAACAGAGTATGGTTTTCTTCTAACTTTTTCTGTTAACTGACCGCCTTCATCATAACCGACATATCCAGGAGGTGAACCGACAAGTCTTGATGTCGAGTGTTTCTCCATGTATTCTGACATATCGATTCTGATCATCGCTTCTTCATCACCGAAAATGGATTCAGCAAGTGCTCTTGCAAGCTCGGTTTTCCCTACACCTGTAGGGCCTAAGAATACGAATGAACCAATCGGCCGTTTCGGGTCTTTCAACCCTGCTCTCGCGCGTCTGACAGCCTTAGCAACAGCTACAACGGCTTCATCCTGCCCGATAACACGGGAATGAAGGAGATTTTCCATATTCAGCAGCTTATCCGTTTCAGTTTGCGCAATTTTAGAAACAGGAACCCCGGTCCAACTTGAAACAACCATTGCGATATCTTCAACCGATACTTCTGAATTTTCCTGGCCTTGTTTCTCTTTCCACGTTTTCTTCGTATCTTCCACTTGTTCTCTTAAACGCTGTTCTGTATCGCGTAATGAGGCGGCTTTTTCAAACTCTTGGCTTTGCACCGCCGCATCTTTTTCTTTACGGACTTCATCAAGTTTTTGTTCAAGCTCCTTCAAATTTGGTGGAGTTGTAAATGAACGCAATCTTACTTTAGAACCTGCTTCATCAATCAAATCAATTGCTTTATCCGGAAGGAACCGATCAGAAATATATCGGTCAGAAAGCTTAACCGCAGCTTCAATGGCTTCATCAGTAATTGAAACCCGGTGATGCGCTTCATACCGGTCACGTAACCCTCTTAATATTTGAACGCTTTCGTCTACAGAAGGCTGATCAACCTGGATTGGTTGGAATCGGCGCTCAAGCGCTGCATCTTTTTCAATATATTTGCGGTACTCATCAAGAGTGGTCGCCCCGATGCATTGCAGCTCTCCGCGGGCAAGTGACGGCTTTAAAATATTTGATGCATCAATCGCACCTTCTGCTCCGCCTGCCCCTATCAATGTATGAAGCTCATCAATAAAGAGAATAATATTGCCTGCTTGACGAATTTCATCCATTACCTTTTTCAAACGGTCTTCAAATTCACCACGGTACTTTGTGCCGGCAACGACCGTTCCCATGTCTAATGTCATAACACGTTTATCGCGCAAGATTTCAGGAACTTCATTGTTGATGATTTGCTGTGCAAGCCCTTCAGCAATAGCCGTTTTCCCTACACCCGGTTCCCCGATAAGCACAGGATTGTTTTTCGTTCTGCGGCTCAGCACTTCAATTACCCGCTGAATTTCCTTGCTTCTGCCGATAACCGGATCAAGGCTGTCTTCCTTCGCTATCGCTGTTAAATCTCTCGCCAAGCTGTCAAGCGTCGGAGTATTTGCATTGCTGTTTGTTCCTGAGGCAGAAGATCCTGTTTCATTGCTTCCAAGAAGCTGGAGAACCTGCTGTCTCGCTTTATTTAAACTTACGCCAAGGTTATTCAGCACTCTCGCTGCCACACCTTCTCCTTCGCGTATGAGTCCGAGAAGGATATGTTCTGTCCCTACGTAAGAATGACCAAGTTTTCTTGCCTCATCCATTGAAAGCTCAATCACTTTTTTAGCTCTTGGAGTATAATGAATGGTTTGGGACATTTCTTGTCCGCGTCCAATTAAGCTCTCCACTTCTTTTTGGATTTTATCAGAACCGAGGCCAAGTGCTTGAAGCGCTTTAGCTGCAATACCTTCTCCTTCGCGTACCAGTCCTAATAAAATATGCTCTGTGCCAATATTGTTATGCCCTAAACGAAGTGCTTCCTCCTGTGCAAGTGCCAATACCTTTTGCGCGCGCTCTGTAAATCTTCCAAACATCATATCGATTCATCCTCCTGTCTATTCGCATTCATTTCTAAATGTAATCGTTCCCTGATAAGAGCTGCCCTTCTAATATCTCTTTCGTTCGGCCGCAATGCACTGCCTGAATATTGCTGTAAAAACCCCGGTTGTGTCAAAATCATTAATTCATTAAGTATATTGCTTGAAAGGCCTTTAATGATGCCTAAATCTATACCTAGCCGAACATCTGAAAGACACTTTGCAGTCTCTTTCGATTCTATCATTCGACAGTTGGATAAGACGCCATAGGATCTATACACCCGATCCTCCAACTCAATCTTAGATGTTTGGTAAAGGGCTTCTCGTGCAGATCGTTCCTGTTCAATCAGCTGGGCAGCCACGCTGTTCAGGTCTTCAACGATATCCTGCTCTGATTTTCCGAGTGTGATTTGATTCGAAATTTGAAAGATATTTCCTAATGCTTCGCTGCCTTCACCATAAATTCCTCTAACAACTAACCCTAATTGGTTAATTGCCGGAATAATTCGATTGATTTGCCTAGTTAGAACAAGAGCCGGCAAATGCATCATGACTGAAGCCCTTAATCCTGTACCTACATTTGTAGGACAGCTTGTTAAATAACCTCTTTGTTCTCCAAATGCATAATCAACTTTCTCCTCAATCCAGTCATCGACCTGATTCGCGGCTTCCATTGCTTTGAAAAGCTGAAACCCGGGGAAAAGGCATTGGATCCTGATGTGATCCTCCTCATTTAACATTATGCTGACTTCCTCATTTTCAGAAAGCAGACAGCCGCCGAATGGTGATTCCGTTAAATTCGGACTGATTAAATGCTTTTCAACAAGCACTCTCTTTTCTAAAGGCTGAGCATCGTTCATTCTTATTAAAACAAACTTGCCAATACCGGGAACCTCATGCTCAGCAAACTGGTCTTCAAATTGCTGCATAATGGATGATGCTTCTTCATTTGAATACCGTGTAGGAAACCGAATATTATCAAAATTTCGGGCCAAACGGATACGGCTGCTGAGTACAATGTCACTTTCAGGTCCTTTCTGCTTCATCCAACTGCTTAATGCGTCCTGAATAAAATGCTTTAGCGACATTACCCTTGTTCCCCCTCGCTATCTGTACTTTTTAATGCATGCTCTAATGATCGAATTTGATCTCTGACCTGTGCAGCTTTTTCAAATTCTTCTTGGTGTATCAGTGTTTCTAATTCTTTTTTCAATACATCAATTTGTCGTCTGACGTGTATATTTCCGCCTATGCGTTTTGGAATTTTCCCGGCATGAACAGTATTTCCGCTGTGTACCTTACGCAATATAGGAGTGATATTACTATGGAACGTTTTGTAACATTCCGCACAGCCAAAACGGCCTGTTTTTCTAAATTGCTGAAATGTCATTCCGCACTTCTTGCAGGCTGATCCTGGCTCTGAATGATTAAACATTTGAGTGCCGGCACTTTGAAACGAAGAATCCATGTTCAGCAAACCTGATAATAAATTATGAATAGAGAAACCATGATTCCCACTTATACCATATGAATCACTATTTTCTTTTGCACATTGTTCACAGATGTGCACTTCTTTTTTCTCTCCATTAACAACCTTTGTAAAGTGAAAAGTGGCTGGCCTCTCATTGCACTCTTGACAAATCAATCTTTTCACCCGCTTATTTTAGTTTTAAAGATGTCAGCATGGCTTTCATCATCCTGGCTCTTAATTCATCACGCTCAGGCAAATCAATGTATAGGACTGAGCGGTCCATGACACTGACCATCATTTTTGCTTCTCTTTCTGAAATAACCCCATCTTCTAATAGCCTGAGAATAATATCATCAGAGGCTGCTTGAGACAGATGGGTATGAATGTGCGAAATAATATTATTAATAAGGACAACTTCATTATTCATTTTAATTTTAATGATTCTGATATATCCGCCGCCCCCGCGTTTGCTTTCAACAATATATCCTCTTTCGCTTGTAAACCTGGTGTTGATGACATAATTAATTTGGGAAGGAACACATTGAAACTTATCAGCAATCTCACTGCGCTTTATCTCTAAAATTTCCTTGCCATTTTGATCTAACACTTGTTTTAAATACTGTTCAATGATGTCAGAAATATTATGTCCCACTCAACCCCCTCCTTTATTGACTTTGACTATATTTGACTTTAATCTTACTATAAGGTGTTTCATAAGATTTTTCAACTTTCTCGCTCTATCTCTATTATTTCCACTTTAACAAAACGTAAAACCTGACTTCTCATATAAAGTGACTTTATCTTTTTAAAGTTATTTTATTATATAACTAAACAATATGTAATGAAACCAATAACCTGAAAACACAAAAAAGGACAGCTCATATGAGCTGTCCTTTTTTCAACTTGCTTGGCGGCGTCCTACT
>NZ_LSBB01000010.1 GCF_001584335.1 Bacillus atrophaeus
AGTAGGACGCCGCCAAGCAATTGCACGTCAGTGCAAATATGGAGGATTAGCTCAGCTGGGAGAGCATCTGCCTTACAAGCAGAGGGTCGGCGGTTCGAGCCCGTCATCCTCCACCATTTTTACTTGTTTTTTCTTTGACATATCGAGCCGGTGTAGCTCAATTGGTAGAGCAACTGACTTGTAATCAGTAGGTTGGGGGTTCAAGTCCTCTTGCCGGCACCACTTTTATATGGTATAATACTCAAGTCTCTTTTAAAAAGAGCCATTAGCTCAGTTGGTAGAGCATCTGACTTTTAATCAGAGGGTCGAAGGTTCGAGTCCTTCATGGCTCACCATTTTTCATGCGGGTGTGGCGGAATTGGCAGACGCGCTAGACTTAGGATCTAGTGTCTTATGACGTGGGGGTTCAAGTCCCTTCACCCGCATTATATAGGATGACAGTTGTTGATCAGTTGGACATCCTGTCTGCGGAAGTAGTTCAGTGGTAGAACATCACCTTGCCAAGGTGGGGGTCGCGGGTTCGAATCCCGTCTTCCGCTCCAACTATACCATCCACGCCGGGGTGGTGGAATTGGCAGACACACAGGACTTAAAATCCTGCGGTAGGTGACTACCGTGCCGGTTCAAGTCCGGCCCTCGGCATTAAATATTGCGCCCGTAGCTCAATTGGATAGAGCGTTTGACTACGGATCAAAAGGTTAGGGGTTCGACTCCTCTCGGGCGCGCCATTATAAATTGAAATCGGGAAGTAGCTCAGCTTGGTAGAGCACTTGGTTTGGGACCAAGGGGTCGCAGGTTCGAATCCTGTCTTCCCGACCATTTCTCGGGGCCTTAGCTCAGCTGGGAGAGCGCCTGCCTTGCACGCAGGAGGTCAGCGGTTCGATCCCGCTAGGCTCCACCAAAAAAGAATTTAAAAAAAGTTGTTGACTTCGAAAGAGCGAATTGATATAATGATAAAGTCGCTCAAACGAAGCGGACAAGATGATCTTTGAAAACTAAAC
>NZ_LSBB01000011.1 GCF_001584335.1 Bacillus atrophaeus
GGTGATGACGGCTGCTTCCTGTACGCCTTCCAGGTTCCGGAGAGCTGATTCAATTTCGCCGGGTTCGATCCGGTAGCCGCGGATTTTGACTTGATCGTCCAAACGGCCGAGGAACTCAACCTGTCCGTCCGGCAGCCAGCGCGCCAGATCTCCCGTTTTGTACATCCGTTCCCCAGGATAAAAGGGATCAGAGAGAAAGCGTTCCGTCGTTAACTCGGGGCGATTCAGGTAGCCTCTGGCCACCCCATTCCCGGCGATATACAGTTCGCCTATGACACCCGCAGGCTGAACAGCCATCTGAGGGTCCAAGATATAAAGACGCGCGCCCGGCACGGGCTTTCCGATCGGAAGACGCAGCCGTTCACTGTCTTTTTCTCTGTCACACACGTAAAATGCCGCATCCACCGTGGCTTCTGTCGGCCCGTAGCCGTGGATCAGCGACGTCTCCGGCAAGAGATCAGCAAATCGGGCAGCTGCTTGAGGCGTGAGCGGTTCGCCTCCGGCGAATACCCGCTTAAGACCTGTCGTGAGCCCGTCCCTTCGCTCAGGCGTTTCCATCTCCAGCTGATCTAAGAAGCTGTTCAGCATCGCAGGAATGAAGTGAGCCGTTGTCACACGTTCCTGCGTGAATGCCTCTGCCATGAGCGCAGGATCTTTTTCCCAGCCGGACGGAAGCAGATAGACCGAAGCGCCTGAGAGTGTCCACCAGAACAGCTGCCAGACAGAGGCGTCAAATGAAAATGACGTTTTCAGTACAATGACATCCTCTTTATGTAACGGAAACTGCCCTTGCATGCCAGTCAGAAAAGAAACCGCCTGACGATGCTCCACCGCCACGCCCTTTGGCTGCCCCGTAGAGCCGGAGGTATAAATGAGATACGCCAGAGAGCCGCCGTCGGCTGTGCCTGCAGGCACTTCTGAAGGATTGCCATCCACAAGCGCCGCCATATCCACTTCAAGCGTCTCACCTGAAAAATCGGGAACCGTTAAACCAGACTGTGTCAGCATAAGAGAAGCCCCGCTGTCTTTCAGCATGTAGCTCAGGCGCCCGGCAGGATACGCCGGATCAAGCGGCAGATAAGCGCCGCCCGCTTTCAAAACGGCCAGCACGGCAATCATCATTTCCGGCGAGCGCTCGGCAAGGATGCCGACAATGCTTTCTTTCGTCACGCCTTTCGCCGTAAGGCGTACGGCGAGCCTGTTTGAATACGCATCAAGCTCCCCGTATGTCAGGCTCCCATTAGCGAAGTGAATCGCCTGCCGATCCGGTGTAAGCGCAGCCTGGTGTGTAAACAGGCCATCGAGAGTCGGAGCTATAGGTGAAACAGCTTCTGTTTTGTTGAATTCAGAAACAATTTGCCGTGTTTTGCTTTCATTTAGCAATGGAATCTGTGAAGCGCGTATATCAGGGTCAGCGATAACTGATGCAATCATTTGCTGCATATACCCTTCGATCTCTTCCATCATGCTGGTGTCATACAAATCTGTATGAAAATTGATCCGTACATATAAAGAGGCTCCCGGAATGACTTTTATACTGCACCCGTAGTTAGTTTCCTCAGCCATCGAAAAGTCCTCCACCGAAAAATCAAACGCCCCAGTCTGGTTCAATCCCTCAATTTCCTGCTGTGTCGGCACATTTTCAAATACGATAATATGATCGATCAGTTCCTGCTTGAGTGTGCTTTGCGCTTGAATATCATACAAAGGAAAATAACTATAAGCTTCTGCTTTCAGTAACTCCTTTTGCATATGCCTGACCAGATCCGAGAAGGAAAGCGCTCCGCTTTGGACGCGAACGGGAACTGTATTGATAAAGAGCCCGACCATGCCCTCCACGTCTGCAAGCTCCGTTGGTCTGCCGGAAATTACAGAACCGAACACAGAATCGTTACTGTTATTGAATCGTTGCAGCATCAGTCCCCACAACGCTTGAAAAACCGTGCTCAGCGTCGCCCCGGAAGCTGCTGCAATTTGCTGTAATCCGGCAGTTTGCTGTTCCGAGATTGTAAATACAGCCTGCTGTAATTTTCCTTCTGATGTTTGAACACTTTTTCTTGGCAAGGATGATGTCTTTTCAATATCTTGAAGCCGCTCTTTCCAATACTTTGCCGCCTCTTCGCGGTCTTGCCGCATCAGCCACTTGATATATTTTCCGTACGGCTGAACCGGAGGAAGGTAAGGATGACGCCCTTCGCCCAGGGCCTGATACATGTGGAGAAAATCTTTAATGACAATGCCAAGGCACCATCCGTCCATCAAAATATGGTGATGGCTCCAAATACAGACATAGCGCTCAGGCGCCAATTTCAAAATGGATACCCTCATAAGGACATCTGTTTGCAGATCAAAGCCTTTGGACTTATCTTGTTGCCGGAAGGTTTCGATATATTTCTCTTCATCTGACTTATCAAGATGGGAAATATCCTCAAACTGAACGCTGCATGGACGGCTTTTGAGCACGACTTGCCTAGGCTTGGCTACATTTTTGTGAATGAAAGTTGTACGAAAGATGTCATATCGGCCAACAATGGCATCCATACTTTTTTGGAAGCGTTCCAAGTCTAGCCTTCCGTTGATGGTAAAGGATGCCTGTTCAAAATAGGCTCTTGATTGTTCATCAAACAGCGAATGAAAAAGCATGCCCTCCTGCATAAATGACAGGGGATAAATATCCTGAATTTCGGATTGTTGCGACATGTAGCGCCTCTCCTTTTTCTATAGTTTGTTGACGGCTCCCATAATTTCACTGAGGTCTTCTAGCGTTAACTCCTCATCACTGAAATCAGCGGCACTCCATTCGCGGTTTTCTTTAGCCGCACAGTGCCGTATGATGTCTTCAAGAATACGTTTAAAATATCCGGCGAATGTTTGGATCGTCTGCGCCTCATATTGATAGCGGTTATAGACAATGTGCATTTTCAGACATCCTGACGAAACGGCGCCGCTAATATCAAGAATATAAGGGCGTTCCCAATCCGGGCTTATCTCGTCTCCTGTTTGAACCGGAGAAACTTCAAACGAATTCATTTGTATATCTTGATCAAACTGGCCTAAATAGTTAAAACTGATTTCAGGGCTGTTTGAAATATTCCCTGTCTCATTCCAAATACCGCTTACGTATTTTAGAACTCCGTAGCCAACGCCTTTATGAGGGATGCGGCGCATCATGTCTTTCGTACGTTTAATATGGTAGCCAAGCCGCTCTTTTTCATCGGTATGTTCAGAAACATCCATGTCAAGCAAAACCGGATAAATCGAAGTGAACCACCCGACTGTTCGGCTTAGATCAATGTTATCAAGGTATGATTCCCTTCCGTGTCCTTCCATGCTGATTTTCAGATGATCATAGCCTGTCCATTCCTGTAAGGAAAGCCCTAAAGCGGCAAGCAGGATATCATTGGTGTCAGTGGTGTAAGCCTTGTTGACGGATGTTAACAGCTGCTCTGTGTCCTGTCTGGAAAGCTCGAAATCAATTACATTGGTATCTTTGAGCTTATTAGATGACACGGTGTAATCTCTAGGAAGGCGTTCAACATGCTGTTTTTCACGCTCTGTCCAGTAATCTATTTCACGGAAAAGCCCGCGTGTGTCAGAGTATGCAGCCAATTGATGGGCATAATCATGAAAAGAATCCGTTTTTTGCGGGAATACGATTGGTTTTCCTGCCAGTGCTTGTTCATAGCCAATCTCGAAATCTTCAAACAAAATTCGCCAAGATACACCGTCGATAACGAGATGATGAATAGCGAGCAGCAAATGGTCTCCGTCTGAAGCGCGGAACAAACCGGCATGAAGCAGAGGACCTGTTTCCAATTGAATGTTTTGCTGAATACGATCTGCCGTCTCTGCAATCCGTCTCTTTTCCTCACTTGACAGATCGGCCGGATGATCAGTTGCTTTTGCATGATCATCTCTTATATCAAACTGTTGAAAGAAATATAATTCTTCATCAGTGAGATCAATGCCTCGGTTAACCTGCACCGGCTTGCTCTCTATATTCCGGCAGACGATTCGTAATGCGTCATGGTGCTTTACCAAACTTTTCAGAACTTCTCTGAGAGCGCTGCTGTTAAATCGGTCAGCTCGATACAGCATGACGGACTGATTAAAATGGTGAACTGACGTCATTGACTGGGAAAAAAGCCAATGCTGTACAGGTGTCCAAGGCATTTCACCGCTAACAGGCGCTTGGTCGATCACACGTTCAATTTTACGGACACGTGCGGACAGCTCGCCCAATGTCTGATGCTCAAACAGTTCCCGCACTGTTGTTTCAAACCCGTGCTGCTTCAGCCTTGCACAGACTTGCAGTGCCTTAATTGAATCTCCGCCAAGTTCAAAGAAATTCGCGCTGACACCAAGCTGCTCAAGCCCCAGCAGTTCCTCCCAAATCTCAGCCATCACCTTTTCAGTGTCATTTCTCGGCAAAATATCATCAGATATATGGGTGCCTGCATCTGGTTCAGGGAGCGCCTTCTGATCAAGCTTTCCGTTACTTGTAAGCGGCATGCTGTCAAGCTGCATGAATCGGGCCGGTATCATATAATCTGGCAAAACGGCTTTCAGGGAGGCGCGGATTTTTGATTGATTCAGTTTGCGATCTGTCTCTGAGATCAGATAAGCATAAATGGTATGCTGTCCTTGTTCATCAAGCCTTGTAATTACAGCCGCTTCTTTAATCAGTGAATGTTTGAGAAGAGCCGCTTTGATTTCACCGAGTTCTATACGGTGCCCTCTGACTTTCACCTGGTTATCTATCCGGCCAGCATATTCAAGCTCGCCATTCGGCAGCCGCTTGGCGATGTCTCCCGTGCGGTACAGCCTATCGCCAGGCACATAGGGATTCGGAATAAATCTTGCTGCAGTCAGCTCTTCCCTGTTTACATATCCCTTCGCTACTCCAGCGCCGCCAACATACAGCTCGCCGGGGACCCCTATAGGCTGAAAATTCATATAATCGTCCAATACATATGCTGTAAGGGTTGCGAGCGGTTTCCCGATATTGCTTTTATTCGCTGCGATATCTGTATCGGTCAGCTTTTTATACGTCACATGGACAGTCGTTTCAGTAATTCCGTACATATTAATCAGGTCTGTCTCAGGATATTTGACTTTCCAGCTGCGCAGCATCCCCGGCTGTAATGCCTCCCCCCCGAAAATGACGTAACGGACGCTTAATGCATCGGCATGAGATTGTTCTTCATGCATGAGACTGTAAAAAGCCGTCGGCGTCTGATTCAGTACGGTTACCCCTTCTTCTTTCAGCAGCAGCCGATAAGCATTCGGGTCCCGGGCTGTTTCTTTTGAAACCACAACTAATGTGCCGCCGTTTAAGAGTGCGCCAAACATTTCCCACACAGAAAAATCAAAGCAATATGAATGGAACAATGTCCACACATCCTGAGGACCAAAATCAAAAGGCAGTTCTTTATGTTTCAATAAGCTGACTACATTGCGATGCTCGACTGCAACTCCCTTTGGCTGGCCGGTCGTACCTGATGTGTAGATGATATATGCAGGCTGTTCTGCGCGGACAGGCGGTTTTTGCACATCACTCGCTGGTTCGTTCTCAGCATCTTCTATATACAAAATTTCCCCTTGATAACCATCAGGTCTCTCTTTCGCAGCATGGGTCAGCAACATCTCTGCTCCGCTGTCATGAAGCATGAAACTGATACGTTCCTGAGGATAATCGGGATCAATCGGCAGGTAGGCACCGCCCGCTTTCAGAATGGCAAGAATTCCGATCAGCATATCGGGTGAGCGTTCTGTCATCAAGCCGACAATTTGTTCAGAGCGTACTCCCTTTTTCATCAGCATAGCTGCTGCCCGTTCTGCTTGATCATTCAGCTCGCGGTAAGTCAGCCGGTGATCGTCCATCACCACTGCTATATGCTCCGGTGTTTCTTTTGCCCAATTTTCAAATAAATCCGGAAGACTTTTATTGCTCGGATAGTCAGATAAATGATGCATATTGTCCAGCAGCATACGTTGCTCTGAGCCTCCAAGCATCTGCATATCAGCCAGCTTCACGTCTGTATCGGCCGTTATACTTCTCAGCAGTTCCTTGAAATGATTGGCCCAGCGCGCAACGGTTTCGTGCTCAAATAATGCGGTGCTGTACTCAAAGCAGCAGCGAATTCCTTCCTTGTTTTCCTCAGCGTGCAAGGTCAGATCGAATTTAGACGCCTTATGTGGCAGCTTGCGAGAAGATATTGCCAGCCCGGGCAATTCAAGCTGAAAATCTTCACTGCTTTGAAGCACCAGCATCGCATCGAAAAGCGGATTGCGATTCAATTCTCTCTGAGTTCCGAGCTTGTTTGTGAGCTCCTCAAAAGGATAATCCTGATGTTCATATGCGGTAAGGGCCACCTCTTTAATTTCTTGCAAATAAGATCTGAAAGACTTTTCTCCTTCAGGCTGGCTCCGCATCGCAAGGGTATTCACAAACAGTCCGATGACCGGCTCCAAATCGGCATGCCGTCTTCCGGCAGAAGGTGAACCGACAACAATATCCTTTTGTCCGCTCAGCTTAGAAAGCAGAATCGAATAGGCAGCAAGAAGAACCATATACAACGTACAGCCCGTTTCAGACATGATGCGATGAAGCCCTTCTGCAGTCTCGCGATCAATTTCTGCTTCAAATGTCCCGCCGCTGAAATCAGGCAGAAGCGGACGGTTTTTATCAAGCGGCAGTTCTAATACAGGCAGGCCGCTGAGCTGTTTCAGCCAGTAATCTTCCTGTTTGCTGAATAACTGCCGGGCAAACTGCTCTTTTTGCCAGACTGCAAAATCCTTGTACTGCAGCTTTAATGGATGAAGCGTCTTGCCGCAGTACAGGTCTGTGAATTCTTGGATAAGTGTGCTCATAGAGACACCGTCAGCAGCAATGTGATGCATATCCAGCAACAGATAATGATGATCATTTTCTAAAACGATTAAGCATGCTCTAAGCAACGGTGCGTTTGTCAAAACAAACGGCTGTATAAATGACTGCATCGTCTGTTTTAGCTGGCTTTTTGATTCAATCTGAAGCTCGGTAAACTCCGGTGTCAGGCTTACATGGACTTGCTGCATCGGTTCACCATTGTGTATGACAAACGAAGTGCGGAGTGATTCATGCCGGTTCACAAGTTCTGTGACAGCCTGTTTCAGCCGCTGGCGATCGAGCTTTCCGTGCAGTTCCAGCGCTGCCGGCATATTGTATCCTGTACCGTTATCCTCCAGTTGATGAAGGGTATACATCCTTTTCTGTGAAAAAGACAGCGGGTACAGTTCTCTTGATTGCACTGGAGCAATTGTTGTAAATGTTTGTTCTTTTAAGCTTTCGATTTTAGCTGCCATGCTTTCTACTGTCGGATATATAAACACATCGCTGAGCGGCAGCTGGATATTCAGCTTTTTATGTATTCTTGATACAAGTGTAGCGGCTTTTAATGACTGCCCGCCTAAGTGGAAGAAATCATCGCGTATGCCGATCTGCTTCTTATTCAGCACGTTTTTCCAAATCGCGGTTAATTCAGATTCAATAATCGTTCGAGGCGGTTCATACGTATGAGCTGAGTCCGCCATGTTCATCGGTTCCGGCAGAGCTGAGCGGTCCAGTTTTCCGCTTGAAGTTAACGGCATCTTGTTTATTTTTGTAATACTCGCCGGAATCATATAAGCCGGTAATTTCCCAGCAAGATGAAGATGTACGTCTGGAAGCCCGTCTCCCTTTTGCGGGACGATATAAGCAAAAAGTTCCCGTTCGTCTGAAGAGGTTTCACGGGCTACGACCGCCGCTTCTTTTACTCCCGGTATGTTTCGGAGAACTGCTTCTACTTCTCCCAATTCAATCCGGTAGCCTCTAATTTTCACTTGGTCATCAAAACGCCCGATATATTCTAACGTTCCGTCCTGCAGCCAGCGCGCCGCATCTCCCGTCCGGTATAGGCGTTCTCCTTCTCGAAACGGATGTGATGTAAATGCTTTTTGCGACAATTCAGTCTGTTTATAGTAGCCTTGCGCCAAACCTGCGCCTCCGATACAAAGTTCACCCGATGCGCCTATCGGCTGCAATTGGTTACCGATTAAAATACACACTTCGGTATTGGCAATCGGACGCCCGATCGTAATACATGATTCCTGATTCAGATGACGAAGCACGGTCGTCGCAACACTATTTTCTGTCGGCCCGTATTCGTTTGCTAATTCTGTGTGCGGACAAATTTCCCGGCTGACTTCAAGTAAATCTGCGGTGACCGGCTCTCCCGCAAATGTCACAACGCGAAGGGTCTTGGCTTCTTCTTTTTCTAAAACTTCCAGCAAAACCCGATGCAGTGAAGGCACAATCAGCAGATGAGTGATCCGATGTTTGGCTATGGTTTTCTTAATTGCAAGTACATCTTTCGCATCATCGTCATTTGTCAAAATCACACAGGCACCTGATAAAAGCGGAGTGAACAAGCTCGTCACGCAGCCGTCAAAGACATATGAAAACAGGTGCAGCGCGGTATCTTGACCGCTCATGCCGTACTCTTCCCGTCTCCATTGCAATGTATTTGCAATTCCACGGTGGTCCACAAGAACTCCTTTAGGCCGCCCGGTCGTTCCTGAAGTGTAGATGAGATAGGCCAGCTTTCCGGCTTGTATTGTCGTTGGAAGCGGATCGGTTTTATATGACAAGGCTTCCTCTGTTGTCACAGTGTCTCCGGCATAATCCGAAGGCACAGTCGAAATGAGTTCATCCTCTGTCAGCAGCAAAGATGTTTCGCTGTCATCTAACAGAAAAGACAGCCGTTCAGACGGATAGCCGGGATCAAGAGGCATATATGCACTGCCCGCTTTCCAAATCCCGAGCAGAGCCGCTGCCATTTCCTTTGACCGTCGCATCATGACGGCCACGATGCTGCCGGGTTTTGCTCCCTTTTCCTTAAGCACACGCGCCATCTGGTTCGCCCTTTCGTCTAATTGGCGATATGTCCAGTGCGTATCATCCAGCACAAGAGCTGTCGCTTCAGGAGTCTCGGCGGCCTGGTCTTCAAATAATTCGTAAACCGTTTTTTCCGGATAAGGTCTGTCCGTCTTGTTAAATGTATGAATGAGCATTTGTTCCTCGACAGGTACAATATCAATGTTCTCGACTGCAATATCCGGATCAGACAGGATGCAATCCAGCGCTTTTTTCAGGTGGCCTTGAATTCGAAGCATATCTTCCTGCTTATACACGGAAGCATTGTAGCTGAATTTTATATAAAAGTTATCTCCAGGCACAATCACGACATTTAGGTCATAATTGGTTTCTTCTGACATTGAAAAATCCCCAAGCTTCAATGCGTTTTCTTCTTGGCCCTGCCAAGCGCCGACTGCCTTTTGTATCTGGACAGGGTAATTCTCAAACACAAGAATGTGATTGAGTAAGCCCTGCTTTAGAGGGCTTCGATTCTGAATCTCATAGAGAGGATAATAACCATGGTTTTCAGATGCTAATGTGTCCTTTTGCACTTCTTTGACAAGAGAAGAAAATGACATCCCTCCGTGTGCGCGCACACGAACGGGAATGGTGTTAATAAACAGACCGACCATTGATTCTATTCCGTCAATCGTTGAAGGGCGGCCGGAAATGACAGAGCCGAACACGGCATCTTCCGTTGCGTTGTATCTATGCAGCATGACTCCCCATATACTCATAAATAGGGTGTTTAAAGTCACTCCCAAGCTCCGGGATAAGGCTGTGAGTTTTTCAACGGCAGATGGGTCAAGAGAGAAATGAATCTGTTCCGATACGTACACACCGTCCTTACGCCTGTTGTTCGTAAGCGGAATGGAAGCTGTCTGGCCGTAATCACTCAGGTAGCCGTCCCAGTACACACCCGTTTCTTCCTTGTCCTGTTCGCCGAGCCATCCAATATATCTGCTGTAGGGAACCGTACTGCCAAGCTGCTGCAGCGGGTCGCTGTTTTTCAGAGAATAATAGATATGAAAGAATTCCTTCAGAACAATGCCCAGACACCAGCCGTCCATGATGATGTGGTGATGTGTCCATACACAAGTATGTCGGTTTTCACCCATATCAAAAAGAGTAAGCCGCATGAGCGGGTCTTTTTGTAAATCAAATCCTTTTTCTCTGTCCTTCTTTTTATATTCTTCAATGAAAATGTGCTGTTCTTTTATCTTCATGCCAGAAATGTCTTCTTTTTTCACAGTCAGTTCACGACTTGTCAGAACAACCTGCTGCGGGCCGGAGAGGTCAGGAACCTCCTTAATAAAAATCGTTCTGAAAATATCATACCGAGAAACCAGCAGATTCAAGCTTTTTTGAAATGAGTCTATACATAGATTTCCGTTAATGGTGAACGATGTCTGCTCCACATAAGCTTTCGAGTCACCATGAAGCAATGAATGAAACAGCATACCTTCCTGCATATACGATAAAGGGTAAATGTCTTGAATCCCTGTAGCTTGCGTCATCTCACACACACCTTTTTTCAAAGTTAAAGATCTTTTACAAGATTTGCGATGCTTGATAGTGCTGCTGATGTCATTTCTTTGTTGCTGAAATCGCTCAGCGTTTTTTCACGTTCCTTTTTTCCCGAACAATGTTCAATGGCACTGATGATATGCTTTCGAAAGCTCTCCATGAAGAGTTCGATAGTTCTATGATGAAACACCTGAGTGTACACTGCTTTCACTTGTAGCTGTCCGCCGATTATCATGGCATTGATGTCCAGCGCATACTCTCTGTACCGCTCGCCGGCTATTTCATAACGCGGCTGGTAAGAGGACATTCGAAGCGTTTTTGAATCCTCTATATCATTAAACTGTCCGAGATAATTGAAACTGACCTCTGGTTCTCTGTTCCAGTCTTCATTTTCTGTCATGTATTCTAATAGCCCATAGCCGGTTCCTTGATTCGGCACTCTTCTCAGCATGTCCTTTGTCGCTTTGATTCGGCTGGCGAGCTTATCGTCTGAATGATTTGCGTCCATGTTAAGAAGGACAGGATAGACAGAAGTAAACCAGCCCACCGTTCGTGAAATATCAATATCGGAAACGTGTCCTTCCCTGCCGTGTCCTTCAGTGCTGATTACAATTTGTTCGTTTCCTGTCCACTCGGCCAACGCCATGCCCAATCCAGTCAGTAACAGTTCATTTACATCTGTGCCATAGGCTTGCTGAGTTTCAAATAGCAGCTTACTGGTCCAATCGCCTGAAAGTATTAATGATGCTGTGCCGGCATTTTTTTGCAGTCCTTCTGAAGCATAAGGCTGGTCTTTTGGCAAAACAGCCGTTTGTGCATTTATAACACTTTCCCAATAAGGCTTTTCCTGCAATAATTTTCTGCTTTCCGCTGATTGCACAAGAGCGTTTGCGTATGAGAGATACGAATCACTTTTAGGAGGCAATTTGATCTCTCTTCCTTCGAGCACATGCTGATAAGCTTCTGAAAGGTCCTCCAGCAAAATCCGCCAAGAGACGCCATCCACAACAAGATGATGGATAGCGATAAGAAGGTAATCACCATCCGCCGTTTTGAACAATCCCGCTTGGAGCAAAGGCCCTTGTTCAAGCCGCATCGCTTTTTGAATACGGGCTTCTTCTTTTGCAATTTGTTCTTCTGCATGGATAAGAGCTTGCGGTTCTTTAGTCCAATCTGTGATATGAAGATGATACAGTTCCTCATCCTGAAGGTCAGTCCCGCGGTTATGCTGAATGATACGCCCTGCCTGATCTTTTGTAAAAACCATGCGAAGCGCATCGTGATGCACTGCCAAGCGGCGAAGCGCTTGACGGAGAGCGTTGTCCCTAAATCCTATCTCATTGAATAGCACGACCGACTGGTTGTAATGGTACCGAAAAGCATCCGGCTGACTGAAAAATCTCCGCTGTATTGGCGTGAGAACAGCTTTTCCTTCAACAGGTCCCTGATCGGCTGCAGAAACGGCCGGTGTAATATGATCTGTCAGCTTCTGAATGGTTGGAAATTGAAATAAGTCTCTAATCGTCATCTTCCAGCCTTCTGCAGCAAGCCTGGCTGATACTTGCAGCGCCTTAATGGAATCTCCGCCAAGATCGAAAAAGGAATCATGGATGCCGACGCGCGAAATACTAAGCACGTCCTCCCAAATGCCGGCCATCATTGTTTGCTTGTCGGTGCATGGAGCGGTATAAGTCTGTCGCAAGCCTTCGTTCGGAACAGGTAATGCCTTTCTGTCCACTTTGCCGTTAGGCGTCAGCGGTATTTTATCCAGAGCCATGAAATGAGATGGAACCATATATGCAGGTAATTCCTTCGCCAGAGCGTCACGGAGAGCTGACGTATCAACATCCGAAGGCACTATATATGCCGCTAGATAAGACTGCCCCTGGGTATCCTTTCGGACTGCCGCTGCAGCCTCTTTGACCATGCCCGTCTGAAGCAGTACACTTTCAATTTCTCCCGCTTCAATTCTGTAGCCCTTGATTTTCACCTGGTTGTCCATACGGCCGAGGAAACGCACAGTGCCATCAGGAAGCCAGCATGCTTGATCTCCTGTTCTGTATATCTTTTCATCAGGTATAAATGGATGTTCAGTGAATTTGGCTTCCGTCAATTCAGGTTTTCCGTGATACCCTTTCGCCACGCCAGCTCCGCCGATACAAAGTTCTCCGGCAACACCGATCGGCTGTATTTGATCGTAATTGCTGAGTACGTACATGTGGACATTTGGCAGCGGTACGCCGATTGGTACATATTCCTCGTTCACAGCGGCACCCATATTAGCTTCATAGTAACTGGAATCAATGGTGGCTTCTGTCACGCCATAGCTATTGATCAAACGCATCTGTTTGCCAAAACGCTGTGAGAGCGTTTTGAAGTCTTGAGCTTTGATAGTATCTGAACCAAGAACAAGCAAGCGTAAATCTGGCAGCGAAAGATTGCTGCGATATACATAATCCATAAAAGGAACCATGAGAGCCGGTGTTGACTCCATTAATGTAATACGCTGCTGAATCAATAATGCGTACAGCTCAGCAGGCTCCAGCCGGACTTCATCCGGACAAATCACCAGAGTGCCCCCGTTTAATAAAGTCCGTGCCAAGTCACCCGAGAAGACATCAAATGAAAAGCTCGCCATTTGAAGCAGCCTGACAGGGAAACGCTCCAATTGGTAGATCTCACGCCAGGCAAGAGCGGCATGAGTAAAACTTCGATTCTTTATGACAACTCCTTTTGGGGTTCCTGTTGTCCCGGACGTGTATATGATATATGCTGCATCTTCCGGCCCAGCCGCTGGAATCAGATTGGACGCATCCGAATCGTACAGATACTCATCGTCTAGATAAAAAATTTGCGAAACGCCTATACCGGTCAAATCTGCAATCAGGTGTTTGAGGTCCTGCTGAACGAGAAGCGTGACTGCCCCGCTATCCTGAAGAAGATGCCTGATTCTTCCTTCGGGATAATGCGTATCAATCGGAATATAGGTGCCGCCGGATTTCAGAACCGCCAGAATACTGACCACTGCATCGATTGATCGATTTGCCAATATAGCAACCGTGTAATTTTGGTCCGTTCCCTTTCTTCTCAGCGTTCTGGCCAGACGATTTGCCCGTTCATTAAGCTGATGATAGGTTATTTGTTTTTCTCCCTCGATAATAGCGATGTGATGCGGTGTTTCCTCTGTCTTAGCTTCGAATATATGATGAAACAAATCTGCACTTTGGGGAAATTCAATTTGTGTGTCATTGAACCCCTCTGCAATCATCCGTTTTTCTTGTTCCTCCAATATCTCAAGCCGTGCGAGGACTGTATCGGGACGAGTCGTCACAGACCTCAGAAGTTCGATCAAATGAGAGCTCCACCGTTCCACCGTGTCTTTTAAGAAAACATCTGTGCTGAATTCCATTTCACATTCTATTTGCCCGCCTGATTCTA
Source organism: Bacillus atrophaeus (assembly GCF_001584335.1). Lineage (GTDB taxonomy): Bacteria > Bacillota > Bacilli > Bacillales > Bacillaceae > Bacillus > Bacillus atrophaeus. The sequence goes on from NZ_LSBB01000011.1 coordinate 13,904, forward strand.
CGGCCGACAAAGTCAGATCAAACACGGAGATCGAATGAATCAAGCTGTTGCGTCTGACTTCTATTTCTGGCAGATGTATGTCGTGTTGTTCCATGTTTTGAAGAATAAACATCGCATCAAACAGCGGATTGCGGCTCATGTCTCTCTGAACGCCTAGCTTTTCGACAAGTTCTTCAAACGGATAATCCTGTTGTTCATAAGCTTCCAGCGCTGTCTGACGGACTTCCTGCAAATAGTCTGTGAAACCCTTTCCGCCCTCCGGGCGTGTCCGAAGCGCCAACGTGTTCACGAACATGCCAAGCACAGGTTCAAGGTCTTCATGCGGACGGCCGGCGATCGGCGATCCGACCACAATCTCCTCTTGCCCGCTGAG
>NZ_LSBB01000012.1:0-147 GCF_001584335.1 Bacillus atrophaeus
TACACCTGTTGATCCGGTTGATCCTGTTACTCCTGTTGCTCCAGTTACACCTGTTGATCCTGTTGCTCCTGTTTCTCCGGTTTCTCCTGTTGGACCTGTTACTCCTGTTGATCCCGTTACGCCTGTTACACCTGTTGGTCCGGTTAC
>NZ_LSBB01000012.1:375-575 GCF_001584335.1 Bacillus atrophaeus
CCGGTTGATCCTGTTGCTCCTGTTGATCCCGTTTCTCCTGTTGCTCCTGTTGCTCCGGTTGCTCCTGTTGCTCCTGTTGGTCCTGTTGCTCCTGTTTCTCCGGTTTCTCCTGTTGGACCTGTTTCTCCTGTTGATCCCGTTACTCCTGTTACACCTGTTGGTCCGGTTTCTCCTGTTGATCCCGTTACTCCGGTTGATCC
>NZ_LSBB01000013.1 GCF_001584335.1 Bacillus atrophaeus
GTTTAGTTTTCAAAGAACTTCGTGTGCCGCTCTTTAAGCGACTTGATAATCATAACACACTTTCTCACTCGTCGTCAACAACTTTTTTCAACTTCTTTTTCAAAAGTTCGTTTCGTTATCAGCGACGTATATTAGAATACCATCTTGATATAATAAAGTCAACTTATATTTTGAATTAAATAATGAAGTGTTTAATCACTACTAATGCAGCCACTCCCGGTATACCAAGAATTCCGCTGACACCAGTTGTTACTATATTAATAGGCACATGAATACCGAGGCTGCCGCCAAACATATTCACACATACTAAAAGTAAAGCTCCCACCACAAACTTTACCGCAGTAATACCGATCCACCTTAATGGTTTAGCCGGCGCTCCCGATAAAAACAGCAGAACAATTAAACCTAAAATTATCCCTATAATGAAAATTGACTCCATGAATCTTCTCAGCTCCTTCGCTTGTTCTAGTACAAGCTTATGAGAAGATCCAGGAGATTAGACCACTTACTTCCACCCGCTGATTCTCAGGTTTCTTTGCTTAGCTTCTCTTAAATAAAAGAAATACTTTGCCTCCGCCATTTTCAACTCATTCAATACCTCAGCTGACGGTTCCACACTTTTTTCGACAAGCCTCTTTTGCCTGCCCCATTCTTCTTTTTGTTTGAAGAGCTGTTCGATTAATTTTTCATCAAACTCTTTTCTTAGCTTTTTCTTGCGAAGAAAACCCATGGATCGCTTTTTCCTCCCTTACATTTCACGTCTTCCTTCAAGCGCTTTAGAAAGCGTGACCTCATCAGCATATTCCAAATCACCGCCGACAGGCAGTCCGTGGGCAATACGGGAGAGCTTAATACCAGATGGCTTTAACAGCCTTGATATATACATCGCTGTTGCTTCCCCTTCTATATTAGGGTTTGTAGCGAGAATCACCTCTGTCACTTGATCATCCTGCAGCCGTTTTAGTAATTCTGGTATTTTAATATCCTCGGGTCCGATGCCGTCCATTGGAGAGATGGCGCCATGGAGAACGTGATACTGTCCGTTGTATTCTTTCATTTTCTCCATAGCGATTACATCTTTCGGGTCCTGTACTACACAAATGATTGATTTGTCCCGTCTTGTATCTTCACATATATAACAAGGGTCCTGATCTGTAATATGTCCACAGATCGAACAATATGTCAGGTTTCGCTTGGCATTAACAAGCGCCTTTGCAAAGTCTAATACCACGTCTTCTTTCATACCTAGAACAAAAAAAGCCAGACGAACCGCTGTTTTCGGTCCGATCCCTGGCAATTTCATAAAGCTGTCAATCAGCTTTGATATTGGTTCAGGATACTGCATTCTCTTTTATCCCCCTAGAATAAACCGGGCATGTTCATTCCTTTTGTAAATTGGCCCATTGTTTCGTTTGTCATCTCATCAATTTTCTTCAGCGCATCATTTGTTGCGGCCAGTACAAGATCTTGAAGCATTTCGATATCTTCAGGGTCTACAACCTCTTCTTGAATAGAAATGTCTACAACTTCTTTTTGACCGTTGACTTTAACGGTGACCATACCGCCGCCTGCTGTTCCTTCAAGAACTTTTTCAGCAAGCTCTTCTTGGGCTTTTGCCATATCCTTTTGCATTTTCTGCATTTGTTTCATCATTTTTTGCATATTTCCCATTCCGCCACGCATATTATCCACTCTCTTTCATTTTGTTATTCTTTTATTTCAATTAATTCCGCACCTACAAGCTTCTTTGCTTCTGCAATGAGCGGGTCTTCTTCAGCCGGGTCATTTGATCCTTCATTTTCCTGCTGATGGTCAACTAAAAATTCTTCTCTTATTTTACCCCATTGTGCTTCTGGAACGCCAATCAAATCCACTCTTTTTCCGAGCATTGATTCTAATATTTGTTCAAGATTGGTTCGCACGCCGTTATTATCTTCCGCGACCATTTTACAATGAATTTCATATTTGAATTTCAGCACAAATGCCTTGGATGCAGCAGCCACCGGTTCACTGTCATTTAATAGTGCTGCATGCGATACTTTATTTTGCTGTTTCAAATGCGCCAGCAGCTTGCCCCAGCTGCTTTTCAACTGATCAAGATCCTGCCTGGTGGCTTCTTTTAAAATTTCATGGATTCTTCCTGTCGGCGCTTTGTAGCTGCTTTTGCCGCTTTTTTGAGGACGAGGCGTCTCCTTTTGCGGTCTGCTGTCCGGCGCGGCTTGTACACCGGTCGTTTTAAGACGTTCTATTTCTTGTTCAAGCTGCTGCACTTTCTTCATCAATATATCCACTTCCGGCTGAGCGGCAGTTTCTTGATGAGTACTCTGGCAAATCTTCACAACTGCGACTTCAAAGAAAATACGCGGATGATTGGTCCACTTCATTTCCTGATGGCTTTTATTCAAGACATCAATCATTTCATACAAGGCGGGTGCCGGTATCTGTTCACTCAACGCACGGAAGGTATCATCAACCTTTACCTTCTCTAATACGCCTTCCAGCCCGGGAGCTGTCTTGTATAAAAGCATATCCCTAAAGTAAAAGATCATATCCTCTATCAGCTTAGCCGCGTCTTTTCCTTGCTGAAGCAATTCATTCAGTGTTTCCAACGCCTCGGAAACTTGCTTCTCATGTAAAGATTGCGCAAGCTTCCCAATGTAGTGCTGAGAAACAGCTCCTGTGATAAGCAATGCGTCATCCACCGTAAGCTCATCTCCGCTGAATGATACAGCTTGATCCAGGAGGCTCAACGCATCCCTCATACCGCCGTCAGCGGCACTCGCAATAATATCTAGCGCTCCTTCTTCTACCTTTAGCTGCTCAGCCTCGACAATTTTTTTCATTCGTCCGACAATGGCTTGGGGTGTAATACGTTTGAAGTCAAAACGCTGACATCTGGAGATAATGGTTAAAGGAATTTTATGCGGCTCTGTCGTCGCTAAAATGAAAATACAATGCTCCGGCGGTTCTTCTAATGTTTTCAACAAAGCATTAAAGGCGCCGATAGAGAGCATATGCACCTCATCTATAATATATACTTTATAAGTGACGGCTGACGGGGCAAACTTTACTTTATCCCGAATGTCGCGGATTTCATCAACACCGTTGTTTGAAGCAGCATCAATTTCGATGACATCGGATATTGAACCGTTTGTTATGCCTTTGCAGGCCGCACAATTGTTGCATGGCTCTTCCACAGGAGCATGTTCACAGTTGACAGCTTTTGAAAAGATTTTAGCTGCACTTGTTTTCCCCGTACCCCTCGGCCCTGAAAACAGGTATGCGTGAGAAAATTTCTTTTTCAAAAGGGCATTTTGCAACGTCTTTGTAATGTGCTCTTGACCGACCACATCTTCAAAGCGCTGAGGCCTGAAAACTCGATATAAAGCTTGGTAACTCACGGGATGCGCCCTCCTCCGTTATTCATCATTCCCATTATACATGAAGGTTGTTTCGATTCCAAAAGCTGTTTTAAAAAACAAAAAACCCACCTACTGATAGGTGAGTCTGAAAATTTGATGATTGATTTACCGTGCACCTTCTGTCGATTCGCTACCCTAAGCGTTACTTAAGCAGTTAGCTCGGCCCAGGCAACCCTGCGGCACATGAGAGGTTTCACTTAATGCTGCTTCCTTCCGGACCTGACATGGTTCATGAATTCCCATTGCGCAGGACCCAAACGTCAACACCACTTACTTAAGGCAGACCTTAAAGTAAACGAACCTCGAGAAGGGATTCGGCCCCGCTAGAGCGGATTGCGGGTACAGGGCACCGCTACCTCCCCGCTTAGCACGGCAAAATAAATATCAAATTTTTATTTGGCATCACTTAGTGACGCACACATAAGTATATCCTTTTCATTCGAAAATTGCAACCGGACTACTCAGACAAGTTTTTCCTGGCAGCTTTCTTTTTTTCACGCAGGTTTCTGAAAAAGTCGCTTAGCATTTGCCCGCATTCATTTTCCAGCACGCCGCTGACGACTTCCGCCTGGTGATTAAACCGTTCTTCTTGAAGAAGATTCATCAGCGTCCCTGAGCATCCTCCCTTAGGATCAAATGCGCCAAACACAACTCTATCCACTCTGGAAAGCACCACGGCGCCTGCACACATCGGACACGGTTCGAGGGTGACATAGAGAGACGCGCCTTCCAGCCTCCACGTTCCAAGAGTACGGCAAGCCTCATCAATTGCCAGCATTTCGGCATGGGCTATTGAGCGCTGTTCAGTTTCTCTCAGGTTATGAGCACGCGCCACGATGTCGTCATTCATAACGAGCACGGCACCGATTGGAACCTCACCTATTTCTTCCGCTTTTTTCGCTTCTTTTATGGCTTCTAGCATATAGAATTCATCTTTTGTCATATTAAGCTCTCTCTTCAAAGTTTTTTCATCTTCTATAAAGGATAATATAAAGTATTAAACGTCGGAAAGGAGACAGACCATTGTCTAAATCAGGCACCGCTCTTCTTATTGTAGACATGATAAACAATTTTCAATTCGATAAGGGGGAAAGCCTTGCCCAGAAAACAGTACAGATCGTGCCACATATTTTATCATTAAAGAAGCATGCAAAACACAACAATTGGCCAATTATCTACATTAACGATCATTACGGACTCTGGCAAGCCGATATTTCCACGATTGAAAATGAATGTAAAAATGAATTGAGTGAGTCAATTATTGAAAAGATCTCACCGCAAGATGATGATTATTTTTTAATTAAACCAATGCATTCCGCTTTTTATGAAACAGCGCTTCACACTCTGCTAACCGAGCAGAAGGTAAAGCGGGTCATCATTACAGGGATCGCAGGAAATATTTGTGTGCTTTTCACTGCCAATGACGCTTATATGAGAGAATACAATATTACAATACCAAAAGACTGTATTGCTTCCAATAGTGATGAGGATAATCAGTTTGCTTTAACCATAATGAAAGATGTCCTTTTTGCAGAAATTACAGACGAAAAACAAATTACATCGGAAAAATAAACATGATCACCCTTCTTTCTTCATACATTGATAGCGGATATGAAAGGAGGCGTTTTTTATTCAAATTTATGTTGTGAAACAAGGTGACACTCTTTCTGCTATCGCATCGCAATACCGGACCACAGTAAATGAAATAACAGAAACGAACGAGATACCGAATCCTGATAAACTCGTTGTCGGACAAACCATTGTAATTCCGATTGCAGGACAGTTTTATGATGTTAAACAAGGCGATACCCTCACGTCCATCGCCCGTCAGTTCAATACAACAGCTGCCGAGCTTGCCAGGATTAATCGCATTCAGTTAAATGCTGTTTTACAAATTGGCTTTCGTCTATACATTCCTCCGCTTCCCAAAAGCGACATAGAATCAAATGCATATGTGGAGCCACGCGGAACTCAGGTCAGCGAGAATCTTCAGCAGGCGGTGAGAGAAGCTGTTCCCTACCTGACTTATCTGGGTGCGTTCAGCTTTCAAGTACAGCGGGACGGCACTTTAGAAGAGCCCCCGATGACAAACCTAAAAGCCATCAGCGACAGCCAGAATACAACGTTAATGATGATTGTCACTAACTTAGAAAATGAAGCATTTAGTGATGAACTTGGACGGATTATTTTAAATGACGATACCGTAAAAACCAAACTGTTAAATGAAATTGTTGCGACTGCTAGAAAATATGGATTTCGGGATATTCATTTTGACTTTGAATACTTACGGCCTGAAGATAAAGAAGCCTATAATCAGTTTCTGCGTGAAGCAAGAGATATTTTACACAGGGAAGGCTGGCTGATCTCTACGGCACTTGCCCCGAAAACCAGTGCAACTCAAAAAGGCAAATGGTATGAGGCTCATGATTATAAGGCTCACGGGGAGATTGTGGACTTTGTTGTGATTATGACATATGAATGGGGTTATAGCGGCGGTCCGGCTCAAGCCGTTTCTCCTATAGGACCCGTCCGGGATGTCATTGAATATGCTTTAACTGAAATGCCTGCAAACAAAATCGTTATGGGACAGAATTTATACGGATATGATTGGACCTTGCCGTACACCGCTGGCGGAGACCTAGCGAAAGCTCTCAGTCCCCAGCAGGCGATTGTACTGGCCGGCCAAAATAATGCAGCAATCCAATACGATGAAACATCTCAGGCTCCCTTCTTTCGCTATACCGATTCAAACAACAAACAGCATGAGGTATGGTTCGAAGACGCACGTTCCATTCAAGCAAAATTCAATTTAATTAAGGAACTGAATTTAAGAGGGATCAGCTATTGGAAACTCGGGCTCTCTTTCCCTCAAAACTGGCTGTTAATCGCGGATCAATTTAATATTGTCAAAAAGACGTTTCGTTAATTCGAAAACGTCTTTTTTCATGGGCTCCTACAAGGTTATGATACAATATGATGGTCGGCAGCCGACGAATGTTTCTTTAGAATTGAGGAGGATTGCAATGAACAAAGCCCCTTTTATCGCAATAGAAGGTCCTATCGGGGCAGGGAAAACGACACTTGCTACCATGCTTTCACAGGAGCTTGGATTCCCTATCATAAAAGAAATTGTGGAGGACAATCCATACCTTGATAAGTTTTATGACAATATAGAGGAATGGAGCTTCCAGCTTGAAATGTTTTTTCTTTGTCACAGGTATAAGCAGCTCGAGGACACAAACCGCAAATTTCTAAAAGAAGGACAGCCCGTGATAGCTGATTACCATATTTATAAAAATGTGATTTTTGCTGAGCGCACTTTACACGACCAGCAGCTCGATAAATACAGGAAGATTTATCACCTGCTGACTGATGACCTGCCAAAACCTGATCTGATCATTTACATACGGGCAAGCCTGACAACATTGCTGGAGCGTATTGAAAAACGAGGCCGCCCATTTGAGAAAAAAATTGAACAGAGCTACTTGGAGCAGCTTATCGCTGATTATGAGGCCGCAATCAAACAGCTCCAGGAAGCAAACCCAGAGCTTAAGGTATTAACTATAGATGGAGATTCTGAGGATTTTGTTTTGAACGAAAGAGACTTCAAAGGAATTGCCGCCCAGGTAAAGGAGCTTATAAAATGAAAGAACATCATATACCCAAGGATTCAATCATTACTGTAGCAGGAACAGTAGGCGTCGGAAAATCAACGTTAACAAGAACGCTGGCCAAACGGCTCGGCTTTAAAACCTCTCTTGAAGAAGTGGATCATAACCCATACTTAGAAAAGTTTTATCACGATTTTGAACGCTGGAGCTTTCATTTACAAATCTATTTTTTAGCCGAACGTTTCAAAGAACAAAAAAATATATTTGAAGCCGGCGGCGGGTTTGTGCAAGACCGTTCCATTTATGAAGATACAGGGATTTTCGCAAAAATGCACGCTGATAAAGGGACCATGTCAAAGGTCGATTATAAAACGTATACAAGCCTTTTTGAAGCCATGGTGATGACCCCCTACTTTCCACACCCTGACGTTCTGATTTATCTAGAAGGCGATTTAAATAACATTTTGGCACGCATTGAAGAACGAGGACGTGAAATGGAGCTGCAAACAAACCGTTCTTACTGGGAAGAGATGTACACCCGGTACGAAAACTGGATAAGCGGATTTAACGCTTGCCCCGTTTTGAAAATTCGTATTGAGGATTATGATTTGCTCAATGATGAAGACTCTATCGAAAAAATCATTGATCAAGTCAGCACAGTGATTCATGAAACAAGAAAAAAGTGAGCCCAGAAACTAAGGCTCACTTTTTTTGAATATAAAAAACCCGGTGCATCGAAATGCAGCGGGCAAAACAATCTCCAATATATGCTTGAGTCATTCATTTAAAAATCATATGGCGGAGGAAGAGGGATTCGAACCCCCGCGGGCTTTGACACCCCTGTCGGTTTTCAAGACCGATCCCTTCAGCCGGACTTGGGTATTCCTCCGTTTCGACAAGATTTACTATATCATGATTAATTGAGTATCGTCAAGTGTTTTTATAAATTATTTTTCATCTTTATTTGTCACATGCAAAAGACAGGGTTTTAGACAGACTGCGAAGAAGGTGTCACAAGGTTTATCAAAGACAATGCAATAAGTAGGTCGAGAAATATTGCATCACTTTACAGAATCACAAAAAAGGCGCGCCCTATGGAAGGCGCACCTTTTGATTTATGCTTTGATGACTTCTCTATTTCCCATATAAGGACGAAGCACCTTCGGAATGACGACACTGCCGTCATCCTGCTGATAATTTTCTAAAATGGCTGCGACAGTTCTGCCGACAGCCAGACCTGAGCCGTTCAGTGTATGCACATGCTCCGGCTTGCCTTTCGCTTCACGTCTGAAACGAATGTTAGCGCGTCTGGCCTGAAAGGCTTCGAAGTTGCTGCAAGACGAAATTTCACGATATGTGTCTTGGCTTGGAATCCATACTTCGATATCGTATTTTTTCGCAGCCGTGAATCCTAAATCACCTGTACACATGCTCATCACACGGTAAGGAAGTTCTAAAAGCTGAAGGACACGCTCAGCTTGATTTGTAAGTTTTTCAAGTTCGTCATAAGAATCTTCCGGCTTTACAAATTTCACAAGTTCAACCTTATTAAACTGGTGCTGGCGGATTAATCCGCGTGTGTCACGACCCGCTGAACCAGCTTCTGAACGGAAGCAGGCACTGAACGCCGCGTAATTGATCGGAAGGCTTTCACCTGACAAGATTTCATCGCGGTGCATATTTGTAATCGGCACTTCTGCAGTCGGAATCAAGAAGTAATCCTCTTCTCTGATCTTAAACGCATCCTCTTCGAACTTCGGCAGCTGCCCTGTACCTGTCATGCTTGCACGATTCACCATATAAGGCGGTATGACCTCCGTATAATTGTACTCATCCACATGCAGATCAAGCATAAAGTTATAAAGGGCACGTTCCAGACGGGCGCCTAAGCCTTTATAGAAAACAAAACGGCTTCCTGTTACTTTTGCGGCGCGTTCAAAGTCCAGAATGTTCAAATCATCAGCAATATCCCAATGCGGTTTTGGCTCATATGAAAATGCCGGAGCTTCTCCCCACTTGCGGATTTCAATATTGTCATCTTCCGTTTCACCGACGGGCACTGAATCGTGCGGAATATTAGGGATAGATAAAAGAATCGTATCAAGAGTTGATTCCACAGTTCTTAACTCTTCGTCGAGTGTTTTAATTTCTTCTCCGACTTCACGCATTTCTTTGATAATATGATCCGCGTCTTTTTTCTCGCGTTTTAATACGGCAACTTGCTGGGATACTTCATTCCGTCTCCCTTTTAATTCTTCTACTTTTCCAATAAGCTCTCTTCTTTTTTCATCAAGCTCCTCAAACTTATCAAAGTCTGATAAGTCTTCGCCTTTATGTACCAGCTTTGCTTTTACCTCTTGAAAATTAGCTCTCAGCATTTTCGTATCAAGCATGCTAAACACTCCTTTTTCATTGAATGTATCGAAAATAAAAAGAGCCCTCATCCCCATGAAAGGGACGAGAGCTCTCGCGTTGCCACCCTGATTGAAAACAAGTTAAAAAAACTTATTTTCCGCTTTAACACATAACGGTTATCCCGTAAATGCCTACTCAATTCAGCATTTCGCTCAAGGATGGATTCAGACAGCATCTTTCACCGATTCGCACCACCCATCGGCTCTCTTAGAAAGAGGGGCTTCCTACTGCTTCCTGTCAACGCTTTTCGATCTTTATTTGTGCTTATAATGTACTATAAGTTTTCACAGCTTTCAACTGTTTTATACAACAGCTTCCTGCTTGTGCTTCTCAACCATTTGAACAAACAGCTCTGTCACCCGATGATCATCCGTCAGTTCCGGATGGAAGGAGCAGCCCAAGAGATTGTCTTGTTTTGCTGCTACGATGCGGCCGCCATGCTCGGAAAGCACTTCAACATCTTCTCCGGCCTCAAGGATATGAGGCGCACGGATGAATACACCGGTAAAGGGTTCTGCGAGCCCCTCAATGGTTAAATCAGCCTCAAAGCTGTCTACCTGCCGGCCAAAGGAATTTCGTTCGACTTTAACATTCAATACACCCAGATGAGCATTGTCAGAGCCCTGTATTTCCTTTGCCAAAATGATAAGTCCGGCACATGTGCCAAACAGCGGTTTACCCTGAGCGGCAAATTCACGCAATGGCTCCATGAAGTGATACGTATCAATCAATCGGCGCATTGTCGTGCTTTCTCCGCCCGGTAAAATTAAACCGTCTACCTCATTCAATTGCTCCGGACGTTTAACAACAAGTCCTGCTGCACCGCATGCTTCAATTGAACGGATGTGCTCTCTTACTGCTCCTTGAAGTCCAAGTACACCAATTGTTAACATGTTACCAGCACTCCTATGTTCTTACCAGCCGCGCTCTTGCATACGCTGTTCTGGAAGTAAATTTGAGATTTCGATCCCTTTCATTGCCGTTCCAAGCTCTTTTGAAAGCTCAGCAATCAATTTGTAATCTGTAAAGTGTGTTGTTGCTTCAACAATTGCTTTCGCAAATTTAGCAGGGTTGTCCGATTTGAAAATTCCAGAACCTACAAACACACCATCCGCGCCAAGCTGCATCATTAAAGCTGCATCAGCAGGTGTAGCTACGCCGCCAGCAGCAAAGTTCACGACAGGAAGTTTTCCGTCTCTTTTAATTTGCTGTAGAAGCTCGTAAGGCGCACCTAGATTTTTCGCTTCAGTCATCAATTCATCGTCACTCATTGCAGCTACTTTGCGAACCTGAGCGTTAACTTTTCTCATATGGCGAACAGCTTCAACAATATTTCCTGTTCCCGGTTCACCTTTCGTACGAAGCATTGATGCTCCTTCTGCAATTCGGCGAGTTGCTTCACCAAGATCACGACATCCGCAAACAAAAGGAACAGTATAATCATTTTTATTCAAATGGAACTCTTCATCAGCAGGAGTCAAGACTTCACTTTCGTCTATATAATCAACTCCCATAGCCTCCAACACGCGTGCCTCAACAATATGTCCGATACGCGCTTTTGCCATTACAGGGATAGATACTGCATTCATAACTTCTTCTACGATTGTAGGATCAGCCATACGGGCAACTCCTCCAGCCGCACGAATGTCAGCCGGCACACGTTCCAGAGCCATAACAGCGACAGCTCCAGCCTCTTCTGCAATTTTCGCTTGTTCCGCATTTACTACGTCCATGATGACGCCGCCTTTTTGCATTTCTGCCATTCCGCGTTTTACGCGGTCGGTACCTGTTTGAGCCATTTGTTAGTCCCCCTAGTAAGATATAATTAGATAATTTCTACATCTTATTGTATCCTAGAAACTTGATAAATCATATGGATATTATTATTTTATTCGGGTTTAAGGCGTAATGGAAATGATTTTTTAATAAAAATTCACTTTTTTCAGTATATTAATTAAAAGAGCCCCGATATTAATCAGAGCTCCTTCGTCTTTATTAAAACCAGCCAGTCACTGTATCAACGATGCTTCCCCAAATGCCTGAGAAAAAGCCTCCGATACCGCGCATTGTTAAAATGAACCAGTTTGCTTTATCTACTTTATCTTTCGTTACAAGATCTACACCTGACACATCGGTTGATAGGAAACCGTAATCCTTATCATCACCTGTATATGTTGCAGTCAGCTTTCCGACCTTCGCTCCTTTTTTCACCGGAGCATCGAGTTTGTCTTTATCTAGTGTAACCTTTGCTTTGTAATTCTTCTCATCCCCATTTTTCACAGGAATAGAAAATGCCTTTTTCGTTACGATGCCAACCTCTTTATCTTTTCCTTTATCAACAGAGATTGTTTTATGCCCTTTAACTTGTTTACCTTCAGCGTAAATTTCTTTCATTGAGAAATTATCAAACGCATAATTAAGCATTTTTTTCGTTTCGTCAAAGCGTCCGGTATGTATATTACCCTTAGCGTTTAACACAACAGTGATGACACGCATGCCATTACGTTCAGCCGTGCTAGTAAAACATGAGCCTGCAGAATCAGTGGAACCCGTTTTTAACCCGTCTACACCCTTATATTCACTTACAAGGCCTTTAAGCATGAAGTTCCAGTTTGGCATATCCATTTCATCGTCAGTGCCTTCTCTGAACTTTGTTTTTGCAATACTTGCAGTATCCAGAATTTCAGGATAATCAGTGATAAGACGATCTGCAAGAATAGCCATATCTTTAGCAGATACTTCACTTTCTTCATCAACGCTTGTCCCCTCAGGCTGTTTGCCGTGAAGATCTTTATTTTCCAAACCTGTTGCATTTACGAATTTGAAATTTGTTAACCCAAGTTCTTTCGCTTTGGCATTCATTTTATCGACAAACTTTGTTTCAGAGCCCGCCATGACTTCAGCAAGAGCAATGGCAGCAGCGTTGGCAGAATAGATTGCCGTTGCTTGATAAAGCTCTTTCACTGTGTACTTTCCATCTTTGCGAAGAGGAACGTTTGACAGACTGTTATCTTGGGAAATCTCATATACATAGTCATCAGGCGTATATGTTTGATCCCATTTCACTTTTCCTTCATCAATTGCTTCCAACAGCAGATACTCAGTCATCATTTTTGTCATACTGGCGATTGGCAATCTCTTATCTGCATTTTTACTGTACAATATTTTCCCCGAAGAAGCTTCGATCATAATAGCTGCTGACGCATTAACGTCAATCGGATCGCTGGCTGCTTTTGCTCTGGACATTGGAGCCAGACAAGTCACAATTAGAGTTAATACAAAAAATGACATCATCAGCTGTTTACATTTCTTGATGTTCAATCTTACGACCTCCGTATTTCGTTTTTCATTCATCTATAATTAAGCCGTTAAGGACATATTCAAAACACAACAGTATAAATTTTATCATAATCAGTATAAAAAAAATAGACAGAGTCAGAGACCCTGTCAAATGTTTTTAATTTGTAACAATTGATTATGAAATTGTATAGTTCGGTGATTCTTTTGTAATCTGAACATCATGCGGATGGCTTTCACGAAGACCCGCACCAGTCATACGGATGAACTGAGCTTCTTCTCTTAAAGCAAGCAAATCTTTTGATCCGCAGTAGCCCATACCGGAACGAATACCGCCAACAAGCTGATAAACAGTTTCTTCAACAGGCCCTTTGTAAGGTGTACGGCCTTCGATTCCCTCTGGAACGAATTTTTTGTTTTCTTCTTGGAAGTAACGGTCTTTACTGCCTTTTTCCATAGCAGATACTGAACCCATACCACGGTACACTTTAAACCTTCTGCCTTGATAGATTTCAGTTTCACCCGGGCTTTCAGAAGTACCTGCAAGCAGGCTTCCAAGCATAACCGCATGTCCGCCGGCTGCCAGAGCTTTTGTAATGTCTCCGGAGAATTTAATACCGCCGTCTGCGATAATTGTCGCGCCATGTTTTCTTGCCTCTGTCGCACAATCATAAATTGCAGTGATTTGCGGAACACCCACACCTGCAACCACACGTGTTGTACAAATAGAGCCTGGTCCGATTCCCACTTTTACAACGTTTGCTCCAGCTTCAATCAATGCTTTTGTCGCTTCAGCTGTAGCCACGTTTCCTGCGATGATATTTAACTCAGGATATGTCTCACGAATATTGGCCACAGTATTTAATACACCCTGTGAATGGCCGTGTGCTGTATCAATAACGATCGCGTCAACATTCGCTTCGACAAGCTTTTTAACGCGTGTCATTGTGTCACCAGTGACTCCTACGGCTGCACCGACGATAAGACGTCCGTGAACATCCTTTGAAGAGTTAGGGAATTCAATTACTTTTTCGATATCTTTAATCGTAATAAGACCTTTTAATTTATTCTGGTCATCAACAAGAGGAAGCTTTTCAATTTTATGCTTTTGTAAAATCTTCTCTGCTTGATCTAAAGTCGTTCCTACAGGTGCAGTGACAAGTTCTTCTCTTGTCATTACATCGCTGATTTTCATTGAGTAGTCGGAAATAAAGCGAAGATCGCGGTTTGTGATAATTCCAACCAGCTTTTGATCTTCATTATTATCTACAATCGGAACACCGGAAATTCTGTATTTCCCCATCAAGTGCTCCGCATCAAATACTTGGTGATCAGGAGTTAAAAAGAAGGGATTCGTAATAACGCCGCGTTCAGAGCGTTTTACTTTATCAACCTGTTCAGCTTGCTGTTCAATTGACATGTTTTTATGGATAATGCCTAGCCCGCCTTGTCTGGCCATTGCAATCGCCATTGCTGATTCTGTTACAGTATCCATCCCTGCGCTGATGACAGGAATATTCAGCTTTAACGTTTTTGTGAGCTCAACCGATAAATCCACATCACGTGGAAGCACCTCTGATTTAGCTGGTACAAGCAACACATCATCAAACGTTAAGCCTTCTTTTGAAAATTTACTTTCCCACATTAGTAAATCCCCCTCTTTTCGGCAAAATATTATATGTAGATTATCAACTAGCCAAGAGCATGTCAAGGAAGCAGGGAAGAGTTGTAATATTTAGATAACGGAAAGGAATAGGAAGTACCTATGACATATCAAGAGTGGAAAGACTTATCTCTATTTTATTCGATTGAATCAACCCAGAAATTTCTAGAAAAGGTTTATAAAATTAAAGACATTGATGATGCGAAAAGCCATTCTTTCAAAAACAGCGAAAGGTTTATTTTCTTTTTGAAACATGCTGAATCCTTTTATAAACAGGCCTCTGTTTCACCTTTAGAAATCAAACCGATTTTATTGTTTTACGGGATGTCTCAATTATTAAAAGCATGTCTTATCACCACAGATCCAAGCTATCCGAGCCATACGTCCGTGCTTGCTCATGGAGTGACAGCCCGAAAAAGAAAGAAACAAAATTATTGCTTTATTGAAGACGAAGTGAAGATTCAGCGGAATGGGTTATGTATGCATGTTATGAAGCATCTTTTTGAAAAATCGGGTATAGAAGATGAACGCTATACAATGAAAAAACTTTTAACTGCCGTCCCAGAGTTAAGCTCTATCTTTTATTTTCAGCAAAAAGAACAATTCATCACAAGGATTGAAAAAAGAAATGAAATCGTTTCAGTTCCAGAGAGTGTTGTTATCAGCTATAACATGTCTGACTCTCGATTTGCAGAGTATGTGTCATATCATTTACAGTGGGAATTTTTTAAGAAAGAACAAGACAATTTGCTATTTCACATTCCCTTAAAAGACAAAAACCCATGGACATCAACCAGTATCTTATTTGATATAGAAAAAGAGCAATATTATATTCCAAACCAGCGTGATCAATTTTTACACCTTCCGGAAATGGCGATTCATTATCTGGTTTTATACAATATAGGAATGATTGCGAGATATGAGACGGAGTGGTGGTATGAACTGTTGACTCAGCATGCAAGTGATGATTATGTCATCATTCAACACTTCATATCTATTACTGAGTCTAAATTTCCCCAATATGCATGTATGTTTCTCCATCAATTCATATAAAAAAACCCAGTTCAACATGAACTGGGTTGCGTTGCTTGGCGGCGTCCTACTCTCACAGGGGAAGCCCCCGACTACCA
>NZ_LSBB01000014.1 GCF_001584335.1 Bacillus atrophaeus
TTATATAGTGCAAATTGAGGAAATTCCTCTCACCGGTAACGGAAAAGTAGACAGAAAAAGATTATTAGAAAAAGAAATTACAGATCAAGATCAGATTATCAAAAAGGCTATAAAGCAAGCAAGAACTGAAACAGAGAAAAAACTTGTGGAAATTTGGCGAAATGTTCTGGATGTTGAAGATATCAGTATTGATGATAACTTCTTTGAATTAGGTGGCAACTCTATATTAATTATTAATTTAATTTCAGTTATTGAAGATCAATTCAATGTCAAATTAGATTTTAAAAGCTTTATCTCAAATAGTACAATTGAAAAATTAGCTCCATTCATTGATGTTCATGAAAGAGCAGTGAATGCAGAAAATATATACAATAACATTACAGTAGATAAAGAAAATGAACATAAAGAGTTCGATTTAACTGATGTGCAAATGGCTTATTTGATGGGAAGAGATACACAATTTGAGTTAGGTGGTACATCAACTCATGCATACTTAGAAATTGAATCACAATTAGATATTGAGAGGTTTAATGAAAGTCTGCAAAAAGTCATAGATCGCCAAAGTATGCTCCGGGCAGTTATTTTACCGAACGGAAAACAAAAAGTATTAGAGCATGTGCCTCCTTATAAAATTCAAGTAGAAGATATAAGCAAATTGGGTGTGGAAGCGAGAGAAAATAAAATATTAGAAGTTAGAAGAAAAACTTCTCACCATATTTTTGATCCAAATACATGGCCTTTATTCGAATTTAAAGCACTCAAACTAGGGGAAAGTAAGTACTTACTCTTCTTTGGGATAGATATGCTAATTGCTGACGGAGCAAGTATCCAATTGTTATTTAAAGAAATTTCTCAAATTTATAGTGGGAAAGAAAATGAAATTTCTCAGTTGAAGATTAATTATCGAGATTACATGCTTGCTTATAAAAAAATCAAAGATACAGAAAAATATAGGAATGATAAGGCATATTGGATAAACCAATTAGAAGACTTTCCAAGAGCACCAGCGGTGCCTTTAAAAGAAAAACTAAATAAAATAAGTAATCCTACTTTTAAAAGGAAATCAAAAATAATAAATATGCAAATGTGGGAGGATTTTAGCAGAAAAGCAGCTAATCACAATGTTACACCAGCAATTGTATTGTTTACGGCCTATGCTAAAGTACTTTCAAAATGGAGTAATCAATCAAATGTAGCGATAAATACGACGGTATTTAATCGACAACCACTTCATCAACAAGTTAATGATATAATAGGTGACTTCACATCTTTAATTATGTTGAAAGCAAACTTTGCAGAGGAAAAAAGCTTCTGGGATGAAGCGAAAAAAGTACAGCTTACTTTTATGGAAGCATTAGAACATAGGGACTATGATGGTGTTGAATTTATTAGAGAATATGCTAAATATAATGACTTAGATCAAAAAAGTGCAACAATGCCAGTCGTATTTACAAGTATGCTATTTGGAAAGATGTTTGATTTTAATAATGATTTATTAAATCTAAGCGAATTGAAAATGGCCGTAAGTCAGACATCTCAAGTTTA
>NZ_LSBB01000015.1 GCF_001584335.1 Bacillus atrophaeus
CAGCAGCTGGAAGATGGAGGCGTCGGCTACAATATGCCTGCGGTGCTTGAGCTGGAAGGCAAGCTTGACCGCAAACGGATGGAGACGGCTTTCCAAGCGCTGATCAGCCGCCATGAGTCGCTCCGGACGTCCTTTGAAACCGGAAACGGAGGGGAGCCGGTCCAGCGCATCCATCATGAGGTGCCGTTTACGGTGACCGAAGAGAACTCGGCGGATGCGTTTATACGCCCTTTTGATCTCAGCCAGGCTCCGCTTTTCAGAGCGGGACTCGTAAGAGAAACAAACGAGCGTCATGTCCTATTGGTCGACATGCATCATATCATTTCTGACGGCGTCTCAGTCAATATGCTCATTCGGGAATTCGGGGCATTGTACGCCGAGCGGAAGCTTGAGCCGCTGCGCATCCAATACAAAGATTACGCCGTATGGCAGCAGGAATTCAAAAAAAGCGACACATATCAGAAGCAGGAATCTTATTGGCTGAAGCAGCTCGGAGGGGAGCTGCCTGTGCTTGAACTGCCGGCGGACAAGCCCCGCCCGGCGGTGCGAAGCTTCGCCGGTGACAAGATCTCATTTACTCTGGACCAAGAAGTCACGTCCGGCCTGAACCGCCTCGCGCGGGAAAACGGCAGCACCCTGTATATGGTGCTTCTTGCGGCCTACTCAGCTCTATTGGCCCGTCTCAGCGGGCAAGAGGAGATTGTGGTCGGATCGCCGATCGCCGGCCGTCCGCATGAAGACCTTGAACCTGTGCTCGGCATGTTCGTGAACACGTTGGCGCTTCGGACACGCCCGGAGGGCGGAAAGGGTTTCACAGACTATTTGCAGGAAGTCCGTCAGACAGCACTGGAAGCCTATGAACATCAGGATTATCCATTTGAAGAACTGGTCGAAAAGCTCGACGTTTATCGAGACACAAGCCGCAATCCGCTGTTTGACGTCATGTTCGCTCTTCAAAACATAGATCATGAAAATCTGATGCTGGAAGATTTGCGTCTTCGGTCTGCTGATATTGAGCATAAAGTGTCCAAATTCGATTTGACACTTTATGCATCGGAAGAACCCAAAGGGGAGCTCCGTTTTCATCTGGAATATAATACTGATTTATACAAGAAAAAAACAATAGAACAATGGCTAAAATACTTGATTCATATCTTCCGGGAAATCACCGAAGATCATTCAGTAACTCTAGGGAAAATCAATATAGTTGATGAAGATGAGACAAGATTAATCATTCACGAATTCAACCGTACAAAAATGGAATATCCAAGGCATGAAACAGTCAGCCGCCTTTTTGAAAGGCAAGCGGCAAAAACTCCTGATGCCGCAGCCGTTGTCAGCCATGGACAAACATTGACTTATCATGAACTGAACAATCGGGCGAACAGGATCGCGGCGGTGCTCCGGGCAAAAGGGGTCGGTCCTGAAAGTGTCGTAGCTTTATTGACTAAGCGCACACCAGAGCTTGCGGCCGGAATATTAGGAATTTTGAAAGCAGGAGGGGCTTATCTTCCTATCGGAGAAGACACGCCGTCAGAACGAATAGAATGGATGCTGTCAGATAGCGGGGCTGGAATTCTCCTTCAATCTGAAAAACTCGGGAACGATTTCTTAAATATAGAAGGAGAATATGAACAAATTTTCATCGAAGAGAGTCAAGAGCAAGGAAATGATACGGAAAACCTTGAATCACTTGCCGGACCGGATTCACTTGCCTATATCATCTATACATCCGGATCAACTGGAAAACCAAAAGGAGTAATGATTGAGCAGCGAAGTGTCATTCGTCTTGTGACAAACAGCAATTATATTGAGGTTACACCTTCAGACCGGCTTCTGATGACTTCTTCATTTGGTTTCGATGTAACCACTTTTGAAATATTCGGGCCGCTGCTTAATGGCGCAGCTCTATATATGGCCGACAAAGAAACGTTCCTTGATTCTCATCAGCTTGAGACATACATACACCAAAACGGAATCACAACATTATGGCTGACTTCACCTCTTTTTAATCATTTGACCGAACAGAATGAGAATACGTTTGCCGGTCTGTCCACATTGATCATAGGCGGTGAGGCTTTATCTGCCAGCCACGTCAATCGGATTCGGAAAGCCTGTCCGTCACTGGCAATATGGAATGGATATGGGCCGACTGAAAATACGACGTTCTCAACCTGCTTTGAGATTGAGAGATACTACGAGCATTCAATACCGATTGGCCGTCCGATTGGAAATTCAACAGCTTATATATTAAACAGCTGGGGAATGCTTCAGCCGATTGGAACAGTCGGAGAATTATGTGTTGGCGGTGATGGAGTAGCAAGAGGCTATCTTGGCCGTCCTGAGTTAACAAAAGAAAAATTTGTGCCTAACCCTTTTGCAATTGGCGAACGAATGTACCGAACCGGCGATTTAGCCTGCTGGCTGCCGGATGGAACCATTGAATATGCCGGGCGTATGGACGAGCAGGTGAAAATCCGCGGCTACCGGGTCGAGCTTGGTGAAATAGAAACAGCGATTCGGCATATAGACGGAGTCAAGGAAGCTGCCGTATTGGCGCGCCCGGGACAGTCTGGAAGCAAAGAGTTAGTCGCATACATGAGTTTGCAAGCAGACATGGATGCTGAAAAAGTACGTTCACAGCTTTCCGGCACATTACCGGGATATATGATACCTGTATATATGATTGAAATGGACGCTCTTCCGCTGACCGCAAATGGGAAACTGGACAGAAAAGCGCTCCCTGAACCGGAACTCTCATCAAAATCAAAGTACGTACAGCCGCGAAGTGAGCTTGAAGAACAGCTTGCGCTGATATGGCAGGAAGTGCTTGGCCTTGAGAAAATCGGAATTGAAGATTCGTTTTTTGAACTGGGCGGAGATTCAATCAAAGCTCTTCAAGTATCTGCACGTCTTGGTCGTTACGGCTGGAGTATGACGGCAAGCGATTTATTCCGGCACCCGAGAATCAAAGATGTATCTGCTGTAATTCGCAAAACAGAAAGAGTGATTGACCAAGGGCCGGTGAAGGGCGAAGTTCCATTGACACCTGTCCAGCACTGGTTCCTTACTCAACGTATAACAGACAGACACCATTTCAATCAGTCTGTGATGCTCTTTCACTCCGGCAGATTGATAGAGAAACCGCTGCGGGAGACTTTACAAAAGCTTGCGGAACACCATGACGCACTTCGTATGATATACCGCAAAGAGAGCGGACATGTAATACAAATCAATCAAGATATTCATGAAACAGAATTGTACACTTTGAACGCCTCAGATTTTTCAGATACAGAAGCTTGGGAAAATGAAATTGAGAAAGAAGTCGCAGCTCTTCAAAGAGGGATGAATATAGAAGAAGGACCGTTGTTAAGAGCAGGCTGGTTTAAAACGCCTTCGGGAGACTATTTGTTCCTGACAATTCACCATCTAGTCGTTGACGGGGTATCGTGGCGGACTTTGCTTGAAGATTTGTCTGCCGGCTATCATCAAGCGGCAGCTGGGCAATCCATTCAGCTTCCGCCCAAGACAGATTCATATAAGGAGTACGCAGAACGCCTCCAAGATTACGCGCAAAGCAGCAAGCTGATTCAAGAAGAAGCTTATTGGCGTTCTGTAGAAGAGGAAACAATAGCGGCACTCCCATATGAAAAGCCGCAGCACAATGATACAAATGACAGCAGTCAAAACACAGTGCGCTTTACACTTTCTGAAGAAGACACGACCGTCCTGCTTCAAAAAGTAAATCACGCTTATGGCACAGATACACAAGATATTCTGCTTACGGCAGCAGCATTAGCGATTCGGGACTGGACCGGGGAAAGCAAACTTCGGATTGCGATGGAGGGACACGGAAGGGAAAACATACTCCCTAATGTGGATATCAGCCGCACAGTCGGGTGGTTCACCTCAATGTACCCAGTGCTTCTTGAGATTCAAAAAGAGTCAGGCGAGTTGGGAACTGCGGTGAAAACAGTGAAAGATACGCTTGGGCGAATACCTCAGAAAGGGACCGGTTACGGCATTTTAAAATATATAACAAAGCCGGAGAACAAAAGCATACAGTTTGGGGGAGCTCCCGAGATCGGATTTAACTACTTAGGGCAATTCAACGATACAGAGCAGCAAGAAACCTTCAGCTTATCAGGGCTTGCAAGCGGGGAGGACATCACACGCTCATGGCAGCGTGAGCAAATAATAGAGATCAGTGCATTGGCGGCGGAAAACAAACTGCACTTTAATCTCAGCTATCCGCCAAACCGATTTTACAGAAAAACGATGGAACATCTTTTGAACGGGATTCAAAACTATTTGCAAAGCATTATGAAACATTGCGCAGGCAAACAGGAGACAGAAAAGACATTGAGCGATTTCAGCAGTAAATCGTTGACAATGGAGGATTTGGACAGCATTTCCGACTTAGTTCAAGAACTGTAGAAAATCGTGACAGGGAGACATGAACATGACAAAAGCGAATTCTATTCAAGATATTTATCCGCTGTCTTACATGCAGGAAGGGATGCTTTTCCATTCCCTTCTGCATGAAGACTCACGGGCATATTTTGAGCAAGCCGTATTTTCAATCGCAGGAGAAGTGCATTCACGCTTTTTTCAGGACAGCATCAATGCCCTAGTGGCACGCCATGACATTTTCAGAACCATTTTCATTAACCAAAATGTTTCCGCACCGCAGCAAGTGGTACTCAGAGAGCGGACTGTAACCGTCCAAGAAGAGGACATTTCTCACTTAGACGAATCCCGTCAATCTGAATTCATCGAGAACTATAAAGAAAAGGACAGGGAGAAGGGATTCAACCTGCAAAAAGACGTGCTTATGCGCATCTCTCTCCTGAAAACTGGGAAACAGCAATATACCTGCCTCTGGAGTTTTCATCACATTGTGATGGATGGCTGGTGCTTCAGCATTGTGCTGAAAGAATTTTTCCAAATTTACGCTGCCCATATCAACGCTTCACCTTTAACCCTGGAGCCCGTCCGGCCATACGGAAGCTACATCAATTGGCTGATGGAGCAAGACAAGGAGCAGGCGATAACCTACTGGAAAAGTTATCTTGCCGGATATGAGCAGCAAACTGCACTGCCAAAACAGAATAAAACAAAGGACAAGCAAAAAAGCGGACAAGCGCATGTCACGTTTTCGTTCTCAAAAAAAGACAGCAGCAGACTTTCAGAAATGGCTGTAAAGGAAGAGGTAACACTCAGTACATTGTTTCATACGCTGTGGGGCATTCTGCTGCAAAAATATAATAACACCGATGACGCGGTCTTTGGATCAGTCACCTCAGGAAGACCTTCTTCTATTGAGGGGATTGAAAATATGGTCGGCCTTTTTATCAATACAATTCCAGTACGTGTGCAAGGAGCTGATACGCCGGTTTCCGAGCTGATGAAAAGGATGCAAAAAGAAGCTTTGGCTGCTGAAGCGCACAGTTACCATCCCCTATACGAGATACAGGCACACTCTGCCGTAAAGCAAGGTCTGATTGATCATATTCTTGTTTTTGAAAACTATCCTGTCCAGAATGAAATCGATATGCTGAACAGTCACGATGATGCCCAAGAACTCTTTCAGATTCATCATTTTTCAGTGGCAGATGAAACCAATTACAGCTTTTATCTGATGGTGGCGCCGGGTGACGAAATCCATATCAAAATGAGCTATGATTCCGGTGTATACGATCGATCGTTTATATTAGGGATCAAAGGGCATCTGACTCATATGGTTTCGCAAATTCTAGACAACCCGGATATCTCTCCCGCCGGAATTGACATCACAACGAGCAGCGAGAAACATCTGCTGCTCGGAAAAAAGGAAGCTGATGCACCTGCTTTTCAAACGATTCATTCTATGTTTGAGAAACAAGCGGAACTGACGCCGAATATGCAGGCCGTCACCTATCAAGGCCGGTCAATAACATACAGAGAGCTCAATGAAAACGCCAATAAACTGGCTCGGATCTTGCGAAAGCGAGGCGTAAGAAGACAAGAACCGGTCGCCATCATGGCCGAACGCTCACCTGAATTAACGGCCGGTATCCTCGGAATCTTGAAAGCAGGCGGCTCTTTGGTCCCGATTGACCCAAATTATCCGCCTGAAAGGATCCGGTTTATTCTTCAGGATAGCTGCTGTTCACATTTGGTATCACACCGAAGCCTGGCCTCTTTGTTGGAATCGGTCAATGAGGAAGCTTTAAGGACTGTTACATATACGGAAGAAAGTGCGCAGGAAGAGGACGGAAGCAATGTGAAGCCCGTCAATACAGCGGATGACTTGCTGTATACCATTTATACGTCGGGCACAACCGGGAAACCAAAGGGCGTTCAGCTTGAACATAGGAGCATGGCAAATTTGCTGCACTTTCAATTCACAAACTCCGGAATTAATTTTCGGACTAACGTGCTCCAATATGCCACACCTGCCTTTGATGTCTGTTATCAAGAAATATTTTCAACGCTGGCTGGAGGCGGCACAGTCCACATCGTGCCTGAACCTATCAAAAGAGACGTTTCTCAGCTGTTTGCGTTTATCGCCGACCATAATGCAGAAATTGTATTCTTTCCAACTGCGTTCATTAAAATGATGTTCAGCGAGGAAGAATACGCGAACACATTTCCTGATGGCGTGAAGCATCTGATTACGGCCGGGGAACAACTAACGGTCTCCCATCTCTTCCAACAAGTACTGCGCCGTCACAACACGGTGTTACACAATCATTACGGACCTTCTGAAACCCATGTCGTGTCTGCTTATAGCATTCATCCGGGGGAGCATATCCCTGAAAGTCCGCCAATCGGCAAACCGATTGATCATACGCATATGTATATTTTAAACAAACAAAAACAGCTTCAACCGAAGGGCATCGCGGGTGAATTGTATATTTCCGGTTCAAGCGTGGCAAGGGGGTACTTCCGCAATGAAGAGCTGACTCGCGAAAAGTTTTTGCCTGATCCTTTCAGACCCGGAGCCACGATGTTTCGCACAGGCGACATGGCAAGACTGTCAGAGGACGGCAATATTGAATATATCGGCCGGACCGATGATCAGGTGAAAATCCGGGGTTACCGGGTCGAACCTGGAGAAATTGAAATGACATTACAGAATCACCCGAAAATTAAGGAAGCAGCGGTTATCATTAGGCAAGATCATGACGGAGAAAATGAATTGTGTGCTTACTACAGTGCGCCTAACCGATTGGATTCTCAAGCTTTGCGCCGCTATCTTGCAGAAGTAATGCCGGAATATATGATTCCGTTAAAGTGGGGATGGGTGGAAAGCATACCGCTGACTCCGAATGGAAAAGTCGACAAAAGATCTCTTCCAGAACCGGAAGCTGCCGCAGATGATAAGCAATATGCCGCACCGAGAAATCTTACGGAGCTGAAGCTGGCACAACTTTGGGAAGACGTGCTGAAAGACGGCCCGGTGGGAATCCGGGATAACTTTTTCGACCGGGGAGGACACTCATTGAAAGCAACAGCGCTTGTCTCCCGTATTGCTAAGGAGCTCGGCGTTAAGGTGCCGCTTCAAGAAGTGTTTGCTCATCCGACGGTGGAGGGTCTGGCTGCTGTCGTCCGGGAAGCTGAGGAAAACCCGTATGCGGCAATTGAGCCGTCACCAGAACAAGAGGTTTATCCTGTCTCATCAGCGCAAAAGAGAATGTATGTGCTTCAGCAGATGGAAGACGGCGGCGTCGGCTACAACATGCCGGCGGTACTGGAACTGGAAGGAAAGCTAGACCGCGGGCGTTTGGAAACTGTATTCAAAAAACTGATCAGCCGCCACGAGCCGCTTCGAACCTCCTTTGAAGAAGGGACAGACGGCGAGCCGGTCCAGCGCATTCATTCAAAAGTAACATTTGCTTTATGTGAACAAGAAAAGACAGCGGCTTTTATCCGTCCTTTTGATCTCAGCAAAGCCCCGCTTTTACGGGCAGGCCTAATCAAGGAAACAGACGAACGCCATCTGCTCTTGGTCGATATGCATCACATCATTTCAGACGGTGTGTCCGTTCATACGTTGATTCGAGAATTCGGCGATTTGTATGCACACCGAACGCTTGAACCCTTACGTATTCAATATAAAGACTATGCTGTGTGGCAGCAGGAATTCAAAAGTGGCGGCACGTATCAGAAACAGGAAGCTTACTGGCTGAATCAGCTTAGCGGTGAGCTGCCTGTGCTTGAACTGCCGGCAGATAAGCTTCGGCCGGCAGTGCGAACCTTCGCCGGAGACAAAGTTTCATTCATCATCAGCAAAGAGATCACATCCGGTCTGAAACAACTTGCACGCAAAAACGAATGTACTCTGTACATGACGCTCCTTGCTGCATATACAGCATTCTTGGCGCGGCTGAGCGGACAGGAAGAAATAGTAGTCGGATCGCCTATTGCCGGACGGCCGTATGCCGATCTTGAATCTATACTCGGCATGTTCGTCAACACACTGGCGCTCCGGACACACCCTGAAGGCGGTAAGCGTTTTTCAGAATACTTGCAGGAAGTGCGACAGACGGCGTTGGAAGCCTATGAGCATCAGGATTACCCGTTCGAAGAGCTGGTTGACATGCTCGGTGTCCAGCGGGATATGAGCCGCAACCCGTTATTTGACACGACGCTTACGCTCCAAAACATGGAACAGCAAAAGCTGCAATTAGACGGTTTGCAACTTAAAACCGCAGATGTTGACCACCCAATATCTAAATTTGATATATCTCTTTATGTAATGGAGAACGAGGAAGAGCTTTATTGTCAATTTGAATACAGCACTTCATTGTTTGAAAAGGAAACGATTCAGCGCTGGTCGCGATTTTTCTTGAGACTGGTAGAAAATACTGTTAGCAGCCCTGACACAGAATTAGACGACATCCCCGTGCTTACAAAAGAAGAAGAGAAGACCTTTATTCAATCATTCAGTCCGCTTCCGACAACAAGCTTTCCGCTGGCTCAGACACTGCATCACCAGCTTGAAAAACAAGCGGCAAAAACACCAGAACGGCCGGCTGTCTTTTACGGAGAGGAGGTTATCTCCTACAAAGAACTGAACGAACGGGCCAACCAAGTCGCTTGGGAGCTGATTGAAAGGGGAGTTACATCAGAAACTGTCATTGCGATCACAGGCAGGCGGTCACCGGAAATGCTGATTGGCATATATGCCATTTTGAAGGCGGGCGGCGCTTATGTTCCTATCGATCCGGAGTACCCGGAAGAACGTATCCGCTTTTTACTGAAGGACAGCGGTGCTAAGCTTCTTTTAGTTGAATCCGGCAGTTTCGAGATCCCGTCTTTTGAAGGTGACGTACTAGATCTCAACATAAATGTCAGCCGAGAAAAGAATCATCTTATCAATCCCGATGTGTCAGTACGGTCGAATTCGTTAGCCTATATCATCTATACATCAGGCTCAACCGGAACGCCAAAAGGTGTGCAGATCGAGCATCAGTCGGCAGTGAATTTTTTGCAATCCCTGCAAACCCGCTATCCGCTTAACGAATCGGATATGATTTTGCATAAGACATCTTATTCGTTTGACGCTTCCATATGGGAGTTGTTCTGGTGGCCGTACGCAGGTGCTTCCGTTTTTCTGCTTCCTCAAGGAGGCGAAAAGGATCCCGAAATGATGATAAAGGTGATAGAAGAAAAAAGAATAACGGCAGCTCATTTTGTTCCCTCTATGCTGCTTGCGTTTTTAGCATATGTGAAAAATCGCGCTGTACCGATGGTACCTAACGGCCTGAAGCGAGTATTTGCCGGCGGTGAGCAACTGGGCGCACATCTTGTCTCCCGTTTTTATGAACTGCTGCCCGGTGTAGAATTGACCAATTCTTATGGGCCGACAGAAACGACAGTAGAAGCAGCATACTTTGATTGTCCGTTAGGTAAAGACCTGAAGCGAATTCCAATCGGTAAACCTATTCACAATCTCCGGCTGTATATTTTAAACAAGAAAAAGCAGATTCTGCCGACCGGTTGTACAGGCGAACTGTATATCGCCGGGAATGGGGTGGCCAGAGGCTACCTGAATCGCCCCGAGTTAACGACGGAACGCTTTCTCTCCGATCCCTTTTATCCTGGGGAACGGATGTACAAAACGGGAGATCTGGCGCGCTGGCTGCCGGACGGACAGGTTGAGTTCCTCGGCCGTTTGGACGATCAAGTCAAAATCCGCGGCTACCGGATCGAACCCGGCGAAATTGAATCAGCTCTCCGGAACTTGGAAGGCGTGCAAGAAGCAGCCGTCATCACCCG
>NZ_LSBB01000016.1 GCF_001584335.1 Bacillus atrophaeus
CCTCCATCTTCCAGCTGCTGAAGGACATACATCCGTTTTTGCGCCGAGGAGACCGGATAGGTGTCCCCCTTTTCGGCCGGTTCGATCGCCGCATACGGGCTTTCCTCCAACTCGCGGATGACAGAAGCCAGCCCTTCTATGGTCGGTCGGGCAAATATATCTTTAAGCGGCACTTGGACGCCGAATGCCTTGGCGATTCGGGAGATGAGCGCCGTTGCTTTTAACGAGTGGCCGCCCCGGTCAAAAAAGTCGTCCGTGATACCGACAGGACCGTTTTTCAGCACGTCTTCCCAAAGCTGGGCAAGCTTCATCTCGGTAAGGTTTCTTGGTGCCTTGTATGATTCTTGACCAGCTGCTCCATCAGGAGCAGGCAAAGCCTTCCGGTCAAGCTTCCCGCTTGGTGTGATTGGCCATGTGTCGATCTGTACAAAATGAGCGGGGATCATATAGCCGGGCAGCACATGCGCAAGCTGTGCCCGCACGTCGTTTTTATCACGCCCCTGAATATAAGCGCATAGCTCTGTCTCCCCGCTGTCTGCGCGGGTGATGACGGCTGCTTC
>NZ_LSBB01000017.1 GCF_001584335.1 Bacillus atrophaeus
CAACAGGTGTAACGGGATCAACAGGAGTAACAGGATCAACCGGACCAACAGGTGTAACAGGAGTAACGGGATCAACCGGACCAACAGGTGTAACAGGATCAACAGGAGTAACAGGAGCAACAGGATCAACCGGAGCAACAGGTGTAACCGGAGTAACAGGAGCAACCGGATCAACAGGAGCAACCGGATCAACAGGTGTAACCGGAGTAACAGGAGAAACAGGATCAACAGGTGCAACTGGACCAACAGGTGTAACGGGAGCAACTGGAGTCACAGGACCAACAAGTGAAAGTCCACAGCTATTTTTCACAGAAGTTGCAGGCCCAGTTACTGTCGCAGTTAATAGCACTGAAACAACAATAGGTTCATTAAATGTGCCAACCACTATCGGTCAAAATATAAAAGTGGATTTTGCAATATCAGTAGATGTTGTCACAACAGCTAACTCTAACTTTACTTTTCAAGTGAGAACGTATCGAAATGGGACTTTGTTAGATACACGAACAGTACAAAGGAATGTTAACGTTGCAATAACTTCTAGATTTCCAATAGCTTCGACCAATGTAAATACAGCAGCTACTACCGGAGCCACAACTTATGAAGTTAGAATTATATTTACATCAGTAAGTAATGTCAGTTCCGCTAGTGCATTAAATTTAGATATAAACGCAATTCGTTTTTCTTAAGCTACTTTCGAAAAGCTCCCCATTTTCAACGATATGACATGTCCCGTTTATTTTTGCGGAATAGTATTACTTTTTAACTCCAAAAACTATACACTAAACCAAGGTATGAAGACCTGTCCCATATGCGGCCAGGTCTATTTCTTTTAAATACTGAACGGCATGACCAGCTTTCTCAAGAACAGGCCAAGCTTGTAGTGTGAGGCCGAAGATCACAGCAAACAGATATCCCCTCTCACGCTCAAATATGCTGATCGATCCCCGATCCCGTATGCCTATCAGAATGATAGAGTAAACCTGTTCCCAATGGTTTTATACTCGCTGATGGCATACGTACTCGTGACAATTTCCTCCCAACCAATCATCCTGCATCATAAAATCCTTCTTATTTTATTATGTAAAAATACAACTTTAACCTCAGTTTAACAATAACAAGGAAAGAAGTTTTTAAAAACATTAAAATTTCTGAATAGAAAAATGGTATCATTTTAGGTAGAAAGGAGGGGCTGGTGTCTGTGGTCAAAAAGCGGTTCAACTTTTCTCTGCAAACAAAAATTATGGGTTTGATTGCGGTGCTCCTCATGTTTGTGATCGGGGTGCTGACGGTTACGTTTGCTGTTCAGCAAACAAAGGAAGGCCAAAAACAGGCAGAACAGCTCGCGGTCCAGACGGCGCGTACCATTTCGTATATGCCCCCGGTTAAGGAATCCATAAATACAGAAGGCAATAGGATGAAAGAGGCACAAGAGGTCATTGAGCAAATGAAAGAACAGACCGGCGCCTATGCGATTTATGTATTGGATGAAAAAGGAGAAATTAAAACAACTTCAGAAAACAGCGGAAAAACAAGGCTGACCCCTAGCAGAGCGATATTATTCGGGGGATCTCACGTATCCGGAACAAAAGACGATGACCGCAAAGTGATCAGAGGAAGTGCGCCCATTATGCAAGAGCATAAGGGACATAGCCAGATTATTGGCAGTGTGTCTGTTGATTTCTTGCAAAATGAAACCGAACAAGGAATTAAAGATCACTTACGCGATTTAAGCTATATGGCAGTGCTCGTTTTGCTGTTAGGTTTTGGGGGTGCCGCTGCGCTCGCCAAAAGCATCAGAAAGGATACGCTCGGTCTTGAACCTCAGGAAATTGCCTCGCTTTACCGGGAACGGAATGCGATGCTTCGTGCGATTAAGGAAGGAATCATCGCCACCAATCGTGAAGGTGTCGTCACGATGATGAACGTATCGGCAGCCGAGATGCTCAAGCTTCCCGAGCCGGTCATTCATTGTCCTATTGATGATGTGATGCCGGGAGCCGGGCTGATGTCTGTCCTCCATCAAGAAAAGATGCTGCTGAATCAGGAGGTCTGTGTCAATGATCAAGTCTTTATCTTAAATACAAAGATCATGACACAAGGCGGACAAGCATACGGGATTGTTGTGAGCTTTCGGGAAAAAACAGAACTGAAAAAGCTGATTGATGCTCTGACAGAGGTGCGGAAATACTCAGAAGATCTCCGGGCGCAAACACATGAATTTTCAAACAAGCTCTATGCGATATTGGGACTTCTTGAACTTGGTGAGTTTGAAGAGGCGATCGACCTGATTAAAGAAGAATACGCTATCCAAAATGAACAGCACGATATCTTATTCCAAAACATTCATTCACAGCAGGTACAAGCCATTCTATTAGGGAAAATGGGCAAGGCGTCTGAAAAAAAGGTCAAGCTTTTCATTGATGAAAACAGCACGTTAGAACCGCTCCCAGAGCATATCGGTTTATCACATTTGATTACGATTATCGGAAACCTAATTGATAACGCTTTCGAAGCTGTGGCTGATAAGAAAATGCGGCAGGTCTCTTTTTTCATCACGGATATCGGGCATGACATTGTGATAGAAGTGTCCGATACAGGTGACGGGGTGCCGCCTGACAAAATGGATACCGTGTTTCAAAGGGGATACTCTTCAAAGGGGATGAAGAGAGGCTATGGGTTAGCCAATGTTAAGGAATCAGTAAATGAAGTCAACGGATGGGTCGAACTGACAAATCAAAAAAACGGCGGGGCGGTATTTACTGTATTTATACCGAAGGAGAAATAAACAAAGGGGGGAATCCATTTGATTCACATCGTGATTGCGGAGGACGATTTTCGAGTAGCGCAAATTCATGAGAGATTGATTGAACAGCTTGATGGATTCAATATCATAGGCAAAGCGGCCAATGCAAAAGAGACCATGTCGCTTTTGGCCGCCCAAAAGGCGGACCTGCTGCTTTTAGATATTTATATGCCTGATGAACTGGGAACAGCATTACTTCCGGTGATTCGAAGCCGTTTTCCGGCAGTGGATATTATGATCATTACAGCGGCCACAGAAACCCGTCTTCTGCAGGAATCACTTCGGGCGGGTATTTCACATTATCTCATTAAACCTGTAACCGCAGATAAATTCAAACAGGTGCTTTTGCAGTATAAAGAAAAAAGACAGATGCTGCTGTCTCAAACAGAGGTGAGCCAGTCTGTGATTGACTATATTTTCGGGGGAAGCACCAGTGTGAAAGAAGCTGAGCAAGTCAAGGACTTACCCACCGGCATCAGCTCCATTACACTGCGAAAGATAAAAGATACGCTGCGCGATGCACAAGAGGGAATGACGGCTGAAGAGCTGGGAGAAAAAATGGGCGCGTCACGGACAACAGCCCGCCGCTATGCCGAGTATCTGGTCTCTAAGGAAGAAGCGCGCGCTGAACTGGAATACGGCATTATCGGCAGACCCGAAAGAAAATATTATCTGGCAGCGGAATAGGACGGGGAGATATGAAGAAGCTGGGGCTTATGTTCATCGTTAGTCTGATCGTGTTGTCAGGGGATATACGGCACAAAACCGCTCCCCGTTTGCCGGACGGGCCGATTGAAATCGTCGTGCCCGCAGAGCCATCCGGAGGCTGGGATTTAACAGCACAGGCTATCCAGTCTGTGCTCAAGCAAAAAGACATTGTAAGAAACTCCGTTCACATTGTGTATAAGCCCGGAAGCGGCGGTGATAAAGGCTGGAATTACGTGAACACACAGGATAAACCCACCATCAGCATGACATCTAGCTTGATACTAAGCAATTACATTCTCGGCCAAAGCAAACTGAAGCCAGACGATTTCACTCCATTAGCCATTCTCGCAAAAGAATGGCAGACTGTCGCCCTGCCAAAAGGGTCGGCGATACAAAACGGAAAACAGCTGCTGCGCCATATTAAGCAATATCCAGGCGAGGTCAAAATCGGCTTTGCGCCCGGACTTGGAAATGATGATCAGCTATCATTCGTCAGGGCGGCTGAGATGTACGGCATTGACCCCTTTGACATCCAATTTTATCAGTACGACAGCAGCGAAGAACTGATTCAGGGGCTCATCAGCCATGAGATAGAAGCGGCGTCGATGACGGCATCTGAAGCAAAAAAATACTACAAGACCGGCGAGATCACATTAGCGGCGGTGACATCAGAAAAAAGGCTCGCCGGCTTTCGCAGCGTGCCGACTTGGAAAGAGCAAGGCATTCCGTTTGTCTTTTCTCATTGGAGAGGTATCATGGGACCGAAAAACATGTCGGATGAAGAGATTTTATATTGGGATCAGGCGTTAAAAAAAGTCACATCATCAGCTGAATGGAAGCTGAAAATAAAGGAGCAGGACTGGGAAAGCTTTTATTTAAACAGCCGGGAAACGAAACGGTTCTTAGAAGAACAATCAAGGTTCTATAAAGACATCATGAGCGGAGACCAATGAGTATTCTGTAAACTCGCAGAATACTTTTTTTATGATCAAAATGAACAAAAAGGTTATAAAAAATTAAATATATATAAAATTCAAAATATTTACTTTAGTATTTTTTTCTCATAAGATGACAAAAAGGCAAAGCAAAGGGGAGCAGAGCCTTTCGAAATGAAAGCGGATTCATAACTTGGGGGGATACTATGTTAGCAATCTTAGGCTTTTTTATGATGCTTGTGTTTATGGTGCTGATTATGA
Source organism: Bacillus atrophaeus (assembly GCF_001584335.1). Lineage (GTDB taxonomy): Bacteria > Bacillota > Bacilli > Bacillales > Bacillaceae > Bacillus > Bacillus atrophaeus. The sequence continues at coordinate 4,708 of NZ_LSBB01000017.1, forward strand.
CGAAACGGCTTTCTGTCCTGACGGCATTAGTCTTGACGCCAATTATATTTGCGCTGATTGCCGGGTTTAGATTCAACGCTATCGGTGACATGATGATATCGGGGATTCAGCAGGTGGCGCCCACTGCGGTCATGATTATGTTTGCGATTTTATATTTCGGTATTATGATTGATACAGGATTGTTCGACCCCATGGTCGCGAAAATATTAAATTTGGTCAAAGGCGATCCGTTAAAAATCGTGGTCGGGACTGCGGTGCTGACAATGCTTGTCGCTTTGGACGGAGACGGCTCGACTACCTATATGATTACGACAAGCGCCATGCTTCCGCTTTATTTGCTGCTTGGTATCCGGCCGATTATTTTAGCCGGTATTGCCGGCGTCGGCATGGGGATTATGAATACGATTCCGTGGGGCGGTGCGACACCAAGAGCGGCGAGCGCGCTGGGAGTTGATCCGGCTGAGCTGACGGGACCAATGATTCCTGTTATAGCAAGCGGGATGCTTTGTATGATTGCGGTCGCTTATGGGCTGGGAAAAATGGAAAGAAAACGTCTCGGCGTCATCGAGCTTAAGCAGCCCGCTCATACGAACGAAACGGCAGCCGCAGTAGAGGACGAATGGAAACGGCCGAAGCTTTGGTGGTTTAATTTACTGTTAACGCTTACATTAATAGGGTTTTTAGTTTCCGGAAAAGTGAATTTGACTGTGCTGTTTGTGATCGCGTTTTGTGTCGCCCTGATTGTGAACTATCCGAGGCTTGATCATCAAAGAGAACGCATCTCTGCCCATTCCAGCAATGTGCTCGCAATCGGATCAATGATCTTTGCGGCGGGTGTATTTACCGGAATTTTAACAGGAACAAAAATGGTCGATGAAATGGCGATTTCCCTGGTGTCTATGATCCCTGAACAAATGGGCGGGTTTATTCCGGTGATTGTAGCGTTAACGGGCGGCATATTTACGTTCCTCATGCCAAATGACGCGTATTTCTACGGGGTGCTTCCGATTTTATCCGAAACGGCTGTTGCCTATGGCGTGGATAAAGTTGAAATCGCAAGAGCCTCCATCATCGGGCAGCCTATTCATATGCTCAGCCCGCTGGTTCCGTCTACACATTTGTTAGTCGGCCTTGTCGGCGTATCAATTGATGAGCATCAGAAGTTTGCGATGAAATGGGCCGTTCTCGCTGTCGTCGTGATGACGGTGTGCGCTCTCTTAATCGGCGCGATTTCTATTGTATAAACATAAATTCAATTTAAAAGACGCAGACTAATGGCATTCAATGTTATGACGGAGGTGCCAACAATGAGTGATCCTTATATGCCGCTGTCATCAGTGAGAAGCGGTATGGGGTTTGAAGCGGCAAAGGGCGTGCATGGTCTGACTGTGCAAATTGTGAATGTGTATTTTGTTCAAAATCCGTCGCAGCCTCATGAGTTTGTATTAATAGATGCCGGGATGCCGAAATCAGCCGGCATGATTATAAAAGAAGCGAAACAAAGGTTTGGAGACAATTGTACATGTAAAGCAATTATTCTGACACACGGGCATTTCGATCATATCGGAGCCATTGAGGAGATATTGGAGCAATGGAAAGTCCCGGTTTATGTTCATGAAAAAGAGCTGCCGTATGTGACGGGACAAGAGGATTATCCGCCGGCCCGGCCAGACAGTAAAAGCGGGCTTGTCGCAAAGCTGTCTCCTCTGTTCCCGCGTCACTCCATTAATATCTCTTCCCATGTGCACACACTGCCGGAAGACGGCTCAGTTCCGTTTCTTGAGGAGTGGGAATGGCTGTTTACGCCGGGACACACCCCCGGCCATGTTTCTTTATTTCGTGAATCCGGCCGTGTGCTGCTGGCAGGTGATGCCGTCATCACGGTGGAACAGGAATCATTGGCCGATGTCGTCATCCAAAAGCAGGAGCTTCATGGCCCGCCGGCATATTTTACGATGGACACAGCATTGGCATCCGAGTCGATTCAAAGGCTTGCGAAGCTCGAGCCGGAAGCGCTGCTGACAGGACACGGCATACCGATGACGGGCAGGAACTATCGCCAAGACTTGAGTGCATTGGCAGAACGTTTGTCGGCTATTACGTAAACACCCCCAGCGGGTGTTTTTTTATGCCCAGTTTACCAAAAGATACAAAAAAACAATTTATGTTCCATAACAAAAACGATACAATGAAAAGCATGAATTGTGATATGAAGGAGAGAGTTTGTTGAAAGATCTAGAAATGCTCTGGTACGAAGCGAAAGAATTTATTGCCGTTTGCTATCAGGAATTGGGGAAAAGAGGGGAAGAAGCGAAACAACGTCTTGAGGACATTAAGAACGAGATTGATCAGACGGGAAGTTATGTACATACAAGAGAAGAGCTGGAACACGGGGCAAAGATGGCATGGAGAAACAGCAACCGCTGCATCGGCCGTTTGTTTTGGAACTCGCTGAATGTCATTGACAGGCGGGATGTCCGGACGAAGGAAGAGGTGCGTGACGCATTATTCCAACATATTGAAACCGCAACAAATAACGGGAAAATCAAGCCGACAATTACGATTTTTCCCCCAGAGTGCCAAGGAGAAAAACAGATTGAAATCTGGAACCATCAGTTAATCCGCTATGCCGGATATGAATCCGAAGACGGTAGAATCGGTGACACGGCATCCGCTTCCCTGACGGCTGCATGTGAGAAGCTCGGCTGGCGCGGGGAACGAACCGACTTTGATTTGCTGCCGATCGTCTTCCGCTTGAAGGGTGAGGCGCATCCGGTTTGGTATGAGCTGCCCCGTTCGCTCGTCATAGAGGTGCCGCTCTCGCACCCCGAAATAGAGTCGTTCTCAGATTTAGAGCTGAAGTGGTATGGTGTGCCGATTATTTCGGATATGAAGCTTGAAATCGGCGGCATTCATTACAACGCCGCTCCGTTCAACGGCTGGTACATGGGAACGGAGATCGGAGCAAGGAACCTCGCTGATGAAAAGAGATATGATATGCTGAAAAAAATCGCCTCCATCTTGGGAATTGCCGCTGATTTTAATACCGATCTGTGGAAGGACCAGGCGCTTGTGGAATTGAACAAAGCCGTGCTTTATTCTTACAAAAAACACGGGGTGAGTATTGTCGACCATCATACAGCCGCAAGCCAATTTAAACGGTTTGAAGAACAGGAAGAAGAGGCTGGCAGGAAGCTGACGGGAGATTGGACGTGGCTGATTCCGCCGATATCTCCCGCTTCCACCCATATTTTTCACCGTTGCTATGACAACACGATCGTCAAACCGAATTATTTCTACCAAGATAAGCCTTATCAATAAATGATGGAAAACTTGTGATGGCCTTCAAGGGTGCGCGATTCTGAAACAGAGACGTTTGTGACTTCTGAAAAAGGGCTGCCCTTTTTGACAGCGTTCAGAAAAGGCTTCAAGGATTCTTCGGAACCTTCCGCCAGAATCTCGACCCGGCCGTCATCCCGGTTTTTCACCCAGCCGGCCAACTTGTAGCGATCCGCTTCTGATTGAACAAAGTAGCGAAAACCCACACCTTGGACACGGCCGTCTGCAATGATTCGATATTGGAGCATGTCAAAACCACCTTTTCTTATTATGATAATCGAATGGTTCCTATCACTGCAAAGGATGTGTTTATATGAATTCAACGCGTTTTCCCATTCTTTCTATTAATATCGGCAAACCGCAAATCTATGAATTTGAAGGGGGAAAAGTGGAAACCGGGATTGTGAAGCGCCCGGCAGAGTCGGCTGTCATGCTGTACCGTGAGAATTTTGCAGGAGACGGACAAGCCGACCTGGTCAATCACGGCGGCCGTGATAAAGCGGTTTGTGTATATCCGTCCGAGCATTATCCATATTGGGAGAACGCCCTGGCAAGACGGCTGCCGGAAGCGGCGTTTGGCGAAAACCTGACGGTAAAAGGACTGACGGAGCGGGACGTCTGGATCGGAGATGTGTATCAGCTGGACGAAGCGGTTGTTCAGGTCAGCCAGCCGCGCCAGCCCTGTGTGAAGCTTGCGAAGAAATACGGTGTGAAGGATATGGTGCTTCAAGTTCAGAAAACGGGATATACAGGCTTTTATTTCAGAGTGCTTGAGGAAGGGAACGTTTCGCCGGGTGCTGAGCTGGAATTGCTGTCACGCGGCGCGCAAAAGATTTCAGTCTCGTATGCGAACCAAGTAAAATACCATGACGCAAAAAATCTGACGGCGATTGAAGCGATCCTGCGTGAGGACACACTGTCAGAAAGCTGGAGAACGTCTTTTATCAAGAAACGGGACAGACTGCTGCAAGCTTGACCGCAAAAAAAGCCGGGCACTTAATGTGCGCGGCTTTTAAACGTTAGGATTGTTGGCTTTTTCTCGTTTCAAGCAAGTTGGCAAGAAAATAGGTTTTAAAGCTTTGAAGCTTTCTTCCTTCATAGTGTGTTACACCGTGTTTTTTTAATTCTTCTACATACCAGCCTTTACTGCCATAATGCATGTCAGAAAACTCCTTTCCCATCTCCTGCACAGGAGAGTTTGTTCAGTTTTTTACCAAACTTTTGGCATTGTAACATCTATAAAAAGACGTTGAAAAGGGGTGTTTGGCAAACTGAGTCTTTCGGTCTAGAGGTGTGAAGTTCTCTAACATGTATATGTAAAGGACAAGCGTTTCATGCTTTAATGGCCGGTCAATTTTAAAATAACGATGCCAAGCGTCATAATGCCGAACACGATTCCGATATAGATCAGCATCCCGTTTTTTTTCTTGATTCCAAAAAAGGTCAGGATGATGCTCTCAATGAAAAAAATGATCCCAAAAATAATAAACCACATGCGGGCTGGCTCCTTTCGCAACATCATGTATAGTGTACCATAATGGAAAGCCTTGAGCCTGGGGCGCACATTAAAAATGCCGGGCACTGTACTGTGCCCGGCAGCCTATTATTCTGTATCAACCAGCTTGACAAGAAGCTGGGCCAAACGCTGCTTTTCATCCTCGTCTGCCACTCGCCACAACTCTTGCAGAAGCATTTCTTCTCCGTTTTGCGGCTCCTCGTGTTTGGCGAGATAGTCCCCGAGGATGGCGGCGCTTTTGATGATTTTTCCATCATCTAATCCGAATTTCTTTCCTAGGTCCACTTGTTTTTTCAAATAAGCTTTAAATTCTTCAAAGTCTTTTAAAATGTCCTTTTTATCTGTTCCGTGCATCGCATGCATTTCGTTTTCGATTTGGATTTTTTCTTTATCTCTGTTGATGACTATCCCTCCTTCGCCGATAGTATTGTTTTACCTGTTCTTGAAGGGGATAAACATGCCGGATGTCCAGACCTGTTTTTACAGCATTGTTAAGATAATCGGTTTGTCTTTCGTAATCACGATCGAATGCTCAACTTGGGCGACAAGACTTTTGTCAGGTGTCTTAAAGGTCCAGCCGTCTCCGCTCTCAACAATGGTTTCTGCTTTCGTTGAGATAAACGGTTCGAGCGCAATCACCGTGCCATTTTTGAAAAGGGCGTTATCAAACGGATCATAATAATTCATGATGTGATTCGGCTCTTCATGCAGGCTTTTGCCGATACCGTGGCCGGTCAGAGTTTTAATGACGGTGAAGCCTTGAGAACGGGCTTCATGATATACGGCTCTTCCGATCTGGTTTTGGCGCTTGCCCGCTTTGGCCTGCTGGAGCCCTTTTTGAAAGGCGTCTTCAGCGCATTGGCAAAGCTTATGGAGGCGTTCTTCTCCTTCACCGAGAACAAAGGAAATGCCGGTATCCGAGTAAAAGCCGCCGAATTCAGCGGAGATATCAATGTTAACCAGATCGCCCGCTTTTAAAATGGTCGATGTGCTCGGAATGCCATGAGCCACTTCGTCATTTACACTGATGCATGTCACACCGGGAAAATCATATTCCTTTTCCGGAGCTGACACGGCCCCATGTTCATCAAGCACCGCTTTACCGATCAGGTCAAGATCTTTTGTGCTCATGCCGGGCTCTGCTTTTTTCTTCATTTCTTCTCGTGCCAAGGCAACGATTCTGCCGATTTTTTTAAGGCCTTCTAATTCTTGATCGTTTGTTACAATCATCTTCATTCCCGCTTTCTTTTTACATAATCTCATTTAAGCTTACCACAACTGGTTCAAAAATAGGAAACACGCCGGCCTGATAAATATGAAAGTGATACAGGAAAATTGGTATAGATAACTAGTTATCTTATGTGGTATATTTGAAAAAAAGGGTTAGAGGGGGATGGGTGTTATGCTTCAGTTTTTGCAAAAACTCGGGAAATCATTTATGCTCCCGATTGCGGTGCTGCCCGCAGTCGGGATTATCCTTGCGATAGGGAGAGAGGATTTGTTTAATATCCCATTTGTGTATCAAGCGGGGTCAGCGGTTTTTGCTCATTTGCCGCTTGTTTTTGCGATCGGGATAGCTATCGGCATTGCCAAAGACAGCAATGGAGCGGCGGCCTTATCGGGTGCGATATCCTATGTTATGCTGGATGCCGCGACAAAAGCGATTGATAAAACGAACAACATGGCGGTGTTTGGAGGAATTATCGCTGGTTTAATCGCGGGTTATACGTATAACCGCTTTAAGGATACGAAGCTGCCGGAATACCTTGGGTTTTTCAGCGGAAGGCGTCTTGTTCCAATTGTAACCGCTATCGTGACGGTTATACTGGCAGGAATATTCGGTTTTGTATGGCCTCCGATTCAGTCGGCAATCAATGATTTTGGAGAATGGATGCTTGGACTCGGCGGAATCGGGGCGGGAATATTCGGTGTGTTTAACCGGCTGCTGATTCCGGTGGGGCTGCATCATGTGCTGAATAATATTTTCTGGTTCCAGTTTGGTGAGTTTAATGGAGTCACAGGCGATTTGGCGCGATTTTTTGCCAAGGACCCGACAGCAGGCACATATATGACCGGGTTTTTCCCGATTATGATGTTCGGTCTGCCCGCGGCTTGTTTTGCGATGATTGTAACCGCTAAGCCTGAAAAACGGAAAGCGACGGCAGGCATGATGATTGGATTAGCGCTGACCGCTTTCATTACGGGAATTACAGAGCCGATTGAATTTTCCTTTATGTTTTTATCACCGCTGTTATATGTTGTTCATGCCATATTAACGGGATTGTCCTTATTTATCGTAAATGTTCTTGGAATAAGGTCCGGATTTACTTTTTCTGCCGGAGGCATTGATTATTTGACCAGCTACGGAATAGCGGAAAAACCGCTGCTTCTGCTAGTGGTCGGGTTGTGTTACGCTGTTTTATACTTTGTCGTCTTTTATGTGCTGATCAGGGTATTAAACTTGAAAACACCTGGACGGGAAGATGATGATCCGGATGAAGTGCTGGATGAGGACACAGCAAATTCCGTCAATGACAACCTCATGCTGAGGGGCCTGGGCGGAAAAACGAATCTTCAAACCATCGACCACTGTGCGACAAGGCTTCGGCTGACTGTCAACAGCACGTCTTTGATAGATGAGGCCCTGCTCAAAAAAGCGGGAGCAAAAGGCGTTGTGAAAGCTGGCAGCAACTCGGTGCAAGTTATCATCGGGCCGAATGTGGAATTTGCAGCGGAAGAATTAAAAGCTGCGGTAAAAGATTGATGAAATAAAAAAAGCGGAGAGGGCAGCCTCTCCGCTTTTTTATTTATCTTTATCGTCTGATGAAGTTGTTTCAGATTCATCATGCTTCGTATAATCATAGTCGGACGGGTTCACTTTTTCGAAACCTTTCGGTGTATAGAAACGCAGCAAATCGCCGTTTATGATTTTATCGGACATTTCGAGTTCTTTTTTGACAAGCGAGTCTTCTTTCTTATCGACTTCAGATTCTTCCAGAAGCTCTCCGGTCTTTGTATCATAATATTTACCGGATATTTTCGTGTACTTAGGAGAAATAAAGTCCCCGTTTCGGAACGGAATCACTTCGCGGTGCTCTTTCGATAAGATATCAGAGCCTGACATTAGATAATCCTTCGTATCCACTCCGAGTAAATGAAGAACAGTCGGAGCCACATCGACATCACCGGCGTATTTATGAACTTTCTCACCTTTTACGCCCGCAGCGTGAATAAATAATGGAACCCGCTGAAGCTGAGCATTATCATAATCGGTGATTTCGTCTTTGCCGAGTACTTTTGCCATTGCTGTATTGTGGTTTTCAGAGATGCCGTAATGGTCTCCGTACATCACAATAATGGATTTATCGTACAGACCGTCTTTTTTCAGATCATTAAAGAACTGCTCAATCGACTGGTCAAGGTAATTCGCGGACTGGAAGTAATTGTTGACGACAGAATCGCCAAAGTCTCCGGCCGGGAAGTCTGTATCCTCTTTATCCATTCCGAATGGGAAGTGGTTGGACAGCGTAATGAACTTCGTATAGAACGGTTCTTGTAAGCTTTCCAAAAGCGGCATGGATTCTTTGAAATACGGTTTATCTTTCATACCGTAGTTTTTAATGTTTTCTTCACTCATGTCATAGTAAGCGGAATCGAAAAACTTATCAATGCCTTCCGCTTTGTACATTTCATTCCGGTTCCAGAAGGTTTGCGTATTGCCATGGAAAGCTGCAGACGTGTAGTCTTGAGATTTCAGAATGGCAGGAACCGATTGAAGCGTGTTTTGCGCTTTGTTTACAAATACCGATCCTTGAGACAATGGATACAGAGAGTTTTCCATCATAAACTCTGCATCAGAGGTTTTGCCTTGTCCCGTTTGGTGGAAAAAGTTATCAAAGTAGAACGTTTCGTTATCGTGTGCCAGTTTGTTTAAAAACGGCGTGACTTCCTTGCCGTTAATTTTGTAGTCAATGATAAATGACTGCAGCGATTCTAAAGAAACGTAAATCACATTTTTGCCTTCCGCTTTGCCGAAGTACACATTATTCGGCACGTCGTAGTTGGCTTTCATATAGTTTTCAACGTCCGTTACATCGCTTGAATCCGCAAGTACACGCTGGCTGTTTGATTTCACATTTTGCACGGCGTCATAAATCGTAAAGTTATAGGTTCCCAGATATTTGACGAGATAGTTGCGGTCGAATGATCTTGTCAGCAATTCAGGACGGTCCGATTCAGCCACGGCAAGGTTGATTAAGAAAACCAGCACGGCAGAGGCAAGGACAATGCGGAAAGATTTTTTATTCGACGTTGTTTCGGCAGGCTTATTGATCTTGAGGGCCAAAATAATCAAAATGACCGTATCAATAAAATAGAAAACGTCAGTCGGGCTCATCAGCGAAAAGGCGCTGTCTCCAAGCTGCCCTCCGTTTGTTTTAGCCTGCATAATAACGGGAATGGTAATAAAATCATTAAAGAATCTGTAATACACAATGTTTGCGTACAGTAAAAAAGACATTAAAAAATGAATCACTATAATGGCTGTCTGCTGTAATCTTTTCTTGAATAAGAGTCCAAATCCAAGAAAGAACAGGCTGGAGCTGAGCGGATTCACAAAAAGCAATATTTTTTGGATCATGTTGTCAATTCCCAAATTAAAGTTCAGAACATAAGCGACATACGTTTTGATCCATAAGAGGACGGCGGCAACCAAGAAGAAGGCCAGTCCTTTTTCTTTTATAAATTTTTTCATTGTTACACTCCTTTTTCCCGATCACAGTTCAAGGCGGAACGATAGAAAAAACGAACGTAATTAAATATACCATGAATCCGGCGATTAGAAAAGTGAAAAACGGTTTATGGGTAAAGTGCCGAAAAACACTGTCGAATCAACGGTTATCATAGGTTTTTCCGGCTTTTTTGCGATGTTGTTTATTTGTAAATATGGATGGATATGGGTCGGTATGCACGCATATGGTAAAATAGAAACAATAAATGAAAAAGGAGCGGGATCATGGATTTTGCGCAAATTGTGGCTGAGGATAAAATCAAACGCGCCATTCAAGAAGGAGAATTTCAAAACCTGCCGGGGATGGGAAAGCCGCTTCCAAAGGATGACGCAGCCCACTTGCCGGAATCGCTCAGAATGGGATACCGCATCTTGAAAAATGCCGGAATGGCAGAAGACGAGGGCGCGCTCAAAAAAGAGCTGATGACCATTAACCAGTTGATAGCCAAATGCTATGACGAAGAAGAGCGAAAGCATTTAATCAGAACGAAAACGGAAAAACAGCTCAGGCTCGACAAGCTGATCAGCAAAAAAGACATGTTTGCCAAGCCGGCTTCTGCCTTTTATAAAAGCAAGGTGGATGACAAGCTGGGACGATAGTCATTTCAATCCGTTCCTAAAAAACGCCAAACAACGTTTACTTTCTTCCTATTGTGGTAATGACCCATAAATGAAAAAAAGGGTGATGGGATGGATCAGTTATTGCAATGGGTGGAAAGTGTATCTGACTGGATGTGGGGTCCTCCTCTGATTATATTGCTGACGGGGACAGGACTGTATTTTACGATTTTATTGAAATTTTTTCAGTTTCGTTATCCGTTATATATTTTCAAACAAACGATCGGCAGTGTAGGAAAAGAGCCGAAGGGAGAGGGGACGGTCACGCCGCTGCAGGCATTGACGTCGGCTCTAAGCTCGACTATCGGGGCCGCTAATATTGTCGGTGTGCCGGCAGCCATTATGTTCGGCGGACCGGGAGCAGTCTTTTGGATGTGGCTGATCGCGCTGTTTGCCATGGCGATTAAGTTTTCGGAAAGCGTGCTTGCCGTTCATTACAGAGAAAAAAATGAACAGGGCGAATTTGTCGGGGGACCGATGTATTACATAACAAAAGGGTTAAAGATGAAATGGCTTGGCGTCTTCTTTTCAGTTGCACTTATTGTGGAGTTGATTCCAAGCATTATGGTACAGGGGAATTCCGTTTCTTCATCGCTTGCCTTAACCTTTTCCTTCAATGAATGGGCTGTAGGCATTGTCATGGCTGTTATTGTTGGATTTGTCGTGCTTGGCGGGATTACAAGAATCGGGAAAGTGACGGAGTGGTTCGTTCCGCTGATGGCTGGAATTTACATAGGAGCGGGCGTATGGATTATGGTAACGAACGGCTCGAGTATTCCTGCATTTTTTTCACTGGTATTTTCTGACGCGTTTCAGCCTTCTGCCGCTGTCGGCGGTTTTGGCGGCGCCGCATTGGCGGAAACGATCCGCTGGGGTTTCGCCCGGGGGCTTTATTCCAACGAAGCGGGAATGGGAACAGCTCCGATTGCCCACGCCGCGGCGATGACCGATCATCCTGTCAGACAGGGTTTCTGGTCGATTATCGGAATTGTCATTGATACACTGATCATTTGTACGGTGACAGCGTTTGTCGTGGTGTCGTCAGGGGTATGGACGAAAGAGAATGCAGCGTCTGATCCTTCTTCTTTGACAGCAGCAGCCTTTGAACATTATTTCGGCGCTTTTGGCGGGTATTTGGTTGCCGTATCTCTTGTATTCTTTGTGGTCTCAACAATATTGGTTGTGATTTTTTACGGAGCCAAACAGGCAGAATTTTTATTCGGCTTAAAAGCAGGCCCCGTGATGAAGGCTGTTTATTTAGCAGCCATCATTGTGGGTGCAGTCGGCGGCGCGAAGCTGATTTGGGGTTTTCTTGATCTTGCGCTGTGCGGCATTCTTCTGCCTAATATTATCGCGTTGCTTCTATTAAGTAGGAAAGTCCGCGCCTTATTTGACGAATTCTTTCAATCCGAACAGTTTTATTTACGGGATATAAAAAAAACAAAATCATCTGAGAAAGTCGTAAAGTCCTGATATTCAGGGCTTTTTTTGTGTGTAAAGGTCTTTTGGCACGATTCTGGTATGAAAGCGCTATAAAAAGTTGTTGACTACATGTATATACAAGAATACAATAGATTCATAACATGTATATACAAGTTTATCAATAGAAATGAAAACGGTTACGGAGGGGTTGGCATGGGTGAGCTTACTAGATCTGTACAGCAGATTGTCGATGCTGTCGGCGGAAGAGAAAATATAGCAGCGGCGACTCATTGTGTTACACGTTTACGGTTTGCGTTACTGGATGATAGCAAGGTTGATCAAGAGGTGCTTGATCAAATTGATGTGGTAAAGGGATCTTTTTCAACAAACGGCCAGTTTCAGGTGGTCATCGGCCAGGGAACAGTCAATAAAGTATATGCGGAACTGGTGAAGGAAACGGGAATCGGTGAGTCGTCAAAGGATGAGGTAAAGAAAGCTTCAGAAAAAAACATGAATCCTTTGCAGCGTGCTGTGAAAACGCTTGCTGATATTTTTATCCCGATTTTGCCTGCGATTGTTACAGCGGGTTTGCTAATGGGGATTAACAACATTTTAACCGCTCAGGGCATTTTCTTCAGCTCCAAATCAATTGTTCAAGTCTATCCGCAGTGGGCGGACCTAGCAAATATGATCAACTTGATTGCGGGAACGGCCTTTACCTTTCTGCCTGCTTTAATCGGCTGGTCGGCGGTGAAGCGATTTGGGGGAAATCCTCTGCTCGGTATTGTGCTTGGCGTAATGCTTGTACATCCGGATTTGTTAAACGCGTGGGGCTACGGTGCGGCAGAGCAAAGCGGCGAGATTCCGGTCTGGAATTTATTCGGCCTAGAGGTGCAAAAGGTCGGCTATCAAGGCCAAGTGCTTCCGATCCTGCTTGCGTCCTATTTATTGGCGAAGCTGGAGCTGTTTTTAACAAAACGCACGCCTGAGGGCATACAGCTATTGGTGGTAGCGCCGATCACTCTGCTTGTCATCGGATTTGCTTCCTTTATCATTATTGGACCGATTACTTTTGCGATCGGCAACGTATTGACATCAGGACTCATTGCGATTTTCGGATCATTCTCCGCGCTTGGCGGTCTGTTGTATGGCGGGTTATACTCGGCTCTTGTTATTACAGGAATGCATCACACGTTCTTAGCAGTCGATCTTCAGCTGATCGGTTCCAAGCTCGGCGGCACGTTCTTATGGCCGATGCTTGCGCTTTCGAATATCGCACAAGGCTCAGCTGCGTTAGCGATGATGTTTATCGTAAAGGATGAGAAACAAAAAGGACTTTCTTTAACCTCGGGAATTTCTGCCTATCTCGGCATTACGGAGCCGGCGATATTCGGGGTGAACCTCCGTTACAGATTTCCGTTTATCATCGCCATGATCAGCTCAGGGCTGGCCGGCATGTACATTTCTACACAAGGTGTATTGGCAAGTTCAGTCGGCGTCGGCGGCGTGCCGGGGATCTTCTCCATCATGAGCCAGTACTGGGGCGCGTTTGCGATCGGAATGGCGATTGTGCTGATCGTGCCGTTTGCGGGCACATACGCCTACGCAAGATTGAAGCGAAAATAATAATAGAACGGGAGCGGGACGCATATACAGCAGTCCCTTTTCCCCTTTCAATAGAAAAAAATAGTGGTGGTGCTGAATATGAAAACAACGCAACGGCCATGGTGGAAAAAAGCCGTGGTTTATCAAATTTATCCGAAAAGCTTTAACGATACGACAGGAAACGGCATTGGCGATTTGAATGGTGTGATAGAAAAGCTTGATTATTTGAAGGAGCTTTCTGTTGATGTCATATGGCTGACGCCTGTTTATGACTCTCCGCAGTATGATAACGGCTATGATATAAGGGATTATTACAGCATTTATAAGGACTACGGTACAATGGAAGATTTTGAACGCTTATTAGATGAAGCGCACAATAGAGGCATCAAGGTTGTGATGGATCTTGTTGTGAACCATACCTCAGTTGAGCATCAATGGTTTAAGGACGCCGCTTCTTCAAAGGATTCTCCGTACCGTAATTTTTATATTTGGAAGGACCCGAGGGAAGACGGCTCGGCTCCGACTAATTGGGAATCGAAATTCGGGGGCTCCGCATGGAAATTTGACGCTTTTAGCGGGCAGTATTATTTGCACTTGTTTGATGTGACGCAGGCTGACCTGAACTGGGAAAATGAAGAAGTCAGAAAGCATGTATATGACATGATGCATTTTTGGTTTCAAAAGGGCATTGACGGCTTTCGGCTCGATGTCATCAATTTGATTTCCAAAGATCGGCGTTTTCCTGATGCAGAGGACGGTAGCGATGGGCGTTCGTTTTACACTGACGGACCTCGGGCGCACGAATATCTTCATGAAATGAACATAGAAGTGTTTTCCCATTATGACAGCATGACCGTCGGGGAGATGTCTTCTACATCGGTTGATCATTGCGTCCGGTATACAAATCCGGCAAGCAAAGAGCTTGATATGACATTCAACTTTCACCATTTAAAAGTAGACTATCCGAATGGAGAAAAATGGGCGCTGGCTCCGTTTGATTTTCTGAAATTGAAGGAGATTTTGTCGGCTTGGCAGACGGAAATGCATGCCGGCGGAGGCTGGAACGCTTTGTTTTGGTGTAATCACGACCAGCCGCGAATTGTCTCCAGATACGGAGATGACGGAATGTATCGGGAAAAGTCAGCAAAAATGCTGGCAACCGCGATTCATATGATGCAGGGCACTCCGTACATTTATCAAGGTGAGGAATTTGGCATGACCAATCCGAAGTTTCAGCAAATAAGCTCTTACCGGGATGTGGAATCGCTGAATATGTACCGTCTTATGAAGAAAAATGGTGTGGCGGAAGAGGAGATTCTGGCAATACTGAGAGAGAAATCCCGTGATAATTCCAGAACCCCTGTGCAGTGGAACAGCGAGGCGAATGCGGGTTTTACAACCGGGACGCCATGGATACCGGTTGCAGACAATTACCGGGAGATCAACGCCGAAGCCGCGCGCAAGGACAAAAACTCGATTTTTCACCATTACAAAAAACTGATCCAGATCAGAAAAGAATATGATATTGTCACCGATGGGAAGTACGAACTGATTGACAAAGATGATCCGAACATTTTTGCGTATGTAAGGCACGGTGAGAATGAAAAATTGCTCGTCATCAATAACTTTTATGGCACGGAGGCGGTTTTTACACGTCCTGAGCAGTTTGAGCTTGAACAATGGACGTATATGGTGCTTCTCACAAACGACGAAGAAGTGAGGGAAGGATGCCCGAAACAGCTTACGCTCCGCCCATATGAATCCATCGTTTATCATCTGACAAAACCGTGCTAAACTATTCTGGGTGGTAATAAATGAAAGCAAATAAATATATTTCGATTTATAAAGACATCGCACAGCACATTGAATGGGAAAAATGGAAGGCGGAGGAGACTCTCCCGTCTGAAAATGACCTGTCCGTACAATACGATACATCCAGAGAAACCGTCCGCAAGGCGCTCAACATGCTTGCGCAAAACGGTTATATTCAGAAGATCAAAGGCAAAGGCTCGGTCATTCTGAACAGGGAAAAAATGCAATTTCCCGTCTCAGGCCTTGTCAGTTTCAAAGAACTTGCGCAGACGCTTGGCAAGGAAACCGAAACAACCGTTCATAAATTCGGACTGATTCTTCCCCCAGATCTGATTCAAAAGCAGCTTCAGGCACTGCCGGATGAAGATGTATGGGAAGTGATCAGATCGAGAAAGATTGACGGCGAGCACGTCATCTTGGACAAGGATTACTTCTACAGAAAACATGTCCCGCATCTGACAAAGGAAATTTGCGAAGACTCGATTTACGAATATATTGAAGGGGAGCTTGGTCTTACGATCAGCTACGCGCAAAAAGAAATCGTCGCAGAGCCGTGCACAGATGAAGACAGGGACTATCTTGATCTGTACGGATATGATCATATGGTGGTCGTAAAAAACTACGTCTTCTTAGAGGACACAACCCTTTTTCAATATACGGAAAGCAGACACCGTCTGGATAAATTCCGCTTTGTAGATTTCGCGAGACGGGGAAAATAAAGCGCGGCTGCCTTTGGCAGACCGCGTTTTTGTATCTGATTGGTATCAAAATTGATACTATCCAACAAAAATGTGCGTACTTTTACTTTTTAAAATAATGGCTACAATAGAAATCAGATTAACCAAAAGGAGAGGTGCTGACATGGCAGATTTAAAAACACAAATTATTGATGCATACAAATTCAGACACGCGACGAAGGAATTTGATCCTGCTAAAAAAATATCAGAAAGTGATTTTGAATTTATTTTAGAAACAGGCAGACTGTCTCCAAGCTCGCTCGGTCTTGAGCCTTGGAAATTCGTAGTCGTGCAAGATCCGGCATTGCGTGAAAAGCTTCGCGAATATACATGGGGCGCGCAAAAGCAATTGCCGACGGCAAGCCACTTTGTGCTGATCCTCGCGCGTACGGCAAAGGATATCACATTTGATTCCGATTACGTGAAACAGCATTTAAAAGAAGTGAAACAAATGCCGGAAGAAATGTATGAAGGATACTTAAAAAAGACAGAGGAATTCCAGAAACATGATTTTCATTTGTTAGAAAGCGACAGAGCCATATTTGACTGGGCTTCAAAACAAACATATATTGCGCTTGGCAACATGATGACCGCTGCCGCGCAAATCGGAATCGATTCCTGCCCTGTCGAAGGATTCAATTACGACGAGATCCACCGTATTCTTGAGGAAGAAGGGTTACTTGAAAACGGAAGCTTCGACATCTCCGTTATGGCGGCATTCGGCTACCGTGTCAGAGAACCTCGTCCGAAAACAAGATCGGCTGTTGAAGATGTTGTGAAGTGGGTGTAAAAAAAGCTGCTCGTTATGAGCAGCTCTTTTTTTATGCTTGATCCGCTTTATTCTGCTTTCTCCGCTGATACAGATACAGAGCGGTGCCGAGTGCGCTGAGCAAAAATCCGGCTAACAGAATGGAGTACATAGAGGTGGCGGTGTCAGGCAGTAAGCCGCCGCCCGGCGTGTCATCTCCTGAACCTCCTGTTGTGTCTGTCGGTTCGGTGCCTGGCGGTGTTTGCGTGTCACTGCCATCATTCGGCTGTTTTCCGTCATTGCCGCCGCCATCATTGCCGTGGTTCCCATCTGACGGGTTATCGGCTGGAAAATCAGGCGGTGTGCCGTCAGCTCCGGCGTTTAAGACGGTGTATTCACTAAAGTGATTCGTATATCCGGTGACAACGTCATGCCGAACGGAGCCATTGTCTGTTTTTGTGAATAGTTTCTTTTTCCGGTCAATATAGTAGACCGCGGGATTTTTCGCTTTTTTCATATCATTGATCCGAAGGGACAGCTGAACCGGTTCCTTGAAGGTGTTAACGTCTTTTCCGTTTTGCTCAATGCTGAAATCGTACACATTTGTCAGTGCAGCGTCCATATCTTCTGTCGATTCGATCCCGATTGCGGCCTCGGCTGATTCGATGTTGGAAAGCGGAAGCTTCATGCCGAACCAATGGTTAAATATCGTGACAGTCGGATCGGTTTTCCGTGCTTTTAACAAATCTATTTGATTTTTCGTCAGCTTGAGATTGATTTTGTTTGCAGTGCCTTCGTCCTTTTCAAAGTAGACCATCGCCTTGTTTGCGTTGTTTGCATAAACGGAAAACAATTCATCATTGTCAAGCGTCCAGCTGCCATCTTTTTGCTTTGTCGGCAGGTAGACTTCCTTGACGCGGTTTTCGATTTTCGGAGAAACTTTTTCTTCTTTTTCAAGCTGTTCCGTGAAAATCTCATAATCAACATAGCCTAAGTCTTCTCCGCGGGAAGCCTTTGTAAAGACGGAATACCCATCACCGCCCGCTCCGACGAAATTATTTGTCGCTACACGGTAGGTGCGTTCCTCGTTTAGATTCTCTGTGCTTCCGTCGCCATTTACCATTTTGACATCAATCACGCGTTTTCCCGGCTCATTTTGTAACGTGAAAGTATATTCAATGCCGGCCACATGAGGGAAAGCACCGCCTCCGTCTTCCACGCCGCTCAAGCCTTGCTCGAGGGCTTCTTTAATTTGTTTTCCTGTTAAGTCTGCGACATAAAGGGTATTGCCGAACGGCATGACGTTCAGAACTTCTCCGAGTGTGATTTTGCCCTTATCAATGCCCGCTCTGATGCCGCCGCCATTTGTGATGGCGATTTGTGCGCCCGCTGATTCTCTCGCTTTTGCCAGCATGCCGTCAGCGATAAAGTTACCGAGATTGGTTTCCTTCGTTCGCACATGTTCACGCTGTCCGTCGAGCGGCACGTCGGTATAGCCGACTTTTTCATTTTTTACGTCTTCTAACTCGTTTTTGAACTTGCTGAGCTGTTTTTTTGCATCTGGGTCTTCTTTAATGGTTTCATCGATCGGAAGAGCTTTGAGATTTGATTTGTCTGTCTGAACGATTCCGTCTTTATCAAACGCAAGATCTACCCGGCCTAAATACTGGCCATATTCCTTAGCTTGCGCCACGATTGTCGGTTCTTCGTTGTCCACAACCTCCATCTTGTCAACGAGCGTATGAGAATGTCCGCCGACAATCAAGTCGATGCCTTTTACTTTTTTGGCCAGCTCAAGATCACGATTATGCCCGATATGGGTCAGGGCGATAATTTTGTTGACCTTCTCTTTGTCCTGAATTTCCTTCACTGTGTTTTGCGCTGTTTCAAAGGCATCATTAAAAACAATGCTTTTTCCCGGACTGGATGTTGTCGAGGTATCTTCTGTCGTGAGTCCGAATACGGCGACTTTTTCGCCGTCAACGTCAAGCAAAATATATGGGTGGATGCCTGCTTCCTTCTTTTCTCCCGCGGTGAATGTCTGCGGATCTTTCATGAATGGCTTCAGTTTAGGCTCTTTGGAGACATCCACATTGGCACTGACGATCGGAAACTCAGGCGCTTTGAATTGATAGTGGTTCGCCGGGTCGACGGCTGTGCTGTTTCCGCTGAGAAAATCAGCAAGCACTTTCGGGCCTTTGTCAAATTCATGGTTCCCAAAAGTCATCGCGTCATATCCCATCTTATTCATGAATTGAAGGTCAGCGAGCCCGTTCCATTTTGTGAAATAAAGATCGCCGGAAAACACATCTCCCGCGTCAAGCAGAAGATTGTGATCTGTTTCGTTACGCACCTCGTTTACTTTCGTCATCCGTCTTGCTGCATCATCGAGGTGGGCGTGCGTGTCATTGGTATGCATAACCGTTAGATTCCATATGTCATCATCCGGCGGATTTGTCACCGGATCATCATCAAACTGCAGCTTGTACAATCCATAGCCCTCATTAGATGATTCGCCCAGATACGCAACGTCATCAGCTTCTTCTGCGAACGGTTTAGCAAGCAGAGAGGACTCAAACGTAAGGTTCGTTCCTGCTACAGGGGCGATGGACCAGTTGTTATCCGCTTTTGGATTGATCTTTTTCTGATCAAGAATGTAATTCATCAGCACCTGTCTGTTTTCATCAGCTGATGCATACACAATTTTATCATTGGACAAATGAGGAAAGCCTCCGCCGCCCGAAGCCCGGTAATTGTTTGTGACGACAAGAAACTCTTGATCGGCGTCTATCGGTTTTCCTTCGTAGGAAAGATTGATGATTCGGCCGGAATCGGAATTGATCATTTTGCCGTTTGCGTTAAATTTAGCAGGTTTTGTGACATCAACTTGGTAGGTGACGCCGTCAATCACATCAAAATTGTAAGAACGGAAGCTGTCATTCAGCAAAGCCTGATTCCCGCCTTTATTTGGTGTGATCTGATTGAATTGGCCTGCGGACATTTCCAGCCAATCCTTAACCTCGCTTCCGGTCAGTTTTACGATTTGCACGGTATTGTCATACAGATACAAATCACCTACGTTTTTAATTGCCAGATCGCCTGCTGCGATGTTGGTGTAATAATTGGACCCGTTTCGCCCGCCTGCTTTAAAGGGCGCTCCTGCCGACAAAATCGGGAGGTCTTTATATTTTGAATCCTTCATGACATCCTGCGCATACCATTTCTGCGCGTCTGTCACGATTTGGATGGATGGGTCGTCTTTCACCTGTGCAAAAAAGCTATTGATATCAGCTTCCGTTTGCCCGACCGGTTTTCTGACATACTCCAGCGTGTTTTCATGTGTTTGCTTAATTGTGTTTGTTACCGTTTCATCTCTGCTTGTGACTGTACCTGCAATCGGTTCGATGCTGCCTTTGGAATCAGCGACCCGCCATGAGCCGTCCGATTGCTCCAGATTAAGATCAATGACGCCTAAATACTTGCCCCAGTTGCTCGGCATCACAACCGGAATGCCATTAATCGTGCCTTTTTCAACATCGAACTTGTCGATTCCGGCATACTCTGCATCAGGAAAGAGTCCGTGCTGGTGGCCGGAGACGATGGCGTCAATGCCGTCTGTTTTTGTAGCAAGGTCGAATACCGCATTTTCCGCTCTGGTTGACTGTGCTTGTTTTTCAATACCGGTATGGGCGAGGGCGATAATGACATCTGCGCCTTCCGCCTTCATTTGCGGAATCGTTTCATTGGCCGATTCGACAATATCCTGAACTTGGACGTTTCCTTCCAGATGTTTTTTATCCCATGTCATGATTTGCGGCGGAACAAAGCCGATATAGCCGACTTTAATGCGCTGCTCGTTTCCGTTTTCATCTGTTACGGTTTTTTCATCAATCACATACGGCGTAAAGCGATGCTTGCCGCTGAGTGTTTTGACATTGGCGTTTACAATCGGAAAACCGGCGCCTTTTATCGTGCCGTCCAAAAAGTCGAGGCCGTAATTGAACTCATGGTTGCCGAGTGTGCCGGCGTCATAATCCAAGTGGTTCATGACATCAATAATCGGGTGGGTTTTTGCGCCCGAGATAATGTCGTCTTTTTCGTATTTCACCGCATACTCGCCAAGCGGATTCCCCTGAATTAAGTCTCCGTTATCAACGAGAAGGGTGTTTGGGTTTTCTTTGCGGTGCTTTGCGATTAATTCAGCTGTTCTTGCGAGGCCGAATTCCGCTGTTTCTTTGTCGCTGTAGTAATCATAATCCATCATGTGGGCATGAATGTCCGTTGTCGCTAAAATACTAAGATTCACATGAGGATCGGCGTTTTCTTCTGCTCGAATGGGTGATGCTGGGAGGATTAGACTAAGTATCATAATTGAGGATAGCAGAATACGGAGAATCGTTTTGTTATTGCCTCGGCTTTTCTGTATTCCCACCTGTTCTCCACCTTTCAACCAAATTTATGTCACATTCCCTATTGTAAGAATGTTTTGTAAACTTTTGTAGATGTTTCGCCTCGATTATTGTAAAAGGGTGAAAAAATGAGGATAATGGCGCATGTGTCCGACTTGCTGAATGAGCCTTATTGCTCAGAATTCCTTTGTTGTTAGAAGACAATGTTTTACTTTAGTGTGGCTGGGGTACATTGTTTTATGTAGACACATTGAGCAGGAGGTAATCAACGATGGGAAAAAAAATTGCAGTTGTATTAACGGATTATTTTGAGGATGTTGAGTACACTGAGCCTGCAAAAGCATTTAAAGAAGCGGGCCATGACTTAACAGTTATTGAAAATGAAAAAGGGAAGACTGTAAAAGGAAAACAAGGTGATGCGGAAGTAACGGTTGACGCGTCTATTGATGAAGTAAATCCTTCAGATTTCGATGCGCTTCTCATTCCGGGAGGTTTCTCACCTGACATGCTGCGCGCGGATGATCGGTTTGTACAGTTTGCGAAATCCTTTATGGATGACAAGAAACCTGTATTTGCCATTTGCCATGGGCCGCAGCTGCTGATCAACGCAAAAACGCTTGACGGCCGCAAAGCAACAGGATTTACATCAATTCGTGTCGATATGGAAAACGCCGGCGCGAACGTGGTGGATGAAGAAGTTGTCGTCTGCCAAAACCAATTGGTGACAAGCCGTACGCCGGATGATATTCCAGCGTTTAACCGCGAGTCTTTAAAATTACTCGCCTAACTTAATAAAAAAAGCGGGCGCCCGTGCTGGTGTCCGCTTTTTTGTTGCTTCCGTACTCTGATCAAGAAGATTCCCGGATTATCAGCTCCGGTTTTAAAATAATCCGCTGCTGCTTATGATTCGTATTGGACATTTTGTGGTGCAAAAGGTTTGCCGCCTCGGTCCCGGAACGGCGGGGAAATGAGGAGACCGTTGTTAAAGGCGGGTGGGAAATTTCCGCTTCAGGTACATTATCAAAGCCGACAATATCCACATCCTCACCAGGTATCAGGCCTGCCTGTCTTACCCCTTGCATCACACCAAATGCGATCAAATCGCTAAAGCAAAAAATAGCGGTCGGACGTTTTGAGAGACGAAGAATTTTTGACAGAGCCTCCAATCCTCCTTCGCGAGTAGGGGCACTGTCAATGACAAGTGAATCATCGACTTCTATTCCTGCTTCAAGAAGGGCTGTTTGATATCCTTCCATCCGTTTGACCCACGTGGAAGATTCTCTTATTCCTCCTAAAAATGCAATTCTCTTATGGCCTTTTTGGATTAAATGATTCACAGCACTAAGCGCGCCTTCTCTATAGTCAGCACCTACATAATCACACTTTATTTCAGGTATTTCTCTTACGGCTAATACAACCGGAATGTCCAGTTGTTCTAAGCGGAGGGCGGTCTCTTGGGCCGTTCCCGAGACAGGGCATAGAATCAGACCGCCGACTCGATGTTCCAGCATGGTTGAAATCAAATGGTCTTGCTTATCAATGGAGTCAAACGTTGTTCCCAGAAGCACCGTATATCCGACCTCTTCTAACGCATCGTGGACACCTATCAAAAATTCAGAGAAAAATGTATTGGAAATATCCGTTATGATTAAACCGACGGTAGTAGAACTCTGCGATCTGAGATTGGCGGCCACCCGGTCATAAACATATCCCAGTTCACGCATAGACTGCAGCACCTTTTGACGAGTTGCTTCTGATATCCTCGGATTATTGCGGACAATAAGAGAAGCCGTCGACGTTGAGACGCCGGCATGCTCGGCGACCTGCTGTAATGTGACTCTGCGTTTTTTAGACTGTTTCATACTATGAACTCACCACTTACATTGTATTTTGATACCTATGTTACATCATAACGTAACCATAATAAAGCTGGCTTTCATTAATCAAATTGTTGGCCTTTATAAAGAAATATGTCCTCATGTACGCAGTGAATCAGTAAAAAACGCTCTCCCATGGATGCAGGAAAGCGTTCATCATCAATGTTCATTCCCTCTCCATATCTTTTGGGACCGAGGTTTGGTTAATTTGCTGTATCTGTAGTACAGGAAGGAGGCAGCTGAGATTCCGGCCGCTGCAATAAAGCAATCAAATACAAAGATATGGGCAATACCGCCATTTTTTGCAATTAAACCTGTCGCAATCGGCAAGGCGATAGACGCCAGGCTGGAGGCTGTCGCTACAATCCCGGTCACCGTTCCTTTTCGTTTCCAAAACAATTCCGTCACTGTTGTAATGGTCAGCTGGAAGATGCCTGCTGTTGAAAAACCTAAAAAGAAGGAAGTAACAGTCAGCACGATCGGGATATGAACTGTCAGAATGATCGTAAGCGTAACCAGCGTAATCATTGGATAAAGCAAAATCACCATAACGGGTTTTATCCATTTGTTTAACATCACAGCTAAAAGAAGAACAGAAATGAGAGAGCCGACACTATAGAAGCTGAGTAATTGAATCGAAGCGTCAGCGGACATTCCCGCCACTTCCTGGCCATAGCTAGGCAGCCAGATTTGTGAAACCGTAAATAGAGCAGTAGAAGTAAACCCTATAACAATCAGGGCGGTCCCTTCTTTTCGAAATACCGGTTCAGTCAAAAAGGATGTCAGTTGTAACTCGCCTTCTTGGCCGGCTTGTCCCAGCTTAATTTTCGGAAAAGTTAGCGTGGACAAAAACACTACGTTTAAAAAATAAACAGCGGCCGGAATGAAAAAGGCAAATCCATAGAAGAGATGATGCTTGGAAAGAAACAAAATCATGATCGGCAGAATCGTTGCCCCCAAGGAAACAAATGCCTTCACCATCACATTCGCTGAGCCGGGAGATTTCGGGAATACCTCAGTCAGCCCGGGATATGTGCCCGCATCCATAGCTGAATTAGAAATACCGGCAAGCAAAGCAAACACAAAGGCTAATTCATAACTCGGGGACAAGGGAATGCCGACCAAAAAGATTCCCATGGCCGCAGCAGAAACAACGATTAACGGTTTTCTGCCGAATTTATCTGATAAAACACCGGATATCCCATATGTCAGCAATCTCCCCGCGCCGATTGCCGCGATGAGATAACTGATTCCAGTGCGGTCAGTATCCCATTGTCGGGTGAGGGGGCCCATATTGGAAGCAAGTATAATATTGACCATCCCCAGCAAGAAGTAATTGATGTACATTCCTGACGCAGTTTTCATATATCGATTCTTCATTATTAACCCCCTGTTTGTTCATCATGATAGCACTGCATAATAAAGAATTGATAGAATTCTATCAGGCTTGTTCGGCCTGCATCATTAATAAACATTGCATTTTTTTAGGTGATATAAGCAGCAGAAAGATGATATACCTATTATCGGCGATAATAATGGAACATACAATCCGCTATATTGGAAAGATGCTGCCTATACATCCCTAAAAAAGAGCTAAGAAAACGCGGGATTTAACCCCGGATTTTCTTAGCTCAACATGTCCGATTGTCTGGTTTAAATAATAGGTGAATCCTGCTTTATTCAAACATTTGCTCGTTGATGTAAGCGACAGGCATTTCTTTTCCAGTCCATAATTCAAATGCCATAGCCCCTTGCCAAACCATCATTCCCAAGCCATTAATCGTTTTACAGCCAGCTTCTTCAGCTTGCTCAAGCAGCTTGGATTTTACCGGATTGTAGACAACATCCGATACAATGAGATCAGGGCGGAGCATAGAAACATCCTCAATGACGCTTAACCCTTCAAGCGGTTTCATGCCAACGCCTGTCCCATTGGCTAAAATATCACTTGAAGCGATTTCAGCTCGCAATGTTTCTTGATCTTCAAGCGGGTACACATTTGCTTTGCAGTTGGAATCTTTCATATCTTCATTAATAATGCGCACGTTTTCCACCGCTTTTTCAAAAAACGCGTCGTTACGGGCAAAGATTGAAATTTCAGCAAGACCTTCTAAAGCAGATTGAATGGCGATCGGAGTAGCCGCTCCGCCAGAACCGATCAGCGTCATTTTTTTGCCTGCAATGTCTACGCCATGTTCTTTTAAGTTTCTTACATAGCCCATACCATCTGTGCTGTGTCCTGTCAGTGTTCCGTTATCATTGACAACTGTGTTGACGGCTCCGGAAAATTTAGCGCTGTCAGCTAACTGATCAAGGTAAGGAATGATTTTCATTTTGTTCGGCATAGAAACGTTAAATCCTCTTACGCCTAAAGCGCGCATTCCAGTGACAACGTCTTCAAGCTGTTCATTGCCGACTTCAAATGCTAGGTAAGCATAGTTCAAACCTAGTTTTTTAAATGCTAGGTTATGCATTGTCGGTGATAAAGAATGTCCGATTGGTGTTGCTAAAAGTCCAATTAATTGTGTTTTTCCATTAATCCGTCCAAGCTCTTTCGTCATGATAAAATTCCTCCAGTTCATATGATGGCAAATGATCTATTTTCAAATCAAGCTTACGGATAAGCAAGAAGAAAACGCGAAGATTAAAGGTTTTTGTGCAATATATTCAGTACATCACGCAATTCAGGCACAGGTATTTGGCCTGGCGCGGATGCTTCTTTTCCGGCGCCGAACGTACAAGCTGAACCGAAAATTTCTCCGGCGAGCCTGCTGACAAGGCCTGTCCCTGCCATTGACATCGTAATCAGCGGACGATCGGCGTACTTTGTTTTCATCGTATGTGTGGCATCTAGCAGCACCAGCAGATCTTCCGTCGTTTGCGGCATGACTGCAATTTTTGGAATATGCGCGCCGTACTCCTGCATTTTACGGAGACGGGCAATGATTTCTTCCTTTTCAGGCGTTTGATGAAAATCATGGTTTGACATAATGACGTAAACACCATTGTTTTCCGCTGTTTTCACAACAGATTTCACATCGGATTCATCATAAAATAATTCCACATCTACAAGGTCAATTTGTTTTGTTCTAATGACTGTTTTCAGCAATTCAATATAATAGCTGTCTTCAATTTTTTTATTTCCGCCTTCTTTATGGCTTCTGAAGGTGAAGAGAAGAAGCGTGTCAGGCAGAGCCTTTCTCAATTTTGCTGCCATGCCGGCAACAGCTTCTAAGCGATCGACTTCTTCATATACATCCGCGCGCCATTCAATGATGTCAGGATGTAATGATGTAACGGATTCAGCTTCTTGAAGCAGCTGTTCTTCTGTTGCCGCCATTAAAGGCACGATAATCTTCGGCACACCTTCGCCGATGGTTGTGTTTTTTATCGTAATGGTTTTCATCGCGTAAACTCCTTTTCTATCTCATGACTTGCTTATAGCGGTAACCAATGAATAGTGCTAATAAAATACTAATGACGGCAATGCCGACATCAAGCATAAATACAGAAGTCAGTCCGGCGCTCTTTGAAAGGATGCCGGTAACAAGCGGAATCAGAATGAACGCTAGGCTGGCTGCGGTGTTTACAAATGATGTAATGGTCCCTTTATTGGCAGGGAACAATTCTGCCATAACCGTCATCGCCAATTGGAAGACACCTGCGGTTGATAATCCGATGACAAACGAGCTGATAACAGAAACCGCCGGCTGATGGATAAACAACAGAGCCAATAATGACACAAGCGCAATAGCCGGATAGACAATCATGACAGTAACAGGCTTAATGACTTTGTTTAACAGAACAGCTAATAATAAGACTGAAACAAGCGCCCCGACGCTGTAGTAACTGAGCAATTGTACGGATTGCACCTCAGGCATTCCCAATACTTCTTGTCCGAATTTTGGAAGCCATACTTGAACAAGCACGAATAACGCCGTTGATGTAAAGCCTAAAATAATGATGGCCAACCCTTCTTGCCGCAATTTAGGCTGAGATTTAAATTGGTCTTGCGCCGAAGCGCCTGATGTTCCGGCCGCATCTTTTTGGTTATGGTTCGGAAAAGCGACTTTTAACAGGAAGAATCCATTAATAAAGTAGATAATAGCCGGCAAGAAAAACGTGTATCCGTAAAACAAATCTTTCGCCACAATGAATGAGATGAAAAACGGCAGCAATGTAGCGCCGATGGATACAAAGGCTTTGACCAGTACAGTCGCAGAACTTGCTTTTTTCGGAAATCCTTCAATAAGTGCAGGGTACGTACCTGAATCTAAAAATGAGTTCGCAATTCCCGCGCTGACCGCAAAGATAAACGCTAACGCATAGTTAGGGGCAAGCGGTATGCCGATAAGAAAGATCAGATAAATAAATGATGCCGCAACGACAAATGGTTTTCTGCCGTATTTATCAGACAGCCTTCCAGCCACGGCCAATGAAACTAATTTCCCGATTCCGATCGCTGATACTAAATAGCTGATCCCGGCGGCAGTGGTGCCTAATTGTTTTGAAAGAGATTCCATATTTGAGGCAAGGATGATATTAACCATACCTAATAAAAAGTAGTTGATATACAAACCAATTGCCATTTTTGTGTATTGATTTTTCATGATGACATCCCCTATGTGAATTAATAAAGAATCGAATGGTTTAAAACAGTGTGTAATTAAAGCGCTTTCCTCTTCTGATATAATCCCTGCCTTTCATGTAACTTGGTGATTAACAAGCTGATAAAAACAGAGAGCAGCTTGTTAGGTACATCGTTATACTAAAGAATAAAGAATTTCACTTTGTGAACTAATATCCCAGAAATAAAACGGTCCGTTTGTTGCTTAGCCGATATTTTATTCTGTTTAGTATATCGTTCTACCAAACTCACAGTTATCATACTCCTTCTTTTTATCTATGTCAAACTTGTGAACAAATATTTTTTTATTATTTAAAGTGAGAATTTATTATTTAAACCAGGGCATACAAAAAGACTTACCGGTTTACGGCAAGTCTTTTTGTTATTTGCGAAGAGAGGCAAGTTCTTGAGCGATCGCCTGCATTTCGCTTGGGCTGAATGATGCTTTTTTCATTACCATTTTATGAAGGTAGGTAAGATCCTCAATTTTTTCATCGCTGAAATCTTCCGCTCTGATCACGCCGACATTCAGCATGTTGAGCTTTTGGGAAATCTCTTCAATCATTTGGTTCAATGTCTCTGTGTTTTGGCTGGACAAATGCATCCATCCTTTCTTTAGGCCATATTTGTCCTTTATATTCTAACAGAATTCCCTGAGAAAAAAAGCGCGTTTTCGCAGTGGTTAGTATGTAAGCTGGCGTATCTTTTTAGGGGGCTGTTTCTCCGGCGATTTCCGAAAAGAGAATGATGAGTCCGCAGACCACATAAAATATAAAGCATCAAACCGGCTTGTACAGGACGCAGACAGTTTTAAAAAAATGACGGCATATGGTTGAAAACATTTCGGTTTTCTTACTATGATATCCTAAAGGTTTCTTTTTAAAGAAATGTGGGGAAAGATTAGGGAGGTCATACAACATGATAAAAGTTTTATTTGTTTGCTTGGGGAATATTTGCCGGTCACCCATGGCAGAAGCAGTGTTCAAGGATTTGGCCGAAAAAAACGGTTTGCAAGAGCAGATCAAAACAGATTCTGCCGGAATCGGCGGCTGGCACATCGGCAGCCCTCCGCATGAAGGGACACAGGAGATATTGCGGAGGAAGGGGATCAGCTTTGAAGGCATGCTGGCACGCCAAGTGTGTGAGCAGGATTTGGCTGATTTTGATTACGTGATAGCGATGGATGCGGAAAACATCGGACATTTGAGAAGCATGGCGGGTTTTAAAAAAGCGCCCCGTCTGGGAAGGCTGCTTGATTATGTGAAGGAGTCAGATGCGGCCGACGTGCCGGACCCTTATTACACAGGAAATTTTGATGAAGTTTATCAGCTGGTTGAGTCAGGCTGCCGGAATTTGCTGGAATCCATCAGAAAAGAACAAAATCTGTAATCGAAAACGAAAGGGGTTTTGTATGATGAAAAATGAACGAATGATGCTGAAGAATATGCTGATCGGTGCATCCATCGGCGCCGCGTTGTCTCTTTTTCATAAACCGACAAGGGACGCGTGCGGGTTGAAATGGATGATGTGCAAAAATAAGGTCCGGCTGTATCGGAGCAATCCGGAGCTTTTGAAAAATTCGATGATCACAAAATTGGATGATACAAAAAAGCTCGCCCAATCACTTTCAGATGATTTAGGTTTTTTGAATAAACAAGTAAGCGAATTAAAGAAAACAACACCGAAAGTCATGGAGCTTGTTGAGGAAACCAAGGAGCATTTTTCAAAGAAAACAACTGACAATTGAGCTGAGGTGAGACAGACATGGACTTTATAAAAGAGCTATTCGGGAGATTTACCCTGCATGAAGGGCAAAGCAAATCAGCAGAGCTGGCGTATTTTTTTCTTCTATCTTTGTTTCCGTTTATGATCTTTATTTTAACGCTTGCCGCCTATCTCCCGCTGACATCGGATGACGTGCTCGGAGTAGTGGATCAATATGCTCCGGACGGCGCTATGTCGCTTATACAATCTATTACCGAGCAAACATTAAACAACCGCAACGGCGGGCTGCTTTCTTTCGGAATCATCGCGGCTCTCTGGTCGGCTTCAAACGGGATGAACGCCATCGTCAGAGCGTTTAACCACGCGTATGAAGTTAAGGAAAACCGCTCTTTTATCATTGTTCGTCTAACCTCTATTTTCTTAACGATCGGGATGGTATTTACCATTTTAGTTGCCTTGCTGCTGCCGGTATTCGGTAAGCAGATCGGGCTTTTAACCGCTGAATTTGTCGGCGCGTCTGATATGTTTTTAGCGGTATGGGCCGCGGTGCGCTGGGGAATCAGCCCTTTGATTTTGCTGATCGTATTTTCCGCTTTGTATTTATTCGCCCCGAACAAAAAACTGTCATTGCGTTTCGTATTTCCAGGCGCGCTGTTTGCGACCATTGGCTGGATCGCGGTCAGCACATTATTTTCCTTTTACGTGGGCACCTACGCGAATTACAGTGCGACATATGGAAGCATCGGGGGAATTATCGTGCTGATGATCTGGTTTTACTTAAGCGGGATTTTAATTATTTTAGGAGGAGAAATCAACGCGCTTTTACATAAACGTAAAAAGCTTCCTGATGAAAATCCGGTTGATTCGAGCAACCTATAAACGAACAGGTATTGTTCAATCAGGCATGCGGAGGGATCATCATGACAAAGCAAAAAGGCGGAAGCCATAACAAACAAAATTCGAAAAGCAAACCGAAACAAAAAACGAGCGGAAGTTCCAACGGACAAAACGGTTACCATTAGATACAGAGGGGATGACACCCCTAAAAAAAAGAGCTGGCTTTTAGCGTCAGCTCTTTTTTTAATGGGTGACAGAGTGTGACCCACTATGGGAAGGATGTTTTGTTTTGCCAAAAGCAATAGCAATCCAAACAACTGATAAAACAAAGGTGATGAAGTAAAACAGATTGGCATTTTCAAATATCTGCATATACCAGCCGCCGGCGATCGGACCGATGATGCTTCCGAGACTGAATGAGATACCGCAGAGCAAATTCCCCGCCGGAAGAAGGTGGGACGGCAAAAGGTCGGTCATATAACTGATCCCGAGTGTAAAGGTTGACCCAACAGCCATTCCGGCAATGAAAAAACAGCACCCCAATACATAAGGCGACGGGAACAGACCGGCTGTCAAAAAACACAATGCGCCCGTTAATAGAATGATGAGCAGGACGTTCCTTCTGCCGTATTTATCACTTATTATGCCGAGCGGAAATTGAAACACAATGCTTCCGATGGCAAAAGCCGGCAGAATGAGTCCCACCGCATCAACCGAAATTCCCAGACGCAGCGCGTACACGGGAAAACTGCCGTTTAACGCTGTTTCTAAAAAACCGTAGCCAAAGGTCGGCATAAAGGCGATCCACCCTAAAAGCACAGCCTGATAAAATCGTGAAAAACTATTTTCCGTCCCGGTTTCGTGAGGACTGGTTTCCGGGTATTCATTTTGTAGAAAGAACACAAAAAGCCACGCCAACAGACTGATGCAGCCGGATACGATAAAAGGCAGCGCTGGATTTGACTGAACGAGCGGCACCATGAAAGGGCCCGCGGCAAACCCAAGGCCGAATGACAGCCCGTACAGTGAAAGATTTTTTCCGCGATTTTGTTTAGACGATCTGGAGGTCACCCATGTTTGAGTGGA
The DNA here is from genome assembly GCF_001584335.1 of Bacillus atrophaeus. Taxonomy (GTDB): domain Bacteria; phylum Bacillota; class Bacilli; order Bacillales; family Bacillaceae; genus Bacillus; species Bacillus atrophaeus. The sequence goes on from NZ_LSBB01000017.1 coordinate 35,855, forward strand.
AAAATGAAGCATGTGATCTCCGATTCCGATTAAAAGGCGCAGGAAAAACCAGATCCAGACGGATTGAAGCCATATAAAGCTGAATAAACTGACAATAACAAGGGCGCCGCCGATCACAATGAGCGGTTTGAACCCAAGCTTTCGAAGCGGCGCCTCCATAAAAGGCGCCGCGAGCAATACGCCGATATATAATCCGGTCGCATGCAATCCGTTTACAGCGGCTGATTCGCCTTGTGTTTCAAAAATAATTGAGATCACAGGCAGCAGCATTCCTTGAGAAAATCCTGAAATTGAAACAAGCAGCACAAGAATAAAGAAATGAAATCGTGACATCGCGTTTTCTCCTTAGATGGGATCTATTCTTGATCGTACACCGATTTCCAAAAGACGGCAACAGGAAATTCGGCACGTGAAGGAGGTGAGGGCTGAAACGTGTGACTTGGTGTAATCATGATGTTTTTTGAGAAGAATAAAAAATAAATCAATATGATAAAAGGAGCCAATCAAATGAATCGTATCTTTTTCATCTTAGTGGCGGCGGGGGTGCCGCTGTCAGTCATCGGCAGTTTGGTGCATTGGCCTGCGGCAATCTTATTTACCATCTATTGTATCACCATTATAGCGCTGGCAAGCTATATGGGAAGGGCGACAGAATCGCTGGCCATTATTGCCGGGCCCCGAATTGGCGGGCTTTTAAACGCGACCTTCGGCAATGCAGTTGAGCTTATCATTTCGATTTTCGCTTTAAAGGAAGGATTAACGGGCATCGTGCTCGCGTCTTTGACCGGTTCTGTTTTAGGAAATTTACTTTTGGTTGCCGGCTTATCGTTTTTTGTCGGCGGTTTGAAATACAAGCGGCAGGTATTCAATATTCATGATGCACGCCATAATTCCGGCCTTTTGGTTTTTGCCGTTATCGTCGCTTTTGTTATTCCTGAGATTTTTTCAATCGGTATGGGGCATACAAGCAAGCTTAATTTAAGTGTCGGCATCAGCGTGATCATGATTCTCCTGTATGTGGCTGCTCTTTATTTCAAGCTTGTCACGCACCGAGGCGTCTATCAGCCGAAAAATGAAACAGCAAAACCTGAGGAAGAGGAACAGCCGGAATGGTCACTGAAAGCGGCTACTGCGGTATTGTTTGCGGCAACCATTGTCGTCGCCTACATTTCAGAAAATCTTGTGCACACCTTCCATTCGGTTGCAGCGCAATTCGGCTGGAGCGAACTTTTTATCGGGGTCATTATCGTCGCCATTGTCGGAAACGCGGCGGAGCACGCGTCTGCTATTATTATGGCCTATAAAAATAAAATGGACGTGGCTGTTGAAATTGCGGTCGGCTCCACATTGCAGATTGCGATGTTTGTTGCACCGATACTCGTCATCTGTTCGCTGTTTTTCCCGACAAGCATGCCGCTCGTCTTTACGCTGCCGGAGCTCGTCTCAATGGTATCGGCGGTGCTGCTGATGATTGCCATTTCAAATGACGGTGATTCCAATTGGTTTGAAGGAGCCACCCTGCTTGCGGCATATGTCATTATGGCGATCGGTTTTTTCCTGCTTTAACCTGAAAAAATAACGGATAACAATGTAGAGGGCGGAAAAGACTAAAGGAAAATGCCATAGAAAGAGTGATATGATGAAAAAGCTATGTAAGGCCACACTCATTGTGTTATTATCCTTTAGTTTTTTCGGCGTTCAGCCTATCCATGCTACAAAACCGTTTAAGATCCCTGATTCTGTTGCAAGCATTTCTAAGGAAAATACGTATCCGAATGCTTCGCAAGATCAGCCGACTCTCCAGCCGAGTAAGCTGGCGCAAGAATTGCTAGATACATCAGAGGTGGCAATTGAAAACCCGCATCTGATTAAAATGTTGAACGAGTCCACCATCTCCGGAACGCCTCTTGCTGTAGGCTACAGGGCGACAGTATTTCTCGGGAAATGGGCGCTCGGGTACGAATCAAACGAAACCGTCGCCAACTGGGAGTACAAAAAAATCAATACAAACCGCGCTGACAACCGAGGCGGAGAGCAAACGGCTGAAATGAGATATTCTCAGGAGCGGCAATTCAGAGTAAAAGGCGATTTGACGGCAAAGGTTCCAAACGCAGAAGATGTCAGAAGCATGATGATGCAAAAAGCCATGAAGAAAACCAGCCTTCCGCTCGCATTTGAGACAGTTGTGGGAGCCGGAACGAAGCGTGACCAAATGTATAAAATAGCAGCCAAAAAACTTGGTTACCTAAACGCTTATGCTCCGGCCGTGAATGAAAAGGGGAAAGTCACATACGGAGAAGTGTACTTGGTGCTGAAAGGCAATAAACGAAAGCTCGTTGTGAAAAATGTCACTTCACAAGGGATCGGCGCTTGGATCCCCGTTCAAGACCACGTCACTTTCAGCTTCCAGCTTTCTGCACAGCCGAGGTAATAAAAAAACTGATTCCGTCTTAAACGGAATCAGTTTTTTATTGGCTTTTGTCAACCCGGATCGCTTCCTCAAGCATTTGTACGTTATGTTGATAAAGCTGACGGACAAGGACCCGTCTTACTGTGAGGCTGGCGCTGAAATAATCCTGATCCTTCACCATGCCCTTCACTGTAAACTCGATCCCGCGATTGATCTTATTCAGGCTTGTAATGCCGTGTACTTGAAACGGTTCTTCCGGGTTTAGAAACTCGTCTCTTTTTAAGGAATCGCGAAGCTCTTGGTTCAGCATATCGCACGCTTCCTCAAGCACGCGATACACGCGCTCGGGATCTTCCTTAAAGCTCACAAGAAGAGACTCAGTAATTCGCATGTAATTAATATTGTAGTTTTCAATTTGTCTGACTTCCCCATTGCTGATGGTTAAAAGCTTCCCGCTCCATTCCCTGATTTGCAGCGAACGAAGGCCGATTTCTTCCACAGTGCCACTGAACAAATTGTTCACCGTCACATAATCGCCTTTATGGAGCTGGCGCTCGTATATTAAGAAAATCCCGGCCACTATATCTTTAATCAGCGATTGGGCGCCAAACCCGATAACGATACCCGCGACACCGGCTCCTGCGAGTATTTTTCCGAAATCATCCACAAACAGTGAAACTACATACAATATAAAGCCGATGGTCGCTGAATAACGGGTAAGCGAACGAACAAGGCTTTCAATTGTTTTCTCTTTCCGTTCTTCAATAAAGTCAGTCCGTTTAAAAAACGCCTGCACAAACCGATTGATGATAAACACACCAACCCAAAGCAGGGCGGCGACAATGAGTATATCGAATGTTTTGCTTTTCAGAATGTCAATAAACGTTTCTTTCATCCGCATCTAACTCCTGGCTTGGCGTACTGAAAAATCTTCATTTTGATAATAACTGTTTTTCACCAGAACATTCGGGCCGAGGCACCGCACATTCGGGCAATGGCAATTCAGCTCTTTAGCCAGCTTCGTTTCTCTCCACTTTTCATAAGCGGAAGGCAGGCTGTCTGTCTGGATATTGCCAAGCGGAGGTGTATCCCCAAAGTCTGTCACAATAATATTCCCATCAAAAATATTTACATTCAGGCGTGAACGGCCATCGGGATCATTTCGCACTGTCACATTTTTCGCCTGGCGCAGCCGCTTTAATAATGTCTGATCTTCTTCATCAGGGCTGCACGCGTAAAACGGCAATGTGCCAAACAGCATCCACGTGTTTTCATCACGCACATCTAGCAGTTTGTGAATGGCTTTTCTCATATCCTTTAAGCTGAGTGAATCAAGTGCACTGGCAAAATCACTTGGATACATCGGATGCACTTCATGGCGCTGGCACTTCATTTCTTCAACGATTTGCCGGTGAATATGCTCGATATGGGGAAGTGTGCGTTTATTCAGCATGGTTTCCGCTGAGACCATTACGCCGGCGTCGACCAAGGTGCGGCTGTTTTGAATCATTTTTTCAAAATATCGGGCGCGCTGTTCGAAGGTCGGTTTTTTATCCATCATCGCAAAACCGATATCGGCAAAATCCTCAACCGTTCCCCAGTTATGGGAAATATGCAGAACGTCAAGGTAAGGAATGATCCATTCATAGCGCTCGATATCAAGCGTTAAATTGGAATTAATCTGTGTCCGCACGCCGCGTTCATGAGCGTATTTTAATAAAGGGACAACGTACTCCTTCACCGATTTTAATGAAAGCATCGGTTCACCGCCGGTAATGCTGATGGACCGAAGAAGCGGAATTTCCTCAAGCCGCTGTAACAAAAGATCTATCGGAAGAGCATTGGGGTCCTTCGGCTGCAGCGTGTAACCGACAGCACAATGCTCACATCTCATATTGCACAGTGTCGTCGTTGTGAATTCAACGTTCGTCAGCTGCATGTCTCCATATTGGTCTACGTCCATATACGCTTCCCACGGATCAAATTGGGGCGTAATCGGACGGAGCTTCGTATTTTGCATCATATCTAACTCCTTTATTATTGGGGCATACTAACGTCTGCCAACTGTTAATTTTAGACCTGATCCACAAAGATCGCAAGGGGCGAAGCCGTTGAAAAACAGGAAAAAATGAGCTACCATTAAAAAAATGAAAGGAGGAGAAAAATGGGGAATGCAATAAACAACAAGGATCAGCAGATTGATTATTTGAAGAACAGACTGGATATGTTTATGAACGTGATTGATTCATTAGACCCTGAATCAACAGACGTTGAAGATATAGACCGCCTCATCAGCATGCTTGACGATCTTGAAGCCAAATATGAACGATTCAAAAAAGATTGGGAATAACCGGGGCGGACGCCGCGGTTTTTTTTATGCCAAAAAACGGCTGTACGGACATACAGACCTGGAAAGAAAGCAATGGTATAAAACAAAGCGCTCTACTGCAAAATAAGAAAAACTGCAGAAGGAGCGCTGACCATGAAATGGATTTGTTCTGTATGCTGCATTGCCGCTTTGCTCACAGGCGGAGTGAGCGGTGCAAAAGCAGTATCAAACGAACCGGTAAACTGGGGATTTAAACGAAGTGTCAATCACACGCCGGCTGACGCGGGCAAACAACTGAACAGTCTGATCAAAAAATATGACGCGTTTTACTTAGGAAACACTAAAGAAAAGACGATCTATTTAACATTCGATAACGGTTACGAAAACGGTTATACGCCGAAAGTACTCGATGTGCTGAAGAAGCATCACGTGACTGGAACCTTTTTTGTGACGGGACATTTTGTTAAAGATCAGCCGGAACTCATCAAACGCATGTCTGATGAAGGCCATATTATCGGCAATCATTCCTTTCATCACCCTGATCTGACAACCAAAACGGCCGATGAAATTCAGGATGAACTGGATTCGGTGAAGGAAGAAGTGTATAAGATTACCGGGAAACAGGACAATCTTTATTTGCGTCCGCCGCGCGGCGTGTTCAGCGAATATGTGCTTCAGGAAGCAAAACGGCTCGGGTATCAAACGGTGTTTTGGTCAGTTGCGTTTGTGGACTGGAAAATCAATCATCAGAAGGGAAAACAATATGCCTACGACCATATGATGAAGCAGGCGCATCCCGGGGCGATTTATCTTCTCCATACCGTCTCAAAAGACAATTCAGAAGCGCTTGATGATGCGATCACTGACTTGAAGAAAAAAGGGTATACGTTTAAAAGCATTGACGATCTGATGTTTGAAAAAGAAATGCGCTTGCCCAAGTTTTAATGCTGATGAAGCCTCTCCCGCAATTAAAGGGAGAGGCTTCTGTTTGATAGCGCGTTATTTTTGTTTTGACAAGAGCTCAACGCTTTTGATGAGAGCGGCCCAGTCCAAATCTCCCCAGCCTTTGTCTATCCCGCTTTCAAAATGAGTTTTTGCAAGCTGGGCTGTCGGGAGCTTGGCGGAGACCTGTTCGGCCGCGGCGAGCGCAAGGTTTGTATCTTTTAATCCTAATTTGAGTTTAAAGCCTGCAGGATCAAATGTCTGCTCGGCCATAATGGTTCCGTAATTCTGGTACACTGGAGAGCCAAAAAGCGCGTTTGTGATTTCTAAAAATTGTTTTTGCTCCAATCCGTACTTTTCCATCATGACAAAAGCTTCTGATAAAGCCTCCAGCATGGAAACAAGCAAAAAGTTGTTCCCGATTTTGGCGACATTGGCTGTGCGGCTTTCTTCGCCGACGTCAAACAATTGCTGGCCTAAGCTTTCAAGAAGCGGCTTCGCTTTTTTCTTTGCTTCCTCAGGACCGGCAACGATGATGCGAAGTGCGGCTTTCTCTGCGGCATCGGGGCGGCCGAGTACAGGCGCCGCGAGAAAGAACTGGCCCTTCTCTCTATGAGCTGACGACAGTTGTTGGGAACATTCGGTACTGATCGTGCTCATGGAAATGTGAATTCCGCTTTCTGATAAGCCTTCTAAAATTCCGTCGACTCCGAAGGTTACGGCGCTGACAGCCTCGTCGTCAGCAAGCATTGTCAGAACGATGTCTGCTGTCTCCGCTGCTTTGCGCGGCGTATCCGCTGTGTGCGCTCCTTTTGATATCAGTTCTTCCGCTTTTTGTTTCGTTCTGTTGTACACAATCAATTCATAGCCCGCTTGTATGACATTTTCGGCGATGGGGCGGCCCATGTTGCCGAGACCGATGATTGCAATTTTCATTTGTATCACTCCACTATAGGTTTTTTCACATTATATATTTAATGGGAAGTGACAGCATTAAAATTGCCTTAGCATGACTCTGCTCATTCTGTATGGTTCGTAACGGTCAACTTCATGTCAGCAGAATCGCCTTCCATCTGTATATCTTTTTTTGAAATCCCGGTAAATCGGATGTTTAGATTTGTTTTAGAGCGGGGACTGAGGGTAAAGGTTTTTGCTTTTATTTTGACATCCTGAGGTTTTATCATTTCTTTATCAAAATAAGGCTGAATCGCTACTTCGGTAGCCTGTTTTCCGTAGTGATTGATTCGGAGAGTACATGTAATATGCACTTTCTTTTGTTCTATTCTATTGTGGCAATAGCTGCGCGGCTGAATGTATTCGACAGCGCTGCTGCCCTCAGCCGGCCTTTTAATGAAAAAAACAATATGTTCAGATAAGGGCTGCAAAGCGGCAGCGGCTGTAAAACTGAGTAATAACAATGTAAAGCCCGCCGCGGGAAGCTTTTTCACAAAATGAAACGAACTCCAAACCCAACCGGTCAAATACAAAACCAGTCCGTAAACCGCGCTAATATGCGAGCCTTTTTTCGTCCAATCTGAAAGGCCGGCCAGCTGAAAAACAAGATCGCCAAGAGTTGTGCCATTGTAAAGGGGGATGGAAGTGAGCAATCCGACCATCATCAGACAGAGGGCAATTACCCCTCTATAGGAAACCATACGTGTCATCCTCTCCAGAGGCTTTTTAATTACCATTATAAGGATGTGGATAAAAAAAGAACAGCCTAAAGCTGTTCTTTACTTAAATATTTTGAACCATCCTTTATGTATAAACCAAATCATCATACCGACAACTACGGCTCCCATTACACCAAGCACGCCAAAATATCCGTATTTCCAGTGAAGTTCCGGCATGTTGTCAAAGTTCATTCCGTAAACGCCGGCAATAAACGTGAGCGGGATAAAAATCGTCGACACGATAGTTAATGTCATCATGATGGCATTCATCCGGTTTGAATTCATCGTCACATAGCTGTCTCTTAAATCAGACGTCATGTCGCGGTTCGACTCGACAAGCTCCGACAGTTTCAACAAGTGATCGTAAATGTCGCTGAAATATGCTTTTGTTTCGCGCTGGTCTTTCACATGATCAAGGCTTAAAATCCGATACAGCAAGTCACGCATCGGAATAATGGTCCGTCTGAGGTGCAGAAGATCTGTCCTCAGGTCAAACACCTCGCTCATCAGCGTGCCGTATGTCTTATGGCTGCGGCTGTCTTCAATCTCATTCAGCCGGTCTTCAATTTTATAAAGCACAGGGAAATACTCATCCACAAGCTGGTCTATCACCATGTATGAAATATGCCCGGGGCCCTTCTTTAAAATGTCCGGTGACGCATAAACACGCTCTCTCACTTTGGCAATTCCGTGTGATTCATGCAAATGAAAGGTAACGACATAGTTTTCGCCATGAAAGATATCAACCTCTTCTGTTTCCAGCGTATCCTGATTCAACGCATGCAGCACATAAAAACGATAGCCGTCATAATGATCAAGCTTCGGCCGCTGCATATGCTGGAAGCAATCCTCAATCGCAAGGGGATGAAAATGAAAAAAATCCCTCAATAATGCGGTTTCTGTTTCCTCAGGCCCGAAAAAATCAACCCAATACCATGCAATATCCGGCTGCTCAACCCGTTCGATCGGTATATTTTTCAGAAGCTGATGCTGTGTTGTGATTGCGGTAATGTTGATCATAAACAACCCTCCGATTGCCATTATATCATGCGGTGTTTTCGAGAAAAGTATACTGTTTTCAATCCGGTTCCCGGGACGTGTTATACTGAACAAAAAAATGGAAAAAGGGTTGATCACATGTGGAAGGAAAAGGTTTCAGTTACACCGCCGTACCATTTTGATCGTGTGTTGGACAGATTGTCGTTAGATCCGCTGAATGCGGTTGATATCAAAGCGCGGAACGTTCGTGTGCCGATCAGGAACCGGGCCGGAGACGTGTGTATTGTGAAGGTGCAAGCGTTAGGCCATGCAGACGAACCTGAGTTTCTTGTCAGCGGGGAAACGGATCAGGAAGACATGATGATGGAAATTAAGCGAATTTTTCAATGGGAGAATGACCTTCGGCACGTACTCGATCATTTCTCGAAAACGAGTCTTTCGGCTATTTTTGAAGAGCATGCGGGCACGCCGCTTGTGCTGGATTACAGTGTGTACAATTGTATCATGAAGTGCATCGTCCACCAGCAGCTTAATCTATCCTTCGCCTACACATTAACGGAACGGTTTGTCCATACGTTCGGCGAGCAGAAGGACGGCGTGTGGTGCTATCCGAAGCCTGAAACGATTGCGGCGCTGGATTACCAAGACTTACGCGATCTGCAGTTCAGTATGAGAAAAGCGGAATATGCAATTGATACATCAAGAATGATCACAGAAGGAATACTCGACTTATCAGAGCCGGCGCAATTGACCGATGAAGAAATTATGAAAAAACTGATCAAAATCAGAGGCATCGGCCCATGGACCGTGCAAAACGTGCTCATGTTCGGACTTGGGCGCCCTAATTTATTCCCGCTTGCTGATATCGGGCTCCAAAACGCAATCAAACGCCATTTTGCTCTCGATGATAAACCGGCGAAAGATGTCATGTTGGCGATGAGCAAGGAGTGGGAGCCGTATTTAAGCTATGCGTCGTTGTATTTGTGGAGGAGTATCGAATGAAAAACGGCTGCCTTTTTGGCAGCCGCAGCTGGAGGTTAATCTAGCTTCACTGTGATGTTTTGGCCTGAATCGTCACTTTTAACAGGGAAAAATGCAATTTTTAATTGATGGATATCTTCCGCTTTTCCACTGTATACAGCTCCTATCACACCTTCGTTTTCTGTGTGCGGTGCGAAAACATGATCATTGCCTTTTAGTATATTATTATCAGCAATTGTCAGCTTTTGTCCGTTATCTGTTTCTACAGATTCGATACCTTGCCAATCAATTTGTGTGTCTCCTGTATTCTCAGCTTTATAAGTGATCTGAATGTATCGAAGCGGTTCAGTCACTTTTTGATCTGTCATTCTTTTAAAGAGTTTCAGCTGGAAGGGGCTGATATTTGTACGTGACAGCAATTTTACTTGGTCGACAGTAATCGTTAAGGGCTTCATTGCTGTCTGTTTCTGGACATCAGCAATTTTGTCTAATGTCACAATTTCTCCATTGTCCTCGGTGGATGTTTCACCGGGCTTGGAAAGAATTTTATGCCCGCTGTCTTGGCTTGAATCATCTGTTTCATTGTCGGTATCCATCGGCTTATCACTTTCCTGAACCAGCTGATTCTTAAGATCAACAAATCGAATTGTCGGCTCGCTGCCGTCGTAGTAAGATGAATGCGTATACAAAGCGCGAAGAAACTGATCAAAGACAATCGCCAATAGACCATTTTCCATGGATTTTCCGTCTGAATTATTAAAGGTGACAACGACTGTATTGTTCTTTTTCACATCCGCTTCTTTAATCACTTTTTCTCCATTGGAATTGGCTTCTGTCATTTTTTCAATAGCTCCGTTGAAATCCTTTTTGGAAATGCGGATTTTTTTCCATTCTTCTTTTGTAATGCTGTTAAAACCCTTTTTCAGCAAATCTAAGTTTTTGCTTTCGTCTACTTCTTTTGTTTCTGCTTTAGCAGAGCTTTCGCTTCTGTTTCCGCAGCCTGCCGCGCTGAACATCAATCCCAATGCACAGACAGCAATTAGAAATTTCCTCATCGAATCCCTCTTTTATCAAATAGTATACTTAAGGTGTATCGGTTAACTTACTGATTTATTGAGTAAATTTGGAAAAGCATTTGAAAAATATGAAGGATTTCCGGTATGCGTGTTATACTAAAGAGATGTGATAGAACACAATATCACTTTCTGTAACTTGCAGAAAGCTTTATATAGAAACGGAGAGAACAACGTGAACCAACAAAACAAAAAGGCGCCCGTCGAACTAAAAGTCGGACAAACCTTTCCGCTGACCATTAAGCGTCTCGGCATTAACGGGGAAGGCGTCGGTTACTTTAAGAAAAAGGTCGTTTTTGTCCCCGGCGCACTGCCTGGTGAAGAGGTTGTGGTCCAAGCGACGAACGTTCAGCCTAAGTTTTCGGAGGGACGGGTTAAAAAGATTCGCAAGCCTTCGGAGCATCGGGTCACACCGCCTTGTCCGGTATACGAGCAATGCGGCGGCTGCCAGCTTCAGCACCTTGCATACACACAACAGCTTCGGGAAAAACGCGATATCGTGATCCAGTCTCTTGAACGACATACGAAATTTAAAGTTGAAGACATGAATATTAAAGAAACAATCGGAATGGACAATCCGTGGAATTACCGTAACAAAAGCCAATTCCAGATCGGACGCTCACAAAGCGGCAGCATCATCGCCGGTTTATACGGGATGGATTCCCATAACATTGTGCCGATCAAGGACTGTAAAGTTCAGCATCCGGCCACAAACAAAACAACAGGCATCGTACGCCGGATTTTGGAGGACTTCAATGTATCTGTTTATAATGAACGGAAACGAAAAGGCGACGTCCGCACCATCGTGACAAGAGTCGGTTTTGAAACAGGCGAAGTACAGGTTGTGCTGATTACGTCCAAAGAAACGCTTCCCCATAAGGAAGAAATCGTCCAAGCCATCCAAAAGCGCCTGCCGGAAGTCAAATCGATCATTCAGAATGTGAACGGAGCAAAAACATCTGTTATTTTCGGAGACAAAACAAAAGCACTTGCCGGAAACACGGTGATCCAAGAAGTGCTGGGCGATGTTTCATTTGAATTGAGCGCCCGCGCCTTCTTCCAGCTCAACCCGGAACAGACCGTCAAGCTGTATGACGAAGTGAAAAAAGCAGCTCAATTGACAGGGAAAGAAAAAGTCGTTGACGCCTACTGCGGCGTCGGTACCATCGGCATGTGGGTGGCGGACGGAGCGAAGGAAGTCCGCGGCATGGACGTCATCAAAGAATCGATTGACGATGCCAAGAAAAATGCCAAAAAACACGGCATGACAAATGCTACGTACGTAACAGGAACAGCTGAGCACTGGCTCCCGAAATGGACGAAAGAAGGCTTCCGCCCGGACGTCGTCATCGTTGACCCGCCAAGAACCGGCTGTGACACTACGTTCCTGGATACGATCAAAAAAGTTAAACCGAAACGCTTTGTCTACGTTTCCTGCAATCCATCAACATTAGCGAAAGATTTGCAGACGCTGTCGAAGGATTACCGAGTGGAGTATATTCAGCCTGTGGATATGTTTCCGCAGACGGCTCATGTCGAAGCGGTTGCGCAGCTTGTATTGAAATCATCTAACTAAAATAAACAATTCCTAATCAGATCTGGATTTCGGTAAAATAAACAATTCCGATTTCCGGGTCTTTTTCATGCGCAAACCTTGCCCCTTCCAGTCTTTTCTTGATCTTCTCTTCCTTCTTTTATCGGAAAACTATATTTTAACTGCAACGGTTGAATGCAGGTTGGAGAGGTCTTATTTAGGAAATGTTTAATCCACATTCAAAAGATGGTTCATGGGTGATTGTTTGGTATTCTACTGATGAAAAAAAGGATTTAAAGGGGTTGGCTAAGTATTTAATTAGTAATGGTTTAGTACCTAAAACTAAGTCTGGAAAGTATTGTAGTATCTCCTTTAAATATGACGAACAAACTCGAAATGGTGAATATGGCGAACAATTTAATGCTTCCATTTCTCAGAAGGATCTAATGGATTTGAATACAGGGAACTTCTTTTAAAAGAATATTTTTGGGAAGGGGAGCTATCTTTTATTCTAGTATTCCGTTTTTCATTCAGTTTCTTTCAGAACTGTCACTTACCCATACAATTTCAAGTTGAAATCAGTGAAATGCGGGACATAGTTATTTTATAACAGAAAATAGGAAGGCAAATTTAGTATTAATAAAAAAGTTACAGGAAGCTAAATTGGGATGTGAATAGAATAAGGATGCTTTCACTTGAAGAGTATATTTCATAAAGGAAAAAGGAAGATCGATGAATGAATTTGATATTGATTCAAAAGCTCAAAATATGCAATTGTGTATGAACTATATTTTCTAATATTTCAATCAATATCTAGATGCTTTAAAGTGGGATGAAAAGACAGTGCTTAAAAAGTATAAAAACTCCCTTTGCCATTATGAATCTGAAATTCAAGAACATTTCATACTTTGCCTTTACTGCTACACCAAAGCCAAAAACAATAGAGAAATTTGGGATCTTGCAAATAGTATACTCCATATTGTTGTTTTAAGTATACGAGAAGTCTCTATTGAATCAATAAATATAAAATGTAATAAATTTACATAAATGTTATATAATAGTAGTGTTATTTTTCAAGTGATTGGGGTGTATATAAAGTGAGTATTAATATTGATAATCCACTTATATGGGAAAATGAAGACAGTTTTAAAACTGCTATTGTAACTAATTTTGTAGAATATTTAGAGGTCTTGAAATTAATCAGGAAGAACGATAATGAGTTGTGGTTTAGAGGACAACCAAATGCAAGTTATAGATTAATCCCAAGTGCGTTAAGATATGCTTACGAGACTGAAAACCAATATGGTGAGTTAGTGGAGCCACAAATCGTTAGTTACAATACTAAGGGTAATAGAGTAGCGTATATTAATATAGAAAATATGATAAATGAGTTTAAAGAATTGACCGAGGGTTATTTCAGAATTAAGCCTGATAATGATTTGGAGTGGTATTTTCTTGCTCAACATTATGGAATTCCAACTACTTTGCTTGATTGGACAACGGATCCTTTAGTTGCCTTGTTCTTTGCTACCACTAATAATGATAGTAACAACAATACGTCGATTGAGGAGGCAATTAATGATTATAAAAACAATCCCTTTAGTGAATTAGGTGCTTCAATATTTGTTATCGACCCAGGTAGAATAAATGAAAGATTATCACCTTTTTTTAAAGGTGGTAATCCTGATAAACCTGTTGATTTTCCATTAGATACATATGAGAGTTACTCTATTATAGAAGGATATTTAGGAAGAAATGATAAATATCTAACCCCTTCTTGTATTAAAGGAACTCCAATTGATAAGAGAATATGTAGACAATCAGGTAACTTCACTGTACATGGGTTCAATATTTGGCCAATAGATTTTTATTCTAGTATACAAAGAGATATATATAAGATATTTATTCCAAATGTTTGTGTAAAGGAAATGAAAGATATGTTATATATATTAGATGTTTCAGATGAATCAATTTATGGGAATTTTGAGATAGATTCTATTTCTAGAGGTATAAGAGAAGAACATGTAGGTGAATTTAGAAAGAGTATAGATAAATTAAAAGATAAATACTATATAAAGAATTCCTAATATCACTTTTATGTTAATTGGCATGAACATAACCGGATGGTCAGTGAAGGATTTAATGAATATATATCCTGTTAAATGTTCTTCCTCGTCCATTAAAGGTCAAATCCTAAATGAATTATGTTGGAGTAAATATGTATTAAGGGTATTCGTACCTATGCGAGCGTGGCCATGTATGGAAAAAGTGAGATAATAGTAAACTAGCCCATATTTTACTTCTCTAAATAAGTAGTAAAGAAATACTTATTATATAGTACTAATTGAGAAAAACAAATATTAGAGTTTATTGATATAAAGATTGGAATCGTTTACCATATCATTATAACAATACGATGGGGAGAAATTTGTATGTCTGAATTTGAAAATGGAGGGGCGGTTGCTATTAAGGGATTTAATTTCCAAAAGGCAGCAATTAGCTTAATAGCAATTAAAAATTACCATAAACCTAACTTTCATATATTTGTAGAAGCTAAAGACGATTTTGAAGTAAAGTATGATGGTTATGAAGCTTATATTCAAGTGAAAAGTAAAAAACTAAGTTTAAACCAACTATTAAATACTAAAGATGGAAAGTCAATCCTTGAAAAAAATCTAAGTAATGGAAACAAAAATTCATATTTTAAAATATTTGTTAAATCATTCGCTGAAACGGATATAAAAAAAATGATCGAATTGTCTGAAGGAAATATTTGTACACCTTTATACTCGTACAATGACGAACAAAAGAAATCTATTCTTGATGAGCTAAAAAATAGTGAGAAGATAGAAGAGTTTGAAGACAAGTTATTATCTAGTTATATTTATATCCCACCTTTTAAAGATAAACTTGCTGAGGCTATTCCTGTGTTACTTGGTGAAATGGCCTTGAATGAAATCGATGTTAGCCATAAAAGGGGACAAATAGCGGTAAATGAACTTTTTACTCTTATTGATCAAAAAAGCGAATATATTGTGAAAAGTGAGGAGGATTTTCAGAAAAAGGCGATTTTAAAGGAGGACCTAAAAAAAGTTTTTAAACTGTCTTCTACCTTAGACGCATTTGATGAACTCTTGGAATCTACTTTGGATTCGTTCTTTTTAAAAAAACAAATTAAAAAAGAACAGTTGAAAATAACACACTTTTACTCAATCGAAAAGAAAGCTGCTCAAGAAAAATTGATAGGTTTTGATTTGTTTAGTGGGACAGAAGATGAAGTAATTAAAAATGCAGTTAGAATTTGTAATAAAAGTAAAGAATTCCTGAGTTTAAACGATCCATCTAAGAAAGCGATTGTGATTGAAGTCTTGGCGGAAATGAGTGAAGGACTATGATTATAGAAAGATTGATAATATTAGATTATGAAAATGAAGTTGCAAATGAATTTAATTTCTCTAAAAATGTTAATGTAATTACTAGTGATGGTACCACCGTTGGAAAATCAAGTTTGATCAAATCTTTGTATTATGCTTTAGGATTTGAGATTAAGCAATTTCCACATGGGTGGAATTTTAAAACAATGCGATTCCGTTTAGATGTGCAAATTAACGAATCAGCTTATTTTATTATTCGAGATAATTCATTATTCTATGTTTCAGATTCAGAAGGTGCATTAACCCTTACGGAGTTTTCAGAATGGTTACAGCAAAAGCTATCTGTGAACATGATGTTAAAATTAAGAAATTCTACTACAAATGAACTTTCATCTGTTTATGCAACAGAAATATTGACACCATTTTACCTTGATCAGGATAAATCGTGGAATGGATATATATTTAAGAATACCTCAGATTCATTAGGGCGGTATTCAAATATTCCCCAAGATATTCTAGAGTATGTTCTGGGTATTTCTAACAAGGAAATACTTGAGAAAGAAACTGAAAAAGGAAATAATCAAAAACAAGTTAATCAAATTACTTCGAAAATAAACGTATTAAACAGCCTCCAAGAAGAATATGCTGAACAAACCGAAATGATAGATTCATCACCTTATGATATTGATGAACTCAAGGTAACTTTTAATAATCACTTAAAACAGTTAAGTAGAGTATCTAAAGAAATTTCAAACAAAAAGAATAAGATGCTTTCTTTGAAAGCAAATCAAGATTTAAACTCTCAAGATAATGTGGAGCTAGAGAAAATATTAAAAGTTAACAAGAAAACATACAAAGAGGTTGAACTAGAATGTGTGCATTGTCACTCAAAATTAACTCTTGAACAGTCACTAACAAGGCTAAAGTTAAAAAATAATCTATTAGAAATACAGAATATGCTTGATTCTAATAGAAAGGAAAATGAAAAATTACAATTAGGTATTGAGGAGTTACAAACCGAAATTAAAGATTTGAGTTCGAATTATGTAATTTTAACCCAACAGAAAAAGGAAATTCAAAATATTTTAAGCCTACAAAAGTTTATTGATTTGGAGTCCAAAAGATTAGCAAATGAAGAGTTCTTAAAAGTTATTGACAACCTTAATACAAATAAAACTAACATAGAAGAACTAATCAAGAGGCTGGCAAAAGAAATAAGGGAGCTGAAAAAAGATCAGAAGGAGAGAAAGGCTGAAATAAGTAAAAAATATAACGAGATATTAAGTGATATTAACTTTCGTTTTGGTAGCACTAAATTAAGTGAGGTTGAATTCTTTAATTTTAAGGAAGTTAAAGGAAGTGGGATGGATAATAATAAAACGTTACTAGCATTGTATATTACATACATGAGACTGGTGGCAGAATACGGTATATACACTATCCCATTTGGAATAGATTCCTTTGTAAAGAATGAAATTGATGAAGCTACTGTCCCAATAACTTTCAAGGAAGTTGAAAGGTATGTGTTGTCTAATTCTAATCAAACTTTTTTTGCAACTATCTCTGAAAACTTAAAGTACTTATCTAACCTAGATACATATAATATAATGAAATTGACTAAACCACTACTTAATAAAGTTAATTACAAAAAAATGTTATCTCAAGTTAGTTATATTAAATAATATCTTTGGATTTTCTTATCTCTATAACTCTTTTTTCTACTATGTCTAACTAAAATAAACTCTTCCCAGTAAAAACAAACTTTTCCTAATAAGACCTGGATTTCGGTAAAATAAACAATTCCGATTTCCAGGTCTTTTTCATGCGCAGCCTTTGCCCTGACTGTCATTTCTCAAATTACTCTTCTTTCTCTTTTCAGTAATCCTAATTTTAGTAGGTGAAAAAAGGAGGAGAATAGGCGAAAAAAAGAACATTTTTGATTTAAAGACAGTTGAAATGGGACTTAATCGAAAAACCTTATTATTCGCTTCTGCAATTCAGTATCTGAGCAATACTAAGTATGTGAGAGCCTGATTTTTCAGGAATATAATGTAGTAACCTAGATAAAGTACCTAACCTTCCACTTCTTATCAGTTTTTCTTTGCCATTTTTAATTACACGTATTAATATGTACAAAATTTACTGTCATTTGATAAAAAGAGCTTAATCATGCTATAAGTGTATAAGAGGAAAGAACATTTTTACTGTTTTATTTTTGGGATATAAGTTTTGGTACTTATAATGAAAGGATTTGAATGTAATGACGATAGATAATTTCTGGCGTGAATTACCACGGCCTTTTTTTGTACTGGCACCAATGGAAGATGTGACAGATGTTGTGTTTCGCCATGTAGTAAGTGAAGCAGGCAGACCGGATGTGTTTTTTACAGAGTTTACAAACTCGGAGAGCTATTGTCACCCGGATGGGAAGGATAGTGTGCGCGGGCGTTTGACTTTTACAGAGGATGAACAGCCAATGGTGGCTCATATATGGGGAGATAAACCTGAAAACTTCCGGCAAATGAGTATTGGTATGGCGGAACTAGGATTTAAGGGTCTAGATATCAATATGGGCTGTCCTGTACCTAATGTGGCAGGCAATGGGAAGGGAAGCGGCCTTATTTGTCGCCCTGAAGTTGCAGCAGAATTAATACAAGCTGCAAAAGCAGGGGGATTGCCTGTAAGTGTGAAGACAAGGCTTGGTTACACGGATGTGGACGAATGGCGCGACTGGCTGACACACGTTTTGAAACAAGACATTGCTAATCTCTCCATTCATTTGCGCACAAGAGCGGAAATGAGCAAAGTGGATGCGCATTGGGAACTCATCCCGGAGATTAAGAAACTTCGTGACGAGGTGGCACCAGATACTCTTTTGACGATCAATGGGGATATTCCTGACCGTCAAACTGGCTTGGAACTCGCTCAACGGTACGGTGTTGATGGGATTATGATTGGCCGCGGTATTTTTAAAAATCCATTTGCTTTTGAAAAGGAGCCGAAAGAGCACAGCAGTAAGGAATTGCTTGATCTCTTAAGGCTGCACCTGGATCTTCATGATAAATATTCAAAATTAGAAGCCCGACCGTATAAGCCTCTTCCTCGCTTTTTCAAGATTTATCTCCGTGGATTCCGCGGGGCGAGTGAATTAAGAAATCAATGCATGAACACAAAGTCAACGGATGAAGTGCGGGCATTGCTCGATGACTTTGAGATAAAGTATCTTGATGGGGTGGAGCAACAGTAGAAGTATCCTAATTCTTTGTTCAACTATGTCTAACTAAATAAACATCTCCTAATAAGACCTGGATTTCGGTAAAATAAATAATTCCGATTTTCGGGTCTTTTTCATGTGCAGCTCTTGTCCTAGCTGTCTTTTCTCGAATTTCTCTTCGTTTTCTTTTCGGAAATCTTTATTTTAAATGAGAAAAAAGGTGAAAAAGAGGCGAAAAACGGTCGATTTTAAACCGAAAAAGGGTGAAAATGGGGGTTTTAATATAGACGCGCTCCCAATTACAAATAGCGCAGATACGGACTATGTTCCGTTTGCCAAGGGCTTCCGTCTACCGTGAAGTGTCCAGCTAACTGGAGCGGGCGGTAATAAACTGCTGAAGGAGAGGGGGGAGACCTCTCTTTTTTTTGTTTAGACATGCAGTGAAAATAAAATAATGGTACATTGATAAGAGATATCTTATCAAGGGGAGAAAAAAATGAAACGACTATGCATCATTCCCTGCGGCAAGAAAAAAATTTGGGATGCCCATCCTAATGCCGGGCCGGAAAGGGCGGAGGACGCTTATCTCAGCCCGTTTCATCAGGCGTGTGAGCGATATGCGAAAGCCTTTTTCGATGAGTGGGTGATTTTGTCGGCGAAGCATGGGTTCCTGCGCCCAGATGACATCGTGCCGGAAAATTACGATGTAACGTTCGGAACCAATCATTCCGAGATCATGTCAGCGGAGGACCTCAGTTCGCAATTTCGCAAAAAAGGCTTTTTGCAGCATGAAGAGCTTGTCATGCTTGGCGGAAAAAAATATCGCAGTGTGCTTAGCGCCGTAACCGGGGAACACCAACGCATCAGCTACCCACTGTCAGCTTACAAAGGCATTGGTTACATGCTCCAGGCACTGAACAAGTCTGTTGAGGAAATGAAAGAAATCAATTAGCGGAAAGAAGCCCTCATGGATAAACATAAATAGCAAAACAAAAACAGAAGCCGTAAAACGCTTATTATTCAGGCGGTACAAGGAGAAGGACGGGAATCGGTTTTATGAGAAATATTCAGTAGACTTTTCACAAGAAACTAGGGACAAGAAATTTCCGAGGAAATAAAATAGTCGATAAGTGTCAAAAGACCGGATGAAAGTCCGGTCTTTTTTAGTTGATATACAATTTGAGACACATCATATTCATACAGAGACAAAATGAGACGGCTGTCTCATTTTGTCTCCTTACCTAAGTGAAACAATCCCGTTATTTCTTGTTTTTTAGCTGTTTGAAAAGCTGGCACGGTTTTTGCATCTATAGTAAGTGAACCTTAAATAGAAGGAGGCTCACTACATGGAACTGTTAAAACGTGAAGGCTTGTCATTAACCGAGGAAAAGGCGCTGTGGATGTATCAAAAGATGCTGGAAATCCGGGGATTTGAAGACAAAGTGCATGAGCTGTTCGCAGAAGGAGTGCTTCCCGGATTCGTCCATCTGTACGCCGGTGAGGAAGCAGTTGCAGCCGGCGTGTGTGCCCATCTGGATGATGGAGACAGCATTACGAGCACCCATCGGGGACACGGGCATTGCATTGCGAAGGGCTGTGACTTAAACGGTATGATGGCTGAGATATTCGGGAAATCTGCCGGGTTATGCAAAGGAAAAGGCGGTTCTATGCATATTGCTGACTTGGATAAAGGCATGCTTGGGGCGAATGGAATCGTCGGGGGCGGCTTTACGCTTGCATGCGGATCTGCGCTGACAGCTAAATACAAAAATACCAATAATGTAAGCGTTTGCTTTTTCGGAGACGGCGCGAACAATCAGGGCACATTCCATGAAGGACTGAACCTTGCCGCGGTTTGGAATCTTCCCGTTATATTCGTTGCTGAAAATAACGGCTATGGAGAAGCGACGCCGTTTTCATATGCCTCAGCCTGTGATTCTATTGCAGACCGGGCGGCCGCTTATAACATGCCTGGTGTGACTGTGGACGGAAAAGATATTTTAGCAGTCTATCAGGCGGCGGAGGAGGCAGTTCGTCGGGCAAGAAATGGTGAAGGACCTTCTTTAATAGAATGTATAACGTACAGAAACTACGGCCATTTCGAGGGAGACGCCCAAACCTATAAAACCAAAGAAGAAAAAGCGGAGCATCTTGAAAAAAGGGACGCTATTAAAGGTTTTAAAAACTATTTATTACAAGAGCAAACAGACGAGAATAAGCTGTCCGAGATAGAAAAACATGTGGCACATTCAATAAAAAAAGCAGTTGAATTCAGTGAGGAAAGTGCTTATCCGGGTGAGTCTGAGCTGCTGACAGACGTATATGTATCTTATTAAAAGGGAGGAATTTAAATGGCGAGAATAGTGAGCATGTCAGACGCGATCAATGAGGCCATGAAGCTTGCGATGAGAAATGACGAAAACGTACTGTTAATCGGCGAGGATGTGGCTGGGGGCGCAGATGTGGATCATCTTCAAGATGATGAAGCATGGGGCGGCGTTTTAGGTGTCACCAAAGGACTTGTTCAGGAGTTCGGCCGCAGCAGAGTGCTCGACACGCCAATTTCAGAAGCGGGGTATATGGGTGCGGCCATGGCGGCGGCTTCAACAGGTCTCAGACCGATTGCCGAGCTGATGTTCAATGATTTTATCGGCACATGCTTTGATCAGGTCATTAACCAAGGAGCCAAATTCCGTTATATGTTCGGCGGAAAAGCGCAGGTGCCGATCACTGTCCGCACCACATATGGAGCTGGATTCAGGGCGGCCGCCCAGCATTCACAGGCGCTCTACGGCCTTTTTACAAGCATACCCGGTCTGAAAACCGTTGTGCCGTCCAATCCTTATGATGCCAAAGGCCTTCTGCTTTCAGCCATTGAAGACAATGATCCGGTTTTCTTTTTCGAGGACAAAACATCGTACAACATGAAAGGCGAAGTGCCTGAGGAGTATTACACGATACCGCTTGGAAAGGCGGACATTAAGCGGCAGGGAACGGACGTGACGCTGTTTGCGGTTGGGAAGCAGGTGAATACAGCCCTTGAAGCGGCAGAGCAATTATCGGTCAAAGGAATTGAAGCGGAGGTTCTCGACCCGCGCAGTCTGTCTCCTCTTGACGAAGAAGCTATTCTGGTTTCTCTGGAGAAAACGAACAGGCTGATCATTATAGATGAAGCGAATCCCAGATGCAGCATCGCCACAGATATTGCGGCGTTTGTCGCTGACCAGGGGTTTGATTTGCTGGACGCACCGATAAAAAGAATCACTGCGCCGCACACACCTGTGCCGTTTTCACCGGTGTTGGAGGATATCTATTTACCGACACCTGACAATATTGTAAACGTAACGTTAGAGCTGCTGGGTGAACCGCTGGCGAATTAAGAGGGGGGAGAAACGAATGGCTGTAAAAGTGGTGATGCCGAAATTGGGAATGGCAATGAAAGAGGGAGAGGTATCCGTCTGGAATAAACAAGTCGGCGATGCTGTCGAAAAAGGTGAAAGCATCGCAAGCATCAATTCGGAAAAAATTGAAATGGAAATCGAAGCGCCTGAAAACGGCACTCTGCTAGATATCAAAGTCAAAGAAGGAGAGGGCGTTCCGCCGGGGACTGCGATTTGTTATATCGGTGAAGAGGGGGAGGCACTTCGGGAGAGTGAAAATGAAAAGCCTAAAAAGGAAGAGCAAAGTCCGCCGCAGAAAACAGAAAATAAAATCACCCGAGGCATTAAACAGGCGGCGAAAAGCAGAGTGAAAATCTCTCCTGTTGCACGAAAAATCGCTGAGAAAGCCGGTATACCGATCGAAACGCTCGAAGGAACGGGACCCGGAGGCAGAATTGTCAAAGAAGATGTGTTAACGGCGCTTTCGGCGACATCCGAGCAAAAACCGGATGAAGCCGTCCATGAAGAAAAAGAACAAAAGCAGACAATGACACCGATGAGAAAGGTTATTGCCGAAAGAATGCACGCCAGCCTGCAAAACAGCGCCCAGCTGACGATCACGATGAAAGCAGATCTAACGGACCTGCTCAGCCTGCAAAAGCAGCTTGCGTCCGCTGCCAAAGAACGCTTCGGCACTAAGCTGACAATCACGCATTTTGTATCAAGGGCGGCGGTGCTTGCATTACAGCAGCACCCGCAGCTAAACAGTGCCTATCAAGACGAACGGATCATCACATATTCTCATGTTCACCTCGGAATGGCGGTCTCCCTTGACCGCGGTTTGGTCGTTCCGGTCATTCGCCATGCTGAAAAGCTCTCGCTCATTGAGCTTGCCAAGCAAGTTTCAGAAAGCGCAGAAAAAGCCCGTCAAGGGAATATGGCAAGCGATAATCTGCAAGGTTCAACTTTCTCAATAACCAATCTGGGCGCCTATGGAATCGAGCATTTTACACCGATTCTAAATCCGCCGGAGACAGGGATTTTAGGTATAGGCGCAAGCTATGACACACCTGTTTACAAAGGAGAGGAGCTTGTCAGAAGCACCATTCTGCCGCTCAGCCTCACCTTTGACCACAGAACCTGTGACGGGGCCCCGGCAGCAGCATTTCTGAAAACGGTCAAAGAATATCTCGAGGAACCAGCCGGATTGATTTTATAAAGAAAGCAGGTGAATATGATGACACTGGCCATTATTGGCGGCGGCCCGGCGGGTTATGCAGCCGCCGTATCCGCGGCTCAGCAAGGCAGGCAGGTGATTCTCATTGAGCAAGGACAGCTTGGCGGAACCTGCCTCAATGAAGGCTGCATTCCGACAAAATCGCTGCTCGAAAGCGCGAATGTACTCGACAAAATCAAGCATGCCGAAACCTTCGGGATTACACTACCCCATGGCAAGATCACTATTAACTGGGGAAACATGCAGAGCCGCAAACAGCAGGTCGCCGATCAGCTTGTACAGGGTGTGCAATTTCTGATGAAGAAAAATAAAATAAAGACAATTCAAGGTACGGCTTCGTTTCTTTCGGACCGTAAGCTCTCCATCCATCGGGAGGACGGGCGGAAGGAAATCGCAGAGGCCGAGCATGTGTTAATTGCTTCGGGATCTGAACCGGCCTCGCTTCCGTTTGCTCCGTTTGACGGCGAATGGGTGATTAACAGCAAAGACGCATTGACGCTTCCTGACATCCCAGACTCTCTCATGATTATTGGGGGCGGTGTTATCGGCTGTGAGTTTGCCGGACTGTTCGGCAGACTGGGAACGAAAGTCACCATCATTGAGGCCGCTGATCAGCTCATCCCGGCAGAAGACGCTGATATTGCCCGGCTGTTTCAAGAAAAACTCGAGGAAGAAGGCGTGGAGATTCACACCTCATCCTCTTTACAGCGGGTCGATAAAGCAGCTAAAACCGTCATATATAAAAGCGGCGGGCGGGAAGCCGAAGCGCATGCAGATTATGTATTGATTGCAATCGGCAGAAAACCCCGTATCTCTGGACTGGAGCTGGAGCAAGCCGGAATCAGCTTTTCCTCAAGCGGAATTCACGTGAATGAACATATGCAGACGAATATTCCTCATATCTATGCCTGCGGAGACGCAGCAGGCGGAATTCAGCTGGCGCATGCCGCGTTTCACGAAGGGGTGATCGCCGCTTCACACGCGTCGGGGCGCGATGTCAAAGTCAACGAGAGAGCGGTGCCGCGCTGTATCTATACCTCTCCGGAAATCGCCTGCATCGGAATGACAGAAAAACAGGCGAGACGCGAATACGGCCATGTGCAAATCGGCGAATTTCCTTTTTCAGCGAATGGAAAGGCTCTCATTAAGAATCAATACAGCGGTAAAATTAAGATTATAACCGAACCGGAATTCGGAGAAATCATCGGTGTTTCCATGATCGGCCCGGATGTCACAGAACTGATCGGCCAGGCGGCAGCCATGATAAACGGAGAGATGACAGTTGATATGACAGAGCATTTTATCGCCGCGCATCCGACACTCTCGGAAACCCTTCAGGAAGCTCTGCTAAGCACGATCGGACTTGCGGTGCATGCATAAGTAATACTGATAAAACCTTCTGACAAAGTCAGAAGGTTTTTAATATTGAAAGCGCTTTATTTTTCCCCTACAATAAATGAAAAGGGCATTTTTCAAAAGGGAGGAGCGAACAAAGAATGAATTCGATCCCGAATGATCTGCAGGTTTGGAAGCGCTTTGTGAAAGAGGGAGTGCTTGATGAAGCCCGTCTCAGTAAACGGATTGCCGAATCATGGCACCGCTGCAAAAAGGCCGAGGTGAACCCTTATCAGAATAAAGGCCCCGCGGTGTTAGAGAAAAAGAAGCTCAGCGATCAGGCGGAAAAACATTCGCTATTCTTAAAGACCGCTATTCCATATTTAGAAAAACTCCGGCCTTTTTTAAAAGACATGGAAATGATGGGGCTTCTGATTGATGCAGACGGCGTTGTGCTGTCCTTGGAGGGCCACCGCCGCACACTGCATGAAGCACGGCAAATTAACTTTAGCAAAGGGGCGTGCTGGACGGAGCAGGCTGTCGGCACAAACGCGATTGGCACTGCACTTCAAATCAGCGAACCTGTGGCAATTCAAGGGACAGAACATTATTCGCTCGCTTCCCATAATTGGAGCTGTTCAGCCGCTCCCATCCGTTATGAGGACGGCCGCCTAGCCGGGATTATTGACATTTCGTGCCCGGCTCCCCGCGCTCAGCCATTTATGCTTGGGATCGCTACAGCCATCGCATACGCTGCGGAACGGGAATTGGCTGCCCAAAATCGCTTAGCAGAGCTGGAGCTGCTCAGCCATTTTTCCGGTATGGAATCCTCCCATGTGCCGGCCGTTCTTTGCAATGAGCAAAATAAAATTATCGCCGCCAGTGTGCCCGTCCGTCATGCCATAACAGAATGGTGCGGAATGGCGCTTGCCGAAATAGAAGATCAAGGTTTTAAGATAGAAAAAGCCGTCACCGTGCAAAAAGGATACATCTGTTTCTATTTATCTGAACGGAAGAAAAAGCCGGCTTTTTTGTTCAAGGGGGCTGCGGGAATAAGCGGAAAATTCCAATCCGTGCTCAAGGATCTCGAGCGCGTAGCAGCCGTCGATGCATCAGTTTGTCTGACAGGAGAAACAGGGACGGGAAAGGAAGTCGCCGCTCGTGCGCTGCATGAAAACAGTTCCCGCAAAAACGGACCGTTTATTGCCGTAAATTGCGGGGCCATACCCGCAGATCTCGTAGAAAGCGAGCTGTTTGGCTATGCTGAAGGAGCCTTTACGGGAGCGAAACGAAACGGTTATAAAGGGGTGTTTCAAAGAGCTGATAAAGGAACGATTTTTTTAGATGAAATCGGTGAAATTTCCCATGCTATGCAAGTGGCGCTACTTCGGGTGCTCCAGGAGCGAAAAATCATGCCGGTAGGCGGAACAAAAGAAATCCCGATTGATATCAGAGTTGTAACTGCCACACACTGTGACTTGCGTAAGCTTGTCGAAAGCGGGAAACTGCGGGAGGATTTGTTTTACCGTCTTCATGTGTTTCCGATTCGGCTTCCTCCTTTACGAGAGCGACCCGAAGATATTCCCGCCCTCTTTGCCTGCTTTAAAGAAAAAAACAAGTGGAATGCAGAGCTTCCCCAAGAATTTCTGGAAACCTTGAAAGTGATGGAGTGGCCCGGAAATATCCGCGAGCTGTTTAATGTATTTGAACGTCTTTCGATCATCTTTCCGGACGGCCGATTGAAAAGCCGCTCGCTCCCATCATTGCTTCAAGCGGCAGGACTCCCGACAAATCACGAGCGGGCAGAGAAGGACAGCGCCGCTTCACTTACACTCCGTGAACATATCCAAAAAAACATTATCATCAGCGCTTTGGAATCTACAAATGGAAACGTATCAAAAGCTGCTGAGATGACAGGCATTCCGCGCAGCACATTTTATAAACGGCTTAAGAAATTCAAGGTGTCGCCATAGAATATTTTCATGTGTTCAAGGAAACGTTACCTTTATATTGAAAAAGGAGGCTGGAACATTGGACACACAGCGAGCAATAGAAATTGCTGAGTCCGCCGAAATGGCGAATGTCACATATAATGGAGTTCCGATCTATATTCAGCATGTAGACGAAGACCACGGAATGGCGAGAATCTTTCCGCTGGATGAGCCCCAGAAGGAACACGAGGTTTTGTTAACCAATTTAAAAGAACATTAATTGTCAGACTGCAAAAACCGGTCCTGCTAATACTAGCAGACCGGTTTTTGTGAAAAACTATCCTCTCGGAGCAAAAAGCATGACGCCGACTCCGAAGAGACAGATCAATGCCCCCGCCCAGTCATACAGATCAGGCGTTTTTCGATCAATAAGCCAGCCCCACAGCACGGCCAGCACGATAAATACGCCTCCGTAAGCGGCATATATACGGCCAAATGAAGGGAACGTCTGAAACGTCGGAAGAACGCCGTAGACAATGAGAATCAGCGCCCCGGCAATCCCATACCCAACCGGTTTTGTCTCCCTAAGCCACAGCCAAATCAAATACCCGCCGCCAATCTCCGCTGCCCCTGCTGCGAGAAACAAAAGAATCGACAAAAGCATTTGCAGCACTCCTAGTTACCAGTGATCGTTATTTCTCTTATTATATAGTAACAAGCAGTTATGAGGAGGGGCGATTGAAGAAATCACAGTTTCGGGTTATTTTCAAATTCTTTTAAATACACATTTCTCTGGACTTCAGTAAACTGGCTGATCCAATTGGTTTGCGCTTCATTATTCATATGGGGCAGTATGTATCGCTCAACGGCTTCGAAAAACAAAGGGTTAGGAATGATGTTCCAAGTAGGAATTTGAATCATCTTATTTTCAACTGTTTGAATCATGATATCTTCTAAAAAAATCCCTTTTACACTGGTCTTATGTCGATTCATTTCAATCTTCTTAATGTCTTTGAATTCTACGGTGTGTCTATCAGTAAATATTTCACCAGCTTCTCCTGTTTTCAATCGAAAGATCACATTTCCTCGCTTTGTAAATGCCGGAAACAAGATGATAAATAGATATAAACAAAACAAACTGAATATCAATCCGGCAGGTATTGCTATCAAATAATATTTCGTCTGAAAGGTAATTCCCATATAAAAGAGCCATAAACAAGCTAAGCCCATACCGCCAGAGGCGGCAAATGCCCAGATTCTAAAGAACATTCTGCTTCTGACTTCAATGATTTCACTATTTTTCAATGGTCTTCTCCTTTTAAGAATTCAGGTTGATGTTCTTTTCAAAAATGATTTCTTTGACATCATTTTTATGAGCAGGCACGATAGAAAATTCATTTTGAGTGATGCCGGTTACAAGCCATGTAAAGCGGTTGCCTGGAATAACAAATGCCATTTTTGCCACTTCCGGCGTGTTGTCTTTATCGTACAGAAGATGCATCATCGTATCCATTTTTCCTTTGCGCAAAGACAGATCCTGCACAAACTGAGATACGCCTTCTCGGTTACCATGCTTATCAAGGAATTCCATCATACGTGATTGGTTCTCGGAAACGCCCTCAAGGAGCTGTTCAAATTCCTCAGATGTAAGTGTCAGGACCGGACCGCTCTGTTCTTCTGATTCTATTATATGTAAAAATTCGGATGTTTTTGCATATAATTCTTCTTTGGAAGCGATTGTCATGATTCTATGTACTTGCTGCTCATGTATTACTTGATGAGAATAGATCCCTGATTTTGATACGTGACAGGAAAAGTTCAGCTCATTGCCGTTCTGCTCATCAAATTTTGACATTTTCACCGTATAGTCAGCATCATTTAACACATGAATAAACGGGCGATATTCTTCCTTCAGCCGATATTGATGATTGCGGTACTCCGCGACCTCTTTAGCTAAAAGCGAACGGCAGGCCGCTTCAAATAAAAATCCGAGCTGCTCATCTTCCATGTCAGGAAAGTAGTTTTGTTTCATTGCCATGCCTTGTTCAAAAAACCCTTCGCTATAAAAACAAAAAATAAGTTCTTCAATACTGATCCTAAGCTGGTTCATTATCATTCTCCTATCCAAATGAAAGTTTGCCTCTGAGGAAATGGCTTGCGCCGTTTAACAGTGATCCTGCTGTTTCCTTTGCCTTGTCCACGCCTTTTTTCGCGCTGTCTATTCCTTTATGAATCGTTCGGTTGGCCGTCTCTATGCCGTCATTCACCAACTTCACGGCTTTTCCGGCTGTTTCCCAGCCTTTTCTCCCTGTATCAATGACTTTGTGAATGGGGTCTTTCAGTTTAACCGCCGCTTTTTCGGCAAAACCTGCCGTGAATTTGGCGATTTTTTCTCCGGCTACTCCTCCTACAAATGAGCCGGCTGCGCCAAGCACAACTGTGCCTGCAGGACCCGCTAAGCTTCCAATTGCACCGCCGACTACAGCTCCGACAGTTGACCCGCCGGCAATAAATACCGTATCATTTACAGCTTTTCCGACGGCTTTCGCATTTTCCCGCTTCAATACTTCCGGGTTGTTTTCGTATCTTGCATAATTATCGGCGATTTTTAAGCCCGCTCCGACTGTTTCGGTTGCTCCTGTTATGATGCCTGCCGTTATCATATTTCCTTTCGCAAATTTAAGGCCTGTTTTCCCGACATCTTTTAGTGTTGAGCGGACCCCGGCTTCGTCTGCTAATCCCTTTGTATAACTTCTTACACTGTTTGAGAAATTCACCGCATCCTGCGGAAAGAACTTCGTGAATTTTTTGTGGACTAAATCTGCAAAGGGCTTGTTTGTCTTTTTATATAGATATTTCGGATTGAGAAGGACTCTGGCCGCTTTTTGATAACGAGAGCTATCGACAGTTCTGGAAATATCCAATAATAGCTTCGAGTGCTGGGCTGTATGCAAGCCGCTGCTTTGCTTTACAAATGTCGTCAGCCCTAATCCGTAATATTTTCCCTGAGTAATCATGAGACCTGATAAGCTTGCCATCGTGCCATATTTGTCATATACGTTATAAAGCTTTCTTAAAATATCATCTTTCTCAACAAATTGATCACTGGTTTTTCTGATAAAGATCTCATGATCACTTAGTTTGCTGACGAGCGCGCTTCCCGAGCCCCATGCATCGCCGACACCTGAAAAACAGCTGCTGTACTGCGGATCGCATTGTAAGATCAGCTGTGCCAGTTCGAGATGTAAGTCTTTATATTTGTTTTCCATATCCTTTAATTCTGTGACAAAATCATTTGCCAAATGTTCTAGCTTATCGGGATCAACTGCAATTTTTCCTGACATGGCGGGTACCCCCTGATTCTATTTCTTTATTTCTCTTGCTTTTCTTTCGAGTTCTTCCATTCTGGCAATCTCTGCTTTTCGTTCTTCTATTTTCACAGCGGCTGCCTTGAGTTCATTGCTTGTTTCAATTAAATCCTGTTCGAATTGGTCGTAATCAGACTTTGTCTCCTCAAACTTTTGGTCGAACGTTTCTCTTGCTTTTCCTTGCCAAGCGCCGCCCAATGCAAATAAACGTGAATTCAGGAGCTGTTTTGAGTTTCTAACCTCTTCTGCCGCTTCACTATATTTGTTTGCCAGCTCGAGTACTTTATTTGAGTCCAACTTTTGCACCCCGCCTTTCCTAATTTAACGCACAAATGGATGGTTTTATATAAATGATTATAAATAATTAGGCATATATCCGAATCCTACAAAAGAACCTTTTCATAAAGGATAGAAGGGTGTATATCCACTTTTATTTTAAGAAAAATGAGACTTTAAGCTTACGTGGAGGTGAACAGATCAATCTGTGTACATATTCAATAAAACAGCCGGGAATTTTCCCGCTTGCTGAGAAAATAAACTAAAACTGATCAAATGACCTAACTGCGCCAAACGCGTTACGGAGAGAATCGTCCCATGATATAAATGTAATGTAAACGTTATCAAGGAGGTCGTCATATGAAGAAAAAATCATTCTCGATTGTGATCGCAGGCGGGGGCAGCACGTTTACCCCGGGAATTGTGTTAATGCTCTTGGATCATTTACAGGAGTTTCCGATCAGAAAGCTGAAGCTATATGATAATGACAAAGCAAGGCAGGAACGAATCGCGGGTGCTTGTGACGTGTTCATAAAGGAAAAAGCGCCGGATATTGAATTTACAGCGACGACTGATCCAAAAGAGGCTTTTACAGATGTGGATTTTGTGATGGCGCATATCAGAGTCGGCAAATATGCGATGCGCGCGCTTGATGAACAAATTCCGTTAAAGTACGGAGTCGTCGGGCAGGAGACATGCGGGCCGGGCGGAATTGCGTACGGGATGCGTTCAATCGGCGGTGTTCTCGAGATTCTGGATTATATGGAAACCTATTCATCGGATGCGTGGATGCTTAACTATTCAAACCCTGCAGCAATCGTAGCCGAAGCGACGCGCCGCCTCAGACCGAATTCAAAAATCTTAAATATATGCGACATGCCGGTCGGAATTGAAGACCGCATGGCACAAATACTCGGCCTGTCGTCAAGAAAAGACATGAAGATCCGGTATTACGGATTGAATCACTTTGGATGGTGGACATCCATAGAAGATCAAGAGGGCAACGATTTAATGCCGAAGCTGAAAGAGCATGTTCGTGAATACGGATATATACCGAAGACGGAAACCGAACAAGTGGAAGCAAGTTGGAATGACACATTCGGAAAAGCGCGCGATGTGCAGGCAGCTGATCCGGACACTTTGCCGAATACGTATTTGCAGTATTATTTGTTCCCGGATGATATGGTCAAAAAATCAAATCCAAATCATACGAGGGCAAATGAAGTCATGGAAGGACGAGAGGCGTTTATTTTCAGCCAATGTGACATGATTACACGTGAGCAGTCTTCTAAAAACAGTGACATTACGATTGATGATCACGCTTCTTATATCGTCGATCTGGCCCGAGCCATCGCTTACAATACGGGCGAAAGAATGCTGCTGATTGTAGAAAACAACGGCGCGATCGTTAACTTTGACCCTTCTGCGATGGTCGAAGTGCCGTGTATCGTCGGTTCGAACGGCCCTGAACCTGTGACAGTCGGCAAAATCCCGCAGTTCCAAAAAGGGCTGATGGAGCAGCAGGTGTCTGTTGAAAAATTAACAGTGGAAGCTTGGGAAGAGAAATCATTCCAAAAGCTGTGGCAGGCGCTGATCCTCTCAAAAACAGTGCCGAACGCCCGCGTGGCGAGATTGATTTTAGAGGATTTAATGGAGGCCAACAAGGAGTACTGGCCTGAGCTTGACCAAAGCCCGAGCCGCATTTCTTAAAAAGTTCCCCCATTTTCTTGGTCTATTATTGTATATAATAGAAAGAAAATGGGGGGATCATATGAGCTTGGAAGAATTGATCAATCAGCATTACAATAAATTAAATGATAACGATTTTTATATTTTAAAATATATCTTGAATCATAAGCACACATGCTATCTTCTCGGAATAAATGATCTGGCGAAAGAGTGCAGTGTGTCGCGTTCTTCGATTTTGCGCCTCTCCCAAAAGCTCGGCTTCAGCGGCTATAGTGAATTCCGTGTGTACTTGAAATGGGAGGATCAGCCTGAAGAAGGGGAAAGCCTCAGCTTTGAAAAGCTGCTTGATGATATAGAAGCCAACCTGAAGTTTTTAAAGACGAAGGATATGACGGAAATGTGCCGGCTGATTGATGAAGCTGAACGAATCTTTGTCTATGGATCGGGGACGGCGCAAACAACGTGCGCCCGAGAGCTGCAGAGAATGTTTGTGTCCCGCCATCGGTATTTGATTTTGATTCAAGACAAAATAGAGTTTGATACGATGCTGGATGATTTCAAAGGTAATGACTTATTTATTATTATTTCACTCTCCGGGGAAACGCCGGAATTAATTCCGCAGGCCCGAATCCTTTCTGCAAAAGGAATTCCCTTTATTTCCATTACGAATTTGAAAAATAACGTGCTCGCCCAGACAACGCCGTACAATCTGTATGCGACAAGCAAGCCCGTGACTTTAAGCGATAAAACGGAGATTGTCGCGTTTGCGCCATTTTTTCTCGTTGGAGAAGCATTGTTCCGGGCTTATGTTGATTATAAAGAGGATGAGAAAAACAACATTGATTAACAGGGGGGTCATGGTATGATGCAAAAAGTACAGCGCTTTGGAAGCGCCATGTTTGTACCTGTTTTATTATTTGCGTTTGCCGGTATTATTGTCGGCCTTAGCACAGTGTTTAAAAATGAAGCCCTCATGGGATCGCTCGCCGATCCTAAAGGGTTTTGGTATCAATGCTGGTATGTCATTGAGCAGGGCGGCTGGACCGTGTTTAATCAAATGCCTCTTTTATTCGCGATCGGCATCCCGGTCGCATTGGCAAAGAAGGCTCAGGCGCGCGCATGTTTGGAAGCGCTTACTGTATACTTGACGTTCAATTATTTTATTAATGCCATCCTTACCGTGTGGGGCGGCGCGTTTGGTGTTGATATGGATCAGGAGGTCGGCGGCACAAGCGGATTAACCATGATTGCGGGCATTAAAACGCTTGATACGAATATTATCGGAGCGATTTTAATTTCCTCCATTGTGGTCTATTTGCACAATCGTTATTTTGATAAGAAGCTGCCGGATTTTCTCGGCATATTCCAAGGCTCAACATACATCGTCATGATCTCATTTTTTATCATGATTCCTGTCGCTTTGGCCGTTGCTTATCTATGGCCGATGGTGCAGAACGGCATCGCTTCTTTGCAAGGATTTCTCGTCGCATCAGGAGCATTCGGGGTTTGGGTATACACCTTTTTAGAACGCATTTTAATTCCGACAGGCCTTCATCATTTCATTTACTCTCCATTTATTTACGGCCCTGCTGTCGCAGAAGGCGGAATTGTCACCTATTGGGCGCAGCATCTCGGCCCATATTCAGAAAGCGCCAAACCGTTGAAAGAGTTATTCCCTCAGGGGGGATTTGCGCTTCACGGCAATTCGAAAATCTTCGGCATCCCGGGAATCGCTTTGGCCTTCTATGTGACTGCTTCAAAAGAAAAGAAAAAAATTGTCGCAGGCCTGCTGATTCCCGTCACGCTGACGGCCATCATCGCCGGCATTACAGAGCCGATTGAATTCACCTTTTTATTTATTTCGCCGTTATTGTTTGCAGTTCATGCGTTATTGGCAGCCACAATGTCTACCGTGATGTTTATGGCCGGGCTCGTCGGAAATATGGGAGGCGGCTTAATAGAAGTGGTCACCCTGAATTGGATTCCGCTTTTCAGCAGCCACGGAATGACCTATGTAAATCAAATCCTGATCGGGCTCGCTTTTACAGCCATTTACTTTTTCACTTTCAGATTCCTTATCCTGAAATTCAATATCGCCACACCTGGAAGGGAAAAGGACGATCAGCAGGAAACAAAGCTATATTCAAAAAAGGAATACAGAGAAAGAAGGAACACACAGAAGGAAACAGCCTCTGCAAAAGAAACAGCGGATGATGAGGCGTTTTTATACATTGAAGCTTTAGGGGGAAAAGACAATATCACAGATGTCACCAACTGCGCCACACGTCTCAGAATCAGCGTAAAGGACGAATCAAAGGTCGAGCCGGACAGCGTATTCCGGGCATTGGGCGCCCACGGCGTCGTAAGAAACGGAAAAGCGCTTCAAGTCATTGTCGGGCTGAGTGTTCCGCAGGTGCGGGAGCGTGTGGAGAGAATACTGAACGGTTAAATACTGCTGCAGAAGTCTATATGCAGAGTGGAAAGAGCGCTTGTTTATCCAGCGCTTTTTTTATGTTTTAAAAAGATGTATGAATTTGTCGTACCTTTGCCACCTGTACATGTAGAAGCGAATGACTTCTATGGTGTTCGTGTTTTAAATAGCAATTAAAAAAATAGGAGGCAGGACAATGACAAACTATACTACTTTCTTAGGACTTTACAAACCCGATAAAGCTGAGGGCGTTGAAGTTGAAAGCCTTTCTCAAAACTTTGAAGCGATTGACAGCAAAATCGGTGCCGCTCTTAGCAATGGTACGTCAACTTATGAAAACTTAAATGAAAGACTTAAAACGTATGAAAACAGATTTGAACATGTTACAGAACGCAACGTTATGGATTTTGGGGCTAAAGGAGACGGAGTAACAGATGATACGCAAGCATTTCATGATGCCATGGGTGACGGAGGTTATGTAGTAACAGTTCCCGCCGGTGTTTTCAGAACATCGGGATTGTTTGTTCCTTCAAATACAATGCTTATCGGAGCAGGCAAGAAAAGAACGGTCATTAAATTATTAGACGAAACACCGGTCGGTCATTCTGTTCTTACCAACAGTGATTACACGAACGGTAATGAAAATATTTACATCGGCCACCTCACACTGGACTGGAACAAGGATACGCGCCCTGCCGGCTGGAAGATTCCGAAAGGCCCCACTTCAAGCTGTTTGCTTTTTGCGAATGTTGACTATTCTTTTGTCGAGCATGTGTTTGCCAAGAATGGCGGCCTCCACGGTTTTGATTCGACAAGCCCGAATTATAATAGACATGGTGAAATGGACGACCCAACTTATTATCAGCCCAATGGCTGTAACTTTGTAACATTTTCACATTGTGAAGCAACAGGGTCCGGCGATGATAACTTTACTTGTCATTTTGGTAAACACACTACTTTCAGTCATTGCCTCTCTTACCATCCTATGGGGTTAAATGACGGAACTTCTAACACGAACTGTTTTGAAATTGATGACGGCTCTCAAGACGTAATGGTTGATAGTTGTATCTCAATTGGAGGAGTCCGAGGTTTTGAGATTAAAGCACATGGTTATGCACCGGCAGCGAAGAGAGTACAGCTTGTTAACTGTCGCGCATACGAAAATGCCATTGGATATAGCATTCGCCATATCGGTCACCACACAGCAAGCGATCCTCAGTCAGCGACAGCCCATGATGTGCAGCTCGCGAATTGTATCGCATATAACCCTAAACCAAATGACCTTTACAAAGGGGCGGGACCAAACGCGTTGCAAATCTCCGGATATGATGGTGTGAGTGTTATGAATTTCCATGCTATTTGTGATGATAGTTCAATTGATTATAAGGGTAATTCTGTAGTCAGTGTATTTTATAAAGGACGCTTAATGAGCTTGAAGAATATAACCATTCGCGGATTTAAGACTGCAGACAATGATTTATATATTGTCGGCGGGGATAACTCAGTAGGTAAAATAATGGTAGATGGTGTCACCTTGATTGACTCCGGAAAAAATGGAGTTGCATTTGGCAGCGGAATGTACGAGTCTGTTGTTAGTAATGTTTGGGGGCAGAGATCTCCAAAAAATAATAGCGGTACAGTTGGAATTTATTCCTCAGATCCAGACCTTAATGTATCCAATTGTGATTTTTCAGGTTATGAAACTGACTTTCACATTGGAGGAGCAGTCACTCCTTATTTCTTATTCAAACATAAAGGAAGCGGAGTCATTGGCTCCCGTGAATCTCACGCTACAGGCAACAATAATTTTGTGGCTGGTTCTGTTCGGGGAAGAGCAACCGGAGCGGCTCAATCTTCAGTGCTTTCTTCGTACAATACAATTAACCCGAATTCAGATTCTGTAGCACTTGGCTGGGGTGCAGGCAGCACTCCGTCATCAGCAAACAGAAAAATTGAGCTTCATGCAAAAGAAGGAACAATTAAGGCCACAGGAAAGATAACAGGTTCCGCTACATTCTCTGACTATGCCGAGTATTTTGAGAGCCTGAGCGGGGAGAAGATTCCGACAGGAACACTGGTCACACTTGAAGGTGATAAGATCAGACCGGCTGAAAAAGGTGATCTCATGCTTGGGGTAATTTCCGAGACTGCCGGAGTGATTCTTGGCGAGTCGAGTTTCCATTGGTCGGGACGATACGTAAAGAATGAGTTTGGCGGCTGCGTTTATGAAGAACAGAAAGATGCAAACGGGCAAATGGTCATGGCTCCAAAAGAAAATCCTGACTATCGACCTGAAGAAGACTATGCTTCAAGAGATGAGAGAGACGAGTGGAACATTGTCGGACTCATCGGCCAGGTATATGTCAGATGCGATGAGACGGTGAAAGCAGGAGATTTTATTCACGCTCATAACGGGATCGCAACAAAATCCGATTCTCCAAACCAGCACTGGCAGGTCATGAAAGTGATCCAAGAGTTTGATGCTGATAAAGGATTTGGTGTTGCTTTCGTTTTTATTCGTTAAATGAAATGACACGCCATGAATGATTATCTGAATAGCGGACGCCTTTTAAAGACTCCGCTATTCATTTTAAAATAAAACACTCTGGTTCAGGCGTTGGTAAAAAGAAAAGATAAGTCAGCCTCCATATATTTACACGCTTCAATCCTTCCATTTTTATCTTCAATGATTTTCATTTTTTACACAAAGTACATAATAAAAGTGCGGGTTCAAGGGTTAATCCTTTATTCATTTAAGACAAACAAATAAAATAAAAATACATATTGATAAACAGGTTTGGGAGGCTTTCAGATGTCAAAGGCTTTATCATACTTAAAACCATACTATTTGATAGCGGGGATAGCTCTTGTCTTGATGCTGACTGAGCTTGCGGTAGAGCTTGTGCAGCCCCTCCTTATCGCAAAAATTATAGATGAGGGGATTTTGAAACAAGACCTTAGGACAGTCTGGGTATGGGGAGCTGTAATGGTCGGGCTTACACTGGTGTCATTTGCGGCGGGAATGCTGAATTCCTTCTATGCGGCTCATGTCAGCCAAAGCTATGCTTACGATACGAGAAAAGGGATATTTCAAAAAATCCAGTCCTTCTCTTTTTCTACTTTTGCGCAGTTTTCCTCCTCATCATTTATTACGAGGCTCACCAATGACGTGACACAGGTTCAAAATATGATCTTCATGAGTCTCAGGTTTATGCTTCGGGCGCCTTTAATGATTGTCGGCGGTGTTATTTTATCATTGGCCGTCAATGTGAAACTTGGTTTTTTTCTGCTTGTGACGATTCCGATTTTGATTCTTTTTTTACTTTGGGTATTAAAAAAAGGGGGTTCGCTGTTCCGCTCTGTGCAGAAACGGCTTGACCAAGTGAACACCATCATGCAGGAAAACCTGGCGGCTATCAAATTGATTAAGGCGCTGCTTCGCGGGAGCCACGAGGTCAAACGGTTTCTGAAATCAAACACCATACTGATGCAAAAAACAGTATCGGCCTTTCGCCTCGTTGAAGCAACGATGCCTGTTTTGATGCTGTTAATGAATATATGCATTCTGTTTATTTTGTGGCTTGGCGCCAATAGCGTGGCACAAAACGGTACGCAGGTCGGCGATGTTGTCGCGATTATTAACTACGCCACACGCATTACAGGCGCGTTGTCCGTTTTTCCGTTCTTGATTATGATTTTTTCACGGGCGAAAGCTTCCGGGGAAAGAATCGGAGAGGTGCTTGAGACAGAAGGCGACGAACGGGAGCGCGGCAAAACGGATGAGCCGCTGAGCGGCCGTATTGATTTTGAAGATGTGTCATTCCGCTATCCCGATATGGAAAGAGAAGCGCTTCATCACATAACCTTTACAGCAAAACCAAAGGAAACGATTGCTCTCTTAGGAGCGACGGGCTCTGGAAAATCAACGTTCTTTCAGTTAATTCCGCGGCTATACAAACCGGATTCAGGCAGGGTTTTGATTGACCGGCAGCCGATTGGCGAGTTTCCGGCTGAAGGGCTTCGGAAGCAAATCGGCTACGTTCCGCAGGAAGTGCTCCTCTTCACGGGAACGATCAGGGAAAATATCGCCTGGGGCAAAGAAAATGCTTCACTAGATGAAGTAATGGAAGCGGCCAAAAGCGCGCAAATTCATGACACGATCATGAAGCTCCCGAAAGGCTATGATACGGTGCTTGGACAAAAGGGCGTCAATTTGTCAGGCGGTCAGAAACAAAGGATTTCCATCGCCAGAGCCTTTATCAGAAAGCCAGCCATTCTTTTATTGGATGACAGTACAAGCGCCCTCGACCTGCAAACAGAAGGAAAGCTGCTTGAGGCGATCAGCGCTTATGAGTGCACAACACTGATCATTACCCAAAAAGTCAGTACGGCCATGAAAGCCGATGTCATATTGCTTCTTGAGGACGGCGAACTGATTGAAAAAGGCACTCATCACGAGCTGCTTTCACAGTCTCATTTGTATCAGCTTATTTACGAGTCTCAATTCGGAAAGGAGGGGGCTGGTCATGCTGAAAGACATTCGTAGTCCTTTCCAATATAAAAAAATAACTATTGATCAAAAAGACCGCTCCAAAAAAAGAACGAAAGCAAAGGATGCCAAAGGGACGCTAGGCAGAATGTGGTCTTACTTGGCTGAGAAAAAAGGCATGCTCACGCTTGTCATGATCATGGTTGTGGTCAGTGCCGTGTTTGGCTTGCTTGGGCCTATTGTGATCGGCCGTGCCATCGACCATTTTATTGTCGGCCGGACGGCAAGCGGGCTTTTTCCGGTATTGCTTGGTTTGTTAGGGATCTATGTCATCCAGTCCCTGTCTTTATGGTTTCAAAACTATTGGATGATTAATATTTCTCAAAGCACTGTATTCAGAATGCGGAGTGAGCTGTTCACCCACTTGCACGAGCTGCCGATTCCGTTCTTCGATAAACAGCGGCACGGCGAGCTGATGAGCCGGGTGACGAATGATATTGAAAATGTCAGTTCAACTTTAAACACGTCGGTCATCCAAATCTTATCAAGCGTCATCACCTTTGTAGGAACGATCTCAGTGATGCTGTACATGAGCCCGCTGCTGACGCTCATCACGCTGATTATCGTGCCGATTATGGCGGTCAGCATCAAATGGATCACCAACCGTACGGGAAAACTTTTTAAAGAGCAGCAAAAAAATCTTGGAGAGCTTAATGGCTATATTGAAGAATCCATTTCAGGCGCCAAGGTCATCAAAGCTTATTCGCGGGAAGAACAGGTGACTGCTGAGTTTTTAGAGAAAAATGACAGCCTGAAGGCTTCCGGCTTTTGGGCGCAGACGATTTCCGGCTTTATCCCGAAAGTGATGAACACGTTGAACAATCTAACCTTTACGATTATTGCGGCCATCGGCGGTTGGTTTGCGTTAAAGGGCTGGATTACGATTGGCTCAATCGTGGTGTTCGCCGAGTATTCAAGACAGTTTACCCGCCCTTTGAACGATCTCGCCAACCAATTTAATACGATGTTGTCCGCCATTGCCGGAGCTGAACGTGTCTTCGATGTGCTCGATGAAAAAGAAGAACGGGAGGATGAAAAGAACGCCTTACATCAGCCGATTCAAACAGGCGCCATTGAATTCAGGCACGTCTCTTTCGGATATGAGGAAGGGAGTCAGACGCTGAAACACCTCAGCTTCACAGTGCCGGCGGGACAATCCATTGCATTTGTCGGCCCGACAGGCGCGGGAAAAACGACTGTCACCAATCTTCTCGCCCGTTTTTATGAACCGGGTGAGGGAGCGATTTTGATTGACGGCATTGATATTAAGGACATGACGAGGTCCAGCCTTCGGAAACATATGGGGTTTGTCCTTCAGGATTCCTTTTTATTTCAGGGAACCATCAGAGAGAATATCCGCTATGGCCGTTTGGACGCAACGGATCAAGAAGTGGAAGAGGCAGCGAAAAACGCCAATGCGCACAGCTTTATCGAACGGCTGCCGAAGGGATATGATACGGTGCTGATCCAAAACGGAGCAGGCATCAGCCAAGGGCAAAAACAGCTGATTTCCATTGCCAGAGCGGTGCTGGCAGATCCGGTTTTGCTGATTTTAGATGAGGCGACAAGCAACATTGATACAGTCACAGAAGTCAAAATTCAGCAAGCCCTTGCCCGCTTGATGGAAGGAAGAACAAGCGTGATGATCGCCCACAGGCTGAATACGATTCAAAGAGCGGATCAAATCGTTGTTTTAAAAGACGGAGAGATGATAGAAAGAGGCAGCCATGCCGAGCTTCTCCGGCAAAAAGGATTTTACAGCAATTTATATGAAAGCCAATTTAAAAGAGCCTAAGTGAGAAAAAAG
This sequence comes from Bacillus atrophaeus, assembly GCF_001584335.1. Lineage (GTDB taxonomy): Bacteria > Bacillota > Bacilli > Bacillales > Bacillaceae > Bacillus > Bacillus atrophaeus. The sequence goes on from NZ_LSBB01000017.1 coordinate 76,387, forward strand.
ACCTTTGTGCCAACAGCAAAGGCCTTTTTTTTATATCATTTATGGTACTTTTATTTCATTTTCGTAAAATGTAACAAAATTACTTGACGTAAACAAGTTATCTATATATACTAACTTACACAAAGTAAGTGATAACACTTATCAAGGAGGAACATAATGAATAAATCATTTGAAATTGGCACATTACTTTTAAGGGTAGTTACAGGTATTATCTTTTTTGTTCACGGTTTATCAAAGTTTACGGCAATGGAGGGCACAATCCAATTTTTCGGAAGTATAGGGCTCCCAAGTTTTATGGCTTATGTCATCGCAGCCATTGAACTCGTCGGAGGAGTGCTTGTCTTTTTCGGATTAGCGACACGCATCGTGGGAGTATTGTTTGCCCTAACTCTGCTCGGAGCCATCTTTACAGTAAAACTTAAAGCGCCTTTCATGGGGAATTCTGAATTTGATTATCTTCTGTTGGTAGCATCTATCCATTTAGCTCTTTCAGGGAGCCGTTTCTTGGCGCTAGATTCGTTTGTTTTTAAAGCGAAAAAGGAAGAAAACGTTTCAGCATAAGAAGAGAGGCCATCAATATGACGAGTATCCACGAAGATACAAACATCGGTTATGTCAAATTAAGCATCCGCAGCTTAGAGCATTCCCTGCAGTTCTATTGCGGCGTGATCGGCTTTCAAGTGCTGAAGCAAACAGATACCGCGGCGGAATTGACGGCCGACGGAGAGCACGTTTTGCTTGTCCTTGAAGAAAATCCGAGCGCTGTCGTCTTGCCTGAACGGACAGTAACGGGCCTTTATCACTTTGCGATTCTTCTTCCCGACAGAAAAGAACTCGGCATTGCCATCAACCGCCTGATTGAAAACGGCATCGCAATCGGGCAGGGGGACCACGGCGTGAGTGAGGCGTTCTATCTGTCCGACCCGGACCAAAACGGCATTGAAATATATGCTGACCGGCCGCGCAGCACATGGCAGCGTGATGCAAAAGGAAACTATATCATGGGCACGGCGCCCGTTGATGTGGAAGGTCTGTTAGCCGAGGCGGGAGATGAGCGAAAAAGCTTGCTTCCGGAGGGAACGGTGATAGGCCATATCCATCTTCATGTAAATGATTTAAAAAAGGCGAAAGCATTCTACACAGATATATTAGGGTTTGACATTACAGGCGACTACGCAGGCATGTCCGCCCTTTTCGTATCGGCGGGAGGCTACCACCATCATGTCGGCTTAAACATCTGGGCGGGGAAAAATGCCCCTCCGAAGCCGACAAACGCCAGCGGCCTGGCTTATTACACCATTGTGCTCCCAAACAAGGAAGAGCTCGAAAAGGTGGCAGACAGGCTGCAGAATGCCGGATACACCGTTGAAGAAAAGCACGAAGGATTATATGTAAAAGATCCGGCTTCAGGCGCAGGTATCGTATTTGTGATCTGACAAAGACAGCCCTCTTGCATAGCTCGCAAGGGGGCTTTTTTTATGTGCGTGGGCAAATATTTATCTGAAGTTCGCCATCGCCATTGATGCCAAAAATCGCGGCAATGAAGAAACATTGCAAAATCTCATTTATCCTGATATTGATGCCGGACTGGAAGGCATTCGCTGGATTGAAAATGGTGTGCGTTCAGCAGAAAATGGTTCAGTGTGGGTGGATTTTGTGTAGCCGAAATGAATAAATTTGAAGTGCACACTCAGCTTGAAGAGAAAACAGTTTCTCTTCAAGCTTTTTTCTTTTTGCCAGACCCCTGTATTACTCCTCCCCTGCAGCCTGAAGGAAGACCATTTATTTTTTCGAAACATCTGTCAAAAATTCCAACAGGAAGGTATGATAGAAAATGGAATTTATTGCGGGAGTGAACCAACATGTCGACTCTTCTATTTACAAGGCTATTTACGTTATTGGTGATTTGTTCAGTTTATTTGTTTGTTGCAGCTGACAATCCGTACCATTACATATTTATATGCGGCGGGGCATGTATATTTTTGTCCAACCATTTCTTACTGATAAAAACAAAGCCCCCGCTTATTTTTTGTCTTATTGATATTATTGTAGGTTTTTCATTCGCTTTCGTTTTTCCAGGGACAGGTTTATATATTACGCTGCTCAGCCCTGTCGCGGTTACATTTTTTTTGAAGGGATTTAAACGAAGAACAGTATGGTCTGTCTTGTGTCTTTGTACCATCCTGTGGCTTATTGTGCTGTTCCGTACCTATCAGCTCTTTGGAAATGAACATGTCATGGACCATTGCATCAGTATGACATTTGTTGTGTTCTGCGGAGTGGTCGGCAAATTGATCCGCAAACTAATGGAAGCGCAGGAAACAACAAAACAGCAGTATCAGGAATTGACCGATTCTCATCAAGCCCTCTCTGCGGCCCATCAAGAGCTGCATCTGTACGCGAAACAAGTGGAGAAGCTGACAGCTATTCATGAACGGAACCGAATGGCGAGGGACATCCATGATACCGTCGGCCACAAAATGACAGCCTTGCTCGTTCAGCTTCAGCTCCTGAGAGAATGGCAAAAACGGGACAGCCAAAAAGCGGAGCAAACGGTGGGTGTATGTGAAGCTTTGTCACGTGAAGCATTAGAGGAAATCCGGCTATCCGTCCGGACGCTGCAAGCCGAAAACAGCCAGCCGTCATTTGTCGAAACGCTTAAACAGCTTACTGAGGATTTTTATCAAAACGCGAGGGTGGCGTCAGAGATCGCGCTAAACGGCGATCCCTCGCTGATACCGCTATCACTCCAGCCAGCCATTACAAGAACGGTGCAAGAGGCTTTAACAAATGCCAAACGCCATGGGGGAGCGACAAGGTGCAGCATTCAATTAACATGTGAACCAGAAAAAATCAGCGTGATAATCGAGGATGACGGCAAAGGCAATCCTGAGACGGAAGCCGGCTTTGGCCTTTTGAATATGAAAAAGCGGGCGGCAGAGCATGGAGGAACAGTCCGTTTTGAAAGCGAACGGAGCAAAGGTTTTAAAGTAATAGCGGAATTTTCACTGGCCATAAAGAAATGGAGCTTTGGGCCGGTTCAGCAAAAGGAGAGCTTGTCATGATTAGAATTATGATTACAGATGACCAGGATATTATCAGAGAAGGAATGGCATCCTTGCTTCAGCTTAGGGAGGAGCTGGATGTCGTCGCCACCGCAAGCAGCGGGCAGGAGGCTTTTGAAAAGGCGAAAGAATACCAGCTTGATATCGTGCTAATGGATATCCGCATGCCGATCTCAAGCGGAGTGGAAGGAACGAGACTGATTACAAGCAGCCTCCCGAATGTCAAGGTGCTGATGCTGACTACATTTAAAGATAACGAGCTGATCATTGAGGCGCTGCAAGAGGGTGCAAGCGGGTATCTGTTAAAGGACATGTCGGCAGATACAATCGTAAAAGCTATCATGACTGTGCAATCTGGGGGAATGGTTCTCCCGCCCGAACTGACCGCGCAAATGCTGAACGAATGGAAGAGTGAAAAGAAGCTTAAAGGAATGGAAGAACAAGCGAAGCCGAAAGAGCTGCTCGAATTGACGGAAAGAGAAACGGAAGTACTGGCTGAGCTCGGCCGCGGCCTGAACAATAAAGAAATTGCCGAAAAACTTTTTATCACGGAAGGCACGGTGAAAAATCACGTTTCAAGCATTATTAATAAATTGGCTGTAAGGGATAGAACCCAGGCAGCGATTTATTCTGTCCGATACGGTGTGACCATTTTTCAATAGATTATATGACTTTTGGCATATAGCACGCTCCGGAAAGGCCTGTCACAGGCTTTTTTTTATGCCTGATTTTCTATCGCGCGCCACATGTGCAAACCATCTGCATTTTTTAGACTAGGGTAGGTGACAAAAAAGGAGTGAACACAAGTGCTGCAAGTAGAAAATATCGAAAAAGCTTATGAAAAGAAACTGATCGTAAAAGGGATTTCTTTTACATTAGAAAAAGGCGAAGCATTCGGTTTGTTAGGGCCGAACGGAGCGGGTAAGTCAACAACTATCTCAATGATTGCAGGCCTTGTGCCGCCTGACAAAGGTGAAATTACAGTCGGCGGCTGCATTGTCGGAAAAGATACGAATCAAGCCAAACAGAAAATCGGTGTGGTTCCGCAGGATATCGCTCTTTATCCGACGTTAACAGCGAAGGAAAACTTGCTGTTCTGGGGAAAAATGTATGGCTTAACAAGTGCCGAAGCGAAAAAACGGGCCGTTGAAGTTCTCGAATATGTCGGATTGACAGAACGGGCAAAGGATAAAATTCAGACGTTTTCCGGAGGAATGAAACGCAGAATCAATATCGGCGCCGCTTTAATGCATCGTCCTGAACTGCTCATTATGGATGAGCCGACAGTCGGCATTGACCCCCAATCAAGAAATCATATTTTGCAAACAGTCAAACAGCTGAATGAAGAGGGGACAACGATCATTTATACGAGTCATTACATGGAAGAGGTAGAGTATTTGTGCGATCGAATTGGAATTATGGATAAAGGCGACATGATTGCCATCGGCACAAAAACGGATTTGTGCACACGCTTGGCAGGGGGGACCATCATTCATCTCGCCGTACAATCTATCAATGATGATTTTATTTCCGCGATCCGCTCTCAGGAAAATGTGAGTGATATAGTGGTCCATTCTGATGATAACAAAATAGACATTGTCGCCGAGCAGCATGAAAGAGTAATCAGCGGCATCCTTACCCTGGCGGCCGCTCACCATGTCAGCTTGAAATCCCTGCACGTCCAAGAGCCGAATCTCGAGCGGCTATTCCTACACCTGACCGGACGCACGCTGCGAGATTAGGAGGAAGAAAAATGAAAAAAAGCCTAGTGATCGCATGGAAGGATTTCACCATTAGAATGAGGGACCGAAGAGGCTTTATGATGATGATTTTGATGCCGGTTATATTAACCGCAATTTTGGGTGCTGCACTCGGATCAGTGATTGACGGGGGAAATGAGCTTGATCACATCACAATCGGCTATGTGCAATCAGATCAGTCTGATGCAGCGGTCACCTTCAAAAAGCAGGTTCTGCAAAAAATAGATATGGTAAAAGTGAAGAACGCTGACAATCTGCAAGAATTGAAAAAGCTGCTGGAGGATAAAAAAATAGATGTCGGCCTCGTTATTCCTGAAAACTGGGGTGATACAAAGCAGCTTCCATCCATTTATGCAAATGCTGAGCAAGAGCTGAAAGCATCCGTTGTGGAATCCATAACCGTTTCGTATGCAGACCAATACAGTACGGTACAACATGCAGCGTCATCTTCTATGGCGTATATCGCACAATCTGAAGCGATGAAAGAAGGCAAGATTGACCCTGATTCCTTTAGCGTAAGCCTTGCCAAAGACCTTCAAAAGGCTGCGGCTGCCAAGCTGAGTGTAACAGAGCAATCAGCCGGAAAACACTCGATGACAAGCTTTCAATATTACGCAGCTGCGATGCTTTGTATGTTTATGCTGTTTAATATCACCATCGGCGCTAAATCGCTGCTTCAGGAAAAGGACACAGAGACGTTTGCCAGAATGCTTGTCACCCCAACAGCGAAATATTCGATCCTGTTTGGAAAATTTCTCGGTACATATCTGTTTGCTATTATTCAATTTTTTATTTTCATGGCGGTGACCGCATTGGTGTTTGACGTCGATTGGGGAGACAATTTCGTTCTTGCAGCTATTCTTGGGCTTTCCTACGGGGCGGCAGTGTCTGGTATTTCTGTGATGCTGGCTTCGTTTATCACTGATATGAAAACGGCTGATATTGCAGGCGGCTTCGGCATTCAATTGCTGGCCATTTGCGGCGGTTCGATGCTTCCGCTTTATCAATTTCCCGCCTTTTTGCAGACGATTTCGAACGCGGTGCCGAATAAATGGGCGCTGGAAGGCTTTATTTCGATGATGGAAGGCGGAGGATGGGCTGACCTGCGCCTGCCCGTCCTTTTGTTTGCTGCTGTCTGCGTGTGCTCTCTCGCCATCGGCCTGAAACGTCTTCAAACACGATAAGGAGGAAAAATAGTGAAAAAAATGATAGCGATTTGCAGTATTGAACTCGCTCTGATCTTAAAAAAGCCGCAAAGCTACCTGATGATGTTTGCGGCTCCATTGCTGCTGACATTTGTATTCGGCGGAATCATGGGGAGCGGCGAAGAAAAGCTGAAGCTTGCCATTGTGGATCTGGATGATACGCTGCTCTCTCAGCATTACATCAAGCAGCTTAGAACAAACGATGATGTATACTCATTCGAAAATATGCCGGAGAGTGAAGCAAAAAAAAAGCTGAAGCAAAAGAAAATCGCGGGTGTCATCATGCTGCCCGTCTCGTTCCAGACAGCGCTGGAAAAAGGCCAAAATCCGAATATGACGTTTTTGCACGGACCGGAGCTGGCAGAAGCGCAAATTGTGCAGCAGTATGCCGAAAATAGCCTGTCCAAGCTGAACATACAGGTCACCGCGGCAAAAGAAGCGGGGGCCGCTGCGGGGGAAAGCTGGAAAGCGGCATATAAAGATGTCATCGCGAAAAATACAGTTGGCACAAAATCTGAAGTAAGGCGGACGGATATTGATGACCAAGGAACCGTAAGTAACACAGCTGCAAGAGCGGCCGGATTTGCGATTCTCTTTGTTATGCTGACCATGATCAGTTCAGCCGGAACCATTTTAGAAGCGAGAAAAAACGGCATATGGACAAGGCTGTTCACAACGCCGGCCAGCCGCGCCCAAATTTCTGCCGGGTATTTGCTTTCATTCTTTATCATCGGCTGGCTCCAATTTGGCATACTGCTCCTGGCCACGCATTGGATATTCGGCGTCAGCTGGGGTGATCCTTTCGCTGTCATCATATTAGTCTCGCTGTTCCTCTTAGCCATTGTCGGCATCGGACTGATGATCGCCGCCCTCGCCAAAACACCTGAACAGCAAATGGCTTTAGGAAACCTGTTTGTAATTGCGACATGTATGGTAAGCGGAATGTACTGGCCGATCGAAATTGAGCCGAAGCTGATGCAGTCTGTGGCTGAGTTTCTCCCTCAGAAATGGGCGATGAACGGCTTTACCGACATTATCGCAAACGGCGCGCATATCTCGGATGTACTTGGAATATACGGTATTTTGCTGGCCTTTGCCGCCGTGTTTTTTGCAGCGGGAGTGAAAGCATTGCGATAAAAATAAGAAAAAGGCGAAGCAGCCCGCTTCGCCTTTTGTTACTGTTGATTCTTCATCACAGCGAGTATGTCCCCCAGCCAAGTCACGTAATTCTTTTCCCGTTCCAACGCTTTCGTCAGAACAAGATAATGGCCGAAATCCGGTGAAGAAAATGATATAGGCTGATCCAATGATTCGATCAGTTCATTGTAGCTATGTTGTAAATCAGACAGCTTCAGCTGTCGTTTCAAAAGCTGATCTGTAAACAAATCAACAGCTTCCTCTTGAGTTAAAGAAGAAATGAAATACGCCTTCAGCATAAATTCATCCTTTACCGTTTCTGGAATCGGGTCCTTTTTTGTCAGCCAAGCGTGCAGTTCCTGTTCGCCGCTTTCTGTCAGCGTGTACATTTTTTTCTCAAGCCTCGTGCCTTGAATCGCTGTTCGAAATTCGATAAAGCCTTCATCCGTCAGCTTTTTCAGCTCGGGATAAATCTGGCTGTGTTTTGCGCTCCAAAACTGTCCGAGCTCCTCTTTAAAATAATTTGTAATATCGTATCCGCTCAATTCGCCTTTACGCAATAGCCCTAAAATGGCGTATTTTAAAATTCTCATGATGTCCTCCATGCAAGCACATTTTGACAGTTAGTATACCATACGCATGCCGGAATCGCAGTTTGCTCATCTTTTTTTTCGTTCATTACGAGACAACAGAATATAAATCTTGGCAAATGGCTTTAAAAGGTGTATAACCAAGTTCGCTGCCACTCGGATAACATGACATTCAGACCGCCGCGGATAGGAACTAATGCTCTTTTTTGGGTTGGATGAATATGGTAATGTACAAACATCCAATTGTTTCAAATTTGAAAAAAGGAGCGCGAGTATGCAAATTAAAGAAATCTTTGTCATCCGCTGCATTTCCTGTCTGAGTGTCGTTCTTCTTCATATTATCTCAATGGTTCTCATTCTTCAGGCTGAAGCTCTGGCTGACATCTCACATACAGTGGATTCTTATCGGACCCTGCTGATGTTCAGTACGCCGGCATTCATCTTTATCTCGGAATTTTTGCTGGCCCGCTCTTATCCCAGAGGGGTGCCGAAGGGTTTTCTGAAGAAAAGAGGAAAAGTGATTTTTGTGCCTTTTCTATTTATCGCTGCCGTTGATGCGGTACTGATGGGGAGTATGATGACGCAGGGGATCGACTTTCTCGCAATCGTGAAAAACTTCCTGGCAAATGTATTTTTAGGCCATTTCATCGGCTACTTTATATTGGTGATTTTTCAATTTTACTTACTCCATATGTGCTTTCACACATTTTTGGAAAAGGCGCAGCCAAAGTGGGTGCTTGCCTGTTCATTTGTCATCACTGCCGCTTATTTAAGCTATTTTTCATTTGGGAGTTCTTCTTCCGCCGCCCCGGATTCTGCTTTTCCTTTCTTCTGGGTTCCTTTTCCGGGCTGGCTGTTCTACTTCTGTCTCGCTTATTATTGCGGAAAACAGTACAAGAGTTTTTTAGCGTTACTGAATAAGTACCGTTATGCGGTATATGGCGCGGCCGCAGTGTCAGCTGTTTTGATTGTTGCCGTTTCCTATTTCGGCGAATTCGGCATGATCAGCTCCAAACGGCCGGACATCATGCTGTATTCAACAAGTATGATTTTCCTGTTCTTTCAGCTGTTTTCAAAGCTTCAGTCCGTTCCGAAAATCATTATGTTTATCAGCAACTATTCTTTTTCTATCTATCTGCTGCACGCTTATTTTATGATCATCGGTTACGTGCTTTTAGCGAATATCAATGACATTCCTGCCGTGTGTGCTGTTGTGCTGCTGTTTGTCATTTGTGTAGGCGGCCCGATCCTCACATCTTGGGTGATGAATAAGTTTAAATACGGTTATCTGTTTGTCGGCAAAATCTATCAGCCGAAGCGGGATAAAGTGAAATTGGAAGTCCGCGATCATGCGGGCTGAAATAAAGGACGGCAGGGCATCGGCCCGCCGTTCTTTGCATTATATCCTCCGTTTTTTTTCTAAATCGCCTTGTGAAGCGGCAGATGGGTTTTTCAGTTGACAGGATGTAAAATAATAGAGAAAGTAAGAAAAGAAGTGAACAAACAGCAAAGGAGATGAGCCATGAACAAAATCATCATTAATGGAGAGCAAATCCGGGATGTAAAAAACCTTCACAGGCAGCTGAAACAAGATTTGGAATTGCCCGAGTATTACGGTGAAAATCTTGATGCGCTCTGGGATTGTTTGACTGGATGGGTTGAGTTTCCGATCGTCATAGAATGGAAGCACTTTGATCAAAGCAAAAAGCTGCTCGGCAGCTCAGCCGAAGCCTTTTGGGAGGTATTTCAAAGCGCAAGAGCAGATGGCTATGATATCACCATAGTGAAATCATAAGCACATGGTTTCATAACTGTTTTTTCAGTGAAACACAAAAAGAACAAAAGGAGTGAGTCACATGAAAGCAGTAGGATTACATCGTTATTTGCCCATTGATGAGCCTGATAGTCTGATAGAAGAAGAGATTGAAAAGCCTGTACCGAAAGGCCGGGACCTGCTTGTCAAAATCGCCGCGGCCTCAGTCAATCCCGTCGATACGAAAATCAGATCGCCGAAAGCAGAGAAGGAAGATGAGCTGAAAATTCTTGGCTGGGATGCTTGCGGAACCGTTGTCCAAACAGGTGAGAATTGTGAATGGTTTCAAGAAGGCGACGAGGTATATTATGCGGGAGATGTAAACCGCCAAGGGTCAAACAGCGAGTATCAGCTCGTCGATGAGCGTATTGCCGCCAAAAAGCCGGAGTCGCTGTCCTGCGCAGAAGCTGCCGCCATGCCTTTGACGACTTTAACAGCGTGGGAGGCGCTTTTCGACCGTCTCCGCATAACAAAAGAGGATGAAGGGAAAACGATTCTGATCATCGGAGGAGCCGGGGGTGTCGGTTCGATTGCAACCCAGCTTGCGAAGCAGGCGGGATTAACCGTGGCAGCTACCGCATCCAGAGAGGAAACGAAGGACTGGTGCTTTAAAATGGGCGCTGATCATGTCATCAACCATCACCAAGAGCTCCTGCCCCAACTGAAAGCTGCGGGGATAAATGGGACAGAATACATCCTTTGCTTAAACGATACAGACGGGCACTGGGAAGGAATGGCTGACGTCATCCTGCCGCAGGGAACCATCTGCTCCATCGTCGAAAATCAGCACCCTCTCGATCTTAATCTGCTGAAAAGCAAAAGCGCCGGCTTTGTCTGGGAGTTCATGTTTACAAGAGCGATGTTTCAGACGGATGACATGATCAAACAGCGAGAGATATTAACAAAAGCCGCAAAAAAATTCGATCAAGGAAAGCTTCACCATACACTGACGACAGTGTTAAAGCCGTTCAGCGCAGAACAGCTGAAAAAAGCCCATGCTAAACTAGAATCAGGCAAAATGATCGGCAAACTCGTCGTAGAATATTCATAAAACAAAAGGCAGCGGTACGGCTGCCTTTTTAGAAGGAGACATGGAACAACATGAATAAAGACAATCTAAGCTATCCGATAGGTGAGTACGAGCCGAAGGAATACATATCAGACCAGCAGAAAACAGAATGGATCAAAGCGCTTGAAGAAGCGCCCGCATTATTGCAAAATGCCATTGGCGGTTTGACGGACAATCAGCTGGACACGCCGTACCGCCCGGGCGGATGGACCGTCCGCCAAGTGGTGCATCATCTGGCGGACAGCCATATGAACAGTTATATCCGTTTTAAGTTAAGCCTTACAGAAGAAACGCCTGCCATTCGTCCATATGATGAAAAAGGGTGGGCCGCGCTGGCGGATTCCAAAACAGCCGATCCAAGCGGTTCGCTGTCTCTGCTTAAGGCTCTTCACGGAAGGTGGACGGCGCTTCTGCGTTCTATGACAGACGAACAATTTAAACGGAGCTTTTATCACCCTGATACAAAGCAAAGCATCACGCTTGAAAATGCTCTCGGCCTATATGTCTGGCATTCTCATCATCATATCGCGCACATTACGGGGCTTGCGGGCCGAATGGGCTGGAATTAGCAGGATTTTCGGCGATAGAAAGCCAGCAGACTGATAGAGATAATAACCAAAAAAGAAATGACGGCGGCTGAGGCATATAAATGGCTAAAGCCGCTGCCGACACTTACATGAATGGCTTCGGTGATCGCATGTCTGACCTCAGGCACGGGAATGTGCTGAAGCTGTTCTTGAAATGAAGCCGGTTGCCCGCTGCTGATGTCGGGAATAGGTATATCTTTTGATGAAAAGCGGCTGTCGGATAAACGGCTGCTCACCTCATCTCCGACACGGTCAAACCCGGCCGTGATAAACCCGGCATAAAAAGCCGGCGCCAATGTCAAACCGACCTGCCTTACCAGTGACAGCGTGCCGAGCGCCGTACCTTTATTCACGTCCGCCGCTTCTGATACTAAGACATTCAGCGGCGCGCCGAGAAGAAAACCAAAACCGGCCCCAGCGATCATACTCGCAATGACAAATTCCCATTTCTCCGTTACCCACAGCGGAAATAAACCAAATCCAATCATTGAAATGATTCCCGACAGCAAAGTTGTTTTGACAGGGCCTTTTTTGTCGGTAAACGCTCCGCCCAGCCAAGCACCGACTCCGGATGCCAGAGCGAGCGGCGTCATCCAATACCCCGCTTTCGCAGCAGATACCCCTAAATATTGCTCCACATAAGACGGTATAAAAATAACAGCCGCCAATAAACCGCCTGACAAAAACCCGATGACAAGGGTCCATTGAAAGACTTTATTTTGCAGCAGCGAATAAGCGAGAATTGGATCTCCGCCTCTTATCTCGACCCGTTTTTCGTACCATAAAAGAAGCGCAAAAAGCCCGAGTCCCAGAACCATAAATCCATAGACATTAAGCTCCGTTATACTGCTCAGCAGCTTTGCCCCGTCAAGATTTGTAATCCCGTACATTACAGACAAGATCGACAGCGACAAGATGAGTGAGCCGAGAAAATCCAGCCGTTTGGCTTCCGAAGCCTTTGTTTCTATAATAAACAGGCCTCCGAAGATAACCAAAAGAACGGCAATCGGCAGATTAATCAAAAACAGCCAATGCCAGGACCCGCTCCAATCAAGCAAAAAGCTGCCGATATTAGGACCGAGCACCGCCGCCATCCCGTTCATCGCGCCAAGCAGTCCAAGCGCCTTCCCTTGCTTTTCTTTCGGGAGCGTGGCAAGGATGTGAGAACTTCCGATAATAAAAATACCGCCGCCTCCCAGCGCTTGAACGAGACGCGAAATCAGAAACATCGGAAAGCTTTGGCTTAACGCAACAAGCAATGAACCGAGACCAAAAAGGCCTACTTCAATCATAAAAAGCTTTTTCCTTCCGTAGCGGTCAGAAAGTTTCCCGACGATCGGAACGCTGACGCTAAGCCCCAATGTATAAAGGGTGATTCCCCATGATCCCCAGGAAGGAGAGACGCCGAATGAACTGTTAATTGTGGTGAGCGCCGCTGAGATAATCCCGTTATCAAGCGCCGCCATAAAAACCCCGATCGTAAATAAACTGATCGCCCATTTCTGTCCGCCTTCCAGGGATTTTGGATTTTCCATATCATCAACTCCTTTTTAGTTCACTTTAAATATATTATTCATTTTAAGTGAACTAAATGTCAAATAAAAAAAGCCTGTGACCGGAATTCCAAGTCAGGCAGACTTTGATTTTTATTCTGCGTTATCAGGTGCAAGTGCTTTAGCGAGAATGGAAAGGCCTTGAGTAACAGCTGCTTTTTCATCAGCGGTCAGCTTTTCCAAAGACCGTTTCAATTTGGTGTGGCCTTTCTCATAGAGCCCTCGAAAAATACTCTTCGCATCCTCTGTTAATTGAATCACGACCGAGCGGCGGTCCGTCTCAGAGTGTGAACGTTTAATAAAACCTGATTTCTCAAGGCGGTCGAGAAGGCCGGTTGTGTTGGACAGGGAAGCGCCCATTTTCTCAGCAATGTCACTGACCTTCAGTGTCCCGTGATTATTCAAAAGCATCAGCACTTTCATTTGCGGCATGCTCATATCAAGCTTCATCCATTCGGATACGTCTCCAAGCCCCGCGGCAGTCAGCACCTTCATATAAAGCACCCATATTTCCCGTTCCTCAGATGATAGGATGTTTTCGTTTAATACGGTCGTGTCATGTAAGTTGTAATCCATCTTCTCACTTCCTCATCATTTGCTCCTGCTTCCATATTACTTATTTTTACGGAAGAAAGAAAGTTGCTTTGACTGGGTTTTGTCCGCAAATGATGTGGTAGTGTATAATATGTTGGAGATTATTGGGGGAAACATGACAAAATAGCTGTAAGACGATTGGAGAGATCATTGCTGATTAAAAAAAATGTTTTATCGATATTAAAAATTGTATTTCCTATTGCTGTTTTGCTCTTTGTGATCTATACGTTAAAAAATGAACTGACGAACCTGTCTTTCAAAAGAACTCTTATGATCATCAACGGCTTGCAGCGCACGGACCTATTTATTCTTGTATTAATCGGACTGCTCGCGGTTGCGGCGATGTCTTTATACGATTTTGTGCTTAAACGCTCACTGCGCCTTTCCATCTCAAATGCGAAGGTTTTCAGAGTATCATGGATTGCCAATTCATTTAATAATGTGCTGGGTTTCGGCGGATTGGCAGGCGTCGGCTTAAGAACGATGCTTTACAAGGAGCATACGAAGGATGTAAAAGGCCTGGTCAAAGGAATCGCGTGGCTTACATCTTCTATGGTACTAGGCCTGTCTGTCTTCAGCATTCTCGTGGCTGTGAGAGTGCTGCCTGTCGAAAAAGTCATGAATGAAAAACCGTGGCTCTGGATTGTAGTAATCGGTTTTGCCCTTGTCGTTCCCGTATCCCTCATCGCGGCAAAGGTGAAAAATGCAAAAACGAAGAATACCGAAGAAACGGCTCAGGTTAAAAATCCGATAGTTTCCTATATCGGAGCTTCATTTGCAGAATGGCTCGCTGCGGGCATGGTCATGTATTTGTCCTTGTTCGCTATGGGGATCCACGCTGATGTGAGGCATGTATTTGGCGTATTTGTGATCGCTGCCCTCGGAGGATTGATCAGCCTTGTGCCCGGAGGCTTCGGCTCATTTGACCTGCTGTTTTTACTCGGTATGGAGCATTTAGGCTTTCATCAGGAAGCCATAGTCGCATCGCTCGTGCTTTATCGCATTGTGTATTCCTTTATTCCATTTGTGCTTGGCCTTTTCTTCGCGGCTGGCGATTTAACTGAGAATACAATGAAGCGGTTTGAAACGAACCCGCGTATTGCCCCGGCGATTGAAACGACCAACGTGCTGCTGATTCTGCAAAGGGCGATTTTAATCAGGCTGCTGTACGGCTCACTCTCGCTCATTGTGTTTGTTGCGGGGGTTATCGTCCTCGTCTCGGTATCTCTGCCGATAGATAAGCTGACCGTCATCCCGCACATTCCGCGTCCAGCTTTGCTGCTGTTTAACGGACTGAGTTTAAGCTCTGCTTTAATTTTGCTCATTTTGCCGATTGAGCTGTATAAACGGACAAAACGCTCTTATATGATGGCGGTCACAGCACTTGTCGGCGGATTTGTATTCAGCTTTTTGAAAGGGCTGAATATCAGCGCCATATTTATTCTGCCCATCGTAATTGTGCTGTTCGTGCTTCTGAAAAAACAATTTGTCAGAGAACAAGCATCTTATACGCTCGGACAAATGATTTTTGCGGTTGCGCTTTTCGTTGTGGCCTTGTTCAACTATAACATCATCGCGGGATTTATTTGGGACCGGATGAACCGGCTCCTTCGCCATGATTACTTTGTGCACGATACTTCACATATCACGCACGCAACCATCATGGCCGTCATTATCGTTCCGCTGTTTTTCTTATTATTCACGGCGTTCTATCATAAAAAAACAAAAACAATCGGTGAACAGGCCGACCCAGAGCGCCTTCAGGAATTTTTGCAGGAAGAGGGGGGCAATGCCCTCAGCCATCTCGGGTTTTTAGGAGATAAGCGGTTTTATTTTTCGAGCGACGGCAAAGCGCTTCTGCTGTTTGGAAAAATATCCAGACGATTGGTGGTGCTGGGCGATCCGTCCGGTCAGAAGGAGTCATTCCCGCTTGTCCTCGAAGAATTTTTAAACGAAGCGCACCAGCATGGTTTCAGTGTGATGTTCTACCAGATTGAGCGGGAAGATATGGCGTTGTACCATGACTTCGGCTACAACTTTTTTAAACTCGGAGAAGAAGCGATCGTGGATATGACCGCCTTTACCTTGTCAGGCAAGAAGAAGGCGGGACTCAGGGCGATTAACAACAGGTTTGAAAGAGAAGAATATACTTTTCATGTCGATGAGCCGCCTTTTTCTGAAGCATTTATAGAGGAATTGAAACAGATCTCTGATGAATGGCTCGGCCCGAAAAAAGAGAAAGGCTTCTCACTTGGATATTTCGATGTTTCTTATTTGCAAAAAGCGCCTGTCGCTTATATGAAAGACCCGGAAGGAAAAATCATTGCGTTCGCCAGTGTGATGCCGATGTACCAAGAAGGAGAAATCTCGGTGGATCTCATGCGGTATAAGAAAGAAGCGCCAAACGGCATCATGGACGCCCTGTTTATCCGGATGTTTCTGTGGGCGAAGGAACAAGGCTACACAGCCTTTAACATGGGGATGGCGCCCTTGGCGAATGTCGGCACGTCCTTTACGTCCTTTTGGTCAGAACGGATTGCCGCCGTCATTTTCAATAATGTGCGCTATATGTACAGCTTCAGCGGCCTCAGGGCATTTAAAGAGAAATATAAACCGGTATGGCGCGGAAAATATCTCGCGTACCGCAAAAACAGATCGCTGCCTGCCACGATGTTTCTCGTGTCACGGCTGATCGGGAAAAGCAAGCGTAATAGTTAATATGAAAAAGCTCCGTCTGGCGCAGACGGAGCTTTTTTTCTGTTTAATTTGTTTTTAAAAAAGTTGTTTCAATATCATCCAGAAGCAGGTTCGCCGCTTTGATTCCGCCGGCTGTCGTCCAGACGATATCATCCACCTCATGAGCGTTTCCAGATTTAACGGCCTTCAGGTTTTTCCAAAGGGGATCGCTCGTCCACTGATTCTGCCATTTTACATTATCTTTGGCGTTATCAGCTGTATACGTAAAGTAGAACAGGACATCACCGTCCATGTCAGGAATCGATTCTTTACTGTCGGTTGAAAAAATAAATTGATCCTTCTGTTTTTTGAACAATTCCTTCTGTTTTTCCGGACGCTTGAATCCAAGCTCGTCTAAAATGATGCCTGAAAAAGAGTCTTTATAATAGATTCTGGACTCGCCGGACATAAAACGGACGACTGAAACCGTTTTGTTTTTCTGGTCGCCAAGTTTTCCGCTGATGTCGGACACACGTTTATTAAATGTTTGAATGACTTCTTTTCCTTTATCCGCTTTGTTGACGGCGTTTGCATAAAGAGTCAGATTGTCTTTCCAATTGCCCGCCAGAGACTCGGCAAAGACAGTCGGCGCTATCTTATTCAGCTGGTCATAAATCTTTTCCTGGCGCACTTTATTTCCGATAATTAAATCAGGCTCTAATTCCGCAATCGCTTCTACATTCGGCTCGGTTTCAAGCCCCACGTCTTTTACATTTTTCATATCGCTTTTAATATAGTCATACCACGGGTCGCCTTTCCACGATCTGACTGCCCCAACGGGAGTAATTCCGAGGGCTAAAAGCGCTTCCGTTCCTTCATTCGTCAGCACCACGATTCGCTTTGGATTCGCGGGAATGTTAGTTGACGTCCCCATCGCATGCTTAATCGTTCTTGTTTCACTGCTGTTCCCCTTGCTGTCATTTGAACTCCCGCTGCTGTTACAGGCAGAAAGTACCATGATCGCCATAACGAATACGAATAGCATGGTGATTTGCTTTTTCATTTTTTTCCTCCTACATTGAAATCTGTTCTCAATTAGATCATAATTATCAACAATCTGACTGTCAATCATTAATTGAGGTTGATTTTCAAAATCACTAGAGTCTGATAAAATTAATAAGGATGTATACATAGTGAAAAATAGGAGAATTGGACGATGCTCTTTCGAAAGACGTATTTTAAAGTTCTGGTTTTGATTAGTCTTCTTATTTTGTTATTGGCAGTAAACTGTGCGAGTGTCGTGTATGGATATACAGATACATCATGGGGATTGGTCTATCAAGCGTTTACATCTTTTGATGGATCAAACGAACACTTAATCGTGCAAAATGTAAGGCTGCCGCGCGCCCTCGTAGCCACAGCGGTCGGGGCCTCGCTGGCTGTCGCCGGAGCTTTAATGCAGGCGCTGACAAAAAATCCGCTCGCTTCTCCGGGGATTTTCGGAATAAACGCGGGGTCTGGATTTTTCGTGGTCGCCGGTTCATTCTTTCTCCATATCCAATCGCCCCATGCGCTGGGGTGGAGTTCTTTTATCGGCGCAGCCTTTACCGCGGCGATTGTGTATGGAGCTGGCTCATTGGGGAGGGAAGGGTTAACTCCGGTTAAGCTGACGCTGGCCGGAGCTGCTATGGCGGCGATGTTTTCCTCTCTGACTCAAGGATTGCTCGCTGTGAATGAGCTTGAGCTTGAACAGGTGCTTTTCTGGCTCACAGGCTCTGTACAGGGACGCAGTCTCCATTTGCTTTTGTTAATGCTGCCTTATGCCGCTGTTGCGCTGATCATCAGTTTCTTCCTCGGACAAAAAATAAATCTGCTGTCAATGGGAGAAGACGTAGCCAAGGGCCTTGGGCAAAAAACGGGTCTGTTAAAATTAGTTATGGCGATATGTATCGTTCTGCTTGCCGGTTCGGCAGTTGCGATCGCCGGGCCGATTTCATTCATCGGGATTATCATTCCTCACTTTGCCCGGTTTGTCATCGGAAATGACTACCGCTGGATTTTGCCTTTTAGCGCTGTGCTGGGCGCGATCCTGCTTGTGACCGCAGATATTGGCGCGCGCTATATTATTATGCCGCAGGAAGTTCCGGTCGGTGTAATGACGGCGATTATCGGAATGCCGATCTTTGTTTATATTGCAAGAAGGGGGAAGACTATATGAAACAGATTCGGACGTTTCGCTTCGGCAGCGGAAAAGTCATGACGGCAGCCGAAAAAAAAGCCTTGTTCGTCTTCTTGATCTTACTCATCTTGACGGCGGCAACACTGTTGATAAGCGCCGGTCTCGGCCAGCGGTTTATTTCCCCGTGGCAAGTGGCAAAGACGCTGTTTGGGGCAGGCACAACGCTCGATGAAATGATTGTGCAGTCATTCCGTATGCCAAGGATTTTGGTCGCTTTAGTAGCGGGGATCTGTTTGGCTGTTGCCGGCGCGATTTTGCAAGGTCTGGTCCGCAATCCATTGGCTTCTCCTGATATTATCGGAATAACAGGCGGCGCCGCTGTGGCGGTTATGCTTTTTCTCTTGCTCTTTTCAGACAGCAATGATTCGCTGACGGTCAGTCTGTCCTGGCTTCCCGTCGCCGCCTTTATCGGCGCCGCGCTCGTAGGGCTCATCATTTACGTATTAGCCTACAAAAACGGCGCCTCGACCTTCCGTCTCGTGTTGATCGGCATAGGATTTTCCATGTGCGCGCAGGCGATGACGACACTGCTGATGATTAAAGGTCCTATCTACAGGGCGTCTCAAGCCAATGTTTACATTACAGGCTCTGTGTACGGGTCAAACTGGCAGCATGTGAAAGTGGCTGCGGCATTTTCAATTGTACTCTTAGTGATTTGTTTTGTTTCGCTTAAAAATATGAATATACAAGGGCTTGGTGAGGATGTGGCTGCTGGTGCGGGAAGCTCTGTTCAGCGAAACCGTTTTTTTCTGCTGCTGTTAAGTACCGCCTTAACCGGCTGTGCGGTTTCTGTTGCGGGCACCCTCGGTTTCGTAGGTTTAATGGCGCCCCACATTGCAAGGCGGCTTGTCGGTTCGTCGTTTGGCGCGCTCTTGCCTGTATCTGCACTGATCGGCGGTTTGCTTGTCTTGCTGGCTGACATTGTCGGGAGAACGTTCTTTTCCCCGGTGGAAGTCCCGGCTGGCGTCTTCACAGCCGCGATCGGCGCACCTTACTTCATTTATCTGTTATATAAAACAAGAAATAACTGATGCAGAAAACTCATTTTCAGAAGAAAATGAGTTTTTTGTTTTAAAATACTAAATATTCTCATTTCTTGTTTGTTATACTAAAACGTGACAATGAAAGCAGAAAGGGATGGCTTGACATGAGAGAGGCAAAGGTATTGAAATATGAAGCATTTGCGAGCGAACCTAACCAAGGAAATCCGGCGGGAATTGTGTTTGACGGAGACAGCTATTCAGAAGATGATATGCAAAAAATTGCTGAATTGACAGGTTATTCGGAAACCTCCTTTCTATTGAAAAGCGATTCGGCCGATTTAGAAATCCGCTATTTTACACCTGGACACGAAATGGACTTATGCGGACATGCAACCGTCGCCTCATTATTTGCATTGTGCGAAAAAGGCGGTCTTGAAAAGGGGAAGACATATAACATACAAACGAAAGCCGGCATTTTGCCTGTGGAGATTTCAGAAAGGGAGGGGCGTATCCATATTACCCTTGAACAGGCTTCTCCCCAATTTAAAGCTTTTACAGGAGATAAAGAAAAGCTGGCGGCCTCTCTTGGCTTAACAATCAGCGATTTTCATGACAAACTGCCGATTGTTTATGGCAATACGGGGATCTGGACGACAATTGTTCCGTTAAAAACCTTAGATGCTTCAAAAAGAATAAGGCCTAACAACAATCAATTCCCAGACGTTTTAATTGATCTTCCCAAAGCTTCCGTCCATCCGTTTACGTTTGAAACGATTCATCCCGATTGCGATCTGCACGGCCGCCATTTCTCCTCGCCTTATTCGGGAACAACGGAAGATCCCGTAACCGGCACAGCTTCCGGCGTGATGGCTGCCTATATGAAAACATACGGTCATGCGGATCAGCAGGTTTTCACAATTGAACAAGGACAAGAGATGGGGAAAGACGGAAAAGTTGAAATTGCTGTCCTTGAAGAAAACCAAGAAATGAAAATAAAAATGACAGGAACCGCCGTATATGCGGAAACCCTGATACTTAACATCTGATTTTAGTTTACAAAAGGCATTCCTTTCCGTTATCATTACTAATGATAATCATTTTCAATTGTATAGGAAGGTGAATCGGCATGCCTCACACCGAACAAATAAATCAACATTCATCCATTCGAGATATTATCCGAAATAGAAGATCAATCAGAAAATTCAAAGCTGAACCAGTTGCTTCAGATATCATGCTGGAGATGCTTGATTCCGCTGTATATGCGCCAAACCACAGACTGACGGAGCCGTGGAGATTTATTTACGTCTCAAGCGAAACAGGTAAAAAAATCTGGCAAATCAGTATATATCTTTTTTCAAACGAACAAAACCCGACCTGACAGAAGAAAAGGTGCAAAATGTGAAAAACACGCTGAGCGGTGTGCCCGGTTTTCTTCTTGTTGTATGTAAAGTGGATGAAAATGAAAGAGCAAAAGATGACGACTTTGCAGCTGTCAGCTGCCTCATCCAAAATCTTCAGCTCCTTGCCTGGGAAAAAGGGATCGGCATGGTGTGGAAAAGCGGCCCAATCCTTTACGATAAAGAGATGCACAAGGCTTTCGGGTTGAAGGACGACGAACGCTTTGCCGCTATCATCCAAACCGGCTATCCTGATGAAATGCCGAAAGTCAAAGACCGCACACCTGTGCGCGAGCGGTTTACTGAACTGTAAAAAAACCCCGTCTTCAGAAGAGACGGGGTTTTTGCCGGTTAACGGTTTTTATTTTTCGCCCGGTTGTCAGCGGCTTTCATACGCGCTTGTGCTTCACGGTCTGCTGAATCAGCAAGCTCGCTTGAGTATTCCTCATATACGCCGTCAGCTTCACGTTTATATGCGTCAGGAACTTGAGGAAGTTTTTGTTTGTTTTTATCACGGTTTTTGTGGATATGATTTCTGCCCATTACACATTCCCCCTGAAAAAAGTGATATCAAACAAACATAGTATCTGCCGCTGACGCGTTTCTATTCAAAGCAAAGTTTATTTGCGTTTGGCAGCTTTTTCTGCTTTTTTAAATTCGCCGGAATAAAGTACTTCCTGCATTTTTTTCAGATTCGCTCCCTGCTGATGTTTCTCCCGCTTCTTTTCCATAAAAGACCCTCCTTTATGATAAACAGTGTATTCTTAGGGTGATGCATTCCTGCTAATTTTATACAGCGTTCCGGTTCTTTAATAGATGGGAGAGTGCAAAGCCGAGATCTGAATAGGTGTAACGGAACCCCTCTACAATGGCTTTTTTAGGCAGAGCGCGCTGTCCTTTCACAATAAGCAGGCTCATTTCGCCCAGTGCTTTTGTTAAAAAGAATTCCGGCACGGGAAGCCAGTGCGGACGGTGTTTGATGCGTGCGATCGCTTTGCCGAACTGTTTCATTTCGACAGGATTTGGTGATGTTACATTGACTGGGCCGGATACGCTGTCGTGTTCGATCGCGAAGGAAATCAAGTCGGCCGCATCGCCCACATGGACCCATGACAGCCATTGATCCCCTGAACCGATCGTCCCTCCGGCGAACAGCTTGTATGGCAGCACCATCAGGGGCAGGGCGCCTTTTTCTCCAAGCATGACGCCGAATCTTGCATAAACGGTGCGAATGCCGAGCGCTTCGATCCTTTGTCCTTCGCGCTCCCATACATGCGCCGTATGGCTGAGAAAGTCTTCATTTGATGTGGGGGAATCCTCAGTAAAGGACTCGGTGCCGCTCGTACCGTAAATGCCGACAGCACTCGCCTGAATGAGGACGTCCGGTTTGTCCGTTTGTTTATGAATAAGCCTTCTCACTTCTCTCGTTGAATCAACGCGGCTGGAGAGAATCTGCTGTTTTGTATCTTCCGTCCAGCGGCCAAAAATGGATTGTCCCGCGAGATTCACCCAGGCGTCAATATGGGGAAGCTCTTGTTCAGGCGCAGCATCCTCAGTCAGCCATTGAACATACGTGATATTTTTTTGTTCAGTTTCTTTCGGTTTTCTTGATAGAATATAGACATGGTGTCCCTGCCGGGTGAAAACACCTGTCAGATGCTGACCGAGAAATCCGGTGCCGCCCGTCATCGCAATATTCATAAACATCTCTCCTCATGATTCTGATAGTTATACTTTACCTCATTTTAATAAAAGAAAACGCCTGACACGGGCGCAAGAAGGGAGATCGGCATGCCGTTTATCACGAAAATCACAACGCAGAAAAAAACGACCGAGCGCTTTAACATTTTTCTCGATAATAAATATGCTTTCAGTGTGGATGCGGACGTACTCGTCAAATTCGACCTGAAAAAAGGAAAAGAACTCGACGACCTTGATATCGTTGAGATTCAATACGGGGATGAAGTAAAGAAAGGCTTTAACCGTGCGCTTGAATTTTTATCATACCGGATGCGCTCAACAAAAGAGGTAACGGACCATTTAAAGAAGAAAGAAATATCAGATCCGGCCATTACAGAAATCATCCATAAGCTGAATGATTATCGCTATCTGAATGATAAAGAGTTCGCAGAAGCTTATGCGAGCACACATAAGAAAACAAATGGAAAGGGACCGGACGTTCTTTATAAAGAGTTAAGGTCAAAGGGGATCGACGATGACACGATCAAAGAGACACTGAGCACATTTTCTTTTGAGGAACAGACAGAAGAGGCGCTGAAGCATATCGGAAAAATCCTGAAAAAAGAAAAAAAGCTCTCTACAAAAGAAATCAAGCAGCGAGCGCAAATGCTTTTGCAGCGAAAGGGCTTCTCCTTCGACGTCATCACAGCGGCGCTTGAGCAGACCGAGTATGCAAACGATGAAGATACAGAAAGGGAAGCGTTACGGCAGCACGCTGAAAAGGCGCTAAGAAAATACCGATATGACGGCTCCTACGAGAGCAAGATGAAGGTAAAACAATATTTATTCAGAAAAGGATTCTCACTGGATATGATAGACCAATTTCTGCAGGAAGAGGAGTAATTACAGAATGGACAAACGATACAGCCAAATGACTGAGCACGAATTGCATACAGAAATTTCCGGACTTTCTGAAAAAGCGAGAAAAGCGGAACAGCTTGGAATCGTAAATGAACTGGCAGTGCTGGAACGGAAAATCACGATGGCAAAAGCATATTTGCTGAAACCGGAAGACTTTTCACCGGGCGAAAGCTACCAGATAGAAGGCTCAGAGGACGAGTTTCATATCAGCTATTTAAACGGAGTGTTTGCATGGGGGTTCCGGAAATCTTCTCCCGAACAGGAAGAGGCCCTGCCGATATCTGTCTTAAAAGAAAAAGGTGAAAGAAGAGGCTGAAAACAGGCCTCTTCTTTTTTTGAAAAAAAGGCACCAGCACATTAGCTATAATATTTTGGGGAAAAATGATTGAATTCGCCTCTGATATCTTTTAAGATGAAATCTGTTGTTTTTTAAAAAGGAGGCGATTTGCGTTGAGTATCAAAAATAAGCAGGCATCAGTTAAACTGATCATTTTCGTATTAATGATCTGCACCTTTTCGATCGGGTATACCGAATATGCTGTGATGGGTATTTTGACGTCGATTGCCGATGACTTTAACATACATGTATCCTCTGCGGGGCTTCTTGTCACCGCGTATGCGGCAAGCGTCTGTCTGACAGGCCCGCTCGTAACGATTATTTCAGTCAAACTGCCGAGAAAACCTGTGCTTCTCGGATTAATGGGCGTCTTTATCCTGTCTAACCTGATCAGCGTGTTAGCGCCTAATTTTGCTGTATTGGCTATTTCGAGAATCTTATCAGCTTCGATACACGGTGCCTTCTTTGCTATCGCAATGGTATTTGCAAGTGAAATGGTGCCGCCTGAAAAACGTTCAGCCGCCGCCGCATCCATGAACGGCGGTTTAACAGTAGCCTTAATGCTCGGCGTTCCGTTCGGCTCCTACTTAGGAGATATCATGAATTGGCGATTTGTCTTTGGAATTATTACCATCCTTGGCGCAGTCGGTTTTATCGGACTTATGCTGACTGTTCCGAACCGGAAACCAAAAGTCATTCCGGTGCTTATGAATGAATGGGGCGTGTTCAAACAAAAGCAAGTGCTGTATTCGTTTGCGATTACGATTCTGGGTTATTCAGGCGTATTTATCGCTTATACGTTCATTGAACCGATGCTCAGAAATTCAGCAGGATTCGGCACCGTGGGCATCACGGGCGCTTTATTTGCCTACGGGTTAGGCGGAGTCGCAGGAAACTTTTTCGCAGGAAAAGTGCCGCTTCATCTGCTGACACGGACGATGATTGGCGTCATGATCGGTTTAATCGGTGTGCTGTCTGTTTTTCCATACATGGCGGTATATCCGGCAGCGGCCATTTTAGCCACGTTCTTATTCGGGGCTTGCGCGTTCGGCACCCCTCCGCTCTTGCAAACAAAGGTAATTTCATCTTCTAATAGCGGGACAACCATCGCCGCAGCTGTCAGTGTATCTGCGTTTAACCTCGCCAATGCGCTTGGAGCGTGGATCGGCGGAATCATCTTAAGCGGAACCGGGTCTTATCACTGGCTGTTTGCCGGCGGAGCGCTGGTGACCGCTCTTGGCCTAGTTCTGTCCACATTCGCGCATTTTTCTGAAAAGAAAAGCATGTATCAATATGAAATCAATAAAAGCTAGACACACAAAAACAGCTGCAGACGCCCGCAGCTGTTTTTCCTTATTGTTTACCGGATGCTCTCATTCTTTCTTGAGGATGCGTATTCGTTGAACCGTCGGGGCGCTTTGAAGCAAAGTCATCCTTCGCTTTCGGTTCGCCTTCAAATTTATTGTTGTTTAAGTTAGGAAAGCCTTTTGCTTTGTTCCGTACCATATCATTACCCCCAGTCAAGATCAAAAAGTTGCGTCTCATCATCTGAAGACGTAAGGTTAGTATATGGAGAACAAGCCGTTTTAAAGCGTAATTTTTTTCTTGGAAGGAGTTTAACGATGAATACATATATTGAGAAGCTGACAAATTTGCTGCTTGAGAAAAATGAGATGCTCAGCTATATACAGGCGAAAACTTGGGTTGAGCTGTTATGGGGGGATTTTGAAGCGACCTATGCCAAAGCAGGACACACTTATAAAGGCGAAGAAATGACGGAGCGGATCGTAAAAGAATGGATTGACCACTACGGCAGCCAGCTCCACATGTTTCAAAGCGCGCGTGAAGATGTGAATGATTATCTGAATCAAAGCAGAGGACTGCTGCATTAAACGAAAAACAAAGACCTGCCGGATGTTTCCGGCGGGTCTTTTCTTATTTATAAGAAAAGAGGTTTAAAACTGAATCAATGGTGGAAATACCTACTATATCTTGTCAATATGCGAGGAGGAACTACATATGAAAATGAAAAAAGCACTGATCGCTTTTACCGCGGCCGCTGGACTGGGATTCACAGCAGCAGGCAATGTTCCTTTTGATGCCGTTCCGACAGCACAAGCAGCATCATCTCACCAAACGAATGTCACAATGCCAACAGATTCATATATGATTAAAGCAGGCGAACTGAACGTCCGAACACAACCCAATCATAAAGGGAAAATTCTCGGCACCTTGAAATCAGAAGACAAAGTGAATGTGAAAGGTTTTGCAGGCGCCGACTGGGCCGAGATTCAATTCAAAGGCCAAAAAGCGTATATATCCACTCATTTCTTAATGAAACAGACAAGCCTCGCAAAAACAGCAAATAAAACAATTTTTTATTCACCGACACCAGAAGTCGGCAAAAAACAAAGCATTTCTTCAGGCACCCAAGTTTCTTTCTTAGGATGGGGATTCAGTGAGAATGGCGGATTTGATTTCAACTGGGCATATGTTGATTATGACGGAGTAAGAGGTTATATCCATACTGACGATTTACAGTTGAATATCAAGTAAAGTCAGACTCAGCGTGTGCACAAACCGAATCAATCGCTAAAACGCGGACGTCCTCCGATGCCCGCTATCAGCGGCTGCAAGCAAACAAAAGCCAGATCATTTACCATGACCTGGCTTTTTTACAGGAAACCTTTTCCTGACTTCTTTCGTAATACTAAGAAAGGAGAGTGGTGACATGATTGGTTTAATCGGCGGCGGATTAATGGTGATTGCGGGTTTCTTGGTTAAATGCTTCCCGCCTCGGCATATCAACAGCTTGTACGGTTACAGAACGAGGCTTTCAATGTCAGAGGATACGTTATGGAAAGAAGGCAATCGGTACAGCGCAAATGTCATGCTAATCAGCGGATTGTTCGTCATGGGGGCTGGTTTTGTGAGCGACACAATTTTAGGACCGGAAACCGTCTTTAATATCATCCTACAGTTCATTTATCTGCTCACCGCATGTAGTCTGATTTTTTTCACAACGCAAACCAGGCTGAAAAAGCTGAAACATGGAGGGGAAACAGATGGCAGACATTGAATTTCAATATGTGAAAACAAACGGAGTCACGCTGCATGTAGCTTCAGCAGGACCTAAGGACGGCCCTTTAGTTGTGCTGCTGCACGGGTTCCCGGAATTCTGGTACGGATGGAAGAACCAAATCAAACCGCTGGCAGAAGCGGGCTATCGAGTGATCGTGCCTGATCAGCGAGGATACAATTTGAGTGAAAAACCGGAAGGCATCAGGAATTATATGATCGACACATTAAGAAATGACATCATCGGCCTCATTACCCAGTTCACGCATGACAAAGCGATTGTGATCGGACATGATTGGGGAGGAGCTGTAGCTTGGCATTTGGCAGCCACCCGACCTGAATATGCAGACAGACTGATTGCTGTCAATATGCCTAACCCGACAGTCATGAGAAAGGTAACGCCTGTTTATCCGCCACAGTGGAAAAAAAGCTCCTATATTGCCTTTTTTCAGCTTCCGGATATACCGGAGGCGTCTTTAGAACGGAACGAGTATCAAGTATTGGATCAGGCTATCGGCTTAACAAACCGCCCTGAGCTTTTTTCAAGCCGGGATGTAAGCAAGTATAAAGAAGCTTGGAGCCAACCAGGAGCGCTCACATCCATGCTGAACTGGTACAGAGCAATAGGAATGGGCGGATTAAGGGCACTTCAACCGAAACACACGGTACCTTACAGGCTGATATGGGGGATGGAAGACCGTTTCTTAAGCAGGAAGCTTGCGAAAGAAACCGTCAGACGCTGTCCGAACGGCCATCTCATTTTTGTGGATGAGGCAACACATTGGATCAACCATGAAAAACCTGACATTGTGAACAGGCTGATCCTAGAATTTATAAATAACAACACGTTGTAAAGTCTGTCTCTTTCGCAGACTTTTTTCTTTTTTTCTCATAGATGGTTAAAAACATGACAAAATAACAATAAAACATACGCAAATTGAAATTTTTTAAACAAAATGTAACAAATAATAGGTTTAAACGACTTTTAAAAAAGGAATAGCCTTACTGAAGAATTTGCGTACACCTCCCATAAGGCAATACTTAAAAAAGAATATACCAAAAGAAGGTGCCTTAATGAAACAAGGATTGATTTCAATTATTATCCCGTCCTATAACGAAGGTAACAACGTCAAACTCATTCATGAATCCTTGAAAAAGGAATTCAAAAGCATTCATTATGATTATGAAATTTTCTACATAAACGACGGAAGCAAAGATGACACACTTCAGCAGATCAAAAATTTGACTCAAATTTGTGACAGAGTCAAATATATTTCTTTTTCCCGGAACTTCGGAAAAGAAGCTGCGATTCTGGCCGGTTTTGAGCATGTTCAGGGCGAGGCTGTCATTGTGATGGACGCGGATTTACAGCATCCGACGCATTTGCTGCATGAATTTATTAAAGGCTATGAGGAAGGGTATGACCAAGTGATTGCCCAGCGAAACAGGAAAGGGGATAATCCGGTCCGCTCCGCACTTTCATCGCTTTATTATAAATTTATAAACAAAGCGGTGGAAGTGGATTTGCGGGACGGTGTCGGTGATTTTCGCCTGCTAAGCCGCCAGGCGGTCGATTCTTTGCTGAAATTAAGTGAAGGCAACCGCTTCTCGAAAGGGCTGTTTTGCTGGATCGGCTTTGATCAGAAAATCGTTTTTTACGAAAATGTCGAGCGAAAAAACGGTACATCCAAATGGTCATTCAGCAATCTCTTTAACTACGGAATGGACGGTGTCGTATCTTTTAACAACAAGCCGCTGCGCATTTGTTTTTATACGGGAATCTTTATTTTGCTGCTATCCATTGTTTATATCATCAGCACGTTCGTCAAAATCATGACAAACGGCGTGGCAGTGCCGGGTTATTTCACCATTATTACAGCCGTTTTGTTTCTCGGGGGCATTCAGTTGTTAAGCCTCGGGATCATCGGAGAATATATCGGCAGAATCTATTATGAAACGAAAAAAAGACCGCATTATTTAATTCAAGAAGCGAATATCCCTAATGGAGATCAAAATGAAACAAATTGAAGTAAATAAAGAGACAAAAAAGAAGCATCAGCATTCCGCACTGAAAGTAATGAACAAGAGATGGCAGTGCTCTTTTTGTATGCGCGGCTTTTATGGCTGGAAGGCTGTGGCAGCGAAATGAAAAAAGCATATCTGTTTGCTGCAAGCCTGCTCATTTCGATTTGCGCCCACGCTTTTTTCCTTAAAGAATGGGCTGAGGGCCGATATATGACAGGACCGGGAGACGGTCTTGCACAAATGATCGTCTTCAAAAAAATGCTTTTTGAACAATACATGCAAGGCAACTTTTTTTACAATTATTCATTTGGACTTGGCGGCGGAGTCTACAGTCAGCTTGGCTATTATTTTTCTGTTTCCTTTCTATTTATCCTGACTTCTGCCGTCGTCCGAATTCTTCAGCTTGTCCATCTGGCGGGGGAAGCTGATACGCTGTTTTGGGCGCAGGCGGCCGTTTTTATCAGCATTGCAAAGCTCAGCCTTATTATATTTACTGCCGCCGGTGTGTTGCGTTATATCGTTAAACATACAGGAGCGGCTTTTGTCGGGGCCGTATTATACGGGGTATCCATTATTTATTTTCGCCATGAAGCATACTGGGAGTTTTTTACCGACACGATGATATGGCTTCCGCTTCTCGTCTACGGAGCGGAAAAAATCATCAGGGAACGCCGGCCTGCGTGGTTTATCGCGGCCTGCGCGCTGACTTTAATCAATAACTTTTACTTCGCATATATGAATCTGATCTTTATCGGCATTTACATTCTATTCAGATGGCTGATCAGGCTTGAAGAAGGCGAGATTAAAAAACTCGCCCAATTTAAAATGTTTATGATCTCAGGCCTGATTTCTTTCGGCATCAGCGCGGCAGCCTTTATTCCTGTTGTATACGGATATTTACATAACCTTCGCCCGCCGTACAGCGGGCAGATTGAGTGGTTCGATTTCTCTGACAATATTTTATTTTCAAGCCGAATTATCGTGCTTCCCGCGATTTTTCTGCTGTTTCTGTTTACGTTCTCCTTGTACAGAAATCGTGTATTTCGCCTATTTGCGGGGCTCAGCGTGCTTTTCATCATGTTTCATTACAGTCCTTATGCCGCAAGTGTCTTTAACGGCTTTTCAGCTCCTCAATACAGGTTTGAATATGTGTTGTCCTTTACCCTTGCGGGAGCTGTAGCCGCAGGTTTGTCCCAGCTGTCTGAGGTAAGATGGAAGGAAATGCTGGGAGCGAGCGTAATCGCCATCCTGTTTTACTGGTACAATGAGCACCGGCACGGGCTTGATCTGACAAAACCGGCATATACCAGTGTCATCCTGCTCTTATTTCTGACAATTGCTGCCCTTTTCGTGTCAAAGCTGACTTTTAAAAAGTCACGTCTCACCGTATATGCAGTGATTGTCCTGTCAGCTGTGCTGATTGCCAACATCTATCAAAAATATGTGTTGTCAGACGGAGGAGGCCTTCAAACCGTTTCAAACACCTATTTAACAAGCAGAGAGTATAAAGGCGAAGAGCAAACGGAGCTCATCAGCCGCCTGCAATCAAAAGATACCGATCCTTTAGCCAGGTTGGATTGGATGAATGGCGTCCGCAATAATACGCCCATCATGTATGGATTTAACGGATTTAGCGCTTATTCCAGCATTTTGAACCAAAATCTCCTGTCTTTTTATTGGAATGATCTCAATATAGATATGGGGAGGGAAAGTGTCAGCCGTTACGCATCAATGGGAGGCAGAGCGAATTTATACAGCTTGCTTTACGGAAAGTACTTCATGACGGAAAAAACGAACACAGCCAATGTCCCTTACGGCTTTACAAAAATAATGGAATCAAAACATTACGCTGTCTATCAAAATCAACATGTGCTTCCGTTCGTGAAGACCGCCGGCCAGGTGTACAATGAAACAGATTTTGACGGGTCTCCGGCGCTTGTGAAAGAACAGGCGATGTTACGGGGAATTGTCATAAAAGATCCTTCAGGGAAAACTGAGAAACCGCCGAAGCTGAACAATTTGATCTCACATTCAAACATTACAGCAAAGCATGCGGAATATAAAAACGGACAGCTGACGGTAATGGAATCAACCGGACAACTGATTATCACGCCGGAATCTCCGTCAAAACAACCGGGCGATTATTATCTCAGTTTCTATTTGAAAAGCAAGGCGAAGGACAAAGGCTTTACGTTGAAAGTGAATGATTATGTAACAACAAGAAAATCAAACAAATCCATTTATAAAACCGGAGTAAACGACCTCACCATCAGAGTGCCGAAAACAAACCAAATCACAATCGAGCTGCCGAAAGGAACCTATGAGCTTAAGCGCTTTACGCTCTATGAAGAAACCTATCAAACCTTAAAAGCCGCTGCCGAAAAAGAAAAAGAAGAACAGCCGGCTAAAATAGACTGGAACAAAAATAAACTCAACATTACATATCAAAATAAGGGAAATGCTCGATATATCAAGCTCCCAATCCCGTATGAGAAAGGCTGGGAGCTGAAGATCAACGGGAAAAAACAGCCGGTGGAACAAGCTGATTATTCCTTTATCGGTTTCCGTGCCCAAAAAGGGGAGAACCGCATTGAGCTGGCCTACTATCCTCCTTATTTTAAACCGGCTGCAGCCGTCACTTTGGTCAGTCTCGCCATTGCTTGTTTTTATATCAGAAAACGAAAAAAGCCCGGCTCTAAATAGAGCCGAGCTTTAATTTTTTCTGAAGCTTTTCTTCGCTGAATATCCACCCTGTGTAAGAAGATTTAAGCTCAAGATCATGGGTGAGGTGAACGATTGCGACAAACGGATAGTGCCCTTTGCTGCGATAGCGGAGATCAATAAACCGGACCTCATAATGGTCCTTGTATGTGTCAACCTCCCACCTGTACACAGGTGAAAACGATAGGAACGCAGCGATGTTTTCATCCTGCTGCGCGGCCTTCATTACATCTGTTTCAGGCACGGGAACCCGGTTGAACGTATCAAGTATAACGACATGGCCGTCAAGGCTTCTGCCAACATAAAACGCATGGGCGGTCGTAACCGCAATCCGCCATTGTCTGAATTTCATCGTCGGCGATATAATAATGGTTTCGATGTCCTCGTCAATCAGCTCCCGCAGCCTTCTTTTAATCCTCAGCTGCATGATAATCCTGACAACGTAATAACCGACCAGTACAGCATATAAAATCAAGAAGGTTATACCGGGATGACCGCCGACATACCAAACGGCAATCGCCGCCAGATGACTGATGAAAATAAATGGATCAAACGTATTAATTAAACCGAGAGCTACCCACTTTTTTGAAAAAGGCCGGATTGCCTGTGTTCCATATGCATTGAATATATCAACGAAAACATGCAGCACAACGGCCAGCAGTGTCCACAGCCACAAGTGA
Source organism: Bacillus atrophaeus (assembly GCF_001584335.1). Classification (GTDB taxonomy): domain Bacteria; phylum Bacillota; class Bacilli; order Bacillales; family Bacillaceae; genus Bacillus; species Bacillus atrophaeus. Next base: position 108,497 of record NZ_LSBB01000017.1, read on the forward strand.
AGAAAATTTCCATGATGATAAAACAACATCAATATCCCCGGAATCGCCACTGACCAGAACAAAACAGCGGGAATTGAATGGGTGAAACCTCTGTGGTTTCTTATATAAACGGCATTATTCTTCAGCTTTAACACTGTGTCAATATCGGGAGCCTGAGAGCCCGCAAGCGTTGCAATCATAGCGGCGTGTGCCATCGAAGTATCCGTGCCGATGACCGGGTCCAGGGTCGCAATACCGCCGAGCGCGATGCCCATGACAACATGAGTGCCAGTATCCATTGGTGACCTCCTTGCAGGTAAAATCGTATAGCCTGCACATACACATTAAAGATATTCCCCATTTTACATTTGCCAAATCATAAAACAGACTTGTTCTCATATGTTTCCGCTTTTTCTTTATCTATATTTAATGTAACATATTATCGTACTGTGCCCTAAGTGTACTACAAAAAACAGTCTTAAGAAAAGCGGGGCGCGATTGAGGCAACGAAAGACCGAGGAGAAACTCAAATGAACGCACTTGAAGAAAAACTACAGCAAAAAGATATAGACATGTTTCGTGATGATTTAATTACATGGTTTGAAAGAGAACAAAGAATTCTGCCGTGGAGAGAAGATCAAGACCCGTATAAGGTGTGGGTATCAGAAGTAATGCTGCAGCAAACAAGAGTAGAAACGGTTATCCCTTACTTTCTGCGGTTTGTTGAGCAGTTTCCCAACGTCGAAGCATTGGCGGAGGCCGATGAAGAAAAAGTTCTTAAAGCATGGGAAGGGCTTGGGTATTACTCGCGAGTCAGAAATCTGCAAAGCGCCGTAAAAGAAGTGCAGCAGCAGTACGGGGGGACCGTCCCTTCTACGGAAAAGGAATTCGGCGGCTTAAAAGGAGTCGGGCCTTATACAAAAGGGGCTGTGCTCAGCATTGCCTATAACAAACCGATACCTGCAGTTGATGGAAACGTAATGCGCGTGATGTCCAGAATCCTTTCCATCTGGGATGATATTGCCAAACCAAAAACGAGAACCATTTTCGAGCAAGCGGTTCATGCATTTATTTCTAAAGAAAAACCATCTGAATTTAATCAAGGGCTGATGGAGCTCGGAGCGATCATCTGCACACCGAAGTCGCCGTCCTGCCTGCTGTGCCCGGTGCAGAAGCATTGCTCAGCCTTTGCGGAAGGCTCTGAACGAGAACTTCCCGTCAAAAGCAAAAAGAAAAAACCGGGGATCAAGACAATGGCGGCGGTTGTCCTGACAGATGATCAAGAAAATATATATATCCATAAACGTCCGTCAAAAGGCCTGCTTGCCAACCTGTGGGAATTCCCGAATGTTGAAACACAAAAAGGAATCAAAACAGAACGCGACCAGCTCGTCTTATTTTTAGAGAATGAAATGGGGATAAATGCGGAGATTGACGAATTGCAAGGTGTTGTCGAGCACGTTTTCACCCATCTTGTCTGGAATATTTCTGTATTTTTCGGTAAAGTAAAACAAGTGTCGGACAGCACACGTCTGAAAAAAGTAACGAAAAAACAGCTTGAGGAATTCGCATTTCCCGTCTCTCATCAAAAAATATGGAAAATGGCTGTTGAGGCAGCCGAGTAGCATAAACCGACTGCCTTAAGCCTTAATCATAACTGATGCGTGTGCCGTGGCTGTAATCTGCTTCATTTCGTTTCAGTCCGCCGCGCGCTTCAATTTCTTGATTTAATTCACGATATTTTGATTGGCCTTCTTCATTCAAATAAGGCATAATTTGTTGGAAGGCATGATGAAAATAAGAGAGCTCACTGTTTTTCCAATCTTTTTTGGATATCATACTAAGTTCGCCCATATCACGTCCGACATACATAACAGAAGACCCCCTTTTTCGTTGTTATCATTATTATTTGTGGAAATGAAAGAACTATACACAACAAGGAGCTGAGGAAAAAATGGAACAAAATAAATGTGCGCTCGTCACAGGAAGCAGCCGCGGCGTCGGAAAAGCAGCCGCAATAAGACTTGCTGAGCAGGGCTACAACATCGTTATTAACTATGCACGAAGCAAAAAAGCGGCGTTAGAAACTGCTGAGGAAATTGAAAAGCTCGGCGTTAAAGTGCTTGTTGTCAAAGCGAACGTCGGACAGCCTGCAAAAATAAAAGAAATGTTTCAGCAAATTGATGAAACATTCGGCAGACTTGATGTTTTTATTAACAACGCTGCGTCAGGCGTATTAAGACCTGTCATGGAGCTTGAAGAAACCCATTGGGACTGGACGATGAACATTAATGCGAAAGCATTGCTTTTCTGCGCCCAGGAAGCGGCCAAGCTTATGGAAAGAAACGGAGGCGGGCATATTGTCAGCATCAGTTCATTAGGGTCCATCCGTTATCTTGAAAACTATACGACAGTCGGCGTGTCAAAAGCCGCTCTTGAAGCATTAACACGCTATCTGGCGGTCGAGCTTTCTCAAAAACAGATTATCGTCAATGCGGTTTCCGGCGGAGCGATTGATACGGATGCACTTAAGCATTTTCCAAACAGGGAAGACCTATTGGAGGACGCGCGCCAAAATACGCCTGCCGGACGAATGGTCGACATTAAAGACATGGTGGATACCGTTGAATTTTTAGTTTCTTCAAAAGCGGATATGATCCGCGGGCAGACTATCATCGTCGATGGCGGACGTTCTCTGCTCGTTTAAAATTTTTTTCGAAATATGAATAGCCCGTTTATCTCCTGCACATTCTAATTGTCGTGGAGGTGATAAACATGGCTAACTCAAACAACAAAACAAACGCTCAACAAGTAAGAAAACAAAACCAACAATCAGCATCTGGCCAAGGTCAGTTTGGTACAGAATTTGCTAGCGAAACAAACGTACAACAAGTAAGAAAACAAAACCAACAATCAGCTGCTGGACAAGGACAATTCGGCACTGAATTCGCTAGTGAAACTGATGCTCAGCAAGTAAGACAGCAAAACCAATCTGCTGAACAAAACAAACAACAAAACAGCTAATCACTGAAACAGAAAAAAAGCACTTCATCCTCGGGTGGAAGTGCTTTTTTCTTTTTATAAAACGACAAAACTTGTGAAAGCTCAACATAAAGAGTCAAAGGGATTTATTCAGCAAAATAGAAATCATACTGTATGGAAAACCATATACCCTGCACCAGGCATGAAGGAGGAACCGGATGTCAGAATTTGAAAAACTGGTAAGCGAACAAATGAAGATTATGGATAAGCTTCTCGACCTGCAGGCAGAGCTTGACCGGTGCAAACAAGTTGAATCAGAACTCCGGCATTTGGAACGGGATGCAAGGCTGCACACCATTCAGGAGGAGATTGCGATAAAACGAAAAGATCTGGCTGACATACAGAGTGTATTTCAAAAGCAGACCGAACAGGTTATTCGCTCCTATCGCAGATCAGAAAAACCGTCTTCTTATGTGTAGCGCTTAAAATGTGCCATTCCGACACCGGAATGGTTCTTTTATTTTCATTTTTTAATTTGTAACGTTATAATAGGTAAAAGACGTTGTCATAAAGGAAATTTGGACATACTAACCGCAGGGCTTTATAGAAAGTAGGGGAGAAAAATGGGCTATCCCAAGGAAGGAGAAACCATTCAAATTCACAGCTATAAGCATAACGGGCTGATTCATAGAATTTGGAATGAAACGACGATTTTAAAAAGTACAGAAATGTGTGTCATCGGCGCAAATGACCGGACGATGGTGACAGAATCAGATGGCCGGACATGGGTGACAAGGGAGCCCGCAATCTGTTATTTCCATGCGCGACAATGGTTTAATGTCATCGGGATGCTGAGAGAAGACGGAGTTCACTATTATTGCAATATCAGTTCGCCCTTTGCCTATGATGACGAAGCGATTAAATATATTGATTATGATTTGGATGTCAAAGTATTTCCTGATATGACTTATAATATTCTTGATGAAGACGAGTACGATGACCATCGAAAATTAATGAATTATCCAAAAGAAATCGACAGTATTTTGAGAGAATATCTGAACACGCTGCTGCATTGGATTCACCAGCGAAAAGGGCCGTTTGCTCCAGAATTTGTAGATATGTGGTATGAACGGTTTCTGCGTTATACAAAATAATTCTTAATGAAAAACCTGTTGGGGGTGCAACAGGTTTTTCACATGGGCTCGCACATCATGATAAAGAGAGAGGGGGATGAAGTGTGGGTGTTATTAAACGCTATATGCATTTTGTAAAACCTTATAAGAAGCAGATTGTCATTACAGTATTAATCGGAATCGTGAAGTTTTCTATTCCTCTTGCTCTCCCGCTCCTGCTGAAATATGTCGTGGATGATATTATTCAGGGAGGCGGCAGCGCCCACGATAAAACAACATCATTGGTTACGATTATGGCTGTTATGTTTGCCATATTTTTAGTGCTCCGGCCTCCTGTTGAGTATTATCGGCAATATTTTGCCCAGTGGACAGGCAGCAAAGTGCTCTATGACATTAGGGCGAAGCTGTTTGACCATATTCAGAAGCTGAGCTTGCGTTTTTATGCCAATACGAGAACAGGTGAAGTCATTTCCCGGGTTATAAACGATGTGGAACAAACAAAGGATTTTGTCATTACCGGTTTAATGAATATCTGGCTCGACATGCTGACGATTTTGATTGTCATTTGTGTCATGCTTACCCTGGATATCAAATTGACGCTCATATCCATTGTGTTGTTTCCGTTATATGGCATATCGGTTAAGTATTTCTACGGACGGCTGAGAAAGCTGACAAGGGAAAGATCCCAAGCGCTTGCCCAAGTTCAAGGCCACTTGCATGAACGGATTCAAGGCATGCCGGTGATCAGAAGCTTTGCGATAGAAGACCATGAACAAGAGAACTTTAACGAAAAGAACGGACATTTTTTAGATAAAGCAATCAGTCATACCAATTGGAACGCGAAAACCTTCGCTGTCGTCAATACCATTACAGATCTGGCGCCTCTCATCGTCATTGCGTTTGCAGGATACTTTGTCATAAACGGCCCGCTCACCGTAGGAACAATGGTTGCATTTGTCGGGTATATTGACAGAATGTACAATCCCGTGAGAAGGCTGATCAATTCTTCCACCACATTGACACAGTCGATCGCATCCATGGACAGGGTGTTTGAATTTATTGACGAACCATATGAACTGACAGATAAACCGAATGCTAAAAAAGCAAATCACATTAAAGGCGAAGTAGAATTCCAAAATGTGTCTTTCCAATATGAGAAAGAAAAAGAGGATATACTGACTGATGTGACCCTGAAGGTGAATAAGGGAGAAACCATAGCGCTCGTAGGAATGAGCGGCGGCGGAAAATCAACGCTCGTCAGCCTGATTCCGCGGTTTTATGATGTATCAGGCGGGAGCCTGCTGATTGATGGTACCGATATCCGGGACTATGAGGCGAGAAGTCTGCGGAACCAGGTGGGAATGGTGCTTCAGGATACGTTTTTATTCAGTGAAACGATTCGGGAAAACATTGCCATCGGCCAGCCGGATGCTAAGCTTGAAGACATTATCGAAGCCGCAAAAGCCGCCAATGCCCATGAATTTATTATGAATTTCCCTGAAGGGTATGAAACGAAAGTCGGGGAAAGAGGAGTCAAGCTGTCAGGCGGACAAAAGCAGCGGATCTCAATAGCGCGGGTCTTTTTGAAAAATCCGCCTCTCTTAATATTGGATGAAGCTACCTCTGCGCTTGATCTCGAAAGCGAGCATTATATCCAGGAAGCCATGGAAAAACTGGCAAGGGATCGCACGACATTCATCGTCGCCCACAGGTTGTCTACCATTACACACGCTGATAAAATCGTCGTGATGGAAAATGGAACGATTATCGAAACCGGCACTCATGACGAACTGATGAAGCGGGACAGCCATTACAAACACTTATTTACCATCCAAAATTTAAACTGACATGTAACTGATATCGCTCCTGCGATATCAGTTTTTTTCGTGCAAAAAAACCCGGTTAATGAAACCGGGCTACTCCTCTGTCTCCAACTCACTGTCTTCCGGATGATAGGTCTGAAAGCTTGTGATTAATGTTTCTAAATGTTCAAGCTGTTCACGATATTCCACCGCGCTTGCCATAATATTAAGCATATTATAATCAAGCAGTTCATCCTCAGCGTTTTGCTGGTTTTTTAAAAATGATCTTGTTAAAAGCTGTTTGTACTGTATGCCTTCTTCCTCAAAATCATCGTGCGGCTTAACTTTGCCGACAAACCGCATCAAAATCCGTTCATGCCAATGAAGCAGGTAATCAATCTCTTCTGTCAAAGTCGTCTGAAACTCCTCAGGCATGTGATAGATTTCGTTTTCGAGCCTGTGCAGTTTCTTTAATGTATCCAATGCTCGATTGGCTGTAATAATGGCTTGCCTGAACAGGACAAGCTTTCTCGATTTTACATATGTCGTTTTTTTAAAGTAGCTTCTTTCTTCTTTATATAGAAGGTATGTCTGATCGAGTTTAATCATTTTTTCCTTAAGCTTTTCGATATCCTCTTTCAAAATAGAATGCTCCGTTGACTGACGCATCGTCAGCCTGATCCATTTCATGATTTCATCGGTGTTCTCCACAGTATTATTGATCAGTTTGGTCTCGTACTTAGGCGGGAGAAACACCAGATTGACGATAAAAGAACAGAGAACCCCAAGAATGACTGTGCCGGTTCTAATCAGGGCAAATGTTAAAAAATCGCCTCCGGCAGTTTCTAAAATCGCAATAACTGTAACGAGCGCGATTGAAATCGTGTGTTCAATTTTAAGCTTTAACATAATGGTAATGACAATAACTGCTGTCAGTCCGATCATAATCGGACTGGGACCAAAAATAAGGCCGAATAGGGTGGCGATGACAGCGCCGATGATATTTGCCTGAACCTGATCAATAATAATAAGAAAAGACCGGTAAATAGACGGCTGGATCGCAAAAATCGCTGCAATCCCGGCAAAAATCGGCGAAGGAATTCCGATCCACGAAGCTAAATAAAGAGCAAGCGTAATCGCTATCCCTGTTTTTAAAATGCGGGCACCAAGTTTCATTAGTTTGTGCGTGCATTCCTTTCTATAGTAAATTGTTTTACATAGCAAATGTATAACACTTAAAATCCCCTGTCAGTTTATTTGCTAAACAATAAAGTAATATACAGGGATCATACCAAATATTCAAGGTCTTTTTTGAGAAAAGACCAATATCTTACACATTGTTTCTGGAAATAAGAAAAAACAGGAGCGAAAGCCGCTCCTGCATGTCTGGTGTCTTTACTTCTTTAAATGTTTAAAGGCATCTTCAACAGCTGCGAGAGTATTCTTAATATCCTGCTCTGTATGGGCTGTTGTAATAAACCATGCTTCATATTTAGAAGGTGCGAGATTGATTCCGCGTTCAAGCATGAGTTTGAAGAACGTTGCGAATGTTTCTCCGTCTGTTTGTTCCGCTTGCTCATAATTTTCCACTTTTTCATCAGTAAAGTAAACGGTGAGCGCGCCTTTCAGACGATTGACTGTGATGGTAATGCCATGTGTTTCAGCATGTGCGAGTATGCCTTCTTCCAGCATTGCGCCGAGCTGATCAAGCTTTTCGTAAACGCCTTCCTCTTTCAGCACTTCAAGACATGCAATGCCTGATAGGATCGAAGCGGGATTTCCCGCCATCGTTCCGGCCTGATAAGCCGGACCGAGCGGAGCGACTTGCTCCATAATTTCTTTTTTGCCCCCGTAAGCCCCGATGGGAAGACCGCCGCCAATGATTTTTCCAAGCGCGGTTAAATCAGGCTTAACCTGCAGAAGATCCTGCGCGCCGCCGTACATAAAACGGAACGCCGTAATGACCTCATCGTAAATAACAAGTGCGCCCGCATCGTGCGTCAGTTCATTTACCTTTTCTAAAAATCCTTCCTTAGGCTCGACGATTCCGAAATTGCCGACAATCGGTTCAACGAGGACTGCTGCAATCTCGCTGCCCCATTTATCAAGCGCCTCTTTGTAGCTTTCAATATCATTAAAAGGAACCGTGATGACTTCGCTGGCAATGCTTTTTGGAACTCCGGCCGAATCAGGGGTGCCGAGAGTGGACGGACCGGACCCGGCAGCCACAAGTACAAGATCCGAATGACCATGGTAGCAGCCTGCGAATTTAATGATTTTTGTTCTGCCGGTATAAGCCCGGGCCACCCGAATCGTCGTCATTACTGCTTCCGTCCCTGAATTGACAAACCGCACCTTATCCATCGCCGGAATCGCTTCCTTCAGCATTTTGGCAAAGGTAACCTCATGAGCTGTCGGCGTCCCGTATAATACGCCGTTTTCCGCTGCTTTCTTGATGGCTTCCGTAATATGCGGATGGGCGTGCCCGGTAATAATCGGACCGTATGCCGCCAAGTAATCAATATATTGATTTCCGTCCACATCCCAGAAGTAAGCGCCGTTAGCTTTCTCCATGGCAACCGGAGAGCCTCCGCCTACCGCTTTATAAGATCGGGAAGGGCTGTTTACGCCTCCGACAATATGCTCTAAGGCTTCATTATGAAGTTCAACTGATTTCGTATACAAAAATAATACCTCCTATATCTCCTTGCGTCATTTCTATTGTAGCATGCTTCAAAACGAGCACAACGGTTCAAGGTCCGGCAAATAGAAAAACGGTGAGGGAGGGTAAGAGTTGTAATCTGCTATGGAATTGGATACGCTTATTAAAAACACCTTGGAGGTAAAGAAAATGGCTGTAGAAATCGGACAAGAAACACCGGACATTGAATTAAAGGGTGACAATGGTGAAAAGGTAAGATTATCGGACTTTAAAGGAAAATACATCGTCCTCTATTTTTATCCGAAAGATATGACGCCGGGATGCACCACTGAAGCATGTGATTTCCGTGACCATCATGAAAGCTTTGCAGAGCTTGATGCTGTCATTATCGGCGTAAGCCCTGACAGCGAAGAAAAGCATGGAAAGTTCAAAGAGAAGCATGGTATTCCTTTTCTGCTGCTCGTTGATGATGAAAACAAGCTGGCGGAAGCGTTCGGCGTCTGGAAACTTAAGAAAAACTTTGGTAAAGAATATATGGGGATTGAGCGGTCAACCTTTATAATTGACAAAGAAGGACGGCTGATTAAAGAATGGAGAAAAGTGAAGGTGAAAGATCACGTAGCTGAAGCGCTTCAAGCGCTGAAAGAAGTTTCAGCAAAATAAAAAGCGCAGGGAAGCCTGGCCTGCCGTAAAGCTGGTCTTTTGTATCTTTTATCCTGATTATAATTGACAAAGAATCATAAAAAGAGTTACACTAATTATAAACATTATAATGTAAGAATCTTTTTTAGAAGAGAGGTGCATGACGGATGGCTGCACATGAACTAAAAGAAGCCTTAGAAACGTTGAAGGAAACTGGGGTTCGCATTACTCCTCAACGTCATGCGATTTTGGAATATCTCGTGGATTCTATGGCTCATCCAACAGCGGACGATATATATAAAGCTCTGGAAGGGAAATTCCCTAATATGAGCGTAGCGACGGTATACAACAATTTACGCGTGTTCCGGGAGTCGGGTCTTGTGAAAGAATTGACGTATGGCGATGCTTCAAGCAGATTCGATTTTGTGACTTCGGACCATTACCACGCCATTTGCGAAAAGTGCGGTAAGATCGTTGATTTTCACTATCCGGGTCTTGATGAAGTGGAGCAGCTCGCTGCACATGTGACCGGCTTTAAAGTAAGCCACCACCGTTTAGAGATCTACGGCGTCTGCCAAGAATGCCTGAAAAAAGAAAACCATTAAAATAAGCTGACCGTGTCAAAGCGGCCAGCTTATTTTATTTGGCGTTTCTTTTGCTGTTATAAGACTCGTCGAAAGCCTTGCCTTCAAGATTTTTGTCTAATGTAAGCGGCTCTCTGCAATGCATGCACATATCGACTCTTCCTAAAATCTTTGTTTCTTTCTCGCAAGCAGGGCACACCACCCGGACTGCTTTCGTTGAAAGCATGCCGATCCAAAAATAAACGACAGTGCTGAGCCCGATGGACAAAAGCCCGAGTAACATAAATAAGCTTGCAAGCAGCACAGACTCCTTAAAGAAAATCCCGATGTACATAATGATAAACCCAACGAAAACCAAACTTAACGCAAACGTTCTGATTTTATTAATTTTGCTGGAGTATTTCGCCATGTCCATCCCCCTCTGTTTAAATATAGCATATTCACACTGGGAGTTTCTTCATGTTTTCATCCGGAATTGAAACTTTGCTGTAGAGACATGCCGTGAAATTGTTTATAATAGTTCAATATGTTTAGAAAAAAGGATTTTCCGTTTCATCATAGAAATGAATGGAGAGTAAAAAATATAATAACTGACACATTTGCACTGGAGGAATGGGAATGGAAAATCTTCTCCGTCCAATTTACCAAGAAAGAGCAAGTCATCCGAATACATTGGCTGTCATAATGATTGAGAGAAGAAACAAAGCATCTTCCATAACGGATAATTTTGATGCGGCTTTACTTGTTATTGTAAAACAGGCGGAAGAGCCTCTCTTTATAAAGCATTATGAGTTTGAACACCAAACGGCTTCTTTAAATATTGTAACGGACGCACAAGTTCAAGAATGGATTTTGCTCGGAACCAATAGGAGAATCATAGATTGGATCCTAAATGGGAGAGTCCTGTTTGATCGGAATGAATATATTGTTGAACTGATTGACAGGCTTAATACATTTCCGTTTGCAGAGCGGAAATTGAAAATCGGTCTTGAATACGGAAAGTTAATCAGAAGGTATATAGAAGGCAAAGCCTTTTTTGAAGCGAATCAGTTTTTAGATGCTTACAATGCGGTAGTGCATGCTCTTCATCATTTAGCCCGTATTGAAGTGATTGACAGAGGGTTTCATCCTGAAACAACAGTGTGGAATCAAGTCCGGCAGATGGAGCCGCAGGTATACAAGCTGTACTCTGAACTGATTGAGAGTCATGAAAGCCTGGAAAAAAGGCTTGAATTATTATTCTTAGCAAATGATTTTCTTATTCACTCTAAAGCAGAGATCGGTTCTGCCCATCTATATCAAGTAATGAAGGAAAAAGACATTTGGCAATTCGGAGAGCTTCTACAACATACGGACTTAAAGGATTTCACACCAGACCTTGGCGTTCTGCTTGATTATCTGACTGAAAAAGGTTTTATCGAAGTATGCCAAATAGAGACCAAGAGCCAGGCAATCTATCATCGGGGATATTCTTTTAAAAAAGATGTTGACTCTGTTTCATAGCCATGGTATATTATTAAACGTCGCTGATGCGCTTCTGAAAAAAAGCTCACAGCGGCGGAAAAATAAAATCAAAAAAACATTTGACATAATGATGAGATAATGTTATATTGATAAAGTCGCTTCATTGAGAAGCAAGTCATGATCTTTGAAAACTAAACAAGACAAAACGTACCTGTTAATTCAAAGTTTTAACATAAAAATCGCACAGCGATGTGCGTAGTCAGTCAAACTAAGGCCAGCACGATGCAGGTCACGCAGATGTTGCCACAGGATGTGGCGAACTTAATCTGCGGTCCAT